>NZ_JALIFP010000029.1 GCF_022867885.1 Lederbergia sp. NSJ-179 | reverse complement strand
AGTGCGTGACGATCATATTGGCTAACCTCCTTTCTGTTTACTTTATAGTTCCATTATACCGGAACGTGTATTCCTCCACAACCCAACTGTTGAATTTATTTACATTCTAAAGCCTTGCTAATTCATCCTCACTTTCATCCCACCTCTGAAGAAGTGGGCTTTCCCGTTCGGAAAGATCTGTAATTTTCAGAACGAGTCCATATTAAAGTTTCTTTGTATAGTAGTTTAAGGTCTTCACTTGTTCCTTAAATAAATCGTTAGAAATGGGTGAAAGCCATTGTTCAAATGATGTTTTTTGTGTAAACTTATTCATTGACATGTTCTTTATATTGGATTTGGATAGTTTACTACCACCAAACCATTATAAAGGATTTTTTGTGAAAAGTTTGTTGAAGGAAAATTCCGATTAATGAAATCATCAAGATTGATGAATGAGTTTAGTCTAAATATTGAGTATGCATTAGCCTTCATACTTTGAGCTGGACTTCAGCCTTAGATAAGACTTGAGTCGTCGACACTTATGTCAAAAGCCTCCTGCTTCGAGAAGGTGGTCGTATAAGTAAAACGAATATAAAAAAGTGTAAGAAAGTTTTAGCTAAACTGGCACCCGCTTGCATAAGCCAACGTAGATTCCTCTTCTGTCTATATCTTTTATAAAATTATATCCGTCAATGGGATGGGGATTAGTTTAACTTGGGGATTTTTTGAGGAAAAGGGAAAATTAGTTTCCTTAATCATTACGATCACCTTCTAGATAACTATAATTTTTAGATTATAGTCAAGTGCTACTGCCATTTTTGACAGCGGCACTTGGAGTGATGTATTAAGGTAATATTTTCCTGTAGAAGAACTATAGTAAATCCAGTATGATCTATAGGTGTCATTTATAATGCCAGTATCAATTTTTACTTCAGTTCTAGTACACAGATACGCACTACTTGGAACATTGAAATAAACGTAGTTAAAAGCGTTTCCATATTTACCTGTAATTTTATTCTTTTTCTGGTCAGAAGTTTTAATAACTTCTTTAGCAGAAGCTGTTTCGGCACCGACAGCAATGCCACCAGTTATTAACAGGCTACATACCACAAAAACGTGAAAAAATCTTTTGAATTTTTCCATTGATCTACCCCTCCTTTACTATGTTTTTTGACACAAATAGTAGATAAAAGTAAAGTATATATTCATTTACCTATCTACCTAATTAGTTAGATTATACTATTAATTGAGGGGAAATGTAACAGAAATGACATTTTTTTGTAAATAAAGAATTCTAAAGGAATGAGTAGTGGGCAATGCTAAAAATACAAAATTTAGACCTAATTACGAGGGAAAGATTGCTATATGGGGCAAATATGGACCTAGAAAAGGGTGTCGTTTACGGTTTGTCTGCTAGAAACGGTAGTGGAAAAACAACTCTTTTAAGAACAATAAGTGGTCTTCGAAGTGAATCTACGGGATCTATTTCTATTCAAGAGGAAGATAAGACGCTTGATTTAGTAGAAAGTAAAAGACAGTTATTCTATTATGAGACTTCCGAATGGTTAGATTTAAATATATCAGGATGGGATTATTTAAAATTTATTGAATTTACTTGGAAGAATAATCCTTATATGACTATAAACGAGCTTATTGCTTTTTGGGAAATGGATAACTATATAAAACTACCAATTAGAAAATACTCTCTGGGAATGAAACAGAAGGTACTTCTTTCCATGTATGGTATCAGCGGTGCAGCGTACTTACTCTTAGATGAACCAACAATAGGTTTAGATACAAAAAGCTTAAAACTATTTGAAAAATTCATAATAAGGGCTAAAAATAATGGCGCATGTGTTTTATTCTCTTCTCATCAAAATGATAGCGTATACTCTGTTTGTGATTATATCTATGAGATGGAGGATAGATCTTTGAAGCTGATCAACAAGGAGATGGAGGATTAAAACATTGTATTATTATAAACTTCTATTAAATAAAACATTTAAAAATCGAAATAATGTACTTTTATTATTGCTTTTATTTTTAGGAATTGTTGGGTTATATATTTTAAACCTCAATACAGGAGATTTTTATAGTTATTTAGGTCAAGTAAAAGATCATCATAACACAACAATTGAGTTAGAAGAATATTATGAGAATATATTAAATGATGACGTGAAATATTCTGAAGACGACATTGAGAGTTTTAAAGGGGGATTACAAGATGCATTGGAACAAAAGGAATGGAACGAAAAAATTCTGGAGTTAGCTGATCAAAAGGAATGGTCAAAAGCTTTAAGTTATTCTATTGAAATTATTAATAGACATTTACATGTAAACGAAAAGGCAGGAGGAGATTTGTTTCCAGAAGACCATGTATTTGCCCTAAAACAAGAAAAAGTGTTATATGAGCAATTAGCAGCCCTTGATCATGAACCTGATACAGAAGGATATGAAAGATTTGGTTTTAATTATGTGTATCGAATCATGGATTCTATCTTTCCGGTTTTTTTCGCGCTTATCTTATCCGTTTTTTTATCAGAGATTTTTGTGAATACGTATAAACAAGGATTTAATATTGATTTACTTCTTCCAAGTGGTTATATAAGAACCACATTGAGAAAAATCTTGTATTGTACATTGTTTGCTGTATGCGTATATATAATTACGTTGTTTATAAGTTTTGTATTAGCTAGTATTATCACTGGAACAGGAAGTTTCCGATACCCGATTCTACTTTATTCACTTGATACAGTAGCAACTGTTCCTGTATGGATTATCATTGCCAAAACATTGACTTTACATGCTCTAAGTATACTTAACATTGTTTTACTTGTTTCGATTATTAGTTATTTTGCAAAGAACAAATTGATTACGCTACTTATAACAGTTGTCTTTATTATAGGTTCCTCAATGGTGCTCAAATCATTAGATGTGTTGAATTCGATGATTCATCTTAATCCTTTTACCTATTTATCAGGTGCGGATGTGGTCACAAACTTAATGGCATATCAGTCGGATAACCCAAGTATCACCTTTGAGAATGGTGTTTTCTTTCTTAGTGTGTTTGCTGTTATATTAATAGCTGCAATACTTTTATTGGTCCGTCAAAGGGAGAAAAAGCAAATGTTAGCGAGGAAATAGATTTACATCTTCTTAATATAGGAGGATCAGTTGTTGACATTATATCCAAGCAGATCGACCGTGTAGTCCTCTAGTCAGTGCAAAATTTTAGATGCGGCTTAGAATATAGATCGAACTCATATAAAGCAATTGGGAAAAGGGATAACGTTAAAAGCGGCTTAAAAAGGGTTTTTGAGTTTCAGCAAAAAATCAAGAGGTGACTGAGTAGGCTTCATTTCAAGAGGTGATTTTTCAATAAAAACACGGAAATGGGGCGAAACTCGGGGTGGAAACAACAAAAAGGCCCCTAGTTGTTTGGTATAATTTTAGTACCAGCTAAAACGTTACTAAACAACTTTAAGGAGGCCTTATGTTCCATCCTTCACAGATGTGTACCGAGTAAAACGTAAATCCGTTCAATTCGCGAAAAGTATCGTATCAAAAGCGAGTCAGGTGGAATCCGAATTCGTGATCCAGCCCCATCTAGGGTATATTAAAGTCCGGTAGTATCATCCTCAAAGACATTGCCGGCGCTTTAAATAAGTCCGTCCAGGTTAAAAATACCATTGAACGATTAAGCCGGAATTTAGGGCGTTCACTGTCTTCAACTATCCTTTCTCGCTACACACAAAAATCGGTGAAGGCATTGGGAAAAGATCCCTCATTATGGTGGATGATTCGGATGTCATTAAACCACATGGGCGGGCATTCGAAGTACTGGGGAAAGTCAGGGATGGCTCCAGCAAAGACCACAAGATAGAAAAAGGATACCACGTCACAGAAATCGTCGGGTTGAGTGCCAACCAGAAACAGCCCAAAAGGAACGCAACATTTGTCTTTGACCGAGGGTACGACATGAATGCTCTATTTGACTTTATGCATCAAAAAAAGCAGCAGTATATCGTCCGATAAACCGAGAATCGCAAGATCTTTTGGAAAAGGAAATGGTTTAAATCCACAGTGCTGCGTGATTCACGGAAGGGAAAGATCAAAACGACGCTCAAACTTTAAGGAAAACGGGAAAGTCAAAAAGAAAACATTTACGTAAGCCACCTCAATGTGAAGATCACAGCGGGAAAGCGTCCCATCCGTCTTGTGCTTGTATATGGGATAGATGTTAGCCACCAACAAGGTCTTCGGGAGTTAAAAAGGTTTAATGGTTTTTGTGGTTACTAACTATTTTAAACCTTATAGGGCAAGGTTTCATCTGTTTTTTTGCATTTTGGGGTGGATTTTCGAATTTTTTCCATTCCCTTCTCTTAAAAGTGCATTATACCGTCACATTTTGGGGGAAAATAAATTCTGGTCTCTCCTTAACCCCTTGTCTCACTTGAGGTGTGAGACATCGCAATTACCTCATTGATAAATATGTTCTTTTTTTCCTTAAGGTCGTGTAAACTGAATAAAGGACGCCCATGAAAGATTGGGAATTCAGGTAGAGATAAAAACTATATTTGTTTATATCTAAAATTATAATGAGGGGAGTTGCCCATGGATATTCGTGATTGGATTGTCGCACTTATTCTAGGATTCGTGGAAGGGATGACAGAATTCGCCCCTGTCTCATCTACGGGTCATATGATCATTGTAGATGATATGCTTTTTAAATCGGCTAGATTATTAGGTTCACAGGAAGTGGCCAATACATTTAAAGTTGTCATTCAATTAGGGTCTATTATGGCCGTTGTCATTGTTTTTTGGTCGCGTTTATGGAGTTTGGTGGGAGTCAATATTGGACGGACAAGCCCCGTTCCAAATCATTCGCGCTTAAAGCTTTCTCACGTCATTGTCGGTCTTATTCCCGCCGCTGTTATTGGGTTTGCTTTTGAAGATTTCATTGACCACCATTTGTTTCGGATCGGACCCGTCCTATTGGCCTTAATAGCAGGGGCTATTCTTATGATGGCAGCCGATTGGAAGGCAAAGAAAAATCGAGATTTTCATGGAGCTTCCCTAGATGAAATTACATATCGGCAAGCTTTCTTTATTGGTCTATTTCAGTGTATTGCCCTATGGCCAGGATTTTCCCGATCAGGCGCTACGATTTCGGGTGGTGTCTTAATGGGGTTAAACCATCGTGCAGCAGCAGATTTCACTTTCATCATGGCTGTTCCGATCATGTTTGGTGCCAGTGCGGTTTCCCTTTTGAAAAAGTGGGATGTGTTGACACTGGATGTCTTGCCCTTTTTTATCGTCGGATTTATCAGTGCTTTTGTCTTTGCCTGGGTCTCCATTCGTTTTTTCCTCGCCCTCATTAACCGAGTGAAATTGCGTCCGTTTGCGATTTACCGGATTATTTTAGCCATTGTATTAGCGATTGTGTATTATTCTGTTGGTTAAATTCAACCTATAGTGTGGATTGACATTCAGTATGTTGACAATATTACATGCGTCACATGTAATTTATAAAGTCCTAAGTGGAAGGCTGGTGAGCATTTGGTAATGTCCCAGCCTCTCTTCTGTGCCCTAAATCTAAATGTGTCAAAACTTATGTGATATTCGGATGTTGAAAAGACTGGACCGGAAATTAAGTGATTAACTTAACTCTTGCAAGTAATTATATTTATGTGTTTCTCTAAAGAAGATATTCTTCTGGATGTTGATGATACCTCAAAAGAAGCCGTGAAAAGATACCTAAATTGGTCGTCTAAAAGGAATTGCGAATATGCGAATACTCCAGGTAAAAAGGAAATGGCAGTAAACTATTGTGTATTCTCATCTTTTTGTTCTATAATAGTAGAAAACTTATGTGACTTTTTAGTTGTGTTAAAAAGATTTTAGACAAAAAAAAGTGTTTTTTACATTAAGAAAGGGAAAGGAAGGAATTTATGAATTTTTTAAAGAAAATCGAAAATAGATTAATAAAATCAGGCATCTATGGTTTTGTTTTAGGATTGTTTATTGGAATTCTTTTCACTTCGCAAACAGAAATTGTTAATACTCCACAAGATACTAAGATATTTAATACCCTTTCTATTTTTGAATACATCATAAAACTTTTACGAATATCCATTGTTTTTTCTATAGCCCTAATCATAATCACTATAATTTTCCTTTATAAAAGTGAAAAAAAGAAACTATCACAATAACATACATGATAGTTTCTTTTTTATTAAACTTAGTAATATTTATTCCAACATACTCCTACGGCATACGTGACATTACCACTTCCAGTTTTTACCCCTGCATAGTACGCATCATAATCTAAAATTTTTAAACTAGGATATGCTTCTATTACACCAATCTCACCTTTTGGAGCAGTATAAGATGTACTATCTGTAACGGTAACTGTGCTACTTATGCTTGTTCCTAAACTTGCATTTATAACTTTTATATTAACACCAAGTCCACCACTAACTTGCGTTGTGACCGATTCCGATATAGACATTGAAAATGTACCTGTTCCAGTTGATTTTCTAAGAAGATTAGCACCACAAGCATCTCTAAGACCTGTTTGCTTAACTGATGCAAGGGCTTGTGGAGTAACTAGATCACCGTGGTCTTGTATCTCAGCTTCCGGAAAGAGTTTAATTTCGATTTCTCTTAATTTCTTATCTGGGTATTTTTTCCCTCTGGTAGATTCTATCTCTTCCAAAGTTTTCGAATCTGTAATCTTAATAGTTTTAGATCCATCTTCATTAATTTGTGCTTGTTTTTCGTCAGCTTCCGATATAAAATCGTGAATATTGCAGTCTTCAGAAAAACCATTGTTTCCCATATCAATGGAATTCAAATTCTCTGATTCTGCGAAAGCGGATACACCGGAAAACGCAAACATAGATAGGATTAGCGACAATATAAATGGTATTTTTAGTGATCTCATTTTTACTATTCCCTCCTAATAATTTAAAAGTTTTCACTTTATCCATTGATAATTAGCTAAAATAAGTGAAAAAACAAAAATCTAACTAATCTTCCTTCCCTCCTTTTTTCGACTATATAACTATAGACGTCATACAAATAAAAAAGTTTCTCTCTTTTTGAAAAAAGTTAAAAAGATTATATTTTCAGTAAGTTGAAAGAAGGATACGTGGACTGCAATAATATTTTTGCTTCCTCATTATTTATTGTTTAGGATCAATTTTCATAAAGGCATTAAATTCTGGGCGGTTATTTATGTTACAGGAGTTGAATTTTAGAGCGAGTAATCGAACTTATCCCTTGTCCGCTTTGATTTTGCTCTAGTCAGCAGCAATGTAACAACATGGAGACGAACAGGAAAATCATAGAAATAAATGATGGCTAGTTAACTGTTTATCAAGGACTAAATAGCGAAGAGCCAGCTATTCTGTTCGCTGTTACTTTGTTCACGTTTTTCTCCGGTTTCGGGCACAGCCAACCAGTCCGCTGTTACCTCTTGCTTCTTTTTCTTCGATTTCGGGCACAGCCAATCGGCCCGCTGTCACCTCTTTTAGGTTTATCTATGTTACAGGGTGAATGGGGAGTGAGTATCGTAACTCGCCCTTTCCCCTTAACCCACTCGTTTCTCGGTGCAATGCACAATAATAAAAATCATCGGAATAAATACGCGCTAGTAAGCTGTTTACAACATTAAATAGCGAAGAGCCATTTTTTTTATGAATTTCCCTCCCACATTTGGTAAAGTGTCATAAATTAAAAGTATTGACATCTATTTTTGGCTCCATCTCCCTATAAAAGCATTGCTACTCTTGGTATAGTAGATATAGACCGCGTTGAAAGGGTGAAAGCATGGACTCTATAAAATTTTCTCCATTGGGTGAGGAAGCTTTAGTCATGGAATTTGGAGATTCCATTAATCTGGATACGAACCGGAAGATTCTTAGTTGGAAAAAAGCGATTGAAGCGGCAGCTCTTCCCGGCGTAATGGACATTGTCCCAGCCTACACGACACTTACTATTTTTTATAATCTAAGGTCTATCGCATCTTCCAATCCATATGAAACATTGAAAAGGTACATCCAACAACTTCACCCCACTTTTTCCCTTAGATTGGAAAAGAAACAGGTAAAAGAAATTCCTGTTTGCTATGAGGAGCCGTATGCGATGGATCTCAAATATGTAGCTGATTTTAGGGGACTTTCCGTCCAAGAAGTGGTTCATATTCATACAAATAGAGAGTATCCTGTCTATTTCTTAGGGTTTACACCGGGGTTTCCCTTTCTTGGTGGCATGGATTCAAGAATAGCGGTACGTAGACGGTCTTCTCCACGCACAAAAATTCCTGCTGGCTCCGTTGGCATTGCAGGGGGACAAACTGGAATCTATCCCTTAGCTTCCCCAGGTGGCTGGCAAATTATTGGCAGGACACCTTACAAGCTTTTTAATCAGGATCAACAGCCTCCCACTTTTCTACTACCTGGTGATTACATTCGATTTATCGCTATCAGTAAGAAGGAATTTCACGATTTGGAGGGGAGACCATGACGATTCAAGTGATCAAAGCGGGAATGCAAACAACGATACAAGACCTTGGGAGACATGGATGGCAAAGTTATGGCATTTCTGTTTGCGGTGCCATGGATCATTGGGCAGCAAGACTTGCCAACTTCGTTCTTGACAATGATGAAAATGAAGCAGTCATAGAAATGGCTTTCCGCGGCCCTACATTGAAAATTCAGAAGAATCTTATCCTTGCTATTTTCGGCGCTGATATGGGGGCAGAGTGGAATGGCCGGAGAATGGAGATAGGAAAGCCGATTTTTGTTCAAAAAGGCGATATTCTCACATTCAGCTATGCTAAGGATGGGACAAGGACTTATCTTGCCGTAAAAGGTGGTTTTTTTATCGAAAAAGTCCTTAATAGCTATAGCACAGATATGAGGACTGGAATGGGAGGAATTTGCGGGAGAGCCTTAAAAAAAGGAGATATTCTTCCTGTAAAAGAGAGCTCGGATTTTCATCATGCGCTCTGGGGTTTACCTAGTCATGCAAGGAATTATATAAGAGAAAATATCATACCCATTCATTTTATAAAAGGCCGGCAATATGATTGGTTTACAAAGGAGTCCCTGCTACTTTTTGAGTCTGAATCTTTTACCATTGAACCTCATTCTGATCGAATGGGGTATCGATTATCTGGGCCTGTGCTAAATTGGAAAGATTCACAGGAACTGATCACGGAAGGCACTGCCTTTGGCTCCATTCAGGTCCCACCGAAAGGACAACCAATTATTTTAATGGCGGATCGACAACCAACAGGTGGATACCCGAAAATCGGGGAGGTTATGACCTGTGATCTCCCCCGCTTAAGTCAAATGCGACCTGGTGATCGAGTTCGCTTCCAAGAAATTTCATTGCAGGAGGCCCAGCAACGTACACAAGAACAACAACAGTTATTGAAAAAAATAAGAACCGCTTGTCAGTTGAAATGGAAAGATTAAGGAGATGTTTTGATATGAAGCAAATTGACCTGAATTGCGATATCGGCGAGGGATTTGGCACTTATCACTCAGGATTGGATACCGACATCATGCCCTATATCTCATCTGCCAATATCGCATGTGGCTTTCATGCAGGAGATTTTTCAACAATGAATCAGACGGTTGAACTAGCCTTGGAACATCATGTAGCGATTGGTGCCCATCCAAGTTTACCTGATCTGCAAGGATTTGGCAGAAGAAGGATGGCTGTTTCTCCAAGAGAAGCCTTTGAAATGGTTCTCTATCAAATTGGCGCTCTCCATGGATTTGTGGTTGCCCATGGAGCAAAGCTACACCATGTAAAGCCCCATGGAGCCCTTTATAATATGGCGGCAACAGACTTTGCACTTGCCGAGGCGATTGCCGAGGCTGCTTATCATTTTCATCCACAACTTATTTTATATGGCTTAGCTGGCAGCGAATTGATCAAAGCAGGAGAAAAACTCGGATTGTCAACAGCAAGCGAGGTTTTTGCCGACCGCACTTATCAAAGCGATGGAACATTAACACCCAGAAGCCAACCAAATGCCTTAATCCAAGATGCTAAACAAGCTGTCTCTCAAGCTGTTCGTATGGTGAAAGAAGAAAAGGTCCGCTCTGTTGATGGTATCGACATTTCCGTCCAAGCCGATACCATTTGCCTGCACGGAGACAGCTCCTCTGCTTTAGACTTTGCTCGCCAATTAAATCAAAGGTTCGCAACCGAAGAGATTTATATAAAGACTTACTAGAATGATTCTTTAGAGGAGCGTCGAACAAATGGAGTAAAAAAATATCGCCTTATTCACGTTTATCATTACAATAATTGCCTTCAGCAAAAAACCGGGCAAAAGCTGAAAGCTTGCCGGTTTTTTGCTTCATCTTACTCTTTTTCGGAAGGACAATTCCTTTATATAGAGGAGTAGCTAACCATTTTAACTGATTAATTCTCCCCTTCTGCTAATACTAATCTGTTATACAAGCAATAAAGATCTTTTCTTTAGTCCTCACGAAAAGGATCAAAATAGTCATACTCGGAAACACCATTCGGGATCATGTTGCTAATCCTGATCAATTCATCAACAACATCCTTGGCATCTTTTCCAAACAACGGCATTGGTTGATAGTTATTTTCTGTTTCACTGCCATTTGAATTTTCGAATGCTGGGACGATCCGCATTCCTTTCATGACAACAGTGCCATTTTCTTTAGCAAAATGAAGCCGAAACATCGCTGTTTGTCGTGAAAGGAATGTTGGGTCGGCGCCAAAAGCATAATCGCCCATGCTGTAGATAATATATTTGCCATTATACTTTTCTACACTTTGTAAACGATGTGGGTGACAACCGATAATGATATCCGCTCCGGCATCCAATGTTGCATGTCCGAATTTCGTTTGATAAGCAGCCGGTCCTTCCATATATTCGATACCCCAATGCATATTGACAATCACAAGATTTTCTTCTCGTTTATATTTCTTGACATCCCTAATAATATTCTCCAAATAGATATCATCCGACTTTTTATAGCGATAATCATAGTAAGAAAAGCGCAAGCGCCCGTTTAGCGACGTACAAACTTTTTAGGGGCCTGACGAGATAAAGGAAACACGATGAACCCGAAGGGTGAATCGATGTTGACTTACGCAAGCAGCACCGAAAGTTTGCTAGTCGCTGGGCGCTGGAGCTAGATCCAACATTAGCCAAAATTTATACTTTCCTATCCTGTAAGAAAAGCGCAAGCGCCTTGGTCAGCCCCGACAAGCAAATGTTCTGAGACAAGAAAAGTCCGGGTTTGACTTTTATTGGCTCAGGTTATTTGACCTCGAGGGGCTAGGCGCTGGAGCTGGATCTCACACTAGCCAAATTTATACTTTCCTACCTTACAAGAAAAACAGTTTCAATCCCTTTAATATCAACAATTAGAGGCATATCTCCATTAAATTCTTGACACCAAAAAGCTCCTTCCCATTCTTTCAAATGAGAAGGAGCTTTTTAGTGGCTCGCCACAGCTTCAGGTGCTTCCGCTATTTCTTATTCCTTTGTTCCATTTGTATACTGATAATCGTTTGGATCAATCGGCACATAGCCTTCTGGTTGGTAGAAACGAAGCAAATCTTTCGTTACAATTCGATCCGAAATTTCTAGTTTTTCTTTTACCACCTGATCATCTGAAGAACATTGCTGGTCTTCTATTTCCTCACCAGTCTCATTGTCATAACAAACCCCATTTACTTGGGTTACTTCCGGTGTCACAAAATCTCCATTACGGAATGGGACAACCTCTTTATATTCAGGTGATAAAATATCATTCCCTACATGTAGATAATTTCGAGTATCCACTCCCAATAAATGAAGAATGGTTGGTTGAACATCCACTTCTCCACTATATTTATGCACAACTCCACCCTTTACACCAGGAACATGAATGAAAAGAGGCACTCTTTGTAATTGGGCATTTTTAAATGGTGTTATTTCTTCTCCTGTCACTCGCTCCATTGCGCTATTATGATTTTCAGAAATACCATAATGGTCCCCATACATCACAATAATTGTATTATCATACAAACCAGCTTCTTTTAGATTATGAAAGAATTCTTCCAAAGCTTGGTCCATATAATTCGCTGATTGGAAATATTGATTGACGACTTTATCCCCAAAATCCCCTGCTGGAAAGTCTGTATCTCCTTCATCCATTGCAAAAGGAAAATGATTGGATAGTAAAATCATTTTTGAATAAAAAGGTTGTGGCAAGGATTCTAAGAGTGGCATGGACTCCTCTAAAAACGGCTTATCCTTCAACCCATAATTTTTCACATTTTCCGGTGTCATATTATAATACGTCGCATCAAAAAATTGATCATATCCGAATGCTTTATAGATCTCATTCCGGTTCCAGAAAGTTTTATAGTTTCCATGGAATGCGGCTGATGTATAGCCTCTTGATTTCAAAATCGCAGGGGCTGCATGATACGTGTTCTGTGCTTTATTGATAAAAACAGATCCTTGTGACAGTGGGAATAATGAATTATCCATCATAAACTCCGCATCAGATGTTTTCCCTTGTCCAGTTTGATGAAAAAAGTTATCAAAATAAAAGGTTTTTCCGTCATGGGCCAGAGAATTTAAGAACGGCGTCACTTCTTGACCATCTAATTTGTAATCAATCAAAAAGGTCTGTAAAGATTCCAGGGATATATACATGACATTCATCCCTTTTGCCTGTCCAAAATAATCTGCGTTGGGCTTCGCAAAATTGGCCTTTAGGTTATTTTCGATTTCCGTCACATCATCACTGCTGGCAAAGGTACGTTGCATCGAAGATCTTGCCGTTTGAACAGCATCATAGATTGTAAAATTGTACGTTCCTAAATATTTTACAAGATAATTTCGGTCAAACGATCTTGTGAGTAGCTCAGGACGATCCGCTTCAGCTAAAGATAAATTAAATAAGAAAATCCCTACTGCTACCACCATTGGAATCAAAGCGATTTTCCTCGTCGAAACAGATTTTAACTGGTACACCTTTAAAGCTAGCAGTAAAACTAAAAGAATCGTATCTGTGAAATAAAAAATATCGTATGGCGTCATCAAAGATAACGCACTATCTGTTTGTCCCCCATTGACCTTCAACTGTAAAATCGTTGGCCAAGTGATGAAGTCATCAAAAAAGCGATAATAGACCACATTGGCATAAAGCAAAAAGGATAATACAAATTGGATGCCGATCAACACAGCTCCCCAATGTTTTTTAAATACCAAGGCAGCCCCTAAGAAAAGAAAGGCTGAGCTAAGTGGATTAATAAACAGTAAAAACTTTTGTACAGAATTATCAATCCCCAAATTAAATTCAATTCTATAAGCCACATACGTTTTTAGCCAAAATAACACAATCGCAATGAGAAAAAATTGCACACTTTTACTATCAATGTTGAACGAGAATTTTTTAAGCTTATTCAACTTAAACGCTCCTCTCTAACTTGCTACCAATATAAAAAACTAGACACTCTTTTTCTTTTAAAAAAGTACTAAGACATTATAACTCTTTTTATAAAAATGTCCAGTGCTCCTTTCTATTTTTCTACAAGTAATTTCTGTAAAAGTCGATGCTGTCCCACCTCACAGTTATGTATAAAATATTTTTCTGCATAAATTGACAGAAACGTTCCATTCTGGATTTGGATCAAGGTCCTCACTGTTTATCCCCCAACACAGGTACATTGCGGCCATTAGCTTTTCGTTGTCATTTTTTATTATTTATGGGGCTGGAAATCAGCCCGCCCACCTTTATATCGTTCATCGGGGACAAGTGAAAATTTCTTTATTAGAAAAAAATAGATAGCTGTGGCGCAATGACAGCTATCTTTTTTTCTTATACAAAACATATAATCGAGCCTTCAAGCTTTTTATATGGGCCTATTCGGTTGAAAGTTCCCGCCCTCTTTTACCTAGGAGCATGGTTGTAATCACAAAGGCAATGACGGCTAATACGATAAGCAAAATAAATACCGTATGTAAATTTGCAGCCAGCTCAGCTCCTTTTAATTGATCAGTTAGCCAGAGTCCAGATACGGCAATGCCAATGGTTTGCCCTAAATTTCGAAATAGGTTCATCGAGCCCATTGCTGCTCCTCTCATATTCCAGCCAACAGCTGATTGAACGACAACTGTAAACAATGTGGTGGACAAGCCAAAACCCATCCCTGAAATGGCGGTAATGACCATCATCCATGGTAAAGTGGTATCTGCTTGAAAAAAACTCATGCCAGTACAGCCTACTATTAAAACCATAATCCCAAGAAGAGCAATCCGCCCTACAGCTATTTTATTCATCCACTTTCCAGTGAGCATGGCTCCAATTGGCCATGTCAGGGATAATGGCAGCATGGCAATCCCCGACAAAGTCGCGTTTAAGCCTGTCACACCTTGTACCACCCATAAAGGAATATAAAAGGTCATGGCGATTAAAATAAAGCCAATTAAAAAGGAGACTGCATTTGAAACAACAATCAGCCGAATGTTGAATAAAGCTAGCGGAAGCATAGGCTCCTTCCCTTTGGACTCAATCCAAATGAATAAGATGATTCCAATAAAGGCAACTATAAACAGGGTTACGATACTACCCGTCATTTGCCTCTCTTCTTTCCATAAATTCAAAGCATATAAAAATGACGTCATACTGGCTGCAAAAGTAAAGATTCCTGCATAATCAATCGTCCTCTTTTTCTTTTCAATTTGTTCATGAAGGGAAGTCCCAATCAAAATCAGGGAAATAATGCCAAACGGAAGATTCATAAAGAAAATCCAATGCCAGGAGATAGAGTCAACGATAAACCCACCGACGAGAGGTCCGATAATGCCAGATATTCCCCATACACTACTAATGAGCCCTTGAATTTTCGCGCGCATTTCAAACGAAAACACATCCCCAATAATCGTAAGAGGAATCGTAGTTAAAGCTCCAGCACCAATACCTTGGATGATTCGGTACACAACAAGTTGCTGCATGGATTCGGATAACCCTGAAAGCATCGATCCTACCAAAAAAATGATTACCCCAATGGTAAACATTAGCTTTCTACCATATAAATCAGCCAATTTCCCAAAAATCGGTGTACTAATCACGGTTGCCAATAAATAGACCGATATGACCCATGTATACAAATGACTGCCACCCAAATCATCGACGATTTTCGGCATCGCCGTACTCACAATCGTCCCCTCAATCGCTGTTAGAAAAGTCGCAATTAGTAAAGCAGCCACAACATATTTCTGTTTTGTTTCTTTTTTCACGATATTTCCCCTACCAATCTATGATCATCCATACTGACTTTATGAAATTATTAACTCTTTGAGGCCAGCCAGGTTAATCAAATTTTTCCGCTTTTTTCATTATACCTGAAATTGAAAAGGAAAAATAAGCAAAAATCGTTACAAAGGGAATTTTTTGTATAAATACGAAAAAATGGGAAGCCTTAATAGACGTTGAGCTTTATAGCGACAAGCACGGATACTTAGGAGGTTATAATTTTGGCACAACAAAATCAACAACAACTACAACAATTTCAAAACCAAGCTGGAGCTCAAACGAACGCACAAGAAAAATTACCTACCAGGGAAAGCTGAATCGATCAGCTTTCCCTTTTTCAAAAGGTAAAGTATAAAAATTGGCTATTGTTTGGATCTAGCTCCAGCGCCCAGCGACTAGCAAACTTTCGGTGCCTGCTTGCGTAAGTCAACATCGATTCACCCTTCGGGTTCATCGTGTTTCCTTTATCTCAGGCCAACAGGATGTTGGTCAGAACGGCGTTGCGCTATATATTTAAGTTTGTACGTCGCTAAACGGGCGCTTGCGCCTTTCTTAATTTCCAAGCTATTTTTCGGCAAAATCCGGGGGATGACATGCCGAAATATGGTAGAATGATAGAAAACTTGGGTTAATGAAACGGCGGTGAATAAAATTGTCTAAGTATCTATTTAGGGTAAATAAGGAGTTATTTGATCTTCAGTCGATGGAAATGGATGAGACGCTCATTCAATTTTTTCGTGAGATTCAGATTGCTGATGAAGCATTTATGATGGAGAATGGCAGAGGATTGCAAAGAAAGTTTACAATTGATTGGGATGAAAGATTGCTTCAAGGTAAAGGAATAAAGGGTTTTTTTGCTCCTTATGCTGAAGGGTTTTTATTCATAGAAAAAACAGAAGATCAGAGAATCATCGTTTCGAATCAGCACCATTCGTCACTTGAAAGTGTAGAAAGTATGCTGCATCACAAAGAACGGGCTCATACAGTCATGAAAGCTTTAACTAGCTTCACGTCCAATCCAGAAAATTGGTTTCAGTTATACCAAACAGCACAACAATTTCGGGTTCATCCTAATGGAAACGAATTGCTTTGTTTACCATATGTACGTGAATTGGAAACATTTGATTATCAAATAAAAACAGTTCAATCCGTGCTCAATCGATTTAAAGGCCGCGTGATGTTAAGTGATGAAGTCGGACTTGGAAAAACGGTTGAAGCTGGTATGGCTATGCTTGAATATATTATGCGCGGACTAGCTAGAAAAATACTTATTCTTGTGCCTCCCTCACTTGTAGGACAATGGGAGAACGAGATGAAAAGGAAATTCAACCAAGATTTCGTCCGGGCAGACCACCCCGATTTTAAAAAACTGGAGGATAGCGCTTGGGCTCATTTTCCAAAAGTGATTGCCTCAATCGATACAGCGAAACGCAAAAATAATCGAGAGGCGATCTTCAACGAACAATACGATTTGATTATTGTCGATGAAGCCCATCACTTAAAGAATCGGTCAACGCAAAAATGGCAATTTGTCAATGGAATCAACAAAAAGTATATTTTTCTTTTAACGGCAACACCTGTCCAAAATCATTTAGAAGAATTGTACAACCTCATTACCCTATTAAAACCCGGACAGCTTAGAACATATAGCTATTTCAGGAAAAACTTCGTTGACAGCAAGGATGGCATTGAGGCAAAAAATGTGGATAAACTGAAGAATCTCCTAAATGATGTCATGATTCGCAATAAACGTAGTAATGTAGATGTGATTTTCACAAAAAGAACAGCCTATACAAGAACCATTGAAATTTCAGATAAAGAAAAGGCCTTGTACAATAATCTTAGTACATTTGTAAGAGAAAGATATAACATCAAACACCCTGTATTAAATCGATTTCAGCTAAAACGTCTGCAAGAACAGATTGGAAGTTCTGTTTTTTCAGTGATCCCTTCCCTTGAACGACTGGCTGTAAATGAAAAGTTAACAGAATTTGAGCAAAAAGCGATGCAAAAGTTTTTAAAAGAGGCTCAAACGATTATAGAAGAAGAGACCGGTTCCCGTACAAAGATAGATGAGCTTGTCTCCATTTTAAATGAATTTAAAGACAAGATGATTGTTTTTACTAAATTCGCATCAACCCAGCAATATATTAGCAAAATGCTGAAAGAGCAGGGTTTTCAAGTGGCTGAATTTCACGGCGGAATGCGTAGAAAGGAAAAGGAAGAACAAGTGACCTTTTTTAAAGAGAAGGCAGATGTATTGGTTAGTACGGAGGTTGGAGGGGAAGGACGCAATCTCCAATTTTGCCATGGCATGGTGAATTTCGATCTTCCTTGGAATCCAATGGCGATAGAACAACGGATTGGCCGGATCCATCGAATTGGCCAAGAAAATGATGTGGTTGTTTATAATCTTGCCGCAAAGGATACGATTGAATATTACATCCTCGATTTGCTTGATCGTAAAATAAATATGTTCGAGCTTGTTGTGGGTGAAGTTGATGCTATTCTTGGCGATTTGGAAGAGAAAGAAGATTTCTCCGAATTGGTGATGAAAGCTTGGGTAGAGGCAAAAACGAATGAAGAAGTAGAAGCAGAATTGGAACAAATTGGGGAAGTCCTTTTGAATAATAAACAAAAACTAGCCAAGCAAAAAGAACTGGATGATACCTTATTTTAATAGGGGGTAGTGGATAGATGCAGTTGCAACAATTTGTGGGAGAAGTCGTGGAGGAATTAGGCGGGGTCGTCATACCGGTGGAATATGCGTTATGCCAAGTATTAATTCCGGAAAGATATGCACCTTATTTTCAAAATAAAACAGAACTTATGATCGCTTTCGACTTTGAAGTCGCAGAGGAAAACCCTGATGCTGAGTTCGTTACTTTCGGGAGCTATATTTTGGAACAATTATTAGAAATTATCCAGCAAAATGCGATTAGTACGATCAGATTTGTGGAAATAGATCGATTAGAACTCGGGAAGCCTTTGAAAAAAATAAGCGAGTTTCTGAAAGAAGAATCCGGAAGAATTACGATTATAGATGAAAAACCGGCAATGGGCGCATGGGCTGTATTTCAATATAATGTTTCTTATATTGCTGATGAAAAAACGGAAGCTTCTGAACAAGTATGGGTCAATCTTTTAACGAATCAAGTTAGCCCAACAATGAAACAGGAACAAAACAGGATTATCTATCAGCAGAATCCGATTTATACCTATCCGCTTCCCGCTACGTTTGATGTGAATCATGCCTTCACCATTGCAACAACCTATGTAAAGGAAATAACGGAACGACAAAAAAAGGATGGATCAAACTCGGAATTAATGGCAAAAGATGTGGATCGGATCACAAATTATTATAAAGAACTTGTTGAAGAAAATGACAAGCGAGCAAATCGGAAAGGATTAAGTGAAGAAAAGCAAAAGGAGTACCGTTCTAAATCGGAAGCTATAAAACTGGAAAGAGATAAGCAATTACAGGAAATTCGCAATAAATATAACGGACAGATTGAAATAAATATCGACAATGGGATTTTATATTTTATTCCTTTACTTGAATTTCATATATCGCTTGAATTTAGAGCTACTATTTCGGAGAGAATTCTTTATTTTAATCCGATTACGAAACAGTTTTTTGAGTGATGGCGTATTTCTTTATTAGCCAATGGAGGTATTCTATTGGCCTTTATTTTTTTATTAGCCGTTGCATAAGCTTTATTAGCCATTAATACCTTGTTATTAGTCATTGCACACGTTTTATTAGCCGTTATTTTTTCTAAGCGGCTTTTTTACACGAGAGGAAAGTATAAATTTTGGCTAATGTTGGATCTAGCTCCAGCGCCCAGCGACTAGCAAACTTTCGGTGCCTGCTTGCGTAAGTCAACATCGATTCACCCTTCGGGTTCATCGTGTTTCCTTTATCTCGTCAGGCCCCTAAAAAGTTTGTACGTCGCTAAACGGGCGCTTGCGCTTTTCTTACACTTCAGGGCTCTTTCTACCTCTATTATGTTGATTATCAATATTTTTTAGACTTTTAAATACATCATTGTTTTTAAATTATACATTTTCCATTTTAGGAGATACTATACTTACTTCTGTCTAAAGAGGAGGAAAAAGCATGACAACTTATTTTGATCATACTAAATTAACAGCGAGTGAATTGGCTGTTCTGTTTGGTTCTTACACAGATGACGCTCTAGCCATTTGTATGCTGTCCTATTTTGCCGAGCATGTAGAGGATCCGGAGATCAAAGCTTGTGTTGAATATGGATTAGAATTATCAAAGATGCATGTCGAAATCGATAGGGATATTTTTAAAAAGGAGGAGCTTCCAATCCCTGAAGCGTTCACCGAACAAGATGTGAATATCACGGCCCCAAGGCTGTACAGTGATGAACTCATTCTTAATTATGTGCAAAACCTTGGGATAATGGGATTAAGGTCTTACAGTATAGCTCTTCCTAAAGCAAGTCGAAAAAGTTTACGGGAGCAGTTTACTCATTGCCTTCAATCATCAGCCGAATTGTATAACCGAACGACCGAACTTTCCATACAAAAAGGGGCCTATGTACGTCCCCCAATGATTCCCTATCCACAACAAAATGAATTTGTACAGAAGCAGCATTTTTTAGCGGGTTGGATGGGAGAGCAAAGGCCACTGACAAGTATTGAAATATCCTTACTTTTTATGAATCTATACCGGAATTCGCTTGGGAGTGCCTTATTAACTGGCTTTGCCCAAGTGGCACAATCGCAAAAGGTACAGAAACATATGACAAGGGGAGCCGAAATTTCCAAGCATCATAGTGCCGTATTTGCCAAATTTTTAAGTGAAAGTAATATACCGGCACCTACTTCAGGTAATTTCACTGTTATGACAACAACAGATCCTATTTTTTCAGATAAACTGATTATGTATCACACAAGTGCTTTACAGAATGCAGGAATTGGCTTTTACGGAGAAAGTATGGGAGGAAGCCAAAGAAAAGATCTTACTGCCGCTTATGGGCGACTAATAATGGAAGCCGGAGAATATTCACTGGATGGGGCAAATATTATGATTGATAATGGTTGGTTCGAGAAACCTCCCTCTGCACCTGATCGCAGAGAATTGACAAAGGGTTAGAATGATGTGGACGCAAAAGAAAAGTTATTTTGGAGCATTGCCCTTCCCGGATTTGGACAATTATTAAATGGAAAATACGTAAAAGGCCTTGTGTTGATCTTATTAGAATTTGTCATTAATGTAAACGCCCGATTTAATGAAATGATTATTGCCAGTTTTCATGGTGACATTGCAAAAGCCATCGAACAGGCAAATTTTCAATGGCTCCTCTTTTATCCTTGTTTATATTTCTTTGCCATGTGGGACGCTTTTAAAGATGGAGGCGGGGGAAAGGAACCCTATTCTTTTATGCCATTTGTCTTTTCTGCGTATTTTGTTACTGTAGGCACAATTTTTTCTACCAAAGTGACCATTTTTGGAATACTACTCGGACCCATTTGGTTACCGATCATTAGCGTGATCCCAGGAGTGCTAGTAGGACTATTACTTAAAAACATTTTAACAAAGAGAGCAAAGCATAAAAATAGGCCTCATTAAAAAAGCTTGTGGCTGATCTGTGACCTTGGGAGGTTACCTTCACCTCCTAAGGGTTATTTCACGATAACGGATAGACGCCGATCCCCTTTTCTTATTTAAATTCCTCAACCTTTTTGAGGTTCTACATTGTCTAATTGAGATCCCAGTTCACTTTAAGACTCTTTTCTTCCATCAAAAAGGAAGCTTCCGCAATAGAAGCTTCCTGTTAAACCTATCTTATTTCTGACCTAACGATTTCTTGATCTTATAGTCTTCTTTTTTCTCGTTCAGCCATGTTTGGTATTCGGTTTGTAATTTTTGATCAAATAGCGTGTCCTTAATTTCGTCTTTATGATCTTCTAATTTTGCTTTTTTGGCTTCTTTCTTATCGGTTACTTTGATAATATGATAACCGTGCTTCGTTTTCACTGGATCACTGATGTCGCCGACCTTTGTGGAAAAGGCCTTGTCTTCAAATTCCTTTTCCATTTTCCCTTTACCAAAGAAGCCTAATTCTCCGCCAGATTCAGCATTGGCTTTATCTTTTGAATATTCCTTGGCTAATGTAGCAAAATCTTCTCCTTCATCCAATTTCTTTTTCACTTCTTTTGCTGTTTTTTCATCATCCACTAAGATGTGACTCGCTTCTACTTGTTCTTCTTGGTCAAAAGAAGCTTTATTTTGTTCAAAATAGTCCTTGATCTCTTCATCCTTTATTTCAATCCGTGGTTCGAGGATTTTTTTGATAGATAACATTTTCACAATATTTTTCTCTACATCTTTCTTCTTCAACCCTTGTTGTTGTAAGGCTGAATTAAAAGCTTCCTCACCCCCGCTTTGTTCGATATATTGATCCATTTCCTTCTTAATATCCTTATCAGAAACCGATACTTTCGCCTTTTTTATTTCCATGTCGACAATTTTATCATTAATCATCGCATCAAGCGTCTGATCACCATAGTTTTCCACAAGTTCATCCTGCAACTCGTCTTTCGTAATTTTGACATCCCCGACATTCGCCACTATCTCCCTTTTCACAAAAGCTGCTGTAAAAATAGCGGCGGCTCCAATTAAAATTAGGACAATCACTGAAATCGTAAACTTTTTGCTAGATGTAATACTCTGTTGATTTTGACTCATTTTTTTCCTCCCCTAAATACTATTTTCTCTTAGGCCTGCAGGATGCAGGTCACAAAGGCGTGGCGATTGTTGTCGCGAATTTAGCCTTCGATCCTTAGGATATACGATAAATATGAATAAACTATTAACAATATTTTATATGAAAACGCTAAAAACTTCGATACTTATTTTTCAAATGGAAATTTTATTATAAAAATGGTTCCTTTCCCTTTTTCACTTTTTACATCAATTTGACCTTGATGTAATTGGACAAGCTGCTTCACAATCGATAAACCTAGGCCGAATTCTCCATATGGATTATTTGTCCGCGACACCATTGCTTTATAAAAGCGATGCCAGATCTTTTCTATTTCTTGAGGATCCATCCCCATTCCATTGTCTTCTATTTCAATTACGGTCGTTTGCTGCTCCATCCTACCACGCAAAGTAATGATTCCATTTTCTGTAAACTGAATACTGTTTTTCGTAATATTGATCAGAACTTGTGTCAGGCGATCATAATCGGCATAAACCATCGTATCTTTTTCAACATCGAGAACAATCTTATTCTGTTTTTCCTGTGCCTGAATTTCAAGCTGGTCCTTAATAATTTCCATCACTTCGGAAAGCAGGATTTTCTCCTTATTCAGTTTAATTTGGTTGGAACGTATTTTTTCGTAATCAAGATTTTCATTGACTAACCTGATCAATCGCATTGTCTCTTGGCTAGCCATCAACATGCCTCTCTCCTTTTCAGATTCAGGAATCATATGATTGCGAATTCCTTCTATGACACCACGAATGGTTGTTAAGGGGGTTCTTAATTCATGAGAAACATCTGCCATAAATTGCCTGCGGCGGTTTTCTAAGCTTTCAATCTCTTCCTTAGCTAATTCTAATTTTTCCACCATTTGGTTAAAATCCTTGGATAATTCCCCGATTTCATCGAAATCAGCAGAAGGAATACGCACAGAATAATCACCATTGGCAATCAATGAAGTGGCTTCTTGCAAACGTTTAATCCTTTTTACATGAACGGCCGATAAAATCCAACTTAAAACTAAAGCCACTGCTGCAGCGATTAAAACGGTATAAAATAAATATCGATGAATTTGCGATATAATTTCTCTTGAACCCTTAATAGGTGAAGCTAATAAAATGCCACCCACAAATTGACCTTGGTGAAAATAAGGAAGTAATACAAAGGTCATCGCTTCATTAAATCGTTTATAATCTTGTTTCACCACCACGGTATAGCCATTTTGGATTTTCTGCCACTCCTCTTCCTCCAGCTTGATCCTAGCTCCTCTCCCAGTCGAATAAATAATGGTTGAACTAGTATCAAATAAGCTATATTGAATATCACGCCCAGCTAAAACATGTCCGTATTCTTGTAAGACTGGCTTGGATTCATAGCTTTGTTCAAGGTCAGCAAGAATATTTTTACCGTAGGCTGTGAGTTCGTCCATTTTATCCTGATAGATGAGGTTTTCAATAAAATGCGAAAACAACAAACTTAGAATTAAGATAGCAATGATAATGACACTCACATGGCTTCCCAGCTGTTGATAAAAGTACTTGATTTTTAATTTCATTTACGATTTCCTTCTGATTTTGTATTTCCCTCATCTGGCTCCTCAAATTTATAACCAACGCCCCAAACGGTTTTAAAAAATGGTTGATCCGAAGGTCCTAATTTGTTGCGTAGACGTTTTATATGAACATCAACCGTTCGATCATCTCCATAAAAGTCATAGCCCCATACTTTATCCAATAGTTGTTCTCGAGAAAAGACCTGCTTTGGATGTTGCAAGAAATGATATAGTAAATCAAATTCTTTTGGGGTTAAATTTGTAATAGGCTCTCCATCAAGTGAAACCTCACGTGTCTTTTTATTCACTTTAAAATGGGGTGTTTCCAACGTATCAGTCTCGTTCACCACAATAGATTGCGTTTGATAGCGACGTGTTACAGCTTTAATTCTTGCCATTAAAGCTAATGGACTGAAAGGTTTGGTCACATAATCATCGGCTCCCATTTCTAACCCAAGCACCTGGTCTGATTCCGTATCTTTTGCAGTCAGCATGATAATCGGCACAGTCTTATTCTCTTGCCGAATCTTTCTACATATCCTAAGGCCATCCATGCCCGGCAGCATCCAGTCAATAATCAAGCAATCCCATTGTTCCTGTTGGGCTCGTTCATAACCGGTTTGGCCATCTTGGATAAATTCTCCTTGAATCCCTTCCTTCAAAAAGAACATTTCAATCATGGACGCCACATTTTCGTTATCTTCAATCACTAATATTTTCAAATTGGAGACCCCCTCTCCATAAATGTAAAGAAAAATAGAGCCTTGCGCAACTACAAAAGCACAAGCGCCTTGAAATAGGGAAGAACGGCTAAAGACGCGACGTCAATCGCTACGCCGAAGGACTCTCGGGGCTAGGCACCGGACTGGACTACAAAACACCTCTTACAAGAGCAAGAGGTGTTTGCAAAAAGATTAACCTTCTGGATTGGCCGTTAACGTGATGAAAAACGTTTTCTCTTTCCCATCACGATACACTTGAAGGGAAGCTTTATCGCCAACCTTTAGTTCTGTGTATAAAAGCCTTCTTAAATCACTTGCATCTTTAATTTTATGATCATTAATGGCGACTAAAATATCTTCCATTTGTAAGCCTGCTTTTCCGGCTGCGGAATCAGGATCTACAGAAGTGATGATAACGCCGCCTTCAATGCTTTTAGGCAATTTCTGTAAATATTGGGGAGCTACCTGGTCAAAGTCGACCATGCTTATGCCCATATAAGGACGTTCAATTTTTCCATGCTGAATCATTTCCTCAATAAGTGGTTTGGCATCATTAATGGGAATCGCAAATCCTAGACCTTCAACACCGTTCCCGGAAATTTTTAAACTGTTAATTCCGATCAGTTCACCATTTGTATTGACTAAGGCTCCTCCACTATTCCCATTGTTAATCGCTGCATCCGTCTGAATGACATTTAGCTCCCATTTACCTGCAGAGGTTTCAACTTCAATCGAACGGTTAACCGCACTAACAATCCCTTGTGTAACGGTCCGCGAGAATTCCAACCCAAGTGGATTACCAATGGCCACGACCTGCTCTCCTGCACGAAGTTGATCAGAATCGCCAAATTTCATGACAGAGTCAACTTTTTTTCCATCTATTTTTAATACAGCTAAATCGGTCAAGGCATCAGCTCCAATTAGCTCAGCCTCTAGCTTATCACCATTTTCTAGGTTGACCTCGATTTGATCGGCACCTTCAATCACGTGATTATTGGTGACAATAAATGCGTTCTTCCCTTCCTTTTTAAAGAGAACGCCTGAACCTGACTTTTCACTTGGGTTTGCATTCATAGAGGAAAATGGGTTTTCCTCTGTTTTGCTCGTACTCACAATACCCACAACCGTTTTGGATGCCTTTTCGACCATATCAGCAAGGGATGTCGTGTTCGCCGAAAGTTGCTGAACATCCTGAGAGGAATGATGCTCTGATTCTGCCGCAGCTGCAGGCACGGCCGCCTCCTTATTTTCCGTTTCTTTTAAAAGCGGTGTGTTGATGACAACAGCCAAAGTTAAGACAGACCCAATCACACCTGCACTCACCGTTGATACAACTCTTTTTACGACCGTTTTTCCTTTTTTCCAACGTTTTTTAGGATGTTCCGTAATATTGGATACTTCATAATCATCTCTATCCGTCATTTTTATTTCCTCCCTGCGAATAATGTATCTTTATCATACTCACAAGATATGAATAAACTATGAACAAAGATTTAACAATTGGAGAAATTTAGTAAGTAAAAAACCTCTACATATGGATATGTTTCTGCCAATCCTTCGCAAGTAAACCATAGATCAGATGATCGACATAATGATCATATAACCATTCCGCTTCACGAATGGTTCCCTCTTTTTTAAACCCTAATTTTTCGGGAATCGCTTGACTTCTCTTATTTCCAACCGCCACGCGAATTTCAATCCGATTATAATGAAGTGTATAAAAGGCATAATCGATCAATGAGTGTACAACTCTTTTCATAATCCCTTTCCCTTGAAAGTCGCCGCCCAACCAATAGCCGATTGAAGCGATTTTATTCGTCCAGTCCATTTCATTGAACCCGGATATTCCAACAATTGCTCCCTTATATAGAATAACCATATTCAAAGAAGTAAATTCCGCAAATCCTTTTTGACTCGTTTCAATGAATGCTTTTGTATCGGCTATCCTTTTTGTGTCATCTATCCATGGTAACCATTTTCGAAAATCATCTCTCGATTGATCAATCAGGTAGAACAGCGCCTCGGCATCCTGTTCCCCCATCACACGTAAATAGATCTCCTCATCAACAGGATGAACGAGCATACGATCACCTCAATCCTCATTTTTCGGACGCCGCCTTGCAAAGGAAGTAAGAAAAGCGCAAGCGCCCGTTTAGCGACGTACAAACTTTTTAGGGGCCTGACGAGATAAAGGAAACACGATGAACCCGAAGGGTGAATCGATGTTGACTTACGCAAGCAGGCACCGAAAGTTTGCTAGTCGCTGGGCGCTGGAGCTAGATCCAAACATTAGCCAATTTTTATGGTTTCTTACCTTTTCAAAAAGTCCCGATTTCACTTAAGAAATCGGAACTTCGCTTTAGGCAAGAATTTCTTCTATTTTATCAAGAACATCAGCTGTTAATTCTAATTCACTGCCCTTCACGTTCGCCTCGATTTGTTCTGGTCTGCTTGCACCCACTAAGGCACTCGCCACATGAGGCTGACGCAAAATCCAAGCAAGGGCCAAGGCCGGTAATGTCGTGTCCAATTCTTTCGCCACTTGATCCAATTTTCCTACTTTATCTAGAACATCGTCTGTTAACAAGCCTTTCACACCATTATTGATTTCGTCATTCGCTGCACGGCTTGTTTCAGGAATTTTGCCGCCTAGATACTTTCCAGTTAAAATTCCTTGCGCGAGTGGGGAAAATACAACTTGGCCAATCCCATATTTACTCGATACAGGCAAAACTTCCTTTTCAATATACCGGTTCAGCATATTATAAACGGGTTGATTGACAACAATGCGATCTAATAATTTTCGATCAGCTATTCCCACGGCTTCTTCAATTTGGGCTGCCGTCCATTCACTGACACCAGCATATAAAATTTTCCCCTGGCGGATTAAGTCATCAATCACACGCAAAGTTTCCTCTACAGGTGTTTCAGGATCATAGCGATGACAATAGAAAATGTCGACATAATCAAGTTCCATACGCTTCAAACTATTATGAACTTGTTCATATATATGTTTCCGAGATAACCCTCTGTCATTTGGTCCGTCTCCCATTGGCCAAAAGGCTTTTGTTGTAACCACATAGGATTCACGTGGAAATTCCTTCAACGCTTTGGATAGGACTCTTTCTCCTTCACCCTGTTCGTAAACGTTTGCAGAGTCAAAAAAATTAATCCCTAAATCATACGCTTTATGTATCGTCTTTGTTGCCGTATTGTCTTCAACAGACTTTCCATATGTTAACCAACTACCGAGACTAATCTCACTCACTTTTAATCCTGTTCTTCCTAATCTACGATACTTCATCTCGATCTCTCCCCGCTTAATTTTTGATAAAAATGTAGAGGCTTTGTTTTAATAATTCCTTATTTCCTTGAGCCTGTCAAGCAATCGTCCTTAGAATCTCTTTGACAAAATTTTCGTTTATTTCAGTGTAAAGGAGTAAGATCATTTGTATGTTTATCCTTCCTGAATATGATAAACTATCTAAAAATCAAAGGTTCAGGAGAGAATAGAATGTCTACTTATCAAGTATTGTTTTTAGATATTGACGGTACGATCTTAAAACCGGATCATACCTATGATGCTTCGACGAAAAAGGCGATCAAACAGGTGCAAGAAATCGGACTGGAAGTTTTTTTAGCTACAGGAAGACCCTTGCATGAAATTAGAGATTTGGCAAAAGAATTGAATGTTGACTCCTTTATTGGCTATAATGGAGCACTCGCCCTCTACAAAGAAGAACCAGTGGTCAATGAGCCAATGGCGGAAGAAACGGTTTTAAACTTCTTGGAAATTGCCAAGAAAAATGGCCATGAAATGGTTTTATATACAAGTGAAAAAAATTATTTTACTTCTTTAGATAAATCCGTTGTGAAGCATTTTATCAAAATGTTTCAGCTCAAGGAAAATAACATTTTTACGGAAAAAGTTGCTGATCAAATCCTTGGGGCTACTTTAATTAATTTAACGGAAGAAGATCGACAGCTATACCAATTTGATCCAACCTACCATCTATCTCAAGTAAATGTGGAGGCTTTACTCCATTGTTATGATGTCATTCGGGATCGAGTCAATAAAGGCGGAGCTATTAGCAAAATATTGGATGTTTTACAAGTTCCAAAAGAAAAGGCGATTGCCTTTGGAGATGGCATGAATGATAAAGAAATGCTGCAAACAGTTGGCGAAGGGTTTGCGATGGGAAATGCTCATCCGGATCTATTCCAATATGCAAAACACAAAACAACCAGTGTGCTGGAATCAGGAATTTTTAATGGTTTAAAATCGCTTCATCTTATAAAGGAATGATCATCAAATGTTGACTATTCATTTTCACCCTGTTTGGGAAGAACAATTAACGGAAAAGGAAAAAGACAAATATATCCAAAAGGCAAAATCACTTCCTATTACAAAAGATGCCTTTACAGTCACTCCCATCATGACGAAATACAAGAAAAATGGCGGGCTTGTCGCAACAGTTTTGCTTCACAACGGTTTTGATAATGATTTACATGTAACAAAACAATGGGTTAGAGTTTTAGATCGTACCCATAAAACGATTGCCGAAGAGACTTTCACAATCCCTTTGCACATTCAAGCCATGTCATCCCAACCGTGGTCGTTCGTTTTTTCTAACAACATGGTTTTCCAGATAGATGCGGATCTAAATAAGGTGCATATTTCAATCATATAGAGGATGTTCAAAAAGTCCGGTAAAAAGACATAAGCGAATTTCTTCGTTGGCTTGCTTTTCCGCTGCTCACGTATTAACTGCATACGCTCCGCTGCTCAAAGCTACGCCGCCTCGAACTTCTTGGTCCTTTTTATCCTCCTTTTTGAACACGCACATATAGGAGAAAATAACTAAATGTTAATTTTCCGAATTTATAATGAATCCCATATCACTGCTAATGTGGTATGGGATGATTTGTTTTTTACTTGATATGCAAGGAAAAGTCTCCGTTATTCCTCTCTGTAAAAAAATGTTTATCTTCGTTTTCATCAGGGTATGGAAGAGTTATCAAGACATATAGAGAGGATTATTGCAAGATTGGTAACATACAATGGTTATATAGGCTCCTATCCTTGCATATCCATCCTCATACAGTTTCAAGAATTTTTCTTTTATTCCAGCTTTATTAGATAATAAAAGACGAATGAAAAAAAACAGGAGGAGTGCACATAATTTTGAAGAAAAAATTCGGATTTCTTATAGTAGTGCTTTCCATAATGCTAGCGCTCGCAGCATGTGGAAAAGGTGAAAGCGCGGACGGTGATGGAGAAAAAGGTAGTAACGGAGGCAATGATTCAAAAGGAAAAACATATACGGTTGCAACCGATTCAAACTTCAAGCCGTTTGAATACTTGAATACAGATACAGGAGAGTTAGAAGGATTTGATATTGATTTAATAAAGGAAATTGCAGACCGGGCCGGCTTCAAAGTCGAATTTGAACAGATGGACTTTGATGGCTTACTCGCGGGGATGCAAGGTGGCCGTTATGAAATCGGGGTCGCGGGGATGTCGATCACGGATGAACGGAAAGAAACACTTGATTTCTCTGATCCTTATTATGATTCCGGAATCATTTTGATGGTACCCACAGATAGTGATATTAAGTCGATTGATGATGTAGATGGGAAAAAGATTGGCTCTCGTCAAGGGTCCACAAGTGAAAGCTACTTAAACAAAAATACAAAAGCTCAAGTTGAGGCTTATCCCGAAATTGTTACAGCTTATATGAACCTAGCTAAGGGCAAGCTGGATGGTGCTCTGTATGATGTCCCGAATGTACAATATTACATTGCACAAGAAGGAAAGGGCAAACTAAAAACAACAGGTGACATCCTTCAAGGTGAATCATACGGGATTGCCTTCAAAAAGGGGTCTGAATTGGTAGATGATACGAATGAAGCGCTCGCAAGCATGATTAAAGACGGTACCTATGCTGAGATATACGAAAAGTACTTCGGTGAAAAACCAGCTGATAAATGGCTAGGAGAAGAATAGAATGAAACTTCGCTCAGTTGAGGTTGGGTTAAGCCTATAGGATAAACCATCCTTTACCCCGCTGCGAAAGGTCAAAGCTTAAAAATTATAACTTTGTAACCTGCTTCCCGCAGGCCTGAATTTGTCACAACTGCTTCGTCAGTCGCAACAGGTTCTTTAACTTGTTGCGATTTTTCCACTAATGAAAAATATGTATTCGATAAGGGAGAGAAACAGAGAATGATAGAAACAATCATGGATAGTCACTATATTCATAGCCTCCCCTTTCTCTTTAAGGGATTGATTTGGACGCTGATCATCACGATTTCTGGACTTATTCTTGGCTTTATCCTTGGGGCCCTAACCGGATTGGGCCGCTTGTCAAAAAGTAAAATTATTCGCGGGATATGCACTTTTTATGTGGAAGTTGTTCGGGGAACCCCGATCCTTGTACAAATTTTATTTATTTATGTTGGGCTTTCAGAGGATTTAATCGGGTTTAATATTGATAAGATCACTGCCTCTATTATTGCGATTACAATTAATGCGGGTGCTTATATCTCTGAAATTGTTCGAGGAGCCGTAAAATCCATTGATAAAGGACAGCATGAAGCAGGACGTTCCATCGGTCTAACTCAAAAGCAAACGATGCGTTATATTATATGGCCTCAAGCATTCAAACGCATGATCCCTCCCCTTGGGAACCAATTTATTATTAGTTTGAAAGATACTTCCCTGTTTTCCGTTATTGCTGTAGGCGAGCTTCTCTATATGGGAAAGCAATATTATAATGCGACTTTCTCCGCTTTCCAAACATTACTTATGGTTTGTGTTCTTTATCTTCTCATTACCATCCCTACCTCCTATTACCTACAAAAACTAGAAAGGAAGTTGGATGTCTAATATGATTACGGTGAATAATTTGCATAAACGTTTTGGTGAATTGGAAGTATTAAAAGGCATTGATATGGAAGTGAAAGAAAATGAGGTCGTTTGTGTGATTGGACCGTCTGGTTCTGGAAAAAGCACCTTTCTTCGTTGCCTAAATTTATTAGAGGATATCACCTCAGGTGATGTGATCATTGATGGCGATAATATCGTCTATCCTGCAGTGGACATCAATGAGCTTCGTTCCCAAGTAGGAATGGTGTTTCAACATTTCAATCTCTTTCCTCATAAATCGGTCTTAGAAAATATCACTTTGGGTCCGCAAAAAGTGAAGGGATTGTCCGAATCAGATGCCGAGAAGGTGGCACTTCCTTTATTGGATAAGGTAGGACTTTCTGATAAAGCCCACGTCTATCCTCAGAGCTTATCTGGCGGCCAAAAACAACGGGTGGCGATTGCTCGATCACTTGCCATGAACCCTAAAGTAATGCTTTTTGACGAACCTACTTCTGCGCTAGATCCTGAGCTTGTTGGCGATGTCCTGCAGGTAATGAAGGATTTGGCTGACGACGGGATGACTATGGTCGTTGTAACCCATGAAATGGGATTTGCCCGTGAAGTCGGCGATCGAGTCGTTTTTATGGACGAAGGGATTATTATGGAACAAGGTGACCCTGAACAGATTTTTGATCATCCGCAAAATGAACGAACCCAGGAATTTTTGAGTAAGATCCTATAAAGATTTAGTCGATCTACAATGAAAAAAGAAAATGGAAGCCATACTTTTTGTAAAATTTAATCTTTTCATTGGATTAGCATTTTACATCCAATCTTTGTTATAATGACTTTATATTGTGTAATCTATCTAAAGTGAGGTAAATCCATTATGAACCAATTTTACAAATCAGGTGACGCAGCACCCGTTACAGGCACTTATGTTGAAGTCGGACACGGCGGCGGTAAAGTGAAGAACCCTGAACGAGTAGAGCTTCAGCAAGGAGATAAACTCCCTGATCTTAAAACTTATACAGTCACCATCGAGCATAAAGGCGAGGAAAAAGTAAGAGATCGTCAACATCTTTGGATGCTAGAAAAGTAAGACCCCACAAAAGCTGCCGAAAATTCGGCGGCTTTTTTTGGTACGCTTCGTAACAGGTAAATACCCTACCTTTACACATGAAACCGCATCCATTTTAAATCTCAATTTGTTTACGATTTATTAACCAAAGAGTTTCAATTTTCCATATTCGTATTTGTATTCTTAATCGCGACAAAAAGTACACGTTTGTTTACTTTAGTTGTAATCGATAAGTGTGCTTTTTGAAAACAACCTTGTTGTAAATTAAACATCTTTAATGTCATTGAACACCAATGGTACGAACTTACATTCTTTCATTATATCATTCTCACAGTCATCGCCATTTATGTATTGGGATTTATTTTGGTACTGATTAGCCTATCTGTTTCACATATTGTACCCAGCTATATTTCGCTTATTGGTGTCCAAGTCCCGATTATCTTTGGATTACTTGCTTTCGGTATACGCTATTTACTCAATTGGATCACAAGCTTCTACTTACCGCAGTGGCTTGTCCCTCTTTGTTATAGCTTTTTTCTAGTAGCCAGTATCACGTTGATTATGCTATTATGGAAACAGGAAAAGAAAAAAGACATCATGCTGTAAGGGAGCGGTAAGAAGTGTGGCAGGGAATCATCATTTTCGGTATCTTTAGCATTTTTTGGATCATGTACCGGAATAGCAGATACAAGAAAAAAATTGTGAATCCATATAGAGAAGGCATCCTCAATCTCTTTTTTGTCTATATCGTATCTGTCATATTCCTGACCATGCAACCATTCGAATGGAATCTCCCTTTTGGCCTATGGGGTGGAAAATCGACGTATCATTTCGATTTTCACCTCTTTTATGAATTGAAAAATATGTCCAATCCCAAACTGCAAATGCTGTATTCCGTTGGAAACATTGCTCTATTCATTCCCTTTGGACTATTTATCCCGCTTTTGTTTCAACATTGTAGACGTTTATGGATAGTCCTCCTACTGGGTTTTGCTTCTTCCCTAATGATTGAATTAACCCAAACATTTTTGACCATGACAAGAAGAGGAACTCTTGATGATTTAGTTTTTAATACATCGGGTGCCGTGATTGGGTACATCCTATACAGCGTTGTGAAAGTGGTCGTAAGGAAAATACCCGTTATCCTTATCGCAAAATAAAGCAGAATAAATATGAAAGAAAAAGAGCTATCCCAAATAGAGGCTCTTTTTCTTGTGTTTCCTATTGGCGAAACGCTAAGCTAAATAGGCCATTTCACCTCAATATGGACCGTGCCACTTCGATACTACACTGTTAGCTATTAGCCACTATCCTTCTCCCCTCTTTTTAAAAAAAGGGTGAGGGATTCAAAGTTCAATTTTCACATTTTGCCCATTTTTGTCATGCACCTCTACGATGGTCAACCCTTTATACTTTTTTATTTCTTTTAATACGGGCTTGATGTCTCGCCAATCAATTTGTTCAAAGGAAAGCTTTTCGTTATATTCTACTTCCTCCTGGTTCTGTTTTCTTCTAGAACCGATTATTTTCCAAAAAGATTTAAATGTAGCGATTCGACCAGCAGATCCTATAAAAAAATAGGGCAACCGGATTGTCCTTGGTTTTTGGTTTTCTTGTCTAATCGTCATTTTCAACATAGGTAATCTCACTCAATAACAATCGAAACCGTCTCGCCACTTTTACCCGTGATATCCACAATTTGACCTTCCGCTTCATGCTCAATCGCCTCTAAAATGAGGTCTACGTCTACTTTGTCGATCCCATCTACATATTTCGCTGACCCTGGGATTTTAGAAGCAATACTTAATCCGGACTGTAAAGCTACCTTCACCAATCGCAATGGCAAGTTTACATTCACTTTCTCCTCCTGGTCCATGATGCGGATCTTAAGAAATTTATTTAAATACTCCTTACCCTCTACTTTCTCTTCCACCACTTCTTTTTCTTGTAAGGCTTGGATCAAAGCCGTCGCCTCCTCCGAATCCAATTTTCCTTCTTCCATCATCGCTAAGATTTTTTTGATTTCTTCTTTCATACTAACCTTCCTCCCTTTATTCATCCTTTAGTAAGCGTAAAGCCTCGTCTGCTGTGATTTCGCCTTTTTCCAGCATGGAGATCACTTGTTTCTCCTCTGTTTTGCTTTTCATTTCTTTCTTTTCGGTATAACCAAGGGCTGAAATCACATCATTCAATTTTCCACGGACGGTTGGGTAAGAAATGCCTAGCTCTTTCTCAACTTCTTTAATATTTCCGCGGCTTTTTAAAAAAATTTCAATAAAATGCAATTGTTCTGAAGTAAGCGTAGCCCAGCTCGATAACTCAAAATCATTTTCAATCGTTGTATGACAATGGCTGCATTGAAGCTTTGTAACCTTTAATTTTTGTGAGCAGACCGGACAGGATGTAATGACTGGATAACTCATACTTTCCTCCTTTTTAAATTTATCAATATTATAATAGTATATATTAATAATTTATTCAAGTTGTATTAATAAAATTAATTAAATGTTTAACATTATTAAATGCAAATAAAAAAACCCTGTCAGCATTTCGCCAACAGAGTTTTCATTTTTCTATTCTAACCGCACGGCCTGTTTCTGAGCTAGTAAACAAAGCTCCGCCGCTTTAAAGGCGTGTGCCTGTGTCATCGCATTTTCGGTTCGATTTAAGCAATCCAAAATCAATTCACCGAAGAAAGGATAACCGACCTTCCCTTGTACCGAATAATGGAAAGTCCCTTCTTGGTTGACAAGATATACTTGATTTCCTTCACGTTCACGACCTACATCAATATATTTGCGGATTTCGATATATCCATCTGTACCAAGAATGATGGCGCGACCATCTCCCCAGACATCCGAACCGTCCGGTGTGAGCCAATCTACACGGAAGTAATGACTCGCCCCATTTTCACCCACAATCATGCAATCCCCAAAGTCCTCTAATTCAGGATAGTCTTTATTCGCATAGTTACCAACTTGACTCCGTACAACCTTCGCATCCTTATTGCCTGTATAAAATAAAAACTGTTCAATTTGATGGCTGCCGATATCGCAAAGAATACCACCATACTTTTCTTTTTCAAAAAACCAATCCGGTCTTGAAGGGGCATTGAGACGATGCGGTGCCAAATTCGTCACCTGTAATACGCGGCCAATCGCTCCTTGTTCGATCAGATCCCCAGCAAACACCGCACTCTCCACATGAATCCGTTCTGAATAATACACCATATATTTACGACCCGTTTTCTCAACGGTTCGCTTCGCCTCTTCCAATTGTTCCAAGGTTGTAAAAGGTGTCTTGTCTGTAAAATAATCCTTACCGTTTTCCATCACCCGCACACCAAGCGGTCCGCGCTCACAAGGGATGGCTGCTGCGGCCACAAGTTTCACCTCAGGATCCTGAAAAATCTCTTCCTCGCTAGCAGCCGCTCGAACATTCGGATAGCTTTCCAAAAACTTCTCAACCTTTTTAGGATCAGGATCATATACCCATTTTAATGTTGCTCCTGCTTCCACAAGCCCATTACACATCCCATAAATATGACCATGATCAAGCGCCATCGCAGCGATCACAAATTCACCTTCTGCCACAACACGATTCGCTTTGCCCTTTGGAGCATAATTCATTCCGTCTTTTCCCACTGTATTTCTCCTTTCTCAAAGTCTCTTATCATTTTAATGTGTGCCACTTACGTCCAGTGTGACATCCTCCGTTTCTGTCTTCCGAAATGTGGAGGCAGCAATTTCCTCCTGTAATTTTTCATAAAAGAGATCCTCATCCAATGGCATATCTACCCAATCATCCAACCAACTTGATAAATAGACCCCGTTTGCGATCGCCAGACTTTTAATCCCTTCCTCACCTGGCGCTAAAAGCTCCGCATCATTTACAATGGCGTCTACCCAATTTTTTAAAATTCCTGTATGTTGGTCATTACGACCCCTCACCGGAATATCGATTTTCCAACATTCTGGTGCACCGAATCCCCCTTTGAAGGTTTGATTAAATTCACGCTCTGATTGCCGTAATCTCCAGAAAGTCAATTTTCCGTTCTCGATCACAAGCTTCCCACGATTTCCTGCCACTTCAAAGCGGTTCGTTCCAGGTGCTTCTCCAGTCGAAGTGACAAATAGACCTGTTGCCCCATTTTCATATTCAACATAAGCGGTGACATCATCTTCGACCTCAATATCATGGTATTTTCCAAACCCACAGAAAGAACGAATTCTTGTTGGCATCATCCCCGTGATCCATTGCCATAAATCGAGCTGATGGGGGGATTGATTCAGCATCACACCGCCACCTTCCCCTTTCCAAGTTGCTCGCCAGCCACCTGAATCATAATAACTTTGAGGACGATACCAGTCTGTTATAATCCAGTTTGTTCGTTTTATTTCCCCTAATTCTCCTGATTGGATCAGTTCGCGCATTTTTTGATACAGGGGATTGGTTCGCTGATTAAACATCATACTGAACACTTTTCCACTTTTCGCCGCCGCTTCATTCATCAAGCGAACATTCTTTGTATAAACCCCTGCAGGCTTTTCGCAGAGCACATGCCAGCCCTTTGCAAATGCCCGAATTGCTACATCTGGGTGTTCATAATGAGGAGTCGCAATAATAATGCCATCCACCTCTGCATGCTCAAAAAAATCATCAATCGATAAGTACCGTTTTACTCGATCTCCAAATTCTTCCCTTGCCTTTACCATTCTTTCTTCACGCACATCACAAACCGCTGTTAAAATCGCATCCTCGATTTCTCGATTGTACAAACGCTTGGCATGGCTTGTCCCCATATTTCCTAATCCGATAATGCCTACTTTCACAATCGTCATTTCGAAAACCTTCCTTTCTTCTATATCGAGTCATATATATTTTTAAAATCTCATTCTATGTCCTTTGGTTTATAATTTTTCTTTTAACTTAAGCAAATTCTCTAAACTCAAGCTCAAACTATCAAGCGGATTTCCTGGACAGACATCCTGTTCGACCGCATACCATTCCACACCTGATTTCTCCCCCCATTGCAAAATAGGAATGAAATCAATTTTCCCGGTTCCGATTTCGGCGAACTTTTCCTCTGCATCATCTGTCATATCCTTCAAGTGGATGATCGGCATTCGGTTCGCATACGGCTGAATAAAGGTCAGTGGATCCTGGCCGCCTTTTTTCACCCAGTACACGTCCACTTCTGCTAAAACTTTGTTATCCTCCACTGGTTCTAATAAATATTCTAGTGCAGAAACACCATTTATTTCTGTCTCAAATTCAAAGGCATGATTATGATAGCTAATCCGGTAATCGGGGACTTTGCTTGCAATCTCATTTAATTTTTGTCGAACCTTTTTATACCCTTCTTCTGTTTGATATTCTCCTGGTAGATAGGGGCAGACGATATCCTTTGTTCCGTATAAGTCCGCTTCCTTCACGACATTGTCTAAATCATTTTCCAAACGATCTAATGAAATATGCATACCAGCGGTTCTAAGCTGATTTTCCTGTAAAGCGTCTGCCACCTCTTGAGGATCATATCCTTGAGGAAGAGCAGAAATTTGCACACCTGCCCACCCCATCTTTTTAATCTCCCGAAAAACAGGTGCTATCCCTTTAGCCAATTCTTCTCGTACTGTGAATAATTGTGCTGCAAACTTCTCTTCCATTTTGCCACTCTCCTACTCTATGATTTTAGTTTTTGTTTGCGATATTCAGAAGGTGTCATTCCTACCCTTTGTTTGAAAAAGCGACTGAAATGAGCCGGGCTTTCAAAACCTGATTCTGTTGCCAATTCCATTAAGGTTCGATCCGGATACATTTCCAGATCAAATTTCACTTGATTTAAGCGACAGGTCATGACGTAATCCATTACAGTTGTGCCTGTCACTTCTTTAAAAATCCGCGAAAGATAAAACTTACTCAAATTTAATTCAGCTGAAATATCTTCTAAACTCATACTATTTTTAAAATGATCCTGAATAAAATGAGCAATATTTTCTACATGTAAAACCTTTTCACTTTTCGGCATTGCCAATTGTTGATTTTCCTTTTTACTCAACTTGTAAATTTGCATTAAGATCGTTAACAGCAAAATCTTCAATTCTGCCTCATGCACAGGTTTGCTATGAAAAGAAAGGGCATCATTTTTAAGTCGATCCATCGCTTTGATCGATTGTAAAATCAGCTCCCTTTCCCCTTCATCTTCCCCACGAAGCAGACAATTACTCATTTCTTTGAAAGGTGAAAGCAGTTCTGGCATTCGCAACTCCTCAATGACAGGCTTAATCCAATCCGGCGAAAAATGAACAACACTGCGTTCATATATTTCGCATTTGGAGGGATTGGCTCGATGCGCTGTTAAACCATCCATTATGATGATATCCCCTGGCTGCAGTTCGTAAATGGAATGGTGAATAAGGTATTTACAATCTCCTCGATGAAAAAAGTATATTTCATATTGTGCATGAGAATGAAAAGCAAAGTCCTGTTCCCCTAATGATTTCATCCGATAATCCGGTCTTAACCATTTTTCCATCTTTCCACCTCGCATGTTGAAAGGGCTTACCTTATATAATAAAGATTTTTGATCCATTTTCATTACCTCCACATGCCCAAATCCATACTATTATTGACTCAAATTGCTCTAAATATGTCAAATATAGGTTAAAACTTTTCCCATATGAAACCAACCATAATGTTCAATCTCTTCAGCAAAAAGCCCCGATCGGCAAATTCGGCAGAAGTTAGGGAGACAAGGATTGCCGATTATGAAGGGAAAAGGGAACTTTTTAGGTATGTTTGTGAAGGTTGTTATGATAGAAACTAATAACAGAATTGGTTAAGACAGGTAGGAATTCCATTGAAAATATTGAGAAGAAACTTTAGACTGGTTTACACTACATCTTTTTGACAAATGAATAAATATGACTTTCTATCAATAGCAGCAATGGCGATTAATATTTTTGTCTTTTTTTATTTTTCGTAACCCGAATGTGAATGGATTTGTTTTGGCCGCAGCTATGGGCATCATTGCAATTGTTGGTATTTTTAAGTGTGATTTTGAGCACGCAGACTTACTTTGTATAAACAAAACTCGTTTATAGCTGGGTAATCAGTCCCCCTATATATCTTGGAAAGGAGATCCCTATGGGTCTGAAAATTGTTTATCCTATCTGTTGTGGAATTGATGTCCACAAAACCTTTGTTGTAGCCTGCATTGCGTCTACTCTATAAACGAAGAATTTAGTGGTTCTGTTGTACATGATGACAAGCATTGTATTCCCTCTGTCTTAGTCGTTTATTGAATAATGCCCTGTGAACTACTTTGAATAGCCCTTTAGACAGTAGATCGAAAATAATAGTTGTCAAAAAAGGGAAGGCCCTCCATTTTATAGGCATCGTTTTTTAATATCCCTTTGGTATAAAATTTAAAATTAATCTGTTGAAACAGTTTTTTGTATATATGATAAAATAGGGTTCATCTCTATATCATATTTAGAAATTATGATTTTAACCACTTTAGCGAATAGTTTATATAGTACATAACCTATTATTCCACCAAGTGTATTAAAAATAATATCATTAATATCTACCATTCTATTGTGACCTGGCAATATTAAATGAGCAGTTAATTGTAGTGATTCCAATAAAAGTGAAAAAAGCATTGTTAATAGAATAGTTTTTTTCCAATTCATTTTAATTAAAAAAGGAAGACCAAAACCAAATGGTATTGTAAGTATTACATTTAGGACACTGGTATACAAACCATTCCTAAAAGGATTAGTAGGTATGAGATTAATATAATCTGAAAAGTTATATTCAAATGGATATTCAAGTATAAAAAGTGGAAATTGCGTTATCCTAACTACATTAACTAAATAAAAATAAAAAATACTCCAAAATAATAAATATGTTAGTGTTTTATTTTTTCTTTTATATAAATAAAAAGATAATATAATAAAAATAATTAAAGATAAAAGGATTGGAATTAAATTAAATCTTAACATTTAGTAATCCCCCTAGTTGAATAAGTAAATGCTAAGATCGAGTCTTAGCATTGTAAGCGTCAAATAGACCCCATCTAAAAATATAGGTGGGGTCTATTTGACGCTTACATTCATAAATAATTCCTCCTTTTTTGTGTGTTGTCATATTATAATATTAGACAAAGGGGAGAAAAAACCTTCATTTTTTTTGAAGATTTTTTATACTTTAAAATTTTTTGTGGTGGTGATTGTGATTAAACTTAAAATTTATTTATTATCCACTTTAATTATCTTTATTTTTTCTTCTGTAGCTTGTACGAATAATGAGGATACAGAGGGTACAGATGAGCTTATTTTTAAAGGAGAAAGTGAAAATTGGCGTGTTGTATTAGAAGTAGAACAACTTGAAACTCCTGGAAGTAGTTTAGTATACACGTTTTCTTATATTGGAGAAGGTATTAAACCAAAAGTTTTTTATTACGAAATAGATCCTAATTCTCCTGCTTCTTCTGTAGATGAAGGATCATTGGAGAACCAAGATGAAATGTCTTTGTTTGCTCATGGTGATACTGAGCCCATTTATAAGAACATGCCGATTCATATAACCATTAATTGGGATAATAAGAGTGAAGACGTGCTAATTAAAGTGAAATAGTTTATTTAATCGTTTTGGTCAACTTTATTTTGGGTGTTTTTGCACATCCTGTTACTGATACTTTAAACAGACCTAAGATTGACAATCTATAATGTCCCTCAATTGACAGTTTTATTGACCGTAATAACAAAAATGAAAAGAAGGAATAATGACTAGCTAAGCTATCCCTTCTTGTTTTTGATAAATATTTTACTAGGTATAGTCGTACTAAAGCTACCGCGCTATCGCTTGGTTGCCTCGTCATCAAGTGATGGAGGAAAAGCTTTTCCATCACTTGATGACGAGGTTATTAGGTTTCTATTCTGTTAAATGATCACTGTGAAGGTATACTGAGGACGTAAATACAAACGCGCTTTCTCAATCAATCACAATATACCATGGCTATCCAATTCAATTCGCCGAGGAATGCACATTGAATCAATGTGCAACTTAACCCCTTTCCCACAATGAAGACCATAAATACGCTCGTTTAAATAATGATCCAACGGTCTTGCAACATCATATATCATTTCTACATGGCTCCTCATGACAATTCTCCATCAATAACCCTTTTGACCATATGATCATCAATGATACGTTGTTCATTTTGAAATCCATAGATCAGGGAATGTGTACAAACTTTATTAATCAATCTTGCAGTCCCATTGGAAAATTGATAGATTTCATCAATAGCCACCTCCGTAAAAATGTCTCTTTGCGCTCCGGCACTCATCAAGTGTTGCTTTACATACTCACCTACTTGAGACCTTGGAACAGGCAGTTATTCGCGAAACAAAAGAAGAAACGGGCTTAGTAATTGAAATAGGAAGTATTATTGCAGTTAATGAAGCGTTTTTCTCAAAACAGGGACATCATGGTTTAATCATTACAATTGGAGCAAGTGTTATTGATGGAGAAATTACAATTAAAGATAATAATGAAATCTCTGAAGTAAAATGGGTGGACATAGATACTGCCAATAATTTAATGCCATATCATCCAGGTGGGGTAGAAAGCTTATTAAACTCTTCATCACCTTACACTTTTCAAGGTAATTGTTAATCCAACAAGGATTACAAAAATGATCAAACTTTTTTATAAGAGGATGATTCAATTGAATATAGAAAAAACGTGTTTTGATCAATCTTTTTTCAAATTCTTACTTATGTCCTTTTATCAAGGTTATTAGCATCATTTTAATCAAACTTTATTTCAAAGCTACACGTCTAATTCAACTACACCAGCTAATATCTTGTCATGATATTAGCTGGTTTTTGTCAACAATCAAAATCATGAAAGCTATGATACTTTCAACCTAATAGGTATCCGCTGATCCATATTGAGTTGAAAGGAACCTCTTAACCAGCAAGGCTTCGGTTATTCGTTACCCCCTCTTCAAGCTCGGATGAAGATGAAGGAAAAACGAGAAATCCTCATCAGGTGGAGAAAATATCAAGAACGCTACGAGCATAAATTAAAGCGAGACTTTTCATATTCATAAATTTAGCACCATCAGAAAGTTAGTAATTTTATATGATAAATTATGGTGTCAAAGGATCTGGAATCGAGGGATTGTTTAATATGTTTAGTGAGTAACATTGATCCCCCCTTCCCAAATAAACTGGAAGGGGTGTATCTAGCTTTGGTTTGATGGAGAAAATAGTCCCCCATTTACTTGTCCCAAAAGTTTAATTTTTTATTAGATCAGATTGATTCATCGGTTCATGAAAGTCTGGATCTATTTCAAGTTGAATTTTTGTGTTTAAGACACTCGCAATCTTTTTTAAAGTTCCCAGTGTAACATTTTGATCCCCATTTTCAATTCGCGAAATGGCGCTTTGTTTCGAATGGATTAACTCGGCTAATCCTGCTTGGGTGAGACCTTTTTCTTTTCTGATTTTAATAATTTGGCGGGCGATTTCATATTCCACTTGGCTATTTTCCCATTCTCTCTTGAACTCCGAATCCTTCATGCGGTCAGATACATATCTGTTTAAAAAACTCATTCTTTGTCACCCTTTCTTTCAAGATAATCACGTCGATACATTTCAGCACGTCTAATTTCACGAGCAGGAGTTTTTTGAGTTTTCTTTGTAAACCCATGAGTAAGGACAAGTTTATTTTCATGCCAATGGAAAAATAAAGTTCTAAAGATGTTAGAACTGAAACTTGTTCTTAATTCATAAATTCCATCGTTCAAATGTCTCACATGAGGCATTCCAATCTCAGGGCCAAACTCCTCTAATAATTGAATCGATCGGAGCACTTTCGTTTCATGTTTTGGGGAAAGGGACTGCAAATACTCAATTACTGGCGCAACTCCATTTGGTTTAGTATACTCGATTGTTTCCCATTTCATAATTAAATTATAACATATAAGTTATAATTTTAAAGTAAAAATCCCAAAGATTTGTGATTTGTTTTGTTCTTTGTATTTAAAATCAGCACATTTTTCCGATTCAATCATGGCGATTGACTGAAAAAATGTGCTGATTGTCTTTCAACATTCCTTTTTTATTCTCCACTAATCACGCCACATACAATCCTGTCTCCTGCATTCCCCGCTGGATCTGTTTTATAATCATCCGCCTTTTCATGGATGACGAGGGCGCTTCCATCTTCATCAAGTAAGGAATTCTTTTCTCCTTGCTTCAAAGTCAGATTAGGAGCCGTGATCACGACGTTTATAGTCCCATCTTCTTCGATTTCAATATTGGGCAGGTCTCCCGCATGAAAGCCTTTTGGATTTTGAAAGCCATGTTCTTTTCCGCCAGGGTTAAAATGTCCTCCAGCCGATTGGAAATCAGGTGCCTCACACACGCCGGTTTCATGAATATGAATCGCCTTCGTTCCAGGCTCTAACCCTTCAGCTTGTAAATGGATTTTAACCCCTTCTTCTGTTTCCTTTAAGGTTGCTTTGCCAACTTCCTTTTCTTCTGTATTCATCATCTTTACATGGACATCTGCCTGGCCACTAACGGGAATTGCTTCTTCATCTACTTGGGGAATCGCTTCTTCTCCGCTGCCGCAAGCCCCCATCATCATCCCAGTAACCAACAACAAAAACCACAATTTTTTCAAGTTAAAACCTCCTCGTAGTTAAAATCCTTAGTATGATTGCCATACAAGAGAATTTTAAAACAGGAGGTCAGCTATTATCATTCGTTATCCGAATTCCAGTCGATTTGCACTTCACCTGTATAATTGAAATAAACCTCATCTTTTTCTTGAATTTCTAAATCTTTCGGTATGCGCAAGTAAATATAACGGGCATTACTGACAAATGAAGGTTCAAAGATTGAATTTCTTTCTTCTCTAAATTGAGCAAGGACGAAATCGCTTTTATATACAACCCCTCTGTAAACCAGAGGATTACCTATCTCCGCAAATTGGAGCGCATCATCCTCCAACTGAAATCGTACCTTACTTAATTGGTCGGAGAAATCTATTCCGTGATAGATGACACTGGCAATGTATTTCCCTTCAACGACTCCATCATTTTCCGGCTTTCGCTCAACGACAATGGGCAGTGGCTCCCCTTCCTCTTGCCGAAAGGATAGCTCCGTACCATCATACGATTCTTCCCATTCTTCTCGAATAACTTGAGGATCAATATCTTTAAGCCGTCCATCGTATATCGCCTGCTCAAGCTCCATTGTTTTTCGCTCAAGGTCTTTCTCGTTCGCTAGTGGAAGATCATCATTCCCCTTTGGCAACAGTTCATAGACAAATGGAGAGAGAATGAGAACAACCGCATAGAGGGGAAGTAAGGCTTTTACGATCCTTTTGTTTTGGAAAGGTCCCCCTCTCCCTGATAATGACTTTTTCACCATCAGCCAATATAAAAAGCCAATGATAAAAAGAGGGATAAGGAGCACTAGTAGGCCGACATTACTCATTTCCTCACCTCCATTTTATTCGAAAGTCCAACCGCTACTGTAAAGAACACCCCAGAAACAAGAATCACTTTCACAAAAAAGAGCCAAAAATGAGATTCTAGAAAAATAAAATCAAAAATGGCCTTCACCTTATCATCATGACCACTCACTACTCCGGCAATCATCGCTCCCACAAAGAGTGCGGGCAATAAAAACATAAAGCTTCTATGCAATTGAATGGTCGTGCCAAACAGATAGCCTAATGTTGCGAAAAGCAATCCGTACAATGTCACAGCGGACACAGAGAGAACAAATTCTAATGGGGCGGAAAACAATCCAACTCCCATCGTAAGCCCATCAGAAAAATAACCAAAGATTCGAACAAGATACCCACATAAAACAGCGGAAATCCCTCCAATGATGCAGGCGGTCAGAAGAAATAGCAGATTGGCCAAATGGCTGCTCAGGAGATTAGCGACAAAGGTATAATCATCATATCTTGCTGCCTTTGTTGTCATAAATATCGCCGCAATAAAGGTCCATAAAATGGTGAAAACAATGACAATATCCCCAGAATAGTAAGTAAGATCGATCGACATATTCTCACTAAGAAATCCAGATCCCCCACTCCCACCTATCGAAAACAATAGCCCCAATAATTGTAGAAGCGCCAATGTCCCAAATGTCGTAAAAAAAGCTCGCCGTTTAAAAGCGTATTGTTTCATTACAACATCAAAGAGAGTGGTTTCTGTTAAAGACATCATCAATTCCTCCCTTCTGTCTATCGGTCAAATAAATACAAAGATCATTGGCGGAAACAGGTATGACATCGATCCCTTCCTGCCTCGCCTCGTGGAGCATCCCTTCTATCCCTTCATTTCGAATAACAGTATATAGAAGCCCTGGACCAATTTCTTTTTCATAAATCACTTGCTGCCCATCTGTCCAACGAGAAACAGCCGACTTTTTCCCTTGGAGACCGATCGCCCATTCTTTGAAATCGGAAATCGATAGATGAAGCTTTACCTTCCCCTCATGAATGAGCAGCACATCCTCTAATAAATCCTCGATTTCTTGTAAATGATGACTGGAAAGAAGGATCGACCTTGGGTGAGCCAAATAATCCTTCAATAAGGCACGATAAAAATCCTTGCGCACCGCCGCATCCATTCCTGTTGTGGGCTCATCATAAATCGTCAAAGCACATCTAGAAGAAAGACCGAGAATCATATTGAATGTGCTTTTCATCCCTTTTGAAAGTTTGTCATGGTTTAAATGATTCGATAGTGAAAAATAATTCAGCAAATCTCTTGCTAACTCGATATTAAAGTTTTCGTAAAATTGTTCAGCTTCTTTTAAAATATCCGCCAGATTAAAAGATGGCGGGAAGGTCATATGGTCATCAATCATGACGCTATTTGCAGAAACAAACAAACTGTTAAATGGCTTCTGAGAAAACACCTTTATCTCCCCATCCGTTTCCCGAATAAAGCCTGCAATGATTTTTAATAGGGTCGTTTTTCCTACTCCATTTCTGCCGATTAACCCGGTTATTTTATTTTCAGTTACATTAAATGATAGATCCTCTAAAACTTGTTTTCTCCCATAATTTTTGACCAAGTTTTGGCACTCAATCACGTTCATTTCTGTTCCCTCCCCTCTTCCCTGATTGCCTCTTTAATCATTTGTATCAAATCTATTTCCGCTACTTCTAACCGCTTAGCTTCTAAGACAAGCTCGCGAACGAGTCCCGTTAATGTCTCACTCTTCCGTTTATTCCATATTTTTTCCTTTGCCCCCTTTGACACAAACATCCCAAGCCCGCGTTTTTTATAAAGAATTTGCTCATCTGCCAAAAGATTCAACCCCTTTGCGGCTGTAGCCGGATTAATATTAAACATCTCAGCCAACTGATATTGCGAATAAACTTTTTCATCATTTTTAAAGACTTCAGCAATGATCTCATTTTCAAGCCACTCCGCAATCTGCACATAAATCGGTTTGGAGCCATCATGATGGAGAAGCATCCAGGGACCCCCCTTCAAAATTAGTGCATTAGTGTTGTAATGTAGTATATATTATATTTTAAAAATGAACAAGTGACAAAATTTCTTCATTAAAAAAAGAACAGCAATTATGTTATGATTGTATAAATGGTTTTATTCGCTCTTTTGTAACACATCCATAGGCTCACAAAACTATTGCCCTGTGATGTTCAGCCAGAAAGGAAGACCCTTCAATGAAAAATGATCAAATACTGGATATTCAACTGTTGAAAGAAATGAAAGTCGAGCTTACTCGCTTTATGATGGCCTATCAATTTGCTTGTGACGAAATAAATACAAAAATAAATATATTATCAGATGAATTTAATTATCTTCATGACTATAATCCAATTGAACATGTGAAATCGCGAGTGAAATCACCGGAAAGTATTTTTAGTAAAATTAAACGAAAGGGATATGAATTTTCGCTTGCCTCGATTAAGGAAAATATCCGTGATATTGCCGGTGTTCGGATTACCTGTTCTTTTCTTTCCGATATTTATGTCATAGCCGAAATGCTTAGAAAACAAAAAGATATTACGGTGGTGGAGTACAAGGATTATATTCAAAATCCCAAGCCAAATGGCTACCAAAGCCTGCATTTGATCGTGCAAGTTCCAATTTTTATGACAGATCGTACGGAACATACGTATGTTGAAATTCAAATTCGCACCATTGCCATGGACTTTTGGGCAAGCCTAGAGCATAAAATCTATTATAAATATGATAGAGAAATTCCTGCCCATATGGCGAAGGAGCTTCAAAGTACCGCTTTTATTGCAGCAGAACTCGATAAAAAAATGGAGAAATTGCATAAAGAAGTTGCTTCGATCAAAAAGGAAAATGAAGAAGACGGCGTATTGTCTCTATTGGAAGAGGACGTCATTGCTAACATCCTGCCAAAGGTCCTGAATCAGTATAGGAAAAGCATTGAAGGTGAATCTTGAGCATTTGGGGATTGTTTTCGGCGAGCACATCCATTATACTAATAGCTAGTGAATCGTTTTCGGGATGTAGCTCAGCTTGGTAGAGCACTTGCATGGGGTGCAAGGGGTCGCAGGTTCAATTCCTGTCATCCCGATCTAACAGAAAAGCGCCTAGCCCTTTTATATCAAGGGGATGGCGCTTTTTATATTGGTGCAGATGAAGCCACTTTTAATTCGTATAGGGTTTTGCGGTTTATTTTTGGCTGGAAATAGCGATTATATTCTCATTGAGTCGGCATATAAGGCATAGGCATATGATGAATAAACACATTTTTTCGATTTATGCAAAGGATACTGATTTGTATTCGCTTAGATATTGTATAATAAGTTGACCATTTTGATCTATAAAAACAAAGATTCATTCCTGTTCCTGTATAAAACAAAATTTTCAAAGGAAAAGAATAAAGAAAATGAATATTATTTCTAAATTCTGATCTGATCGTTTTCCCCATAAGCGGAGCGATTACTCTATAGTTAAAAAGCCACCAATTCCTGTCATCCCGATCACAAAGCTGTACTTTTATATTGGCGTTTGGTACCATACTTTTAGTGAATATTGTACTTTACATACTCGATGTTCAATTATGAAAAGTGTGGTTACCCTGAATTTTCAATAATTAAACTGCACTCCTACATAGGGTGCAATTTTTTTAAGCCTAGCTCCAGATATTGGCAGACCCGCAGGATACGGGGCAGGGACGGTGAATACATGCGACGTGGCAACTTAGCCGTTCATCCTTTTTTTGAACACCTTCCGCTTTTCTAATTTCATCCTAGGAGTTGAAAAGAATGAAAGACACTTGGGGACTTATCGATACAGGACATCAGGATGCTGCCATAAATATGGCATTGGATGAATGCTTACTCCTTTGGCATAGTGCGGAGAAGATTCCGCCTGTTCTCCGTTTTTATGGTTGGGCAACCCCCACTCTTTCCATTGGCCATTTTCAAAAAGAAAGAACGATTTATTTTCCAGGAATAGAGCAGCATGGGTGTCAATTTGTCCGGCGACTTACCGGAGGCAGTGCTGTCCTCCATGATGATGAATTGACTTACAGCCTCGTCGTTTCCGAACAAAAACCATACATAGAGGATTCCATACGCAAAGCGTACCATACACTTGCCCAGGGGATTTTTGCTGGCTTCAAGGAATTAGGGATTGATGCACAATTTTCCATGCCTGAAGAGCATTTTATCAAAGAGCGTTCTGCCGTTTGTTTTGAAAGACCATCTGATTATGAGATGCTTGTCGATGGGAAAAAGATTTCCGGACATGCGCAAACGAGAAAGATGGGCGTTTTATTGCAACATGGCTCGCTTCCCTTTACGATGAATCAAGAGATGCTGTTTGATTTATTTGCTTTTTCAAGTGAAGAAATGCGAGCGCGAAAACGGCAAGCTTTTTCAAACAAAGCCATCTCTATGAATGAGGCTGCCGGAAGAGCCATTACGTATGACCAAGCCGTTGCTGCTTTTACAAAGGGTTTTGAAATAGGATTAAATCTCGAATTTACCCGATTCGAGCTTACCCCTTCGCAATGGGAAGAAGTACGGAAGTTGGCAGAATCAAAATATCGGTCAGATGAATGGAATTTAAAATTTCAAAAGAAGGTGCACGCATAATGGCAATCGATAAACAAGAATACATCAGAAAACCAGAATGGTTGAAAACGAAAATTAATACGAATGAATCGTATATGGGCTTAAAGAAATTAATGCGCGGGCAACGATTAAATACAGTCTGTGAGGAAGCGCGTTGCCCTAATATCCACGAATGCTGGAGTGAAAGAAAAACTGCCACCTTTATGATCCTTGGGGATACATGTACAAGGGGCTGCCGTTTCTGTGCCGTCAAGACAGGGCTTCCTAATGAATTAGATTGGGGAGAGCCGGAAAGGGTTGCTGATTCCGTAAAGATTATGGGACTCAAACATGTCGTAGTTACGGCTGTTGCCCGCGATGATCTCAATGATGGCGGGGCCGCTGTTTTTGCTGAAACGGTTCGTGCGATTCGCCGCAAAAACCCAGGTTGTACGATCGAAATTTTGCCATCTGATATGAAAGGTGACTATGAAAGCCTACATACCTTAATGTCGAGTGGACCCGATATTTTTAACCATAATATTGAAACGGTGGAGCGCTTAACGCCAAGGGTTCGTGCAAAGGCAACATACCGCCGCTCTTTACAGCTTTTACAACGGGTGAAAGAGATTTCCCCTAATACACCGACAAAATCGAGCATCATGGTCGGACTTGGTGAAACGAAAGAAGAAATTATTCAAGCAATGGATGATTTGCTAGCTCACAATGTCGATATTATGACGATTGGTCAATACCTACAACCAACGAAAAAACATTTGAATGTGGTTCGGTACTATCATCCTGACGAGTTTATGGAACTAAAAGAAATTGCACTTTCGAAAGGCTTTAGCCATTGCGAATCCGGGCCGCTTGTCCGTTCTTCCTATCATGCAGATGAGCAAGTAAGCCAAGCTGCTGCCCAGCGCCGGATTAACTATATGAAAGGCGTGGAGGAACAAGAACAAAAAGAGGTTGATTTTAATTTTTAATGAAAAAAAGAAAAATCCGCTAGAAAGGTGATCTGGCGGATTTTTTCTATTCCTCTTAATCAAACGTTTGATTCAATTCATGTTATCTGGAGATGAGCGAGTTTTTTTTAATCAAAGGAATTGAAAAATACTTGTTATTTATGAACTTGTTCATCCATTTGATAAGCTCCAGCATCTTCTCCATAATATTTGTTATATCGTTGTTTAAACTTACCAAAAAAATGGACGACAATTACTTTTAAGATTGCATAACCAGGAATACCGAGAATGACACCAACAATCCCAAATAGATTTCCTCCGACGAGTAATATGAACATGATGGTAATCGGATGGATTTTCATCGTATGTCCCATAATATTAGGTGAAATAAAGTGACCCTCCAAAAACTGAACTGCCGCCCATACGATTGCTAGTTTTACAAGCATAAATGGCGAGTCCACCAAAGCGATAATGATGGCTGGGGAAACAGCAATCATTGGCCCAAGATAAGGAACAACACTTGTTACAGCAGCTACAATGGCTAATGTGATTGCATAATCCAAACCGATGATCAAATAGCCAATGTACAATAGGATACCAATGCAAGTGGCGACGATAATTTGACCACGTACATAAGACCCTACTTGTACATCCATATTTTTAAGTACCTGTTCCGCATCCCCCCTATATTTCGGCGGAAGCAACTGCAAGAAATAGGACTTGAATTTCGCGCTGTCCTTTAATAGGAAGAACAGAACAAATGGGAAGGTAAACAGTGCAACAAACACATGTGTCAGTGTACTGGCTACACTCAAGATACCTTCGTAAGCACCACCTAAATACCCACTGATTTTATTTGGCAAATCACTTAAGGTCGATGTAACCCATTTGTATCCTTCATCATAATAAGGTCCAAAAAAAGAATGGTCGACCAAATCATTTATTTCTTCTCCCATCTGCTTCAAATAGATTGGAATGTCGACAATCAAATCATTAATCTGTTTTTCTATAGATGGGGCGATGAGAAAAACAAGACCGGTTATTAGTCCGCCGATCCCCAAAATAATAATGACAATTCCCCATATCCGCTTAATATGTAGTCTTTCTAGAAGATTTACAATCGGATTCATTATATAGTAAGCAATAAAGGCAAGAATAATCGGCGCCGAGATTGTTGACAATATGACAATCACTGGATGAAAAATAAAGGAAATCTTGTTGTAAATAAAAATAGTAATTCCAATGAAGATTAAGATAACTAAGGCGAAAATAAGATCGCGTCCACCAAGGAATCTAATAAAACGGGTGGGCTGCTTCATAGGATGCACTCCTTTATAAGTTATTCTTTAATAATCAAACCCAATTAACGAGAAAAGCCAAGCGCTTGATCAGATGAAACTTCGCATCCTTTTAGATCTATTGCTTTAACGTTTAACTGTTCAAAGATACTATTGCTCAAATCGATTCCTTTTAAAGATGTATTTGCAAAGTTAGCTTCATTGATCTTGCATTTATCAAATTGTCATTTTTGAAAAGTACATTCTTTAAAATCACTATTTTCGAGCGACCATGCGATAAACTTTACTTGCTTGAGCTAGAATTTTTAGCCATTGTTTATTACACTCATTTCTTATCCTCTAGCTTAGGAATATGATTCATTATCTCACTCATTGTAAAGAAAACACAAGTGATATTTGGGGAAGTGCCGGTTGGAGAAGGGATCATTTACGACACCTCCAATTTACCTAGATTGACCACTCCCATGTCTAAAGAACATGGGATTCTTTTTCGCAAACATTTCCCTTACAAACCTCCAGGGAGGGTGCAGAGGGGAAACTTGGGCGAACAACACTGGATGATCCTTTCCAGTGGGCAAGGTCTGTGCCGACTACGCCATCCGTATGGCGATACTTTTATCTCTTTTAGCTTATTCTTTGGATTTCTTGCTTTTTCTC
>NZ_JALIFP010000028.1 GCF_022867885.1 Lederbergia sp. NSJ-179 | reverse complement strand
GCCGATCGCCGTTACCTTTTTCAAGATTTTCTCCCTTTCCGGGCACAGCCAAGCAGCCCGCCGTTACCCTTTTTAAGATTTCCTTCCTTTCCGGGCACAGCCAGGCCAATCGCCGTTACCTTTTTCAAGATTTTCTCCCTTTTCGGGCACAACCAGGCCGATCGCCGTTACCTTTTTCAAGATTTCCTTCCTTTTCGGGCACAGCCAGGCCGATCGCCGTTACCTTTTTCAAGATTTTCTCCCTTTCCGGGCACAGCCAAGCAGCCCGCCGTTACTTTTTCAAGATTTTCTCCCTTTTCGGCCACAACCAGGCCAATCGCCGTTACCTTTTTCAAGATTTTCTTCCTTTTCGGGCACAGCCAAGCAGCCCGCCGTTACCCTTTTTAAGATTTCATTCCTTTCCGGGCACAGCCAGGCCGATCGCCGTTACCCTTTTCAGGATGTTCTCCCTTTTTGGGCACAGCCAAGCCGATCGCCGTTACCTTTTTCAAGATTTCCTTCCTTTTTGGGCATATAGAGACTCGGACCTAGACAATGCACAAATGTTTTATCGTTATCAATCTAATAGGAAGCTTTAGAGATTAAAGGAGTTATAAGCTGGAGTATTGATCAGGTAAATATTATCGTCTTTTCATAATCTTTAGCAGAATCATTTTAAAAGTCGCTTAAAAATCTGCTTTTACGCACAACAGCCGGTTTCACGATATTTAACGTGAACCGACTGTCCTTTTCTTATCATAAGTCTAAAATTTAATTCGTTTCTTTGAGAGATTCTTGATATCTGTCAAATGCTTTTTTCTGAATTTCCATATATTCGTCATACCCCATTTGTTTTAATTGAGAAATATATGAATCCCATTCCTTTGTCGCTCCACCTTCAACAACCCACTTAGATTGCATTGATTCGACATAAGCGTAAATATCCACACTTAATGCATTTAGACGTTGGATCTCATCGGCTGTAAAGCTTACACTTGGATATTGTTCTCTAGCATACTCGTTAATTTCCTTATCTAATAGAAGCTTCAGTCCATCTCCACTATCGGTTGGCATCGTTACTTTTTCATTGAATCCTTCCCCGATGTATTTAGGCCCAAAATCACGGAATGAGTTTACCCATGCAAATGTATCTGCTGATTCCCCTTCTGGGGCATCGAGTACCTTGTATGTCCCGTCATCATTTTTTTCTACCCCAATCCCAAAAGAACCGTAGAAAGTTTGGATACTGGCATCTTCCGTATAAAATTTATCCGCCCATTTCAATAATTTTTCGGGGTTCTTTGCTTTTGTTGTAATCATGAATTCATTTCTAGCATACGTTTCTGCATCATTAATGACATATCTCTCACCATCCGGGCCTTTTAGCGGAGCAAGTGGAACATATTCATCTTGATTGGGTCCAAATACAGCATCCGGTGTCCAGCCGACAGCTACTCCTACTAAGGATACACCTTCATTTTTTCTTTTTGCATCACTCATCGAATCATCTTGGGTAAATAATTCTGGATCAATGAGTCCATCCGCATAACTTTTATGCATCCATTCAATTCCTTCTTTATAGGCTTCTTCCGTAGGCAAATAAACAGGCTTTCCATTTTTGACTGCCATATAACCTTGCTTATCGTTACCTTTGGTCATACCAAAAGGCAAGATATAACTAAATACACTATCGGCGTTACCTGCCCCATATGGAATTTCATCGTTAGGGTCTCCATTTCCATTTGCATCTTTTTCTTTAAATGCTTTTAAGACGTTATAGAAGTCTTCATAAGTATCAGGCATGGAAAGACCTAAATTATCCAACCAAGTTTGATTGATAAATAGCTGATTTCCTGCAATCGGTCTTAATGGCAATTTCTTCGGCAAGCTATAAATATGACCATCAGGAGAAGTGACTAAAGCTCGCAATGCGGGCTCTGCATCAAAGGCTGCTTTTAGATTGGGCATATGTTTGTCGATCATGTCTTCGAGGGGTATAAATAAATTTTGGTTTTGAACTATATCTCCATCACCTAGAGCGATTGAACCCCAAAAGGCATCTGGTAACTCCCCTCCAGCCAATAATATCGATTTTTTGTCTCCCCACTCAGAATTCACGTAAACATCCCACTTAATAGAAATCCCTGCATCTTTTTCCGTTTGCTCAACAAATCCTTTTAAAAAGTCTTCTCCCCAATCAGACCAACGAACCGTTGCAATTCTATATGTTTCCTCTTCCTTCGGTTTGGAACTTGATTTATCATTGCTACAGCCAACAATGAAACTAGTTATTAACATTAAACTGATTAAAACGCTTAATTTTTTCTTTAACATCCTTCTCCCCCTCTTTTCCCTATTCTTTAATAGAACCAATCATCACACCTTGATTAAAGTACTTTTGTAAAAATGGATATAAACACATAATTGGGAGCGTAGACACCACGATTGCTGAATATTTCATCATCTCTGATAATCTCCTCAGCTCTGATGCTAGTTCTCCTGATGCCGTTCCAAGAAGAGACTCATTCGTGATCAAAATCCTTCGTAAAATTAATTGAAGGGGTTGCAAATTTTCGTTTGAAATATAAATCATGGCATCAAACCAGGAGTTCCATATCCCTACTGCTGTCCAAAGACCGATAACGGCAAGAATTGCTTTTGACAATGGGATCACGATCGTTAAAAAGTATCTAATTGTGCCACAACCATCAATCTGAGCTGCTTCCCAAAGACCTTCAGGTATACTATTTTTAAAAAAGGTTCTAGCCACAATGACATTAAAAACGGAAACAGAAAACGGTAACACTAACACCCAAAACGTATCTAATAACCCAAAATTTTTAACGACCAAATAAGTCGGGACTAAACCACCTCCAAAAAACATGGGAATCATATAAAAAATTGAGATCCATTTCCTTCCAAATAAGTCTTGCCTTGATAAGGCATAACCCGCTGGAATATTAACAAATAAGGCAATAAAGGTTCCAACAAAGGTGTAGATAATTGTGTTTAGATAGCCTCTCCAAATCATGTCTTGTTTCAGTAATTCGAGATATCCATCTAATTTCCATTCTTTCGGCCAAAACCAGACATTGCCATTTGCAACTTCTGCTGGATTACTAAAGGAAGCGATGATAATAAACCAAAGCGGATAAATAATCATCCCGATCATTATGATCGCGATTCCGTAAACGGAAAGATCAAATATTCGATCTTTCCAATTTTTCCCGGTTCTTGACCGCTTGGCCAGCTTATTGTTCGTCGTCATTTCCACCCCTTCCTCCCTCTATAACAGGCTCGTTTTTGTTAATCGTCTAGACATTCCATTTACGAAGAGCAAGACAGCCACATTGACGACTGTATTAAATAGCCCAATCGCAGTGGACAAGCTGTACTGAAAATTTTGTAGTCCCATTTTATAAACATAGGTTGAAATCACTTCACTACCAGGTAAATTTAAGGGATTTTGTAATAAAAGGACTTTTTCAAACCCAATACTCAAAAGATTGCCTGCTTCCAATATCAACAAGATCATCGTGGTAGGTAATAATAATGGAAGATCAATATGAAGAATCTTTTGCATTTTACTAGCACCATCCATGGTAGCCGCTTCATAATAGGTCGGATCAATCGCTGAAAGAGCTGCTAGATAAATAATACTGTTCCAGCCTACATGCTGCCAAACATCACTCCATACATAAACACTACTGAAAAAGGCAGGCTTCGATAAAACGTTTGGCATTTCAATTCCGATTAAACCTAACAAGTTCGCAATCAGTCCATTACTAGGCGACAGGAAAATCAAGATCATCCCACACATAACCATTGTAGAAATAAAATGCGGTAAATAAGTGGTGACCTGAAATACCTTCTTAAACATCCCCATGCGAATTTGGTTACAAAGTATCGCTAACGCAATCGGTAATGGAAACCCTATCAAAATACTGTATAGACTGATGTTTAATGTGTTTTTTATCGTTAACACAAATTGGTATGAATGAAAAAATTGAATAAAATGCTTGAACCCTACCCAAGGACTCCCCCATATACCGAAAGCAGGTGAATAATCTTTAAAAGCAATGATGACCCCATACATAGGCAGGTACGCAAAACAAACGAGTAAGATGGTGGAAGGAAGCAACAAGATATATAATGGTGCACTTTTCTTTAATTGTTTCATCATTTTCAGTCTTTTTCTATCCGCGATGACTGCCTGATTCGTAATGGTTTGAGAAACCATTTTATTTTCCAAGTCTCTCCCTCCTTTTTCTCTATAGGTCTTTTTACTCGCTATACCATATTATATGGCAGTCATTCCCTGATAAATAGTGATAATCCGTTACGTCATTTGTACTATTCGGTAAAGATTCGATCATACGTCCGAATTCAGCCTGTACAAATAGCACTATTCAGTCCTAAACGATCTTTTTTAAACGATTTCTAACGCTTTTGTACTAGAAAATGTACACGAACTCTCTATATAATAAAGATAAAGATTAACACGGGAGTTGACTAAGAAATGAATATGCCGATTGGAAAAAATCTCTCACGTTCTGTTAATCATTATTCAAAAGTTCTGTTTATGATTTTATTCACGATATTACTCATCAATATTTTGGTTAGCTTTTTCACTATTTCTATTACACGGCAACAAAGTATTGATTATATTACGGATACGATTAACCTTCATTTAAATGATGCGCAACAAAAGCTTAATGCGGTCGATCATTTTATGATTTGGACGGTGAAGCATGAACCTTTAATTGATAAGATTGAAGACGCCCGAGATATGTCAGAATTGCCTAAAAGTATTAGCGATTTTAGAACGAGAGTGAATGATTTTCAATACTCGACCGGGAAGGAATATCAATTTTTTTTGGCTTTACAAAAGGAGGACTACTTTTTTAATAGTTCTCCTATCCAAATTGGGTATCCAGAGTATAAGGAAATAAAGGATTTCTTTTTGTCAGAAGAAAACCACTCCTATAATTACGAGAATTTGAATACATGGCAATCCTTTAAACTCAATGATAAATTCTATTTGTATCACCTATTAAAATACAAAAATAGAATGTTTATTGCTTTCATTGCAGTAGAAGATATTCTTTTACCCCTCCAAGATATTCATTTAGGCCATAATGGAAAGATTCTTATGGAAGACGTTCAACACGGTTTCCTTTCTAGCCCAGACGAGATAGAGTTGTTTCATAAAGGAAAGGAAAACAAGTTTTTTACTAGTCAACTTGTATTTAAAGGAGATAACACTTCTCTACCGTTTTCTTTACATGTATCCATCGATCATTTTAGCGCTTTCGAAAAAGTTGTTTTTGTTCAATTTGGTCTAGTTTTTGCTACCATTTTAATCAGTCTCATTTCACTCCTTATTCTGCTTTATATGAAAAACAAAGTGATATCACCGATTCAAAGGTTTTCTAAAAACCTATCTCAGATCAATCAAAATAAGGAAATCGTTGATTTTGAAACGAGTGGTATAATAGAACTTGAACAAGCGAATACCCAATTCAAGGATTTGATAAATGAGATAAAAAAACTAAAAGTAAATATTTACGAACGAGAAATTGAAAAGAAACAAATTCAATTGGATTTTATGCAACTGCAGATTAAACCACATTTTTATTTAAATTGTTTAACAACCATCCATAGCATGGCTCAATTAGAGATGTATAAAGAAATAAAAGAAATGGCAGTGGTAACAGCGAGATATTTCAGGTACTTATTTCAAACAAATCAAAACTTTGTAAAACTAGAAGAGGAATTAGACCATATTGAGGATTACCTATCCATCCAAAAAAAATTAGTACATGGAGAGGCTTTTCTTTTTGACTTTTTGATTGAACCTAGTATAAGAAACAGCAAAATTCCCCCTTTAGTGTTACAAACGTTTATTGAAAATGCAATGAAATACTCCGTATCTTTAGATGAGCAGACTAAAATTTCATTGAGAATAGAGGATATAGAGGATAAAAAGGAGATTAAAATAACTTTAAAAGACAACGGTCCAGGGTTTCCCGCTGATATACTGGAAAAGCTTAAGGGGAATATTCCATTAATAGATCGAAAGGGAAGACATATTGGAATCAATAATGTGATTCAGAGGTTGAAACTTTCGTATGGTGAAAACTTCCTGATCGAGTTTTCAAATGGTGCTAATGGTGGGGCCACCATTGTCTTAGTGATCCCCTATCTTATTTATGAGGAGTGAATCATTTGAATGTCTTAATTGTTGACGATGATCGATTTGTTGTTTCAGTTTTAGAACAAAAAATAGATTGGACTTCCTTAGGCATCCAAAAAATTTACACCGCTTACAATACCCGCCAAGCAAGAAAACTTTTAATCGAAAGGAATGTCGATATCCTCATTTCCGATATAGAAATGCCACAAGGCAGCGGCCTCGAATTATTGGCATGGGCAAGATCAGAGGGATTCAATGGGCAAGCTATTTTTCTAACTAATTTTGCGGATTTTAATTATGCACAAAAGGCGATCGAACTTCAAAGTTTTGAATACTATTTAAAGCCTATTGAAGTGGATAAATTTGAAATCATTATAAAAAAAGCAGTAGAAAAAGTACAAATAAGTCAAATAGATGCAGATGCTTTAAACGTGGGATATTACTGGCAGCAAAACAAGGATGAACTGGTGGAACATTTTTGGCACACCTATCTAAACAGTACGGTTTCATTATCTAGGGAAGAACTACATGAACAATTAAAAATGAGACAAATCGATTATTCTATGAATGATTGCTTTCTTCCCGTATTACTTGATTTTTTTCCGTATACATTAGTCGATCATAAGGAAATCATCTCCGTCTTTCATGAAGAAATTGATTTACAAGATAAAATAAAATGTATAATGGTGGAAGCATTCAAAAATTCTTCTTTACGTTTAGATGTTTTTCTGACATTGAACAAAGATCAGTGTTTGGCCATTTTTAAATGGGAGAACCAAACGTGTGAAGCATCTTCCGAGATGTTCATTTCCTTCTGTGATCAATTTATTGCTGACATCAACACCCAATTAAATTGTGATGTTCAGTGTCGGATTGGTGTGAACGCTTCTATTGATAAAATTCCATCTAGTATTCATGATCTCGTGAGGATGAGTAAAGAAACGATCCATTTTAGAAACAAAACCATTGTTAAAAACGACACACATCGTGCCCATAACTATGTTGAACCGAATTTACGTCTGTTGGAGCATTACCTCGATACGGAAAACCGATTAAGTTTCATCAATAAATGCCACCAATATCTTACGAATCTATTAGATAAAAAAGCTTTGGACCAACATGTCTTGTATAGTTTTCGCCTGGATATCACACAATTAATCTATACTCAATTAAAAAGGAAGGAAATTCTAGCCAATAGACTGTTCCAGGGAGAGATTGCTGATTTTTTACTGGAGCAATCTTCCCGATCGATTGATGATCTAATGATTTATATTTCCTATTTAATCGATGTTTCTCTTGATTATATTGCCTTCATGAACTCACAAGCATCTGTCATCCAAACAATTTGTGACTATATTGATCGACATTATCAGGAAAATATCACAAGGTCTTCGTTAGCTAAGATTGTCTTTCTCAGTCCAGATTATATTGCCAGGCTTTTCAAAAAGGAAACGGGGATATCCCTTGTCAATTATATTATCGAGAAAAGAATCGAAATAGCGAAAGATTTATTGATTCATACAGACCTTCCTGTCCATATGATTTCTGATCAAGTAGGCTATGGAAATTATTCCTATTTTACAAAGCTATTTAAGAAAAAAACAAATTATACACCGATAGACTTTCGAAAAATAGCACATTCTAAGGCAGTAAAGTAATTTCGTCGAGGCGTTCTAAATAGGCAACGACCTGTTTTAGTACGCAAGTTAATTGAACAAAAGAAAAGTACGAGAGATAAAGCTACGAACGGGAGAGGATGGTTTTGTAAAACCTAAACTTCTGCATATTTTTAAAGACAATGAACAAACACCTTCTGAACTTAGGTTCAAGAGGTGTTTATTCATTAAATGCCGTAATGTTCAGCTTCAACGATAGCAGCTGCAATTTCACGTTTTTCCCTTCAAAGATTAGTTAGTAAAATGCAGGCTTTTACTATTTTCTGGTAATTGAAAAGGATTTTCCTGATTGATCCGATCATAAAACATGATCCCGTTTAAGTGGTCTATTTCATGTTGAATGACAATGGATGGGTATCCTTTAAGCTTTAGTAGGATCTCTTCTCCCGATAAATTAAATGCCTTCACTTTGATCCGCTCATACCGTGGAACGAACCCACTTACCTTACGATCCACCGAGAGACAGCCTTCCCCTTGCGGCAAATAAATAGTGGATATGGAATGACTGATGATTTTCGGGTTGATGAGTGTGTACTCATGTTCATTCCCTTTCTCATCCTTTAAATAGGCAGCAAACATTCGCTTGTTCAAACCAATCTGATTGGCTGATAAACCTACGCCAGCGCGTAATTTGTACTTTTTTGCCATGACCGGATCTTGACTATTTTTCAAGAAGTTCAACATACAGGTGAGGGTTTCTTTATCTTCCTGCGAAGGCGGGATTCTTACTTCCTGTGTAGCTTGATGTAGGATAAGATTCCCTTCCCTAACAATATCTTTCATGGTAATCAGATACTGTGAATGAAATTTACTCATAAATAAATAAATCATCTACCTTTACTTTTAATATTTTTGACAATTTGAATGCCAGTTCTAATGTAGGGTCATATTTATCATTCTCAATACAATTGATCGTTTGCCTCGCTACCCCGCATTCCATTGCGAGTTGCTTTTGTGTCATCCCCAATTTCTTCCGCATTGTCTTCATTTTATTTTTCATCAACATCACCCATATCAAAAGTATTGGACATTTTTATTTTAAAATAAGCCGAAGGGGAATGTCAATAGTTTTGGACATTTAACCTGGGAATGAATGAATGGGGAGGCACTTATACTCCATGTTGTCTATTTCTATGGATGGTGAACAATACCTATGGAAAAGGAACGCGATTCTATCCTGAAGTTCAGCAATTCCTATGAATAGTTCAGCATTCCCTTCCCGAAGTTCAGCAATTCCCATGGAAAGTTCAGCAATTCACTCCCGAAGTTCAGCAATTCCTGTGAAAAGTTCAGCAATTCACTCCCGAAGTTCAGCAATTTCTATGAAAAGTTCAACAATTCCCATGAAGAGTTCAGCAATTCCTATGAAAAGTGACTAAAATAAAACAAGCCATATAAAAATAGATGGCTTGTTGCATTTTCACTAGGTATGAAGAGCTTTTTCAATTTCCTTGTCAAGGCTTTCGGGCTTTGTTTGCGGAGCGAATCTGTCCAATACTTCGCCATTTTTATCGATTAAAAACTTCGTAAAGTTCCACTTAATTTGTTTCGTGATCATTCCCTTTGCTTCCTGGGTTAAATAAACAAAGAGCGGATGGGCATGTTCTCCCTTCACATCAATCTTACTGAACATTTGAAAGGAAACCCCATAATTTTTCTGACAAAAATTGGCAATCTCCGCATTTGTACCTGGGTCTTGGTTGCTAAATTGATTACATGGGAATCCAAGTATTTCAAACCCCTGATCTTTATACGTCTCATATAGTTTTTGCAATCCTTCGAACTGTGGCGTGAATCCACATTTACTTGCCGTATTCACAATTAAAAGTACTTTTCCTTTATAATCCGCCAGTGACTTTTCCTCGCCGTCCATCGTCTTTGCAGAAAAATCATAAACACTCATGTGAATCAGCCTCCTTTACATGAGAATAGCAATTGAAAAGAATGATGTCAAAGGATATAAGGAGGGGTTCATGAGTTTTTTAATATATGGATAGATAAATCAGATCAAGAAATAGCATAAAAAATTGGAACCTTCAATCTATTGTCTTTTCCAGTGGGGAGGTGAGATAGATCCCTTGTTTATATTGATCAGCTGATTTTCGATAGCATTGCAGTTTAGTATAAATCTATCTTTAAAAAGTGGTGCAAATCTTTTTTTATTGAAAGGTTCCCTCACCATTGAAAAGAATGGGCACCTCCGTTTTTTTAGAGACTGTAATTGTTCCTTAACTGTTTCTCGACAGATGTGCTTTTGAACAGTTCATCTTGATTGGCCCGGCTCAAGCTGAAAGTACTTTTTTCCCAAGATTAGAAGAAATACAGGAAATGTTATTCCAATGAAATCTTCACGACATCATCCAAGTATTTTGTTGTACTATATTCATAAATCTCGAGCCTTTTAGGAATTACCTTCTTTTCAGCATTGTCACTGTATAACGTTATGTTTTGAACTGTAAAGAAGTAACGAGGCTGCTCGATTTCTTCATATGTGAAAGGGTTTATACTCATATCGTATTTAATGCCGTTTTTATCAACTACTACACCTTCAGAATTCACCTCCATTGAACTAATTTCTTTTGCATCCTCATCCACAACATTGAAGTAAATCCACTCGTATTCTCGGTTCTCAATTTCATGATTGCTTATGACGACTTTGGTAGGGTCTCCAACTTCAACCTTGTCGATTGAGATTGTACTGCCTGCATATTCAAAGGTCTGAGGATATTCTTTAGTGTCATCCAGCTCGATCGTTTTTTGGTCTTCAACGGTTAAATCAACAGATTGGAATTGAACGTTAACCTTTTTTGGCCTTTCTCCAAAAAATGGGTCAAAGTATGTTTGAAAAGTAGACCATTTATCGTTTTGATCTGAAAAATAGCTGCCATATAGATCCGCTTCCACTCTTTTATTATTTATGTTTAAATGATCAAGATTAAGAAATTCTATCCGTTTCTCTGGCAGTTCGTTATGAATAGCAGAATCCAGAATCGTCGCTGTTGGAGCAATCGTTAGTTTATCAAATCGAACCGGGATCCCCTCGACTTCTGTTTCTTGATCCAATGCATATTCAGTAGAGGGTTGTTTTGTTACAGGAATCTCGAAGTTCCACTCTCCTGTTTCAGATTCCGCGTTCTCGTAAGCCGTATCATTATTCTGGTCAGAGGAATCACGAATCAATTTCTGAAGCGTTGTGATTTTAAGTTTAATTGTCCCTTTATCCTTTGTTAGTGGCAGTAAACCAATCTTTCCTTGATACACGTTCTTTTCTTTATTATTTAGGTCCGATTTGAGGTCAGAGGGGTAGTACCTGAGATATGCTTCATAATTCATGATTTCATGTTCATTCTCCACAAAAACGCCATCATCATAATTCATCATGTATTGATTATTTCCTTCTGTATCTTCTATTTCATAAAAAACAAGCGTTTGAACATCATCAGCAATCGCACTTTTAATCTTAATTTTCACCCCATTGCTTTCCGCTTCCAGGTTCAGCCTTTTACCCAGTCCATGTTGTAGAAAGGTGCGCAATTGCTGGTCTTCTTCTGTCCATGTATAGTATAGGTTAGTAAATGACCCTGTAAAAACTTCTATGCCTATCAATAACGCACAAACGCTTGCAAAAACAAACCCCATTCTTTTACGCTTCTTGTTCTTCTTTTGTCTGTGCTTCTCCTTTGCTGCCAGCCTGTCTTTGACATTCTCCATAAAACCAGCTGGCACATGGAAATCCTCAATTTTTCTAGTAAGACTTACCATGACATCTTGAAAGGTCCCCAAATCCTCTTGACAGTTTTGGCAATGATAAAGATGCACCTCGAAATCAATCTTTTTCGGCCGATCCAGGTTTCTTCCCAAGTAATCAATGTAATCCTTATGATACTCCTCACAGCCATTAAAGGTTGACCCATACCCCATTTCTTTTCGAAGTGACTGTATTCCGGAAAACAAAAGCTCTTTAAACTTTTCCACAGAATCTTGGAGAAGATGTGCCGCTTCCTCCTGCGGGATTCCTTTTACATATCTAAGGACCACCGCTTCTTTCTCATCCGCTTTCAACTGATCGAGTGCTTTAAATAAATCCTGACTCGATTCTCCCTCCTCAGAAACTTGCAAACTACTATCATCAGAAAGTTCCCGGCATGTATGTAAAAAAATAGATGTTATCCACATTTCGAATGATGTTTCCCTATTAAACCGAGGCAATTCCTTGTGCACTTTTATAATGGACCGGTAAAAAAGCTCTTCCATTTGCCGTGGGTCCCTAAGATAGCACCAACCAAGTGTATAGAACGTTCGTTTATGCTGCTCGAACCAATCAACGATAGATTCCACGCCTTTTTCTTTTATCGCAGTGATTGACATGGGATCTATTTTTGCTGGGATCATACATGTGTCTCCCCTTTCTTTTTAGTTATATTTATACTTAGAATTTTTTATCACTTCGTTTTGAAAAGGGACGTGGAAGTATGGTTAAAGCAAAACTTTTAAGGAACTAGATGCTTATCTCTAATTGTTGAACTTCGGTACCGAATATATTTTTTCTCTTGTGTACTTAACTCTAGATCGTTTATACCTATTATAGCGTGGTCTAACTCTTTAATAAACTTGCATCAAGCCGTAAAAATTTAAAAGATCAAAGCATATCTTTATTACTACATTGTTCATAAACTCTAGAGCCTCTCCATATAGAAAGGCTCTTACTCACTGTTGCGTCCTTATTTCCTAACGAGTAGTGAACAGCACTCTACATGTGCCGTCATAAGTATGTGGATACCAAAGGATTTACCTTGTCACTCGCTTGTGAACACAAATCTGGAGACGATACCAAAGAATTGTCAGACTGCTTCGCATTCTTTCGTTTAGGTTTAAACTTATTGCCATCTTACTCATTCTTTAAACCTGTTTTATAAATAAAAACTAGTTTGTATGGATCAATCATACCATCTTCTTCAACTCCTCCAACAATCACACAGAAGTACTGTCTATGAAGTTGTTGGATAAGAATCCACCGTGACAGTCTGCCAATCCACTTGCATGATTAATGTATGTAAAATTGTATCATCACAAGTAGGAAAATGAAACCAAAGCCTGTTAAGACAAGAATGGTAGACTAGACACTTGTCACTGGCTCGGATTCGTTCTCCTTTGTATTTAAAGATTTCATTTCCTCCTTTCTAGGATAAAAAAAAGCAGTCAATCTTTATAGACTAACTGCTTGTCAAAACATTATTTAGTTATTACTACTATTTGTTTTTTACTCACAATTTCCGTACAGAACACATTAAATGTTCCAGATGGCCCCCAGAGTCCAGATACAACGATTAATTTATCTCGATTGTTATATAGGCTATTTTTAATAGTATCAAACAGTGCCATATCTACAAACTGCAATATAAACTCATATTTTTGTGAACTTGGAGCAACAAGACGGAGTTCCATTTTCGTAGAATCATAAAAAGCACCGCTCTTTACTTTGGATTCAATAACTCTATTACCAAAAACTCCTTTTGGATACATGTACTCGCTTCGGTCATCTAATAGCATTTGACCAATGACTAGATTATTATAACTATGTGAACACGGATATGATTTACACATATCATATATTTGTCTAGTAGTTTTTAATGGATTCGACTCTGATTCTCCAGTTTTATGCGGATTCGAAGATTTCTTTTTTAATACAGACTTGCTAGGTATTCGCATTGCTTCAAGAACGTTCTCAAAATCAAAAGCATTTTCATCAAACTTACGCGAGTTGAAATTATTTGAAGCTTCAAAATCACATCCCTTACGATGAGGATATGCTTTTCGTGTAGCACTAAAATAGGCAGAAGACACACCATCTACACCACATACATACATATGTGCGTCACAATTAGGATTAGGACAGTAATAACGTTTGTTCTTATCCTCGTTTAAAGCATCTTTAGCGTAGAGTTCTTTTGTTCTTCCTTTATCTTTGTAGACATACATTGCCATATTACCACCTCCTAAAAATTAGGATTCCAATTATATTCTATCGTTTGTTCACGTCTGCGTTTAAGATGAGAGTCTACGAATCCATTGCGAATTGGAAATTTCATATCAATGTCATATTGAATTTGAGCGACAAAATTATCATTGTTTGGAAATAAGGCTCTGTCTTTTCCTCTACGAACTTCTTTCTTGTATAGAACTAAGTAAATTATATCTGCTTCCATTTTTCCATTTTTTACTTTGTGAGATGAAAATCCATGATTTTCTAAAGCCTTTATCCGGATTATTATTTCCTCAACTGCTTCTCGTACATGACGAGGTCTTGTTGCTCTTTTAAGATATGCAACAGCTTTAAACCTTTTCTTATCTTCTAAACTAATATCTTCAATTTCTGTTAAACGATAGTCTTCGGTTTCTATATCTGGGTAATAACGAAAAGAATCCTCAAATTCATTTCTATCTTCATCATTGATTGGAAACATCAATAAATTTTGGCTGTCTACTACATATTGCCATGCTTTTCCCATATCGATTATGCCATTTGTTAAGTCACTAACTATAGAACAATCGATTGTGAAAAAGGAGTTCGCAACTTTAGAAGAATGAAAAGAAACCATTATAGTATCTTTTGTAGATAACTTTCTTAAATGAAATATCCTTTCTGCAGTACACAAACCAAGAAAAACTCTTGAATCAATATCTAAATCTATGCCTGTGAATTCAACATTTACATGTTCTCTCTTTTCTTCCTGATTGTTAACTTCTAGTTGAAATATTTTATCACAGGTCGTTAGTAACGTTGAAATAGATAGCCTTTCAAAAAACAGTGAAGTATCTTCATGGACAGAATCATTTCCATATACTTCATTATAAGAAATATTTTCCTCACATAAGTAGCCAAGCCATGCTAGTATAATCGCAGTTACTCCATCGTATAGTTGCAACATAGAGTCTTTGAAGTCATATACCGTTGATTCTTGTTGTAAGTGTTGTGCTCCCTTTCTATAAGAAAACACCATATTTGTGCCACTTGCTTTTACACCACCATGAGATATTGCATTACGGATATTTGAATCTGCTAAATCCGTAATTTTCTGGTATCCTCTTTTTGGACTGGCTAAACATTCAATTTGTGGGGTTAAATTTTTTTGAAATAGATTACTCTCCTCGGTTACACTTTGAAATTCAATAAATAGTTTCAAAGTGTTACTGAACGCTGTATTCAGTAGATCATTATAGATATTAATGCTGAAAATCTTTGCTTTAAGTTCTTCATTACCTTTAAATCTATTCATCATCATAATTCTATCTTCTAAATCTAATATGCTTTGATAAGCATAAACTAAGAGGTGGAAATTTGATAGTAGGGTCGAATACATGACTTCCTTTCCTACTTTATCCTCAATTTCTCGAATTTTATCCTTAGAAAAAGAAAATATCTCTTCGTCCCAATGTTTCATTTGGGGATTTTTAAGATACTTATATAAAATTGGGTTATAGATTGATGGTAAAAATTCTGATTTAGAAAAGAGGGTTATAAAAGTTGTCTTTACATCTTCCAATCCTGTTTCTTTATTCGCTTCCCACCAATTAATATAGTCACTCGCTTGCATTTATTCCCACCTCCAGCCTTTTATTTAATTATACTTGTCACAAATATATATATCAAAGAAATCAGGATCAATTATTTCTATCCTGTGCTTTTTCTACAGGCTTTTGTTATTTAATAATTGTCATAATTTCAGCTTTACGTTAGTTATAATCAGGAACTTTGAAGGTTAATACTGACCACCCAGTTATTCCTGTATAATGACCTGCGTAACCACATAATCATAATGAGTTTGGTCAGCCATTGTATAGCAGTAATAAGCTATTTGTGATAACTTATCCTTTTTTACATGGGATAAAGGGTTCCGGTACATAATCCTCATAGCTGTTGGCTGGAATTCCCAATTGAACACAGAATACTTTTTTGCCGTCCATCTTTAAGACATATATCCTAGATTCCCGAATTGTATAACGAGGATCTTCAAACCTTGAAAACAAAGGACTTTCACTCGTTGTATAATCAGGAATATATAATGAGCTATTTTAAAGAAAAAATACTATAAACGTTGTGAATAAAGGCTTTTACTACAAATCCTCGTTACAAATTTCGGGAATGAGGGATATATGTTATGTGTCACACAAGGTCCAACGTTTGGGCTAACACAAGTATAATAGTATTCAGTAGCTTCATCTAAGTGCAGTGAGCTTGCATGGACAGGTAAAACATTCGTAAATAATGCACCGAACAAGATCACCATGTTCATAATCAAACTCAATACTCTTTGAGATATTTTTGATTTTGTTTTCACACTCAATTCCTTTTTTTGTTTTCTCTTTAAATTTGGGTACAAAAAAAGACGCTTCCTTTTACAGAAACACCTTTATTAATAAGCAAGCAGATACTATTTTTTCCAATATTTAGTTTCTAATCTCTTTATTTCGTAGTTTATCACCCTCTCCAGTAAAGACCACATGTTTGAAAAAGTGCCTAAAATTAAGCATTTCCTGCTTTATTGTCTTTGCAGCAACGCTATCGCCTCTACATGATAAGTCTGCGGAAAAAGGTCTACGGGCTGAACTGTCTCTAATTTGTAGCCGAATGGGACAAGCTCTTTAAGGTCTGTTGCGAATGTATCTGGATTACAAGATACATAGACAATTCTTTCCGGCTGGGAACGTCCGATTCTGCGCATCACTTTTCCTCCAGCCCCTGACCGTGGCGGGTCTAGTAGCAATAATTCCGGTGGTCCGAAACTCTCCAATACATGATCAATGCCTTTTCTTGCATCCTTCGCTAAAAAATAGGTGTTGGAAAGACCATTATCTTTTGCATTTCGTTTGGCAGATTGGATTGAAGTTTCAACAATTTCAATCCCCGCAAGCTTCGCGACTCTGCTTGCAAATGGCAAGGAAAAAGTGCCCACCCCACAGAACAGATCAATCATTTTTTCAGACTTTTTCGGTTGTCCCATCTCCAAAGCAAGCTCGACTAATTTTTGTGCTTGGGTTGGATTGGTTTGGAAGAAAGTATCAAACCATAAACGGTAACGATACCCGACCATTTCATCATAAATGAAATCACGTCCTGACAAAATATGTGTCTTTTCCGATTGTGTTCGATCGGCCCAATCCGTATTTTCCATCCATAAAAGACTTTTTACTTGCGGGAATTTTTTCTCAATACGGACGATTAAATCTTTTACCACATGCTCTAAGTGCAAAAACGGAGCTTCTGTTGCAAAAAGTGCAAGCATCATTTCCCCCGTCGCATAGGACTGACGCACCATCAAATGACGTAACAAACCTTCATGAGCATCTTTATCATAGCCTTTTAATTGGTGGTCCTTCACCCAATCTGCCACTTCCATTGCGGCCTCCACCATTTCCTTCCCCGCAATTAAACAAGTTTCTAATGAAATGATTTTACGGAAGTTTCCTTGCTCATGTAATCCCAATGCCCCATCTGGCGCAAAAGTAAATTCCATTTTGTTCCGGTAATGCCAGGGCTCCTCCATCCCAATCGCGTCTTTCACAAGATTCGGATCGAAGCCTTGCGATTCCAATGCTTGTTTCACATGATTCGTTTTTTGTTTTAATTGTCCAGTGTATTGCCAATGCTGCCAAACACAGCCCCCACAGCGATTAAAATGTGGACAAGCGGGTTCGATCCTTTCCGAATGAGGGTGGATGATTTCATCTGGAATTGCCTTCCTTCTCTTACGATGGGGCTGGTCCACGGTGACACGCACCTTTTCCCCCGGAAGAGTACGAGGGATGGTGAGCTTTAATTTCTTCGCATTCCCATGTTCATTTTCTCGCCAAACCACGGCCTGTCCCGAACCCTTTGCATCTAATTGACGAATCTCTGTGACCAAAGTTTCTCCTTTTATATCTATCAACCGAAGTCCCTCCTTTTGGAAAAGCACAAGCGTCTTAAAAATGGCGCATTAGTTTAAGGCCCAATGTCCGCCAATGGTAACCGGAGGCGCTCGCTAACTCCAATGTACATTTATTTTTTTCAAACATAACGTTATGATTTTTAAAATTGGGTCATGCCTATTATAACGGATTGACCGTAAAGAGGGAATAATGGATGGGCCGGCAGCAAAAACCAATTTATTTTCACTAGATAATATGGATCATCCTCCCAAGACAACAATTCAATAACCCCTACTAATTTACAATATATCTATCCTTTGTTATAATTACCCATGTTTGTAAACATATACAAAGGAGTACATATTATGAACTGGATCGAAAATATTAATTGGGAAAAGTTTCTGTTGGATACAGGTATTACATTAATGAAACTAATAGCCATTTTAATTGTTTTTTTTATCGTTCGTTCGATTGGGAAAAAGATCATCCGCTCTTCTTTTTTGAAAGTTCAAGATAAAAGAAGAATGTCTGTTGGTAGAACGCAAACGTTACAAGCTTTGGCCATTAGTGCTTTTTCATATGTTTTAATTTTTGTTACTTTGGTAATCATTCTAGGATTGTTTGACATCAACGTTACAGGTTTCATTGCTGGAGCAGGGATAGTCGGCTTAGCCATTGGTTTTGGTGCGCAAGGTCTTGTCAGCGATATTGTAACTGGTTTTTTCATATTACTAGAAAAGCAATTAGATGTGGGAGATTATGTTTCTACTGCGGGATATGATGGCATAGTGGAAGAGGTCGGGCTGCGAACCACTCAAATCCGCAGTTTTGATGGAACGCTTCATTATATTCCAAATAGAGAGATTAGCGCACTAAGTAATCACTCACGTGGAAATATGCGAGCTCTAGTCGACATTGGGATACCGTGCAACGATAATATTGATCAAGCCATAGCATTGCTGCAAAAGGTCTGTGAAAAAGTAAAACAGGAAAATGACAAGATTGTAGAAGGACCTGATGTCCTTGGTGTTCAAATGATAGGCGAATCAGATGTTACGCTACGCATTATTGCAAAAACAAAAAACATGGAACAATGGGGAGTAGAAAGACAACTTCGTAAAGCGATCAAAGAGGCTTTTGATAAAAATACTTCGGAGCCCGATCAAATATATGTTGAAAAAAAGCCAGATGAAAGCTAATTCAAGAATAATATTTAGCTAGCAGCAAATCGGGATAGTTGATGATTGATCATTGCGATTATTTAAGTATTAATTTGTACATCCAATTTTTAAAACCCAGCTATCCTGACAAAGTCAAGTTTAGCTGGGTTTCTTCATTATTTTCATCCAATCATTTATAAAATTATTCTAATCCGTTTAGTATTTTAGTTTTTACTTATCCAGTAATATACCTTAATCCATAACTGGCCGAAATCCGTGATCGTTTGTATTACGACTGTCAGGAGGGTAAAATAAACGTTGAGATCCACGGCTAGTATAAGCTGGGCTCAACCAAGAGCCACCTCTCATAACTCTACAGGGTTCATGACCAGGACGACTTCCCGGTTCCATAGGCCCTCTAGGATTTTTCTGTGGACTTTTGACATAGTAATCAGGATCATACCAATCGTAGCACCATTCCCGGACTTGTCCCGCCATACCATGAATGCCACACCATGTCATATCCATGGGATAAAGATCTATATTTGTTGGACCTTCTACTTGAGCAACATGATTCGCAAGCCAACAAGAAGGTGGGAAATTCCCACCAGAATCTTTTCCGCCACCATTTAACCATATACTCCATTGAGTATTTGTCCTAAATGATTCTTTTGCAATTTCATCAGCACAACGGCATTTCGTTGGATCCCATATGTTTCCCCATGGAAAAATCCTGCCTTCCGGTCCCCTTGCCGCATACTCCCATTCAGCTTCACTTGGTAGCCTTACACCTGCCCACTCACAATAAGCGACAGCATCCTCCCATGAGGCTGAACTTAACGGTAAATTTTCCGTACCCGGTTTCGGTTTTCCATCTACCCATGCACTATTAGATGGTCCGTGTACGATATGATCTATTGGAGGAGAATACCCTGTTTCTTGCATAAAACAATAGAATTGTCCTATTGTAATTAGGTCGTAATACATCCAAAATCCATCAAGCTTTATTTCATGTGGATGTAACTCACCGATCCAATTCTTACCTCCGACTTGCCCTTGAATCCAACTATCATCCCATTGGTTTACTTTCCAAAGATCTTTAATTTCTTCTTCTCTACTTCCCATGAAAAAGTTTCCTTCAGGAACCCATATAAGGGTTGCACCATCTTTTGGATTCACACACGTCCGCAACATCTATCCCTACTTTCAATAACAATTATATTCACTTTTTTTGAAAGCTACCTAAAAATTAAAAATCAATGACAGTTGTTTAAGCTTGGTTTTTATTCGGCTGCCCACTCTTCTATCAATATTAATGCTTACGGTACGATTGTGGAAGATGGACTGATATCTGTTCCAACCCATTGACTCTAAATTTCTAATTCTAAAATTCAACCATCCTAATGCAAAATAATGCTTAAAATAATTGTAAGTTGACTCCTAAAATGACACCTAGATCCAACGGAACAGTGGGATAAGTGTATTTCGATAGAGATGGAGAAGCTGCGCATGAAAGGAAAAATCCGTATCAACACCATCAAGCTTTTTCTCTAATGATTTATTCCCCTTCAATCACCTCCACAAACTTCATCGAAGCTGGTGACAGTGGTACACTTTTTAAAAAGCAGACTCCTACACTTCTTTTTGGGATTTTTTCCGATAATTCAATTTCAGATAATGACCCGTTTTTTAAATAGTCCAAAGAAAATTCCTTTGTAACACAGGCGATTCCTAGGTTCATTTTGGCAAATTCCAACAATAGATCATGGGAGCCTAATTCAAATTCCGGTTCAATCTGGATGCCTTTGGAGCGCAAATAATCCTCTATATATTTTCTGGAATTTGATTTGGGTTCAAGTAAGATTAGGGGGAATTTTGCTATTTCATCTAGGCTAAGGGGTTCCGATAACTGCCTCTTATACTCCCTACCACATACAAAAATATCGTGGATATCCATGTATGGAAGTTGTTCCAAACTAGCATCATCAATGGGAAAATTACAGATGGCCACATCGACTCCACCTGATTTTAAAAGGGAGCAAATTTCCAATGTCGTCCCATTGACAATTTTAAACTTAATATTGGGATAGCGATTATGAAAAGTCTCTAGATAGGGAAGTAAAAAATGCCGAGAAATCGTATCGCCTACACCGATTTTTAATTCTCCTACTGTAAGATTTTTAAATTCTAAAATCTTTTCCTCGCCTGTTTCAATTAAATTAATCGCTGATTGAACATACTCAAATAAAAGATTCCCTTCATTTGTGAAAGACACGCCTTTTGGTGTACGGTTAAACAGGCGGATTTCTAATTCACTTTCAAGCTGCTTCATTGCTTGACTAACAGCCGGCTGTGTCATATATAAAGCCTTTGCAGCTTTGGAAAAACTTTGATCTTTTCCCACCTGACAAAAAACTTTATATAAATCTAATTTACTTATCATATAACCATTCCTTATACCCGCCATTTTATATATTCATTTTACTTATATCATTGTTTTATTGTATATTACAAGTAGAAAGTATGATTATGAACTTTTATTTTTAAGGAGCGGTCATATTGGAAAGAGTTGTTGGAACAATCGCTAGGGGTCTTCGCTGCCCGATTATTAATCAAGGAGATCAAATTGAAGATATTGTGGTTGATAGTGTCTTAAAGGCGGCAGAGGTTGAAGGTTTTCAAATCCAAGATAAAGATATTGTCTCCATTACAGAATCAATCGTCGCCCGTGCTCAAGGAAATTATGCAACGGTTGATCAAATTGCGAAAGACGTTCAGACAAAATTCGGTGAGGAGCCCATCGGTGTCATCTTCCCTATTTTAAGTCGGAATCGCTTTGCCAATTGTCTGCGTGGAATAGCGAAAGGCGCAAAAAAGATAATTTTAATGCTTAGTTATCCTTCTGATGAGGTTGGAAATCATCTAGTGGATATTGATCTGCTTGATGAAAAGGGTGTCAATCCATGGACAGATGTATTAACGGAAAAACAATTCCGTGATTATTTTGGTTTTATTAAGCATACGTTTACAGGGGTCGATTATATTGAGTATTATAAATCCCTGATTGAAGACTGTGGCACTGCCTGTGAAGTGATCTTCTCCAACAATCCAAAGACCATTTTAAACTATACAAAAAATGTTCTAGCCTGTGATATCCATACAAGAGAAAGAACGAAAAAGATATTAAAAGCGAATGGCGGGAAAAAAATTTACAGCTTAGATATTATCCTTTCTGAATCTGTTGATGGAAGTGGTTTTAATGAGGATTATGGTCTTTTAGGTTCAAATAAATCAACAGAGGATAAAGTCAAACTTTTCCCGCGCAATTGTCAACCGATTGTCGATCAAATCCAACAAACACTGAAGGAACGGACAGGCAAAACGGTGGAAGTCATGATTTATGGGGATGGAGCTTTTAAAGACCCTGTCGGAAAAATTTGGGAACTTGCCGATCCTGTCGTCTCCCCCGCTTACACAACTGGACTTGACGGGACTCCAAATGAAGTCAAATTAAAATACTTAGCGGATAATAATTTCTCCGATTTAAGAGGCGAAGAACTCCAACATGCGATCAATGAATTTATTGATAATAAAGGAGAAGACCTTGTTGGCGCTATGGAAGCCCAAGGAACCACTCCAAGAAAATTAACGGATTTGATTGGTTCTTTATCTGACTTAACTTCAGGAAGCGGGGATAAAGGAACGCCGATCGTCTTTATCCAAGGGTATTTTGATAATTATACAAGTTGATGTCTTCAATTAGCTCCTAGGAAACGAAAATAGCATGGAAAGAGGTTCATAACGTCTCCTCTTTCCATGCTTATTTTTGTTACTTTTCCAGTAGATGTAAGGATGAATCATTCCCTATGAAAATAGCCCTCTCTGAGTTAACAGAATAATGATTTCCTGTTGCGGTAACAATTAACAGCGTCCATCATTAACGATTAATTCGTAGCTTTAGAATTTGATGTGGATCCTAGGTTCCACAAACTCAATATAGCCGTGATTATACCAAGAACTACACTCGTCCATACCTCCCCGCTCGACAATGAATAAATAAATGGAAAAATAATAAACCAGACACCCGTAATGAATGAGATCCAATTTTGCCACGAATTCCAACCACCGCTTTGACTGTAACCCCACAATGCAGCGATAATCTGAATGGCTCCGATAATTAAACTTAACCACAAAGCCCCTGATTCATCTGAAAATCCCATAACCCAAGGTGCAATAAAAAACCAAATACCAATCAAAGCATTCAAAGCACTCCTTACTTTCATCATTATCCCCCCTTAAAATTTAAGAAATCTCTAAAGATTCCTTTGTTAAATTATATGCATCGGAATGGGGGAAATTAACAAAAGTATAATTGAATCATTTTCATAATTATCCTGCTGTTAAAGATTCACTAGCTAAACAACTGTATCCCTTGGTTGGATAGCAATCTCTCATACATCTCCCGATACTCCACAGCCGAAGTCTTCCAACTGAAATCAAGCTTCATCGCCTTTTCTGCTAACATTCTCCACTTTTTAGGCTGAAATTGATATAACCAAACGGCTCGTTCTATGGTATGGAGCATGTCATGGGCGTTATAATGGGTAAAGGAAAAACCATATCCTTCATTCGTAAATTCGTTATAGGGAATGACGGAATCATGTAATCCCCCTGTTTCCCTTACAATTGGCAAGGTGCCATATCGTAAAGCTAAAAGCTGGCCGATCCCACATGGTTCAAATTGGGAGGGCATCAAGAATATATCCGAACTGGCATAGATTTTTCGCGCCAAACCCTCATCAAAACCATTTTGAAAGGAAACATTTTCAGGATACTGTGCAGCTAATTCCTTAAAAGCCTGTTCATATTTCTCCTCTCCTGTTCCCAGTAACACAAATTGAACGCCGATGTTCATGATTTCATGAAAAACATGCAACACGAGATCCAATCCTTTTTGCTCGACTAAGCGCGTCACCATCGAAATGATTGGTATCTCCCCATTAATCGGCAAACCTAAATACTCTTGCAGCCTTCTTTTATTTTCCCCCTTACCTTCCCAATGATCATAAGTTTGATCAATAAACGGATCTGTCGCTGGATTGTATAATACAGGATCAATGCCATTTAAAATTCCTATTAGCAAATCCTTTCTTTTTCGTAAAAAGCCATCCAACTGCTCTCCGTAGTAGGGATCTTGTATTTCCTTCGCATAAGTCGGACTAACAGTCGTTACCAGATCTGAATAAGCTAGGCCCGCTTTTAAATAACTAACATTTCCGTGAAATTCTAGGCCATCCAGATGGAAATACAGCTCACTTAAATCCAATAAATTAGATAAAACAGATTTTGGATAAACCCCTTGATAACGTAAATTATGTATGGTAAAAATAGTTCGGATCTTACGATAAAAAGGGTGATTGTGATAATGCGCCTTTAATAAAACACTTATTGGACCTGCTTGCCAATCATGGCAATGAAGGATATCTGGCTTTTCCAATAAATAGGGCAATGCTTCCAATACAGCTCGCGAATAAAAAGCAAAGCGTTCCCCATCATCAAAAAACCCGTAACTGCCATGCCTTTTAAAATAATATTCATTATCTAAAAAATAGTAATCAATCCCCTCGATCGTGATCCTTTCAATCCCACAATATTGCGATCTCCAACCAACCGGTACCTCTATACTTGTCATAAAGGCCATCTGCTGTTTATATTCAAAGGGAAGATCCTCATATTTCGGTAAAATCACACTAACATGAACATCTTGCTCTTGCAAAGCCTTGGGTAGGGCCCCAATGACATCGCCGAGCCCTCCTGTTTTGATAAATGGTACACATTCTGAAGCAGCAAATAATACATTCATAAACGTCCTCCATTAAATCATTTCCGACTTTTTTACGACCTTTGGCCCTGTATCACCGATCAGAGCTTTATTCTCACTAATTTTCACTTGCTTATCGGTGATCATATTGTCTAAATAGGCGCCTTCTCCAATCTCGCTTTTCTGCATAATAATACTATTACGAACGACCGCTCCTTTCTTGACAGTGACTCCCCGAAAAAGCACACTATTTTCCACTGTGCCTTGTATATGACAACCATTGGCGATAAAGGAATTTGAGACATTCGATGTGGCTGCATAACTGGCAGGTGCTTCGTGTTTCACTTTCGTACATATCTCCCATTGATCATAAAAGTAAGAACGAATCATTTCCGGATTCAAGAAGTCCATATTACTAGCATAATAGCTTTCAATCGAATCAATAAAAGGCATGTATCCTTGAAAGGAATAGCCCTTTACGTGTAGTTGGTCAAGATTGGCTTTTATTCCGTCTTTTAAAAAATCATACTCACTATTTCGATAACAGTATTCGATCAATTCGATAAATAATGACTTACTCATAATGTACGTTTCTAAACAGATAGGGTCTCCTGTATAGGGGGTCGTATAAAGCTCTATATCTTTCATCCTTCCATCCTCACGAAATAGACATGTATGATAGATCGGTTTTTTTACAGGAGTGCCATTATATTCTTTGTAGAAGACTGTTAGATCAGCCTGACCTTTTTCATGTTGCCTTATCGCATCCTGATAATCTATTTTTCCGACGTGGTAGCCCGGAGAAATCACAATCGTTTCTGCCGGAGTACGTCGGAACACTTCAAGATATTCATAGAAAGTGGGAATATCTCCGTTTGTCTTTTCATCCGGATAAACCGGGGGAATAATAAATAAGCCACCAGTGCGCCTGTCTAAATCCCACTCCTTTCCTGAGCCAACATGGTCCATGATGGAACGGAATTTTCCGTTTGTAAAAACAGCCACCTGTTTGATCCCTGCATGCATATAATTGGATAAAGTAAAATCGATAAACCGATAACGGCCAGCAAATGGAACGGAGGCTAAACAACGATGTTCCGTCAGCTCTTTTAAAAATGGCTTTTCATTCATTAAATTGATAACCCCTAAGACATTCATATCTAATATCCTTTCCCTATAGTACGTTTTGTATATTTGCGGAAACCATTTGACATTTCCCAAATAAGGTAATCTCCTTCGATCGATTAGCTGAACCAATGATCGATCCATCTTCAATCACTGTACCATTAGCAATGATCGCTCGCTCTACTTTCACATTTTTGCCGATTCTTACATCAGGCATAATGACCGAATCCTTTATGACAGAACCTGCCCCAATATGGGCATTGTACGACACAACCGAATGGTCAACCGTTCCGTAAATAATGGAACCCTCATTAATAAGGGATTGTGTTACCTGAGCTTCCGGAGCAATATATTGAGGTGGATGATTCGCATTCCCCGCATATATTCGCCAATTTGGATCATCTAGTTCAAAACTAGTAGCCTCCTTAAGAAAATCCATATTCGCTTCCCATAAGCTTTGCACCGTCCCGACATCTTTCCAGTAACCATTGAATCCATAGGCATAGAGCTTTCTTTGGTCCTCTAACATTTTAGGGATAATGTCTTTGCCGAAATCATTTGATGACCTCCTATTCTGCTCATCCTCAATTAAATATCGTTTGAGCATTTTCCAATTAAATAAATAAACCCCCATAGAAGCAAGATTACTCTGTGGAAAAGAAGGTTTTTCTTCAAATTCAATAATTTTATCTGATTCATCCGTGTTCATGATTCCGAAACGATGGGCTTCGTTCCAAGGCACTTGAATAACCGCGATCGAGGCATCTGCCCCTTTTTCTATATGAGCATGAAGCAGTTTATTATAGTCCATTTTGTAAATATGATCGCCAGAGATGACAAGGACATACTCAGGATCATATTGATCAATAAAGTGGATATTATGATAGACGGCATTTGCTGTTCCTTGATACCAATGTCCTCCATCTTGCCCTTTATAGGGAGGAAGAACAGACACACCACCAAAGCGGCAATCTAAATCCCATGCCCTCCCCTCCCCAACATAATGGTTCAAAGTATGGGGCTGATACTGGGTTAACACTCCAACCGTATCGATACCTGAATGCGTACAATTACTTAATGTAAAGTCAATAATTCGATATTTCCCACCAAATGGAACAGCGGGTTTTGCAATTTCTCTTGTTAATCCACCAAGTCGAGTCCCTTTTCCACCTGCAAGCAACATAGCCACCCATTTTTTAGCTACTATAGAGACCACTCCTCCGTCTTTTTTTTGTTTGTTTCATGAAGATAATCATTCCTAATGGGGGAACGGTAACTTTCATACTATATCGTTGATTATGATAAGGTTCTTGTTCCACTTTGATCGGTTTCGGATGATACTGATTCGAACCTCCGAAAATGCTTAAATCACTGTTAAATACCTCTATATAACTTCCATACGATGGAACTCCAATCCGATAATGTTCATAGACATCTGCACTGAAATTACAAAGGACAATACAATAATCCCCCTTTTGTTTTCCTTTCCTCATAAACGTGATCACACTCTGGGTTGTATTATCTGGGTCAATCCATTCAAACCCTTCCTGCTCATGATCTAATCGCCATAAACAACTTGTTTTTTTGTAAAATTGGCTTAACGCTTTAAAATACGTATGGAATTTTTGATGAAAATCAAACTCAAATAAATTCCAATCAAGCTGTTCTAAATCCTTCCATTCATCAAATTGCGCAAATTCATTGCCCATAAAACTAAGTTTTTTTCCGGGATGGGTAAAGAAGTACCCGTGTAATAGACGCAACTGGGCAAACTTTTGCCAATAATCACCAGGCATTTTATTCAGTAAGGAACGTTTCCCATGGACGACCTCGTCATGTGAAAATGCTAGAACAAAATTTTCCGAGAATGCATAAAAGAAGGAAAAAGTTAATAGATGATGGTGGGCAGATCGTTCTGAAATCTCCATTTTCATATAGCGGAGGACATCATTGGTCCACCCCATATTCCATTTGTAATTAAAGCCTAGACCGCAAGCATAGGTTGGAGCACTCACCAAAGGATAATCTGTCGCTTCTTCCGCCATCATAAGAATCCCAGGATAGCGATCAAAGACAACTTCATTTAATTTTTTTATAAAGGTAATCGCTTCAAGATTTTCTTCTCCTCCTAAATGGTTTTTCAAAGGACTCGAGCCAGCATTATCATGATTCAAATAAATCATCGAGGATACAGCATCAAGTCGAAAGCCGTCAATATGAAAGACATCCAACCAAAAAAGGGCATTGGAAATAAGAAAGCTTGTAATTTCCGGCTTACCGAAATCAAAATTATAGGTCCCCCAGTTCCTACGCTCCGCTCGATCAGGATCAATCGGTTCATAAAGGGACGTTCCATCAAAGCGCCCAAGGCCGTGGGCATCCTTGCAAAAATGAAGGGGAACCCAATCCATAATCACGCCTATTCCGTTTTGATGACATCGATCAACGAAGTACATAAAGTCCTTTGGGGTTCCATAACGACTTGTGACCGAATAATAGCCAGTAATTTGATAGCCCCATGAGCGATCATAGGGATGTTCCATTAGTGGCATACATTCAATATGGGTAAAGCCGCAAGATTTTACATAATCAATGACTTCATCTGCTAATTCACGATAGGAATAAAAACTTCCATCCTCCTTCCGCTTCCACGTTCCCATATGCATTTCGTAGACGAGCATAGGTTGATGATAATGATCTTTTCTCCCCCTTTGTTCCATCCATTTTTTATCTTTCCAGCTATATGTATCCAAACGATAAATGATAGATGCTGTTCTTGGCCTCCTTTCTGAATAGAATGCATAGGGATCCGCTTTTAGCAAAACTTCATTGGTCGATGTCTTGATTTCGTATTTATACAGAAGCCCTTCTTTTAAGCCGGGTATAAATAATCCCCATATTCCTGAATGCTCAACTCGCTGCATGACAGCTTGCGAACCATCCCATTTGTTAAAGTCCCCAACAACAGATACCGCCAATGCATTTGGAGCCCAAACGGCAAATTGCACACCTTTAATCCCTTTAACGGTCAAGATATGCGCGCCAAGCATTTTATATGCTTCATAAAGAGTTCCTTCATGAAAAAGATACCTCTCCATATCACCTAGGCGCATTTTCTCTCCATCCTCTACACCCCTTACCATTCTGGCACCTCCACTATCCTATTTGACTCTTTCTAAAAATATTCCATATTTTATTTTTTTGACATGCACATTTTTCCCAATAGAGTTCGTCCTCTAAAAAAGACGTGGTAGGCATATTGGCCTCTCCACATCCTGTGATAAAGTGAAACTTCATTCAGTGGGGGTTTTTTTCATCCCCCACTGAATGTTAGTTGAACGAATCGGGGATTTACTGGCAGTTGATCCCCCACTTACAATTCTTGTTTTTCCTCGAATTCTTGAAGTGGGGGTCTTACTGCCAGTTAATTCGGGATAAGAACCTGGTATATATTCCAAAGAGTTTAAAAATAGAACTTCCCTAAACTATTTCGTTGCGAAAAATGCGAATCCTTCGATGAAAAATCACTAGTTTTGTCATTTTAAGCGAAGAAATACACGTTGCTATTTTCAGACCGAGTTTTTTTGGAGGTATAAGGGGAGGGTTTATTCAAGGTAAGTAAAAAACCGAGGGGTTCCTTCCTTCTCGGTCCTTAAATCTTATCCAATTATAAAGATTCTATTTGTGTTATGCTGGATTTATTACCAATAAAATGCCAAGTACGACAATAAGGAGAAATACATAACGTTCAAATTTTTCATTAGGAATACGGCGATGTAAAAAAATTCCCAATAAAGTCGCAATCATAATAGTAGGAAAGGATAGTCCAAATAAAAGAAAGAGATCTTCTGTCCATAATCCGCCAAGAGCTTGACCAATTACAACAAATACTCCAGAGATTAAAAAATGAGCCTGCAAAGTCCCTCGGAAACGCCTAGGCTCCCAACGTCGCAAAGTTCCATAAACAACAACCGGGACACCATGTGTATTATAAGCACTGCCCATAATACCAGATATTATCCCCACCGGCAGTGACCAAAAAGGCGCTTCAAGTCTGGGTTTTGCATCATTTTTTCCAAGCAAAACTTTAATAAAGGAATAGGAACCATACGCCATTAAAAAAATACTAAGTCCAACCGTAATGATACTTGCAGGTAGCTTGACAATAAATAGGATACCGATTGGAATGCCAATTAGAGCCCCAATGACTAAGCGTATTAAAGCGGGACGATCCACATAACGCCATCCCGAAATAGCGGTAAATAACGCGACAGTAAGTCCAGCTAGACCAATTAAAGAAATGGAAGTATGTAAATCAATGGGTAATAAGGCAAGTAATGGCATACTTACAACGGCTTCTCCGAACCCAAATGTTGCCCGTATGAATGCTCCAATAAAAACGGCTGCAATGATTAGTACGATAACAGTAGAAGTCATTATTTCCCCCTAAATATTGATATTAAGTTGTTAAAAAAATCCCTAAATTACTGTGTTTAACCTCTATTAGCATACCATAAATTGCCACTAAAAAATGGAGGTTTATGACCTTTCTTCCATCCATTTTAAGGTACTTAACCGGCCGTGCAAGAGTCTAAAAAATCATTTGAATGATAATGTACATGATTTTTGTAAGACTCCTTAAAATCGATTCCACTCGTCCTGATAAGCTTCATATGATTTCAAGGGACATCTCTTTGCCGCAGACAAAAACCCTGAATGCAGTAAGCCACATTCAGGGTATATCTGATGAAGTCTTTTCGTTTACAAATTCTCACTAGGTACGGCAATCTGATTAGAGCGCACCCTCTTTAAAAATAAATAGGATAGGGCTACAGCCCATGCAAGTGGTGTATTTCCATTGGCTACATTTTTTCCACCAATATATAATTCAGGTACTTCCCAATTGTCGGGTATGTTTCGGAGCGTTTTTTCCACATATTCATCTGCTTTATCGTTCATCCCTAACTCACTATAGCATAGTCCCAGCCACGGAAATCCGAAGCACCACTCCGCTTCCTTTCCTTCATTGTAATATTGATCATGTTCATAACGGATACATCCTCTTTCCCGCTCTAATCGGCTCGAGACTTGCTGAACGATCATAAGGGCTGTTTGCCGATCGACCAATCTGTATGGAAAAATGAAAGAAAGCAGGGCTAAATCCACCTCTTTTGTTTCACTTTCCCGTGGTAACAGAAAACGTAATGTTTCTTCCCCTTTTCGAATAAGATCCTCTTTTACATCGACCAACATGCTAACGGCCTTTAACCCCGCCACACAAGCTCCCACACTTGAAGCATGTACCTCCATATTCTCTTCCCACATGCCATTATCTTTGGCTTGCCAGTACTGTAAACATTCTAGATAAGAAATGAGTTTTTGGACAATTCGTAAATCCGATTCATCCCTTATCACCTTTTGCCCATGTTTGACACCTTCCCCTACTCCCCATAAAAATGCTCCAATCGCATCATTTTGAGCGTGCCCCCATTCCACGTCAATCTCCTTTAAATCCGTAGAATAGCGGGAATGAATATACTCAAACAAATAAACAGGTTTCTTCTCCGTATGAATATCGATTTTCCATTCATAGTCTTTAAATAAATCGAATAAAGCATGATAAGCCTTTTCATAACGTTCTGATCGATCATGTAAAAACGGCAATACCGTATACACGACATCCCGAATCCAAACATAACGATAGTCATCTGAAAGACTGGCCGTATAAGCGCCGTTCGGCAGACGCATTTTATCAAGGACTTGAATTGCCATCTCCATATTCATCGTGAACAAACACCTCCAATGAGTAATCATGTATCTCATTGTAAACATTTCCCATTTTTATAAACCCCACTGTAAACTCTTTGTACAATATTGTATGTATAGGCCTTTTTTTTGGGAATAACAGTGGGAAAAAAGGCGATTGTCCACGATTGTGTGACTACGAAGCACACGTGAAAAGGGGCTACCTTTAGTGGAAGCCCCTCATTCCCCAAGACAAATTAAGTCTGGCCAAATCGAAACAAGATCAACAATCAGCAGGAGTCTGATGAAGAGGTGGAGTAACCAACCATCCCTTATCTTTGTTCAAACGAAGAACTTTTGTGCCGAGTGCTGCTTTTTGTGTATGCATTTGTCCAAACATCATGGCAATATCTTCTCGGAACGATTCGCCCATGATCGTACTGCATGCCACCAAGCCAGCAGCCATATCTGCCGCTAATGACACCGCAATCTCTTGATCCATAAAACGTGCTCCCACTGGAATACTTTCCAGATTTGCCTTAGGGCGCTCTGGTGGAGTGGGTGGTAAACCAACACCATTTTCTTTTAATAATGTTTCAATCTGCTTAACCTCTTGTTCTTTCTGCTTGAGAGCTTCTTCGAGTAATTCATGAAGATCAGCATCTCCGGTATGATTTAAATGTGTTTGGTAACAAGCAATCATTCCTTTTGCCCCAACTAAAAAAGACCATATACCAAATACTTCTCCATAATGCATCGGTTCATTTTTTGGATTCCCACCTAAAATTCCCATAGTAGCCTCCTTTGACTCCATTAATGTAGTTCACAATCTTTATCCTTCCTCTAGTTATAAAAATCCATTCATATTAAAAAAGCTTTTACCATTTTTAAGAAAAGCGCAAGGCGCCCGCCTAATGGATGAACGGCTAAGTTCGCGCCGTCCTGGCGCAACGCCGTTCTGACCAACATCCTGTTGGCCCGCGACAAGCAAATGTTCTGAGACAAGAAAAGTCCGGTTTTGACTTTTATTGTCTCAGGTTATTTGACCTCGAGGGGCTAGGCGCTGGAGCTAGACCTAGCATTAGCCAATTTTTATGCTTTCCTTACAAAAAAAGCCTCCCGCTTTTCACGTGTGAAGGACGTCACTAAAAACATAAGGTGAAAGGCCTTTATGAAAAACTCATAAAAAAATAAGCCTCTAATATTTATAGTACACATATTCTCGACCTATATTGCGAGAACTACGAACCAATTTATACCTTTTGATCCCCCACTAAAAAAATGATTGACATTGGATGTATTCATGAGTATCATTTAATTGAACAGTGGTCAAATACAAGGAGGATACAATGTCACCACGGAAATCTGTACAAAAGGAATTAACTCGTGAAATGATTATGGATGCGGCAAGGGAGTTATTTATTGCTCAAGGATATCAGCACGTTTCAATGAGGCAAATCGGCAAAAAACTGGGATACAGCCATGGCTCTATTTATTATCATTTTAAAAATAAAGCGGAGCTGTTCTATGCTTTGGTTGAGGAACATTTTAAAATGCTCGAACTGGAGCTAAAAATGATTATGGAAAAGCCTTTGGAACCTGCGGAAAAGTTACGGAATATCCTGCTTGGCTTTATCCGTTTCGGTTTAACCCATCAAAGCCATTACGAAATTATGTTTCTAATCAAGGATGAAGAAGTTCGTAACTTTATTAATCAGGAACCAAGCAACACCTATGAAATGTTTGCCAAAAGTGTACAATCCTTATGTGACAGGTCCATCACCATACAAGACATTTGGTCGACCTTTCTTTCCTTACATGGCTTTGTCACCCATTATCTGCGCCATGTCGTTGATTATGAGGACGGGAAGGAAATGGCGCAAGTACATGTGAATTTTCTCTTGAAAAGTTTATTAGCACAAAAGTGAAAGCATTGGGATCTTTCGGTTTTTCCCTCGGCTTTCTTTTATCCAGCAATTTGAACAGTGGTCAATTTTATACAAGGAGGTTTTATCATGAAACATGCACTAGTATTAGGGGCATCAGGAGGGATGGGGTATGCCCTTGTTCAGGAATTAATCCACAGAGAGATTGAAGTCACCGCCTTTGCTCGTTCGAAGCAAAAACTAAATACCTTATATGGGACACAAAAAGGAGTAAGGATTCACACAGGAGATATATTTAATCTTGAAGACCTCATGGCTGCTGCCAAGCAAGCGGATACGATTTTTCAATCCGCCAATCTCCCTTATGAACAATGGGAGGAAAAACTTATTTCCTTTTTTGAAAACATCATCAATGTTTCCAAAACAACTGAAGCTAAATTAGTACTAGTTGATAATATTTATGCCTATGGAAGGTCTTCAGGCGGTAAGGTGAATGAAGAAACACCCAAAAATCCGCATACGAAAAAGGGGAAAATTCGATTACAAGCAGAAAAGCTGATAAAGAACTCGAATGTTCAAGCATTGATTGCCCATTTTCCAGACTTTTACGGCCCAAATGCGGAGAATACCCTCTTACATGTCACGTTAAAAGATGCCATTCAACATAAAGGTGCCATGTTTGTTGGTTCTAAAAAAATACCACGAGAATTCATTTATACACCAGATGGTGCAAAGGCCCTCGTCCATTTAGCCATTCAGGAACAAACCTTTGGACAAAATTGGAATATCCCTGGGTATGATGTGATTACCGGGGAGGAGATTATCGCGATCATTCGAGATATAAATGGATATAAGAAATCTGTCTTCACCGTTACTAAAGGAATGATCAAACTATTAGGCCTTTTCGATCCTACCATGCGTGAAGTCGTCGAAATGTTCTATTTAAACGAAGACCCCGTTGTTCTCGATGGAACGAAATACAATAGAGAAATTGGGCCCCTTCCCCGAACCTCTTATCAAGAAGGAATCAAACAGACGATGGAATATATGGCGGCTCATCGACAAAAATAATCCCACGTAAACAACGAGTGAACAAGATGGTCACTCGTTGTTTTTAATGATTGATCCATTTTTCCATTCATCCTCTAGCAGACCGTAAATCACCCGATCATGATACTCACCATGGAGAAACTCATAATCTCTTATCATGCCTTCTCTTTTAAAACCTAATCGTTCCGGAATGGCTTTACTTTTTTCATTATTAGTAGCCATCTTAATTTCCACTTTATGTAGCTGGAAATCAGTGAAGGCATGGTCAACCAGCAAGGCACATGCTTTTGTGGCTAAACCAAGCCCTTTAAATTCTTTCCCCAACCAATAGCCAATTTCTGTCTTTTTATTTCCCCAATCCAGATACAAAAAACCAATGGAACCGGCGATGTGCCCTTTATACCAAATTCCTGCCCAGTAGCCATTGTTTGAAGCCAATCGTTGTAGAGATCTCTCAATAAAATTCCTTGTGTCTTGAACTTCATTTGTAAAGGCTGGAAAGGCAAGCCATTTCCCGATGCTTTCCCGACTGCCATCGATTAAAGCAAATAACTCCTCTGCATGCCTTGGCTCTAGTATTGCGATATACGTATTCGAATCGATCTCGGCTTTATACAATTTTTATCCTCCAGACATTTATACCTATATTAACACAAAATCCCAAAATGTTTCCCTAACACTTTTGTTTTTCCCTCTTGTCTCGTTTTTTTCAAAGCTTACCATTTAAAAATTAGAAAAATGATCCATTCATTTCCCCTATTTTCGACAATATTTCCCGGGAAAAGATTGGAATCTATAAATGATTCCCTGAAAAACATTCTAGGTGATAGTAAAAACAGCTCTATCTCTTTCAATCATTAAAACAAGGGGATTTTATAATAAAGATGGAATGGTTTTAATAAGGGATGTTTACCGATTTCAAATGGAGAAATAAGGATCAACGGGGTTTCCGTAGGAGGCAACAAAAAGGGGGACCCTTGGCTTTTGTTGTCTGGATGACGGACTGAAATAGGCTCCCCCACGATAAAATACCCTTTAAATCGCACTTTTCATTGTATATGAAAAGCCCTTGCAAGAAAGATCTGCAACGCTATAACTTTTATTATCCAGGTTTTCATAAATGGATGAATTGATGCTCTGTTCATCTGGATGTCTGTATAAAAATGCGGAAAAAAGTGTAGAAGAATTTATTGAGAAGTGATTCTCTCTTGTTTTTCTGTGGTAACCAAGTGCTCGATTTGTAGTACTTCAGAGAGGATGCGGAAGAATGCTTCAAAGATAGAAGTTTCTTGTACACATTTCCGATAGTTTTCATGGAGATGTAAAGCTATTTCATTTCTCGCTCTAAGATCAAAGTGGTAAAAGTCAAGAATCGGAAAGTATAAAGCATCACCAATTGGAATGAGGGTTCCCATCATTATTTCCCCTTTTGCAGGTGGAACGGCACATGCATCTAAGACAATGACCTCGACTGTTTCTTCTGTCAGCAAATCGATCAAGATGAAAACTCGATCACTATACGTGTAACCAACATAGTAGAACTTGGGGGTGGCCTTCTCCCATTCCTTTAACCAATGGATCATGATTGGGGATTGATTTAAACGGCGGATATTATTAAAGATATAATTCTCCACATAGTTATAGTCATCGCTTTTGTACAAAACCTTCCACCACATTAAATTAATCTCTAATGCTTCTATTTTCTCTTTCTCTAGTGAATGGGCTTCAATAAATTCCTTTAACCAAGATTGGGGTTCAGCGTATTCTTCCCTTGATACATACAGAACAAAATCCTTATAAACCTCTAACAATTCACTCTGTAACTCCCTAGAAATCGGATGATCATGACGGAACCGGGTTGCCTTAGATTTAGACTGACCAAATTGTACCACCTTTTCCATATTCTCTTTCACAAGCATCTACCCTTTCTGAATTTTTTTATTTCCTTCTCTTCATTCTAATTCGACATTAACGGGCAATTTCCTTCCTTTTTTAAAAATTTAGCAATAGTATTCAATTAGGAACATGTTGCATGGAAAAATATCGTGGGAACTTATTTTACCATTATTTCCTCTAGTTTTTCAGTGGCAACTAGATGCTCGATTTGCTTTGGACCTTGGTTGGGCAAAGGCGACTAACTTTCCAACTTTTTGTTGTGCTTTTTTCATAAACAGGCATCCTTTCAGGGAATGAGTGGGGTTTCTATTGATTCCCCCCTTCCATTGGAGCGATTCGTTGCTGGTCTACCCATACATTAATTATTGAAGCGTTATCAAAATGAATATTTATAACAATCTTACTATGATCGTTTTTTTGAACAAGTGAACAAATTTTATGTTTGCTGTAAAAATTTAGTATGATGGATTTTTATTTGTAAATGGAGTTTTTCCCCAGATCATTATAGATAGACCTAATAAGATTTTAGTGGAAGAAAATTTGAATAAAGATATATTTGGATCACCACGTTAATAATTGAGGGGTTCATTGTTAATCAAGCTCTGTTTAATAGACAAAAAGGAACGACTTTCTATACAATTTATAATAAATATAAAAATGTGTGGTGAATTCATTGTTTAAAATCCTACTGATTGAAGATGATGCAACGCTCTTTCGTGAAATCAAAGACAGATTATCTCAATGGTCTTATGACGTCTATGGGGTTACTGATTTTAATCATGTCATGCAGGAATTTACAACCTTAAAACCGGATTTAGTGATCATTGATATCCAATTACCGAAATTTGATGGGTTCCATTGGTGCCGCATGATCCGATCCTACTCGAAGGTGCCTATTATATTTTTATCATCGCGTGATCATCCGACGGATATCGTGATGTCCATGCAACTAGGAGCGGATGACTATATCCAAAAGCCCTTTCATTTTGATGTACTTATAGCTAAAATTCAAGCTGTTCTTCGTCGTATCTACAACTATAATTCGGAAGAAACTGCATTTAAGATATGGAACGGAGCAACGATTGATTTTGAAAAAAATACCGTCAAAAATCAGGCAGGAGCAGTTGAATTAACGAAAAACGAAATTTTTATATTGAAATTATTAATTACGCAAAAAAATAAGATCGTTAGTCGTGAGAAATTAATTCAGAGTCTGTGGGATGATGAACGCTTCGTAAGTGATAATACCTTAACCGTAAATGTAAATCGGTTAAGGAAAAAACTAGATCAGCTTGGTTTGGGCCCCTATATAGAAACAAAAGTTGGACAAGGCTATATCGCTATAGAAGAGGATTATCATCATGATTAGGAAATTTTTCATCGAAAGATGCAGTTGGATTTTGCTCTTCCTTTTTGTACAAGGACTCGCACTTTTCATTGCCTATATTGATCCAACCATTCCATTCACACCCATCCTTTATATCGTCTTTTTATCTTGCCTGATTTTTATCGTTTTTGTCATGATCCGTTACTATAAAGAAACAAAGTTTTATAAAAGTCTGGAAGAATGGGAAAAAGACCTCGACCTAACGAATATAGCATCTGCCGAAAGTCCCTTTGAGAAAATTGTGGAAGAAAATATAATTGACCAAACCGAACGACTCAAAAAGCAAGCTTCCCAAAACTCGATGATCGTAGAGCAGGAAAAAGATGATCTGTTATCTTGGATCCATGAAGTGAAAACACCGTTAACTGCCATGCATTTGATCATTGACCGTTTGGGGGATAATAAAATGAAAGCTCAATTGACGCATGAGTGGCTGCGAATTCATTTACTTTTGGACCAGCAACTTCATCAAAGGAGGATCTCCTTTATTGAAAATGATCTGCATATTGAAAAAGCAGATGTAAAATCAATTATTTTTGCAGAGATTAAATCCTTACAGTCTTGGTGTATGCAGAAAGGAATTGGGTTTAATGTGGACTTAGAGGTCACAGAAGTGCTTAGTGATAGCAAATGGTTATCTTTCATTATCAGACAGTTGTTAACAAATGCCATTAAATACAGTCAATCCTCGGATATTATGATCAAAACCTATCAGCAAAATGAGCAAACAAACCTAGAGATTACGGATTTCGGACGTGGAATTGCCTCAAAAGATCTTCCGAGGATATTTGATAAAGGCTTTACGACTACGTCCGAGAAGCAAGAAAATGCGGCAACAGGCATGGGGTTGTACTTGGCCAAAAAAGCAGCTCAACCGCTATTGATCGATATCCACGTGAATTCGAAAACGGCAATAGGCACAACTTTTACCTTAACCTTTCCAAAAAGAAATGATTTTCATTATATTGCAGGCATGTGACAAAAACGTCACATGCCTTTATCATTTGTTCGCTCAATCAAAGGATAAGAGAAGGAAGGGTCTTTATAATAGAAGTATGGATGAAAGGAGAGTATCAAATTGAAGATATTAGAAGCAGCAAAAATATATAAAAACTATGGCAATAAATTAAATAAACAAGAAGTTTTGAAGGGCATCGATATTAGTGCAGAAGAAGGGGAATTTGTCGGCATTATGGGTGCATCTGGTTCCGGGAAAACAACCTTGTTGAATGTCCTTTCCTCTATTGATAAAGTGAGCACCGGGATGATCAAAATTGATGGAAAAGACATGACAAGCATGAAAGAAAAGCAATTGGCTGCATTTCGGAAGAATCATTTGGGTTTCATTTTTCAGGAATACAACTTATTGGATACTTTAACAGTGAAAGAAAATATTTTGTTGCCATTATCGATTACCAAGGTGGCGAAAAAAGAGGCGAATCAAAAGTTCAAAGAAGTGGCTACAGAACTGGGGATTTATGATATAAAAGACAAGTATCCAAATGAAATATCAGGCGGGCAAAAACAGCGGACTTCTGCCGCTAGGTCTTTTATTCATCAACCAAGTATCATTTTTGCTGACGAACCAACAGGTGCACTTGATTCAAAATCAGCTTCTGATTTGTTAAACAAGCTGAGTGAATTGAATCAGAAAAGAAAAGCTACTATCATTATGGTCACTCACGACCCAACTGCCGCAAGTTTCTGTAGCAGAGTGGTTTTTATAAAAGATGGGCAAATCTATTCACAATTAAATAAAGGCGACCAATCAAGACAGGCCTTTTTTAACGACATTATGAAGACGCAGGCTGTATTAAGCGGGGTGCAAAATGAGCATTAATCAACTTATCCTCCGCAATCTGAAGAAAAATATAAAAAACTATTATCTCTATGTGTTTGCTCTTATTTTTAGTGTCGCACTTTATTTCGCCTTTGTCACACTGCAATATGATCCATCTATGGATGAAACAAAAGGGTCTATAAAAGGGGCAGCTGCGATTAAGGCTGCATCCGTCCTTCTTGTTTCCATTGTCGCCATTTTCCTTTTATATGCGAATAAGCTTTTTGTGAAACGCCGTAGCAAAGAAATCGGCTTATTTCAGCTAATTGGAATGACAAGAAATAAAATATTCCGTCTCTTAAGTGTTGAAAACTTTATTCTTTATTTTGGTTCCTTACTTTTCGGAATCTTTATTGGATTTTCCAGTTCAAAATTAATCATGATGATTTTATTAAAAATAATGGGGATTGAGACAAGCACTACTCTCCAATTTTCTACAGAGGCACTTATCCAAACACTTATTGTATTTGCCGTGATTTATCTTTTCATTATGTTAATGAACTATGTGTTTATCAAAAGGCAAACGATTTTGTCGTTATTTAGGGTGATATCCTCGGCAGAAGCTAGAGTGAAAAAAGTAAGTCTATTTGAAATCATTTTCGGAGCAATGGGGATCATTTTCATCCTTTCGGGCTATTATATTTCATCAAAGTTATTTGATGGAGACTTTTCAAACTTGAAGGAACTTTTTTTAGCGATGATTTTCATTCTGGGATCTGTCATCATCGGAACCTATCTTTTTTATAAAGGATCAGTTACATTTATCACGAACATCATCCGAAAAAAGAAAGGTGGATACTTAAATATAAATGAAGTTTTATCGCTTTCCTCGATTATGTTTCGGATGAAATCAAATGCCTTTTTATTAACCATTATCACAACCGTATCAGCGCTTGCCATCGGCCTATTATCTTTAAGTTATATCTCCTACTATTCTGCGGAAAAAGGGGCGAAAGATAATGTACCGGCTCATTTTTCGCTAACAACAACCGCAGATGCAGAGCAATTTAAAGAAGCTTTAAAGGCGAGAAAAATAGACTACCGTGAAACAAGGATTGATGTTATTCAAGTAGATGTGAATGTAGAGCAAATATTGAATACAAAGTTAGAGTTAAACTTTGATTCGAATACGATGACCCTTCCAGTTGTTAGCGATAAAGCCGTCCAGGGGTTAAATTTAAAGAAGGACGAAACCCTCTTTACAGGGTATAGTGATGCCTTGAATAAAATGATGTCCCTTAAAGCTTCAGGCAAAATTGAATGGATCGGACAGAAAGAAACGATTCCGCAAAAATATATCGGGTTAGAAAAGAAATTTATCATTCCCTATAATTTTACGAATGGTGGTCTGCCTACTGCGATTGTCGATGATACAATTTTTCAACGTCTAAAAAACGATCTGAACCCAGTTATCCAGCAGGAATCCTCCCTGTTTATCGGAATTGATCTGGAGGATGAATCCAAAGTGGAAGAGGCCAATGAAATATTTCAAAGCTTGAGTCTTAGCGAGAACGCTCCAAACTTTTCTCAACTTCAATTAAGCATCAATCAGAAACAGAACATGGGACTAATGATGTTTATCGTTGGTTTCTTGGGATTAACCTTTTTGATTACTTCTGGTTGTATTCTTTATTTTAAGCAAATGGATGAAAGTGAAGATGAAAAACCCAACTATACGATATTGCGGAAACTTGGTTTTACTCGGGGAGATTTATTAAGAGGGATTCAAACAAAACAATTCTTTAATTTCGGCATTCCTTTAATCGTTGGTCTTTCCCATAGCTATTTCGCTGTCCAATCCGGATGGTTCTTCTTTGGGTCAGAGTTGTGGACCCCGATGTTGATTGTCATGGTGATCTATACCGGCTTATACTCGATTTTCGGAATGCTTTCTGTTCTTTACTACAAAAAGGTCATTAAAGAAGCATTGTAAAAAATCCCCCACATAGCAACCTGTGGTTTGCTCAAAGTGGGGGATTCTTAGGTTCACAAAACGGATGGCTCCAATACGGTTGTATCGATAAAGACCTTCGGGGATTATTAGTATCAAAGATCAAACTCATCGACATCCCCCGTTACACTATTTTTTCTATCAATCTGTTTAAGAACCTCTTCCGCTATTTCATCTTGCTCTCTGGTTGTAATGAAGATATCCTCCGGAATTTTCCAATGTCCACCCTCCGTTTTATAAGCTCCTTCAAAGCTTCCTCTTTCGCACATACGTCGAATGGTTTGATCACTTAACCCTAGCTTCTTGGCAACTTCATTAGGTGTGTAGTAGTGTATTTCCTCTTTTTCAACATTGATGAGTTTTTTTATCTGGTCTTGAAAATGAGGAAGTTTCTTACTATTATCATGACTAGCTAATATTGAAGCCAGAATTTTTTTGGGCTCTGGCATCTCTGATTCCACATCTTCATTCCCCTTCTGAATCGCTAAAATTTCCCGAATATCCTCTTCTGTAAGCAAAGTTGTAAAATTCTTTTTTGCATCAATCACTTCATCTATAAGATGTCTCTTTTTCTCTTGTAGTTCATTCATTTTTTCCTCAATTGTGCCACGTGCGACTAGCTTGATCACTTGAACAGCTTTTGTCTGACCAATTCTGTGGACACGGTCTGCTGCTTGTTCCTCAACTGCCGGGTTCCACCAAGTGTCGTAGAGGATGACTGTATCGGCACCCGTTAGGTTGAGGCCTGTCCCGCCCGCTTTTAAAGAAATAAGGAAAATATGACGTTCCCCCGCATTAAATCGTTGGCATCTGTCCACTCGTTCTTCTGACGGAGTTTGTCCATCAAGATAGAAATACGACTGTCCTTGCTTCACTAATTCTCCCCCGATTAATTGAAGCATCTTTGTAAACTGTGAGAAAATCAATACTCTTCTTCCAGAAAGCCTTGCTTCCTCTAAAAGTCGAAACAGTTGTTCAAACTTAGCTGAACTCCCTTTATAGCCGTCCACAAACAAGACCGGGTGACAACAAATTTGCCGTAGGCGTGTCAAACCAGCAAGAATTCTAATTCGGTTTTTTTGGAGCGTATCTTTATCCAAGTGTTTTAATGTATCGTGTCTTAATTTGGCCAAATAGGCAGCATAAAGCTTTTTTTGATCTGGAAGCAGCTCCACCGATTCCTGTGATGTTGTTTTCACAGGTAATTCCGCGAGCACCTCCACTTTCGTCCTCCGGAGTAAAAACGGACGAATCCGACGGATAATCTTTTTCCTCGAAAGATTACTGTATTCCTTTAATCCTTGAAATAATTCGGGAAAAACAACATGGAAAATGGACCATAATTCCTCTAATGAATTTTCAATCGGTGTACCAGTCAAGGCGAAATAATGCTCTGCTTGAACCTTATTCACCGCCTTTGCGGTTTGGGTGAACGGATTTTTAAATGCCTGTGCCTCATCGAAAAACACCGTATGGAAAGCTTGTTTTTCGTACCACTTGATATCTGTGCGCAACAATGGGTAGGACGTAATCACCACATCGTTATGCGCCACATCCTTCTGTAAAGCGATTCGTTTCACTTTATGACCATCTATGACCGTTACTTTGAGATCCGACGCAAATTTACTGAATTCGTTCATCCAGTTATAGGTGAGAGAGGATGGGCAAACGATGAGAATAGGTAGCTTTCTTTTACGAATATCAGTCAGTTCCGATAAAATAAACGCGATACTTTGCAAGGTTTTCCCGAGCCCCATATCATCGGCAAGAATCCCACCAAAGCCGAAATGGGCAAGAGCCTTCATCCATCTGTAACCGTGTTTCTGGTACCCATGCAATACCAGCTCTAACGTTTTCGGTACTTCGAAGTACAATTGATTCGGGTCTTGGATCTTTCTTAGAAACTGGCGGAAGGATTCCTCTAGCTTGAATACATCCGGATCATCTGTCGAATCCATAAGCTGAAAGCCACGGACAACAGGTACATTCAAGCCACTCTCCAGATCTTCATCTTGAATCGGTGCCGCATGAAGGAAACGTTGGATCTCTTCAAACTCTCTCGTTTCAAGGGAAAGAAGGGCCCCACTGTGTAAACGATAATACTTGCGTTTCTCTTCAAGTGCCGCTAAAACTTCACGGATCTGCCTTTCGGGAATGCCATCTATTTCAAATTTGAATTCCAACCAATCCGTCCGGTTCTTTTTGAAGCCTACTTTAATCCGCGGAGGGGGATTCTTCTTGATAATCCGACTCCTTACAGCCGTAGTGGCATATACTTGCACAAGTTTTTCTAATTTTGGAAGCTTATGATATAAAAATTCATACTCCAATTCTTCATTATGCAAAAAATAGCCGCCCTCAGTTTGGGCAAAGGAGCTTTCCTCCATGAGTTGAAGGATCGCCTCCTCCTTTTCCACATCTCTGATTAGCACTGGACCTCTCTCTAATTCCTTTTCCAATGGATGAATAACAACACCTTCATAATGAAATTCTAATCCAGCCAAAAGACGATTTTTGACACGATCTAGGTATAGCTTGGCGACTAGTGGTGTCTGCGGTCGTTCTCCGGAAATATGGACCTCTCCCAACCTTTTCAAACCAGGCACAATTTTTTCAAAAAAATCACTGATTTGCCTATGTGGAATCAGAATCCGATTGGAACGAGAAAATCCAAGCATCTGGTTTAGCTCTGAAAGACGTTCACTCTCCCTCCTTTCCAGCAGGACAACCCTTCCTTCAGATAAAGCCGTTCGATAAGCATTTAACAACATCATTTGATCTAAACCTTTAATCTTGAGTTCGTAGTCCCCGGCCGTCGTTCCCGAAAGATCGAATTGTAAAGGGAGTGGCTCGCTCGATAGAGAAAAACTGTCAAATGTATTGCCATCATACTCCAATTTCACCAATGGGGCACTGGATAGTAAGGGTATAAGGCGTTCCCAGGAAGATGGCGGGATGAGTAAAATATCGTTGCTGAATGTCCAATCCGTTTTGTTTGGTAGTGTATCAACATACACCTTTTCGTCTTGGGTCACTCGGATAAGCTGTTGAATGACGGCATCTGTTTCCTCTCGAAAGCAGTGTCGCTCTGGATGATAGGTGAAAGAAGGAGAAAGTGAGCTCGGATTTCCCATCTTTACTTGCTCCAAAAAAACCCGGATATTGTGCACTTTCGTCGTACCCACTCTAGCTTCTATGCCAAACATGCTTTGTCTGCCACCAATGATGATAGGCCTACAGAGAAACTCAACATCCAATATTTGCCTGTTCTCAAAATGAAGCTGAGACCTACTCGATTGTTTTTCCTTATGATGGAATAAGTGAAACAAGCCTTCTGTAAGAGCTTGATTTTGGGTAAGGGGGGCTGTCCCATTACGTTGCTGCTCATAAATCGCCACTAACACTGCCGCAATATGCTGACAATCATGTTTGAAAGAAGGCAGGGGTGGGCAGCTACATTTCGTACGGATCTCACCACTCTCACCCTTCTCTATCGTCACATAAAAGTCTTCTGCTCCTGTAACGATCGCTTCACAGCGTATAGAATCGTCTCTTTCAATGGTTACTTTATTCGTATCATAATAAGCCTTCCCTCTTTTGAAGGAGACAGTCCCGCACATTTCTATGATCTTTTTCCGGTTTAATTCAATATTCAAATTTTCCCCTCCCTACCAGATCAAGGTGCCTGGCACGCCCCAAATTTTGTCGAATTATGACAACTTTACATCATATGGTTGCAACCTCACTACCTTAAAATGTTGCCATTCAAAGGGGAGCAGCGCTTGGTATTTTGGCTGCAAGAAACGATCATCAATAAGAGCGATGATGCCTTGATCCGATTCCGTCCGAATTAACCGACCACCTGCTTGTAATACCTTATTCATTCCAGGATAAACATACGAGTAATCATACCCATTATGACCAATCGATTGGAAATAATCCTTAATAATATTGCGTTCCAAGCCAATCTGTGGCAAACCAACTCCAACAATGATCACACCTTGCAGACGTTCTCCTTTTAAATCAATCCCTTCAGAAAAAATCCCTCCAAGGACCGCAAAGCCTACCAGCCGGTCTACTGGGTTCCCATTTTCTCCGAAGGCTTCTAAAAAGCCCTCACGCTGTTCCTCTGTCATGCCCACATCTTGTACAATCGTCCTAACATCTGGTGCCATCGTAATAAAACGCTCATATACCGTACGCATATATTGGTACGATGGGAAAAACACGAGAAAGTTTCCTGCCTTTTTTTGTAAAATATCGATAATAAACTGCACTATCGGTTCCAGTGTACGATCCCGATCACGATACCTCGTGGATAATGGCTGAATCATGACTTCCACATGCTCCCGATCAAATGGTGAAGGAATAGAAAGCACATAATCATCTTCTTTCCCACCAAGCAAATTCATATAGTAACCGGCAGGAGTCAAAGTGGCGGAAAAGAAAATTTTGGAACGGAAACCTTTCCCCATTTGTTCCAACTGTGCAGATGGATCTAAGCAAAATAGCTTCAGTTCAACCTCATTTCCATTTACGATCAAATAACTTGTAAATCGTTGATCATACAGGCGCGCGATCTTGACAAAGGCCTGGGCCTCAAAATACGCCTCCAATAAAAGCTCCTCTGCCTCTTCGCCACGGACTAATTCTTCCTCAGCCTTAAAAGCAAAAGCTTCCACTGCCTGTACAAGCTTTTCATCCAATTTCTTCTCTAGCATTTGATTTTGCTTCTTTTTTTCCAGCAAATGATCATTTACTTTTTTGGCCGTCTTCGCAATCCCGTTGTTTTCCCCTTTATACATTCGATACAACTCAAGAAAATGGGATTTGACGACAGTAGCTGAATACATTTCCCTTGCTCGATCTACTAGATTATGAGCTTCATCAATTAATAAAACCGTCTTTTTCTTCTCTTCCTCAAAAAGCCGCTGCAAAGAAACCCTTGGATCAAACATATAATTATAATCACAGATCACGGCATCTGCCGCATACGCCAAATCAAGGGAAAACTCAAAGGGACAGATCCTATGTTTACGTGCATATTGCTCAATCACGGGCCTTGTGAGCATCTTTTCATGCCCCAATATATCCGATACGGCCCCATTAATGCGATCATAGAAGCCATCTGCAAATGGACATTCCGCTTTGTCACACTTCACTTTTTCCTGAAAACAAATCTTTTCCTTCGCCGTAATCGTTACAACCACTAATTCTAACCCTTTTTCCTGTAAAAGCCGAAAAGCTTCCTCAGCAGCCGTACGGGTAATCGTCTTGGCTGTTAGGTAAAAAATTCGCTCCACATGCCCCTCCCCAATCGCCTTCACCGCTGGAAAAATTGTTGAGATCGTCTTGCCAATCCCCGTGGAGGCTTTCGCAAAGAGGGTCTTTTTTTCTTGAATGGTTTTATAAACAGAACCTGCAAGCTTGCGCTGACCTTGACGATAATGGTCAAAGGGAAAGGTCAAAGCCTTTGTGCTTTCATTCCTTTTTTTCTGAAGCTCCATCCTTAAACGAGCAAAGGAAGCATAGCGAGATACGACATCTAGGACAAAAGCTTCCAGGTCTTCCCTTGTCATAACCCGTTGAAATCTCTTTTCTTCTTCTGTCCGTACCTGAACATAGGTAAGTTGAATATTTATTTCAGATCTATCATGATCTTTTGCGTAAATATAGGCGTACAGAATTGCCTGTGCCCAGTGAACAGGATAGGTTCCCTCTGTGATTTGCTCCAATGGCATCGAGGTGGATTTAATTTCATCGATGGTGATCACCCCATCCTCATCCATCAACAAACCATCACAACGCCCATCAATCTGAAAAGTGAGATCATTTAGCGGAACTTCCGTTTTTAAATACACTTCCTTTTGATCTGTTTCCCGATAGGTTTTTTGGATCTTTTGGTGAATTTTTGTGCCTTCATGCAAAGAGGAAGCGGTACGGAATCCCGTTTCAATGCTCCCACTTCGAAAAGCATATTCTACAAGCGTCCTGACAGCTATTTTAATGATTTGTGTCATGTGATCACCCATTCGTTTTTCTTCATTTCATTTTAGCATAGAAGGTTGATAATAGAAACGTACGTTTTACATGGAGGATTTTTTCCATTTAAGGGCCTTGGTTTGATCGCTTTATCAGTCTTTGGAATCCGCCTTTCCTATCATTCTATTGGCCACCCGCAAACAAAAAGAAACAGCCCCGCAGGATTGACCAGCAGGGCTGTTTCTATTAGTTTTCTACTACTTCTTTCCGGTTTTTCTTAAACATCTTCGATAAGATCTCATACACGATTGGTACAATGATCAAGGTTAATAAGGTGGAGCTTGCTAGACCACCAATAACGGAAATGGCTAAGCCTTTTGAAATGAGACCACCGCCGCCTTCTGCACCAATGGCTAATGGAATTAACGCTCCAATTGTCGCGATAGCCGTCATCAGGATTGGCCGTAGACGTGTGGCGCCCGCTTCTAAGATCGCTTCGCGCATGCCCATACCACCATGTTCCATCCGTACAATCCGATCGACCAGCACAATCGCATTAGTGACGACAATTCCAATGAGCATTAGCAGTCCCATCATCACGGATACGGAAATCGTTTCACCCGCAATAAATAATCCAACAAAGGAACCAATCACCGCAAATGGTAATGAGAATAGAATCGAGAATGGTGCGACCCCTTCACCGAAGGTAACAACAAGGATGAAGTAGACAATCGCAATCGCCGCAAGCATCGCTACACCTAGTTGTGTAAAGGTTTCAGTCATATCTGCCGCTACACCACCAACATCAATTGTCACACCTTTTGGTAGATCTAAGTCATCTATCGCTTTATCGACTTCAGATGTAGCCTTGGAAATATCATCACCAAGGATTGTACCTGAAACCGTTGCATAGTATTCTCCCTTACTCCGTGCAAGGGTATTTTGGGTTGTGCCTTCTTCTACCTTGACAAGATCAGAAAGCGGCATCGTTGTCCCAAGAGCTGTCTGTACAGGGGTATCAAGCATATCATCAATCGATTTTGGCTGTTCAGATTGTTCTTGCTGAACAATGACTTTCATGTCATGTCCATCTTTTTCAATGGTTGTTAAAACCTCTTCTTGTTTCGTGGGATTTAACATCATCACAAGTTGGCCAGCTGTTAAGCCATATTGTAATAATTCGTCTTGCTCGACTTTGAAGGTGTATTCGACATAGGCATCTTCTGCACTGGAAGAAACATCTTCTAGGCCATCATTTTTTTTCATCACATCTTCGAGCATTTTTACAGAATCATTTAGTTTATCTAGATTTTCACTGTAAAGTGAGTAACTAATCTCATTTGTTGACATTCCCATGGAGGAGAAATCTTGGCTCTTCCATTCACCTGACTGGCCAATGTCAAACACATAGTTTTCGATTTCCTTGCGAACTTCTGGGAAATCCTTCATATCTGGATCAAAGATAAGGTACATTAACGCACCACTAGACCCACCGCCCATCAGAGCGGACATGGAGTCACCACTGTCACTGTCCGTGACAGATAGCTGCAAGGTATCAATATCATCCCGTTTTAATAACTCTTGTTCCACTTTTTCCACATTCTTTAATGTATCTTCTTTCAACTCACCTGTTGCAGGTGTATAAGTTAGATACATCACTTTTTCTTCCTCACTGCCCAAGAAACTAAATCCAATGAGAGGCGTTAATGTCAAACTACCAATTAATAGTGCAATGGAAATGATGGAAGTAATGGCTTTATGATTAAGGGTCCAATCAAGGATGCCCTTGTACCAACTTGCTAGTTTCCCAACTTCTTTATGATGACTCTTTGACTTCTTCTTACCATATAATTTTTTTCTAAATAAGAAGTGAGATAAAGCCGGTACGATTGTGATCGCCACTAGTAATGAAGCCCCGAGTGCAAATGTCATTGTTAACGCAAATGGCACGAATAATTCGCCAACCATTCCACCCACAAAAATCAGCGGAGCGAAAACAGCCACGGTTACGAGAGTGGACGACAAAATTGGTTTGAACATCTCAATTGTTGCTTCTCTAATAAGGGCTCGCCCTGTTAATTTCTCTTCTTTTAAATGGAGCCGCCTGTATATATTTTCAACAACGACAATCGAGTCATCGATCACCCGACCGATTGCAACTGTAATTGCCCCTAATGTCATAAGGTTTAACGTAATATCCATCCAGTGCAAGAGTAATAGAGCCATGAAGATAGAGACTGGAATCGATACGATTGAAATAATCGTAGATTTAAAGTCACGTAGAAAGAGAAGAATGATTAGGATCGCAATCAAACCACCAAATAAGGCCTTCTCGATCATCGTTGCAACGGAATCTTCTATCGGCTTTCCTTGGTCAAGGGAAACATTAATCGTAAGTCCCTCGATATTTTTCTCTTCATCTTTAATTAATTTCTTCACACTGTTCACAACATCGACCGTATTAGCATCTTGCCCTTTTATCACTTGAATGGCAATGGCATCCTCGCCATTTGTCCGTGAAACAGACTCCACTTTCCCAACTAACTCTACCTTTGCGATATCACTAAGCTTCACAAATGGTGATGGATTCTTTTCTGAAGGAGTGACGGGAATCAACATGTTTTTTAGTTCATCTACAGTCATGAATTTTCCGTCTACCGCAACAGCTTGCTCCCCTTCTTCAAACTCATATAATCCTAATGAAACAGCCATATCACTTGCCTGAATCATTTCTTTAACTTTATCTTCTGTTAAATCCAGTTCAGCCATTTTTTTATCATCATACGTCAAATCGACTTCTTCGACATGCTGACCTGCGATCGAGGCTGAAGCAACACCATCCAGTTTCTCAATTTTTGGAAGAATGATTTCTTCAACCGTGGAGGTTAATTCCACAATATCTTCCTCTGTACTACTAACACTTAATGCGACAACTGGCATCATATTCATGTTAATCGCCGTTATTTCCGGAGCCTGTGCCCCATCTGGCAATGTGACATCGTCCAAGGCCGATCTCAATTCCCGATTCGCTTCATCCATATCAATTCCATAATCGTATTCCACCTGAATACTAGACATGTTAGAATAGGAATTGGAATAAACTGCTTTTACATTTTTCAGGTTTTCTATCTTCTTCTCTAACGGCATGGATACTTCTTCCATTACTTTTTCAGGAGTGGCCCCTGGATAAACGTCCATAACCATTAAGTAAGGAATCGAAATATCCGGAATCGTTTCTGTCTTCATCCTGGATCCTGAATATAGTCCAAAGACAACGATGATGATCGTTAATAACCAAACAGCTAATTTATTCTTTATGACAAAATTAACTAACCCCTTCACTACTATACCTACCTCCAATTGACTTTTCTAACCTATTTACCTATAATAATGACTAATTAGTCACTTGTCAACAATAAAGATAGAGGAGAAATAATCGAATGCTCAAAAAACAATTGATTATGGAAAAAGCATTAGAACTTTTTGCAGAGCAAGGATTTAGAGCTACATCCGTTCAACAAATCACAGATCGTTGCGGAATCTCTAAAGGCGCTTTTTACCTTTCTTTTAAATCCAAAGATGAATTGATTTTAACATTAATTGACCATTTTATGATGCAAATCACTTCAGATATTGACTACTTGGTCAAGGACTCAGATGATGATAAACTTCTATATGAATTTTACTATACGACTTATACTTTCTTTCATAAACACAAGGATTTTGCCAAACTCTTCATGCAAGAACAGATGCAAACAGTCAACGAAGAGCTCATTGTGAAAATGCATCAATACAACAAATTACATGAAAAAGCGATCTTGTCGTTGGTTGAGAGAGTGTACGGGGATAGGATCAAAGATACGAAATACGACCTCATTTTCTGTATTAAAAGCTTTATGGGAATGTATGCGGAGCTATTTTTATACGAAAATGTTGAGATAGATTTCGATTTACTTTCACGATCACTTGTGGAAAAAACAAATTTGTTGGCAAAGTATATGACGATCCCCTTCATTTCACAGGATTATATCCCTTTGATTAAGTACGGGAAGAATCAGGAGGTGACCAAGGACCAGTTACTCGAAAGCATGGAGCAAAAAATGGACGAAATGGAAGATTCGCTTGAGAAGGAGTCCTTACTCCTGCTCAAGCAAGAGCTTATCACACCTTCCTTAAGCCCCGCGATTGTGAAAGGATTAATCGAAAATATTCGCAACCATCCACATTGCAAAGGGATTGCTTATTTATTGGAGGACTATTATGAGATGAAAAATGAAAAGAGGCAGGACGCTTAGGGGTTCTGCCTGGAAATTTTATTCTTTTAGTTTCCTCCTTACAACAGAGCGTTTAAATATTTTGGATTAGCGGGGATAAGGGCTAGTCCCCCGGCGTGTTAACGCTTTAGCACATACTTTATTTTTTCTCCTAAGCTGTTCATTCTTTGAAGATTCTTTCACATTTGCGAATCTGGGGTTTAAAAAGGAAATTCAGCCGATACGATTTACCGTCGATAACTAATGTCGTGACTAACTAGTACGGCAGCCCGTCAAATCATTTCCTAACGAACACGAAGCAAATTGATATTCGCCAGTTCCAGGACCGGATCCATTTATGCATTAGTAACTCAAGTTTCGGACATGCTAAATAAGCCTTAACGCTTGGTATGAAAGGGATAGGTACAATTCTATTATCATGCTGTCCCAGCATGAAGTAGTGGATTTCGCAAATAGTCAGGTAATTTG
>NZ_JALIFP010000027.1 GCF_022867885.1 Lederbergia sp. NSJ-179 | reverse complement strand
CAGCTCTACTAATCATTATACTATGGTCAGTAGAGTTGACGGTTCTTTATTTGTATATGCCCCGACAAAAATGTTGGCCAATTTCTACCAAATACCGACATTAGAGCTGGCCCCGAACATTATATGCTCTTCTTGATCTGAATATACCATTATGGACATCTCCTATTTTCAATTACTTTCCCCTAATGAATCCCTCGTTATTATTGTTTGAAACTTCTCTTAAAAGATTGCCTTGTTTTTTCGTCAAAAAAATAAAAGTTGTCTCCTTGTTACAATACACGGAGCTGGGAACAGTAGTGGCGCTTAATAATAAAGTTAGTGCTCATAAAAAACATTTAATTTATTCCACAAAATTGATTACTGGAACGTTATTGTATGAGAGAGGTGTGAAATGGGTCTTGATAAGTTATTAAAAAATGTTTCCACCGAGAATGCTGAGGCACTAAGAATTTCTATAAAAATAACAATTAATTTAAAAATTGGTTCAAAGTTTTAATATTATCTTCATTTAAGACTTTTATATTTAAAATATTGTTTTTAGTTCCTGGAGATTTTTCAATCAGTATCCATTTATCATTGTACTTAAATATTGAGTACTCATTTATTTCATTTGGGCTATCCTTACCCATACTATTTTTTAATAATTTAAAATCTGTTTCTCTAAATTGATCAATGTATTCATCATCAATAAGTTTTTCAATGTCTTTATATTCCTTTGCTATACTTAGATCTTCATATAATTTAACAGACCCAATTGGCCTAGAAAACAATAAATACAATAAAAACATTATTACTAACATTAATAATAAAACTATTAAGAAAAAACTACTTTGTTTTATTTTCATTAATGTACATCCTATCTTAAATTAGTAATAAACAATAAATTATAAAGGGGTTTCACAAACGAAATATTACATGTCTCCGTTTACGTGGTAGCAATATCTATCCTTGAAAAAATCGCTACATAAATAGACTGTTCGATCCTAAGGCTTATGTTACTTATCAAGCTCCAAACTATATAAAACCTCCGTAATATTTCCTTCTACCGTTCGCCCTGTATCTTTAAATCCAATATTTTCGTATAAATAAAGAGCGACTTTATTTTCAGGATCGAAACTAAGATAGATTTCTTGGCAGTCAGGGATGTTTCTCATTTCTTCGATAATCAATAACAAGGCTTTTTTTCCATAACCTTTATTTTGAAAACGATAATCAATCATGAACCGACAAATCTCATAAAACCCTTCCTTTTCTGCGAAACCATACATGGCAAATCCGACCATTTGGTCTTCGTTGTATATAGCTTTTGTTTCCCAACCAGTTTCCATTTTTGATTGTGCAAGAGAAACTGCATTGGAGGCAACAAACTCTTCAAATAATAAATGCTTTTCTTCTTTATCTGTTGTTAAAAAAATACAGTCAATCCAGTTATTTGAGTTAATATCCTCTAATCTTAGAGACATTTTCATCACCTTAGTCTATACGTATTCTAGCATCAAAGAGAGGCTTCTTTTAAAATTTTCCATTGTCTCTCCTCTTCAAATGAAATTGGGGCATTTATTTATGTTTCAGTAATTTACTAAAGCTTAAAATTGATAGAATCACGTTCAATTTTGCTTCTATATAGGTTCATAATTCGTATTTGTTCTTCCGTTAAATTCTCTTTATCCCAATTCATATGCATTGAATTATATTCGAATAATTCCTTTAATTTAATAAAAAGTGGCAGTTTCTCTAACATGTCTGAAGATAAATTATTTTCTTCTTGATAACCATCGATTATGGCCTTTGTGATGGAGCGTTCATAGTTAATGAGATTGCCATCTCCAACAAACGTATATTCCAAAGCACTATAGATTGGTATAGCTAGATCATAGAGGTAATAATGTCTCTCACAATCTTGAAAATCAATCATCGTTACATTGGAGTCACGATCTATCAATATGTTCTCTAACCATAAATCCCCATGTAGTAATCCGTATGTGGAATGATTTTTTGGCAATTCGCTAATGGTTGATAAAACCCCATGGGCAACCTGCCTAATCGTAGTTTCTTCTTTAGGGATAAATGTAAGAAAATGATATTCCTCATTTTCATACCAATCTTTCCTATACTTAACTGTTTCCAATTCTTCAAATTTCCTAGATAAACAATGTAATTTCCCTATTTGCCTCCCTAATTCTTTTAAGACATTCGGTTTCCATTGATTTCTTGGCAAATGTATTCCAGGAGCCGCTCGATATAAAACTGTCAGAACTTCCCCTTCAAGGTTCATTTGTTCTATTAAATTTCCATTTAATGACGAGATTACCGGCGGTACACCAAATCCTTCCTTATATAAGAAGTTTGTGAATGTCACTTCTTCTAATTGTTCATCATATGTTTTATAATTCGTTATCCGAGCATAAAATTCCTCTTGTTCCGTTGTACAGCGATACATCTGCTCTGTAACTGATTCAATCTGCACGAAATCTAGTGGGTAGATCTCGTTTAGTAACTCAAGTATTCTTTGTTCCATAGCCTTTATTCCTCTCCCGATACTCACACGATCTCATTATATTTCCACATTAGAAAAGCGAAAAATAAGCTTATAACCATCAAATGTTTCGCCATGTTCCTCCGTATAGTCACCTTTTGTATAAATAGAAATCGTCTTCCTCCAAAATTTCTTACCTACAATATTCTTTTCGGATGGATTCGTAATAATTCCCAATTCCCTTTAAATTGTTCAAACACTAGATTTGCCGCTTGCTCAGCAATTCCTTGTCCTCTTAACGATTGAATTAAGAAGAATTCATTTAGGATTTCCATGTTTCTAGCCAGTGATCTTCAACATATAAAACCAATTCCGCGTTTTTTCTAAGCGTTTTAGAGTGGAAAAGCATAAAACCATCAGTATAATTTTCTGCTAAAATTTTTAAAATTTACCATTATAATTTATTATTCGCGAAAGGCTGATAAAACCCTTTCGATACATGTTCCTTTTTTACTAACCATTCTAAATACGGAAATGTTTAAAGCACGTTCGCTCTTATTGCTGTAGAATACTAATTTAAGTAACTTTATACATGAAAGGGAAATAAAATATGCCGATCATTAAACACGCAATTTTCATCCATGCACCGATCCATGTTTAAGAGCTAAAAAGGATCGCTGAGAGAAAGTTATAAAAAAGCTTCTCCTTTAAGGTATTTTCTGCAATAGTTTTCAACTACAAAGGGGATCATTGTCGCTAACTCATTATGTTCGTCGCTATTTTTAGAAAGAAAGGCGAAATTTCGTATGATTGCCCAGATAAAAAACGCCTCAATCACTTCCAGATAATCCCCTACTAATTTTCTCTCGTCCTGATAGTATGTAATAAATTTCCTCCTATTGTTTGGACTAAGATGTAATAAGGTCTCGGCAACATCAAATAAATAATATCCAAAACCACAAGATGAAAAATCAATTATGGAAGGTTCTCCATTGTGAAAAACATAGTTGCTTTCGTGTATATCTGCATGAATCATTCCCCATGTATCATTAGTTTTCTTTTGTGAATGAATGACCATTTCAATTTTCCTTGTCGTCTCCTGAATGATTTTAAAATCATTGGATGTCACGATATTTAGTCGGAGCAAGAGTTCTAATTGAGTTAGTGAACTCAATAAATTTTCAGCATTATAGCAAGGTCTTTCTACTGATTCCGGGGCGTCCCAAGAGCAAGAGTTTCTATGAAGAGTCACCATTAAGCGGGCCAGCTTTTCAATCTCTGTGTCTGTTGGTTGTCTATGTAATACCTCTCCTTCAATCCATTCCTGTAAGGTCCAGTAAGCCGGAGTGCCTGTTTTATTATCATTTATTCTAGTTATAAATTGATTGTTCGTATTTCTTACGGGTGTTTGGATTTTTAAATTAGTATTTGTTTTTAATTCCTCAAGCCATCGCAATTCGGACTCAATGAAACAACTAGATTTAGCTCCCATATGACATTTGAGTAAATATTTATTGTCGTTCACCGTGTGAATGCAAAAGGTCAGATTGTCACTTTCTCCTAAATATTCTACATCTTTTATAACCGCTACCTTATAATACGACCTGATTAATTCTTCTATCTTTTGAACGCTTGGCACCTGATTCGTCACTCCCTTTCCCCTTCGTATTATATCTTAATCTACGTTTTCACTATCATCTTCGCAATATACTCGTCCACTTCATCGACAATCCCTATATTCGATATCATATCCCACGTAATTGTGCTTCACTTGCCGCATAATCGATGACCATGTTTATTCGTGACGATTGATATCATTACACCTCGCAGATTACTAATCTCCAACTGCTTTAACTGTATAGAGTCTTATTACTAATGCTCTAAATACAGTTTCTGATAGCGGCCCTTCTCACCTAACAATTGCTTGTGTGACCCTTCCTCGACAATTTTTCCTTCGTCGACAACAAAGATTTTATCCGCTTTTTGAACGGTTGTCAGTCGATGAGCAATGATTAGCGTCGTACGATTGGCCATTAACTCTTCCAATGCATGTTGAATAAGTTTCTCCGATTCCGTGTCTAGTGCGGAAGTGGCTTCATCAAGTAGCAGAATCGGAGCATTTTTGACAAATGCACGTGCGATCGCAATACGTTGGCGTTGTCCCCCAGACAGATTTGTCGAACGCTCATTCACAACTGTATCATATCCTTGAGGTAAAGTTTTTATAAAAGCATGTATATTGGCTCTCTCTGCCGCCTCTATCACATCTTGTCTAGTTGCATTAAGATTACCATAACGAATATTTTCCTCGATCGTTGTATGAAATAAAAAGGGATCCTGAGGCACGTAGGCAATCTGCTGTCGAAGTTCTTCCTTTGAGTACTGATGAATAGCTTTGTGAAAAATTGCTATTGAACCTGACTCAAATGAATAGAACCCCATTAAAATTTTAAAGATCGTACTCTTCCCTGCCCCACTAGGCCCGACAAGAGCAACCTTTTCTCCCTCCCGAACGGATAAATCGAGTCCATATAATACATAGTCACTTCTTTTGTAACGAAAACAAATATCCTTGAGGTGAATGACGATGTTCGGATCACATACAGTTTGACCATCTGACTGAATCGAATAATGATCAGCTTCCTGAGGAATATCTAGTACTTCAAAAATCCTTTTTGTGCTAACGAGAGATTGTTGTAGATCAGAAACAAAATTGCCAGTAAATAAGAAAGTCGAAGTCACGCTTTGTTGTAGGAATAGTATAGCCACCACCGTTCCGATCCCGATATCACTATAAGTCGATAGTAAAATACCAAAGCTCAAAATCCCAACACTACTTAAATAGTTGAGAAATAGATTGAGCCCAGCTAATCTTCCCTCGAACTTCCCTTGTTGGATAAATAACGAATAAATATTGGCGTTATCCTTACCAAATTGTTCTTTCTGCTGTCCATATAGATTGAAAAGTTTAATGGTGCGGATACCCGATAACATATTGGATAAAGTTGAGTTCAAAAAAGCTAACTTTTCTTGAAGTTGTTCGGCAATATGACGGAATTTTGGCGCAAATATAGCATTCGTTGTTCCCATAAGTAAACCCACACTCACTGAAAAAATCCCCATTCGCCAATCCATTACAAATATCACAACAATGGAGATAGCTCCTCCCATTAGTGTACTATTCAAATTTACAATTTTACTAGTGAAGGCACTCTCGACAGTATGAATATCGTTCGTTAACCGTGACATAAGTTCTCCACTTTGTTGCGTATCATAGTATGCAAGAGGCATGTGTATTAAATGATCAATAAATCTTAATCTCATCTGCCCAATTATGTAATTTGTTCGTGTAGAAAGTAAATAATTTAAATAGAACTCTATTACCATAAGGACAAATATGAAAGCTGTGATACTAATAGAAATGAGCATAAATTCCGTATCAGCCCGGTTACTGTATCGATGACCAGTTTTAATAACCACGCAAAAAGTATGGTCTGAACCAAAGTCAGCACACGAGCGCACATTAACACGGAAAAATAGTACGTTTTATGTTTTCCAAGCAGTGAAAGTAGTTTAAAAAATGGATTATCCTTTATTAATCTATGCAATCCGACACCTTCCTATTGTCATTTATTGTGCGAATAAATGGCGGTACATGTCATTTTGTTGTAAAAGCGTTTCATGTGTACCATCTGCAATAATCTTTCCACCCTCCAATACTAAAATGCGATCGGCGCTTTTCACTGTAGAAATTCGGTGAGCAATAATGAATGTCGTTCGCCCTCTTCTTAAACGGTTTAAACTTTGCTGAATCTTCCTCTCTGTCTCTGTATCCAGAGCAGAAGTTGCTTCATCTAATAGTAATATAGGAGCCTTTTTTAAAAGGGCTCTAGCGATGGCAATTCTTTGGCGTTGTCCACCTGATAACGTGACTCCGTTTTCGCCAACGATTGTCTGATAGCCTTCAGGTAGCTCCATTATAAAGTCATGTGCAAACGACATTTTACCAGCATTTTGAATCTCATCCCATGATGCTTGTGGATCTCCACATCGGATATTATCCGCAATAGAACTAGGAAATAAGTGGACATCTTGAGAAACGACTGCGAATTGTTGTCGTAATTCATTCGGAATCCAATCATCGATAGGTCTTCCATATACATATACCGATCCATTTTGTATGGGGTAGAATAGAGTTAAAACATCTACTATTGTGCTTTTCCCTGAACCACTTAATCCGACTAAGGCTACCGTCTCATTATGATGAATGGTAAACGATAAATTGCTCAATACCGATATTTGTTTGTTATAGGAGAAATGCACATTCTTAAATTGAATAATCGGGGTGGCCATTTCTTCATTAAGTAAAGCTGGATCGAGTGGCTTACCGGTTTGACGTTCTAATGGATAATCAAACAATTCATAAATACGTCTAAATCCAGAAATACTTATTCGAAATTGAGAAAACAAGTGCAGGATCTGACTGATAGGTCCCGATAAGTATTGCATAAGAAAAATAAAAGCAACAAGATCTCCTGCACTCATATTCGTATTCATTGCTAAGTAACCCCCGAATAAGGCAATCATTAAATAAGGGGTCATGACAAGAAACGACGTGATGGCATGTATAAAGAAAGTTCGTTTCGCAATTTGGCGTTTCTGCTCAAGCATTTCATTTACTTCATTTTCATACTTTTTGTAATATGTTTGATGTAAATTGAAAGATTTGATCATGGATATACCTGTGATCGTTTCTCTAACCATGGTGTTAGCTCGCCCTTCCCGAGTTTGAACAGCAGTTGAAAACCGTTCGATAATGTTGCTTATTTTGCTAACAATTTTTGTGATAATAGGCATAAGGATAACCGTGCAAATAGCGAGTAACCAATTAATGGTGACTAAGTAAAGAAATGCCCCTAGAAAAAGAACCGGCTGTAAAATCATGTTATGAAAGGTATTCTTAAAAAAATCTTGGATGAATCTTATATCATTCGTCATCCGAGAAATGATATCGCCTGAATGACTGTTTTCCAATATTGACACCTGTAAATGCAACATTCTATGAATGACATCCTGATTTAAATCTTTCATAATCCCACCGCTAAATACATTTGTTGAATATTTAGAAACATATTCCGAAATAGCTCCAACTAAAATAACCGGGAGAATAAGAAAAGCAGTATAAAATGTTTTTGACCAATCCCCGCTTAAAGCCATGTCCGTCATTATTTTGATCAAGTGGGCATTCGCAATATTCACTACACCGACTATAAGCACCCCAATCATTACAAATATAAGCCATTTAGAATATGGTTTTATATTGAAATACCCACTTGATAAATGCTTGTTCCAAGGCAAATCACCACCTTTAATATGAATTACTATCCGCTCCCAGGCTCCCCTAATTCTGACGTAGATTACCGTTTCATAAGTTAGTCTATTGGATTTTTTACAGGTCATTAATTCACGACCTACAGAAGTATGAGTAATTTTCTCATCATTCGCTATAACTCTAGCAATTACAATAGTTTGTTCAGAATCATCAGTAGTTTCTCCGAAACAATATCCGTAATGTCTATTCTTATATCTTGGCATAACTTCGCCAATCTCTCCATGAAAATTAGAACTCCCATTTGGATACCATGTTTTTATATCTTCATGGGCAAGCGTTTCGGTCTGTTTGCCAACGGCATCGCCTGTTATCACACCTTTAAAGCAAGCCATAATTCTCTCTTAAATTGTAAAAACATCATCACCCCTGTTTTTTTATAATCATAATTATAATTTCTATACGGTTCACTAAATTCCTTCAAACTCAATCATCACAGCAATGGTTTCAGCAGCTGGTTTCCCCATGATTTGCTCTACAAGATAGATATCCTCATATTGATTCCGGAGGATACACCCCCAGAAGTAATAAGATTACCATCATGAACAACTTTACGGTCCGTTATTACTTGAATATCGGGATATTTTTGTTGAAGGGTTTTCCAAGTTAAATGATGAGTAGTAGCCTTCCTTCCAGCAAACCAGTTTCTCTGGCTATGTATGCCCCAGTACAAACTGAACATATATATTTAATATCCTTATGTGCAAGAATCCAGATTCTTTACCCAATAAAAGCAGTGCGTGATGAAAGTCGGGTGCTGTTTCCCCACATTCTTTCCGAATCCCCTTACAGTCACCACGGTATTCTGCGAAAAAAAACAGGAGCTGAATCAGCCTGCTTAATCCATACATGCTCCTGACCGTTTAAACCATCCTTGATCCACACTTCCCCTTGCTCATTTTCTTTATATCGACGAAACCAAGTAAGTTTAGAACCAACAACTTGTGGCTCTTCATCCAGTTCATTCTTTTCAGGAAAGGTGATTTGTCTTTGCTGGTCTGTTTTTATGTTAATCGCATAGAGTGTTGTAAGCATCGTCGGAACAGGGCCTTCTTTCCACTCCTTGTTCTCTTTTGCTCGTGCTACGATTACGTTTTCTGAGGAGAACCATTCCAAATCAAGATCAACATATCCTTTAGGTGTATATTCCTTTTGTTGCTTAGAAATCGGAATGTCAGCAATCGTCATTTTTTTGTTTTCAACAAGGAATCTTCCTTCACCTGAAATATAGGCTAATTGATTGGCTGTTGGGGCCCACTTCATCCAATCTTGATATTGCAACATTTTTCCTATCACTTGAAACTCTTTTCCTTGTGATGATAAGACCGCTAATGTATTACTATCCATTGCCCATGATGCCGTAGGGGTGGCTAAAAAGCTAATCCATTTTCCATCGGAACTCCATTTAAAATTCCCCACATCAGTCGCAAACAAATCCTTTTCATCTGTTTGGAGTGTATAAAAGGGCTTGATTTTTTCGACGTTCAGATTAGCATCCAGGGGAATTCTATATAGGGGGACTGGTCCCCAGCCAGTAGGGCGCAAAACGGCTGAGGAGGATACGATAAACTCCTGCCCATTCGGAAACCAGGCAAATCCACTCACACCTAATGCAATATTTTCAAACCCTTGCGGACGGCCTCTCTCTGTTTTTGTCACATTTAATACGCCATGATCATTGTATGCCAATTGATTTTTAATCGGAGACCATTGAAAATCAGATGTTTCAATCCCTATATAAGGCTGGTAGCTTTCTTTTTTCTCCATATCATAAATGAATAAATCCGATTTTTCTCCATGCTCATCACCATCGATATATCCGATAAAACGACCGTCATAAGACCATTTCTGTGAATATACATATCGGCCCTTCGTAAGTTGTATTTCTTTATCTCCGTCTTTTATCCATAGCTGATGGTCACGGATAAATGCAGCTTTAAGCGGAGTCTCAGCGGAAGCACCCATCGTAAAGAATAAACTGCATAATACTAAAATGAGTAAAATTCTTATAGTAGCCATTGTTCATCCTCCTCGTATTAGGATGTCCATCTGTATGGCTAACATTCGACCAAGTGAGATGAAATAGTCTTAGTAATGCCGCAAAAATATTTATTCATCAACTTCTTCAGAAATAACATGGCCTTCTTCATCAAAAGCGGTCACTTCTATTGGCATGTTTACTTTTTCTTTTTCAGTTGTAAAATACCAAAACCATAAGTTATCACGGATTAAAAAACGATTGGGTTGGACACTATTTTCACTATTGATGATGATTGCCTTAACTTCATCATTCGCAAATCCACTGATCATTGCAAACTTCTCATTAGGGAATTGGTCAGCTTGCCAACTGATCAATCCCCTCTCCACTTTTTCCTCGTTGAACTCTTGGAAATCCAATTCATGAAAGGCATTCTTTACTTTTGTGAACTCTTTATTAGTAAGGACTGGCATTACGCCTGATTCACTTTCGCAAAAAACGATATTTGCAGATACATCCATAAAACGAAGTTGACTAGAAAGATCAAATTGCTTTGAAGCTAGAGCACAGATTTCCTCTTCTGGATTAGTCTCAGTACGTAATACTAAGAAAAAAAAGACAGCAACAAATGCTAAACTAAGAATAGTTACTAATAATTTTTTCTTATTCATGTTTATCGGTCCTCCGTTATCTTATTAGTGGGAATATTCTGCTCTTAAACTCCTTAGAGGACTAGGTGACAGTAGTGACTATCACCTTTTCGCCCTACATATGCTTATAGCTCCATATCCAGATGCACTGTCTGCCAAACTGGATCATCCTCCGCCCATCTCTCCGCAAAACCCTTGGTCTTCCAAAATGAAAGCGCACCTGGCAAAAACAGATGGGTATGTAAATACAGCTTTTGATAACCGACATCACAACAAAATTGCAATGCTTCTTGAAAAAGTCTCGTTCCAATTCCTAGTCGGCGAGCTTGTGGATCGACATAGCATTTAACAATTTCTGCGGTTGACCAGTCCCCGTAAAATGTTTGTAACTGTGAAAATCGATCATCATATGGGCAAACACCGATCGTGCCCAACACTTGCCTGGATTGAGAATAAGCAGCATACACAATCGCGTTTTTTCGTTGAAGATAGAATGATTGAAAATGAAGTAAGTCTGGAGGTAGTTGATCTTTTGACAACATCGGAAAAATCTCACTTCGAATGCTCATCATAAAGTCGATCACTTGGGGGGATTCATCCTCTTGCACTTTTTTTATTGTATAAACCTCTTGGGATTTCATAATCATACATCCTTTCCAGTTCTGACAGACTATGAACTGATCATTTCTGACCGTATATCCGTCTACTCGTACTTCCTGTGCGTAAATCAAAATCAGAACATATAGAACTATATTATCTTCAATAGGTGTGTTATCTTGTATACAAAAGCAGTTAAACTTTAAATCGTGAGGGTCAAATATGAACAAAGAAGAATATTCACCATACATTTCTTTTAATAGAAAACAATGGACAACACTTAGAGAGACGAATGATATCGAACTATCTGATATTGACCTAGACTCTCTGCAAGGGATCAATGAAAATTTAACACTAAAAGAAATTGAAGACATTTACATCCCATTATCACAATTGATTCGCCTCCACTACCTACAATATAAAGAGCTTTCCAAAGAGATGAACCATTTCTTGAAATTGACTGCCAAAAAGAGCCCTTTTATAATCGGTATGGCAGGAAGTGTCGCAGTCGGTAAAAGTACAACGGCAAGAATACTTCAGTATTTGCTCTCTCAATGGGGAGATAGACCACAAGTAGAACTAGTCACAACAGATGGATTCCTTTACCCTAATAAAAAGCTCAAAGCACTAGGATTGATGGAGAAAAAGGGATTTCCAGAAAGTTATGATGTAGCCAAGTTAATTCGATTTCTATCTGTATTAAAGTCTGGAAATGGGCAGGTATCGGCCCCAGTGTATTCCCACTTGTCCTACGATATTCTCCCTGATCAAAAACAGAGCATTTGTCGCCCTGATGTAGTCATTCTTGAAGGAGTGAATGTGTTACAAGCACCAAAACATAAGGAAGTTGGAGTATTTATATCGGACTTTTTCAACTTTTCCCTATATATTGATGCCGATGAAGCCCTCATTGAAAAATGGTATATAGACCGCTTCAAAATTTTACGAAAAACAGCATTTCAGAATCCAAAATCCTATTTTCAGCGTTTTTCTAAGCTGTCAGAAGAGGAAGCATTACTGATTGCTGATCGTATTTGGCATGAAACAAACAAAGCGAATCTTTATGAAAATATCTTACCAACCAGGGATAGAGCAGACTTAATTTTAGAAAAAGGAAAGGGACATTTAGTAGAAAATATTAGCATTCGAAAATAACAATAGCGATCGTCAGTTCACTCCAGATCTATTATATCTTGTCTTTAATTTTTTGAATAACGGTCCTATAAAATTTATTTTGGTAAGAAACAAACCGATCCCGTCCTACACTCTCATCGAAAAGGATTTTATTTCCTTCTTTATTCATTCTAAACCCTTTTATATCAATTGTGTCTCTTTCACAACACCAAAGCTCCATAAAATTATTAGTTCAACTTTGACAATCCCTGCAACCTCTTCTTCTTGAAGAGTAAAGTCGTCAAAGGAACTGTCACATCTATATAGAAATACATTTGCTAGTTCCTTATCTATAAAATTATCTTTTATTAAACAATATTCCATTACCCCCAACGGCTCTAATTCTTGAAAGGAAATATCAATTCCCACTTCTTCTTCAATCTCTCTTACACCACCTTGAACGGTTTCATTCTCCAGTAAATGTCCCGCAACGGTAATATCCAAAAGATTGGGGTATTCCTTCTTGGTTTCACTACGGAGTTGCAAATAGATATAATCGATCCCCATTTCATTGCTAATAAACCAACAATGGAAAACTTCGTGCCAATACCCAATCCGATGGACCTCTTCACGAGTAGCAACACCTATCTGCTCTCTGTCTTCATCAAAAATTTTTAATCGCTCATTTTCCATTTACGACTCTCTCCTTGTGCTTATGGTCCTAAATGCTTATTTAACTAAACGGAATATCTAAATACTTTTCGTATTTATTTGTTTCAATTTCTTTATAAACCCTTATAAAGCTAACCGCAAAAGTTGGAAAGGGACTGAGCTCTTTTTTCGCCAACTTTGCCATATCTCTAAGTTCATGTTTTGTTAAACCGTAATATGTTTGTCCCAAAGTCAAATGTGGTACAAAATCATCTAGTTCAAAATACTTTTTAATTAAATCGTTTGTAGGGGAAATTTTTCTCACAATCCTATTATGCAATGTATATAGTTCTTTTGAATTTACACTTAGATAAACAACGTCATCACCAAAGAACATTGGTTTACTTAACGATATTTGAAATGATTGAAATTGACTACAAACTTCTTTGACTTTACTTATCCATTTTATATCAGGTGTTAAACCACCTTGTGCCTTAAGGGTTATATGGGGTTCAACCGCTTCTGTAATAATATTATTTTTCCATCTTTGTTGAAATTCTATTATTTTTAGTTTGTATTCAATCGAAGGAACAATTCCGATAAAAAATTGCAAGTAACTCCCTCCTGAATAATATGATGTTTATTTAGATTAATCTTTTGGACTCTTCTTAACTATCCTTCTCGTTTAGAATAACAAGCTACCCTCCATGATCTCTTACATCTTATATAGTTGACTTAGGCTCATTCTTTTGCTTAGAGGACACAGGTCAGTACATTCTCCGATAATATTCCAAAATAGGAACATCAGGTGGACTCAGATTAGACGGCAGTTTATTCATATCAAAAAATGATAAGTCCTGAACTTCCCTTTCATCATTTTGTAGCTCTCCCTCATAATCATTACAAAGGTATACGGTTATGACATTATAGACTTCATCACCATGAGGATATTGGTAATAAAAGTTTTCTCCAGAAAAAACATGAAATAGCTGTAGTTTTTTTGCTTTCAAACCAGTCTCCTCGAACAATTCTCTCTTAGCTGCTTGTTCCAGGCTTTCACCTGGCTCCAAAGAACCACCAGCCAGTCCCCAGCTATGATTATCCTTTCGCAGCTGTAATAATATTTCTTTGTCGTTATTTAGTAGAAGCACACATGCCCCAACCATTATAAGTGGGCGACTGCCAACTATTTTTCTCAACTCCATAATATACCCCATCCATGTCTCTCCCTAACAGATTCATCTCGGTAATCATTCAATCCACACCATCACTTCATTGTTAGTTCTTACTCATCTTAAGCAGATCATCCTCTGCAAGTTTTTGAGTATATTGATCTAATTCCTTTGAAGGAAACCAATCAATAACAGTACTTCCATCACCATATTTAATCGTATGGATGACGGCATGAGGAGGCAAATAGATATTATGATGAACAAAAGGTTTGACAGTTACACTTTCTTCTTCTTGGAGAAAGCTTATATTCAAGGCTCCTTTTGAACTGATTTCCGCATAGACAATCCAGCCAGATTGAACAATATAAAATTCAGATGCTGATTTATGGTAATGACTATTTTGCCAGCCCCCTCGTTCTGAAGCGATCGTCCGACAATAAGAGCTTCCATCAGTACCCACCAATCTAAAGCGTTTCTCTCCATTTTCCATCCGTTCAAAATTCACATCAATCCCTGCTAAATGAGCCTCTTCCATACTAATCTTTGTTCCAGTCATATTGCGTCTCTCCTTCCCGTATTCATTGAATGTCTACTGACGTATTTAGAGCCTGTAAAAGGAAATGAAAAAAAACTATTACAAATTACGCATATTGAATATGAGATAGTATCGCATTAGCTAACATTTTTAGCTACATTCAGTTCAGCCAATGACTTGGTCTATCTAAATAGCTCGGTATTTTGGTGTGAATATTTCCTTTCGTCGAGTTGATTTGTGCCTGGGTAAGAAAGAGGGCATCAGATAAGTTAGCTCCACTTAACTCTGCGTCTCTAAGATCTGCTCCAATAAAATCGGCCTTTCTCAGATCACTATGGCTTAGGTTTGCTGCAATCAATAGAGTTCCCCGAAGATCTTCCCCTTGCAATTTCAGCCCTGTCAGGTTTGCGCCTAAGTAGTCCAAGCCTTTATTCATTCTTTTCTTTTTACTTTTTTTAAGGAAGTCTGCTCGATACAATCTACTCGTCTCGATTAACAATACATTTACTTTACTTCGATGTTCTACCATATCCATTTCTAAAATTTCTTTTGGCGTTTGTACAGTTCGTTCAACCGTCTCCTCATACATTTTTTCCAAATCAGTATGTAAAACTTGAGTCTCCTTTAATGCCATAGCCTGCCTTAGATACCAAAGCATCTCATGAAGTTGTTGCACAAGAGGAAATACGGCAAACATTTCTTGAGCATTTTCCCCATCTGCTCGCCAGTCTTTTCCTTTATATAAATTCTGTGAAACATGTTGTCCAGCACCAAAGCATTCATAGGACACACACCCCCGAAAGCCCTTCTCTCTCAGCTCGCTGTGAATCGAACAGAGATGATTGGAGCATAAATTCCTACACGGTTTTCCGCCCTCTTTATTGAAAGGAAAATCCGCCGACTTAGCATATGGCAACGCTACACAACATAACCCGAAACAATTTAAACAATCTGATCGTAAAGGATCCTTCATACCGAACCACTTCCTGTACTTACTAGAATATTTTCTAAGTATATCGAAAAAAGTTAATTGTTTATAGCCCCTAACGTACATCTTTTTCTGGATATTTTTGCTGGCAACTGTGAAACTTTACATGAATTAACAGGTAGTGGTCATATAGAAAAATTAGCCTCTTTCCAGACAATGCACCAGCGATTCATTATCTGCCATTTTCTCCTAAGAAAACTTACTGCATTTTTTTAAAGCACTATCTCATACTATATGATAAGCGATCGCTATGAAGGAGGTTTTATATGAATTCAATTTGGTTGGAGTACGGATGGACATTATTAATATTAATTGGTCTAGAAGGGATACTGTCTGCTGATAACGCTCTAGTGATTGCCGTTATCGCAAAGCATTTACCTGATAAACAAAAAAAGCGAGCCATTAATTATGGTATTTTGGGTGCCTTTATTTTTCGGATTATTTCGATCTTCCTCATCTCCTTTATGGCAAATGTTTGGCAGGTTCAGGCGATCGGTGCAGCCTACCTTATCTACATAGGTGGGAAGCATATTTATAAAAAATTTTTCCAATCGGAAGCAAAACAAAAAGATAACCGTACTAATAAAGGCAGGCCCGATTTTTGGCCGACCGTAGCAAAAATCGGTGTCGCCGACATTGCCTTTGCTATTGACTCTGTCCTTGCGGCTGTTGCACTTGCTGTCACATTACCCGATACAACATTACCGCAAATTGGTGGATTAGATGGAGGGAAATTTGCCGTTATTGTAATTGGTACAATCGCCGGGTTAATTTTAATTAAATTCGCAGCAAACTGGTTTGTGCAACTTTTAGATAAGCGCCCTGGCTTAGAAACAGTAGCTTTCCTAATCGTTGCATGGGTTGGAGTGAAATTGGCTGTCATAACTCTTTCTCATAAAAATGTGGGGATATTGCCAGAGGCTTTCCCACATAGTACCGTTTGGACGATTGTCTTTTGGGGTGTCCTTATCTGCATTGCCGTAATTGGATGGTTTTTATCTGGGAGAAAAACATCAAACAAGAAGTAATTATAGAATGGTATCTCAAGAAACGATGGCCATCTTTTATTATCAAAAAGTAGCCTTCTGTGGATGCCAATTTTCTCTCTACTCGCGATCGTCCTCATCTGCTAAAATTTCTTTGATCGTGGCTTGTGCATGCTCTCTCATTTTCTTCTCGTCATGATGATATGTGATTAACGCTTTCCATAAAGCCCAGCCTTTTGCGCGATTCCACGTTCCCTCGTCAACATCCATCTGTTTCTTAAATACTTGTCTACTCGTTCGATCAAAAAAGGTCCAAGCCATCGCAAAATCGCAAGCAGGATCACCGACACCCAAAATACCGAAATCAATCACCCCTGATAAATGTCCATTTTGCACTAATAAATTCAACCATCTGGCTTCTTTCTTTACTTGTGGCTCATATTCCTTCCCACTTGGTAATCGCACCGTCATCGTTTCACCTAAATGAAACGTACGATTATCATGGCCACCATTTTTCACAGGTTTAATATGTAGTTCCTTCCATTGGGGAAATTGTTCTCTGATTAATTGCTTCACTAACTCTACTTTCATTTCCATAAGTCCCTCCGAATAAAGATATTGTCGGATGTTTCATCACGCTATCATTTAGCTATATTCAGTCCCCTTTATAACAGCGCTTATATAGAAAAATAGGTTATCCTTCCCCTTGAATGACTAGACTATTTTCATCTAAAGATTTTGTAGGAGGAAGCTTTCTAACCTCCGCATTTAACAGCCAACATATGGCGACAATTAAAACAATAATCCCTGAACAGGTCACGACGAGGACGCTTCCGATCCATGCACCAACACTTCCACCTAGTAAGGAACCAACAGGAGCTGCCATAGCCGAAAGACTGGTTGCTGCAGTAAAAATGCGTCTTTATCCATTTGTAAACCCTTTTCTAATCATCTGGTGAATTTGACAGGAGGCTGATTGGGACCATGATTAATATTATTTAATAAAAAAAGAACCCCATATAAATAGGATTCTTGTCTAGCACGTCCCAATTTACAGACTTCTAAATCAAACACTAAAGTAGATAAATAATTCACCCTATTTTTTGCCTCTGCATTTATACTCGTTAACATATCTCCATTACATAGAGGTACTTTAATGTAGATTTTCCACACACTGATTGGGTATCCCTTCTCCATTTCCTCGCAGTATTAAAAAGTTCTAAATCCTATGGATGCGGTTCCACAAACGGATACAAAGGTTCATATAAATCTCCTCGGCATTAAATCATTCATACCAAACATCTCTGTTAACTTTTAGTGTAGATAAGAGGTCAAATAAGGGAAAGATTTCCCTTTCGAATTCCTAACGAGCTGTCCATAATACTATTAAAGTGGTGGATTTTCCACACCTAAGTGAATCCAATCTTCTTTTGGTGGGCCATACACCCCAGAAGGTTTGATTCCAGCTTGACGCATAAGAATTGTAACTTGTCCACGATGATGAACAATATGCTTCATTAGCCCCATAAAAATTTGTGCATTTGTTTCTTCTCTGCCAAATGCAGTTTGCACTTCATTCAAAGACTCATCTGTCCATTGTTCTTCAATGGCTTTGATTGCAGAAGCACTTACATGTTTAAATGTTTCAGCAATTTCTTTAGCTGAGGTAGGGACATCTTTTGCATCTTCTACTTCATCTACTTTCAGTCCGAAATGTGCTAAATACTCTGGAATATTTGTTGTAAAATGCCAAACAATTCTTCCTAATGTACGACCTTCTGGATAAACTTTTTGATTCAATGAATCATCAGTTAAGCCTTCCAGAACCTTTTGCGTTAGCGTTGCCTCCCAATTCCATTCTCTAACAAAGTCTGCAATCGTTACATACATAGATAATCCCTCCATAATCACATTGATATACTTTAACAAGCTACTAACGCTTTGCGCATCTCAGCGTTATCGAACTTTTGTTCTCTGACTAATGATATCAAAAATTCAAACAAGTATCAAATATCAATATTTATCTTAATAGGGTCTTGCATAAAAATAGCGTTAATTCTCGTTTCATAACACATCCATTAATCTTGTATTCTTTAGCTAGGCTGGCGTGTTTCTTTCAATCAAGTAGTTCCCACTTTTCAAACACTCCTATAGAGGTGCTGCCACTACGCCTTTAAATAGATCCATTTGTGTTAAACTCACGATTTGCTCTTTCGTAAATTGTTGATTTCCTTCCTCTAACAAGCGCTCGGATTGTGCTTGAATAATAGCTTCTACTATTTTTTCTGGCCAATTGTTAATTCTTTCATCCGTATCATTGGGATAATTTTCCTCAATTGCTTGTCGCAAGAAGGATGTATCAAACACAAATTGATGGGTGACAAGTTTCTGTCGGACAATCTCTGCCACTTCTTCTGCAGTATAAATACTAAATGTTACCTGATCGTTTATTTTCTCCCATAATTCAGGAGCGTAGGTCTGCAATTGCTTGATTTTATCTTCTGTTCCAGAAAAGATCATTACGATTTCATCATCTGGGTCCATTGCTTTTTTTCGTAGTAATTCTACAAGGTCTGGGTCATTTTGCAAGTTTTCCAGTTGATCAATCCATAGTAACCCTTTTTTGATTTGAGTTAATTCCTGAAATGTTGCCATTGTTGACAAACGATAGAACTCCTCTTCTCCAAATAAGTCTACTTGTTGAAGCAAATGATGGGTCTGCTCGATAAATGGTTGCAGGTCGTCCATTCCCTCTTGTATCCATAACATTAACCAATGATGTGGTAACTTGATCCCCTGTGTGGCGCGAATTTTCACTAACGAAATCTCTTTTAATAGTTGCTGCATGCTTTCTTTGTAAGCAATAGGTCCAATCAATTTGTCTACCTGATGCTTTTCCTGCGCCTGAGACTCAGTATTGTTCATCTCTACTTGGATAGGTTCTTTTGTTGGCATCATCGGACTAGTCTTACTAGCAAAATCATGCTGAACAATCGTGTGTGGCGGGTGTATTAAATTTGTTTCCATAAAGCTATTAATATCCTTTGCCAGAAGTATGGATATATCTGGATCATCAAACTGCACTTTTGCAGAGGATTCCATCAATAATTTGAAATGAATAGCCTCTTTTTCCAGGTTTGTAAATGATAAGAAGGAGACCTCTAAATCACTATTTAGCGAGAAGACGCCACCTGAAAGTCGAAGTGATGTTCCTTCGACTTTGCTACGCTCACGTAAAGAAATCGAAGCCGTTTTATCTATAATATCAAGACTATTCAGCGTCACTTTTGAATTAGCAATTGCTAGCGCCGCATCAACTGCTTTTGGTACGTCTGAATTTGCCTCATATGTGGGGGTACTTTCTATATTATTATTCTCGATATAACTATTGCTAATGGCTGCTTGACAATCAAAAAGAATAAGTGCATTTTTAAAGCAATTCTTAATCGTCAATTGCTCAGCGTTTACTACTGATTTATGAGCGTAAATACCGGTATTCACAGCATCAAAGGTAATGTCTTGAAAATATGCATCCTGTAGTTCAGCGATATAGATGGCATCATTTGAAGATTCTTTGATCACCGTTTTCTCAATAGCAAGGCTGCCTTGCTCCTTCATAAAAATAACAGGGTAGTTTTTTTCATGTTTATCCACACATTGATGAAAAGTACTATTTTGAATGGAAACTTTTGACTGATTTGCAATACTTATCGCATTATATTCCGTCTTATTGACTTCTAAATTGTCGATTTCTACAGTGGATTGTTCGCGAATATATATGCCCATAAACGTCTTTGATATAGTAGAATCGGAAAGTTCTAAGTGAGATTGGTAAACTTGAATCCCATCAAAAGGAGAATCATGAATATTGAAATCTTTAATTTTAACAGAGGAGTTATTTTTAATCGAAATGCCTGGATAACTAGCTTTATTATCTTCACTTTTCATTTCACAAAAGTGCTTGATTTCTCCTTTTTCAATAGTCACTTCACTTTTGTCAATGCGAAGAACATCACGATATGTATGATTGCTGGTTAGATTTTGAATATACCCTTGGCTATTTTCCATTATTACAACTACACCGCCGCCCGTCATGTTGATTGTTTCTAAATGAAGTCGGGCTTCTTTTGCATAGATACCATAGCTACTTGGATTTTTAATATTAATGTTTACTGTGTTCAATTTACTTTCTAAATCAGCATAGAGCCCAAATCCTTTTATATCACAATTTTCTAGCGTGACATCGGATTCTTGAATGTATACACTATTGGAGGTATGGGCGATCAACGTACTATTTTTTACCTTCACCGTAGACTCTAATCCAATCCAAAGGGCTGGATAAGGTGTCTTGACATCAGGATAATTCTCGCCTTCGATTGTGCACTCTTCTATTTCAATCACTGATGTTTCTTTCACATAAATGGCATTTGAATGCCCTTTTTGATGAAAAGTGATCCCTTGCAGCTTAACGGTTGCATCCGCAGTCTTCAATAAAGGATAATTCTGTGTTCCAGTAATAAGAACATTACCCCGTCCTATCAAGGTGATCTTTCTGCTGTCCACTGACAAATTCTCCTGATATTGTCCACTTTCGATATAAACAATACCACCATCTTCAACAGCAGCTATGCCTTGTTGGATTGTTCGATATCTATTTAAAAGTCCAGATTTTTTTACCACTACTGACTTTTTCATCCCATTGCTCCTCTTCACAGAAAGTAATTATAGTAGATATAATATAGGAAGTTAGCTAATCATGCTAGGAATCTGAAAAACTTTGGAGGGAAAAGTGAAAAGAAGTGGTTATATATTTTCTCACCTAATAAAAAGAGAGGTTGCAAAAAAATTGCATTCCTCTTCACCATAATCGGTTCATACAGGTTATGAAAATATATGCAACGCCACTTCTACACATTAGTCACCTTCTAGTCTTTGAATAGATAACGCGGCCGTAAAACCCGCGGTACCCATTATCATACTTTCTCTTAGGCTTAAACCAGATGGGAGTGGTACGATCCATTCTGAGGGGACACTTGCATACTCACTATAGCCGCCAAAATGGGAAACGCCTAATTCATAACTCGTTACAATAACGGCGTCCCCTTTTTTATAACGCTCATCTTTTGATAAAACAACTTCTCCAGCTAAATCAATTCCTGGAATAAAAGGATACTGATTCACTATTTTCCCATCGGGGTGAGCGGCAAGACCGTCTTTATAGTTTATACCGCTATATTTCACTTTAATTAAGAAATCATCATCTGGTAAATCAGAAGGTTTCATTTCCTTAATCTCTAAATTTAAACCTTCATTTTCTTGCTCTATTACTAAAGCTTTGAATGTATTTTCCATGATACGCCCTCCACTCGTTTATATTGGCTTGTTAGATTCTTTCGACACTTAGGCTTGTTAGAATAAGACTAAGAAAAATCTCTTAAGCTAGGAGAGGCTTTATTTTGACCATCCCTACTTCAACCGCTGTTTCTATATAGCCAATGATCTGGTCAAATGTAAAGACATTGAGATCTTTATGGACATCTTCCGGGTTGTAATCCATATCGCCCAATACAAACGGAATGAATCTCTCCACATCTTCGGATTGAACCTCTTCCAAGTCTATAATTGCTGGAAAATGACTGAACGTTTCTTTCAATTCACTGGTAAAACCATAGTGTTCTAATAATTTCCCATTTAGTAAGCGAAAATCATTATGGTATAACGTATATAACCCTTCATCAGCTTCCATTCTGTATGGCGATACTTTTATTTCTTTTAGCTTATTCTTTGGGTTTCTTGTTTTTCCTCTAAAGAGAGAAAACGTTTATACCAAATCGGTTGTACTGTCCCCAATACCTTTTTTAAGTACAGGGAATTCATCCTGTAATAATCTTGAGGATCTACCTTTTAGGTATTGTAATATCTTACTCGGTGCCATACCCGGCGGACACGATAACAATAAATGGATGTGATCTTTTCCTACGCTTCCTTGCAAGATTGTGATGCCTCTTGCTTCACAACCTTGCCTAATTAACTCCCTAGCCCTTCCGCATTTTATATCTGTATTTTATAACCCATATGATATGATACTTGATGTCATACACTGCATGACTGCTTTTTCTATATCCGTCCATACCATCACCTCATTCATTAGTATGGACACGCTGGGAAAAGGCTAAAAGCTAATACCGTCTAAAGACGGTGGAGTTAGACCACGCATTTATAAGTTAAAACGGCTTGTAAGAAACACTTTCCCTTTACTACTATTTACAGCTTCAATCGCCTTTTTCACGTCAAGTAAATCATACTGTGCATCAGCCTTCATCAAGCGTAATTGCTGATTTTCTAATAGTTTTATTGCATTTTTCAACGTTCTTTGCCATTGAGCTGTGGAAACCTTTTGATTCCAATGACGTAAATGAAATATGTTCGCATTCACTTTTGCTTTGTTGACAATATCTTCCCAATTGACTTGGATCCCGGATAAAAGACCGATGGTAAGAAAATTCCCATTTGGACATACACAGAAGGCCAAATCATTCCCGGCCATCCCTCCGATCGAATCAATCGCAGCCGTTGCCCCCCTTCCATTGGTTAAATCCATGATGGTTTCATAGAGTGATATTTTATAGAACGTTAGTTCCAACAGTTAAACTCTTTGGCTTTGCCAATCGTCATTCATCTCCCGCTTATCGTTGGGTTGCACCTTGAAGAAGAAAACGGCTTTCGAAGTCACATTAAAGTCTACTTAATAACCTCTCCTTGCTTCGTATCCCTTTAGTGGGGAATATAGACTTGATTAAAATATTATTAGAAGAAAAAACAAGAAAAGTATAAGGCGCCCGTAATCGTCGACAAGCAAATGTTCTGAGCCAAAGAAAGGCGTTCTTTGCCTTTCTTTGGCTCAGGTTATTTGACCTCGAGCCGATGGCGCCTGGAGCTAGACACCAACTGCAAGATAAGCTGGTTATCCACAAGCTAAGAATTTTATAAATTCCTAGACCATAAAAAAGACCGAAACCCATACTGGATCCAGTCCTAAACTTCATTGTTATTAATTTAGTAAAAAATAAAACTTCAAGATATACTCCTCATCATATTCCATTGATTCTCCATTTTTCAGAGGGACATATGGATCAAATTGAATACTCAGGCATTATTTTTTCTTTTGCTCGATTTATACTTTCATAGATTTTGGATTGTAATTTTAGTAATTGCTCATCGTCACGGTTTCTTGGTCGTTTCTGTTTAATTGAAAAAATTTCTTTGACCTTTCCTGGTCGAGGACTCATAAGCACGACACGATCCGCTAGGAAAACAGCTTCCGCTACATCATGGGTGACAAAAACAACCGTCTTTTTTTCCTTTGACCAAATTTGCAGCAAGTCATCCTGCATGGACAGCCTTGTTAAATGGTCTAGGGCTCCAAATGGCTCATCCATTAAAAGGACATCAGGATCATTCACAAGTGCTCTTGCGATACCTGCTCGCTGTTTCATTCCACCTGATAATTGGTGTGGATAATTTGTAGCAAAACCATTTAATCCGACCATATCCAAATATGAATGAATAGCTTCTCTTCTATCCTTTTTCTTTACTCCCCTCATTTCAAGACCAATCCCAACATTTTGTTCGATCGTTCTCCAAGGGTACAAGGATGCATCTTGAAAGATAACACCAATTCGTCTCGATGGTTTCTCTAATGGTTTCCCTTGAAAATGAACCTTACCTGCTGAAACCGTTCGTAATCCACCAAGTATCTCAAGGAGTGTACTTTTGCCGCAACCACTAGGACCAATTATACAAATAAATTCATTACTGTTGATTGTTAAATTAATATTACTTAAAGTTGTCGTTGTTTCCGCACCTGATTGATATGTCTTTGATAGATGTTCAATAGAGAAAACCGACATGGTTACTCCTCCTTTTCTTCATCGAGGTCAGATATAAAACGTGAATCGATGAATTGTTCAACATCATAAATTTCATCTTGAAAGCCATATTCAAGCTGAATTTCTTGGGTGGATTGTATTGCATCTAAATCTAGCTGCGGTTCGTTCTCCCAAATCGGCTCTTCTCGTTCAAATACCATTTGAAGTACATCTGCTTCAATATCAACATTTTTACCGACATATTCTAAATATTCATCTAGGTTTTCTTTTGCATATTCATTTGATTTAAAGTATGCCCGCAAAAACTTTGTGATCACCTCAGGCTCAGAGTCAATAAAATCAGTATGAGCTGTCACGACACCCGTATGAAAAGACGGTAAATAATCCCAACCATTTGCAAGCAACCTTGCTTTACCTGAAAGTTCCCCTAAAGAAGCAAACGGTTCATGGATAATTGTGGCATCCACTTGTTTATTTAACAAACTTGAATACGCGTCTTGATGACGTCCGTTAGCAAGTAACGTTACATCATCTTCTCCTATTCCGTGCTGCTTCAAGATTTCACGTGTATAGAGTTCCATTCCTATTCCGTTACGAGCAATACCGACTGTTTTTCCTTTCAGGTCTTCAACTGTTTCTATATCTGGTTGACTAATTAAATAAAAAGGGCCTTTTGTGCGATACATCGACGATATTATTTTCAATGGGACTTCTCTCCCCGCCCCAATAATTGCATTGGTTGTCGATGCTTCCGCAATATCAACTTCATTACTAGCAAGCGCAGCTATTTGATCCTCTGTATCGACAAACTCAATACTAAGTCCTTCATCTTCAAAAAAACCTTTTTCAATTCCGTAGTGAACGGGTAAGCCATTGATCCCAGCAAATCCCGCAAAGCGTACGGTTTGTAAAGATCCGTCCTTGTTTTCTCCTGTTGATTTTTCTCCCGCACATCCTGATAGCAACAAAATAAATCCAATTGCTATAATCATCTGCTTCAAAGTCATCTTCCTAACCTCCCATGACCTCTTAATGACTTCCACCCAAAAACAGTTTTTTCTCGATCAGGTTAATAATTGCGATATTCAACACGGATATCAATGTGACCAACGTAATTAAAGCAAACACATCTGCCGTATTATATAGCGAGACTGCTCTTGTAAGTAAGTTTCCAATCCCTGCTCGTGATGCAAGCATTTCTCCAAATAGCGCACCGACTAACCCACTTGCCGCTGCAAGACGGAAACTAGCAAAAATAGTCGGGATAGCTGAAGGGATCAATACCTTTGTAATGATTTGCCATTTTGAAGCTTCAAAGACTCTCGCTACCTTTAAATGATTCTCTTCCGTCTCCTTAACACCAGCCAATGTATTAAACAATATTGGAAAGACACAAAAGAGGATCACAATCATTGTTTTTTGAGTTAGCCCAATCCCAAGCCATAACGTAAGCAATGGAATCAGTGTTACGTTCGGTATCGCCATTAATGCCGCCAAGTAAGGAGAGCTAAACCTTTCTAGTTTTGGAATAATAGCAAGAAAAACGCCTCCACCAACTCCAATAACAATCGCAATTGCAAACCCGGCAAAGTACTCAGAAAGGGTCACATACATATCCGTAAAAATGGGATCGGTGGTGAAGTAAGAAACAAACACACGAATAACTTCTGTAGGTGCTGCTAAATAAAGTGTGCTAATAAGACCAGAGCGGACAGCCCATTCACAGCTTCCTAGTAAGATGAGGAGAAAGATAATTTGTGCTAAACGATTACCCCATATTTTTCCATTCACCTTCGTTCTCCTCCCATCTAGCTTCAAATTAGTAATAGAACAAACCGGAAGGCAGAGTCACCGCCTTCCGGTCGAAGCGTTTATCCCGGTGCCACCGTCCGTAAGCCCCCACAAGACATGAAATGCCAAGAAATCGAAGTGGGGGATTATGGACGCTAACGCCCCGATAAATTCCGCTAACTATCAGTAGGGAAGAAGATACAGACTTAATTCGCTACATCTGTATATTCTTGTCTGCATGATCTACAGCCCGTAGTTTGTAGCTTCCTCCCACTGACGGCAGTTTCGTTTAAGGCTGCAAAATAAGTTTTCCGAAGATTTCACGTTCTTCCATTAAACGATGAGCTTCCCTTGCCTCTTCTAAAGGAAGGATTCGATCAATGATTGGTTTAAGCTTTCCACTTTCAACAAGCTCTAATAGAATCTCTAAATCTCTTCTCTCCCAACTAGTTGAGCCAATAATTGAGATTTCGCGTTTCCACACATAGCGTAAATCTGTCACAGCATTAAAACCAGTCGTGGCCCCACAAGTCAAAATCCGTCCTCTTTTTTTAGTCGCAAGAATACTTTTAGGCCAAGTCGCTTCTCCAGTGTAGTCAACCACTACGTCTGCACCTTGTTTTTTCGTAATCTGCCATGTCTTCCGAGAGAAGTCTTCTTCGTTGTAATTAATGACATGATCCGCACCTAATTCTTTTAACTTTTCTAGTTTTTCTTCTGATCCTGCAGCAGCAATAATATTCGCACCAGCAATTTTTGCAATTTGAACAAGTGCATTTCCTACACCACCACTTGCCCCTAAAATAAGAACCGTTTCATTGGCTTTTAGCTCTCCTCGATTGATTAACATTTTCCAAGCTGTTCCATAGGCAATAGGAAGAGCAGCTGCATCTTCAAATGAAATATTTTCAGGCAGTGGAATGATATTAACAGCTGGAACTTTAACAAACTCAGCTAACCCACCTTGTAAATCTTCACCTAGTGCCCCGTAGCCGGCAATTTTCGGATCAATCAGGACACGATCACCAACTTGAAGACCTTCAACATTTTCACCAATTGTATCAATGAATCCAGCCACATCTCCCCCAGAGATATGAGGAAAAGGAGGTTTCTTTCTTTGACCAGGCATCCCTCTACGAACAAAGATATCTAAGTGGTTTAAGCTAACCGCTTTTACTTTTACAATGACATCATCTGCTCCAACTTCCGGTTTAGGGTGCTCTCCAATCACGACTTTATCAAGACTTCCATTTTCAGTAATAAGTGCTGCTTTCATTTTTCATCCCTCTTTCTACTCTCATTTTTTGTAACATCTATATGTGGCACCAAAAATAGTGGTACTAGCATCAACCGTTGCATCATGTAACAAAACTTCGTATGACTCAGCTTCCTTTTTGTGCGAACGATGAAAAACGATATCTCCACCAGATAATCGCAAACGAACCTCATTTTTTTCTGTTTCCTGTTTTAAGTGAAATATATCTCCCCATTGCTTTGCACAAGTTAAATCAGAAATCGGAATCCGGATTTCTTGCAATTTCAATGAGCCCAGCTTATGTTCAGCAATAATAGATTGTCTTTGTAGAGATTCACGCCTTTCCCTATCAGGCTCTTGCCACTCAATAAGGAAGGGCAGGCGCACTTCTATAGTAGGATCATTTATATAAAGTTGCTTCCAATAAATCAATTCTCCATCTGGACGGCGCCGTTTCGCATCAATGGGCCCAATGACTTCAAGCCCCTTTTCTCTAAACAATTGCGCATCTTTTTCAATTTGCGTCGTACGTAGCGCAAGCCTTACAATACCTTCTGTATAATCAGATTCTTTAATACTTGAGATGACGCTTAGTGGCACATGATTTTCGTCTACTAGCTGTTGATTAAAAATACCAATCCATTCAATGTAACTTAAATCAAAGTAGCAAAGTGCATTGTATGTTCCTCTCGTTTCATGACAGCCACCTTCAACCGCATGAAGCCCAAATGCTTTTGCAATCTCCAACGTTTTTTCTGGGCTGGCTACATAATGAATGATATGATCAAATTGATAATTCATTTCTTCTCAGCACGCTTTGCTGCACCTTGTGTGCTATAAACCCCTCGACCAATAGCTATTTCCCGTTGATTCCCATCGGTTACTTTAATATCACTCACTCCTAAAGCACGCCCTCCTTTTACAAGTGTTGCTTCAGCATACAAATCCTCTGATTTAGCTGCTCGCAGGTAATCAACCCTTAAGTCAACTGTAGGCAGCGGCTGTCCATAGGCTGGAACAAAGACATAGTCACCAATAACATCTATGAATGAAGCAATGACTCCTCCATGAATGTACCAGCCTCTTTCTTCAGAGCCGGCTTGGAAGATTTCTTGAAAAGGAAGTTTTGCTTTTAAATAGGTGTCCTCAACCTCTAACACTTCAATATTGAGAAATTTATTAAATGGAGCGTGTTTTAATCTTTGTTGAATCTCTGCTTTTAAATCTGACATTTCATTAGTCCCCCTTTATTTTCTTTAATTGCTCATCGACGTATTGTTTTAATAAAACTTTATCGACTTTTCCTGTACCAGCTAGAGGCAATGATTCAAGAAAGAATATATGTCTTGGATAAGCGTACACTGGCCCATGCTCAAAGAAATGGTCCTGTAATTCCTTTTCAGTGATCGAGTGACCTGTTCGACATTCAACAACAGCGATAGGGACTTGGCCTTTTAGGTGATGAGGAATCGCAGTCACAATCACATCACGAACACTTGGATGCTTGAGCAAAACATTTTCAACCTCTTTTGGATATGTATTCTCGCCGCCAACGCTAATCATGTCGTCTTTTCTTCCAGCAATATAGGCATGACCGTTTTCATCGATTCTTGCGAGATCACCGGTTTTCAGCCAGCCTTCATCTGTAAAACGTTCAGCTGTTACTTTTGGTAATTTCCAGTAACCTTTTGCAACACCTGGACTTTTCACCCAAAGTTCACCAATTTTATTTGTTGCGAGGGGTGTTTCGTCATCAACGATTTGGACCTGAACACCAGGTAATGCCTCTAAAAATGGGCGTTGCCCGGTTTGATTCGTTCTTCGTGAAGAAAAAACAACCGGACCACCTTCTGTCAGCCCATAGCTTTCTAAAACACTCACATTGAATTGTTTCTCAAGTTCGATCACAACCTCTTGTGCAAGTTCTGAAGAACCGCATAATAAGAAGCGAAGACTTGATAAGTTATGCTCCTTATTGTCACGGTAATAACTTAGAAGCATTTTATAAATAGCTGGCACTGCAGTCATAAAAGTTACTTGCTCACGTTCAATTGCTTCAAAAATCATCGTAGCATCCACTTTTGGTAAAATAACGACTGATCCACCTGCAAACAGCGTACTTTGTATATTGACTAGCGCATTCGCATGATACAAGGGAGCAAAAATTAGCAATCGTTCACTTGAATTTAATTCACGCACCTCGCAAAGAGCTTCAGCATTCCAATACTGCCCACCATGAGTAAGGAGACAGCCTTTGGGCTTTCCTGTTGATCCTGATGTGTACAGCAAAAGGCATGTATCATGATCATTAACCGGCTCTGTTTCAAAATTGGTAGAATACCCGCCTAGAAGTGAATCATAGTAGTAAATATCCTTTCTTCGGGTACCTCCAATTTGAATAACATTCACTTTTCTTTCTAGATCCAAATTGTGTAAAACATCAAGTAACGAATGATGACAAAACAAGATGGTCGCTTCACTATCCTCTAGAATATAGGAAATAATTGATGGTGGTAATTTTATATTGATGGGTACAGGTATCGCGCCTAATTTCATCGTTCCATATATAATTTCGATAAAACGAAAATCATTTGGAAGAAGTAAGGAAACCCGATCTCCTTTTTTTCCCCCTAAAGACTGTAAAAATGAAGCCACTTGGTTTGATCTTTCATTCAACTCTTTGTAGGTTAAACGAGCTTCATAATCAATGACCGCAATCTTATTTGGTGTTTGTTTAACCGCTTCTGTAAATAGTTCTCCAAAATTCCCTGTCTTGTTATTCAATCGTTCCCCTCCTGTCAAGCACATTAATTCCACCTATTTACATCGGATATGTTGATATTCTATCATCGGGCCATCTTTATTTATACCACCATTATTTTAAAAACAATTGTTTAAGCAACATAAAATCTATAAATGTTGGGTAACGATACACTTTTTTAATATTTGCTTATTTTTTCTTTTTTTCTATTTACTTATGAATCATTTCATTATATTCTGGTATGAATAATATGTTTTAGGATAATGCAGGGGAGAGTGATTTTTTTGGAAGAACAACAATATTCGTTTGATATTGATCGGAGGGTACTCAAAACAAGATCATTTATCAACGACGCACTTTTAACATTGTTAGCTGAAAACTCCTTTGACAATATTACAGTAAGAGCGATTTGTGATTTAGCCATGATTAACCGCTCAACATTTTACAGTCATTATGTTGACAAATTCGATCTGTTCAACCAGTTAATTGAAGGAAAACTCAAGCTTTTTAGCGCTGTTTTAAATAATCACCCATTCACATTTATGAATGAAAAAGAAACACTAAAAGTTGACCCTTGTTTTTATCACATATTGCTTCATGTCAATGAAAATGCTGTGAGTTACAAATTGCTCCTTGAACATGATGATACAAAAGTATTCGCCAAATCATTTGCTCGCTTAATAGAGGAATCAGTAATTAGCTATCTTGGCGATTCTGCTTATGCTAGTCTAGAACATAGCGGACCAAGTAAAATTTTCAAGTGCTTCCTAACAAATACAATCGTTAGCATGGTGAACAATTGGCTTCAATATAAACACCAATATACTCCTTACGAATTTGCTTTAGAGTATACACAGATTGTTCAAAAGTCCATTTAAGGCGTGTTTGTAGAATAAAGCGATATGAAAACGACAAACATATGACGAGATCATCCTTGTCAATAATTTTTCCCCACAAGCTAATGTCCCAATTAAACGATGATGTTTTAATATTCTTTTACAGGAAAAAGCCGCATTCCTTGATTAAAAATGCGGCTTTCTCAGAAGTTATTTCATTTTTGATTGTGATTACACTTGAATCTTATCGTGAACGATCACCACTTTTTTAATACTGTGTAACCGCCAGTGAACCGTTTTTTCATAGATTCTTATTAACAAATAAGATTGACGTCAGTGCCTTTAGCCCCTCATTTTATACGAAAATGGGGTTTCCACCGGGGTTCCGCCTAAAAATGGCGCAAAAAAGCACCCTCCCGTAATGGGGATTACCCATTTTTTTAAAATTTGGCTATGGATGATTAAAATTAGGCGGATTCGATTTCTTGAATGTCTACTTCATAGCCCATATTTTGCAGTTTTTTGATAAAATAGTCTTTCTTCCTTTCTTTACTTGGAAGATAGTCCCATCCAAGTTCTTTATATGGGGTTTTGGTTTTCAGCATTTGGTAAATGATCCTTAATATTAAATGTGCTAGCGCCATATTTGCCTTTTTTGGACCTCGTCGTTTTACGATTCGGTAATAAAAGGAGGAAAGTCTGCTGTCCTTTGTTTTCATTGCGGCCCAAGCTACCTGACACAGTACAGCTTTTAAAGCTTTATTTCCCTTGGTGGATTTAGTACTCTTTTTTTTTCCAGCACTTTCATTATTACCAGGGCTGAACCCACCCCATGATGAAATATTTCCATCGGAAGGGAATTGCGACATATCAATACCTATTTCCGCCATGATGCCCGCCGCTGCATCTTCCTTAATACCCGGAATGGTCATTAATAAATCCATTACTTCCTGATGGGGGGTTACTGATTGATTAATTTTGTTTTCCAATTCTTTAATTTGCTTTTCAATGTAAAGTAGATGATCATAATGCATTTTAATCAATTCCCGATGGTGAAGGCGAATTCGACTATTTAAAGCATCCACAATTTGTGGCACCTTTTTCTTCAGGGTTGTTTTTACCATTGCCCTGACCTGGTCAACTTCTAATACTTCACCGTTAAGAACAGATTCTAGCAATGCACGCCCTGAAACACCAAATACATCGGAAACATACGTGCTAAGTTTGATATTAGCATCTTGCAGTATCTTATGGATTCTGTTTTTTTCAGACGTTGCATGACCCAACAACTTGCGACGATAGCGTGTTAAGTCCCGTAAGTCTCTAAACTCTACCGGAGGGACAAAACTGGATTCGACCAAACCTGCACGTAGCAGTTTTGCGATCCAATTGGCATCGGAAACATCAGTTTTTCTGCCAGGTACATTCTTGATTCGTTGGGCATTGGCAAGGGTTAAAGTGAAATGACCTTCAAGAATATTCCAAACTGGTTTCCAATAAACACCAGTGCTTTCCATCGCAACATTTGTAATGTTGCGTTCTGCAAGCCAGTCTTGAAGTTTGAGTAATTCTTTGACAGTAGTACCGAATGTTTTTGTTTCTTTTTTCGGCTTACGATCTAACTGGCCATATAAAGCACACGCAACAACCGTTTCCTGATGAACATCTAGTCCTGCAACACGTTCTAAAATAGCATCCATATTATCTCATCCTTTGTATAATGCTAGGCCATACATTCTTGAGCGAGTATTTTTATACGCGTGCTCATGGCAACAATAGGCGGTACTCATGAATGTATTACGTCAGTTTTGAACTCGGGTTTAATTTCACCAAAAAAGAGACGACTTCGGACCTGCATTCAAAGGATTAACGTGATTACTTAGATTTAAACCGCTACACCCCCATTTTCATGTATTGCGGTGTCTGGATAAGACATGGGGGTTTTGAACACGCACTACTAACGAATTTCAATCCCGGCTTTTTCAAAAGGCTTCAGTACTTCTAGACTACATGTTGAAACATAAACAATTGTTTTTAAATTTTTTAAATGCTGAAACCCTTCAACCGATGCAACTTCAAACAAATTATCCTCTCCATCCCAATCTGGTTTGAGGATATGGTAAATTTCATGACCACCATCAAATATAAGCTGTTCAACCTTGTATAAATCATCTTCTTCCAAGACCAATGCTTCTAAGTACTAGTTATGTCCCAGCCTCTTCCATTACAATTATTCTGCTAGTGCTTCTTGATTAACTCAATAAACGCATCCACGAATGTTTGTAAAAAGTTTCTTGTTCCTTCATTCTGTAAGTGTCCATTTGCATCTAATAATTCTGCAACATTTCCAAGATAGGCTTCTGGCTGCTGAAGTATTGGCATATTAAGAAAAGCGCAAGCGCCTTGTTCAGCCCCGACAAGCAAATGTTCCTGAACCTAGGAAGGGCGATCTTTCCCTTCATAGGTTCAGGGTTATTTGACCTCGAGGGGCTAGGCGCTGGAGCTAGATCCAAACATTAGCCAATTTTTATACTTTCTTACCTTTTTAAAAAGACGAGAGACTGTCGCAAATGATGATTTGCACCAAATGCACTTAAATTCCCAGGAGATTGACTAATAATCGCGGCAGGCTTACCATCCCACACACTTGAGCCATAAGGTCGTGAACCAACATCCAATGCATTTTTTAATACGGAAGGTACTGAGCGATTGTATTCAGGTGTGACGAATAATACTGCGTCTATTTCCTGCATGGTTGTCCGAAATGTAGTATACGCCTCTGGTACCTTGTTTTCATCATCGTAATCCTGGTTGTATAAAGGCAGGTGCCAATTTCTATCATTTCTGTTTCGTATTCTTCTGGAAAGAGGGTTGCAACATTTTGAGCAATTTTTTTAGAGAATGAATCTTTACGAAGACTTCCGACTAAAATCCCAACTTTTGCCATTTCTATTTCCTCCCTATTTTTTCATTGTAACATAGCTGATTCAAGTTATTATTCCCGAAATACAAGGAGTGTATTAAACTTCTTACATCCCTCCCACCAATTACGCCTTTGATCTACATGAACACAGGCTATTGGATTAGTGGGGAAGGCGAGGTGGCAGCTGGAGAAGATACGCCCACCACCTATACGATCTCCAATATTTCTGAAGGAAAAAAACAACTTCTGATTCAATTGGGAGAAGAATATAAAGGGAAGCAAATAAAGATGAAAAAGGTAAAGACCACTTTTAAATATATTGCTTCAGTCACTTGAGGAGACAAAACTGAAGCTCGCCGACAGTCTACGGCTCCATCACATGCAAAGCAAATCAGAACAAGAATCGGAATAGAACGTGTTCTGGTGTTGAGTGGATGCACGTAGTGTACTATCTAATTAGCAATCTCCCCGTAGATACCCTCAAGAAAACAGAATTTTCACTTTCTTGTCTACTTAAAGGGGATTAGATTCATCTTCTCCGTCATATCGGGTAAGCGGTTCGATTCTCTAGGTAAAAAAGGCGACTATCTATAACATTCCGAAAAACAAACAGATCATTTTTATAGTTGAAAGAAACTACGAACCTTCCTAACGAGAATTCCCCTTCACCCGCTTCAACATTGCGACAATCAAAAAACTAACAATTACTAATAAAACCCAAGAGCTGACTTTTCCTAAATGGACAAGGCTCCATGCTTCTGCCTGATTTGGATATGTCCAAGCTCCAAAGAATGTGGCAATATTTTCGGCGATCCAGATGAAAAAGCCGATCAGCATAAAAGAAAAGGCAAGTGGCATCCGGTAACATGCTCCGTTAACTTCGTATGTCACCCACGTTTTCCAGAAGACAATGATCACAAGTCCAGCTAACCACCACCGAATATCGATCCAATAATGATGGGTAAAAAAGTTTAGGTAAATGGCTGCGGCGAGCGGCGCAACGATCAGAAATGGTGGCCATTTAATTAGGTCAATCTTCAACCGCCTCCATGCCTGACAGAGATAGCTTGCGACACTTGCGTACATAAATCCGCTATACAACGGCACGCCGAAAATTTTAAAATATCCTTCCTCTGGATATGACCATGAGCCCATATGTACTTTAAAAAGTTCGAGAGCAAGCCCAATCAGGTGAAACATGGTGATCACCTTTAATTCGTCTTTAGTTTCAAGCCCGGAACGCACCATCCACCACTGCATGAGAAGACAAATGATCAGCATCCAGTCGTATCGCCCAAGAAATGGAAGTGGTAAAATTTTCGTCAAAGCTAAGGCGGAAAAAATAACAACAGGAAACAAACAGGACAGCGCCTGCTCCCAACCAAAATGAATGAGTTGTTTACTGGCTCTCAAGCTTTTCGCTTTTAAAGTTTTTTTCTGTGACTTATTTTCAATGGCTAAATTCATCGCTAACCCCTCTTTTTGCAATGTATTTGAATGGAACTCGCCAGTTTCTTCCACACTTTTCTCCTATTCATCCTGAATGCCTTCATTATTTTGGTATTCTAAAATATCTCCAGGTTGACATTCTAAAGCCTTACAAATTGCATCTAATGTTGATAAGCGAATCGCTTTGGCTTTTCCATTTTTCAAAATCGAAAGGTTCGCCATCGTGATTCCAACCTTCTCTGAAAGTTCTGTCACACTCATCTTCCTTTTAGCCAACATCACATCAATATTGATGATAATTGCCATCCTATTCACCTCAGACCGTTAAGTCATTTTCCGATTTTATAGCGATCGCCTCTTTTAAAAGTCTTTGCAGAACAGCCGCAAAGACGGCGATGACCAAAGAAGCAAAAATAATGATCAATCCAATGACGAGGATTCCAGGAGCATCATCTACCTCCGCTATAAGATAGAACAGTGGCATGCCCACGACATAAAAGCTACTAATCGAGATCGCACAATATTTTATATTTTTCAAAGCTTTTACAGAGATGTCTGCGAACGCCTTGTTTTTGTCAATATAACTTAAAAGTTTAAATGCCTGATACAGGGCAATAAAAATCGGGATCGCTGATATATACATCACAATTAAAATGCCATACAGTACATAAGCAAACTCCGAATAACTATCCACTGCCTCTTTGGCGACCATTGGTAATCCAAATAAACATAAGGCAAGAATGGGAGTCCCAATCAGAAAAACAGCTATTTTCAAAAAAAGCGTTGAGCCTCGTTTCATAAAAAGCACCTCACTTGGTCAATGTCAAATTGATTTTAACACTTCATTTATCGATTTACAATAAATTTTTATTCCTAATTATGATTTTTTTATTGTTAATTTGTTCTTTCTGTATAATGCAAAATTTAGACTAACTTTATATATATTTACACACAGCCTTTGACATTCGACTACCATACTGGCGGTCGACGGTTTATTGGCCTATGCAAAAGGCAAAAAGCATTTAAACGCTTGGAAAAATTTCAACCAAAAAGTCGGTAATAATGGGGCTGTCGGTATTTATCATGAAACCTATGAACTGAAGAGTGGCCACTATGAATCAGTTTATGGAAATATGCCTTTATATGGGTTAGGTAAGGCGATGACGCATATACCCATTTCGAAGAAAAATATCACTGCAAGGAATCGACTTAATAGGAGTACCTAGACGGGTACTGAAGTATGTTTGCCCTTCCCCCTCTATAAAATGAAAAATGATGGTATGAACGTCCATCATACCATCATTTTTCCAATAAACTTATTATTTTCATGTAAAAAAATTACAATAACATATTGCCTAGAAAGGTTATCCATTCACTACCTGCCCGCCATTCACATGGATGACCTGTCCCGAAATATAGGACGCATCTTTTGAAGCTAAAAAGACATAGGTCGGGGCTAGTTCTTTCGGTTGTCCAGGTCGTTTCAAAGGAACATCTTTCCCCCATGTTTCCAATTTATCTTCAGGAAATGTAGCAGGTATTAGAGGCGTCCATATTGGACCGGGTGCTACACCATTTACTCGAATACCTTTGTCAAGAATTTCTTGATTTTGCGATAATGACCGCGTAAATGAGACAATAGCCCCTTTTGTCGAAGAATAATCCAAAAGTATAGGGTTCCCTTGGTAGGCTGTAATAGATGTTGTGTTAATAATAGAAGCCCCTTCTCCTAAATGTTTCATCGCTGCTTTTGTCAGATAGAACATGGAGAAAATGTTTGTTCGGAAAGTGCGATCCAATTGCTCATTCGTAATCTCTTCAATCCGTTCACAAACATGTTGCTCTCCCGCATTGTTCACTAGTATATCGACATGGCCTAAAGCATCGACTGTTTGTTTTATAACTTGCTGACAGAAACGTTCATCTCCCACATCCCCAGCGATCGTTAAGCAGGTTTGACCATGTTTTTCAACGAGTCTTTTGGTTTCATCTGCATCACTATGTGCCTCATAATAGACAATGGCGATATCTGCTCCTTCTTTGGCATAAGCGACCGCAACCGCCTGACCAATTCCACTGTCACCACCTGTAATAATGGCTACTTTTCCCTTTAATTTTTCGCTGCCTTTATAATCGTCATCTTCAATCTTAGGTAGTGGATTCATTTTGGATTGAGTATCAGGCATCAAATAGTCATCTTGAGGTTCCTGTGTTTTAGGTTCCGGTTTATGATCGTTATTCATGCAATCTCTCCTTTTTAATGTCGATAATGTACATCCTTTACCCATTAAAAAGGAGACTAAAACAAAAATAAGGAGGCTGCCCCCTCAATAGGCGTTCCCCACAACCTATAGCCTCCTGCTATATCCCTGCATTGTAAACTTATTTACAGATGGTCTCTACATTGAATTCCATTTTTCTATTCATTTACTTGGCTGTCTCCAAATAGGTTAATGAAACTTTCAAATTGGCATTCCTCTCTCTGATTCGATCAAGTAATTCTTTATCCTTTGTCGCATTTTTGCTACGAATGGCATATGTGTATAAAATCATTGTACCTAGATTGGTCGTTTCAACTTGTCGAAGTTGATGGGTTTCTGTATATTCTTTAAATATATCATCTAATAAATTTTCGTGATTTAAATTTTCGGGAATGGTCACTTTTAATATTTGTGTATCTTTTCCTCTACCGTAATTAAACCTATAAAGTAAATAAAATATGAAACTACCGAATATGGTTAAAATTATCGCTAAGTCAAATTTAAATAGACCACAGGTCATACCAACGCAAAGACCAAAGAAAATGTATGCGATATCCTTAGCATCTGTTACAGCACTTCTGAAGCGAATTAAAGAAAATACCGCAAACAATCCAAAGGCTACTCCTGAATTACCACTTACAACATTCATCACAACCGAAACGATCACACTCATGATAATAATGGTATGGACAAAAGCTTGAGAATATCGTTCACCTGTAAAAGTCATTTGGTAGACTTTTGTAATGATCAAACTTAGTACTAGTGCAATCATCATAGCAAGTAAACTTTTCCATGCTGTTGCCCCATTTATAACATTATTTGATAAAAAAAACTGACTCATAGCATCCATTCTATAAAACTCCTGCTAATTGTAATTCTTCCTTTATGATACCATTCGGAAGATCTTCACCTTTTAATAACTCCGTGCTTGTGCAAAACTTTGATGCCCCCCTTTGTTCACACTGTAAATCTTGTAAAATACGAGTTAACCACAGAGGCACACTATCGTTTACTTTCACTTCTAAGACAACCAGATTTGTATCAATAAAGTTTCTCCCAAAAGGTCCATGTTCAACAGAAAGATCATCGTTACGACAACGAAGATTAAAATCACATGTTACCCGTAAATCAGGATCGTCGATACCATGCAAAGCATGTCGATCATAACTGACAACCATCTCAGGGTATAATTGATATAATTGACGAAAATAATGAATTTCTCGTAATACTTGTGGATTCGAAGTCTCATAATCTTCTAATGGTAAGTGAAGATTATTTGTTACGTATCGATAGGCATCTGCAAGCGGCATAACCATCCTTCTTTTATTTACGACCTTTTTATGCTTTTGTTTGACTTCAAAAAAAGCTGGCCCATAAATATCCGTATGATTATATACGCGTAATCGAAGCTTTTGCCGGTACTTTAATTTGTTTTTTGTTTCAAAGTAAATTTTGTTATCAGGACTTTCAAAATAAAGAGATGTGATCGTATACTTACCATCGTATCCATTTTTGTCTGGACGCGTCTTGGGAGACATTTGTTTCACTAATTCACTATATTGTTCTTTTGTAATTAAATATTTTTGTTCTTTCCTTCTAAAAATTTCAATTGCCATACTACCACCTACTTATAGATGATGTTCAAAAGTACGGTAAAAATGGATTTTGAATTTCTTCGTCCTTTTTATCCCCCTTTTGAACACGCACTTATACATTAAAAGTCCATCTTTTTTATGAAGCTTTTCACTACTCAATCATCATGATTATCATCAATATCCTTTTCAAGGATTTTACCTGTTTTTGCATCTACTTTTATCTCTACTTCTTTGTTTCCTGTGCTAATCTCCATTTCATATTCAAGATCTTCTGAATCAAAATCTATTTCTGTCACTTCCCCTTGTGTATCACTCAAGGCAATGGAAATGGCTTTTTCCTCTGTAATTGGCATGTTTTTATTTTCGTTTTGCTGGCTCACTTTCGTTTGCTTCGCTCTCTCTTTATCCACCTTTATGACTGCACCGGTAGTAGCATCAATATCTACATCCACATCTTCGTAACCTGGGACAGATAGATCGACTTCATAAATGAAGCGACCATTTTCTTTATCTAATTCAACGCTTTCTAATACCCCATCCACTTCATTTATGGCAATTTCCGTTGCTTTTTGCATTGTAATAATTGAAGATTTCTCTTCTGATTGTGTAATCGGCTTTTTATTGGAAGGTGAAATGGCGTTCGCCCCAACAGCTCCTCCTAAGATGACAAATCCAGCAATCCCTGTAATCAATATATTCCTTTTCATCTTCTATGTCCTCCTTGTATTTTTGATTTAATTACATCATAACCATCCACTATGAGAACATAGGAATGAGAAGATGAGAAATTGATGAGAAGAAGCTTTCGTATTATTCATCCCATTCAATAATCTTTGCCTCCCCAGTAATGGCATGGATTTGAATATTCGCTTCTCGATCATCATCAAGCTCTATTTCCACGAAATAATACAGTTGTCCTTCCGAACTCTCAAGCTCAACATCATCGACTTTGCCGTGGACGGTATCAAGCGCAATCTCTATCGCTTCCGCTTCCGTTATATTCTTCGTTACCTCTTTTGGCGGTTGTTTTTTTTCTTCCTTTGTTTTGATTACTTCCCCGGTTTCTCCGTTTATCGTCATAGACGTCTTATTTTTACTATTTTCGACAATGGCATCATAATAAACCACTTGATTGTCTATCCTTTTTTTTAGCTTTTTAATTTCTCCGGTTTGCTCTTTTTGGATGATCCCTCTTATCTCTTCCTCCGAAAATTTCTGAATGGGTGCTTTTTCCGTTCTAATAATTTCGAGCACATCCCCAGAGGAACGATCAATTTTTATACGGTACTTCCCTGTTTCCAATTTAATGGTCATATCATATATATTATTTGCCAGTTCAATATCGGTCATTTTCCCATTAAATCTTTCTTCAGCCATTTGTTTTACTTCTGCTTCTGATAATGGCTCTCTAAAATTCGATACACCGAGCAATTGCCAGACGATGACGGCAAGTAAAAGGAGAAGGAGAGGGACAGCAATCATTCCTAGTCGACGCCTCATTTTTTTGCTCATACATTTCACTCCATAATCATCATTTTCGTTTTATCATACTGGATGAAAATGAGAATTTAATAAGAATCAGCAAGATCAAGATATATTTTCGCTGTCGTACCTTTTCCTTCTTCACTCTGTAAACGAAGCTGAGCATTCATTGCATCTGCAATTTCCTTTGCAAGCGAAAGGCCGAGACCGAAGCCACCTGTTTTTCTTGTCCTCGCTTTATCTACTCGATAAAAGCGATCAAATACTTTCGTTAATTCTTCAGCGGGGATACCTATTCCAAAATCTATAATTTCAATGAATCCTTTGTCTTCATCTTTATCGATATGAACAGTAATCGGAGCATCACTATATTTACAGGCATTTTCCATTAAAATATAAAACAATTGTTTTAACTTTTTCTGATCAGCGTGAACAATGACGGGCTCTTTCATTTTCAAATCTATTTTCCGGTTAAAAGCTGCACGGAAAGATCGAATCACTCCGCTCGCCAGTTTCTCTACATCAACCGATTGCATCGTCATATTCCACTGATCCTTATGTCTTGCCAACAATAATAATTGTTGTGTCAATTCCCTCATTCGAATCGCCTCGGAATGGATCGCTTCTATCGATTCATGAAAAAGTTCCGGTTGCTGTAACCCACGACGCTTTAATAAATCAGTATATGATTCAATAATTGTAAGCGGCGTTTTCAATTCATGAGAAGCATTCATCACAAACTGTTCCTGGCTTTCATAATTCGTTTCGAGTTGATCGATCATCGCATTAAATGTTTTCCCCATTTGAGATAGTTCATCGTTTGATTGCTTCGGTAGAGAAATACGTTTATATTTTCCACTTCTCCGGATCTCGACCATCGTTTCGATCATCGATACAATCGGTTTAGAGATAAAATTACTTAAAATCTGTGAAGATAATAACACAGGGATAGTAGCAATCAATGTAACTGCAATGAATACAACCCTGAGAGTACGTAAAATATGAGCAGTCCCCTCTAAGCTTTCCGTCAGTTGCAAATTAGCTACCTCTCCACCGCTTGTAATAATAGGTAGAGAAATGAAGGTGTGAGGCATATTTTTATATTCGATTATCTCTCTTGTTTCTCCTTTATAAAAGGAGGTAGGAATATCGATTAAATGTTGTTGGTTGGGATCTGTAAAGATTTCATCAGACTTCCCATTTGTATCAACGATTTTAATCATTCCATTGACAGGCATATAGGCCCTAAGTAAATCTCCAATCTCGACTGTAGCATTCGCAGCATTCATTCCCTCTACAGTTTTTGACGCTTCTGCTGCAGATCTTTCCAATTCATGATCATACATCATCCGACTAAAAGTGACATAGATTGCACTATTAATCAATACAAGTAAGAGAATAAACATTACGGTTGTGTACAAATTTATTTTCGTTTTCAACTTCATCGTTCATCTTTCAGCACATAGCCGACTCCTCTTACCGTATGTATAAGTGAATGGCCATACGGCTTATCAATTTTATTACGTAAATAACGGATATATACATCCACTACATTTGTATCCCCAAAATAATCATATCCCCATACACCATTTAATAATTGCTCCCTATTCAGAACATGGCGCGCATTTTTTAACAAGTAAGCAAGAAGTTCAAACTCTCGCGGTGTCAACTCAATTAAATCTTTCCCCCGATATACTTCCCGCGTATCCTCACTTAGTTTTATATCTGAGAATTGGAGCCAATTAGTATCTGTATCAGGATTGTCTTGTTTGCGATTTAATCTTAACGCTGCCCGAATTCTTGCCAGTAGCTCCTCAATTTGAAATGGCTTCGTGATATAATCATTAGCCCCAAGATCCAGTCCTGCCACTTTGTCCTCGACTGAATCTTTCGCTGTTAATAAAATAACAGGTACACTCGACCCATTTGAACGGATGCGGCGTAATATTTCGATGCCACTCAATCCTGGTAACATGACATCGAGCAAGATTAAATCCCATTCTTCTTTTAAAAACATCGTAGATCCCTCTAGTCCATCATGCACCTTCACCGTTTCATATCCTTCATATGTCAGCTCAAGTTCAAGCACTCTCGCTATTTTCTCCTCATCTTCCACAATTAAAATTCGCGGTTTACTCATTATCATCCCTCGTTCAAAATGATTTGTTGTTATTTTTTCACCAATGCTTAAGGTGGGAAGTTTCGACTTTCTTTATGTTTAGCCTAATGTTTTTCACATTTTGTAGGCATTTTCTTTGCAAATGGCAATAATTAGCCGATAAAACCTAATGTAACAACAAAGCAAGAGCCTGTTTTTGTAAAAAAGATGGAACAAAACAGGCCCTAAAAATAATTTAAGTGTAATCATTAACCATGTTACTTTATTTTTGAATAAAAACAAGTGTCAGCCAGCTTGCTGACCATTGGACTCGCATCCTACGAGCCTCTCGGGGGGCTAGCTGCTGGAGCTAGCCCAGCACTAGCCCAATTTTATACTTTTGTATCTTATAAAAAAACTCTCACCTCCAAGAAATAATTCTTGAGGACGAGAGTTATAGTTTCGCGGTGCCATCTCAGTTGTTGATATGTCACCATACCAACCTCTTCAGATACTTCCATACCCTATTTTTCATATTGGTTGTTAAATACTCAGACACTGATAAATGAAACATTCATAATGAATGCCTTGAATTCGTTTCCCCTCCTTTCACTTCTAGAATTAGACGAAATGTTCTTTACCTGATATAAAAAGCCGGTGGTTCAATACCCAACACTCGCAAATATATATACCCCTGCCCACGGTGATGGATTTCATTTTCCAGCGCGTATTGAAGCCGTTCAATATGGCTTTGCTGCCCGGCGCCAAAAAACGGATCTTCCTTCATCTCGGCAAGTCTTTCATCCGTAACGGAGGACCACATTTCACGTGTCTCCCCACGCATTTTCTCACAAGCCGAAAGCAAATCAGCCTTCGTCGATACCTCCGAAAACACGTCTTTATACTCCCAATCATCACGCGCAATACCCCTCATGAAAGCTCGTTCGACATTCAAAATTTCTTTCACCATCTCCGCAAAAGGCCGAAGCGGTTCTACAGGTGCATAATCAAACAACTTATCTTCTGGAAAAGCCTCCATCGTTCGGATCGTTAACCTTCGATTTCCTTCCAATATCTCCATAAATTCTTCTTTTGAAATCACCAATTCATTCTCTCCTTTGTTATATAGTTTTTGAATCTAATCATTAAGCACCTCTCCCAGATGTTGATAGTTGCGTTGAGGTATACTTAGATTATATAGTAGTTCCCCTGACAACTCCTGTCAGTGAAGTTCATTTTCTTCAACTCTTTCCCCTAACATCCAGTGACTCTACCTAATTTTGTGAAGTAGTCGAAATGCCTTTTCCAGCTCCTTTAAAACCATAATTTATCATATAAAAATAGAATAAATCTTAGGTATTTTGAAGTAAAGAATAAAACAGTCGTTTTATTCGACCCTACGCTGGCAAGGGTCTAGCTACCGTAGTCACCCAAGTCTTTCGGTCTCCGAAGAGCACACCAAAGGGCTGGCGTTACCAAAGCTACTCAAATCCCCGCATGGCAATCCTTCCATTGGAATTTTCACACCCAAGTGTCCATGCAGACATTCAAGCTTAAGGAAACGATTTTATGAAAACGGAACCTCTATTCTTTGATTTAACGACCTATCTAAAATAAGAAAATCATGCAAGAAACATAATCTTGTGTGGAAATGGACTTTTTTCCTTTTCGTTAACAAATCATCATGCCATTTTTTAACCGCTTTCCAGTGTTTGAATAAATCCGTAAGTTGTTGTCCCTCTTCTGCTTCCTTTGCGAAAAGGACTGACGTCAATTCTTTCGGAATCTTTTCTTCAAAACCCATAGCTCTACGCGCTAAAACAAAAGCGGCTGATTGATGAATGGACAAACCATAGGTTTGCTGATATTTCATTTTTCCAATAAAACTTGAATAATAAGGTTTCACTTCCATCAAGGCAATATTTGCTTTGAAGCAACCAGAAACAATGGCTTTTGTCATACTGCTAAAAGAAAAGTTGCTCGCCATTCGATTAAAAGCAGCACCTTTATTTTGCTGCAGGAACTTTAATTCTTCAATGCCTAACGTATCAATGCCAAACGATTTTATCCATTGTAAAACGTCTAAAACCGTATTTTGGATTATCCAATCGCGTTTATTCGCAGATACCGTGTTGAGATCGTGCATCCAAAATACTTTGGATGCCCTAAAATTACCATCCGGATAGGTAATGGTAACAGCTACATTATCAGGATTCATATCTACCCCTGCTATTCCTTTGTCAAAATGAGGAACCGTCGTGATGTGGCTTTCTAAAGATAGTCGGATTTCATATTTTCCTTTTATTCGTAGGATTCTGACAGAATAAGCTTCTCCCGTTTCTAAATACGAAGCAATCAAAAAGGCGAATTTATCTGGAATTCGCACCGTAAAGGTCAAACGGTCTCCGCGTTTTGCACGAAGAGGATTTAATACACGCATTTCAAAAAGATTCTCGCCTAAGTAGAACAATTTGATATTTTCATTTCCACCTTTTGATTTTTCACCACGAGAATAAATCGCGTTACTTCGTTTATCTCGCCATTCTTCTTTCGTTATTTTCCCATTTTTCAACTCTCGAAAAAGTTGTTTGGAACCATCGACCATTTTGGGAACCGTTCCATGATCCACATGATATTGAAAATAGTCCCTTTGTTTGGTCACTTTCTTCAACTGTGATTCTTTGTATTTTCTTTTCTCTACTTTATTGTTGGATGTAGAGAGCCGAATAATTTGGTTTTTTAACTTTTCTATTTTCCTCTCGTTGTCTTGTATGTAGGTAGGGAGCAATTCTTTTTGCGAGGAAATAGAAGCTTCTGCTTCCAGGAAAGCATCTCTCATGTAACGAGTATTATCAATAAATAAGGGCTTCGCTAGATTCGTAGCCTCTTTTCGATTATAGCCTTCGAAAATGCGCTCTCGTAAATAACGCTTTGCTGATTGGAACTTGCGCATCAACTCATCTAAAATCAGCGTTTCTGTTTCTTCTGGATCTTGCACAATGCCAGGATAGGTTAAATGGACAGAAACTTTTTTCTTAGCCATCAAAGATGCTCTCCTTTCTCATTCTCATTGTTCAGTTTATCCATTTGATATCTTATTTTTCTTGCTCCCCGTTGACCATACAATCGTGCAGAAAACGACGTGATGATCGAAATCATATCCTCAACCATTTCTTCGTTTAACGATTGATCATCTTTTGTTTCAATTCATTCAATTTTAGTTTTATGAGAATCGCAATATCTTTCAATATAGTTAAATCCAAATCTTGCCATTCTATCTTTATATTCAGCCAATACGACATGTATATCTTCGTTAGCAACCCTTTTCATAAGTCAGTTCAATTGTCTCCGGTTCTCATTTATCCCAGAAGCTACTTCCTCATATACTTCAATGATGTGATAACCTCTTTTTAACGCGTATTCCTTTAACCGACTCGTTTGTCTTTCAAGATTTCCTGATTTTTGTTGTTTTTTCGTAGACACTCTTGAGTAAATGATGCAATTCACTTTATCATCCAACTTTATTGTATCTAAACCTAAAAGTTTTTCAATTTCACTCTTTTTATAACGACGGTGCCCACTTTCTAGTCTGACAGGATGGACTAACCCTTTTTCTTCCCATCTTAAAATGGTTAACCCCGAAACATTCATCATTTCAAGTACCTGTTTTTGGGTTTAAAAAACAGACATTTGCAACTACCTCTGATTGTGCAGATTGTGCAGCATTAAACAAAATAATTATTGCATTTTATTTAACTAAATTATATCATTTATAATGTTTTTTGAACAACTGTTGTACCACCTATGGGTAATGACGTATTAATTTTCTCCACACTTGATCTGGACGAAAGAGTTCATTCGTCTATCTCGATCATTTTTGGAGTCCCCAGTAGTAAATTTGTTGATCAATTTCTTCTATTTGTTTTGTTAAATAATTATGTTTACTTCATTTAAAGCACTGATTGAAAGGCCTCCTTCATAATTATCATGTCATGCCATAAATGGTACAATAGAGAATGTGGAGGTGTCGTATGAATTTCATCGTAAGATGGTTTCCTGGTTCGTTTGTGATGACTGGTGGTTTGTTCACCATTTACCACTTTATAATGATGATCAAAGAGACGGAGGAAGCTCATGCCCAACAAAGCGGTCCACTCCTTGTAGCCCTTACCGGTTTCACACTCCTATTAAGCGGCTCGTTGATTGTTCCTCTTTTTTTCGGCGCGATCGTAGCGCTAATTGGCTTTATTATGTTGTGGAAAACAAATCTTGCTCTGTCGTTTTCTACACTGATCTTATCGCTTGTCCTGTTAAATTGGATCGGTTTTTTCCTCTCATTCAGCGGAAGTTTAGTGGGCCTCATTTGTTGGGGACGAAATGGGAATAAAAGGTTAAAGGAATGAAGCAAAGGGCTGCGGTGATTTTTTTAGAATAGAGTGAAGAGGGTTTATTATATTTTTGTCACCAATGTTCGAACATAATTTCTGATTATCAAAAAGACTGCTTTACCATCAATAATTCTACCAGCTCTTTTGTTTTTCTTTTTTATGGTATTTGTTACAATCGGTGAATTTAATTCATGATTTTCGTTATTCTCCCACCTATCGCATTCAATCAACTCAGTCATTAATTTGAAACCCATACAAAAGGGACTAATCGTACATAACAAAAAAATGAGATTTCATCTTACATATTCACATTTTTTATACAGATAATAGGAGAAAGTCATGACAACCCTGAATTCATTCATTGATATGTGTCATTACAAATGAGAGTTGATAAAAATGTTCCTCATACTTCTTAATATCATGATCCTGCTCATAGTCGTCTTTTTTATTGTAAAGAAAAGGCTTAATCTGCTTGAGAACTTATTTATTTTCATGATTCAGGAATTTTTAATTACAAGTTATTTTAGTGTTTTATATATCAATTTAAAAGTATGGAAAATAACGGAAAGTCATGAACTATTTATTATTTTTCGACTTTACGAAATAATCACAATCCCGCTGTTACACTTAACGTATTTCAATTTATTGGTTACCATTAAATCTCGTTTGACCAAATTAATATTCACGATCCTTTTTGTAGCCATTCTATATGGTGTTGAGTTTCTGCTTGTTAAAGGGAAGGTCATTCACTATAACGAGTGGCATTTTTGGCAATCACTTCTCATCATTTCTTTCGTTCTGCTTATTTCGTATCTACTGCAATTAAGTTTCAAACAGGTCTTACGCAAGGAAGGGATTTGAATATGCTACCTTTACAATTACCTAAAACATTTGACGAGAATGAGTGGTTTATCATCATTGGAATCATCATTTCTTATTCTTTTATATTTTGGCTTCCTAAACGTTTTCCTTTAAGTCTTATCATTCTTATGTTGCTTTTTTGGCTCGACTGCTGCAAGAATCCATGACCATTTATTGTCGTCACCTGATTTAGACTTATACAGTATCATGGATTCAGGGAAATATGAATTATTTGACGTCATTTCATATTGTTTATATGCACCATTCTCCTATATCTATGTCTATCTATATGAAAGATTAAAAGTACGAGGTTTCTGGATATTACTTTATATTGTCATTTCTTCACTTATTGGAACAATGTTTGAAGGAATAGCCGTTAAATTTAATATTTTTAACTACAGCGGATGGAAATTATCCTACTCATTTAGTGTTTACTTAATGGTGCAACCATTTACTTTGTTTTTTTACCATAAAATTAAACATTTTCATCATTTGCAAACGACAAATAAGTAGGATATAAGGCTTCCTATGGATGTCAAATCAAAATCCCTAACTACATTTAAAGGAAATTCCTCTTATTTAACAACAAGTATTTTTTATACCTCCAGCTAAGGAAGTGTAAAACGGTTGCTAAAAGGCTGCAAAGGCTAACACGACAAAATGGTGTTAATCTTCCTTTTCACAAACAGGGCAAATTATCCCCTCTTTTCTTTAACTATGTAATAAAGGAGATGCCACTGACGGGATTCGAACCCGCACTCGTTTCCTAAGCTTAGGCTAAGGGAGAACACGCTTCCCTACGGAATTTCACCGGCAGGAATTGCACCTGCCTCAGCTATTTTTGCTTTTCGGTGCTTCTGAAACCTTTGCCTTGCGACCCGGCTCTACAATTTGTTTTCCGGCGCTCTTCCCTTCTGGAGCTACAGTGGCGATTTGAAGGTATGTTTATTGTACCAAAATTGTGTTGTTGGTCCCCCTTCTTCATTTTACTGCTTTTGAGCACTCTAAGATTATGAATCTATCTCTATTAATTTTGATTGTAGATAAATTTTTATTTCTTCCACATCATCCAAATCTCTTTTAGGAAGTATATAGGCACTTACGGAGCTGTTATAAAGATAGATGTTATGTTTGTCTTCTTTAACCGTTTTTATACCAGACCACGTTACTTTGGTTTCACGATTAGAAGCCGAATCGACAATTCCCTCCTCTGACAAAATCATACGATGTTCACCTAATAGACCATCATTTTCCCCCTCTTTTATTAATTTCTTCGTATGACGGATCACGTAATGATAGAAATATTTTGGATAGAACATAATCCATAGAATACTTATTAGTAAAAAAGGGATAAGTAACCCAAATAAAGACATATCCCCCATTTTTGAAAGTACATAGGGTATAACAATAAAGACGATAGGTATTAAAAATCTTTGCATTTTCATCGCTTTTTTTGCCGTTTTTGAATTTTTGACATGGAACAGATTAAAGTTTAGATAATCCTCTTCTGTTAGGTTGTATTTTATCTCCATTGAAATCCCCCTTTTTTTATTCAAACACTTTGAGCAAAAGATTCACTCATTCTGGCTTCACTCATAAAGTGAAACTTCATTTAGTGGGGGTTTTTTCATCCCCCACTGATGAGAAGATCAAAGGCTAAATTCGCGACGTCCTGTCGCAACGCCTTTGTGACCAACATCCTGTTGGCCTGAACGAATCGGGGATTTGACTTTCAGTTGATCCCCCACTTGCAATTCTTGTTTTCCCTCGAATTCTCGAAGTGGGGGTCTTACTGCCAGTTAATTCGGGATAAATTCTAATTCAATATGGTAGTTTTTATTTGAGTAAAGTCTTTACATTTCCATTTCTATCCCCAATCACAAGCGTATCAGCCATATGAACAAAAAGACCATTCTCCACTACACCGGGAATCATATTTAGCCTATTATTCAGGGCATGGGCATCTTGTATTTTCTCGAAAAAACAATCCAATAGATAATTTCCATTGTCTGTAATAAACGGGACATCATTTTCCATTCGTAATGTAGGTTTGCAACCCAATGATCGTATCTGATTATAAGTCACTTTCCATCCAAATTGGACAATTTCAACGGGTAAAGGAAACTGACCTAAATTCGTCACGTATTTGGTTTCATCCATAACTATAATCAATCTTTTGGAAATGGATGCCACCATTTTTTCGCGTAATAAGGCTCCTCCCCCACCTTTTATAAGTTCAAAATTCGGATTGGCTTCATCAGCACCATCTATTGCTAAATCTAATTGGTTTATTGAAGACAAACTTACTAATGGAATCCCTAATTCAATGGCTAGCTTTTCAGTGTGTATAGAGGTAGGTACCCCTTTAATATCAAGTCCTTTTTTTACTAACTCGCCCAGCTTTAAAATGGACCAATAAACTGTTGAACCCGTCCCAAGGCCTAGTAGCATTCCATCTTTGACATATTCTATTGCTTTTTCACCCGCAAGCCTTTTAGCATTCATATAATCCTCCACAAATAATCGTTTCATTTTGTTATAACAACTACGTTTGTATAAATACTTCTTCATGACTTCTTCTAAATTTTAACATAGATATCCAAATTTTCATTCCATTTGTTATTCAAGTATATGTGTAACGCGACAATCTATTATCACTCGGTTATTCATACAACATGGTGTACAAGTTGTGTCGTTTCACTTTTCCAATCTGTAGGAGGATTATCGTTCATTTTATTCGCAATAAAGGCACCTATTGTTATTGTAATCAACAGGGACAATAAGACCCATGTTAATTTACGATTAAATATTTTCATTAATTCGTTTGCTATTAATCCCTTCATTTCTTTTCCTCCATTATTTCCAAGAATTTATCTTCAAGGGTTTGCTCCTGCAATTGCATGCTATATACCTGAATACCCTGATCCAACAACAGCTTGTTTATCTTTGGGATTTGATCTTTATTCATCTGAATCGATAATTTTCCGGGTTGACCTGCTGACATAACCGTTTTGTGTAAATCGGCAATCACTTGTTTTGCTTGTTCTATTTGGGCAGGCTCTACTTCGAGACATACACGGGAAACTTCACTATTATAAATAAAGTCCTGTACCTCCTGGATACTGACCAGTTTCCCCTTTTGCAAAACTGCTATCCTGTCACACATCAATTCCATCTCTGAAAGCAGGTGGCTGGAAACAAACACCGCTACCCCTTCCTGATGGGCAAGGTTTTTCAAATCATTACGAAGTTTATGAATCCCGGCCGGGTCTAGTCCGTTCGTTGGTTCGTCCAATATTAAAAGGGACGGATGATGCAACAGTGCTTGGGCAATCCCTAACCGCTGGCGCATCCCGAGAGAGTAGGTACTTACTTTCTCATGAATGCTAACCTTTAATCCAACGCTTTCTGCTATCTCGTTTATGCGCGCTTTGGAAACACCGGGAACCATTCGTGCAAAATGCTTTAAATTTTGATATCCCGTTAAATATTTATATAAGTCAGGATTTTCCACGATCGCTCCTACATTTCGGATTTCCTTTTCAAAGTCCTTTGTAATGCTGTGATCTTTGATGATAATATCTCCCTGGCTGATTTTAATCAGTCCGACCATCATGCGAATGGTCGTTGTTTTCCCAGCTCCATTGGAAGCATGTATATATAGACAACTAGCTTTAAGCCTTGCTGGTCAAGGGGTTACAAAAAAATAAAGACAATTAAACATATCTATAATCACACCTAAAACGTCATTTGAACGGTATTTTACCGATCAATGGCGTTTTTAAGTGGAAAACAAAGTAATGTACTAGATGTAGAACTAAAATCAAAATAGTATTTAATACCAAAAAGCATGCTATAATAAATCCACATATATAATGTCGATAGGAGGATTTTAAAATGCCATATAAAGCATATAGAGATATTAATAAGACCCTAGAAATCAAGGCTCACGATACTACAATAGTTGATGTAGGCAAAATATTTTACTGTCATACAAAAGATTGCAAAGCTGAAATGAGTTTGGTAAGTGGTGGCGATCCAGAACGTGCTCATTTCAGAAGACGTTCAAGTGGCCCAAAGCATGCTAGTGTATTCTGTACAGCTGATGGAATTTTTGATCCTACAAAATATAATGAGTCTAAATTTAATTTTAATGACATTTCTGATAAACTGATAAATCCTATTAGTAGTTCTAGAAGAAAAGTTGGAAAAGGAACTAGAGCTTTAACTGGTGGAGGAGGTGAAAAGTCAATATCTACAATTTTTCAAATCTATTGTATGTGTCGCAAATACGATATATATAATAATTACCTGTCTGATAATATTCTTGCAGACGAAAGAAATTTTGATAGATATAGAAATGGAATTGTAGGAAAGAAAATTGTTCAATGCACACCCTACCATAAGTTTCAAGATGAGTTTGCATATAAAATGAACTATCCGTCGTACCCAAACGGGAAACATATTAAATTGAACTTTTCAACTGAAAAATTATTTTGGGATTACTACAATAAATTCAAAGGGGAAAAGAAGTATAAAGAATTAATGATTGTGTTAGGAAATTGGACCTTATCACAATCGAATGAGGAATATATATCAGAATGTACTATTAACAGTAATAGGCAAATACATTTCTTAAAAAAGTGAGAACACCAGCCTTTTGATTATTAATGACTCAAGTTTCGGAGTAAAAAAATACTCATAACTCCTTGCCATACTTGGCTTTTGATTGAAAAAAATATTAAGTAAACACAAAAAACACCCTATTCTTTGGTAAAATATTGGTATCGACACCAACCAAAGAAAGGATGTTTTCTGTGTCTACCATTTTACCAAATTCTACTGAAAATGAAAAATCTAATTCCCGTATGCTACAATTTTTCACACAAGCAAAGATTGGGACATTCCTGCATCAAGCTAATATACGCAAGGAAAAAGGGTTCTCACCAC
>NZ_JALIFP010000026.1 GCF_022867885.1 Lederbergia sp. NSJ-179 | reverse complement strand
GAGTAAATAAGTTAATAATTGAGGGTACAACTTGTCACTTCCTATTCTGGGATTTTGGGTGTGTGGTAACCTCAATTATCTTCAGATTTTAGGGGGGTGGCAAGTTTTTTGTATTCTAAACCCTATAAATCAAGATTTTATTAACTTTTTACTATATAAGTTTTGACAATACGATAAATGGAATAGGAGGATGATTATGAAAGCCAATGACATTATGATTCGGGATGTATTTTATGTGAAAGGAACAGATCCGATTCGCGTTGTTATTCAAAATTTTATTAAGCATGGGATTAGCGGGGTACCTGTGGTTAATGATCAAAAAGAATTAATTGCTTATATAAGTGATGGCGATATTATGCGATATATTGGGAGACATAAGGATATTGTGGTGGACTCTTTATATTTTGTTAATGTTGTGGAAGGAGACAGGGAGGGATTTTCAGAAAGGGTTAAACAAATTCTGACTTTACCTGCTCTCGACATTGCGAAGAAAAAAGTGATCAAAGTTTCATGGGATGAAGAGGTTGAAAATGTAGCGACTATTTTAGGGAAAAGAAAAATAAAAAAAGTACCTGTTGAACGAGATGGGAAGCTGGTTGGTGTCATCAGTCGTGGTGACGTGATTCGCCATACATTTAAAGGTTTACTTTAAATAGTTGGTAGCGGGAGAAAAGCTTCCGGTCAATGTCTTGCACTGGAAGTTCGCCGGCAGTTGAGTTCCGAACTTCAGCAATACGGATGAAAGATCAGCAAATGAGCTGAGAACTTCAGCAATAGGTGTGAAAAGATCAGCAAATGAGCTGAGAACTTCAGCAATAGGTGTGAAAAGTTCAGCAAATGAGTTGAGAACTTCAGCAATAGGTATGAAAACTTCAGCAATACATGTGAAAGTTCAGCAAATGGGCCGGGAAGTTCAATGATACGGGTGGAAAGCTTCGGCAATAGAGCCGGAAATTCCAGCCATACACTTTAAAAAAGCTCCGCAAATTAAGTGGTTTTATAATGCAAAAAAATATTAACGAGGCCTCTTTAAATAACACCCATGAGGCCTTTTTAATTTTTATGAGATGACAAAAAAATAATAGAATGGAGAATATCTATGTCACAAAATGTAACAACTGCAGCAAAAGTAGTCAATGAGTCTATTGAAGAAGAGGGAAGTATTCTGAAACAACCAAAAGCGGTGTGGGCAGTCTTTTTTGCCAGTATTATTGCTTTTATGGGATTGGGATTGGTTGATCCGATTTTACCTGCAATCGCCAATCAATTGGATGCCTCACCAAGTGAGGTAACGTTGCTTTTTACGAGCTATAATGCGGTGATGGCCATTGCGATGCTTGTAACAGGAACCATTTCCTCGAAGCTTGGGATGAAGGGAACCTTACTGAGCGGAATTGTGATTATTGCTTTGTTTGCCGGATTAGGCGGAGTTTCGAATGATATTTGGACACTTGTTGGCTTAAGAGGCGGTTGGGGCTTTGGGAATGCTTTATTTGTTGCGACAGCTTTAACGGCGATTGTTACACTTGCCACTGGTGGAAATGCAAAAGCGATCATTTTATATGAAGCGGCGATTGGATTGGGCATTTCTGTTGGTCCACTGCTTGGTGGTTGGTTAGGGGCGATGTCATGGAGAGGTCCTTTTCTCGGTGTAGCAACCTTAATGGTCATTGCCTTTATCGGATTGTCGATTTTAATGCCAAAAGCGAACGTGAAGAAGAGCACAAAACAGAAAGTCTCCTTATTAGATCCTTTTCGTGCGATGAAACATCGCTCTTTAATGGTTTTAGGGATTACGGCCGCCTTGTATAATTTCGGCTTTTTTACATTATTAGCCTACGCCCCGTTTGTATTAGGTTTAGATGAGCATGGACTAGGCTTTGTTTTCTTAGGGTGGGGATTATTGCTGGCGATTACTTCTGTGTTTATGGCCCCGAAACTCCAGCAATGGTTTGGAACGGTTAAATCGATGTGTATGATGTTAATTTTATTTGGCCTCCTCCTTCTTGCTATGGGAATTTGGACTTCTACACAGTGGCTAGTGATTACAGCTGTCATCCTTTCAGGAGCTTTGCTTGGAAATAATAATACTTTAATTACGACAGCGGTGATGAATGCTACAACAGTTGAACGCTCAACAGCCTCTGCAGCTTATAGTTTTCTTCGTTTTATCGGAGCGGCGATTGCCCCTTTCCTCGCAGGTAAGCTTTCGGAACTATTTAATTCGAGCATCCCTTTTATTGTGGGCGGCGTATTTGTGTTTATTTCTGTACTCGTTGTCTGGTCGAATCACGCCCATGTTAAACATGTGGATGAAGTGGAAGCAGGTCATTGATCAATATTCAGAGAAAGTAGAAAGTCTCTGGGTTAAACCGTTATGGGTAAAAGGCAGGTTACATTTGAAAACCATGGTGACGTCATTAATCTTGGTGTTACCATGGTTTTTTAGAATGAAAATAATTTCAGCTGAGATTCGTTGGTTTTAATGGTGAGCGGTTTTTTTATTTTAAAAACACCTTCGGGGACAAGCTCTCCTTAATCAATCTTATGATAATGGTTTCATTTGTTTGTATAAACTGATATATTAATATATATAGTATGTATGGTGTAGTTGAGGAGGATATGAATGGAAGTAGAAAAGACAAATAAGCCAATGTATGAACAAATTTACGATGAATTATGTGAGCGTATTGCGAATCAACATTATCGGGAAGGGGATCGAGTTCCTTCTGAAAAGGAATTGGCTGACCTCTATCATGTGAGTCGGATTACGAGCAAAAAGGCATTAGAATTATTGGCCAATGATGGATTAATCGTGAGGCTGCCTGGCAAAGGGTCTTTTGTGAAGGAAGCGGTCGATGTAGAAAAGCAAGTAAAGATAAAAAAGGCGACCGAGAAAAATTCTAAACGATTATTAATTGGGCTTGTCATGACCGATTTTGATTATAGCTTCGGGACACATATTGTTCATGGCGTGGAGGAAGCTTCAAGGCAGCATGAATGTTTTCCGGTTATCCGCCGGACGATGGGGATGATTGAAAATGAAGTGAACGCGATTAAGGAATTGCTTCATTTAGGTGTGGATGGGTTGATTGTATTTCCCGCCCAGGGAGAATATTTTAATGAGGAAATATTAAAGCTTGTGATTAATAAATTCCCGCTTGTTTTGATTGATCGATATTTCAAAGGAATTGCGGCTACTTCGATCAGTACAGACAATGTGTCATCCACTAAAAAGGCGATCAATTATTTATTTGAACTTGGCCATGAACATATTAGCTTGATCTCCCCTCCGCCTGTGGACACCACCGCCATTGAAGAAAGAATAGAAGGCTTTATCGAGGCTCATGATGAAGCGGGGATTGCTGTGGATAAAGCGCTTTGGGCAACAGATCTTACAAGTACTCTGCCCAATGCATTTACACAGGAAAATATTTCAGAGGATATTAAAAAAATAAAAACACATTTACAAAGTCAGCCGCAAATCACGGCTTTATTTGTAGTTGAATATAATCTTGCCTTAATTGCAAAAAAAGCGATTGAGGAATTAGGGTGGAACATTCCTGAAGATATTTCGATAATTAGTTTCGATAGTCCTGAGTTTCCGTTGCAGGATGGCTATTTATTTACTCATTTAAAACAGCAAGAAAAAGAAATTGGTAGAAAAGCGATTGAAAATATTTTAAAAATGAAGGACCATTCGTCTGTTTCTTCGAAGCAATTATTGGATGCGGAATTGATTGTCGGGAAATCAACCACTTATGTAAAAAAATAAGTTTTTTTAAAAAAATAGTATATCGATATTCAAAATATATATTGACTTTTATATTGGTATACTATTATGATGTATGAAAGCGGTTAATTATCGACGGAATTAATGGTGAGAGGTAAGTTTTAGGATGTGGATCGAAAGTAGTTGATTTTAAGAAAAGGGGATGATTGTGTTTGGATGTGAAGTTGGCAAAAACTTATAAGGAAAAAGCAGAACAATCATATGAAACATTAGTAAACTATTATTTTGTAAAAGAGCATCAGCTTTTTCTCGAAAATTATGAAAAAAAGCCGGACGATCGGGATTTCTCCTATCTTTGGCCGTTTTCTGGAGTTCTTTCAGCTGTGAATGCGCTTGCGAGAATGGGAGGAGAGGAAGAGAAATATCGTAAGGAATTGGTCAGCATCTTAGAGAGTCTTGAACAATATCGAGATGTAGAGGCTGATCCCGCTGCCTATGATTCTTATGTCATCCATCAAGGGGGAGGTTCAAAATTTTATGATGATAATCAATGGTTGGGACTAGATTTTGTTGAAGCTTATAGAACATTAGGAAATCCTTATTATTTAGAGATGGCGAAGGCGATGTTTGATTTTTCTATTAGTGGCTGGTCAAATGAGCTTGGTGGTGGGATCTATTGGCAGGAGGATCAGAAAACGTCAAAAAATACTTGTTCCAATGGCCCTGCTGCTGTACTCGCGATGAAATTATTCGAAGAAACTGGTAAGGATGAGTATATCATTTGGGCTGAAAAAATTTTAGATTGGACAAAAGTTCTTTGGCAACCTGAAACAGGCGTGTATGGAGACAATATGAAACTGGATGGATCCATTGATGGAACCACCTATACGTATAATACAGGAACGATTATCCATGCCAATGCCCTATTGTATAAAGCTACCAACCATTCCGATTATTTAAAAGAGGCTCGAATGCTTGCTCAAAGTAGTTTGGCCCATTTTACCACCAAGCATCCAGATGTCTCTATTCACTTATTTCCAACAACACCTTGGTTTAATACGATATTATTGAAAGGATATTTAGCTTTGTTTGAAGTTGACTCAGAGAAAGACCGTACTTTTATTGAGGCAATCCAGGACAATGTAAATTATGCATGGACACATGCCCGTGATCATAAAGGTCTTTTTAGCTCGGATTGGTCCGGAAAGACGGGAGTGGAACAGAAATATAAATGGTTATTAGATCAAGCTCCGATGGTTGAAATATATGCCTTATTCGCAAACATGGAGTAGATTGTTACGCTTTCTAACAACTAATTAAGGGGGAGAAAGGAATGAAGGGGTGTAAAAAATTATTTTATGGGTTTGCTATTTTGTTAGTTTTATTACTTATTTCGTGTTCAAATTCAAATCAAAAGACCGATACAGAACCGAAAAAATCTGGTTCGAGCGAAGAAGGAGAGCATGAACCGATTACGTTAAAGGCAGTTGCCCTTTGGGACGAGAACATGTTTAATGAGCGTTTTAAGGAGCCAATTGAAAAGGAATTCCCTTATATGACAGTGGAACATGTGCCGGGTAATAACTTTGACCGAAAGTCGCTTGAAGAGGAAGTATTTGGTAATGGAGAAAATCCTGATTTCTTTTTTACCTTGTCACAACAGGATATGGAATATTTTGAGCTTGATCAGGATTTAACGGATTTACTTGAAGCTAATCAGATTGACACAAGTCATTTAAATCAAGCCCTGCTTGATACTATTCGGGCTAGAGATAAAGAGGGGCGCCTTTTAGCATGGCCTTATGAAGATACGTATTATGTGATTATGTATAATAAGGATATATTTGATTTGTTTGGGGAAAGTTATCCACGCGATGATATGACCTGGGACGAATTGATTGAATTAGCCGGCAGATTAACGCAGGAAAGAGACGGCACTTACTATCGAGGCCTTGATTTTCAAGATGAGGTGGCTCTCTCCCAGTTTTCTGTCAATAAGACAGATCCAGAGACTGGGGAAGTACTGATTACAAAACAAGATGAGTTCTCAAAGTATTTAAATCTGTATAAGCGCTATTTTGAAACAGTCCCGCTTGGTGAAAATGAAGAAGAGGGGTTCTTCACAGATCATCGGTTTAACGATCAACGAACGGCCATGGTCGTTACAAATGCTCAGGCGATAGCTTGGAGGAATGAATCTGGTTTAAACTATGATCTTGCGGCCATTCCTACATGGCCAGATCGTCCTGGAGTAGCACCGAGAGGGTTCTTGCATACATTGACCTTAAATCCAGCAAGTGAACATGTAGATGATGTTTTGAAGATCTTTGCCTATTTCTCATCAGATGAATACCAGCAGTATATGGCTAAGAAGGGTATTGGGATAGTGTCGAATAAAAAAGAATTACAAGAGGGTTTTTATTCCGATTATGAAAGTGCCGAAGGAAAGAATATTGAAGCGATCTTTAAAAATGAAACAGCCCCGCCACCTGAACGAATTAGTCCATGGGATCAATATGTCGATATTAACCTGCAAAAATTCTATGAATCAGGTATGGATGCGAACGAATTTCTTCGGATTGTAACAGAAGAATCTGAAGCGAAAATTCTGGAAGCTAAAAATCAGGAATAGGGAGCAACTTTTAAAAAAAGAGAGGGAGAGGGCTTCGTGCACCTCTCCTGTCTATGTGAATACGGCTTAATTCAGTGGTCTTGTGCACTTAAATGGGTATACATATTAATAAGAATGATAGGATTCCAGTTGAATAATTCGTTGATTTTTACTTCCTCGAAAGGCTAAGGTTAAGTCTCGTTCTTCCAGTAGAAAGGGACCATCGACTAGGACATCACAGTGATGAAGCAGTTCGAGCTTGGAGGGATCCTCCGATTGAACAAGCTGTTCGAAGGTATATCCGCTATAGATCCATATATTCTTTCCTGCTTTTTTCAAGGCTTTGGCTAATGGAGCGACCTCTTCTGCTTGAAAAAAGGGCTCTCCCCCTGATAACGTCACATTGCTCAAGGGGTTGCTCGTTACTTCCTGAAAAACTTCTTCCACGGTCATATCCGTTCCATTCCGGAAATTCCAGCTTTTTGGATTATGACATCCTTTGCAAAAATGGGGGCAGCCGGCGAGAAAGACAACGGTTCGTAAACCTTCGCCATCGACAACGGAATCATGAAGGATATTCATGATCTTCATTGGTGCTTCACTCTTTCTTCTTCTTCTTTCCGTTTAGCCGAATTCCACTTACTCATATCGCCTACTAAATACCCGGTGATCCTTCTAATTCGTTCGATATATTTTTCGTCCTGGTTATGGCAGCTAGGACATTCGTTATCAATGATTCCCGTATACCCACAATGGCTGCACCGATCAACGGGATGGTTGATGGATCCGTAGCCAAAGTCATGCTGCGCCATTGCTTTTACAATCGCATCAAGAGCGGGAATATTTTTAGAGACATCCCCATCACATTCAATATAGGAAATATGCCCACCATTGCAAAGAGAGTGGAAGGGTCCTTCTTTTTTAATTTTGTCGATCGCTTTTATTGGGTAATACACCGGGATATGGTAGGAATTCGTATAATAGCAGCGATCTGTTACTCCGTTTATTTTTCCGAATTCTGCTTGATCCCGTTTTGTGAATTTCCCGGATAACCCTTCAGCAGGTGTGGCAATTAAAGAGAAATTGAGTGAGTACGTCTCCGTTGCTTCGTCCATTCGTTTGCGCATATGCTGGATGATCTGAAAACCTAGCTCGTAAGCCTCCTCTGATTCACCATGATGTTGGCCCGTTAAAGCAACTAATGCCTCCGCTAAGCCAATGAAGCCGACGCTTAGGGTGCCGTGCTTAAGGACCGATACTACCTTGTCCCTACTTGCAAGTGTTTCACCATCTCTCCAAACACCTTGTCCATAAAGAAAGGAGAAATTCTTGGCCATTTTTTGGGCTTGCCATTCGAAACGTTCCAGTAATTGTTGGATTGCTATCTCTATGTATCGATCCAACTTTTTGAAAAAGGCCTCACGTGACTGAGTGGTTAAAGCAATTTTCACCAGATTCATTGACGTAAAGGAGAGATTGCCTCTGCCGATGCTTGTTTGATCTCCATGGATATTGGCCATTACCCGGGTTCTACAGCCCATATACGCGACTTCCGATTCGGGCGTTCCATCATAAAAATCGATATTAAAACTAGAATCAATAAAACTGAAGTTTGGAAATAACCGTTTCGCGGTTGTTTCCAGTGCCAACTGATAAAGATCGTAATTGGGCTCATTGGGTTCAAAATTTATTCCTTTTTTCATTTTAAATACTTGAATCGGAAAAATAGGTGTTTCCCCATGACCCAGTCCCGCCTTTGTCGCGAGTAGAACATTTTTTATCAGCATTCTCCCTTCCTTCGATGTATCGGTCCCATAATTAATCGACACAAATGGAACCTGGGCACCGCCTCGCGAGTGCATCGAATTACAATTATGAATAAAGGCTTCACAGGCTTGATACACCGCTTGATCCGTTTCTTCCCATGCCATTTCCTGGATGCTTTCTTCCTCCAGATTCAATGGATAGTTCTTTAATCGATTGTAATGTTTTTCATAGGTTTTACGGACATAAGGGGGTAAATCAAAGTCAAAAAGGGGAAAACTTTGCCCACCATGCTGCATATTTTGATTAGATTGAAAAATAATCGAGGCTAATGCCATGGCGCTGCCCACATCACTAGGCTCACGCATATAACCATGCCCCGTATGAAATCCCCCTTTTAAAATTTTCCCTAAAGGAATTTGACAGCATGTCGTAGTTCCTGTTGCCATATAGTCAAGATCGTGAGGATGCAGATAATTTTCCTCGATCGCTTGCAGCACCTCTTCACTCATTAATCGCTCTTTTGCATAAAACTTTCCCGCTTCAGAGGCAAATTTAGACATTTGCCCCATCGGCGACTGTCCGTCGATATTGGCATTTTCTTGTAATAGATCCAAATTACGTGTTTCGACAATCTCGGTAAAAGCTGAAAATAGTGCCTCTAATTTTGTTGTTGTTTTAGTATGACTCATGTTCCCACTCCTTTCATTGCTACTAAACTCCATATATTGTGATATAGAATTGAAACGACCACAATATATGGTAATTCATACTGTACCATACAATGATTCGACTGACTGTGAGAATGGTCACACCTAGCGTTTTAACGCCAAAGAAAGGCGTTCTTTGCCTTTCTTTGGCGTGGATTTTTTACCTCGAGACCTAGCGCCAGCCAATTTCCTTTCCTATCTTTAAACAAAGGAAGTTAGGCTAATTGCTGCTCGGCAAATTCTCGATATAAAGGATGGATATGAGCTAATTCTTGGTGTGAGCCGCTTCCGGTCACTTCTCCTTTTTCAATAAAAATAATTTTATCCGCATTGACAATGGTCGATAAACGATGAGCGATAACAAAGGTTGTGCGCCCTTGCATTAAACGGGTTAAGGCTTGTTGCACAATGCCTTCCGATTGGCTGTCTAAGCTGGCAGTTGCTTCATCCATCATCAAAATTTTTGGATCTCTTAAGAAGGCGCGCGCAATCGCAATCCGTTGTCTTTGGCCACCAGATAGTTTGACGCCGCGTTCACCAACCTCTGTGTTTAAACCATGTGGAAAAGCTCGAATAAACTGATCGGCATAGGCCATTTTGGCTACTTCCCATAGCCGTTCATCAGAGATTTCCTCCGCATTTTCCAGTCCATAGCAAAGATTTTCGCGAATGGTGCCCGCCATCATGGCACTTTCCTGTGAAACATAACCAATTTGATTACGCCAAGATTCCATCGACAAAGCTTGGATCGAAGTGTTGCCGATCCGGATATCACCTGAAGTTGGTTCGTAAAACCGTTCGAGAAGGCTGAACATAGTTGTTTTCCCTCCGCCGCTTGGACCCGCAAAAGCGATCATTTCTCCAGGATTCGCTTCGAAAGAGATATTTTGTAGGACTGGCTCACCCTCATTGTAGGCAAAGGATACATTTTGTACAAAAATAGGCTGGTTTGCAATATCCATTGCCATCCCATCTTGCCCTACTTCCAATGGCATTTCCAATATATCCATAATCCGTTCAGTTGCCCCTTTTGCCTTTTGTAATTGGGTAAAAAACATCGCAAAGGTTGTAATCGGCATGATAATTTGAAAAAGATAGAGCAGGAAAGCCACTAACGAATCAGTTGACATCGATCCATTCGCGACACGGATTCCTCCATAGCCAATGATCACTACAATGACGAGCATCATGACAAATTGCATAATCGGTGCGATGAATGCGGTAATTTTTGCCTCTTTTAACCCAAATTCAAGTAGTCTTTTGATCCCGGATAATCCTTTTTGTTCTTCATTTTTTTCGGCTGTTGAGGCCTTCATTAAGCGAATTTCACTCAGTGTTTGTTGAATATTTCCAGTGAATACCGCTGTTTCATCTTGAAGGCCACGTGATATTTTTGCCATTTGCTGACCAAGTGGAATCATGACCGCGATTGTAATGGGAACAGCAAGCAGCATTAGTAATGTCATTTTCCAATCCATAATAATTAAGATTGTGACCGCTCCAATGATGGAAATAATCCCGGAAATAAATTGGGGAAAATGCTGTGAGATTAAATCCTTTACAATACTTGTATCATTGACAATTCGACTAACGGTATTTCCACTGGCTGTTTGATCAAAATAGCTTACAGGTAAGCGAACAAGCTTGAGCCACATGCGATCACGAAGTCTAGCGACAATCTTTTGACCTACTGCTGTGAGTAAGTAAATGGAAAGCCCGCTAATGACCGCTTGAATAATAAAGGCTGCTCCGATTGCGATGATAAGTGGTATGCTTAAGGATGAGAGGGAGGAGCCATCGACAAAATTCTTTGTCAGTAATGGGACAACAAGACCTGCAAGTGTTGTGATTAAACTTGTGATTAATCCAATGGTCAACGCCAGCTTAGGAATATTTGTTGATAAAATAAGTGAAATAAATGGTTTGAGACTATTTTGGTTATTTTTCATAGGTAAACTCCTTTTTCTATCTATTGGTGCTGGAATCCGAAAAGGTAATCGTAAATGTCGTTCCTTGATTTGGTTTACTTGCCACATTTATGATTCCTTTATGCATATCGATGATTTTTTTCACAATCGAAAGGCCAAGTCCACTGCCGCCTGTTTCGCGGGATCGTGCTTTATCAGCTTTATAAAATCGTTCGAATAAATGAAGCTGATCTTCTTCCGCAATGCCGATTCCAGTATCTGAAATCTCGACAATAAGTTCTTCTTTTCGCCGAAAAGTAGCTATACGAATGGTCCCTCCAATGGATGTAAATTTAATGGCATTATGGAGCAGATTCATCCACACTTGGTCTAATAAGTCTTTATCAGCAGTTATCCACGTTTTTTTCAAAGAAATCTCCATTTCCATTTGCTTTTCGGACCACTGTGGCTCACAGGATAATAGCGCATGTTGTAATTGCTTATCTAATCGATATTCCTGTAATTCGAAAGAATGTTGAGCAGATTCTAGGTAAGTTAATTTGAGCAAATTATCACTCAGCTTGGACAGTCGTTCACTTTCCGTTTCGATAATAGAAAGATAATGCCATCTTTCTTTTTGAGTGAGTGTTTCATTTTTCAATGACCGGGCAAAACCGCTAATAGAGGTAAGCGGGGACTGGATTTCATGAGAAACATTGGATACAAATTCTTGCCGCATCTGCTCCATCTGCCCCAATTCCTTGGACATATAATTGATGTTATCGACAATTTTTGAATATGGATCCTCTGGATGGTCATGCCCAGGAAGCTTTTTAAGCGTGATCTGGTAGTCGCCCCTTGCGATTTGTCTCATCGCATCAATAATTGATTGAACGAATTCTGCCTGTTTTTGCCGCTGTTTTGGAAAAAATTTCGAAAATAGAAATAGGCAGCAGCCAAAAATAAAAAATCCGAATATGGAGTTAAAAAGCTGAATTAGATATTCATTAAAGTGGATATGGAACAGCTTATAGAAAAACTGTGTGATAAAAAAAGCAGCTGACCAGCAAATCGATAAGGATACAATCATTGTTGAAAAGGCTAAAAACACTTTTAAACGGGCTCTCATTCTCATTCGTGCTCCAAGCGATAACCTAATCCGCGGATCGTCTTAATGCTGAAAGCATCGGATTCATTTGCAAATCGCTTCCGTAGTCGTTTGATATGCACATCCACTGTTCGCTCGTCCCCTTCATAATCATAGCCCCAAATTTTTTCAATTAATTGTTCGCGTGTAAAGGTCTTCCCAGGATAACTGCCTAATAGAAATAGCAATTCAAATTCTTTTCGAGGCAAAGTGACTGGGTGCCCGTGATGATGAACTTCGAATGTTTTGCGATTCAGCAATAACTCTCCAATCTGGATTTGTTGGGATACAGAAATTTGGTACCTTTTCAATAATGCTTTGACTCTAGCAACAAGTTCGAGTGGTTCGAATGGTTTCACTAAATAATCATCTGTCCCCATATCAAACCCTTTGAGTTTTTGTGATGTTTCTCGTTTAGCTGTCAGCATTAATAAAGGAAAATCATAAAATTCTCTAAGCTCACGGCATAATTCCCAACCATCCATATTAGGCATCATAATATCTAAAATGACTAAGTCCACTTGGGTTGATTCAACCACTGTTAAAGCCTCTAGTCCATCTGCAGCTTCATAAACTTTAAATCCCTCATTACGTAAAAGCAAACGGACCAGTTCCCGAATATGCGGATCATCATCCACCATTAAGATTTTCGCCATTGTGTATCATTCCTTTTTTGATTGGTATCACGATCATAAATCAAATATACCTTATGTGGATAATGACTTTCATCACCACATGAAGATCATAATAAAATATTATGAACTGAATATGAACTTTTATATGGTGTTTTTTGGGTGATAAAGATAAAGAAGCAGACCCCTTTATAGATAGGGCCTGCTGATGTGTTCCGAAGGCGTTGAAAAGTTTTTGGATACTAGTAGTAAAAATCACTGCCGAACCTACTAAGTTCGTGTCGAACATCGTTATATCACCTATTTTTTATCCAGCTTTTTTCTCTTTTAATGGCGAAGCTGAAATAACTTTATTCTTCCCTGCTTCCACTCCAGCTATCAAAATAATCATTGATAGTAGGAATAATAGAAGTAGCGGAATTTTCCATCCATGGAATAAATCATGTAAACCTCCAAATAATACGGGTCCGATAGCAGCTAAAAGATAACCGAATGATTGAGCCATGCCTGACATTTCTGCAGCTTCTTGTCCATTTTCGGTCCTTAAGCTGAAAAACATCATCGAAAGGCTAAAGGCACTTCCTGCTGCCATGCCAATTAGGATAACAGAGATGGCTATGAATGGCTTACTTCCTAGAAAGATACCAACGATTCCGGCCATAAAGAAAATCGCTGTCAAAGCAGCAAAGAATCTTTGGTTCTCCATTTTTTCCGCCATGACCGGGATAATAAACGTAATAGGAATAAGTGCAAATTGCATAAGGAAAAGCATCCAACCAGCAGCACCTGAGCTGTATCCATGGGATTGGAGGATCTCGGGTAACCATGTAATCATCGTATAAAAAATGAGGGATTGCAGTCCCATAAAAATGGTAATATTCCAAGCTAATGGGGAACGCCAAATGCTTTTACCTTTTTGGGCGATGGCTTCTGTAGTTTTTACCGATTCACTTTTTTTCCATAGTTGTGGAATCCAAAAAAGTAAAGCAATCACAGAAAGAATGGTCCAAAATGCGAGCGATCCTTTCCAACCAATCCCTTTTATGGAAGCGATCGGGACACTCAAGCCGGAACCTAAGGCACCAAACAGATTCATAAAAACGGCATAGACACCGGTCATCATGCCAATTTTTAAAGGGAAATTCATTTTGATGAATCCGGGCAATAACACATTACCAATTGCGATTGCCATCCCAATCATCATCGTACCAGTGAAAAGGAAACCAGCCCCGACTAGTGACCGAATCGTTAACCCAATCGTTAAAAAGAGTAGGGAGAAAAAGATGGTCTTTTCCATCCCAAACCGATTGGCTAGTTTAGGTGCAAATGGAGAAAGAAAGGCAAAAGCGAGTAAGGGTAAAGTTGTGATGCTTCCGGCTACCGCATGGCTTAAGCCTAAATCATCACGGATAAATGAAATAAGGGAGCCAACGGATGTTAACGGAGCTCTTAAATTCGCTCCGACTAATATAATGCCTAGTAATACGAGCCAATGAGCATTATTAATGGATGTGTTTTCTAGTGATGCAGAGTTCTTATTCAACGATTATTCTCCTTCAATTTCTGATTCTAAGTTTTCTATAAAGTCCTTAATATATTGATTGACATATTTAGTGACCCCTTCGATATCTTGCTCACGAATCGCTCCCAATTATTCGCTATGAATGGGGCTTTTCGTAGTCAAGCAGTGTATTTGTCAGTATGTTGGATATATTATCATGATTGAAATGGAGTGTAAATGTAAATAGCTAATCCTATTAAAAAAGCCAACGGTCTCCATATGGAACATTGGCTTTGATTGATCCTATTTTTTTCCTTGGATATACATGGTCTCAATTCTTTCCCGAATTTTTCTTGAAGATGTTCATCATAAGGGAAAGCTGAATTTGTTCTTCATTTTCCTTCCATCGGGTTACGGATGGCCCCCAAAAACAAAATGGCATCCGTTCGATGATCGGTAATCATGATAATGAACGGTCGATTGATTTCCATAATGAAAGGACCGTCAATCAGCGCTGAAGTAATCTTCATTTCTACAGAGGTAGCCGCAGCCGCTTCTGTCCCTTTTTCATTTACATCAATGAACGTTTTTTGTTTAATTTGGCTTATCCAAATCGATTCATCCTCTTGAATCATTTTTGAAAAATTTGCGGTATTCTCCTGAAAGGCCGTTTTCATCCCTAATTTTTCCAAACTTTCATTTAGAATCGTTTCGTATTCAAGTTGGAATTTTGGTAACATGACCGTTCCTTCCTGTGGCTTCATTTCTGTTTTCCAGGCTTGCCAGTTTTCATTTGTTAGTAATGGGATGATTTTCTCCAAACTAGTGCTTTCTTTCGGTAAAATCACATTCATGCTCATTTCCTGCTTCTCACCATATGGAAGGGTAACGGCCTGAATATCGTCATTTTCCATATAAGCTAGTTTCTCTTTGACTGTCATCAAGGGCACATCCTTAGTCGACCCATCTTTTAAATGAAAAGGACGATCTTCCGTCAACTTCTGGTCAAATTCATAGGTCCAATCCCCTTTAAAATAAATGGCATTGATCAGTATCGAAACAATATTAGGGTCTAATCGGGAATCGACGATATCCTCTATCTTGCTATTGGTTGATTGCTGGACCCAATCATTGATTTTATTGGGGGTTTTGCTATCAGTTATATCCACTTCCTGGATTTTTGCATTAAAATAATCTTGGGTATTCGTTTTAAAATGTTTTTGAAAGTGGAAATGTTCGTTGAGCCAAATAGAGTTTGCCACATTCAATTCGACTTGTTTCGAGCGGTTATGGAGCATGGACATGAAAGAGGCATTTGCTTTATTTAAATCCTCTACATCAATCCCTTCCGTTTGTAACGCCTTGGCTATTTCATCCTTTGTTTCACCATCCGCCCCGTTATAAACCATGGAAAGGGCCATCAGCAAACTAGTAGGAGAAATAAAGATATTCCCCTCGTCATCCGGGACAACCTTGGACAATAATTGAAAACCTAATTCATTATTGGCAGAATTGATTTTTTGATAATCATCTTTCCCATAGTCTACATCGCTTGCTATGGCTAAACCATCTTGATTGGACATTGTGCCACATCCTGTCATCGATAAAATGAAAACCGAAATCAATAGGGGGATAATAATTCTATGTTTCAATTCGATCACCTTCCTTTATCCATTAGACTGAAATAGAGAGAAATAGTTACAGTTTTTGTAAAAAGAAGAAAGTATTTCATTCGATGTTATGTTATTATGAAGGATTTTTCAAGGCGAAAATAGTATAGATGTGCTAAAATGCAAGGGATAAGGAGGGAGATCATTGGCTTGGATCTATGTACTGTTGGCAGCCATTGTCGAAGTGTTTTGGGTCATTGGTTTAAAATATTCTGATTCGATTATTGAATGGATTGGAACCGGGATTGTTATTGTCCTTAGTTTTTATTTTATTATTAAGGCCTGTGAGAAACTTCCGGCTGGAACGGTATATGCTGTTTTTACTGGATCAGGCGCCGCGGCCATTGTTTTGATTGATTTTCTTGTTTTTGATGCGGATGTTTCACTCGCAAAGGTTTTCTTTATCGGCTTAATCATTATTGGGGTAATTGGCATTAAAATAACGACTCCGGATGATGAGGTAGCAACGAGGGGAGGAAATTAAATGGCCTGGATTTACTTAATGGTTGCGAGTTTAGGCGAAATTTTTGGCGTGATAAGTATTAATTTGTATTTACGGCATAAATCGATTGGCAGGCTCCTCGCCATTATTGGGACATTCGGAGGCGGATTTATTTTCCTTTCTATGGCGATGCGTGATATCCCATTGGGAACGGCTTATGCTGTTTGGACAGGCTTGGGAGCAGTCGGTGCCGTTTTAATCGGAATTCTCTTTTTTAAAGAACCTGCTGGCTGGAAACGCATCCTTTTTTTGGTTTGTATTATCGCAGGAGCAGTGGGATTAAAAGCATTGGGGGAGTAAAAGGGGAAAATAATTTTATTCCGATGCTGTCTTCGGAAATATAGAAAGATCTTCATGAATAAAGCCCTTTAAAGCGTTGATCATACAGTGACCCTATAGGAATCTCTATAGGGTCATCTACATTTATTTAAGACGTTTATTTGGTGTTCTTTTTCTTAGCAGCATTTTCTAGTTTGCTTTTTGGTTCCGCCGCAAATTCCGTCTCAGCATAACCTTGGGGAGTGACACTTGTAGCGTTTCTTCCTTTATTTTGAGTGTGAAGCTTTTTCCGCGGTACGTTTTTTTCCCTTGTCATTGATTTCACCTCATTTATAAAACTTTTTCATTAGTGTCTCCAAAGAAAAAGGTTCTATGATAAAAAATTGACAGAATAACACATAACTCATTCCGTAGATAGGTAAAAAAAATAAAAACTTCATTCCATTTTGCCCACACGAGCATATTCTGTATAAAGCTCTATTTAAGAGTAATTCATATATATAATGGTCAAATTCGTTTCATTGCTCTTTTATAAAATATGTGGAAGGGGAGCGGATAGTAATGGGGAAAATCGGGAAAATAGTAGGGGTTGCCGGGGCGGTAGCAGGAGTAGCCTATCTGGCAAACAGTGGTAATCGGGAAAAGCTAAAAAAGCAATTCAATAAGTTTAATGCCTCTTATTTAAAGGGTTTAGCAAAACCTTCTGAGTTAGAGGATGCCAAGATGGTCGATGAAGGCGCAATGACAAGTGTGCAGTATTATAATGAACTCCAAGAAAAGTCTGAAGAAGAATAAAAGAATGTTTAGGACCACCATTTAGGATGCTGGTGGTTCTTTTGTGTTTAGAGCGGAGAAATTATGAAGGTAAAAAGAGTATTTCTAAGCGGATATACTAAACAGATCCTGTATGTATATCTTCATCATTTGCCCGATGATTTGTAAATCGGAAAATTACTTTCTGAAAAATAGGAAAGCCATACATTACTTGGAACGTATAAAAATGCATGGCTTTTAAACATGGCTTTCGAGCTACTGCAACACGTACTGCTTTTAATGAGAGTAGCTCGATTCTATTTAAACAGAATCTTTTGCTTCGTTTTCGCACTTTCTATCGCACCAAAGACCATTTTCATGCTTTCAATATTATCATGACAATCTGTTTCGGCTCGTCTGTCCTCTTTTAGTGATGCGAACATTTCATCTAAGCAGCCCCAATGTCCTTCTTGCCCATTCCAATCGCATTCCACTTCTCCTTTTTTCATGGGATTCATAAAGCCAGAATGTTGGTCGGAATCGATCACCTCATAGGTGGGATTGCTGTTTCCATCCCAGCATGCGGACCCTTTGCTTCCTGTGACACGCCAGTCCGCTTCCCATGATGTATTCATTCCTTCTGCACACCAAGAACCATTATAGGAAAATACAGACCCATCACTCATTTCGAAGATACAGATGGCAGAAGCATTGCCCTTATACCAGGATCCTGGTGGATTATATTCATGACAATAGACAGATACAGGGTCAGCGCCACTGATAAAACGTGCTTGGTCAAAGGTATGGATGGCCATATCGAGAATAAGTGGATGATCCATTACATCACGAAACCCTCCAAAATGGGCTCCTATAAAAAAATCTGCATGCAGGGAACCAACTGTGCCAATGGTTCCATTGGACAGAAAAGCTCGAAAAGCTCGGATCTGCTTCAAATACCTCCGATTTTGCATGACAGCATAGCGTTTTCCGCTTTGATCTGCCACTTGTAAAACAGTTTCTGCATCCTCTAAAGATTCGGCCATTGGTTTTTCCCCGAAAACATGACAGCCAGTTTTTAACGCAGTTGTGACAATTTGCTTATGGGCGGCAGGGATGGTGACATCGAATACAAGGTTTGCTTTTGTTTCTTCTATGGCCTGGGCTAAATCAGAAAATGCGGGTACCTTTAAATTTCGACGTTCCGCCATTTTCCGCGCCGCCGCGATATTGACATCGACAAGGCCGACAATTTCCACATCTTCCCGTTTTGTCGCATAATCCAACCATGTATTCGACATGCCTCCACAGCCTGCAACAATAATTTTAAATGAATCCAATTTTCGTAGCTCCTTCACTTTAAGGGATTAATAGATCATAGCAGTTATGAATGATAACTCATCCAATCAAATCGAAAATTCTGCAATCGTTATACACCCCAAAAATTACCGAAATGATAGAAATTATAGAAAAAGGGGCTCCAATCGCCGCAATTTGACTTATTGAATCGCCCCTTCTTTCCTAGTAGCAACTTTTTATCTACTAAGAAAAGCCGCTTATCCGTGTTTTCTTTGGAAATCAATCATAAAATGACAAAGTGCCGTACAAGCTTCAAACGGTACGGCGTTGTAGGTAGATGCCCGGCAACCGCCAACAGAGCGGTGGCCATTTAAACCAACAAAGCCTTCTTCCTTCGCCTTGGTTAGAAATTCCTTCTCTAATTCTTCATTTTGCAAGCGGAACGTAATATTCATCAGAGAACGGCTATCCTTTTCGGCATGTCCGATATAAAAACCATTACTTTGGTCAATCGTGTCATAAATGATTTTTGCCTTTCCTTCATTTCTTTTCGTAATAGCGTCAATCCCACCTTGCTCTTCAATCCAGGCAAGCACTTCTCCCAGCATATAAATCCCAAATGTAGGCGGTGTATGATAAAGTGAATTTTTTTCAGCGTGGGTGCTGTATTGTAACATGGTTGGAATCGCTGTGTTCGCCTTTTCCAACATATCTTTGCGAATGATTACCACTGTCACACCTGCAGGTCCTAAATTTTTTTGAGCACCTGCGTAAATAAGACCGAATTGATTAACATCTATAGGTCTTGAAAGAATGTCACTAGACATATCCGCAATTAAAGGAACATCACCAGTTTGGGGGAATGTCTTCCATTGCGTGCCATAAATGGTATTATTTGATGTTACGTGTATATAGGCATCATTTTTATTGTATTTTAATTTATTTAGTTCTGGGATCGATCGATAATGATTCTCTTTTGTGCTAGCAACGTGATAAGGTTCGCCAAATAATGTTGCCTCTTCGAACGCCTTTTCAGACCATGAACCTGTCATGATATAACCCGCTTGCCGGCCGGAGCTTAAAAAATTCATCGGAATCATTGAAAATTGCAAACTAGCCCCACCTTGTAGAAAAAGTACTTCATATTGATCTGGAATGGAGAGCAAAGACTTTAAGCGAGCAATCGCTTGATTATGTACATCCTCATACGTGGCACTTCGATGGCTTAATTCCATAACTGACATACCTGTGCCTTGGAAATCAACAAATTCCTTTTGCGCTTTCTCCAATACAGCGAGGGGGAGTGCAGCAGGTCCCGCATTAAAATTATAAGCACGTTGTTTCAACATTTATCACTCCTAAGATTTTAACCTTGAGTGAATTATACACCTTTGCGGGAGAAAGTGGTCAAAAAGTTGATGAAAATCATTATTTAATGTGAAAATTCCCTTAATACAATTAGAGGATCAAAATCTATGAGAAATGGCTGAACTTATGGAGTGGATTGCCAAACTTAGAGTTGGATTGCTGAACTACGGTGATGAATTGCTGAACCTCGGGGGTGGATTGCTGAACTTCGGGGTTGAATTGCTGAACTTCGGGGTTGAATTGCTGAACTTCGGGATTGGATTGCTGAGCTTCGGGGTTGAATTGCTGAACCTCGGGCTGAATTGCTGAACTTCGTGAACAGAATGCCGAACTTCATGAATGGCATGCGGATCTGGACTTAAATTGCCGAAATCTAGGTGCGGCCCATCTACTGCTAACCATGATATAATGAAGATATCTAAGTGCACATATAATTTGGAAGGTGTATCATAAACGTTTAGCCTTTATCCGAAAAAATGAAAGTGTAATAGGGACGAGGGGGGAAAGAATTTGCAAAAGAGAATACTGTTTATTACAGGCAGTATCATTGGTATATTGCTAATAGGATTGATTTTCGCAGGGAATTATTTTTACGGGCAAGGAGTCAAGAGAGGAACCGAAATCGAAATTCACAAAGAAGCAGCTACAGTCAATGCGATAGCTAGTGAAGAAGATCAGAGTCGTTTAGCAGAAGCCGAAGCTTGGTATGAGAAGCAAGATCCCGAAATATGGGAAATGACTTCCTACGATGGGTTGAAGTTAAAAGCGAAATATATTCAAAATGAGAATGCGACTGGAAAAGCTGTTATTTTAGCGCATGGCTTTCGTAATACCGGCGATGATATGGGAAAATTAGCGAAGTTTTACTATCAGGAGGGTTTCAATATTCTTTTGCCAGACGCTCGGGGACATGGGGAGAGTGAAGGAAATTACATCGGTTATGGTTGGCATGAACGGCTTGATTATGTCGATTGGATTCAACTTCTAATTGATGAGCACGGTGCAACGGATATTCTTTTACATGGAAATTCCATGGGAGCCGCAACGGTTCTGATGACAAGTGGGGAAGAACTGCCAGATGAAGTAAAGGGGATTATTGCAGATAGTGGCTACAGTTCTGTCAAAGCAGAGCTTAAGCATCAATTAAAAAATATTTATCATCTGCCCTCTTTCCCTCTTCTAGACATAACCAGTGGAATTACGAAAATAAGAGCAGGGTATACTTTTGAAGAAGCTTCCGCTGTTAAACAAGTGAAGAAGAATACACGACCATTGTTCATTATACACGGGGATGCGGATGATCTTGTTCCCACTGCCATGGCTCATGAACTTTTTGATGCCGCTGGTGGGGAAAAAGAGTTATGGATTGTGCCAGACGCAGGACATACAAAAGCTTTTGACAATGTGACGGAGCAATATGAAAATCGCTTAAAAGAGTTTATCGATCAAGTGCTTTCATAAGCTGTGAAAGGACCAATAAAATATACAAAAAGGCTGTCCGGAAATTCTGTTTTGCGTCTATTTCTAGACAGACCTTTCTACCATTCTTGTTAATGTGAATCCTACACGGCTCTCAAACGCAGATTTCAGTAGACCAAGTGGGATTTATGATCGATGTACAAGGAAGTATGGTGAATTCTCTCGACTTTCATCTATCAATGTAGTCATCCGTCACTAGAAAAGGGACAATTTAACTAGATGACAGCTTGTTTTTGCAAAAAATGTAAAACTTTTTATCTGCTTGACAAATTCCGACAGACTTTTTAAATAGAGTGCTGTACAGTTATCTACAAAGGTAAAAATTACCAGATTCAGGATGTAAAAAAACAGGAGCCCCCAGAGGTAGAATTATACTGAGCATGTATTTTTGATTAATATCATTTAAACTATCCCTTAGGAGAGTAAAAACATCCATGAACAACTGGCCATTCTTTAACCGTATTATTTGGAAAAAGAAGAAAGCGGTTAAAAAGGAAAAAATAGAATCCAAGAAACTAGAAAAAGAGAAAAAAGAGGAAAATTACGATGAAATTATTGGGCGATTAGCTGCGTTTTTTGCCCATGAAATTCGAAATCCCTTAACCTCTATTATTGGGTTCACCCAATTTCTTGAACAGGATAAAACCGTAAAAACAGACCCGAAAATTAGTCAATATCTTTCCATTATCAAAGATGAAGCTTTACGAATGGAGTCGTTAATTCAAGAGCTCCTTGTTTTAGCCACAACCGATTTTCAGAAAGATCATCTTTCTATTATTGATGTGAAATGTATGGTGGAAAAGACGGTTGCCATTTTTGAAATGCAACCAGAATATGAAAGTGTTCGATTTGAGACAGATTTATTAGATGAGGTTTATATTACCGGGAACGAATCCCGTTTTGAACAATTACTGGTCAATTTGATGAATAATGCAATTGAAGCATCCAAAGGGGAATGTATAATCCATACTCGACTGAAAAAGGAAGACAAAGATGTATGGATCCTTATAACGGATAATGGGACAGGAATTCCTGAGGATTTGATTGAACATTTATTTTCCCCGTTTTTTACGACGAAAGAAGCGGGGACAGGTGTTGGATTACCCATCTGTAAAGCGATTGTTGAAACATTGAATGGTGAATTGTCTATTCAAAATCAACAACCAAAAGGTGCACAGGTTCAAATTCGACTTCCTTTGATGAAAAACACACCGTAAGGATATTTTTTAAAAAGGAGTACAGTTTATGAATGTGATTATCACGCTTTTGCTCTCCTTTTTTGAATGGTTATGTTTATTTCTTTTCCCAATTGTGGTATTCGGTTATTCTTTAAAAAAGCATCGTAAAGCGCTTGTCTGGATCGCAAGTATAATGAGTGTGGTTTCGTTTCTTTTCCATCATACTTCGATATCTATGACGTATACCATCATTTTGCAAATTATTTTAGCCTTTATGTTAACTAATTGGCTATTAGCTAGTAAGATGCTGGAAGCTTTTGTGATCACAAGTATGGGTTACGGATTTTATATTTTTATCCAAATGATTTTTATGGAAGTGCTTGTAAGAGCTTTTAACTTGGATCATCTGCATTTCTTTAGCGCTTTTTTTGATAAGGCTGTCACTCAGTTGTTAACCATTTTATTTGTATTTTTCTTCAGCATGATTGTTCAGTACTCGCAATTTCAATTAAATGAAGTTCGTTCCCTGATTAAAATGCCTAGAATGAATAGGAAATATCGTCTCCTTATGGTAATGATCTCGCTTTTGATGATTGCTTTTATTTGGTTAACGGCTTACATCCTAATGATTGAAGAGTCTGCTTATAAACAAATGATGATTTTATTCGTCATGCTCATTGGTTTTCTCATTTTATCATTCTATTTATTTTTACATATTCTCCTTCAAAAACAGCAAATTCTTGAGGCGAAGAAACTTTTTCTTGATCAAGAACAACAAATGATTGATCGGATTGAGAACTTGAAGGAAGAGGAGAGACAGCATTTTCAGTCAATTGTCAAGCTAGCCAACAGACAAGCCTGCGAATTGATTACAGATTACATCGGATCGAATGATTTAGATAAAGCACCATCTAACTTAGCTCTCGAGCAGGGTTTGTGTTCCCAACTTGATGAACTATTCTATGTTTTATTAATCAATAAAAGGAAACTCGCTCATCTTTTTGACGTGACGATCAAGGTGTCTGGGGAGATTCAATATGAAGTGCCGATCTCGCTACAGCAAATCGTTTGTATAAGCAAAATTATTGATAATTTTATTTTTGTGCTCAGTCAAGCATCAGAAGTACAAGACAAAATTATTCACTTTCATATTGACTCAAGCGAGGAAGCGGTGGTTTCGTTTACCATTTCCAGCCCTCTCCGAATTGAGGAAAAAGTGCATGAAAATTTAAAATCCTATGATGCGCTTTTGGAACTGAAACATCTAGGTGCTGTTATTCACTCTAACTTTCAACCAATTAATCTATCAATTCGTTCTCCGATTTTATAAGGGAAGTGATCGAATGTTTGAGAAATGGGCGATAGCCTTTGCGGATCAAATCAAAAAAGCAAATCCTGAAGAAACGGCTCCTCAAGATGTGCTTGTCTTTGGTTTTACGATTATTTTTAATTTACTATTTACGTTACTTTTGGTGATGGTTGCAGGTTGGTTACTGGATGCTACCTTCATCATCTTGCAGATTGGGATTTCCTTTATGATTCTCAGAATTTTATCAGGAGGAGCCCATCTAAATCAGTCATTAACCTGTTCCATCGCAAGCCTATTATTAATGGTTGCCCTGCTATGGTTACCACAAAAGGATATATACGTTTATAGTTATTGGTTCATCAGCTTACTACTCATTTTAAAATTCGCCCCTTACTATGAAGAGCATCAGCTGAAACATTCCGCACAATGGGAAAGAAAAAAGAAGGCATTTGCACTTGTGTGGCTGCTTATTTCTCTTCTATTCTCTGTTTATTTTGGACAAACTGGTTTTGTTTCTGGGGCACTTCTTCAAGCCGTGCTACTTACACCAATGGGAATCAAATCGATTCATACATTGGATCATATAGTAAGTAAATTCTCTCAAGGAGGTGAAAAAGGTGAAAAAACTAGCTAAACATGTTTCAAAAGCTACTCATGCCGTTGCTTCAACATTTGTTTCCGCATCAAGTCCATTGCTACACGCACCTAAGATTCCCGATAGCTTAAACAAAACGAAATAAGAAAGATGCCATGGTCCTTTCGAAAAGGAAGCTCAGTGGAATAATTCCACTGAGCTTTTCAGTGTGCCCCGCAGTTGTATAAAGTTGTTTTGGTAGTCAAGGGAGTTTCATGACGCCCAAAAAAGAAGCCCCAGAGCTGTTTTGGTAGTCATGGAGGTTCATGATGCTAAGCAAGGCGAAATCGAGTTTGTTCGCTAAAGGATGAGCAGGAGAGCTGCTGCAAGAGGTGTGACAATGATTCCGATTTTAAGAAGCTTTTGGGGCGCTCGCTTTGTCAATTTTGCCCCGATATAAGATCCAGTCATTGTACCAACCAGAACAGTCACTAGCAATTGGATATTAAGACTCCCAGCCCAAAAATAACCGGCTCCTCCTGCTGCGGCAATCGGTAAAATGATCAGCATGGAGGTACCTGCTGCCATCCGCATGGGCAATCCAAGTAACAACATTAAACCTAATTGAATAAAAGGAGTGGCTCCAATGCCAAACGTGCCGGATAAGAAACCGGTTATGGCACCAAGAGCAATAACAGATACAAAATAACGTATACTTTTTTTATTTAACTGGCTCACACTTTCTGAAGCCAAGACCAAACGTAAAAAGAGAGCAATACTTGATAAAGCCAGCATACTAGCGGTTAACCACGTTATAATCGATTCAGGAATATTGATGGCGATGCCGGCTCCGAACCATGCAGCAATGGCACCTGTTATGCCAACAATCCCCCCGCTTATCAGATCTGCATTTTTTTCACGAATATGGCTAACCGCTCCTGACAATGAGGTAAACATCATAGCAGCAAGGGCCGTTCCCATCGCCATATGGATTGGGTAACCAAACCCAACGGTTAAGATCGCAATCATAAATCCGGACCCGCCTGCACCAATAAAACCAAGCAATAATCCGGTTAGGAACATAACAAAAATCAGTTCAAACGTAAGCAAAACTTCCATCTCCTCTGAATACAAGCTACTTTTCTATTGATCGATTCTTTTATTGTACAAGTAATAGGTGGAAAAAGCGGCTATGAAACCCATTCCTAATAGATTGAGTATAGGGATTACATAAAAGCTTAAATAGAAGAGGCGCCCACAAATTAAACTGATCCCTATTTTCTATCTTACATTACCACAAAATTTCCCGGGAAATGGACATTTTTTTTATAAAGTAGGGCTTTTTCGATGAAAATTGTAGGCTTATGGAAATAGATAGAAGATTAAGGGACTTCTCTAAAAAAATCATAGTATAATATGAATTAAAAGGGGGAGTCTTATTAAATGAAAACAGAATCTTTTCAAAAAGTTGGACGAGTGCTAGGTCGAATTATTATTTTACAGTTGTTATTTATGGGATTTATTGTAGTAGGACTTGGAATATTTGGTTTTTTTCCTGCCCTTTTGGCTGTCATGGCTGTAGCAAGACAATACATTCGAGAGACTGCTACCCAACCAATCCACCAAATGTTTTGGCAGTTTTATAAAGACATATTTCTCAAAGGGAATATATTTGGTTTAGCCCTATCGCCATTTCAGTGTTGCTATTATTAAAAAAACCAGTTCTTAATTGGTAATCTAGAACGAAAAGGGAAATTATTAGTTTGTTTGCTCAACACTTCACAAACTATTCCTTACATGGTATAGTATAAATAGAATAAAGGCAGAAAGGGGGAAGCGATGAAGTAGGCCTCTATAAAATGAAAGTATGGAATCATTATTTTTTTAGAAGCGTTTGTGAAATTATTCACAAATATAAGGAGGAAAAAACGATGACAGTTGATCAAAAAGTTGCAAATGAAAAACAAGTAACGACTTTAATGATTGATGAACTAGTCGCTAAAGGGCTTCACGCTCTGGAGGAATTCTACCGATTTGATCAGGAAGAAATCGACCGGATTGTAAAGGCAATGGCTTTAGCAGGGATGGATCAGCATATGCCATTGGCTAAGCTTGCTGTAGAAGAAACAAAACGTGGTATTTATGAGGATAAGATCATTAAAAATATGTTCGCAACGGAATATATTTATCACAATATTAAATATGATAAAACCGTAGGCGTAATTAATGAGGATGAGTACGAGGGAGTGACGGAAATTGCTGAACCTGTCGGTGTCATTGCTGGAGTGACACCTGTAACCAACCCAACCTCTACCACGATGTTTAAAGCTTTAAGTGCGATTAAAACAAGGAATCCAATTATTTTTGCCTTCCATCCATCTGCTCAAGCATGTAGTGCAGAGGCAGCGAGGGTATTGCGAGATGCAGCAGTGGAAGCAGGGGCTCCAGAAAATTGCATTCAATGGATTGAACATCCATCTGTGGAAGCAACAAGATTACTCATGGCACACAAGGGCATTTCTCTTATACTTGCAACAGGTGGCAGCGGAATGGTGAGATCGGCCTATAGTTCAGGGAAACCGGCAATTGGGGTTGGGCCAGGGAATGTACCTTGCTATATTGAAAAAACAGCTCGGATCAAGCGAGCCGTAAATGATTTAATTTTATCAAAAACCTTTGATAATGGCATGATTTGTGCATCTGAACAAGCCGTTATTATCGATAAAGAGATTTATTCAGCCGTAAAAGAGGAAATGGTCAAAAATGGTTGTTATTTTCTTGATAAGGAGGAGAGGCATCAGCTGGAAAAGCTAGTGATTAATGAGGCTTCTTGTGCCGTTAATGCTGAGATTGTTGGGATGTCCGCTTCCAGAATTGCTGAAATGGCGGGCATTAAGGTGCCAGAGAAAACAAAAATATTAGTTGCAGAATTGGCTGGCGTCGGCCCGGAATATCCCCTTTCTCGTGAGAAGCTAAGTCCTATTCTTGCTTGTTATCGAGTAAACTCATTGGATGAAGGATTAAAAAGATCTAAAGAAATGCTGGAGTTTGGGGGAATAGGTCACTCTGCTGTCATTCATTCAACAGATGAGGCCGTTATAAAGACCTTCGGATTACAGATGAAAGCAGGCCGAATTATTGCTAATGCACCATCATCCCAAGGGGCCATAGGCGATATTTATAATGCTTATTTACCATCCCTTACACTTGGCTGTGGAACGTATGGTGGTAATTCTGCCTCCACAAATGTTGGGGTTGTTCATTTGATCAATACGAAAAAGGTTGCAAGAAGGAATGTCAATATGCAATGGTTTAAGGTACCACCTAAAATATACTTTGAAGAAAATTCTGTTCAATATTTGCAGAAAATGCCTAATATTTCTAAAGCAGTGATTGTCACTGATCCTGGTATGATAAAGCTTGGTTATGTAGATAAGGTACTTTATTTTTTAAGAAGACGTCCTGAGTATGTTCATTGTAAAATTTTTTCAGATGTAGAGCCAGACCCAAGTATTGAGACGGTCATGAAGGGTGCAGAAATGATGACAAGCTTTCAGCCCGATGTGATTATTACGATTGGCGGTGGCTCAGCTATGGATGCTGCGAAAGGCATGTGGCTTTTCTATGAATATCCGGATGTCGATTTCCAAGGATTGAAGCAGAAATTTTTAGATATCAGAAAGCGAATTGTTAAGTACCCCAAGCTCGGACGAAAGGCACAATTTGTGGCAATTCCAACGACCTCCGGAACGGGATCCGAAGTGACATCATTTTCTGTTATTACAGATAAAGAAGCAAATACGAAATATCCATTGGCTGATTATGAATTAACACCCGATGTGGCCATTATTGATCCTCAATTTGTAAGAACGGTACCTAAACAGGTAACGGCAGACACAGGAATGGACGTACTCACACACGCCATTGAAGCCTATGTATCTGTCATGGCAAACGACTATACAGATGCATTAGCAATGAAGGCCATTCAGCTTGTATTCGAATATTTGCCTACTGCATATCATGATGGAGCGAATACATTAGCTCGAGAAAAAATGCATAACGCCTCCACTATTGCAGGAATGGCTTTTGCCAACGCCTTTCTAGGGATTAATCATAGCTTGGCTCATAAGCTTGGAGCTGAATTTGACATCGCTCATGGACGCGCCAACGCGATTTTGCTTCCACATGTCATCCGATATAACGCCACTAAACCAATGAAGTTTACGGCCTTCCCTAAGTATGAAAGCTTTATCGCTGATGAACGCTACGCCGAAATAGCTAGATTCTTAGGCTTAAAGGCTCGGACGACAGAGGAAGGGGTAGAAAGCCTCGTGCAGGCCATTATAAAATTAGCTCGAGAATTGGACATTCCAATGAGCATTCAAGCAAATGGCGTGGATGAGAAAGAGTTTGAGGCGAAGGTTGAGAAACTTGCTGATCGGGCATTTGAAGACCAATGTACAACAGCAAACCCGAAGCTTCCGCTTGTAACGGAGCTGGCAGATATTTATCGCCAAGCGTATAAAGGAGTGTAACATCTGCTCTTGGCGCCAAGCCACTTTACCCTTTTCATACTTAATTGAGGATAAATATTTGTTTCACAAAAAACAATAAAAAACGCAATTTTTGGTCCATTTTGCACCGAATTTTATTATTTCTACATTTTTCGATCATCGATTTGAACGCGTGCTGATGTTATGGCAAAAATTGCTTTTAAGAGGGAAGCAGGCTTCTCACGAATGAAGCCTGCTGTTCCATTTAAAGTTTAAATTTTTCGACTAAATCATTTAATTCCTCTGTTAAGGCAGAAAGATCTGAAGAGCTATCGGATATTGCTTCCATTGAGCTGCTGACTTGTTGAGAAGTGGCTGATGTTTGTTCAATACCGGCAGATGATTCCTCGGAAACAGCGGCAATTTCCTGAATTGAGGAGTGGATCACCTCACTATCTTCCGTCATATTCGATAAATGGGTCGTGATGGTTTGGATATTAATGACCATTTTTTTCAAGCTTTCTTGAATTTGATTGAATGTTTCAGCCGTTGTTTGGATTTTGTTTGTCCCCTGTTCCACTTCTTTATAGCTACTTTGAAGGGAATGAGTAACAAGCTGAGACTCTGATTGAATTGTTGTAACTATTTTTGTAATATCTGTGATGGAATGAGAAACTTGTTCTGCTAATTTTTTGACCTCAGAAGCTACCACTGCAAAACCTTTTCCATGCTCACCCGCACGCGCTGCTTCAATGGCAGCATTTAAAGCAAGTAGATTTGTCTGTTCCGCAATGTCCTGGATGACTGAAATTAATTTATTGATTTGCTTGGATTGGCTTTCTAAACCTTCTACTTTTTGAACCGCATCTTGGACAATTTGGTCGATTTTAGTCATCTGTTCATTGGATGAATCCATCAGATGACCACCTGTTTCGGTTAATTGCACCATTTCCCTAGATGCGATTTGAATTTGCTTACTATTGGTACTTGCTTCCTGGATTTTTTTCATGAATTGACCAATGATATTTGAGAGGTCGTTTGTACTATTGGCTTGTGTTTCCGCACCTGTCGCAAGTTCTTGCATGGTGACCGCAATTTGCTCAGAACCAGATTTTACCTCAGCTGTCGCTTGTGTTAACTCCTCGCTATGACTTGAAACAGTGCCTGAGACAGTATTAATTTTCTTCAGTAAATCTCTTGTATTACTTGTCATTTCATTCATGGCTCGTATTACTTGTCCCGTTTCATCTTTTGCTGTAGTTTTTAACGGTTCACTGCTTAAATCACCACTAGCCAGTAATTTCATTCGTTTTGTTGCTGTTTTTAGTGGCGACGCAATCATGTGAGATGTAGTGAATGCAGTCGCAATCACGATCATAAAGGCAATGACTGTTAAGATCCCGACAGTCAGTAATGTTTTTCCGCCCGAAGTAATGTTATTCTGTCCTTTATGGTGAATATTAGTGGCTTGCATATCTGCTAATTCCTCTAAGCTATTTAAAATATCTTGTGCAATCGGTTGAATGTATTCCGAATTCCCAACAGCTTGATCATGAAACCCTTGGTCATAAACATCAAAAACATCTGAAAGAACAAGCTCACTCCATTTTTTATTTCGGCTTATCATGGTATCTACATTTTCATAATGGCTCATTTTGGAAATTGTGTCGATATATTCCTTGCTATCTTCGGTTAATTCTATAAATTGCTCCTTAAATTCGTGATCCCCATATAAAAGATAATTACGTTCCATGATGATTCTTTTGGAAAGATTTAAAGCTAATTTATCATCCGCCGTTAAAAGTGGAAGTTCTTCATTATTGATTACCTTTGATTTTTGATTCATCTGATTAATCGAAATGAAATTAAAAAGACCTATGCATAAAACAAGGATTAAAACAAGTGAAAACCCTGCCAGCATTTTGGACGTGATAGTATGGAATTGAAATCTTTTCATAGTAGATGCACCTCTTATTATGTCATAATGATGTAAATGGATCGGAAATAGCGATCGAGCCAATTAAAGTGACAGGACTATTATACTGTTACTTTAGAAATATAAGAGTAAAATATTGGATATGGGAAAACAATACTTTTTACAAGTTTTCCTGGAAAAGTACACTCAATGTTAAAAAATTCCATCACGCAAAAGAATGTTTTTGAAATGTTTGAAAAGGTAAAAGTTGCATTTTAAAAATAAACATTTCGGTTAGGGGGATATTGATAGAAGGGTCATTTTTATCGGTTAGATCGATAGACCTACATCTGGTAAGTTAGGTAAGGCACAAAATCGACAAAATTAATATTGAATTTAGGTTGAAAAGTTTCGTATAATTAGGAATATGTGTGACTCATTTTAAAAAAAGGTCGAAGTGTAACTTTTTATGACGATAAACGTCTATTCTTAGAGAGCTTTCACCGATAATAATAGGTGAGCGGGATATAATAAGTAAATTTCCAAGGGAAAGGAAAAGAAAAAATGCAAAGAACAAAACAAAAAAAGAAAAGGACAGGCTTGAAGATCTTTCTCACTGTTCTGATTGTGCTTGTATTGGGAGTTGTAGGGTATGGATATTCAATTTTTCATAATGTAAATAAAGCCGTGAATACTGTTCACAAACCGATTAATCGGACACCTGAGGTTAAAAGGCCATCAGAATTATCGCTTCAAGAAAAAGAACCTTTCTCGGTCTTAATGCTTGGAGTGGACGAACGACCTGGTGATAAAGGCCGGTCAGATACAATGGTAGTTTTGACGATCAATCCAGATAAGAATTCAATGGAAATGCTAAGTATTCCCCGCGATACGAGGGTAGAAATTGTTGGACACGGAACAGTCGATAAAATCAATCACGCTTATGCTTTTGGTGATGTAGAAATGTCGATGAATACGGTCGAAAAATTCCTGGATATTCCGATCGATTATTATATCAAAATGAATATGGATGGCTTTAAAGATATTGTAAATGCTGTTGGTGGAATTAGTGTTCAAAATGATTTGGATTTTTCGCAAGGGGGCCATCATTTTCCGAAAGGAACTCTTGATTTAGACGGAGATGCCGCTTTAAGCTTTGCTAGAATGCGTAAACAAGACGCTCGAGGAGATTTTGGAAGACAAATGCGTCAACGTCAAGTCATTGAAGGCGTAATGAATAAAGGCGCAAATATTTCGGCACTGTGGAAATACGATGATGTGCTGAGGGCTTTGAGTAATAATGTGGAAACAAATCTGTCGATGGATGACATGGTTAATATTCAGAAAAATTATGCGGGTGCCCGCCGTAAAATTGAACAATTAGAAATCAAAGGCAGTGGCTCCACAATCGACGGAATTTGGTATTACATCGTCCCAGAAGAAGAAAGAACCAATATCCAAACCCATTTAAAGGAACATCTCGGCTTGAGCTAAAAGAAATTGTAATCTTAAAAAGGTAGAAGACTTCAAGTATACAAGTCTTCTACCTTTTTAGATGTCTTTTGAGGTGCCTGGCACGCCCCGAAATTTGTCGAATAAGCTTTGTTGAATTTATTAAGTGTTTCCGGTTATAATCTTTTTTAGAACAAATGTTTTTATGTTGCAAAAAGATAGATTGAATGAAAAGGAAGGGAAGGATGTCCATGGAGACAGTTTCTACCGTTGGTTTAAAAGGTTTGGAGGGGTATAGAATTCAAGCTGAAGTTCAAATTCGTGCTGGCTTGCCCTCTATGGTGATTGTCGGTTTACCAGATAAATCGATAAAGGAGTCTAGGGAACGAATTCTCACTGTATTAAGGGATGCAGAAAGTAGTATCACCACACAAAAGATCGTTGTTAATTTATCACCATCTGAACAAAAGAAAAATAGTACCCTCCTTGACTTTGCCATTGCAGTTGGGATACTAAAAGAATCGCATTTGATTAAGAAAGAGCTAGATCCAAATGCTGCCTTTTTAGGGGCCTTGTCCTTAGATGGTTCTTTGCTAGGTACGGACGATCTTCTTCCCACGATTCTCGCAGCAAAGTCATTAGGAATAAAAAAGCTATACCTTCCGTATGATCCGAATATTCCCCTTGAACTTATGGAGGAGCTGGAGTTAGTCTTTTTCAAAAATTTGTTCCATGCTATTGCCTATTTTAATGGTAAAAATACCAACTTGGAAATCTCACCAAAAAAGGCTAAAATAATGAATTCCACCTTCGCTTGGCAAAACGATTTTTCTCATATCTTTGGTCAGGAACAAGCTAAAAGAGCTTTGGAAATTGCTGCAGCAGGCGAACATAATGTACTATTGACGGGTCCACCTGGATGCGGGAAAAGTATTTTGGCAGAAGCGTTTCCTACCATACTACCTCCACTTTCTAAGGAATCCCTATTGGAAGTCATGAGTCTTTATCAGTTAGCAGGTGAAAAACACGCCATTCCTTGTACCCCACCTTTCCGTTCTCCCCATCATTCTAGTTCTTCAACATCCTTAATTGGCGGAGGTTCCTTTCCAAAACCAGGAGAAATATCACTGTCTCATAAAGGGGTTTTATTTTTAGATGAAATGGCTGAATTTCCTAAGAAAACACTAGAAATGTTAAGGCAACCGATGGAAAGTGGAAAAGTAACGATTAGTCGCGTTCAATCAAAGGTTACATATCCATCTTCATTTATATTAATCGGTGCGACCAACCCTTGTCCTTGTGGTTATCTTGGCTCCATTCATTATTATTGCACTTGTTCCCCTCGACAAATAAAAAACTATCAAAATAAAATTTCTGGTCCTGTTCATGATCGATTAGATATTTTCCTCCATTTGCACTCTATGAAGCTAGATCAAGTAAACCGAAAAAGTGAAACCTCTGAAAGCATTCGAAGGCGCGTTCAATTAGCAAGAGAAAAGCAGTATAACCGCTATCAGATGGTATGGACAAATGGTAAGGTTCCTATCGAAAAATTATTGAGGACAAGTCCATTGTCACAAGAGCAAGAACGAAGGCTACTCTCCCTATCTATAAAGCTGCATTGGAGTAACCGAGTACAATTAAAAATCATTCGTCTTGCAAGGACAATATCAGATTTAGAGAATCAACACAGAATTTCGGACGAATCCATTGATGAAGCTATTCAACTTAGAAGTGGTTCTTGGTTTGAAGGAATAGGAGTGAAAAAATAAATGAGTTTGGATGGTGTTCATTTTATTTCGTCTTCAATTTTACAAAATTCGGGGGCGTGCCATTCACCGTAAAGATTCTCTTGACTATTTTGATAGAAACGTTTAAATTATAGACGAAGTTTAAAATAAGGGGATGAGAGAATGTCAGAGAAGTTAAAGGTAGCCATTGTTGGTTGTGGCGGTATTGCGAATGGCAAGCATATGCCTAGTTTGTCTAAGTTAGAGCAAGTTGAAATGGTAGCGTTTTGCGATATTATTGTAGAAAAGGCAGAGGCTGCTGCGGAAAAATTCGGAGTGGAAGGTGCCAAGGTTTATGAAGATTATAAAGAATTGTTAGCGGATTCGTCCATTGATGTTGTGCATGTTTGTACACCGAATAGTTCACATGCTGAGATCTCCATTGCTGCACTAGAATCTGGTAAGCATGTTATGTGTGAAAAACCCATGGCCAAAACTTCAGAAGAAGCGAAGCAAATGGTGGAAGCTGCTAAACGTACGGGTAAAAAATTGACAATTGGTTATAATAATCGCTTCAGAGCTGACAGCCTTCATTTACATAATATATGTAGCCGTGGAGATTTGGGTGAAGTTTATTATGCGAAAGCCCATGCTATTCGCCGCCGCGCTGTGCCAACTTGGGGTGTTTTCCTTGATGAAGAAAAACAAGGTGGCGGCCCATTAATTGATATTGGTACCCATGCATTGGATTTGACATTGTGGATGATGGATAATTATAAACCAAAAGCAGTTTTAGGAACAACTTACCATAAACTTGGACATATGGAAAATGCTGCAAATGCCTTTGGTCCTTGGGATCCTGAAGAATTTAAAGTAGAAGATTCTGCTTTTGGCTTTATTACAATGGAAAATGGTGCAACGATAGTTTTGGAATCTAGTTGGGCTTTGAATACATTGGATGTCGATGAAGCAAAGGTTTCCTTGAGCGGTACACATGCTGGGGCAGACATGAAAGACGGTCTTCGTATTAACGGGGAGGAATTCAGCAGACTATATACGAAAAAAGTTAATCTAGGAGCAGGCGGGGTTGCGTTTTATGGTGGAAAATCTGAAAGCGATGCTGATATTGAGGCTCGTCAATGGATTGAGAGCATCATCAATGATACAGATCCACTTGTAAAACCAGAACAGGCCTATGTCGTCACACAAATCCTCGAAGCAATATATGAATCAGCAAAAACTGGAAAAGCAGTCTATTTTGATTAATAGCTCCCTTTATAACTTTCCGATCTATCGTAGGTAGATCGGATTTTTCTTTATAAAAAACTTAAAGCTCAATCTTTTATGTAGTCTTATTTCATACTAGGCTATAATGCATCCAGTGATTTGTTTTTTACGAGGTAAAGAACATAGGAAAAAGCAGCAAATTGCCATAAGTGGCCATCTTCAAATCGAGAACGAAGGTGGCCTTTCTTATGTGATATTCGACAATTGGGAGATTGAGTTGGAGAGGTAGCAGACCGATAATATTTGCTTATAATCAAATTTTCTCTTGATCGCTTACAAAGAGTTAGGGCAAACTATAGAAGTGAAGCTGTAATCTTTGATTATAGTTTGGAATAAGAGCAACCGGGAATATCACTTCTTGCCGCCCTTGAAGATGGATCATTAGCGTCAGATCATTGGGAGCATTACTTGGTACAGAAGCGGGAAAATAAGTTTGTGGATGATAAATCAGGTTTTCTCATGGATAAACGAGCACGGCAAAAGGCAATTGCCATGCGAAATAAGGGGAAAAAGGGAGGTTACAAGAAATGAACAACCATGATGAAAGGTTTGTTAATCCGGAAGTACTGGAGCTTGCTTTGAGTAAAATGTTTAATAAGACAATAATCCGCGCAGATTATCGACTCAAAGAGTTGCAAGGTGGAACAATAGGAGATGTTCGACTTGTAACAGGCATGGCTGAAACTTCCGATGGTGAACATCTTCCATATAAGATGGTTTGGAAAACACAGAAAAAATTTGAACGTTATGGCGATCCCAATTCTTGGCGAAGGGAATATGATTTTTATAGATCCAATTTCGGCGCTCTGCTTTCTGAATCATTCCGTTGGCCTGAATGTTATCACGCCGAAATGAACGAAGAAAAAAACGAAACGCAGATATGGATGGAATATATCGACGGCATATCGGGTTTAGACTTGACCGGTGATATGTATGAACGCGCAGCCGCGGAATTAGGACGGTTCCAAGGCAAGTTATATGCCGAGCAGCCAGTTGTTTTACAGAGCTTGACCAACCTGAGCAAAGTGGATTATATGAAGAACTTCTATCTTCATTATCGGTCATGGAATAGAGTGTACGATTATATACGCTCCGACGCTTGCGAAATCCCGAAACACCTATGTAAAATGCTCATCGACATTGATAAAAACGCAGACGAAATATTCAACCGTATTGAAAAGCTACCTATCGTGCTGTGCCACAGGGATTTTTGGGTAGCAAACATATTCTATTCAGACGGTAAAACTATACTCATCGACTGGGATACCACTGGATGGGGCTATTTAGGTGAAGATATGGCAAGTCTTATCGCGGACGAAGCCGATATTGAGCACATGGTTGAATACTACCGCAGATGTATTCCGGCGTATTACAAGGGCTTTTCGGAATATGCGGATATTTCACACATAACGGATAACTGTGTTTATGAGATGATTCTACTTATGTTCGGGTACAGGCTTGTAGAGTGGTATATGAACGCAGGGTCGGGAAACAAACTCCAAGAAACGGATGATGAAAGAACACTGTACATCCATACCTTGCAAAAAATCCATGAGTTGAGAAATATGTAGAGCTTTTACCTCCCAGAATACTTAACGTTATAAATCCGCATATTCGGGACTGGGCCCCTTATTTGTCCTCCTTACCCTTAATGAAGCTTGCTTTCCTCTTTACTTCTAAAGCAGCCTACTCTAGAGAGTTGAGTATAAAATAATAAACAGGTATGATAAATAGGAAAATGCAAAATTCGGGGCGTGCCAGGCACCGAATGAGGAGGTATGGACATGATGTGGAGAGAGAAGTTTGAACAGTGGATGGGGAATGATGCACTGGATAGCAAACTTAAAGAACAGCTCGAACGGATGGAAAAGGACGAGAAGCAGCTTGAAGATAGTTTTTATAAGGAATTAGAGTTTGGAACAGGTGGGATGCGAGGGGAGCTTGGTCCTGGGACGAACCGAATGAATATATATACTGTGCGTAAAGCGGCGGAGGGTCTTGCGAAATACATAGAAGATCAGGGAGAAGAGGCTAAAACCCGTGGAGTGGTCGTATCGTATGATTCCCGTCATATGTCACCCGAGTTTGCTTTAGAAGTGGCAAAAACAGTGGGGAAGCATGGGATTCAGGCTTATGTTTTTGAAAGTTTGCGACCTACACCATTATTGTCTTTTGCTGTTCGTTATTTGCATGCTTATGCGGGAGTGATGATTACAGCTAGTCATAATCCTCCTGAGTATAATGGCTTGAAAGTATATGGAGAAGATGGTGGCCAGCTCCCACCTAAGCCGGCTGATGAGTTGATCGGATATGTACGCCAAGCTGGTCATGAGTTAGAAATTGAAGTTGCAGATGAAAAACAGTTAGTGGAGCAGGGATTACTTATTTTTATTGGGGATAAAATAGATCAAGCCTATAGAAATGCCTTACAACCGATCCATTTAAATGAAGAAGCGATCCAAAAGGCTGGAAAAGACTTGAAAATTGTTTTTACTCCGCTTCATGGAACAGCTAATTTACCCGTTCGCGAAGGGCTGAAAGCTTTTGGTTTTGAAAATGTGACTGTTGTAAAGGAACAGGAATTACCCGATGCAAACTTTTCAACGGTTACTTCTCCAAATCCAGAAGAACATGCCGCCTTTGAACTAGCGATTCAATATGGTGAAAAATTAGATGCCGATATTTTGCTAGGTGCAGATCCTGATGCGGATCGCCTAGGAGTAGCCGTGAAAAATAGCCAAGGTGAATTTACTGTTTTAACAGGTAACCAAGTGGGTGCCTTAATGGCAGATTATATTTTGACACAAAAACAACAAAAGAAGGAACTGCCTCAGAATGGTGTCATCATTAAAACGATTGTCACATCCGAAATAGGTCGTGCAATTGCCAACAGCTTTGGTATATCCTGCCTTGATACTCTTACAGGATTCAAATTCATTGGGGAGAAGATTAAGGAATTTGAAAAAACAAAGGAACATCAATTTTTATTCGGTTATGAAGAAAGCTATGGCTATTTAATTGGGGATTTTGTTCGTGATAAAGATGCGGTTCAAGCCGCCATTTTCACAGCAGAAATAGCTGCCTATTATAAGATGAAAGGTAAATCTCTTTATGAAGGACTTATGGGGATCTTTGAAAAATATGGTTTCTATCAGGAGTCTCTCCAGTCTCTCACCCGAAAAGGAAAAGAAGGAGCTGAGCAAATTGCCAGCATTCTTGAAGCCTTCCGTCTAAATCCTCCGCAATCCATTGCTGGGGTGCAAGTAGCGGTATTGGAAGATTACGCGATTAGTGAGGCAATAGATGTACGAACAGGAGAAAAAACCCAGATTGAATTGCCCAAATCTAATGTGCTCAAATTTACATTAGAAGATGGATCATGGTTCTGTCTACGCCCTTCAGGGACTGAGCCGAAAATCAAATTCTATTTTGCAGTAAAAGGCGATTCGATGGAGGAAAGCATCAAGAAACGTGAAAAATTGGAAACTGAAGTAATGGAGCTTGTTCAAGCATTTGTAAATTAAGGATGAGAAAAGGTCCTAAAGAGATTTCTCTTTTAGGGCCTATTTTTTTGAAATTCAAAACAAAAACAGGCTTGCTCCATCACTGGTACAAGCCCGATTCTAGTCCATCTTTTTCACTATAACTACGGAGGCGAATGGATTGTCAATCTGTTCTAATAGCTTATAGGTGTTATAGGCAATCACCGAGAATCGGCTTTCAATAATTGTAAATCAATATATAATTGGCAATTAGCATGGAAGCTGTCAAAGCTGATCGAAGTGAGTTCGCTTATTTGGTTCAGGCGGTATTTTAATGTGTTTGTATGAATGAAAAGTTTTTCTGCTGTTGGTTTTAAGCGGCAGTTTTGCGATAAGAAAACTTCCAATGTTTGCAGCAGGCATGTTTGGCTTTCGTTATCTTTTTGTTTTAGCTTTAACAAATCCTCATTCACATCCTTCATTCTTTTTTGATAGTGGAAAATACTTTCAAGGTAACGAAACAATCCTAGTTTTCCATATTCAAAGGATGGGAGGTTGGCTGGCCCAATGAATTTGGCGATCTTGATGACCTCAAGCGCTTCTTGACAACTTTTTTTGAGAAGAAAAATGGTAGAATATTCTCTACTAATCCCATGATACACTTGCTGATGACTGAACTGATTGAAAACGGTAGAAGTTAATTCGGTTGCACAGGCTAATAAATTTTGAGGTGAAGAATGTTTATAACCAATGATGACCGTTATTTTTAATGGATCTATAAAGAGCTCAACATGAATGGGAAGGGAATGGGCGAAAAATTTAACTTTTTCCAATAATTCATCAAACACCTCCTCGCTGGTTGGTTCGGCTGTAAAGACAATCGTAACAAAAGCATCGGGGATGGAGATATTCATATTCGCCGCTTCCCATTTGAGTTGGGCTTCTGTTTGAAAGATATCGTCCATTATTTTTTTATAAAAGTTACTTTTTTCTCGCTTCTTTTTCAATTGAAGTTGTTTTTGTTGATACAGAAGCTGACCTACATGTGAAGACACAGCTTGCAAAAAATCAATCTCGGTTTCTATTAACTGCCTCTCTGTTTCCTGTACCCATATATACCCCAATATTTGCTCATTATATTTGGCGCTCACAACGATCCGTTGGTTTAAACCAATTTCCGCTAATGGCGCTACTCGAAAGGGCGTAGGAATCGTTTTTAGTTTATCGACAATACCTTTGTCGATAAACTTTTCCAATATGGAGAGGGGCCAACGTTTTGTAAAAATGGTTTGCTTGTTGGCCTCATCAAAATCATCAATATAAAAGGAACTGTAAGCCAATAAAGAAAACTGGTCATCTTCAATTACAATCGGCATTTTTAAATACGCGCTCATGATATCGGTTATTTCATTTATATCCATAAGCGAGCGGACTTTTTCCAACAGTTGATCCATTCGGCTCCCCCTATCCAAAAAATTCCTTATTTAAACAGAACTACGAAAGAAGTGCCCCGCCTCAAGCTACCCAATGGGCAGGTGAGGGTTAGCGTTAAACTAAAAGCCCTTCGTTCAAATGATAAGCGGTAGGTAGTTGATGCAATCTATAAACAATGTATAACGGATTACTGTAGAAAGCAAAATAAATGCGGTTTATGAAAAGTGTATCATACTTTTCATAAACCGCATTCGCTCTTTTGTTATTAAATTTATCCGTGTACGACTTATAACATTTCTGACGTCGTTTTGGCTTGCATATGCAAGAGCAAGTAATCCGGTCCCCCCGCTTTGGAGTCCGTTCCTGACATATTGAAGCCTCCGAAGGGCTGGTAACCCACAATGGCGCCCGTACAGCCACGGTTAAAATAAAGATTCCCAACATGAAAATCCTCACGGGCCTGCTCTAAGTGCATTCGATTGTTTGTAATCACGGCCCCTGTTAATCCATATTCTGTGTTATTCGCGATTTCAAGGGCTGTTTGGAAATCTTTTGCTTTCGCAAAGGCGACAACAGGTCCAAAAATTTCCTCCTGCATGATTCGTGCATGAGGATCAAGCCCTGCGAAGATAGTCGGCTGGATAAAGTAACCATCCGTATCGTCTCCTTCTCCGCCAATTATTAATTGACCTTCGGTTTTCCCTATTTCAATATACTCCATAATTTTGTCAAATGCCTGCTGATCGTTCACAGGCCCCATAAAATTATTTTGCTCCACAGGATCTCCCATTGTTAACTCTTTTGTCAATTCAACAGCTCTACTTAATACCTGGTCATATACCTCTTCAACGATGATAGCTCGGGAACATGCGGAGCATTTTTGCCCGGAAAACCCAAAGGCAGAACGAACAATCGACTGAGCGGCAAGTTCCAGATCTGCTTCCTTATCGACAACAATGGTATCTTTCCCACCCATTTCCGCAATCACACGTTTTAGCCAAATCTGACCTTTATTCACGATTGCTGCACGTTCATAAATTCTTGTTCCAACTTCCCTTGAGCCTGTAAAACTAATAAAACGGGTTTTCGGGTGATCGACAAGGAAATCACCAATTTCAGCCCCACTCCCGGGGATATAATGGAGTACCCCTTTTGGCAAACCTGCCTCTTCCATCACTTCAACGAATTTAGCGGCCACAACAGGTGTGGTAGAAGCCGGTTTTAATAGAACAGTATTCCCTGACACAAGTGCAGCCACTGTTGTTCCGGCCATAATCGCAAAGGCGAAATTCCATGGAGAAATGACAATGCCGACACCAAGGGGGATATAGTCATAACGATTATATTCTCCTTGACGGCTTTCAACCTTCTTCCCATTTTTATGCTCCAGCATTTGTCGACCATAATATTCCATGAAATCAATTCCCTCAGCGGTATCAGCATCTGCCTCATTCCATGGTTTCCCTGCTTCCTTCACCAGCAATGCAGAGAATTCATGCTTGCGACGTCTAATAATGGCCGCTGCCTTGAAAAGCACATCTGCACGGACTTCAGGTTTCGTCTTTTTCCACGATTCAAAGGCTTCTAAAGCGCTATTCATCGCTTGTTCTGCCAGTTCCTGATTCGCTTTTGATACCCGCCCGACCACTTCTTTTTTATTGGCTGGATTAATGGAAATTATCTTTTCAGTGGTTGTGACTTTTTCTCCGCCAATGATTAACGGATAATCCTGACCAAGATAACTGTCGACCAAAGCCAATCCATCCTGAAATGCTTGTTTATTTTCCTCTTTCGAAAAGTCTGTAAATGGTTCATGTTTGTACGTAATCAACAAATCCAACTCCTTTATTTTTTGATAAAGCCCTTAAAAGCAAATGCAATATTCGCGGGTCTTTCTGCTAATCTCCTCATAAAATATCCATACCAGTCATGTCCGTACGGTACATAAATTCTCATTTTATACCCTTGCTCCACAAGCTCTAACTGTGTTTGACTTCGCATCCCATATAACATTTGAAACTCAAATTGATCATGGGGGATGTTTAATGTTGCAGCTAGTTCCTTTGTATATTCAATGATGTTGTCATCATGGGTGGCTACCGCTGTGTATAATCCGTAATGGAAGCTTTGTTCAATTAATTTTTTATAATGATCATCCACATCTTTTTTTTCTGGATAAGCGACCTCCGCGGGTTCCTTATAAGCCCCTTTGACCAATCGTAAAAAAGGTTTGTAGGCACTTAAGGCTTGTAAGTCTTGTTCCGTTCGATATAAATAGGCTTGCAACACAGTGCTAACACAGTCGTATTTTTCTTTAAATTGTTTGAACAGATCAATCGTTGCTTGACAACGGGGGCTATCCTCCATGTCAATCGTGACCATGATTCCGTACTTTTCGGCGGTGTCCAGGATTCTAGTCATATTATCGATGACAAGTTGGCGGTCAATGTCAAGACCTAATGATGTCATTTTGACAGACATATGGGAGTCAAGCCGTTCTTGATGGATCATTTTGATCGTTTTAATGCATTCGTCGGTTCTCACATTTGCCACTTCTTTGGAGTCGACAAATTCCCCTAAATAATCAACAGTTGTTGATAAGCCTTGATGATTTAGTTCGCGCAGGATTGGGATAGAGCTTTCAAAATCGGTCCCACTAATAATTTTTCCCGCTGCGAAATGACCACCTCTTTTTTTAGCAAAATCATTCAAAAATTTGCTTTTGGATAAAAACATGAAAAAAATTCTTTGTTATCGCTTCCAAATGTTTTCACCCTCTTTCTATGGCGATTGTAAGTTCATTGTATAAAACGGCTATTGATCTAGCATCATTGATTAGAGACAATTTTTAACCGCTTTCATTGTGACTAACAGACAATCAAAACGGTTAAAAAATGATGTAGCTAAAATTTTCGCGGAAATTTAATTGATTTCATGAAGTTTATTCGTTAAGATGGAAACTAATTTCATAAATTATTCAATGGCGAGAAGTGTAAGGATGATTTTTTATCTACATAGATCTTAAAATAGGCTCCTGGATCAACATTGCTTGAGCGAAAGTTTTGATAAAAGTGGAGCAGATGAAAGCTATGAATGTTACATCTACCTATCCTGAAAAAAAGGGGAGAATGATTGTGGCAACCATTGAAGATTTTACAAAGCTGGATATTCGAATTGGTACTGTTATAAAAGCAGAGCCATTTCCAGAAGCACGAAAACCCGCAATAAAACTGTTCATTGATTTTGGTGAAATGGGGCATAAACAATCCTCCGCCCAAATTACGCACCGATATAATCCTGAAAAACTAATTGGTCAACAAGTGGTCGCAGTGGTCAATTTGCCCGTTAGACGAATTGCAGGATTTCAATCTGAGGTTCTAGTTATCGGCGGTATCCCCGAAGAAGGAGATGTCGTCCTTTTAAAACCGGACCAACCGGTGAAAAACGGTATCCCTGTTTCGTAGTAGCATAGATATGACGTGAAATACTCTGGGGATTTTGTTATATTGAATCGGCTTCAACGGCTTGATAGCCGTGGTCGGGTGCATGTCAATTATCGTGAGTAAAGTCCCGCAAGTCCTGTCATCATTTTTTCCATAGACTACAAACAAAACAGGATTGTTCCAACACTGGAACAATCCTGTTTCTACGCTATCTATTTCATCAGAAATGTTACATCTGCCCCTTTATTTCATCTAACTCTTTTTCGGTGAGGCTTGTCAATTCGATAATCTCTTTAGATGAAAAGCCTTTTTTAAGCATCGCCACAGCTATTTCCTTTTTCCCTTCCTTCCTCCACTTATCGATAAAAGGTTTTAACGTTGGTGGATCAGGGTACATCGTTTTATCCATATAACTCGCCTCCTTTTCAATCATTGGTTCAATGTCTTTTTGCAACTCCCTTGTCATCTCCTCCGGAACTTCTAATAGATAGTCGATAAAATGGAACAGGGATTGAATATATTCTTGGGAGTTTTTCCGCGGATCTTGTAATAGAAATTCTAGTAAACGCCGCTTGAATTGATATCGCTTACTAGCGTTGTTTCGGGTCTTAAGCATATAGATACCAGCTAAAACAGCATGGGCAAATGGATTATCTGATTGCAATAGTTCTTCCTCATCCTGTTCCAATAATTTATAGGTGTTGTAAGAGTACGTTAAATCCGTGCCATGAAAATGGTATTTATAAATGGTTGGTTTGAAAGAGTGATCAGGATCAGCGAGGAGGGCAATCGCATAAATCTTACGGTCGTACTTGTCAAAAATACGGTAAAAGTACTGAAACATCCGTTCAGGAAAATCTTCGTCTTTGTATCCCTGAACTTCAACGTGAACAAGCAACCATTGTTCCTTTCCATTTTTAAGATGAACCTTCATCAGTTTATCGGTATACTTTGTTCCTTTTTTCTTTGGAATCGCGCGATGAAATTCCTGTTCCAGTGAATCAGGTTTCTTGCTCCAATCCAGTTTTTCATAAAGATCAGGGGAAAAAAATAATACGAATGGTTCGAATAAATCTGTGATCACCTTTTTCCACAGACCATCGTTGTCCAAATACGGGGCAGGTTCTTCGAGTACAATAGAGGTCATGTTTACCATTATCTTATCACATCCTTTTTGTGAATGTAAATGTCTATGGTGGGGATTCTGAGATGAATGTATGAAGTTAAAAAAGAAATATCTTATAGGTAGATTAGCACATTTCATAGTAAAAAGATACTAGTTTAGTTGTTAACTTCTGCCGAGAGTGAGATAAAAGATAAATCGGAATTTCGAGTGAAGATTTTTTATAAGCAAAATGTCGTTTTTTGAATACGCACTACATCAGCACAGAATGTATGTACTCGAAAATGAGCATGCAAATCCATTAGAAGGAGAATGGGAAGAAAGAGGAAGTCAAAACAGACTGGGAATCGTTTTCTCTTGATGCAACAGTTTTTGAACATAAAGGTAAGCTTTATTATGTTTGGGCGCAGCAAGATCCGAAAATTCCAGGTCATTCAAATCTATATATTGCTGAAATGGAAAATCCGTGGACATTGAAAACATCACAAATTTTATTAACAAAACCAGAATATCCATGGGAAAAGATTGGGTTCCTTGTGAATGAGGGACCGGCAGTGTTGAAAAGGCATCATAAAATCTTTATCACCTATTCAGCAAGTGCCACAGATGAAAATTATAGTATGGGCGTGTTAACAGCCGATGAAAATAGTGATTTATTAGATCCGCAATCATGGGAGAAATCGAAAACTCCTGTTTTTCAAACTTGTGAAGAAAATCAGAAATATGGGCCAGGGCATAATAGCTTTACAGTTTCAGAAGATGGTTCACAAGATCTCTTAGTGTACCATGTCCGTGACCATCAACATGATGAAGATGCAGACGATGCTTTACATGATGCTGGTCGTCATGCATGTGTTCAAGCGTTTGATTATGATAAAAATAATTATCCGCAATTTGGAAAACCACTCAAAAATAATTGAGTTAATGATTAAAAAAGTTTAAAGGGGATGAAGAGAGTGGAGATGCATAAAAAGCTTTTAAGCATAGTTCTTATTAGTATTCTAGTTTTTGGCCTAGCTGCTTGTGGGGGAAAAGACAATTCTAAAGGTGAAAAAAATGGGAAAGTTACACTCACCATGTGGAATGGTTTTACAGCATCTGATGGAGAGATTCTAAAAGAAATTGTAAATGAATTTAATAAAAGCAATGACAAGGGCATTACGGTGAAAATGGATATTATGACATGGGCAAATCTTAATGAAAAATTACCCTCTGCTATTTCGGCAAAATCAGCACCAGATTTTACTTTATTAAACTATGGTGACTTTGCTCAATATGTAAAAAATGGTGCTGTACAACCCTTAGATGATTTTTGGGATTTTGATGGAGTCGACAAAGCTGACTTTAGTGACACAGCCGTTCAATTAGGTCAAATTGATGACACTCAATATTTTATTCCTATGCAAGTTCAGGGGATGTATTTATTCTGGAATAAAGATTTATTTGAGGCGGCTGGTTTAGATCCGGAAGTTCCACCAAAAACATGGGATGAACTGACGGAGATGGCCCCTAAATTAGTGGATGCTTCCAAAAATGTATCTGGGTTTGCGTTGCCCAAGGAGGGAAATCCAGTCCTTTATAACTGGATCTTAGATAATGGAGGAAATCTTGCTAATGGAGATGAAACAAAGTCTGCCTTTGCATCAGATGAAACATTGGAAGTATTAGAAAAGATTCAAACCATGATTCACGATCAAAAAGTAGGTCCTGAATCAATCTCTGGTGCTGAGGTAGATAACCTAATGAATGCAGGCCAACTTGCGATTGAAATTAATGGTCCATGGTTAAACAATGGATTGAAGAAAAACGAAATTAATTATGGTGTAACAACGGTACCGTTAGGAAGTAATGGAAAAGAACAAGCCATTCTTGATGGGGTAGGGTTTGGCATCCCGTCTAGCACAGACTCTAGCAAAAAAGTTGCGATTTATGAATTTATTAAATTTTGGAATACAACTGAGGTTGGGAAAAAGTGGAGCATTGAAAACGGCTTCCCACCCTATTTACAATCGGTTGCAGATGACCCAGAAGTAAAAGACAATGAAATTGTAACAGAGTTATATAAGCAAATTGAATATGCTGAACCTTTTATGCCAGGTTCGCACAAGATTCCAACCATTAATAATGATGTGATCAACCCGATGATTGAGAAATTGTTAGCTGGTGATGATCCGAAGCAATTGATGGATAAAGCTGACGAGGAAATTGATAAAATATTATCGGAAGACTAATTAAATTTTAAGAGGTAGTCGTATATGATAGCAAATTAAGATTTTATGGATGTAGGTAATAAGGATTGTAACAAGTTTAGTCAAAAAGATGATGAACATCTCATTTAACATCTTTAGGCTGTTGAGAAAGTCTCAACAGCCTTTTTAGGTTAAAACCGGCACGAGAGAGCTAAACTTGTGGGAGCGGGAGCATAGTCCACTACGGGCTTGGCCGTAGGAACTTTATAGCCAATTGTAAGGGTGTCTTTTTTGCTGATGCAGAATAGCGAACCAAAAACATAATTGTCTTCACTTCATCAACTAGAATGATAGATGGATCATGAACAGAGGGATTTTTAAATTGTGGCTCTCCGGACCTCTTATATTGACTAATCACCGCTATACCCACGGATAAAAAGTAAAACTGCTAGTTTCAATATCCTAATACAACAGATTTTTTCATTTCGCCCTCCTTACAATGTGGGTAAACCAATTATATGTTTAACTTTTATATTAATAAAAAAGGGATAATGGCATTTTGGCTTGATAAGGTTAACAAAAGTTGTACATACATATATGGATAATTCATCTACTTTTCGAGTATGAATGTAAAAATTTGCTAAAAGAGAACGAAAAATATACCATTATTTCAAAAAATGATAAAGTCATGTAAGTTATCTATAATTAAAACAACCCTTATAAGTACAACTAACGTTATGAGGTTAAGGACTATAGATGTCGATGTTCGTACAAGAACCGGGGTGGTACGGTCCATTTTAATCATTTTGAAAAGAAAACGCTATTTTCTAGTATGTTTAATCTATTTTTCTTACCTTATTACAAATAGGAGGATACAAATGACTAATGTTCATTTACTAGATGGAATTTTTAAAGAATCACAAGAAAAAGGAAAAGAATATTTATTATTTCTGGATGTGGATCGACTGATTGCGCCATGCTATGAAGCGGTTCATCAGACACCGAAGAAACCTCGTTATGGTGGATGGGAAGCTACGCAAATTGCGGGACATTCCATTGGTCATTGGTTATCAGCGGCTGCGGCGATGTATGATGCCACAAAGGACGAGAGATTACTAGAAAAACTTCAATTCGTCAGAATGAGCATCTGTATGTGAATCTATTTATTCCATCTGTATGGCAGAGCTCTGATAAAAAAGTAAAAATCAAACAGAAAACAGATTTTCCAAACTCCGAGAATGTATCACTTTATATTGAGCAAATAGATCCATCGCTCACTCAAATACATATTCGTCTTCCTTATTGGGTAGCCGGATCTGTGGAGGTAACGGCAAACGGGGAAAAAGTTGAAGGTTCGAGGAAACAGGGATATCTTGTTTTGAAGCGAAATTGGCAGGTGGGAGATCGAGTAGAAATTCAACTTCCTATGAACCTCCACACCTATACGGCAAAGGACGATCCAAATAAAGTAGGGATTTTGTATGGACCTATCGTACTAGCCGGTGCTCTAGGTGCGGAAAATTTCCCTGAACAAGATATTTTAGAGGATCATTTAAAATTAAATAATTACCCGTTGATCGATGTCCCAAATCTGGTGGCTTCGAAAGATCAAATCAATGATTGGATCAAACGAGTGGATGAAAATTCGTTAACATTTGAGACAGATGCCATCGGCCAACCCGGAAATAGCAAAGTAATCTTGCTTCCTTTTTATGAAATTCATCATCAACGTTATACCCTGTATTGGAATATGATGGATGAAGAGGCGTATACAACTTTCGTAGATGAGGAAAAAATACAAGAAGAACAATTAAGAGAGAAGACGGTTGATTTTGTCCAGCCTGGTGAACAACAACCTGAGATTGAGCATGGTTTCAAAGCAAACAAGTCTCATTCGAGTTATTTGAATCTTGTTCAAAGAAGATGGCGAGATTGTCGAGATGGTGGTTTTTTCCAATATGATATGGCTGTTGAGCCAATGAAACAAATGTATTTACAAGTCTCTTATTTTGGCCGTGATGGTAAGATTTGGCTCGATGGCAAAAATTATGAAAGAGAGTTTGCGATTTTTATAGATGGTGTTCAGATTGCGGAACAAATGCTGGATGGAGAACGGTCTGACGAATTGTTCGATCTTACATATAACATTCCGTTTGACCTGAGTAAAGATAAGGAAAAGGTAGAAGTAAAATTTTCTTCAAGCGAAGGAAAGATTGCTGGAGGAGTGTATGGAGTAAGAATCGTAAACCGACATTAGCTCATTCTTAAGTTTCTCTTCTTATTTTCGTATAGGCATGACCATCCAACTTTTTAAAAGGATTGGTCCATTTTACGAACAAGGGATTATTATGAAATCTTAAGTTGATTCAAGGATCCATTCCAAGTAATGCGGAATGGGTCCTTTTATAGAGAAATGAATGATTACAATTAATAGATATGAGGAGTACTGGACGGTAGTTGAATAGAAACAGTAGGGGTGTAAATTTGAATTAGAAGGTATCGTCAATATCTCTAGAACTTTTAAGTTTATTCGGTTGTAAAAGTAGTAGCCCCAGACAAATTGTAAGAGGAACCAGATTTACAAGAATATATATAGAGACCTATTACCACAGGAACTAAGCTGCGGCTTTTATGCCAATTTAATAGACTTTTAAAAAAGTAATCACAAACATACTTGAAACATTTCAGTGAATAATATAATATCGGAATTGAAAACGCTATATTATAGCGTTTTTCAAAAAGGAGGATAAAAAGGACCAAGAAGTTCGAGGCGGCGCAGCTTTGAGCAGCGGAATGTATGCTTTTAAATACATGAGCAGCGGAAAAGCAAGCCAACGAAGAAATTCGATGTGTCATTTTTACCGGACTTTTTGAACATCCTTTATTAGGCGAATGAGACTAGCATACTACAACTAAAATTGTAATAAAAAAGGAGAGTTGCATAGTGAAGAGTACTTCGATGCCACGGCCAGAATATCCGCGACCGCAAATGGTGAGATCTGATTGGTTGAATTTGAATGGGAATTGGGAATTTGAAATGGATCATGGGAAAAGTGGGAAACAAAGAAATTGGTTCGATGCTGAATATCATTTTTCAAAAAATATTGTAGTACCGTTTTGCCCGGAAAGTGAGTTATCGGGAATTGGTTATACGGATTTTATGGCGGCTGTTTGGTACAAACGAAAGTTCACGGTACCTGAAGGTTGGCAGGAAAACCGTATTTTGATTCACTTCGGAGCTGTTGATTATGACACAGAAGTGTGGATTAATGGACAGTCTGTAGGCACGCATCGCGGTGGGTATTCTTCTTTCTCATTTGATATTACGAAGTTCGTTATTAATGGAGAAAATATTGTGACGGTTTGTGCGGAGGATGATGTTAGGTCCGGGCTGCAGCCAAGAGGGAAACAGAGTGGATTATTTTATTCACATGGCTGCGATTATACGAGAACAACAGGAATATGGCAGACAGTTTGGTTAGAGTGTGTGCCGAAAACGTATATTTCGGATGTAAAATATTATCCAGATCCCGATAATCATTGTGTACATATTGAAGCGGCGCTAAATGGAGATTACGATAATCAACTAGTACTAGAAGCTACAGCAATGTATAAAGGAAAAGCTATGGGCCACAGTCAAACTAACGTTTCTGGGCAAAAAGCGAGAGCAACAGTCGAACTTTCCGAGAGCTATTTATGGGAGCCAGGGAATCCAAAATTGTATGATTTAGAAATTTGTATTTTAAAAGATGGAAAAAAATTCGATGTCGTCGAAAGTTATTTTGGACTTCGCAGCCTTAAATTAGACGGAATGACTTTTAAAATTAACGATCAATCCGTTTTTCAACGGCTTGTCCTTGATCAAGGTTTTTATCCAGATGGAATTTATACTGCTCCAACGGATGAGGCGCTTCGAAAAGATATCGAGCTCTCTATGGAGATGGGCTTTAACGGGGCAAGGCTGCATGAAAAAGTGTTTGAACCGCGATTCCTTTATTGGGCGGATACGCTAGGGTATCTCGTTTGGGGAGAACATGCGAATTGGGGCTTGGATATTACGACGGCAACTGGACTCGAGCGCTTTTTACCTGAATGGCTGGAGGTTGTCGAGCGGGATTTTAATCACCCTGCTTTAATTGGTTGGTGTCCTTTTAACGAAACGTGGGATTCGGATGGAAAGAAACAAAATAATGAAGTATTGCGAATCGTTTATTCTGTAACAAAACAAGTTGATCCAACTCGTCCGGTCATTGATACGAGCGGAAACTTCCATGTGGTCACTGATATTTATGATGTTCATGATTATGATCAAAATCCGGAAACGTTTGCGGCAAGATACGAGCCAATGAAAAAAGGAGGAGAAGTTTTTACAACGTTTCCAGATCGTCAGCAGTATGGAGGTCAACCATATTTCGTGAGTGAATTTGGTGGAATTTGGTGGGATCCAAACCAGAAGGAAGAGGAAGGTTGGGGATATGGAGATCGACCAAAATCCGAGGAGGAATTTTTAAGTCGGTACGAGGGCTTAGTTTCTGTCCTTCTCGATAACCCTAATATGTTTGGTTTTTGCTACACCCAGTTATACGATGTCGAGCAAGAAGTGAACGGGCTTTATACGTATGACCGGAATCCGAAGTTTGATCCAGAAGTCATACGCAACATCAATTCCTGTAAAGCAGCGATTGAATAAGAAGGGGGACGACGAAATTCCAACGGAACTGGTACTGAAGATGAAGAAGCTGTATGGTGGGGCTTTCCTTCTGTAAAACGGAGGTCGAGTTTGTCAAAATCCGCGTGCTTTAAACTGCACCCCAAAATGTTAGACAAAACTAACAAATTGGAGGTGCGGTTTTTATATAGCCAAATTTAACAATACTCCGAAAGAAGTCTCCCGCCTCAAGGAATGCGAAGCGCGTATTATTGAAATAATCTATCCCCTTAGAACGTTATGAGCCATTCCAACAAATATTATAAAGGAATAGAAAAATCAATCTTATATTTGAAGGCGATCTGTCGCTTAAGAACCTGTCATTCCGTATCTACGGCCTTCGTCGATTCCCGAATAATTAACTCCGGTTCATACGTAATACTACTTTTTTCAAACGTATCCGGTTGTTCAATGGCATTCACAATCCACTTAGCGGCATCCCGACCTAATTGCGCTTTCGGGTGGTTAATCGATGTGATCTTTACCTCAGATGCCTCCGCAAGGGAAGAATTATCATACCCAATAATGGAAATATCATCGGGAATACGGTAACCATGTTCCTTTAAAATACGAATAATCGTAAGCGCGATTTCATCATTATAGCAAACCATTCCAGTAGGAATCTTTTCTGGATCAGCAATTAGTTTTTCGATTTTCTCTTGAAAAGCGTCGGGCAGATCCTCGGTTGTATAGGAAATAACCGTATCATTTTGAAACGGGATTTTGTGATTCCGGAAGGCATTAATAAAGCCTTTCATCCGATAAATTCCTTGCAAGTCATCTGTTTTAAAAATGCCGATAATTTTATTATGACCCAGTTCAATTAAATGTTCTGTTGCAAGCATCCCGCCTTTTTCATCATCCAATAAGATATAAGGCGGATTTAATTGCGAATAGTATTGGTTAATCATTAAATAGGGAATATTTTTTTGTTCCAGCTCCAAATAATAGGGTATATTCGGGTTATACCCGCTGCTTTTCGTTGGTTCAATAATTAATCCATCGACTTTGCGCTCCAACATTGCCTCTAAACATTGTTTCTCCTTTTCCACATCATTGTTTGTGCTGGAGAGAAATAAGGAATAGCCTTTTGCTGTAAGATAAGATTCCATTCCCCTTATGATGGAAGGAAAAATATAATCGGAGATGTAGGTTGTGATAATGCCAATATTCTTACCTGATGTAGTTTGTTTAGGAAGGGGAGAAGAAAGCTCCTTTGGTTGCTCGGCACAAAATGTTCCTGCACCTTGTTCTCTGTAAAGTAATCCTTCATGAACCAGTTCGCCAATGGCTTGCCTAATCGTATGTCTACTTACTTGAAACATTTTGGAAAGTTCATTTTCAGAATATATTTTATCTCCCGGTTTTACTTTTCCCGTTTGAATCCAATCTTTTATCTCATTAATGACCATCATATATTTTGCGGGCTGTGCCATAAAATCCCTGCCTTCAAGTTGTTCGTATTCAGTAAAAACATATATTGAATTTTTATTTATTTAGCAAGAAAAGAAAACCAATATAATAAAGTCAAAATAAATGTGCTAATTGTACTGATCATTTGCCAAGGAAAACATGTGGATGAATCAGCTTCCCTACTGGTGATGATAGATGAGACTGTACTCTTTTTCCATTGACATACATAAAATTAAGGTATCATAAATTAGTAAAAAAGGAAAGCAAATAAAATATCTGACAGCTCTGAGGAGTAAATTTATATTTTGTTCCCTTTTTTAAGGAAAATACCTTATCAACATTTTTGAATGTTCCGTCAATTGAGTTTCCTATTTTTAGGATCAAATTGAACCAAATTCCTTGTTTTCACTTTAAAATTGTGGATAACTTAATTTTTACTTTCTTATTATCACACCCTTTGCTATAATTTAGTTACTAGGTAAATCTAACTTGAGTGGGTT
>NZ_JALIFP010000025.1 GCF_022867885.1 Lederbergia sp. NSJ-179 | reverse complement strand
GTTAACCTAAAAACAAACCATTGGCGTGTTTGTCAAGAGCGATTGCGGCGGCTACCACTACAATTCAGACTTGGAGCTACTTTTAAGCGTGAGTTTTCATAGAACTTTTGACAGTACCGATTAATTGTAAAAAAAATCATTCTTTCTTTCAAACATCTCTTCATATGGTAAAATGAAATCATACATATTATATAGCAAGGAGAGTCTAAAATGGGAAAAACTTTAATTTTTGGTCATAAAAACCCGGATACAGATACAATTTGTTCGGCATTGGTTTACGCAGATGTGAAAACGAGATTAGGGTTCGAGGTAGAGCCTGTTCGTTTAGGTGATATCAATGGGGAAACTCAATTTGCTTTGGATTATTTTCAAATAGAAGCCCCACGTTTCGTAGAGGCGGTTGCTGACGAAGCGAACGAAGTGATTTTGGTGGACCATAATGAACGGCAACAAAGTGCGAGTGACATTGAAAAGGTGAAAATTACCGAAGTTATCGACCATCACCGCATTGCCAATTTTGAAACAAGCGATCCCCTTTATTTCCGAGCAGAGCCCGTTGGATGTACGGCCACGATTTTGAAAAAAATCTATCATGAAAAAGGGCTGGAGATTGATCGGAAGATGGCAGGCTTAATGCTTTCGGCAATTATTTCTGATTCCTTACTATTCCAGTCCCCAACGTGTACGGAAGAGGATATAGCAGCAGCAAAAGAATTGGCTACTATTGCCGGTGTGGATCCAGAAGGCTATGGAATGGAGATGCTAAAGGCAGGAGCCGATGTGAGCGGAAAATCTACGGATGAGCTGATTGCCCTAGACGCCAAAGAATTTACTATGGGCAATGCAAAAGTGGAAATTGCACAAGTGAATGCTGTTGGGGTCGAAGAGGTGCTTGCTCGTAAGGAGGAAATTGAAGCCGCCTTGAATCGTGTGGTGGATGATAAAGGGTTAGATTTATTCCTCTTTGTTGTCACCGATATTTTAACCAATGATTCCACAGCCATTGCGGTGGGACAAGCAGCGAACTCGGTCGAACAAGCCTTCAATGTTCAATTAGATCAACGAAAAGCCGTATTAAAGGGCGTTGTTTCTCGGAAAAAACAAATTGTACCACCACTAACAGCAGCTTTAACAAAATAATGAAAGTAATGAGAGTGCCTGGCACGACCCGAATTTTAGGACATTGGTCGGAACAGCGCCACGACGTACAGGATGTACTAGTGCAGGCGAAGCAACAGGACGTTGCGTTTTGAGCCTGCCGCCAGGACAGCACGTACTGAGGCTCACAGGATGTGAGTCAGAACGGCGTTGCGCCAGGACGGCGCGAATTTAGGCTCACAGGATGTGAGTCAGAACGGCGTTGCGCCAGGACGGCGCGAATTTAGCCGTTCATCCTCATCTCATCCTTTATTTTAAATCTGTACGTCAATGAGCAAGGCGCCTTGCGCTTTTCTTAATTGGATAAATAGAAGGAGTTTGTTGACTGTGAGAATCGCGTATCTAGGACCTAAAGGAACTTTTTCAGAAGAAGCGGCCACCCGTTATTTTACAGAGGACGGCGTTGAATCGATTATGTGTAGTACGATTTTGGATGTATTGGAAGCGGTGGATGAAGGTAGGGTGGACAAGGGCATTGTTCCAATTGAAAATGCGCTTGAAGGCACCATTACCATGACGACGGATGGGCTTATTCACCATGATTTGTGGATTGAGGGAGAGGCCGTTCTTCCTATTCGATTGCAATTGTTGGGGAATCCAGGGGCAAAGCTTGAAGACATAAAGGAAGTTTGGTCGATTCCACCTGCTCTTGCTCAATGTCGGATGTTTACAAGAAATCTAAAGGCAGAAACGAAGCATTATAGCAGTACAGCAGCGGCTGCGGAAGCGATTCAAAAGGAAGGGAAAATGGATGCGGGGGCGATAGCTTCAGAATGGGCAGGGAAAACATTTGGTCTAGAGGTTATTCAACCGGATATCCATGATAATGCCTGTAATTCCACAAGATTTGTGATTATTAGGAAAGCGCCTGTTGAACGCACGGCAAAAGGTGCAAAATCCATGCTTTTGGTGACACCGACAGAGGACCGTCCCGGATTATTGGCGATTATTTTAAATGTCTTTTCTTCCCTAGGTATTAACTTAACTTGGATTGAATCCCGTCCAACGAAGAAAAGACTTGGCACCTATCGATTTTTTATTGAAACCGCCGCTGGAGTGGAAGACACCCAATTACAGAAAGCAAAGACGATTTTGGAAACCTATGGATATGATGTTCGGACCTTAGGCAGCTATATGAAGAAGGATTTATAAATAATATTGGAGACGGCAGGTATGGCTGAATTTTCGGAGTAGGATTGCTGAACTTTTCAAAGGAATTGCTGACCACTCTCTCATTTGCCGTTCACCTTTGAAGCGACCTTATTGCGATGACCGTCCAGGTGTTGATGCACCGAACGGTCATTTTGAAAAGGATTATGTGACCGTTTTAATGAACCGCTAATCATCCAACACATTTTTTCCTTAAGACGTTTTTTCCTTTCTCTGCAAAAGCACAGCTCCAATCACAATGAAGCCTTTAAATGCTTCTCTTAAGAAAGGCGGTACCCCAAACAAGTTTAAGAGATTATTCATAACTGCGATGATTAACATCCCGAACACGGTTCCGAGGATGAAACCTCTACCACCCATCATACTAGTGCCACCCACAACAGCTGCGGCAATGGCGTCCATTTCCAACCCTCTCCCGGCATTAGAAAAATCCATCGATCCAATTCGCGAAACCTGGATGATGGCGGCAATGGAAACGAGAATCCCCATAAGAGCGTACACACGGAGCTTCACTTTATTCACATGTACACCAGATAGTTTTGCCGCTTTTTCATTTGATCCAACAGCAATAATTTGTCTGCCAAAGGTCGTTCGCTTGGATACGTAGTATAGAATATAGGCGATGACCAGCCAATAAATAATCGGCATGATCATATAATTTCCAATCTTAAAACTGGCAATTTGTAAAAATTCCATTGGCAGCTTGGGATTATAGCCTTGCATGAAGTGTTGTGTCACACTTCTAAAGATCATCATCGCACCTAATGTAGCGATGAATGGGGGCACATTCCCTTTTGTAACGGATACGCCTATAAGCAAACCAAGCAAATATCCAAAAAGCAAAACGAAAAGAATTGTAACCACAAATGCGGGAACTCCTAATAATCCTAATTTGCCTAAGATTCCGTTGGTACCACTGTCAAGAAGGACCATGGAGAATGCACCAGTAGCGACCAAAGTAGACCCTACTGCTAAATCAATGCCTCCTGTCATAATGACAAAGGTCATGCCTAAAGCAATAATTCCGGTACCCGCATTATTTCTTAAAATGTTAATCCAGTTATTGATCCAAGATTGAAACCAATGACCAAATGAATCATAATCAAATCCCAAAACGAAAGTTTGTAATATAATCATAATGATAAGTGCAACCGCTGTGCTAAACAGTGGTTCATTTGACCATTTATTTAAAAACCATCTAAAAAAATATCTATTATTTATGTTGGTATGATCCATCATTGGCTTTCCTTTCCCTCACTTAGGTGTTCATTGCCCACCCGTAGCAAGATTCATTATGTTATGCTCATTCATTGCTTCTCCAGCAACCTCTCCTTGAATAACCCCATGATACATAACAATAGCACGATCACATACACGAATAATTTCAGGCGCTTCACTGGAAAGTACGATAATCGCAATGTTTTCATCGGCAAGTTTTAAAATGATATCATAAATGTCTTCTTTCGCTCCTACATCCACACCTTGGGTAGGATTATCTAAGATAAGCACTTTGGGGTCCGCCGCTAACCACTTAGCAAGTACCACCTTTTGTTGGTTCCCACCAGAAAGACTTGTAATGCTGTCGGTAAGCTCTCCCATCTTTAAACTTAATGCCTTCCGTTGTTTTGCAAAAATTTCCTGATGTTTCCTTTCGTTTATTACCCCTCTTTTGGAAAATCTTGGCCAAGTGGCAATGGATGCATTCTCGATGATATTCATATCCTTAATGATCGCATTTTCTTTTCTATTATTTGGAAGATAGGCAATCCCTTCCTTGATTACCTGTGTCGTATTCTTAAATGTAGCTTTTTTTCCGTTTACATATATTTTTCCAGATATCCTTTTTTTTGCACCGAAAATCGATTGAAAGAGTTCACTGCGTCCATCACCAAGAAGACCGGTCACTCCAACAATTTCTCCGGCTTTGATAGAAAAGTGAATATCCCTAAACGTTTGGTTGGATGTAAATCCCTCCACTCGTAACACCTCAGGCCCTAGTTTTTTCTCCCTTACTAAAGGTTCTGTTCTCACATCAAAGCCGACCATGAAGCGCGCGAGATCGTTTGTTGTTACTTCACTGACATTCCCTTCTGCCACCAGATTGCCATCACGAAGGACGACATATCGGGTACAAACCTCAAGCACTTCATTTAACTTGTGGGAAATAAAAATAATTCCGACATTCTGATCTTTTAACATTTTCATCATCGCAAAAACGCGTTTAATTTCCTGATCTGTTAAGGAAGTAGTGGGCTCATCCATAATGATAATCGATGCTTTCGTCATCAACGCTCGGCAAATTTCAACGATTTGTTTGTAAGAAGTATCTAAATCGCGTACATACATTCCAGGATCTAGATTCACGTTCATTTCCTTAAATATCGCTTCCGTTTCTTTGTACATTTTAGCTAAGTCCAAGCTTCCTGTTTTGGTTTTCAGTTCCCTCCCTAGGAACATATTTTCATAGATTGGTAAATCGTTGATCAAATTTAGCTCCTGATGAATGAAGGCAATTCCTGCTGCTTGTGACTCTGCTGGAGTGCTGAATGCCATTTGCTTCCCATCTATGTGGAGTGAACCCGAATCCATTGGGAGGACGCCTCCTAAAATATTCATAAGAGTTGATTTTCCTGCACCATTTTCACCCAGTAAGGCGCAAATTTCACCGCCCTTAAGTGTAAACGATATATCCTTAAGTACATCATTGCTTCCAAAGGATTTCCTGATGTTCTTCATCTCTATGATCATGACATCACTTCCAGACAATTATTGAAAGAAGAGACCATGGCAATGCCATAATCCCTCATTCTCTATAGAAAATGACCAAAATTAATACGGTGAATTTTCGTCAAGGAACTCCTCATAATTTTCTCTATCCACAACAGTTGTGGGAATCACCTTAACCGCTTCAACGTCGTCACCATTTAAAAGTTTCAGGGCTACATCTACAGCATCTTGCACCATAATTGGACTGTATAGCGCGGACTGAATCCAGATCTTTTCATTTTCTGGCATCATTTTAAAGTATTCCTGCATACCACCTCCACCAGTGACGACCTTAATATCCGTTCTTCCGGCTTCACTGATCGCTTGCAGGACACCGATAGATGTTTCATCATCCATAGAGTAAACGGCGTCAATCTTATCGTTACTTGTTAAAATATCAGCAAAATCCTTTAAACCATCTTCTCGTGTAAACTTTGTAGCATACGTGGTAATGTTCATATTGGGGGCGATTTCTTCCATGGTCTCAACGAAGCCTTTCTTTCTTAACTCAGAAACGGAACCCGAAGAAGGAACTTCCAACATCACAACATTTCCTTCTTTCCCAATCTTGTCTACAATGTATTTGGCCCCTTGAACCCCCATGTCTTCGTTATCTCCAGAAACGCGGTGGACCCCTTCCACACCGATTTCAATATCAAAGTTGACAACCTCAATATCAGCATCGAGTGCTCTTTGGATGGGGAGTTCCATTCCCTCCCACTGTGGGAATGCGACAATGGCTTCTGCTCCCCATGTGATCAAATCATCTAATTGTGAAGTCATTTCTTCGGCATTAGAGCTTGTTTGAATCTGGTACTCGATCTCATTAGAAAGTTCCTTAGCACGAGCTTCTGCATGGTATGCAACCGCAGCAACCCATCCATGTGTCACAGCCGGCGCAAGGATTCCAATTTTGTGCTTACCTTTCCCTGAATCATCGCCCGTATCATTCCCACCATTATTTACCTTTGTGTCCGCACCACATGCGCTAAGAAGTGGCATCAAGATCAATACCAGTATTACAAAGGCATTTAAAACTTTTCTCATGACAATACCCCCTTGTAAGCAAATTATTTATTTGAAAATGGAATTGAAAACTCCGTAAACAAAGAACGCGACTTTTATTTTTGAAGCTCTGAGAATGTCTTGAAATTTACCTAGTTCCGCATTAAAAATAAGCTGCGGATACAATAGATGTATAAAATAGAAGGTAATAGCATGATCTTATTCTTCTCTTGTTCAATATATGGAAAAAAGATTGCCTTTAGCACTTTGAATTACCTATCGAAATACAAAACAACTGAGCGCCACTCAGATTCATACTCCTCCTGAATAATGACTAAAAAGCCAAGGAACCTTATAAATTGGTAACGATTAAGGGCAAATAGCTGACCATTGGCTCAATATTTTATCGGGTGAAAAGGAAATCGCTCTTCTATTGGCGAAATAAGAATGAGAGGTATTTTTAGAAAAAGGTGATGGGGAGACCGTTCATGTAAATCAATATGATCATTGTTTTGTGATTTTGGGTAGTCGTGTATCTGAATGTTCACTTAAGCCCTTTAATCATACGGCAGGAATACCACTAGAATTAAAAAGATCAATTCAATTCATTGAGGTGACTTATGAAAAAGCAAATGCAAGCTGCGTTTAATCAGCTTGCAGAGGCCTATGAATATACCGTGGACACGGAAAGTCTGTTTAACAGTGAACTCTTTTGAAAACGGAGGTAGATTAGATGGGTGATTGTTTGATTTGTAGTCGTATCGAGATGATAAAGGAAGGTACGAACAAATATTTTGTAACTGAACTTGAAACAGGATATGTTGTAATCGGGGACCATCAATATTTCAAGGGTTACACATTATTTTTGTGTAAAGCACACCGAAAGGAATTGCATGAATTGGAGTCCGAATATAAGAGAAAATTCCTTGTTGAAATGAGTAAAGTTTCAGAGGCGGTCTATAGGGCATTCAACCCAATAAAATTAAATTATGAACTTTTGGGGAATGGAGATGCACATATGCACTGGCATATATTTCCACGAAGTTCGGATGAGCCTAATCCTACCCACCCCGTATGGTGGACACCGAAGAATAAAATGTATTCTGAAAATGTTAAACCGAATGATGAAGAACTAGCAGAATTAAAGAATCGTTTATCGACTGAATTAAATAAATTGATTTAGGATGAAAGAGCGCTGAGGGAGACCGATGGATCCAATCAAGCTGATTGTCTGGAGGGATAAAAAATGAGTAGAATCTGTTTAGTGAGACATGGTGAAACGGATTGGAATGCAGCGGGAAAACTGCAAGGTAGGACAGATATTCCACTCAATGCAACAGGAAAACAACAAGCAAGAGAATGCGGTCAATACTTTGCTCGTTCACACTGGGATAGGATCGTGACGAGTCCCATGAAAAGAGCCAAACAAACAGCGGAGATCATCAATATGTCATTACAACTCCCGATCATAGAAATGGCGGAGTTTGTTGAGCGGAGCTTTGGGGATGCAGAAGGGATGACAAAGGAGGAAAGGCTAGCAAGCTTTCCAGATGGGGATATCCCGAATCAAGAAGACCGAACCTCCTTTAATCGACGAGTTATAGAAGGCATTCAACGAGTTCATGAAGAATACCCCAATCAAAAAATCATTCTTGTTGCACATGGAGCGGTGATCAATGCCATTTTAACCAATTTCTCAAACGGTAAAATCGGATCGGGAAAGTCAAAGTTATTCAATGCCTGTATAAGCAATCTTCACCTCAGGGAAAATCAATGGGAAATTCAAGATTATAATCAAGTGATGCATCTTTCACAATACAATAATACAAACAAAGAAAGGAAGGGAACAAAATAGCGATAGATGTTGCCCGATCATTGATAGGTTTTGGTTTTGGAGAGTTAAAGCTACATCGGATTTATGCTACCTGTGATCAGAGGAATATTGGTTCAGCTAGAGTTCTAGAGAAAGTTGGCATGATCAAGGGAGGAAGAATACGCGAACATTTGTTAATAAAAGATGAATGGCGTGATTCGTATCTTTATAGTATTTTAGAGCAAGAGTGGGAGAGGACATAAGAAAATTAATCTGATTATAAAATATGGCTGGTAATCTTCCTAACTACCAACCATATTTTTTTAAAAATCAATGCCCCAATCCTTGCTTTAATTTGCTATTTGGCATCCAAAGATAAGCTAAAATAGCCCCCACCAAACTAAGCGCACCAATCACAATAAATCCACCCGAAAGGCCAACAAATTCTCCAATCCAGCCTGCAATAAAAGGGCCACCGAACATTCCTAAGGAATACAGGGCCTGAAAAAAACCCATAGCTGAAGCCCTTCTTTCTTCATTGACAGATTGAATTGCCAGTCCCATTAATACAGGCATCATCAATCCTTGGGCAAAGCCATTAACGGCTTGTGTAAGGATCAATAAAATCAAGCTATTTGTAAAAGGAAGGAGAATGGTACAGATCGCAGCGGCTAAAAATCCTAACAAAATTGTGTATCTTTCCCCAAATCTTTTGACAAAAAAACTTCCACTCATATAGCCTGCAATCGCATTGGGCAAGGTAGACAGCAAGGTTAATATACTTAGATCTGCATTCGATGCTCCTAGACTAGCAGCATGTAAAGGGGTAAAACCAAACATCGTTGTGAATGTAATACACTGTACAACAATAGCCAATAAGGAGACAGACAATAATAATTTTTCTCCTCCCATTTTTAGAAGTTCCTTCACTTCAACAGGCTTCTTTTTCACATCGGCTGGTTTTTCAACAAGTTTCAAGGCAAGGAGTAAACCGAGTAGTCCAACGATAGCCCCCATATAAAAAGGGGCACTCCAACTAATATAATCGGCTAAAAATCCGCCAATCGTAGTGGCGGTCATTTGCCCGATACTTGTATAAAAGCTAATAATCCCCATTGCTTTCGGTGCTTCATCGGATTCAAAATAGCTCGCAAATAAAACGGTAAAGGCTACCCAGCTTGCCGCTGCCACACCTGCAAGGGAACGAAAGCCGAAAAACGCCCACACATTGGTCGAGAACGCTAGCCCTAAGCTACTTAAGACCGCACAAGCGATTCCGGCAAAAATAAACAGCTTGCGCTTTCCAATTCGATCTGACCAGATTCCCAAGGGAATGCGTACAAGCATCTGCGTAAACCCATAACTCCCCACGACCAAACCGATCATAAAAACAGAACCACCAAGATGCTCCACATAAGGCGAGAGAATGGGTACATACGTATACATGGAAAACCAATACATCATCGTCACAACATAAAATAATATTTTTCTAGATGATTTCACAGCCACACCCCTGCCGTTTGTTAGTAATGGAAAAGGCGAAATCAGTCCACTAAAAAAGCAGGTTGACTTTCCCACTCTTCCCTTAAGAGACCCATCCGAATGGAGTCATAATATTGTCCGTTATAATAGCGGACTTTGCGGATGCGGGCTTCCATCTGCATACCAAGCTTTTCTCCTACACGTATCATGCGTTTGTTGCCGGACCAGGTTGTAAAACCAACACGTACAAGAGGCATTGTGGAAAATAAATGGTTAATCCATAGCTTCATTGCTCTAGTCCCTAGCCCTTTCCCCCAAGAAGTTGCTTCGTGAAAAACGATTCCCATCTCCAGCCATTGAGAAGGCTCATGCTCCCAATAGTAGGAAATAATACCACGCACAATTCCTTCTACTTCTATTATCCAATAATTATCGCACTTCACCCACATTTCACCTATTGGTAAAAAGACGTCATATGTCATTGGGTTATGCGGGAAATAAGGGGCATCCCATCTTTTCCATTCAGGCTGCTCATCCTTATAAATAAGTTCCCAAAGGCGTTCTAAATCTGTTTCTCTTATAGGTCTAATTGTTAATTCCGCATCGCTATACATATATTTCCTCTTTTCATCGTATTTTTTCTAAGATGATTGAAAAGAGAATTCGAGAATCTACCTTCCAATCACGTTATTCTGTAATGATTTCATCTTTATCATTCCTTTCACTATTCATGTTTTTCATTATAGCGCGATCCGCAATATTTAGAAACTTCGTTTTAAAAAATTTCTACTTCTTTATTTCCATCAATGTAAAATCAAGTGATCCCCATAACGGATTAAAAGGATTTCCGTCACCTTATTCTATATAACTCTTGTTTCTTCCAAAAAATGCAGGAATTTCCCCGGAAATAATCGAAATATGTAACCAACATATTTCCAATAGGGAGTGAGTGTATGGGTCAAATTATTGCTCTTGGTGGAGGAGGTTTCTCGATGGAACCAGACAATCCATTGTTAGATTCTTATATTCTCCATCAATCCGGGAAAACCAATCCGAAAATTTGTTTTCTTCCTACAGCTAGTGGGGATAGTGATTCCTATATTGCGCGTTACTATGATTTTTTTGAAAATCTAGCTTGTCAACCATCCCATTTATCGCTTTTTAATCCACCAACAAGAGATTTAGAAAGCTTTCTTTTAGACAAAGACATTCTCTATGTAGGTGGAGGAAATACAAAGAATTTGTTGGCTCTGTGGAGAGAATGGAGCCTTGATAAGATCTTGAGAAAGGCATGGAAGCAAGGGATTATCCTTGCTGGAATCAGTGCTGGATCGATTTGTTGGTTTGAAGAAGGTTTGACAGACTCTTATGGGAGTGGGCTTGAGCCATTATCTTGCTTAGGATTTTTATCAGGAAGCCATTGTCCTCATTATGATGGGGAAGCAGATCGAAGACCTACATATCAAAAGCTGGTGACCTCAAAACAAATAAAGCCAGGTATCGCTGCGGACGATGGTGTGGCTCTTCATTATGTTGGGCAAGACTTAAAAAGAATTGTCAGTTCTCGGCCTAGTGCAAAGGCCTATCGTGTTTCCTTGGATGGTGAGACCGAACTGGAAACAGAATTTTTAGGCTAAATGGAGGCTTTTAAAGAAAACATACCGCTGAAGTATTCAATGTCGTAATGCAGGGAAATTCTGTAAAAAAACGAAGAGGTTTCTCATTCGTTCACAGAACTTTTGAAAAACCTCTTTTCGATGTTTATTGTTTAAATCCAAAAGAGACACTTTTACTCCTTATGGTGTCTTAACAAAAGGTGAGGTTGAAGACGTAACCCTGTCCGATTGTTGCGGTTTATTACTTCATTTCTTCAGGAGCATGCATGTTATACTTAAAAATTTCCGGAATGGTTAAAAATTCGTAACCCTGTTTTTTTAAATACGGAATGATTTCATCTAAAGCTTTTGCTGTTCCTGAAAGATCTTGTGTCCAATGCCCGGCACTATGCATTAGAATGATTGCCCCTGGATGGACGTTATTAAGAATGTTTTGTTTTATTTCCTTAGACGATAAACTTTTCCAATCCTCCGTATCAATAGACCAACCCACACCAAGATAGCCAAGTTCACCTAATTCCTTCACCAAATTATCATTTAATGCTCCATAAGGAGCGCGAAATAATTTCGTTTCAAAATTGGTTGCTGACTTGATTTCTTTTTCATTTTTTTCGATCTCCCAAAGCATGTTATTGACACTGGAGTTTGTGAGTTGTGGATGCCAATACGTATGATTTCCTAGGACATGCCCCTCATTGTGTATTCTTTTTGCCACATCTGGGTATTCATGAACACGGGTTCCAAGTAAGAAAAAGGTTGCTTTTACTCGATGCTTGTTTAAAACATCCAAAACCTGTGGTGTAAAACGCCGGTCAGGTCCATCATCAAACGTTAAGGCAATCACTTTTTGTTTTGTATTCGCCTTATAAATCATAATGTCTGGGTATTTCGTTTGTAATGGGTAGGTAGAAGCCTGTACGAATACAAAAGGAGTAAACAAACCCACACATAACATCGATATCAGGCAAGCCTTTAAGAGCCGGCCAAAAAGCATAGCGATCCCCTCCCTCGTTGTCTAAACCTTATTTTATGTTGTAACGGTTAACCTATTCACAAATTCGTCCCGAAACGAAATGATAGGCTTTTTGTTATTTTAAAGTAACTTTTGGACATGGTTGGGTGGATCGCAACACACATGGATATAGGAAATGAAGTAACAGGCTGTCGTTTTTCACGGTTTGCAGGTAGGGAAAAGCAGTCATATGGCGACTTTTCCCTACATATTTTTTTCGTTTAATATCTCCTTCACAGTGGACTCCACTTCAGAACGTCCCATTTTTTCCTTGCCACTGTTTAATGCCTTCAGGGTCTTTTTGGCAAGGGCGAGCGGGATTTTGCAAAACAACAGGATATTTTTTGTATCAATAGACTCGATATATTCATCGGCCATGTTCAAGTGGATCGACGCATATTCGAACATATCCCTTCGTTTCCAACCATTGGGAATAAAATGTACACCGCGTTCCGCATCTTCTTCTTGATTTCGCAGCATATTCACAGCTTGCAGGCCCCGTCCATAGCCAATCGCTAATTCCCGATTTGTTTTTGTTCCATCATACCATTCCCATATATCAGAAAGCATCACACCTACTAAACCTGCTACATAGTAGGTATAATCATCTAAATCCTCTTTTGTTTGGACAAACCATTCCTGCTCTACCCACTTTGCCATCCCATCGGCCATCATACTTGTTGATTCTTTCACTTTGTCGATAATACCGGCTGGACAGACGTGAAGCCAGTCATGAAGCCTTAAGGTTACTTCAGGTAAAAGGTTTTCATAGGGCTTTAGAAGTTGTCGATAAGCTTGGGGATCAAAGCCTGTCTGTAAGAGCTTGCTAGTTGAACGAAGCAAATATTGTTTTATATCAGACGGCAAGGACTCGTGATCTTCAATTTCATCAATTGCACGCATGCATAAATAGGCGGATCCTACAGTTTCCCGTAATACTGGATTCAGCAATTTAATCGGAATGTAGAAGGTCCTACTTGTTAATTTTAGGATATGCATGGCTTCTTTTTGTAAAGTAGTTCCATAACTCAATGAGTTTCCTCCTTCACTATCTAGTCATTAGAATGTAATCATTTACGAATTTACGGAGATTCTAAATTCTATAAGATATTTTAGAACGAATGTTATACTTACATCTATCATACACGATTCTATAGGAGACTTGCTAGGTAAAAACCTTTTCCGTAAATTGGAAATGATATCATATTTAAATAGTGGAAACTGAGTTTAGGTTGATAAATCATGTATCACTATTTATTTTAGTTTTAGTTCTTTTGAATTCAGTTGGTCAAAGATTTAATCAAACGTTTGATTAATAGGAAAAAAGGTGGATATTTATGATAATACATATCCCCTAAAATTATGTAACCATTTTCACTTGTCTAATTTACTCGAAAATAAATCAAAGGAGCTTTTTAGATGAGTTGGAACGCATCTAAACGAAAGATACAAATGACGATGTTATAGTCAAAATAATTTAAACCTTCTTAAGCCTGTGATAGACTAATGATATACTATTAGAGAGAGGAAGCGATTTCATGGACTACATAACATTGAATAATGGGATTCGTTCGCCACAATTAGGCTATGGTGTATGGAAAGTTCCAAATGAGGAAGCAGAAAATGCTGTTGGAAAAGCTCTTGAAACAGGCTATCGTTTAATTGATACAGCCAAAATTTATGGAAATGAAGTCGGTGTGGGAAAAGCTCTTGCTAAAAGCCATTTATCTCGTGAGGAGCTCTTTATTACAACGAAAGTATGGAATAGTGATCACGGGTATGAAACGACATTAAAAGCGATGGATGAGAGTCTTGAAAAATTGGGTCTTGATTATGTCGATCTCTATTTAATTCATTGGCCAACACCTAAGTATGATATGTATGTGGAGACCTATAAAGCATTAGAAAAGCTTTATAAAGATGGCCGTGCCAAGGCGATTGGTGTTTGTAACTTCGAAATTGAGCACCTGCAGCGGATTATGGATGAGTGTGAAGTGGTACCGGCAGTCAATCAGGTAGAGTGCCATCCTTATTTGCAACAGAAGGAACTTAAGCAATTCTGTAAAGAAAACGGCATCTATCTAGAGGCATATAGTCCACTTATGAATGGAACGAAAGTGATCGAGGATCCTGTGATTAAAGAAATAGCCGAACAATACGGAAAAACCCCAGCCCAAGTCATTCTTCGCTGGCATTTGCAAACAGATGTGATGGTTATTCCGAAAACAGTGACTCCTTCACGTATGAAAGAAAATTTAGATGTGTTTGATTTTACACTAACGAATGCGGACATGGAGAAAATTGCCTCCTTAGATCGCAATGAACGCCATAATTCCGATCCAAATGAAATGAATAATAGATGAGACAAATGGGTCCTCCGTACTTTTATAGTATGGAGGATTTTTCGTGTAAAATGATTTGCTGAGGGGAAGGTTTAGCGGAAAGATGTGTAATTTTATTCCGAAGGAGGGACGGGGGAAATTCCACTAATTGAGGTTTCGCTTTATCATAACCTGTATAGTAAAATATATAAACACAATGAAGCGTGAATTGGACAAAGTATTAGGAATAACCGGCTTTGAGAGGGTCCAGTTAGTTGCAAACGAAGTAGAAAATTCACTGGATCTTTATTTGAGTGTGATTTAAGGACATTCATAAAGTAGAAGGAAAATGAAGGAAGTATTTTTATATTGATCATGGGAATAAATGAGCTGTTTGTTTTTTATCCAATCTGTTACATAGTCAGCTATAGGCTGCAATAAGAATAAATACAGAAATTTTTGCCCCCCATATCTATATAGTCTGCTCAAACGTTTAGTAAATAGAGAGGTGCGAAAAGGAGTGAATGAAATGGTTGAAAAGCGTGTTGATACATCCAGTAAAACTCTCCATCCCACTCAACATGCGTTGGGACAGAATCTTATGGCAATGCTTCCGCAGTTGCAGCAATATTGCCACTATCTTTCTCAAAGTAAATGGGATGGGGAGGATATAGCACAAGAGGTCATCGTGAAAGCACTGAAGCATTATGCTCATAGAGACGAGATCTCTCCTGCCTTATTGAAAAAAATGGCTTATAACCTATGGATTGACACAGTCCGAAAAAGGAAATATGAAACGAGTACATCTTTAACCGAATTAGAGGAAAATCCGAAAGACACTAGTTCTGTCATAGATGTGGTTGACTTTTTGATAAGAGAATTAACCCCTAAACAGGCCGTTATGGTGATGCTGAAAGATGGCTTTCAATTTCAAGTAAAAGAAATTGCGAACTTAATGGACACATCGGAAGTAGCTGTAAAGGCGACCCTTTATCGAGCAAGAAAAAGACTGGAGAAAAGGCATGAAGAAAAAAAATCCTTTTCCAATGAATTGTACTGGGATGATGAAGAGCGGGAGCAGCTTTATGAGCTGTTCCATCAAGCAGTAAAATCACAGGATCCAACAGTCTTGATCCATGCCATTCCCACTATTCGGATCTTAACAAAGGAAACAGGAGTGCCTTATATGGTTTTACAGGAAAAATATGCGTATTCAAACTATTCTCCGTCAAGCACACTCTCTATGGCTGCATAGCTTTACGCTGAAAAGGAGGAGTTTTGTATATGAATCCAATTCCATATGTGATCGAACAATCAAGTCGCGGGGAGCGCTCTTATGATATCTACTCCCGTTTGTTAAAGGATCGCATCATTATGATTGGTGAAGAAATCAACGATGCCATGGCCAATACCATTGTCGCACAGTTGTTGTTTTTAGAAGCGGAAAATCCGGAAAAAGATATTTCCTTATATATTAACAGTCCTGGTGGCTCCACAAGTGCGGGTTTTGCGATATTAGATACGATGGCCTACATCCGGCCAAATGTGCGAACAATCTGTACGGGGATGGCCGCATCTTTCGGCGCCATGCTTGTTTTAGCTGGTACAAAAGGTAAGCGCCTTGCCCTGCCAAATAGCGAAATTATGATTCATCAACCACTTGGAGGGACAAAGGGGCAAGCAACAGATATTGAAATATCGGCGAAGAGAATTTTAAAGCTGAAGGCTAAAATTAACCAAATGATTGCAGACAGAACCGGACAGCCTGTTGAAAGAGTGGCAAGGGATACGGATCGGGATTATTTTATGAGCGCGGAAGAAGCGAAAGATTATGGGATTATTGATGAGGTTTTAAAGAAATGAACTATACAAAATAACAGAGGGGATTTCCCTCTGTTATTTTTTTACCAGCTCAATAAAATGTTCGAGCTTATCTAATGTCCGCAAGTTCTGGTTGCATGTTTGACTATCTGTGCAAATATAATTTCCTCTATTGGTGTACGTTTCTTTGCCACTTTTGACATTGGCCATGAACAACCCAACTTCTTCATGACCATTACATAATGCACAAATGCCTTTCGTTGTATGTCTAAAAGTCCCATGAACCCCAAATAATTTTCCATTATCATTGAAAATGAGAAATTTTTTCTCTGAGCGGATATCATACCAGCCCAAGTAAGAGATTTCCCTAAAATCAATTTCCTTTAAAGAGGAAGGAAGTTTTAATTTTTTAGCTTTAGGAAATAACTTACTCACTGTTTTTTCCGTAACCGATTTGAACGGAATCACGTATTCCTTAAGCTCGGTTAAATATTGATTGGGTTGATGGTCTTCTTCGATTTCCGTGATTGTATGGAAAATCTCTGCTTGATTCTCAGGAATTTCCGGAAACAAATCAATCACTTTATCGAGAGCACCATATTTTACCGCCTTTAAGACATTTGGATCTTTCACAGTGGAATAAGCATGCACCAGATTTTTTACTTGGAATTTTATAAAGTGATATTGATCACTTCGAATAAATGGTTCTATTTTTATATGGCTTGTCATTGTTTACAGCTCCTTATTTTAATTCATTGGAAATAAGGGGCAAAGCCATTATCGATTAGGCGATTTATCTAGTTGTCCATCCCATGCAAAGAATCGCCTTTTCACTAATAGGCTTTGCATGAGACGCTACCAATTCTGGCGGCAGGTTATTCGCCATTTTCTATCACCTCCGGTAATTCTGTTGGTATTATACAACAGATTGAGGTGGTTTGGAACCTTTTTTGTATGTAGAAAAGCTATCAATAGGGCTGAATAGGATCGAAGAAGTTCGAATCCATGAAAAAATATTTTATATTGCTGTTTTATGGTATAGATTAACGACAAGGACTAACACCGGGTATGCGGTGATTATTATTGGAACTATCGAGTCATTTTAAAAGGAATCTTAAAAATTCACAGGTAGGAGAAAAACTGAAGAAGTCGCAGTGAAAACCTGAGTTTCAAACTGTCAAAGCATAGATAAAGTGTACTAACTTTGTCTACGCTTTATTTTTATGGTCTAGCGTATGAAAATCTCAGCTTGTGAATTGCGGTCTATGCCTAGACCAGGTGCCTTGCACCGAGTTTATTCATAACATGAAAGTCATAACGGCGAATAAAAGTAGCATGATGACGAATAAAGACAGAGTACGACGAGTAAAAATAGCCTGACGACGAATAAAAACGGATGACGGCGAATAAATCCATCTCAACGACGAATAAAGGTCCGCAATGTCTTTTCATATACCGAACATCGCTAAACAGGCACTTGCACTTTTGTTCTGGTTTAGGAAATTTTAAAAGTATTAAAAACTTGAGCGATTATTTATGTTACAGGTGGAGAATGTTGAACAAGTAATCGAAATCATCGCTTGTTCGATTTGGGTTTGCTCTTGTTAGTTGCAATGTATACCGCCTGTGCTATACGCTCCGTAAATAGTGGGTTTTGGAACAATTTCAAAGTTTTAGGTGAAAAAAGCAGGCAAGTTTACCACCTATATTGAATAATGTAAGAGGGACTATTCTGAATTCATGTTATTTGAAGAAAAGGGGGGATAAAATGTCATACTTTGCTTGTAACTCGAAATATGATTTTGAAAGCAAGACTTTGACCATTTTAGGAGCAATGCATAATCGTGGAGAATTCAGGCTTTGTTTTGCCATGATCACAACTGTTATTCCAGAATATGTTCAAAAAAAGATAAACAATCTTTCAAAGATCAACTTTCAATCCAATGACTTTTTAACAGCAGAGGGGGAAATCGTTCAACAAGATGACGGACAATGTGTTCCACTTAAAGGGTTGTCTGCTTGCTGGACACCTAACTCTCCAGTTGTTCTAACCGATTTACTGAAGAATTTTTACCTAGAACAACAAGAGGTTCCACAGACCAGTGTCGAAAACTATGAAGATCATTCAACCAATCGAAACTATAAGAAAATACAACCAAACGAGGTAATGAAACTACTTCAGGGAAAAAATGTATTAGTTTTTACCGGAGCAGGAATATCCATTGCTTCAGAAGTTCCTGATCTTGATGGAATAATGTCCCTTCAACAAAGTATATTTCACCCACCAGAACAATATTTTCTAGATATTATTGAAAATAAGACAAGTATTCGAATAGAAAAGGCAAGAGAATACTATCGCCACTTCACTGCCTCCAAACCTAACCAAAATCATTGGTACATAAAAGAATTATGTGATCAATACGGATTTGTACTAGCCACCGGAAATATAGATGGACTACATGAAAAAACAGGCATGAAACCAATTTATCAAACAAATTCCGAAAGGGTTGATATTCCAAGTTTAGAGGAATACGATATAATCCTCACTATTGGCTTAGGTGATGAGGGAGTGGGAATCGTTGTGGAAGAATTTAAAACAAGAAATGATGACGGTTGTATTATCGCAATTAATGTAAGCCCACCTTTGTATTTGGATACGAATGACTATTATGTAGAAGGGGATTCGGAGAAAATTCTTCATATAATACGGTCCGAGTCTGTGATGAAAAGAAGTTAATGGAGTCGATTAATTAACGAGTATTCGCTTAAAAGAAAGAAGCCCTATTAAGAATCAATAAAAATACCGCTAGTCAGAAAAACTAACGGTACTCCGAATGCATACTGGAGAATTGCAGGTCATATGAGGTCAAAATTCCTCACAGTCTCTAGAATAAGGACCGATAGCTAACCAATTTGTTCTAATACATTCGGTGTCTTTTAATTAAAAACATCTTTCAAAACGAGAGGTTTAAATCACAGACTCAGGAACATAATCATACCAATGAACATAGGTCTGTCCCTCTAAAATTATCTTGTGGTTGTCTGGATAACGCTCATCCCAAGGTTGTTCTCCTTGTGCAAATTCTCCCTTTTTCAATGCCCATTTGCGCCCATTATATCTTCTTGTAAGAACTGCGCGGCCTGCGGTAGAGATAAATGTTTCTATTAATATCCCCTCCTCATCAGGGCTATCATTACCTTGGTAATCAATTTCCACTACCCGTAGACACTCGAAATTTTGCTCTCCAATTCGGACATTTGCCATCGTATAACCAAACTTTTCATCCCCGGTAATCAGGCGTTGTTCTTCAGGACCCCAATCTTCTTCAAAATGCTCATCTAAAAACGTTCTTAGTATTCTAACATTGCTTTGTATGTTAAAAACAGCTAGCCACTGGACCGTTTGTTTAGTTAGTCGGGCATACATACGCATTATTTCAGGTTTCCAATGGTTTTTCTTTTCACGTTTAGTCACTTCAAATTCAATGCCACGAATGTCATGGATGACAGCCTCACCAGTTGCTTTCATGTCAACGGTGACCTCTAGTGCCCCTTGTGCGACATTATACTGTGCCCATTTGCACTGATAACCCACCTCTGGAATAGCAAACCACCAGCGTAATTCAGGAAAATCTACAGTAATAGTCTTCTTATCTAGTGGCTGTATATGGATTGGTGGGCATTTCTCCGGGAATTCATCATATATGATTTTATTGTTCATCTTCTGGACTCCTCTCATTATTTAGATCTAGCTTTCTTCTAATGTGTTGTCGGGCAGTGTGCAATCGGCTTTTAATAGTCCCAATCGGTACCCCGTTTTTTACAGCAACTTCGGCTACTGTCATACCTTGGAAATAAAAGTATCGAAGCAATTGTTTTTCAGCAGGAGATATCTCCTCCATTTCCTCTAGTACTCTTTCAATTAATGAACTTTTTTTCTGGTGCGTAACACCGTGACGATTGATCCTATATTCCAATACTTCATCTTCCATAGGTTGATCAACGTGATTTTGACGCCGATAATAGTCTTTACATTTATTACGCGCTATTTGCAGAATCCAACTTTTGAACTTGTCAGGCTTATTCAAAGTATTTAAATTACGCCATGAAGTTAGCAGCGTTTCTTGAAAAATATCCTCCCGTGCCACTGTATCATTCACTTGATAACGGATAAAGCGAGTCACGGAACTCTCATACCGTTGACATAAAAGACTGAATGCCTGCTGATCCCCTTGAATACTACGTTGAATTAACCATTCATCTGTAAACTCTTCCAGCCAACTCACCCCCTTCACTTAACAAGACGCTTGTAATTCAGAACTGGTTCATTCAATTTATTAAATACTCATTAAAGCTTGATACTGAGTTCGTTGAAACGATTCATGATATTAGCGGTCTATCAATATTTACCCGATGCTGTTCATGATCAAATAATTGAACCAAGGAAATCTAGAATAGGATGTCTTAAGAGCTATAACGTAGATCACGCAACTATTTTGATAGTAGCAGGATCCACAAGTATTGCAAAAAAAGAGAACTTGTATCAATCTATAGCTGTTACAGATTGAAAGAATCTTGAACCCCCGTCAAAGGATTTTTCCTTCTTAGAATCGAATATAGATAACAAAGGTAAACAATCGGAGGGATGAAATGAGCAGTTTTGTATCGTTGGATCACGTGTCTTTTTCGCTAAAAGAACCACATGATTTTGCTTGGATCCGAGATTTAGGTAAGGTATTCACTGTTTTTGCTGAACAGGATTCGGGCAATATCAGCTTTGGTGTGGAAAAGGATGGGATAAAGCAGTTCGTGAAATATGCGGGAGCCAGACCTGTTCACTTTGCTGAAGAGCCGCAAGAAGCGATCACAAGGTTAAAAGATGCAATCCCCATTTATGAAGACTTACAACATTCGCACTTAGTAAATCTCGTCGATCATTTTCAACTTGAAAATGGGTATGCGCTCGTATTTGATTGGTTTGAGGGAGAGGGCTTACACCCACATTGGGAATTTCCCCCTCCACTGAAATATGAACATCCAGAATCCCCGTTTTTTCGCTTTCGGCAATTGCCTATTGAACTTCGACTAGATGCGTTAAGGAAGATCTTTGAATTCCATGTCCATGTGGAAGAAATGGGGTATGTGGCGGTTGATTTCTATGATGGCAGTATGCTGTACGATTTTAAGAATCATCAAATGAAAATATGTGATATTGATTTGTATCAGCAAAAGCCTTACATCAATACAATGGGCAGACTTTGGGGCTCATCACGGTTTATGTCTCCGGAGGAATTTACAAAGGGAGCTAAAATCGACGAAAAAACGAATGTTTTCCTAATGGGGGCAACAGCATTTGCGTTAGTAGGTGGGGAATTGGACCGCTCTATAAATAAATGGGAGGCTCCTCAAGCCTTATACGAAGTGGCCATGAAAGCTGTAGAAAAAGAGTGGCATGATCGCTATGCAAGTGTGAAGGAATTTGTCCAAGCATGGAAAGAAGCTTTGGCAAGTGAGAAAAATGAAGGTAAAACCTGATTTAGTCTTAGACATCGCCGGAGTACTGGCCACTAATTTTTCACCTTCATTTTGGCGCTACTTATCTACCATTTATGGTGTGCGTTATGAAGAATTGCTTGAATTTAGAAAAGGGATTCGTGAAGAGCTATGGAAAGGGAGGATAGCCGAGCAAGAATTTTGGTCCGGATTAAAAAGTCAGTTGCCCAACATGGATATTGAACCTGCAAGGTGTAAATTATTATCGATTATAAAACCATTGCCTGCTATTGAAAAAATTCCGATATGGAGTGAATATGCAGATATTCATTTGTTAAGTAATCACCGTAGAGAGTGGATAGAGCATCTTATCAACCCTGTCCAAGATTACATAAAAAGTATGACCATTTCTGCTGAAGTAGGTTATTGTAAACCAGAAATCGATATATACTTAAAGACTCAATTTTATCTAAAAGATAACGGCAAAGTGTTATTTGTTGATGACCAAGAGAAAAACTTTAAAGGGGCTATTCATCTATGTTGGAACACATTGCTTGCCGATGAAGAGGGAGAGTGGATTAAAAAGGTTTCTTCATTATTGACACAATGATATTGATGGTCGATTGGAAAAAAGGTTCGCCTATCTGGAAGGCTTAGTTTAGGGAGGTGTATAGGTTGAAATTATATGGCGATTTTACAAAAGCGGATTGGTTGTCCATTTTAAAAATTAAAGAAGAGGAAATACCACAATCGTTTATATTACATGGGGAATGGGAGCATGAATGGAACATTTCTTATTGGAAAAAAATTTTACAAGAAGAACAATGGATCCCTAGCTGGAATGCGATTATTGGGGAGTATAATAAACAAAGGATAGGGTTTGCGAATGTGTTCGGTGGGCCAATTGCCGCGTCGATTGCCCATAGATTTGCTGTTCTCGGAACCAATCGGTTTATTCAGACTGGTTATTTCGGAGGATTATCTCATGAAATTCGATACGGAGATATTTTCATTGTAACTGCTGCTGTAATGGAAGATGGGGTTTCCCATTGGTATCTTCCTAATGAAAAAACCGTATATGCAGATGAAATGCTTGTGGAAAAGGCTGTTAAGTATTGTGAAGAAAAGAATTATAAATACATTACGGGGACTGTATTTAGTACAGGGGCCATTATGGCAGAAACAGGTGGATTGGCAAAAGAGTGGGCTAATCAAGGCTATATTGGGGTTGACATGGAAACAGCTACCACATTTGCGGTTGCAAAAAGATTTAATAAAAAGGCAGTAAGCTTACTGAATTTATCGGACCACATTAGTAAAGGTGATACGCTTTATTCAAACAATGAAGATAGGGGTATTTTGGAAGAAAGGACGGATGAAAGAATAAGAGAAATTGCGCTCCATCTTTCAGAACTTAAATGAGTGTTTTGAGAGGGTTTTCTTTCATCATTGTTCACCGTCATATATACTTCGTAGTAAGGGTGTTATAGAATAAGAATAAGCTTTAAACTCAATAAATGAGTATTTCAGAAGTGGCGGCTCTTATCTATTCTTACAAAGTTAAGAGTTCATCGCGAAGATATTTTAAAATGTGCAAAAGAACATGGTGTTGACAGTATCAACGTTTTTGGGTCGGTTGCAAGATGATTCGTATGACAGTGATTTTTGATTTATTGGTAAGTTTTGAGAAGCGAAGAAGTTTATTCGATTTAATTCGGTTTAAGCAAGAAATAAAATTAATGGGTAGGAATGTTGATGTTGTCACAGAAAATTCTATTCATCAAAGTATAAAATCTGAAATATTAAATGAGGTAAGACCTATATGAAGAACGATCAAGTCTATCTTATTCGCATATTTTTAAAAAGGGGGATTTGCCAATCTCTGTACATACCATACAACCAAATATAATAGAAAGAAAAATTTGCTATGACGCGAAAATTGTGGAATATCCTTGTTTTTTGTTACAAAAGGATAAGCAACATGCGGTCCTTTTTCATAAGATCCAGGATTCTTTTTCGATGGTGACTGATCAAACAACCTTAACCATCCCTGTAGGGAGTTATACGCTGGCTTATTATTGGGAAGATCGCCCTTATAATTTGTACACTTGGAGAGACAAAAACGGTCATTATTTGGGGGCCTATTTTAATATCGTGAAAAACACCTCTATCACAGATTCCCTTATCACTTTTGAAGATCTGATTATCGATGTTTTGGTTTTTCCGAATGGTGATTGGTCTATTTTAGATGAGGAAGAGCTGCCTGTGGCGCTTGATCATTTTGAAAAGGGATATGTTCGTCAATCTTTACATTTATTAACAAACGAACTTGATGACCTTCTTATGCAAATTTTAACAGAAGGAAAAACGAGATTTGGGCATGAGTCGCTTTTTGCTTTGTTGAATGGATATGGATAAGCAGTTTTTGCTAACTTAATAGAAGTATTATTTTTAGGGGGAAAGTATTTGAACTATGAAGTGCCAAGTCTCCAAAAGGTAGAGGAAGAATTGATTAGGTATTACAACTTAGATACTATAAAAAAGGTAGAATATTTAGGGAAGAGTGATAATATTACCTTTCGCATTGACATGATTAAGGGGAAAAAATATTTGCTTAAACTTCATATGGGAGCTAAATCTAAACGTTATATTGAATCCGAACTGTTATGGCTTGAGGAATTAGAAACCAATACAGATTTAAAAGTTCAAACACCTATAAGAAATATAAACAATCAATTTATTACCAAAATAAATGATCATAAAACGGGTGATCATGCTTACTGGACTTTACAAAATTGGATTAAAGGAGAAACATTAAAGAGACAACCAACTGACGCAGAAATTGAAAAGTTAGCTCACTTACTGGTTACTCTTCACAGAAATTCTTTAACTTGGTGCGTCCCAGAAACATTTGAAAGGCCTTACTACAATGCTGAAAATTTATTAAATTCACTAACCCAATTAAAACAATTGATAAGTTTACATGCAATAACTATCGATGACTTTAAAATATTACAGAAGACTACGAATAAAATAGAATCGGTCATTCATTCACAGGGTAAAAGTAAGGATGCTTGGGGAGTGATTCATTCAGACATACATGAAAGCAATTATGTAATGAACCAAGGACAACCTTCCATTATTGATTTTTCATCCTGTGGTTTCGGATATTACTTATTTGATATGGCAGAAACATTATTACACCTTAGTCCAAACAATAGGGAAAAATTCATTACATACTATCAGAAGGAAAGAAAATTAGAAGGAGATTATACGGAAGTTTTAGAGGCGTTTTTTATATGGGCAGTTATACGTAATTTTGCATTTCTATCTAAAAACAGGAATGAACACAATGAATTAGCCAAATCCACTCCCTTTGTAGTTGAAAACTTTTGTAGAAAATACTTAAATGGGGAACGTTTCTTGTTCAACTAACGGTAAAGGGATTAGTTGGTGACAAATTTTTATCATTAAGGAGAATCCAATGAAAATTGATGTACAATTAACAGATAAAAATGAAGCATATAGGATAAAAAACTTATATCCTTTGTATCTGTATGATCTATCAGGACATTATAGCAGACTTCCAAATTCACATGGAATTTACGAGGATAGTGATGAATTCCAAACATTGAGTGATCAGTATGAAGTGCAAAATATTTGGTGGGAAAAGCCAGATATTTTGTTTCCATACTTAATTTTAGTAGATGGGAAACCAGCAGGGTTTATCCTCATCGCAACCCCACCACATTGCAATAAAGGGATTGACTATTTTATAAATGAATTTTTTTTAATTCAATCCTTAAGGGGGCAAGGGATTGCTGAATATGCGGCAAATAAAGTGTTTGAACAATTTAAAGGGAATTGGGAATTGTTTACAAATCCATCAGAAAAAAACATCGTAGGGCAAAAATTTTGGAGAAAGACGATTTCTAATTATACGAATGGGATGTACATGGAGGAACAACATGGAGAAACTTTTGATGGATATCAGCTTATTTTCCGATTTAATAATTCGGAGAAATAAGAATATGTCATCGGACTTTCATCAAGTAAAAGTATGAGGATAGGGTCTGCAATGGACTTATCCTCAGCTTTTTTTAGGGGTGTACTGATAAGCGATGAAACATAAAACAGAAAAATTATACGAAACTCATTTATATCAGCCGATTCAAAACTACTTCATCCAACGTGGTTATGAGGTTTATGGAGAAGTCAACCATTGTGACTTAATCGCTTTGAAAGAGAACGAGCTGATTATTGTTGAATTAAAACTTAATCTAAGTGTAGAACTCCTTATACAAGCTACCATAAGACAACGCTTATCTGATCTCGTTTACATCGCTATTCCCAAACCCAAGTACAGTCTATATTCGAAGAAATGGAAAAATATATGTTACTTAATAAGAAGACTGGAGTTAGGTCTGATCATCGTTTCATTAGAGCGTAATAATGATCAGGTAGAGATAAAAATTCCCCCATCCTCTTTTGATCGAAAAAAGAGCATGGAAAGGAGTAGGAACAAAAGGAGCCAGCTTCTCAAAGAACTTAAGGGGAGGCATGGAGACCATAATATTGGTGGGAGTCATAATACCAAAATTATGACAGCATATAAAGAAAATTGTATCCACATTGCTTGTTGTCTTGAACATTTTGGCCCGTTATCGCCTAAAGGACTACGCAATTTGGGGACTGGGGACAAGACCTTATCCATCCTTAATAAAAACTATTATGGTTGGTTTAATAGAGTTCGAAGAGGAACATACATCATCAGCGAATTAGGTAAAAAAGAGATATATGAATACCCAGAACTTGTTCGTTATTATTCCGAATTAATAGAGAATTCGTCTGATTAATTATGCAAAGTAAATAAATTAAATATGCGGTGTAGTAAAAAGAGACGCATCAGTCTAACAAATAATGGAGGATAGCCATGAAAATGACGAAACTTTACGATCCAACCAATTTACCTGATTGGGTCCCCCCACATTCGCTAAAATGGTATAACCAGCTTAGTAGGATACAAGGGATATATGAGTATTCTTGGGACTCCACTCATACGGAACCAAACGGGGAGTCGGTCTTTGATAAAGAAGTTGCTCAGATGATTCAGAATAAGAAAGTCCTAGATGTGGGTTGTGGTCACGGAGAATTCACCAATCAATGTGGTTCACTGGCAAAGGAGATTACCGGCCTTGATGCAACCGAAGCGTTTATAAAAGTGGGCGATGGAAACAGGAAACCCAATGTTTCTTTTGTAGTAGGCAATACAAAACAAGGCTTACCTTTTGCTGCTGATACCTTTGATTGCGTATACATTCGGAAAGGGCCGACATCGGTTTATCCGTATTTGCCCCAAGTCGTAAAAAAGGGCGGAGAAATCCTTGCTTTGCATCCCGGTGATGAGGCGCAAAAAGAGTTTCCACAATTATTCCCGAACCTTTTTGAGGAATCCACAGATACGCCTGTCCTCCATGTGATTAGACAGGTAATAGAAAAAAGCCATTTCACAAGTTCTAAGATCGAGATTGTGAATAGTATCGAATATTTCCATACCCCGTTGGACGTTATTAAGCGAAGGTGTTTTGGCCAGACACCAAAAGTCTTTGAAAAAGTGAAAGATGAAAATCTCAACCAGATTTCCAAGGTTTTTGAGGAAAAAGCTACGGAGAAGGGATTAGCGGTCACTCAATCGTATTATCTAGTTCGAGCAATTGTTTAATATAATCGTATAATGGAATTATCATATACCATCTGGTACGAAGCACATCAAAATGGATGTGCAATGTGCTATACTTCATTCATCTTTCAAAATGGGGTGAACGTGAATGTCTTATCGAAATGTTCGAAGTAATTAGTTTTCGGGCTGAAAAAAACGCGTACCAGCCACAAAGGGAGTGGTCTGCCCTTTTTTACTCTTGGATAGCAGAAAAATTTGAGGGTTAGAAAACAAAATAAATGAAATGGATTATAAAACGAGTCAAATTATGATTTCTACTCACAGAATTAGGTGGTGCCAATAGGGATTCAGTCTTTTGTACTGTTCAATATTCTTGTGATACTATTGTCATGAATATAATAAAAATGGCAGGCGTATGTCCGCTTTTTAATTTTGATAAGGGCCTTTGTCTGTTATCCATAGATGAGAGGATTAGAGTGGGAAGATGAAAGAAAATTTTTGGCGTGATTTACCAAGGCCATTTTTTGTGTTGGCACCAATGGAAGATGTGACGGATGTTGTTTTTCGCCATGTAGTGAGTGAAGCAGCCCGCCCTGATGTGTTTTTTACTGAGTTTACAAACTCGGAAAGTTATTGTCATCCAGAGGGGCACCATAGCGTGCGTGGCCGCTTGACCTTTACAGAGGATGAACAACCAATTGTAGCTCATATATGGGGAGATAAGCCTGAGTTCATTCGGCAAATGAGTATTGGTATGGCAAAACAAGGATTTAACGGTGTGGACATTAATATGGGTTGCCCTGTGCCTAATGTAGCCCAGAATGGGAAGGGTTCTGGCCTTATTCGCCGACCAGAAGTTGCGGCAGAGTTAATACAGGCAGCCAAAGCAGGAGAATTGCCCGTAAGTATAAAGACTAGGCTTGGTTATACGGATGTAGAGGAATGGCAAGAATGGCTGACACACATATTGAAACAAGACATTGCGAATCTTTCCATCCATTTACGTACCAGAGCAGAAATGAGCAAAGTAGATGCCCATTGGGAACTGATCCCGGAGATAAAGAAACTTCGCGATCAGGTCGCACCAGATACATTGTTAACGATTAATGGGGATATTCCTGACCGTCAAACAGGCTTGAGTCTTGCCCGTCAATACGGTGTTGATGGTGTGATGATTGGGCGTGGTATTTTCACCAATCCATTTGCTTTTGAAAAAGAACCAAGAGAGCATAGCAGTCAGGAATTGCTTGGTCTCTTAAGGTCTCATCTGGATCTCTATGATAAATACTTTAAAATAGAGCGGCGTTCGTTCAAGGCATTGCACCGCTTTTTTAAGATATATGTCCGTGGGTTTCGAGGAGCAAGTGAATTAAGAAACCAATTGATGGACACAGAATCAACAGATGAAGTGCGTGTATTACTCGATAGCTTTGAGGGAAAGAATGGCAAAAGGTGAACGCTTCAGCAATGCAAGATAATGATCAATAGTAACTCAGGAAAGAAAAATATGGTGTTAAGCGAATTGGTTTATTCGGTTCGTACAGCCGCGAGGAGCAAAAAGAATTCAGTGACATTGATGTGATAGTAAAATTTAATATTGCTGACTTATCTTTTGGTAATTACATGGACTTAAAATTCTATCACTAATTGGTTATTTATCCCGCATTAGGGCAATGAGTTTCATTTATCCCGAATTAACTGGCAGTAAGACCCCCACTTCGAGAATTCGAGGGAAAACAAGAATTGCAAGTGGGGGATCAACTGCCAGTAAATCCCCGATTCGTTCAACTAACATTCAGTGGGGATGAAAAAAATCCCCACTGAATGAAGTTTCACTTTATATGGAAAGAGGTGAAAATAATGAAACTTGTCGGTGTATCTGGAGCACTTGCTGGTGAGAAAACATCTGTCGCTGTACATAGTGTTTTAGCTGCTGCTCGACGCCATGACTCGACTGTAGAGACAGAATTAATTGACTTGAGAGATTTCGACATTGAATTTTCGGCTGGACTCCCATTGGCAGCTTATAATGAAGATACTCGGAGTGTTGTCCAAAAAATTTTATCTGCAGATTTTCTTGTATTCGGCACACCCATTTATCAAGCATCTCTTTCAGGTGCTTTAAAAAACCTGCTTGATCACTTACCCGAATACGCATTTAGACATAAAGTGACAGGGATGGTGGCAACAGGCTGGACGAATAAACATTTTCTTGTCTTGGAATATCATTTAGGATCGATCCTATCTTATTTTAAAGGACTAGTTCCAACAGGAAATGTCTTCATCCACAATGATTCCTTTGATATCGAAAGCGATGAAATAATCGATAAACGAATTTCCGAGAGAATTCAAAAACTTGCCGAAGAAATGATCTATCTGCAACGTGGGATAATGAACAGAAACAGACCTTAATAGGATTGTTTAAAAAACATATGATGTCAATTACAACTGAAGTGATTGAACATATGTTTTTTCTTTGATCCAGTTTTTTCCATTTTAATATTCCACTAATCAATTCTTCTTCCATATAAAACGGGCGCTTGCGCATTTCTTTAGCATTCTACAAGATCTAACAAAATTCAGGAAGTGCCACCAACTACCTTGAAAGCGATTTATAATAAATGTAAAATGAGAGACATAAAAGGAGTGGGAAGGTATGAACAACTATAATTTTCAAACACCTCGTTATCTTGTGGTGATTGAACAAATAAAGGAAAAAATCAAAGAAGGCAAGCTGGAACCAGGTGAACGTTTACCTTCTGAAATGGAGTTTGCAAAGGAATTAGGAGTTTCGCGTAACACACTACGGGAAGCTTTACGAATTCTAGAAGAGGAAAATATCATTATCCGTAAGCATGGAATTGGGACGTTTGTGAATAAAAAGCCCATATTCTCCGGTGGAATAGAGGAGTTATTTAGCATTACCGATATGATCGAAAGACAAGGGAAAAAGCCAGGAACGGAAATTCTTTTTACAGGCTATGTTGATCCACATGGCGATGACATTAAGGAGTTAAATTTGGAGAAAAACGAACAAGTATTTTTAGTTAAACGAGTTCGAACAGCCGACGAGACACCGCTAGTTTATTGTATTGATAAAATTCCAGCGAATTTACTTGAAAAAGGGTATAAATTAAACCAGGAGTCAATACTATTATCGCTAGGAGAAGTAGGGATCACGATTAGTTATGCAAAAGCTGAAATTAAAACAATGGGCTATAACGAGGAAATCTCTGATATTATGAATTGTGATCAAGACACACCACTCTTAATTTTGCGTCAAATTCATTATGATTTAGATAATAGACCCGTTCTTTACTCCATAAACTTCTTTAATTCTACTCAAATATCATTTAATGTATTGCGCAAACGTCACATGTAGGTGAAAAAAATCTGGTTAAGGAATAATCAAAAGAATTTATAAAGTTTTCGTAAAAATTTACAACAATATTCGACAATATTTTAAAAAACATTTGACTTGTTGGACGTCTAACCTTAAAATGGGATTGTAATCAATGCAAAAGGGATTACAATGGGAGTTTTAAGTTGGACGTCCTATCTATTTTCTGGTAAAAATAGAATACCCAAAAAATGAAAGAGGAGAGTGTAATATGAATATCCTATGGGGTATCATGGGGATAGTTGTTGTATTAGGAATAGCTTTTCTTTTTTCTAATAAAAAGAAAGCGATTAAACTAAGAACGATACTTGGTGGATTAGCTATTCAAATTACATTTGCATTTATTGTATTAAAATGGGAAGCGGGAAAGGAAGCCCTTCAATGGTTTACGCTAAGGGTTCAAGATGTTATTAATTTTGCTAATGAAGGAATTAGCTTTTTATTTGGATCTTTAGCGGATAGTGATCAGTTTGGCTCTATATTTGCTTTTCACGTTTTACCAATTATTATTTTCTTTTCAGCATTAATTTCGGTTTTATATTATCTTGGTATTATGCAATGGTTTATTAAAATCATTGGTGGTGCACTGTCTAAATTACTAGGAACAAGTAAGACCGAGTCTATGTCAGCTGCAGCTAATATTTTCGTAGGGCAAACAGAGGCACCCCTTGTTATAAGACCATTCTTAGAGAAAATGACACAATCTGAGCTATTTGCTGTCATGACTGGTGGATTGGCATCTGTTGCTGGTTCAGTATTGGTTGGATATTCTTTATTAGGAGTACCACTAGAGTATTTACTTGCTGCAAGTTTCATGGCAGCTCCAGCTGGATTGATAATGGCAAAAATGATGATGCCTGAAACAGAAGAAGCGAAAATTTCTGATGATATTCAATTGGAAAAAGATACGGAAACAGTCAATGTCATTGATGCAGCTGCAAAGGGGGCGTCGGACGGACTAAAATTGGCATTGAATGTAGGGGCGATGTTGTTAGCATTCATTGCACTCATTGCCCTAATCAATGGGATTTTAGGAATTTTCGGTGGAATTACGTTAGAACAGATTTTAGGCTATGTATTTGCTCCAATTGCCTTCGCTGTAGGTGTACCATGGTCAGAAGCAATACAAGCAGGAAGTTTTATTGGGCAAAAATTAGTACTAAATGAATTTGTCGCTTATGCCTCCTTTGCTCCGGAAATTGGAGTATTATCAGAAAAAACGACACTTGTTGTTAGTTTCGCATTATGTGGGTTTGCCAACTTAAGCTCAATGGCAATCTTGTTAGGGGGATTAGGAGGTATGGCTCCAAGTCGTAGAAATGATATTGCTAAACTAGGATTAAAAGCGGTATTAGCCGGGACTTTGGCTTCTTTATTAAGCGCAGCAGTAGCGGGTATGTTCTTTTCATAAATAGAATTAGGAAAATTTGAGAAACATCTATAGCCTGAAGGAAAGGGTGACCATGATGAGAATGATCGATATTATTGAGAAAAAACGTGATGGATATTCGTTAACGAAGGAAGAGATTGATTTTGCGGTTCAGGGTTATACAAAAGGGGAGATACCGGATTATCAAATGTCCGCATTGGCAATGGCCATCTTTTATCAAGATATGACTCCAGAAGAACGAGTCCATTTAACTATGGCAATGGTAGAGTCAGGGGATCAGATTGATTTATCTGATATTGATGGTATTAAGGTGGATAAACATAGTACGGGAGGGGTAGGTGATACAACAACACTTATCCTGGCACCACTTGTTGCTTCTATTGGTGTCCCTGTAGCTAAAATGTCTGGCCGCGGATTAGGACATACAGGCGGCACCATTGATAAACTGGAATCCATTAAAGGATTTCAAGTAGAAATTGATAGTAAAACATTTAATGAATTAGTGAACAAGAATAAGATTGCTGTTGTAGGTCAAAGTGGAAATTTGACCCCTGCAGATAAAAAGCTATATGGACTTCGAGATGTAACAGCGACAGTAGATTCCATCCCACTTATTGCAAGTTCGATTATGAGTAAGAAAATTGCCTCTGGTGCCGATGCAATTGTACTTGACGTAAAAACCGGTTCAGGAGCTTTTATGAAAGATCTTGACAGTGCAAAGGAATTGGCAAAAGCTATGGTTCAGATTGGGAATGGGGCTGGCCGCAAAACCATTGCTGTCATCTCAGATATGAATCAACCATTGGGATTTGCCATTGGAAATGCCTTAGAAGTTAAAGAAGCCATTGATACGTTAAAAGGCGAAGGTCCAAAAGATTTGGAAGAATTATGTTTAACATTAGGAAGTCGAATGGTTTATTTAGGGGGAAAAGCAGAAACAGTAGAAGAAGCACGAGAAAAATTAGTGGATGCCATGGAATCTGGTAAAGCCATTGAAACATTCAAAACCTTTGTTGCTGCACAAGGTGGCGATCCATCGATTATCGATGAACCGGAAAAATTACCAACCGCAGCACACACATTTGAAGTGGAAGCAAAACAGGATGGATATATTTCAGAAATTATCGCAAATGAAATAGGAATCGCGGCAAGCCTTTTAGGCGCGGGTCGTGTGACGAAAGAATCACAAATTGACTTAGCGGTAGGTCTTGTTTTAAATAAAAAAATCGGGGATCAAGTTCGAAAAGGTGATTCACTTGTAACTATTCACAGTAATCGAGAAGATGTAGGGGAAGTAATGGGGAAAATATATGAATCCTATTCGATTTCAAGCGAACCGGTCGATAGCAATCCATTAGTGTATAATGTTATTTCTGAATAGACATAGAGGGTCCAAAATTTTGGACCCCTACTATTGACCTTTAGAGGTTGGACGTCTTACAATAAAAGTAGATCATAAAGGAGGAACTAGAGGGATGAGCAAAACATCACCTTTTAAACGAGTATTTCTAATTGTCATGGATTCAGTCGGTATCGGGGAGTCACCTGATGCAAAGAAGTATAATGACAAAGGAGCGGATACATTAGGTCATATTGCAGAACATATGAATGGATTAAACATGCCAAATATGGGTGCCCTTGGATTAAGTAATATTCGTGAATTAAAAGGTATAAAACCAGCAAAGAAACCTCTTGCACATTATACAAAAATGCAGGAAGCCTCAGCAGGAAAAGATACGATGACAGGACACTGGGAAATTATGGGGCTCCAAATTGATACCCCTTTTAGAACTTTTCCTGATGGATTTCCGGATGCAATCATTCATAAGCTTGAGGAAAAGACTGGTCGAAAGGTTATTGGAAATAAACCGGCATCAGGAACGGCCATCTTAGACGAGTTAGGTGCAGAACATATGAAAACTGGAAGCCTAATCGTTTATACTTCAGCTGATTCCGTTTTACAAATTGCCGCTCACGAAGAAGTAGTTCCATTAGAAGAACTTTACGATATTTGTCAATACGCTCGTGAATTATTAAATGATCCTGAATATATGGTCGGACGTGTGATTGCTCGCCCATTTGTCGGGGAACCAGGTCATTTTGAACGTACACCAAACCGCCATGACTATGCTTTAAAACCGTTTGGTCGTACAGTTATGAATGAGTTAAAAGATGCTAATTATGATGTAATCGCCATTGGGAAAATTTCCGATATTTATGATAGAGAAGGGGTAACCAAGTCTCTAAGAACAGTATCAAATATGGATGGTATGGACAAATTACTAGAAACAATGGACATGAATTTTACTGGACTAAGCTTTTTGAATTTAGTAGACTTTGATGCGAAATTTGGCCATCGTCGTGATCCACTTGGTTATGGGAAAGCATTAGAAGAATATGATGCAAGATTACCTGAAGTATTGAGAAAACTTAAAGAGGACGACTTACTTATCATTACGGCAGACCATGGGAACGATCCTATCCATCACGGGACAGACCACACGAGAGAATATGTTCCATTACTTGTACATCATAAAGGAGTCACAGAAGGAAAATCGTTACCAATAAGAAATACGTTTGCGGATATTGGTGAGACCATTGCGGAAAATTTCCAGGTTAACAGTCCACAACATGGAAAAAGCTTTTTGAACGAAATTTGAAGGAGGATGGGTATGGATAAAATCGAGCGCGCGAAAACATTTCTAGAAGGAAAAATTGCCTCCAAACCAAAAGTTGGCCTTATTTTAGGTTCAGGTTTAGGAGTATTGGCAGATGAAATAGATAATCCGGTAAAAATTAAATATGAAATGATTCCTGGATTTCCAATATCAACAGTGGAAGGGCATGCTGGACAATTGGTGGTTGGGGAATTAAAAGGTGTTACGGTATTAGCCATGCAAGGACGTTTTCATTACTATGAAGGATATCCTTTAGATGAGGTAACTTTCCCTGTTCGAGTAATGAAAGCCTTAGGCGTTGAAGCGCTTGTCGTAACGAATGCTGCTGGTGGAGTAAACCAAACCTTCACTCCTGGGGATTTAATGTTAATTACCGACCATATTAATAATGCAGGAGCCAATCCATTAATCGGTCCAAATGAGAATACATTAGGTGTGCGTTTTCCTGATATGTCAACGGCTTATACACCTTCTTTACAGAAACTTGTACGTGAGGTTGCTAAGGATTTGAACATTATACTAAAAGAAGGGGTCTACGTTTGGAATAGTGGCCCGAGTTATGAAACACCGGCAGAAATACGGATGCTAGAAAAAATCGGTGGGGATGCAGTTGGAATGTCAACAGTACCAGAGGTTATTGTTGCTCGTCACGCTGGAATGAACGTCATTGGAATTTCTTGTATTACGAACATGGCTGCGGGTATTTTGAATCAACCACTTAGCCATGAAGAAGTGATTGAAACGACAGAAAAAGCAAAAGAAAACTTCTTAAACTTAGTAAAAGGGATTGTCGAACGTTTGTAAATGGCATGGATTAAAAAGAGGTAGGAGATAATCATGGAAAAAAACATTGCAAAAATGATTGATCATACAGCTTTAAAACCAGATACATCAAAAAAACAAATTATAAAATTATGTGAAGAAGCAAAGGAATATGGTTTTTATTCGGTTTGCATTAACCCAGCTTGGGTGGAAGAAGCATCTCATCAGTTAGAAGGTTCTGATGTACAAGTATGTACGGTAATTGGTTTTCCATTAGGGGCTACCACAACTAACATAAAGGCATTGGAAACGAAAGATGCGATAGAAAATGGTGCAACTGAAGTCGACATGGTCATCAATATCGCTAAATTAAAAGATGGCGATCTTGATTATGTTGAAAAAGATATAAGAAATGTAGTGGAAGCGGCAAAAAGAAAAGCATTAGTTAAAGTAATCATAGAAACTTGTCTACTTACAAATACTGAAAAAGTGATAGCATGCAAACTTGCTGTTAAGGCTGGAGCTGATTACGTTAAGACATCTACCGGTTTTTCAACTGGTGGAGCAACCGTGGAAGATATCCAATTAATGCGTAAAACAGTAGGCCCTAATGTAGGTGTGAAAGCTTCTGGTGGTGTAAGAAGTCGTGAATCAGCACTAGCATTGATTGAAGCTGGTGCAACAAGACTTGGGGCTAGCTCCGGGGTGGCCATTGTTTCAGGTGGAAATGCAAAAACAGATTATTAAATTACTTTTGGTCTTTTACCCTCGGGAATAAAAGACTGGGTGGGCGAGGGAGATTCATAAAGAAGGAAATAAAATGAAAGGAAAGTTGAATAACCTCACAAATCTTACTGAAAAAGGAACGACGATGAAACAAGAGCTCCTTGCTGGTTTCGTCTCATTCTTCACAATTGTATATATTATTGCTGTCAATTCAAGTATTTTAGCAGATGCGGGTATACCAATGCAGGCTGCGGTTTGGGGAACGATTCTAACCTGTGTAGCAGGGTGTTTAATGATGGGAATATGGGGGGATTTGCCCCTTATCCTCGTTCCAGGTATGGGTCTCAACGCCATGTTTACTTATACCTTTGTCCATTCTATGGGCCTAACATGGCATGAAGCGCTTGCTGTAGTATTCATTGCCGGATTATTATTTGCTGTCATTGCCTTTACCCCACTGGCGGCTATTCTTGCTACGGCGATTCCTAGTTCGTTGAAGGATTCTATTAGTGTTGGCTTGGGCTTATTTTTATCCTTGCTAGGATTAGAAAAAAGTCAACTGATCGTAAGAGGAGAACATTCTTTAATTAGTTTAGGGGATATAAGTAGTCCCCAGGTCATTGCGTTTATCCTAACACTCATTCTTGCTGTGATTCTATTTTTACGAAATGTTCCTGCCAACTTCTTAATCACTATTTTTGTTGGAACAATCATTGCTTGGATGTTCGGGCTTGTGGATATGAGTTTATTAAAAAACGGCTTTGGAATTTCTTCTGGTGATTATGGATCTGTATTTGGTGCAATGACATTTGGAAGTATGACGTCCATCACGTTTTGGATCGCCGTTTTTTCCTTAACAATGGTACTTGTTTTTGAAAATATTGGATTGATTAGTGGGCAGTTAGGACAGCTAAATCAAAATGAAAAGTATGGTAAAGCTTTTCGGGTTACCTCGATTTCGGCAGTGCTTAGCGGTATATTTGGTTCTAGCCCTACTGTTTCGACAGTGGAAACGGCAGCCGGGATTACTGCAGGAGGAAGGACCGGAATTACATCAATCGTAACGGGTCTGTTATTTTTATTGTCGATTTTCTTTATTCCATTTGTAACCATTATACCGAATAGTGCCATTGCACCAATTCTTCTTATTATTGGAGGATTAATGCTGCAAAATGTGAAAAGTATTAATTTCGAGGATTTATCAGAAGTAATCCCAGCATTTTTCATTATTATTATGATTCCTTTTTCGTATAGTATTGCTGATGGAATTGCATTTGGATTTATTGCTTATCCAATTGCAAAATTAGTCGTTGGAAAAGCATCCCAAGTTTCCATCCCCCTATATATTATCTCGGGTTTATTTTTATTGAATTTTATATTGCACGGTGTTTAAAAGGATTAAGCCTATATTGCCCCGTTATATTCGTCGACCTGCGATTGGAACAAATCATGAGGAGGAGGAAATTCCTTATGACATTGTAAGGGAATTTGATTTAATGGATGGGGGAGATCCAACAACCCCACCAAGATTCAGCTGTGAGAACTGTGGTGGAGAAATATATCCAGAGTATTATAAAGGCCTACATGGACAGGAATATAAATTATCGGATTTCCTCTAGTCTGGGTGGATAGAAAAGGACCGGGCGGGGTTTGCCCGGTTTTTCTTAAAAAGGTAAGAAAGTATAAAAATTGGCTAATGCTAGGTCTAGCTCCAGCGCCTAGCCCCTCGAGGTCAAATAACCTGAGACAATAAAAGTCAAGACCGGACTTTTCTTGTCTCAGAACATTTGCTTGTCGGGGCTGAACAAGGCGCCTTGCGCTTTTCTTAATTCATTGAACAAGGAGTCTTGAAGATTGACGGATTCTCAAGTGACACTTGTAAACGTTTCTGCCACGTAAAAATGAACCATTCGTCTCCTCTAATTATAGGTTAAGGCGACTTGTGAATCAGAGTAATATTTCTCCCATTCTTGGAAGATTTTTTGTCTTCCTTGCGCGATTTTGGGATGAAATTGAATAAGGGCATTCTCTCTTGTTTCATTGATTTTTAGAATGGAATTTTGAAGCTCCTTTTCCACGTTTACTCCGGATTTATGAACAATCGTTAATCCTGCTGTTGTACCTTGGGCGATTGCTACTTTTGCACCTTCAATACCTGTAATATTACCAGCGACAAACAGACCTTCAACCGTTGTCTCCATTTTTTCATTATGAAGAGGAACATAGCCACCTAGTTCCTCTATGTAATAAAAAGGACATCCGGCAAGCGCTGCGAGTTCGGCTAGGGGATAAAGACCACCAGCAATACAAACAAAGTCAACTTCTATTTGCTTTTCACTGTTGGGAATCACTGTACCTTTCCGATCGATACTGGCAATCGTTACCCCTTCCACTGAATTTTCTCCGTAAATATCAATTACAGCTTTTTTTAATTGGAATGGAATTCCCGACACTTTAATTCCTTTTTTTGGATAAAGCGCAAGGATCATTTTGCTGAAAAAGTCCTTTCTTAAAAAATTTCCTGATAGTTGAATGAATTTATTCGGGGCTAAATGGGCTAAACTTGCAAGAGAATCGAGAGTACTAATCGGGTTAGCGAATTTTTCCGTCAGCTTCGTTCGCTTAGGTAATGTAAGGGCGTATAATTCCACACCAGCCAATTTTAACTCGGTCGCTATCGCTGCGGAAAGAATGTTCATTCCAATAATAATCCCTTTCTTGCCAGGCTTTACTCGGTGTAAATTGGTCATGACTTGAGCTGCACCAATGGACATAACTCCCGGTAAGGTCCACCCGGGTATGGGTATGGGAGCTTCCGCTGCACCAGTAGCAAGAAGCAGAGAAGGTGTTTGAAAAATATTTTGTTCCGTGTAAACATCCCACTGTATTCCGTTTTTTTCAATGTTGTGAATCGATGTATTTAATCGGATATCTACACCAAGGCGGACCGCCTCTTCCGTTAATTTCCTTGATTCTTCTATTCCATTCCACCAAATTCCATTAGGCTCCTGATATAATTGACCTAAAAGGCGGCCGCCAGCAAACATAAATTCATCAAGAATAAGTACTTTTAATCCATATTTAGCACAAGCAATCCCCGCCGATAAACCTGCGGGCCCAGCTCCTATTATGATGACATCATTCATGGTAAATGCCCCGATTCTTTAGGGGAGTGGGTAACTTCTCTATACTTTCAGCAATCATTCCTTCTTTGACTAGAGTTAAACAGGCTCTTACACCTGTTTTTCCATCTACGGTTAATCTGCACTCATAACAGTGACCGATATTGCAATAGATTCCCCTTGGGGCGCCACTTTCTTCATGTTCACGCAAACGACGGATTCCATTCGCTAATAATGCTGCCGCGAGCGTTTCTCCACTTCTTGCGGTGAGTATCTGATGATTGAAACGGAAAGAAATTTTCGGTTCTCCATCAATCTTACCTAGTACAGGATGATCAAGTATTCTGTTTGTCATTATTTTCACCACCTAATTCTCCAAAACTTACCGGTCTTATCGGAGGTTGATATTTTAAAGGAATCCCGTTTTGCCTAGGATGGATTGAATGGGCAATTTCGTCAATTAATGTTCGACAGACTCTTCCTCCACAATACCCCATGCCAGCCCTCGTCCGTAATTTTAACTCTCTGGGAGAACAGTGAAAGGCGGTCATGGTTTCTAAAAGTTTTTGATAGGAAACTTCCTCACATCTACAGATAATAAACGAATTATTTTCCAAAATAGAACACCTCAATGGAAGAAAATTTATATTTCTCATTATTGTAATATGCAAGTTTCGGGCCAAAAGAATAAAAAACCGCCACTATTTAGCGGTTTCATCATTACTCGTGTATCCCTAATTTATTCATACGGTTATAGAGTGTAGCACGAGAAATATGTAAATTTTTAGCACATAATAATTTATTCCCCTTTGTTTTCTCCAGCTCGCTGATAATAATTTCCTTTTCATAGCGTTGTAACCTCTGGCTTAAAGCCAAGTGTTCATTGGCTTTGTTCTTTTCTGAACCGGAGATGTTTTCATTGTAAAATGGTAAGTCTGTAATATTTAGTTCCCCATTTTCAGAAAAAACAACGAGTCTTTCGATGACATTCCGCAATTCACGAATATTTCCAGGCCATTGATACTGCAGTAGTGCTTGCATAACCTCTTGTGAAATCCCATGAACAGGCCGATGGTATTTGACAGAGAGTTCATATAAGAAGTAATGGGTTAGTTCAATCACATCTTCGATTCGTTTTCTTAATGGAGGGATTTCTAAACTGACCACATTTAATCGATAGTAGAGGTCTTCCCGAAAACTTCCCTCTTTGATCCTTTTTAATAAATCACGATTGGTTGCAGCCACAACTCTAAAATCAACTTCGATTTCTTTTGTGCCTCCAACAGGAAAGTAGCGTTTCTCTTGAAGAACTCTTAATAGCTTCACTTGCATCTCCATTGGCATTTCTCCGATTTCATCCAAGAACAGAGTCCCGTTTTTAGCAAGTTCTATCTTTCCTTTTTTCCCTTTATGATCGGCTCCCGAAAAAGCACCTTTCTCATAACCGAATAATTCACTTTCAAAAAGTGCTGAAGGAATGGCACCACAATTGATCGGAACAAATGGTGCGTTTTTTTGTTCTCTTAGATCATGGACTGCTTTTGCGAACAGTTCTTTGCCGACGCCACTTTCCCCGAGAATTAAAATATTAGCCGGTGTTGAGGCTGCTTTTTTCGTTTTACTGATTGTTTCTTTTAATGGGTGACTGTTTCCTTTTATATGTATAAAAGGATTATCCATTTTTGAATGGGCTTTCATTTCTTTTTCAAGTTCTATCATTTTTTCGGATATGGTAAATAATTCACGATTCATGCGAACTTGACTTGTAATATCTGTTTCTGAAACAACGGCCCCGATCGTCTGTCCATTTAATCTCACAGGGTTTGAATTAATTAACACAATTAGATTGTCCCTTGCATGATGCTGTTTGAAATTTACAGAGGTTCCTTGTTCAAGTGTTGTAATGATCTCTAAATCGTCTGGATGGAAAAAATTTGTAATGGTTTTACCTAGAATTTCTTCCTTCTTAATGGAAAATATTTTTTCTGCTCCTTTTGTCCATACTAAGACCTTTTTCTCATGATCTATTACTGTACAAGATGTATCAATAGTGTTTAATACCGTTTGAAAGAAGACATCTAGTTTTTGATATTTATAGAAAAGTGTGGATAAGAAACTTTTGATATGAATAAAACCGATAATGGTATGATTTAGTTTCACGACAATGACTTGTGAATCTTCATGTTGTTTGTAATCCCCGAATAAGTTAATTAATTCTTGTATATCTGCAGATGAAGCAATCGTTTTGCATTTTTGACTAATAAGTTGACGGTCTTTGTTATATTTTAAAACGTACACACTATTTTGTTTACGAAGAAATATTTCAGTGTCTGGATGGGCTGTTGTTTTCTCATATACTAGCTGTTCAATGTTCTTGTGTCCTTCTTCTAGAACGGTCATATTAGTAGAAATAAAATCCATTATCTCCTTTTGTAATAAGAACATATGAATCCCCTTTCAGTGTATAAGTTTATGGACAACTTTAAAAACATTTTGACATGGTTGCGTTAAAAATGCAATTTTTCAAAAAATAGGGAGGTGTTGGGTTGGCATAATAATTGCATTATATTTTATTAAATGGTCAGAAAGGGTGAAGGCATTATAAGGACGATTCATTGTGATGTTGTTGTGATTGGAGGGGGCATTATTGGGGCAGCCATTGCCTACTATGGGGTAAAAGGGGGACTAGATATCACCATTTTGGAAAAACATGAACTGGCAAGTGGTACTTCCTCTCGGTGTGATGGAAATATTCTAGCCATTGATAAGGACCCCGGATTTGACAGTCAAATGTCTTTGAAGAGTCAACAACTTGTTCATGAATTAAGCAAAGAATTAGAGATTCCCTTTGAATACCGGAATCCGGGCAGTATTTTAGTGTGTGAAAACGAGTTGGAAATGGAAGCCGCTAGTCAATGGGTTCTAAAGCAACAAGAGGCGGGACTTGATTTCCGAATGTTAGATCAACAAGATTTACGGAATGAATCTCGATATTTTGCCAATGACTTACTAGGTGGTCTTGAGTGTAAAACAGATTCAACGGTCAATCCATATATGTTGACATATTCAATGTTTGATGGTGCCAAACGTTTAGGTGCAAAAATTCATACAAACACAGAGGTTAAGCATATCTATAAAAATGGAGACAAACAATTTGTGATTGAAACGAGTAATCATGTGTTTACGGCTAATAGAGTAGTGAATGCATGTGGCATATGGGCGCCCGTTATTGGCGAAATGTTGAATGTCGATATCCCGATCAAGCCGCGAAAAGGTCAACTCATTGTAGCATCAAGACAACAACCTGTCGGCTTGAGAAAGGTGATGGAGTTCGGCTACCTTATGTCAAAATTTGGTGGAGAAAGAGCAGTCGAACCACCCCTTGAAAAATACGGGATTGCCTTGGTATTTGAGCCAACTGAAAGTCAAAATTTTCTAATTGGAAGTAGCCGTGAGTTTTGCGGCTTTGATTTAAAAGTAAATCAGGAAGTAACGAAACTAATGGCAAAACGAACGTTAAGATTTTATCCGAAAATAGCTGATATGACGGTGATTAGAACCTATGCTGGATTACGTCCATGGACAGAAGACCATTTGCCGATTATTTCGCCAGTGACAGAGGTTTCTGGTTTTTACATCGCAGCGGGTCATGAAGGGGATGGGATTTCACTCGCCGCCATCACTGGAAAATTAATGGAGGAAATATTGAATGAGAAGGACACATCCGTCCCACTTCATCCACTCCGTAATGATCGATTTAAGGAAGGGGTGATCCATAAATGAATGTTCAACGTGTGTTTACAACGATTGATACACATACAGGGGGTAATCCAACTAGAACATTAATCAGTGGCCTTCCTTTTCTGAAAGGCAGCACGATGGCGGAGAAAATGCTTTATATGGAAAAGAATTATGATTGGATCAGAAAGTTTTTAATGAATGAGCCGCGAGGACATGCTGTGATGTCTGGGGCTTTATTAGTTGAACCATGTCACCCGGAAGCAGATATAGGTGTGATTTATATCGAAACCGGTGGTTATTTACCTATGTGCGGTCATGATACGATTGGATGTTGTACAGCTTTAATAGAAGCGGGCTTGATTGAAGTAATGGAGCCTTACACCTTTGTAAAAATAGACACACCCGCCGGATTGATAGAAGTGAAGATAAAAGTGGTAAATGGGACTGCGGAGGAGGTTTCGTTTACGAATGTTCCTTCTTTCTTTTTAAAATTTATCCAATTATACGTGGATGGAGTTGGGGAAGTGGAATGCGATATTGCTTACGGAGGAAATTTTTATGGAATCATTGATGCTCGTAAAATCAACTTACATTTAACGAAAGAAAATGCCTCAGACATTATCGAGAAGGCGATCAAGATTCGCAATTCAATCAATGCAACCGAGGAAGTGATCCATCCCGAATTTCCATTTATTAAAGGCCTGACCCATATCGAGTTTTATTCTGATCCTGTCCATCCAGATGCCAATGTGAAAAACACTGTTGTTGTTCCCCCTGGTGGAATTGATCGTTCCCCTTGTGGAACGGGGACATCGGCAAAGATTGCAACTATGTTTCATAAAGGGGAAATCCAAATGAATGAATCATTTATTCATGAGAGTATTGTCGGTACATTATTTAAGGCAAAAGTGCTGGAGAAAACGAAGGTGGAGACTACCGATGCAGTGATTACCGAAATAACGGGATCGGCGTGGATAATGGGGATGCATCGCTTTTTTTATCAAAAGGAAGATCCATTAGAGGAAGGTTTTTTACTAATCCCTCCGATGAAAAATCATTATTAGAAGGTGAATAAATGAACGTGAAAGAAATCTTTTTTACGATTGACACCCATGTAGAGGGTGAAGCATTTCGAATTATTATTCATTCACCTATAAAGCTAAATCAGAAGGGTCTCATGGAAAATTCCCGTCTCTTGGTGGAAGAATATAAAAGAGGAAAATATTTTTTATTAAATGAACCTAGGGGACATCGTGGTATGAATGGTTGTATCGTTACAACATCCGAAGTAGCTGATTTTGCCCTTCTCTTTTTACACCATGATGGGGATGTTCCATTTAAATATAGTGGATTAATCGCAACGGTGACAGCATTGTTGGAAACTGGCAATCTTGAAAAAAAACATATGAATCAATACAAGATTGAAACGCTTAATGGTATTTATCAAATAGAGGCGATAGTGGCGAACCAGTCCGTCATCTCTGTTTCGATTGAAAGTGAAAACTGTATTCTTTTAGAGCAAACACCAGAGTACAGTGTCGTGGCTGTTGATGAGACTCGTTATTATTATGTTTTTCCGCTGCCTCGCGATATCCAAGCGATCCAACTTGAGCAAATGACCTCTTTGCAAACATGGGGGATGGCGGTCACGAGACAGATAAGGACTAAAAATGTCCAAATGGATGGTGTGATTTTATATGAACCCTTATCTGGTTTATCCAATAAAGTTCGTTCCCTGACATTTGCAAAAGATGGCAGTATTGTCCGTTCCCCGGGGTTTGATAGCACATTTGCCATTTTTACAAAATTAGCTGTAAGGAAACAAATGGATTCACTTACAAACGAAAGCATATTTTCGAGTTCCTTGACTGCACATAAGATAGTGGGTACAACCAATCGTTTTTTTGTAAAATCAAGAGGGTTTATTACTGGTACACATGAGTTTATTTATGATCCTCGCGATCCATTTGAGGAAGGCTTTTTACTAAAATAAGTATTACCACCCCTTGAAAATAAGGCGGAAAAAAGATGGGCATTTCATAAGGAGGGAGTATAATAAATGAAGAAATTGGAAGGAGTTTTTCCCGTATTAATTACACCGATGGAACAGAATGGTGAGATCAATTGGTCGGGTTTAAAACAGAATATTGAGCATTTTATTCAGAATAAAGTTGCCGGAATCGTTGTCAACGGCAGTACAGGTGAATTTGTGAGCTTGACGAAAGAAGAGCGTTTTCGTGTAGCAGAAATCGCGACGGAACAAGTAAATGGACGTATTCCATTGATTGTTGGGACAGCGGCTGAAACAACGAATGATGCTATTATGTATACGAAGCAAGCAGAATTTGTCGGGGCAGACGCCGCTTTGCTCATCAATTCTTACTATGCTCATCCAAAAGAAAATGAAATCTATGAACATTTTAAATCGGTTGCAAGCTCTGTTGCCTTCCCTGTTATGATTTATAATAATCCTTTTACATCGGGGGTAGATATGAGTACAGAATTAATGTTAAAAGTTGGACGTGAGGTTGAGAATATTACACATGTTAAAGAGTCCAGTGGGGACATTCGCAAAGTTCGGGATCTTACAAGACAGGGCAGCCCTTATATTCATACATTTTGTGGAGCGGATGACCTTGCGTTGGAATCGTTTTTAGTGGGAGCGACAGGATGGATCTCAGTGGCGGGAAATATTGTTCCGCGACTGGTGACTGATTTATTTGATAAGGTACAGGAAAATAAACTAGAAGTTGCTTGGAAGATATACGATCCCCTTTTACCACTTTGTCGTTTCTTAGAGGGCTCTGGGAAATATGTACAGATTGTGAAGCGAGCAATGGAGTTACAAGGACTTGCTGGTGGACCATCTCGAAAACCTAGGCTTCCCCTTTCAACGGAAGAAGATACCAAGCTTCAAAACATCTTAGAAAGTCTAGTAGTCTTGGAAAATGAAAAGGAGTGGATATAAGTGATTACCACAAATATCGAGTTAAAACCTAGAGTAATAGAATTTCTGGCTGGCGAGATTCCGTTATATATAAATGGTGAATTTGTTCCAGCAACCTCTGGAAAAACTTTTGCTATAACCAATCCGGCGACAGAAGAAGTGATTGCTGAAGTGAGTGAGGCGGAAGAAATGGATATCGATCGGGCTGTACGGGCAGCACGTCGAGCATTTGAAGAGGGAGAGTGGCCTCGATTAAGTGCAGCTGAACGATCCCATCTGATTTATAAATTGGCTGACCTCATCGAGGAAAATAAGGAGGAACTAGCCCAGCTGGAAGCATTGGATAATGGTAAACCGTATGCTGTGGCTTTGGAGGATGATATTCCTGGGACTGTCGAACATTTCCGCTATTATGCCGGTTGGGCAACGAAGGTATTGGGACAAACAACCCCAATACTCCCCGATTATTTACATTATACAAGACATGAACCAGTAGGGGTTGTGGGCCAAATTATTCCATGGAATTTCCCTCTATTAATGGCATCATGGAAATTAGGGGCAGCCCTTGCAACAGGTTGTACAGTTGTTCTAAAACCGGCCGAACAAACGCCACTCTCGGTACTTTATGCAGCGAGATTGTTTAAAGATGCCGGTTTTCCTGATGGGGTGGTCAATTTTGTTCCTGGGTTTGGAGAAAAAGCCGGTGCTGCCATCGTAAGACATCAAGATATCGATAAAATTGCCTTTACAGGTTCAACAGTTGTCGGGAAAGAAATTATGCGTGAAGCCGCTAAAACGGTTAAACATGTGATACTGGAACTCGGAGGAAAATCGCCGAATATTATTTTTGAAGATGCCGATATGGATAAGGCGATTGAAGGTGCCTTTCAAGGAATAATGTATAATCACGGTCAAAACTGTAGTGCTGGATCCCGTGTATATGTTCAACGGAAATATTATAATAAGGTAGTTGCCGAATTGGCTGACCGGTCAAGAAAGATGAAATTGGGTGAAGGTTTAAATCCAACAACGGAAATGGGACCATTAGTGTCGGAGGAACAATGTAATCGGGTATTGAGCTATATACAAAAAGGGATTGAGGAAGGGGCCAGATTAGTGACAGGAGGTAAAAAAGCCTTTGATAAAGGGTATTTTATTACTCCTACGGTATTTGCCGATGTCGGGGATGATATGACGATTGCGCGAGAGGAAATTTTCGGCCCGGTCGTTACTGTGTTTCCATTTGATACAACAGAAGAAGTGATTAAGAGGGCAAATGATAGTGCATTCGGTTTAGCAGCAGGTGTATGGACATCGGATGTGAAACGGGCCCATCATGTAGCCCATCGCTTAAAAGCCGGAACCGTTTGGATTAATGATTATAATCTTGAGAATCCCGCTGCTGCATTTGGTGGCTATAAACAATCTGGAATGGGAAGAGAAATGGGTAGTTACGCATTGGATAACTATACGGAAGTCAAAAGTATTTGGGTGAATCTACAGTAACAAGGAAAGGGTTTCTACGTGTGTGGAGGCCCTTTCCCATCTTTAAAAAAATTCCTTTCGTTTACTTGAAGATAGCAGGTTTAATTCTTCTCTATATTTGGCGACTGTCCGCCTGGAAATGGCGATTTTATTATGATTATATAAATGTTCGGCTATTTTTTGATCAGAGAGAGGCTTTTGTTTATCCTCTTGCTCAATAATGGTTTGAATTAAGATTTTTACTTTTGTTGAGGAGGTATGACCGCCATCCTCTTTTTTTAATTTGGACGTAAATAGCCGCTGCATTTCGAACGTCCCTTTCGGAGTCTGAATCACTTTGTTTTTTACCGCCCGACTAACGGAAGATTCATGCATGTCAATTTCATAGGCGATTTCCTTTAATGTTAAGGGTTGTAACATATAAAAGCCGTGATCCAAAAATTCCCTTTGTTTATTGACAAGTACGTCAACAATTTTCAACAGTGTATTCCGACGTTGTTCGATACTCCTGGTCAGCCATTTATAGTGGTTATATTTTTCATGAAAATAGTGAGCGGTTTCATTACTTTGGGATAACATATCTTTATAGGTTGTGTTCAACCGAATCCCTGGCAGAAAATGGTCATTTAAAGAGACGATATATTCATCATTCTCTTTTACGATCGTAATATCGGGAACCATGTATCTTGTCGGACCATACTCAATCCCGATACATGGCTTTGGTTGGAGTGTCTGGATACAATTCGCAACATCTTTAATGTCATTTAATGAAACACGTAATTTTTGCGCAAGCTCTGGCCATTTTTTATGAGCAAACATTTCAAGATGATCACTTATTACTTTTGCGGCTAATTCCTTTTCAGGATAGTAGGCTTTCAATTGTAAAAGCAAGCATTCTTTTAAGTCTCTGGAACCTACGCCTATTGGCTCCAAAGCTTGTAATTTCTTAATGTTCCTTTCAACAATAGGCTCTGCAATCGATAGATGTTGGGCTGCTTCTCGACTACTGATCGTTAAATATCCGTTGTCGTCCAGGCTATGGATTAAAAACTTTAATATAGAACGATCCTTTGCGGATATGTCTAACCATTGGAGTTGTTCCAATAGGCTTTCCGATAACCCTCCTTTTTCCTCTGCAACAAAATCTAAAGGACTTAGCGGTTCATTATTTCTTGTGGAATTTCTTCTTGAAAAGTCATAGGTTTCCTCAACCTGTGATTGTTGTTTCTTTTCTTCTAATTCAATAAGCGGATTTTCCAATGCCTGTTCTTGGATAAATTGCGCTAATTCCATTGTTGAATACTGTAATAAGGCAATGGCTTGTTTTAGTTCTGTCGTCATGACCAAGTTTGTTGTTTGTTTTTGAAACAAACCTAGCTCCAATTTTTTACCTCCTTTCTTGAATTTGCACCAAATAACCAAATTTTGTGATGTTTTTTAATATACTATACAATATTTTATACCGTTTTGCACAATAATTATGCCCATCTATTCGTTGAGAAAGATTGATGGACTTAAAGAAAAGAATTGGATTAAATCGTTCGTTTTGCAAGATTGGCATAGGACTTGCATGTTTATAAGTGAAGAATATGAAAGAATGATAAGTGAGGAGGATTTTGATGTTATTGGTAGAGAAGATTAGAGAACAGCTTGAAAAGCTTCAGATGGATGGAATGCTTATTAGTAAGCCGGAAAATGTTCGCTATTTAACGAATTTTACAGGGACATCTGGGGTTGTCATTGTTTCACGGACAAAAGCGATTTTTTTGACAGATTTCCGTTACGACAAACAAGCCCATGAACAAATCACAGACTATGATATTCATATTTGTGGTCAATCGGCTTCGATGATGGAGACGATTGTTCAGCTAGTTAAAAGTGAAAATATGGAGAAATTTGGCTTTGAAGCAAGTTTTGTTACCTATGACTTTTATTTGCAATTAAATGAGAAACTTGATGTGGGCCTCTGCCCAACGACCAATGTTGTTGAAAGTCTTCGTTTAGTCAAGACGGAAATGGAGGTTGAAAAACTGCGGAAGGCAGCTTCAATTGCCGATTTGGCGTTTGAGCATATTTTAAACTTTATTCGTCCAGGTGTAACGGAGATTGAGGTTGCAAATGAGCTGGAATTTTGTATGCGGAAAAATGGAGCGACATCCAATTCCTCCATCATTATTGTCGCTTCTGGATCCCGGTCAGCCCTCCCTCATGGTGTTGCCAGTGAAAAAGTGATTGAAAAGGGAGATATGGTCACACTTGATTTTGGTGCATTATATGAGGGGTACCGGTCAGACATGACGAGAACGGTTGCCGTTGGGGACCCACATCCAAAATTAAAAGAAATTTATCAGATTGTTCTTGATGCATTGCTACAATGTACAGCAGTAATCAAACATGGGATGCCTGCAGAACAAGCAGATGCGATCGTTCGTGATTTCATTAAAAAAGAAGGTTACGGAGACTATTTCGGACATGGAGCAGGTCATGGTATTGGGTTAATGATTCATGAAGATCCATTTTTGTCGCCAAGATCTACTCAAGATTTACAAGCGGGAATGGTGATCACTGTAGAACCAGGCATCTATCTTCCCGATTTAGGTGGTGTGAGAATTGAAGATGATCTATTCATTAAACAAAATGGGAATGAAATATTAACGAAGTCACCACGAGACCTTATCATCCTTTAAAAGAAGGATCGGAAATAGATGTAATTCTAAGCGCTCATATTGAATTTACAAGGGGGACCTGATGATGCTAGAAATGAGAATTGAAACAATGGCAAAACCTTTTCATTTGAAAAATGTCAAAGTGTTGGGTGGACCTTTTAAGCATGCGATGGAGTTGAATCGAGATTATTTGCTGCAACTTGAACCAGATCGACTATTAGCCAGGTTTAGAGAGTATGCCGGTTTGGAACCAAAAGCCCCTCAATATGAAGGTTGGGAGGCGATGAGCTTATCTGGGCATACACTCGGTCATTATTTATCCGCTTGTGCAATGCTTTATGCTTCATTAGATGATGATCGTTTCAAAACGCGAGTCAATTATATTGTGGATGAACTTAGTGAATGCCAAGAAGCTCATGGGGATGGCTATGTTTCAGGTATTCCAAATGCGAAAGAAGTTTTCCAACAAGTTTCGGAGGGGAAGATTGAATCAAAAGGCTTTGATCTAAATGGTTTATGGGCACCCCTTTATACAATCCATAAATTATTTGCTGGTTTACGTGATTCATTGCATCTTGTTGGGAATTCTAAAGCTCTTAATGTCGCTATTAAATTAGCCGACTGGCTTGATACTGTATTTTCTAGACTGGATGAGGAGCAAATGCAAGAAGTAATGGAATGTGAGTTTGGAGGAATTAATGAGGTATTGGTCGACTTATATGCAGATACTGGGGATGAGAAATATTTAAAAATGGCTCAACGATTTTGGCATAAGCAAATTCTCGACCCACTTTCGGAGCAGGAAGATAGTTTGCCAGGAAGACATGCGAATACACAAATTCCAAAGATTATCGGTCTTGCAAGGGAATATGAGTTGACGAATGATATGAAACGGAAGAAGATAGCTGAATTCTTTTGGGAGCAAGTTGTTGATCATCATTCTTATGTTACTGGCGGGCATAGTTTTGAAGAATATTTTGGTCCTCCAGATCAACTTAGTGATCGCCTTGGCCCTCATACGACCGAAACTTGTAATACGTATAATATGCTAAAACTGACGAAATATTTATTTGAATGGAATCGCTCTACAAAAGCAGCCGATTATTATGAAAGGGCTCTCTTTAACCATATACTGGCTTCTCAAGATCCACTAGAAGGAGGGGTCACCTACTTTTTGTCATTGGATATGGGAGGGTATAAGGAATATAATCATAAGTTTGATCATTTTACATGTTGTGTTGGCACTGGAATGGAAAATCATGCAAGCTATGGAAATAGCATTTACTTCCATAATGGAGACCAATTATATGTGAATCAATATATTCCATCTTCTCTGAATTGGGGTGAAAGAGGGATTAAAGTATTTCAGGAAACAGAATATCCTGAAGAAAATGATATTTATATCCGTGTTCAATGTGCGAAACCTGAAAAATTCACCATGAATATCCGTTACCCATCTTGGGCAGAACAAGGAATTTTAATCAAAATAAACGATGAAAATTATGAAACGGATGCCCAACCTGGAAGTTTTATCGAGATTGAACGAGTTTGGAACAACAATGACAGAGTGGAAATTAAGATTCCGATGACATTACGTCTCGAAAGGATGCCAGATAATCCGAAGCGGGTCGCCATTATGTATGGACCGCTCGTCCTTGCCGGGGAATTGGGCCCGTTGGGTGACCCGGAAGCAACTGATTTTTTGTATACACCTGTATTTATCCCCGAAGGAAAATCATTATCTGGATGGATTCAGCCTGTACAAGGAAAAACAAATACTTTCCGAACGGTCCAAGCGGGGTATCCAAGAGATATTGAACTTTATCCGTTCTACCGTATGCATGATAAAATGTATTCGGTTTACTGGGATTTGTTTACGCAAGAAGAATGGGAAAAGCGTCAGAAGGATTATCTCCATGCTCGAAAACAAATAAATATTCTAGAAAAGGCAACAATCGACTATGTTCAGCCCGGAGAAATGCAACCAGAACGTGACCATCATTTTGATGGGGACGATACGCGAGTTGGTGCCTTGCAAAGTAGAAAGTGTAGGACGGCTTATGGTGGGGCTGGTTTTCCTTTGATCTCAAGGTAGATCATCAAGAAGAAATGATGTTGGTCATTACCTATGCAAAAGAATTACAAAGAAGAGAAACGGAATTTGATATTTTTATAAATGACCGCCATTTAACGGTACAGCCAACAGATGGGTTTAATGAAACATCCAGGTTTTATACTGTCAACTATGTTATTCCTCCAGAAATTTATGAAGATAAGAGTCATGTAACTGTAAAATTCCAAGCCCATCCTCAAGGAAGAGTTAGGCGGATTTTCGGTATACGGATGGTCAATAAAAATGTATATACGAACGTAAAAAGCTGAGATTTGTTGTAAGAGAGTGTAGGAAAAATGACTACACTCCCTTTCTTTTTTTACATTTATGGAAGCATAAGAATTGAAAAATGAGCTGTCAAAGAGTTTAGAATAAAAAGATTTATGTGTAAAAAATTTTTCCTTTCTCTGGTATTATTTCTCCCAATGAAAAAAGATTTATATAAAAAATTCTATTCTTTAGAAAAGTTGACATGGATAGTATATTCTATCCATTCTTTTGGCATGAAAAATGCAAGTAATCATAACAAAGAGAAAAGAAAGGTGGCTGAGGTTTAATAGAACAGTAATCGAATCCATGGCGACACATAGTGAAGGCAAATTGAAAACCAGATAAGACTTCCGGAAAGATTTACTGAATGGTATGGCAACTATTCAAGGAGATGCTTTATCTTATGATGAATCAGGTTGGGAAGACAGTGAAAGTGAAAGGCCTAAAATGAAAGCGATTCCTTATTGTGTGTGGGATAATCGTGAACCTGGGGAAATGAGAGTTTCGGTGAATGAAATAGAGTAAAAAAGGTAAACCTAACAGTTTTTTTACAGAAGAAAAGATAAGTTCGGTATAAAGTTAGCGATATATCAGAAAATTACAATTAGATAAATTGGTCTATAGGTTAATGAAGAAATTGGCTGTAAAACGGGTTTTACTCTTTCTTTTTTAGACGGGACGGTGAAAGTAGGTAAGCACAGTTTTCAAAATTAAATAAGATGGAGGAGATGTATATGTTCTTGAACAAGCAATTATTGTTATCTATTATGTTCTTTGTATCTTTATTTCTATTGTTTGGTTGCAATAAGGAAAAAGATGTCACTTCTGATTCTGAGGGGAACATTGAAAAAAAGAGGATATTACCTTAACGATTATGATGTGGGAAGATTGGGGACAAGGTTTTCAAGAGAATATTAAAGAGGTAGTGGAAGAACAATTTCCCCATATTACTGTAAAAAATATCGGTGGGGATACTGGTAATAAAGATTGGATTGAAGAGGCACTCACTGCTGGGAATGTTCCAGATCTTATTTTTGCTTATCGTCAATACCATGTCAATCTTTTGGAAGAATATGAGCTGAATTATGATATGACGGAATTACTAGAAAAACATGACTTTGATTTATCTCGTTATGATCCAGCTCATTTAGATGAATGGAAATCATGGGCGAACGGGGAAATTTGGTTATTGCCTTTTATGGCTGATCATTATGCATTGCACTATAATAAAGATATTTTCGATCTATTTGGCGTTGAATATCCCAAGGATGGAATGACATGGAAAGAAGTGACAGCTCTTGCATCCCAAGTAACTGGTGAAAGGAATGGCGTTCAATATCAAGGACTGGATATCACCGGAAATGGGCATTTGCCTATGAGCCAAATCATTGGAAGGACCCAATTAATTGATCCTGAAACGGATGAAGTATTATGGACAAAAAGTCCCTATGTGAAGCAATGGTTAGAAATGGTGGAAAATGTTTATAACATGCCAGGGAATGAAATGCCGGAAGTGGACCCTTGGACAGAATCAAGAACACTGGCGATGAGACCTTTATGGCTGGATATAGGTACGCCTGAAGATTTAAACTTTGATATTGTCACATACCCACAATGGGAAGAGGCACCCAATATTGGTCCGTTGGCAGGCGGATGGGGGTTGGGTATTACAGAGCCAAGTCAACATAAAGACGAAGCGATGGAAGTAATGAAATTTTTATATTCTGATGAGCATATTGGCTCTTTAGGGGAATCAGCTATCCACGCACCTTTTAACCATTTATTTGAAGGTAAAGATATCGATGAGATGCTAGTGGAAAGAATGGAAAAATTTAAAGGGAAAAATCTACAGGCACTATATAAGCTAGAAGCCGCTGGCGGACCTGAATCCCGCTCAGAATTTGATGTAGGGGCTTTTCAACAAATAGAGCATCTAGGCGAAGACTTCATAAAATCAGGGTTGGATGTCAATACTTTTATACGAGGAGCTTTTTGCGCTGTATCATTTTTTGGTGTATGAACAAAAAATAAGGGCATTATTTTTTTTGTGAAAAGTTGAATTTTACTCCTTTTTTTGTATAAAAAAGGATGCGTTGCTGTTTTC
>NZ_JALIFP010000024.1 GCF_022867885.1 Lederbergia sp. NSJ-179 | reverse complement strand
GTATGTTTGCCTGCAACCCGCATTTATCCATAACCAAAATAATTCAAGCCAAGCAAAAACTCGCTGATAACGATGAGGATTTACTGGCTTCTTAAAGCTGAAAACTTTTGACTGTCCAGTAATTATGTAATGTTGTCCCGGCGGTTGGTGCTGTCCAACTTAAAATATGGGACAGCAATCCAACAGAAAAAGACCATTCTCTTCTTGACGAGGATGGTCTTTTTCCATTTTCATCTGTTAGTTTTTGATTTTTGTTACATCAACAATGGTAAATAACAAAGCAGGACACTTCCAGAACATCTTATCACCCGATAAAAAAATTAATATTTTTTTCAGTGTAAATATATAGAGGCGAATAAGAAAGAGATTTTGCGAAAAAAGACGGTATTCATACTATATAACGCTTACATAGGAACTTGTGAAAATACAAGTTTATGGTATGATTTTGGCTGCTTGACTTTGATGAGAGTTCAAAGTCGAATATAAAAAGATAGAGGTGTTGAGTTGAAAACTTATTCATTAAAGGAACAGTGGTTCGGAAATATAAAGGGCGATATTTTATCAGGGATTGTTGTAGCCCTTGCCTTAATTCCGGAAGCAATCGCCTTTTCCATTATTGCAGGTGTTGATCCAATGGTAGGATTATATGCTTCCTTTACGATGGCGGTTGTGATTGCCTTTGTAGGAGGCAGGCCAGCGATGATTTCGGCGGCCACAGGTGCAATGGCCTTAGTGGCCGTTTCACTCGTAGCGAATCATGGTCTACAGTACTTACTAGCGGCAACGATCTTAACAGGTGTGCTGCAAATTGTATTTGGTATTTTTAAATTGGCTAGATTTATGAAATATATCCCACGCTCTGTCATGATTGGTTTTGTCAATGCGCTAGCGATTTTAATCTTTATGGCACAGTTGGACCATTTCGTCGGTGAAAAATGGCCGATGTATCTCATGGTCGCAGGTGCTTTGGCGATTATCTATTTATTTCCCAAACTTACGAAAGCTGTTCCTTCTCCATTGGTAGCGATTATCGTAATTACGATCATTGCGATTTTAACAAAAAGCGATGTAAGGACGGTAGGGGATATGGGCACATTAAAATCCGCTTTGCCTACTTTTCTCATACCAGATATTCCTTTTAATTTAGAAACGCTAAAAATTATTTTCCCTTATTCTCTTTCTCTTGCATTGGTTGGACTACTGGAGTCCTTACTAACGGCTTCGATCGTGGATGATATGACCGATACGGCTAGTGACAAACATATGGAGACACGAGGTCAGGGAATCGCCAATATTGTAACTGGATTTTTCGGTGGAATGGCTGGTTGTGCCATGATTGGACAATCGGTGATTAATGTAAAATCTGGTGGCAGAGGGAGATTGTCGACTTTTGTTGCAGGTGCCTTCCTTTTGTTCTTAATTCTTGTCCTCGGAAATGTTGTTGTGCGGATTCCCATGGCTGCGCTTGTTGGTGTTATGTTCATGGTTTCGATTGGAACATTTGACTGGGCTTCCCTCAAAACTTTGCGCAAGACACCGTTGACGGATTCAATTGTCATGGTCGTGACCGTCATCACAGTAGTGGTAACAGGAGATCTTTCAAAAGGCGTGATGGCCGGTGTCATTCTAAGTGCGGTTTTCTTTGTTGCAAAAATTTCAAAATTAAAGATAAAATCGATTAAGATTGATAATAAGCGGGTATACACCATTATTGGACAAGTCTTCTTTGCATCTGTTGATGAATTAGTGGACTCGATTGATATGAAAGCTGTTGAAAAAAATGTTGTGATTGATTTTAGTCAGGCCCATGTTTGGGATGATTCAGGGGTTGCGGCCATTGACAAAATTGTATTAAAATTGGAAGAAAGTGGAAAAAGTGTTCAGTTAGTCGGATTTAATCCATCTAGTTCAAAACTAGTGAAACGATTGGCTATTCACAGTAAAGTGGAAGCATAGCTGTCCATTATTTGAAGGAGGAAAAAGAGTGTACGAAAGAATTTTACTAGCGGCAGATGGATCGGAATACTCTCTTCGTGCAGCGGAAGAGACCGTGAAATTGGCTGCTCTAGCCAAAAATACCGAAATCGAAATTGTTTTTGTGATCGATTATTCCAAAGTAAAATCAGAAGTTCTTCAGAGCCAAAATCCTGAAACATTGGAATTTGAACGACGCCAAAAGCTACTTCCTGTGGAAGAGCTATTTACCAGGGAGGGCATTCAGCATAAAACAACGATGTTGCATGGAGATCCTGGTCCTGTTATTGTAGAATATGCGAATAAACAAGCCTGTGACATGGTCGTTGTAGGAAGTCGCGGGTTAAATAGCCTTCAAGAAATGGTACTTGGAAGTGTAAGTCACAAAATTGCAAAGCGGGTCAATTGCCCGGTATTGATAGTGAAATAATAAAAACTCCTTTAGTTGGTTAGTGACTAAAGGAGTTTTTTGGACTTTTTGAGCTTTTTGTATGTAAATGTTTACAGCTTATTACTTAGCTCGAATTGGGTGATTTTATCAAGCGATTGAATAATCCCCAGATGACTTCCTTCATGCCAGGTAGCAAATTGAATCAGGGAATCCACAGTGCCCATTATATGAGAACCAATCGAAAAGGATTCTGAAGCAGGCTGATTCGATTTACCAAAGAATTCCTCTCTTGTTTTTGCTTTTTGCTCCGTTAATGCATCTATGAGGACTTGATGGCTCGGTGCTTCTTCCGACCATTCAGATGGACGAGTTCCCGGGGCAAAAAAGGCGGACCAGTCTGGATTTTTCATTGTATAGCTATGATCTGCTTTGTTCAGTAAAATCTCGGTTACCACAAAAACATGACCTGCATTCCAGCGAATGGTGTTGGAGAAACCATCAGGTTGAATATCCCATTTATCTACAGCGATTCTCTCTAACGTTCTAATCGTACTGGACCGGGAAAAAGAAAATTGTCGCAATGTACCCAATTAAAAAACCTCCTCTATACCCTTTTATTAATCATAGTATACCTTTCACTATTTTTCCATAATTATAAAATTACAGAATGGTAACATTTTCAAAAAGGTCGAGCTTCCATCCTTGTTAGTCAAATACATTCAATTTAAAAAGTATGGTAAACTATTCACAGAATTAACATAACAAAAAAGGAGAGTTGTCAGATGCAAACAGCTGTCACTATCGATCATAATGGAATGCAATTACGGGGAATGGAGCATATTCCTGAAGGAGACAAATTACCTGCTGTTATTTTATTTCATGGATTTACAGGAAATAAATTAGAACCCCATCGTTTATTTCTAAAAATTTCCCGAGCTTTAGAAGAACAGGGATTTGCCAGTTTCCGCTTCGATTTTCTTGGTAGTGGGGAAAGTGACGGGGATTTTGAAGATATGACGATAAGTAAGGAAACAGATGAGGCTGAAACCATTTTCAATTATGTGAAAACGCATCCGAAGGTTAATGAAGATAGGATCATCATTTTGGGCTTAAGCATGGGCGGGTTAGTCGCAAGTTTGTTAGCTGGAAAATTACAAAATCAAGTGGAAAGATTGATTCTCATGGCTCCAGCCGGCACAATTGGCATATCCATAGAACGAATGAGGGAATTTACGCCCTATATTGAAAGCCATGACGCCTATGACCATGGAGGGAATTTAGTGGGTTCGGCGTTTGGTGACGATGTGAAAACCATCGATGTATGGAAACGTGCTTCTGCCTATAAAGGGAAAGTTCTTCTTATTCATGGTACTAAAGACCAGGCTGTTCCTTATGAAGTATCGAATCTATATATTGAAAAATGTTATGGAGACCAAGCAACATTACATACCATCCATGATGGAGATCATACATTTAACTCTTATTATTGGGAAAAAGAAGTGATTGAAACAATTATTGAGTTTGTTGAGGCGTAATCTCGATTTGCTAAAATATATTTAAAAGGAAGGTCCATATGTCGGTTTCGTATGTTGATTGGGGAGGGAGAGTAAAGTTAACTTGGCTTCCAAGTACCGAACTCCCTGAAAGAAAATTAATCACAAGTGTTCACGCATTTTGTTTTGATCGTGAACAACTTCTTATGGTAAATTTGAAAAATAGAGGTTGGGATTTTCCCGGTGGCCATATTGAAGTGGGAGAAACCCCAGAGGACTGTGTGAAACGTGAAGTGCTGGAAGAAGCGTATGCAAAGGGATTGTGTACGCTGCTTGGCATGATTGAGGTGAATCACTCAGAAAATGATCAATGGAATGAAAAAAGTCCGTATCCATTAGTCGGCTATCAAGTGTTTTATCGAATCGATCTCACTGAGCTACTTCCATTTGAAGGAAAGTATGAATCGACCCAAAGAATTTTGATTGATCCGAATGAAATAGCCAATTACTATACAGGGTGGAACGAGACACATCAGGCCATTTTGGAAAAGGCCTTAACATGCTGATCTAAGGACGTATAGATGGCATTCTCTGTAAAAGTAATAAAGCTAAAATTCCGGGTGGTTAGTTGCCCATAAGAAACAGCATCCTGTTCAGCCCGGAACCCAGCCTGAGTCGTAAACCGGTCACGATTAGGAGTCCATTGTGACCGGTGCTTTTTGTGTTTTGGTCATCTCTGGTCATAGAAAGGGAACAATGAAAATGAATCCTTTTTCCTTTTTAAATCGTATGTGAAGGTAATCGCTAGAGGCGTCAAGCTGGTCACAATATAAAAACATAAACAGATAAACCATGAGGAGTGAGATCTATGGAAGGTTATTTTGTAGGCTGGGGCACGCTTGCATTAATTAATGCAGGATTAGCCCAAGGTAAAAATAGGAGTGGGTTAAATTGGTTTCTCCTATCTCTTTTACTCGGACCGATAGCGACATTTTTGATTGTTGTGCTAGAGAAAAATCATGGCTAAAATCATTTCCCACCATATTGTCCCAAAAAGAGTCACTGAATGTTACTCTTGATTAGCAGAAAATCCGCTTTTTTATGGTAGAATAGAGAAGAAAAAGTTGGAAAAAATAGATGCATAACCAATCTATTTGGGCAGAGGGGCGAAAATCTTGTTAACAAAACTTTATTCCCTATATCCGTGGTATGAGTTATGGAATCCGCTATTATTACTTTTCTTACTATTTCTTTCCTGGCTTTATTATAAAAAAATTGTAACTTCTGTGGAGAAGATGGTAACGAACAGGCATCTATATTGTTTCCTCTCTTCAATCGTTCTTTTATATTTTGTAAAAGGTAGTCCATTAAGAATAATGGGAAATGATTTTTTATTTACGGCATATGTATTTGGGGTAGCGATTCTTTATTTTGCGATCATACCTTTATTTATCCTTAGTTTACCTGCATCATTCCTCCAAAAATATTTTTGGGGGTATCGACTTAGAAAAGTGGTGCAAATATTTTCGTACCCTTGGATCGCTGCCATTATTTTTAATGGAGTTTTAACGCTTTATTTTGTTCCGTATTTTTTTAATCAGATTCATGAGAGCGATTTATTATCTTTTCTCATTCAATTTATCTTGATGGTTGCAGCTTTTCTTATGTGGTGGACCATTATTGCTCCGCTAAAAAATGTGGGGAAATTTTCTTATTTTGTTCGTGTTGCGTATGTATTTCTGAATTCTCTATTATTAATGCCATTAGGTATTTTCTTAATTCTCAGCCTAACAAACGCGCATTATTCCGTTTACGATGCTGCGAATTATCGGTTTTTTAGTGGAATGAATGGTATCCTTGATCAACAACTTGCTGGCACTACTTTAAAATTTATCCAATTACTTGGATATGGAACAGCGCTCTTCTTTCTTATTGTGCGTTGGGGAAAGGAAGAGGAAAAGAGAGAAGACGAAAACATTCGAGTTGTACAAGGAATTGTCATTCAACTGCCAGAAAAAAAATCTTAGAGAGGAGGCAGCCGGAATGGAAGATAAAAAAGAAGTCCACCCCCCTGTCGAACCAACAAGTCAGTTACCCGACCGAACGACTGAACTACTTCAAGAGGTGAAAGCACTAAGAGAAACAGTAAAGAAGCTAGAAACAGATATTGAGGATATTAAGTATTTTACACCTGAGCCGCCAAGAAGAATATTGGATAAGGAAGTTATTGGAACCGTTGGGGGCTTATTTTAGGTGCATTGGTCATCATTGGTATTTTTTTCTAAAAAAAGGTCGACCATTGCAATAATAGTATTGCGCTGGTCGACTTGCATTTTTCTTTATCTTGAAGTTGGGAAAATACGCTCTACTGTGTCTGTGAATTGTTCAAAAAAACCACTTACTGGGTTTCCATTATTGATTTCATCACGATAATCACGCATTTGCCCAAAGAAATCAGGGTTTTCAGAAACAAATACATTATCGAGATTTTTATCCGTCTTACGCGCGCGATCGGCAATCTTATCCTTTACATCATTACTTAATTTATTGTTCTGATTGTCACTTAATCTTACTGCAACATACGCATTATTACCTGTTGTCAGCACATATGCGCGATCCACTTCTTTCAAATCCGTTACGTCATCTGCTATGTCATCGGCAACATCGATACGATTATCGTTATTGACTTGGCCATTGCCGCCGGCATTATTATTCCCAGTATTATTGCCAGCATTAGTTCGGTTATTCCCAGAATCATTACGAACATTGTCAGCTCCATAGCCATCACGATTGTTTACATTATTCCCATCCCAATGGGTTCCATTATTTCTATAGGTTAAATCATTTCTTGTGTTATTCCCATCGCGCGTGTTACGGGTATCGTAATTGACATCAAGCGGGTCATTATTATCAGCAACCCGGTCTTGATTGTTGTCATTCGTACCACAACCTACAAGCATCAGGGAAGCTAAGCCTGCAACTGCAAATGACTTGACAATTTTCACTTAAAAACCTCCTTTGTAAATGTGATTCTTTTTTAATGTTCCTTTTTCCTCAATTTTTATGCGTGAGATTTGTTATAATAGGACAGGTGGATTTTTCAAAACGATCTCAAAATACAGTGAAAGAGGGATAGGATGTCCTGGCTCAAAAGATTTTTTTTAAAAATAATGTCAGAGGAAATGGAAGAAGAACAGCAACCAAGACAAATTGAAAAACAGCAGCAATTTTCATCCACGATGGAGACACGGATGACTTACCAATATCCAAAAGGGACCTTTCGCTTCCCATTAATTCAGGACCGTCCAAAAACAGAAGATCCTCATACCACTCATAGAAAATCTGAACATAAATACCATTCGGTGAGGAAAGAAGTTGAGAGTTCAGAACAGAACAGTCGTCCTAGTGAAAAAGTAGAGGAATTGAAAAATAATAAAATTGAAAGTCAATTAAAGCAACCATTTCGCCCAACTAGTATACCTTCACCTATATTTGGTTACCAACGTCCAGAAAAAGCGAATACCGAATATGAGTTACAGGATTCTTTTTTGATGAAATCAAATCGTATTAAAAAGGATCGGGGAAGCTCGAAATCCGGGGAAGATAGGGAAGATTCCTTGTCAATTCAAGAAGAAAAAGACGAACAACCCACATCGGAAGGGGAACTTGTAAAGGATCAGGCAATAGAGAAGAAAAGCGAAGAAAAACAACAAATTGCTGAAGAACCAAAAATAGAAACGAATCGAATGGATGCTCATGAACCTAATGAAGATGAGGAGCGAAGGCCCAAACGGAAAGAAACCACTCGTTCTGCTCTGCCATTTAATGTTCTGATGTTAAAAAACGATCGGAAGAATTGGCAAGAGAGGCAACAAAAGAAAATGAAGTGGGAGCAAAAGGGATCGAAACAAGAAATGGAAAGAAAAGAAAAATCCCAACAGGAAGTAAGCGAGAAACGAACGAATGTAGAATCGGAAGAAATTTTTAGTGAAGATCCTCAAGCACAGAGGGACGAAAGCTTGCAAAAGTCTCAGTTGCTGGAGGAGGATCAACAAATGGAGTTACAAGCGCCTTTATCTTTAGCAGTCGAAGAACAGGGGCAACCCTATCAATACCCAAAGTTGTCGCTTTTACATCCACCTGTTAGAAAAGAGGAAAATGAAGACTGGCTCGAAGAACAGAAAGACTTGTTAAATGAGACGCTTACCAATTTTAATGTTCAGGCCCAAGTCGTTCAAGTAAGTCAAGGACCCTCTGTAACGAGGTTTGAGGTTCAGCCTGAACGCGGAGTAAAGGTGAATAAAATAACGAACTTGAGTGATGACATAAAATTAAGCATGGCCGCAAGGGATATTCGGATGGAGGCTCCAATTCCTGGAAAACGGACCATTGGTATCGAAATCCCAAATCAGGAAAGTAGACCTGTGCAACTGAGTGAAATTATTGGTGACCGATCTTTTTTGGAATCTCAATCACCGTTGACGGCTGCCCTTGGGCTGGATATCTCTGGGAAATCGATTGTAACGGATTTACAAAAAATGCCACATGGTTTAATTGCAGGTGCAACAGGTTCGGGAAAAAGTGTGTGTATTAATTCGATTTTGGTAAGCTTGCTTTATAAAGCAAGACCTGATGAATTAAAATTACTTTTAATTGATCCAAAAATGGTTGAACTAGCACCTTATAATCATATCCCTCATTTAGTGAGCCCGGTGATCACAGATGTCAAGGCGGCAACAGCTTCTCTCAAATGGGCTGTTGAAGAAATGGAGCGACGGTATGAGCTATTTGCTCATGCTTCTGTTCGTAATATTGGACGGTTTAATGAATTGGCGGAGGAAAGTCGTCGTTTTAATGAAAAATTACCTTATATTGTGATTATCATTGATGAATTAGCAGATCTTATGATGATGGCTCCGCATGATGTGGAAGAATCCATTTGCCGAATAGCACAGAAGGCAAGGGCGTGTGGCATCCATTTGATTATTGCCACTCAGCGTCCATCGGTAGATGTGATTACTGGATTAATAAAGGCGAATGTTCCTACTAGAATCGCCTTTTCTGTATCATCCCAAGTGGATTCTCGAACGATCATCGATATTGGTGGAGCAGAAAAATTACTCGGTCGAGGGGACATGTTATTTTTGGGTAGTGGGTCCTCTAAGCCTGTTCGTCTACAAGGGACTTTTGTATCAGATCAAGAGATCGATCGTATTATTGAACATGTCCGTTCACAAGGAGACCCCGACTATCTATTTGAGCAAGAAGAATTATTAAAAAAAGCACAAGTCCAAGATGAGGAAGATGATTTATATCTTGAATCTTGTGAGTTCATTGTGAAGCAAGGCAGTGCCTCTACTTCCATGCTGCAGAGACAATTTCGCATTGGTTATAATCGAGCGGCCAGATTGATCGATATGATGGAGCATCAAGGGGTTATTTCAGAGGCTAAAGGAAGCAAACCTCGAGATGTGTTGATCACTCAAACGGAATTGGACGCTTTAAAGGAAACGACTGTATAAGTGCAAATGCCCGAAAGGAGGAGGAACGGCACGACAATCGCCACGTCTACCCCCTGTAGACCTGAGGTTGGTTCCCACCGCCGTCATCCTCTTCTTTTTCTATGTGGTTATGTTCCCTGAATAATGTTATAATGTTGGAATGGAAATGAAAATCAAAGAAGTTCTTACATACTACCCGCTCGATGGTTAGATAATAGAGTCAAACAAAGTGTGAAGAAAAAATGATTTTTGCACGGATTGTGTCGTGCGCGAAGGGACAAAATGCTTTTAGCCATTTTATCGCTTATAACATATGATGAAAATAGACATACGTTAGTTGGAGGTTCTAAAATGACGATATACCATTTTGTAGGTATTAAAGGTTCGGGAATGAGCGCACTGGCGCAAATACTTCATGATAAGGGATATCAAGTTCAGGGATCTGATGTAGAAAAGTATTTCTTCACTCAGGCTTCTTTGGAAAAATCAAATATTCGCATATTACCCTTTAATCGTGAGAATATTAAGGCTGGAATGAGAGTGATCGCTGGGAATGCTTTCCCGGATACGCATGAAGAAATTGAGGAAGCTGAAAGATTAGGAATCCCTGTTATTCGTTATCATGCGTTTTTAGGAGAACTATTGGATAGATTTACAAGTATCGCTGTGACAGGTTCACATGGGAAAACCTCAACAACGGGATTAATGGCTCATGTGATTGGAGGGGCAAAGCCAACATCCTATTTGATTGGGGACGGAACTGGATGTGGGGTGAAGGACGCAGAGTATTTTGTGTTTGAGGCGTGTGAATATCGACGGCATTTTCTCGCCTATCATCCCGACTATGCCATTATGACCAATATTGATTTTGATCATCCTGATTATTTTTCGAGTATAGAGGATGTTTTTTCGGCGTTTCAAGAAATGGCTATGCAAGTGAATAAAGCGATTATCGCCTATGGTGACGATGATTATTTGCAAAAAATTCAAGCAAAGGCACCTGTTTTATATTATGGTTTCAGGGAAGAGAATGATTTCCAAGCCCGTAACCTGCAAAAATCGCCAAACGGTACAGTATTTGATGTTTATGTACGAAACCATTTTTATGCCAATTTTGAAATTCCTTTGTATGGGGAGCATAATGTATTAAATGCCTTATCTGTGATCGCATTATGTCATTATGAGGGTGTGGATGTCGAGATTCTGAAAGATTGCTTCAAAACCTTTAAAGGTGTGAAAAGGCGGTTTACAGAGACAATGGTAGGTGGGCAAATTTTAGTGGATGATTATGCTCATCATCCGGCGGAAATAAGAGCAACCATCCGAGCGGCACACCAAAAGTATCCTGAGAAGTCCATTGTTGCTGTTTTCCAACCACATACTTTTACAAGAACCCAGACTTTCTTACAAGAGTTTGGAGAAAGCTTAAGTGAAGCAGATAAAGTTTATTTATGTGATATCTTTGGTTCCGCTCGTGAAAATCATGGGAAACTAACGATCGAGGATTTACAAACACAAATAGAGGATGCAGAAATACTTCATGAAGATGACACATCTCCTTTGCAATTACACGATGATGCCGTTATTCTTTTTATGGGAGCGGGAGATATCCAGAAATTTCAATTGGAATATGAACATTTTTTATTAAAGCAATTGAAAAAAGCTCAATAATTTTGTTTAACGTAATGAAAAACCTGGACATCGTTCCAGGTTTTTTCAATTCTTCGCATTTGAATGAATAGAAGTAGAATAAAAGACATAAATTAATACAAAATATGACCTTTCTCTTAATTTTAACTTATTTGCAGGAAATATACCTATTTATGGCGAAGTTTAGACGAAGAAGAAGTTTATATCTTACAAAGGTAGGGTATAGTGAACTGAACATGGGAGGTGTTGGACACGTGATTATTATTTTGTATGTAAGTGTAGCTGTTATTGCAATTGCTTTTGTTTTCCTTGTGGTCAGAATGATGAAAACCTTAAACACAATGACTGAAACGATGTCAAGTGTATCTCAAACATTAGACAGTCTCCAAAAACAGCTTGAGGGTGTAACAGGAGAAACAACTATGTTGTTACATAAGACAAACGCCCTTGCTGAGGATATTCAGCGTAAGGTAGAAAGATTAGATACCGTTGTGAATGCTGTTCAAGAAGTTGGGGGAACTGTGCAGGAATTAAATCATTCCCTTAAAAAGGTAACTTTATCGATTTCCACATCAATGAACAAAAACCAAGAAAAAATTGCCCAAATGGTACAGTGGGGAGCAGCAATTAAAGAAATAAAGGATAAATGGTTTGGTGAAAGAAATAAACACGCATTTTCAAGGAAACAACGCTCAAGTACGCAGAAAGCGATAGCCGCACCAGAGTGGGAAAAAGGGCAATAAAATCAGGGAGGAAGAATAAAATGGGAAATCAACAAAATGATCAAAACAAAACAGGTAGTTTTATGATTGGCATTGTAGTAGGCAGTATTGTAGGAGCAGCAACAGCACTTCTAATGGCACCAAAATCCGGACGTGAACTAAGAAGTGATATTAGTTCCCAGGTTGAAACCCTTAAGGATAAATCTGGTGAATGGAAAGAAACGGTGATGGAGAAAGGATCTGAAATTACATCGACGGCAAAGGAAAAAACGGACCAACTTCGTCAAGCCGCTGTTGAAAAAGGGAACAATGTTGCAGAAACGGTAAAAGACACAACTGAAAAGCTTCGTGGAACGATTAAAAATACAACGGAACAAATGGCCAATTCTGTGAAGGAAAAGACAGATGGATGGAAAGAAACAGTAAACGAAAATGTGGATCAAAAAGCGGAACAAGTAGAAGAACGCACGGATCAAGCCGACAACGCGCTGAAAGATACAAATGATGAAATCGCAGAAAGCGGAAGAAATGGCTGAAAAGGTAAATTCAACGATGAATCAGTAAGAGAAAAGCAGACAGCATCTATATTTAGCTGTCTGTTTTTTTAAAAGGTAAGAAAGAAAATTGGCTAATGTTTGGATCTAGCTCCAGCGCCCAGCGACTAGCAAACTTTCGGTGCCTGCTTGCGTAAGTCAACATCGATTCACCCTTCGGGTTCATCGTGTTTCCTTTATCTCGTCAGGCCCCTAAAAAGTTTGTACGTCGCTAAACGGGCGCTTGCGCTTTTCTTATCTATCTCGTAAGGAGAAGGGTGTTGGGTCTGCGAAAACGTATGTATAAATTTGAGATTTAATGTAAATATAAAATAGATATGAATTTTTTCTGTCATATATCACTTTTCCATACTCAATTTATCGATTTTCTGCTATTATAAGAAATGTACCTAACATGCGGCGGACGAGAAGAAAGTTTAACGGCTTATTATGGTTTTTGAATCAGTCTAACCATTGTTGTGAAATAATTCACTTAAGTGGCAAAATTTCACAAGAATAGACGATTTTATTTGCTTGATGACGAATCACTAGCGTATGATAAGAAAAATAGGATATTTTGTTTAAAAATGGTTTGTTTTTGTGTTTTTTGTTGAAAATGAATAAGAGGAGTGTGAGACCAATGAATATAACAATATACGATGTCGCAAGGGAAGCCAATGTCTCCATGGCAACTGTTTCGAGAGTTGTGAATGGCAATCCAAACGTGAAACCTGCGACCCGGAAAAAAGTAATGGAAGTTATCCAAAGACTTGAATATCGTCCAAATGCGGTTGCAAGAGGTCTTGCAAGCAAAAAAACGACGACAGTGGGAGTGATTATTCCAGATATCTCAAGTATTTTCTATGCGGAATTAGCTAGAGGTATCGAAGATATTGCCACAATGTATAAGTACAATATCCTCCTAAGTAATTCTGATCAAAATTTGGATAAAGAAATGCATCTTCTAAATACTATGTTAGGGAAACAGGTGGATGGAATTGTCTTTATGGGCGGGCATATTACGAAAACTCATATTGATGAATTTAAACGTTCGCCAGTTCCGATTGTTTTGGCAGGCTCAGTTGATCAATCAGGAGAGGTTCCTTCAGTTAATATTGATTACCGTCAAGCAACCTACGATGCAGTTTCTTCTTTAATCGAGAGCGGGCATAAAAACATCGGTTTTGTAATAGGTCCATTAAATAATCCAATTAATCGCGATCAAAAATTAGTTGGTTACAAGGATGCATTGGAAGCTGCAGGGATTGAATTACAGGAGAACAATGTGATTGAAGGCGATGACACATATGAATCAGGACTTGAGGTTTGGAAAAAATTCAATACGATGGAAGCACGTCCATCAGCGATTATAGCCGGAACAGACGATATGGCGATTGGTATTATGAATGGAGCACAGGATGACGGTGTATCCATCCCTGATGAATTAGAAATTATTTCTTCAGATAATACAAAGCTGGCTATTATGGTACGCCCACAACTTTCTTCCATCGCCCAACCTCTTTATGATATTGGAGCAGTATCGATGCGCTTATTGACGAAATACATGAATAAAGAGGAAGTAGATGAAGGATCCGTCTTGCTGCCACATCGGATTGAATTTCGTGAGACAACGAAATAAAGTTTAAATAGTGGACAGGCCCAAATCAAAATGATTTGGGCCTTTTAAATTCTTTATTTCGATTCACTTGCTCCTGCTGTTGTCTAACAAAAAATAAAGCGCGGTCAACGGTTTGCTGATTTTTTTCTTCAATGTCTTTTTTTCTAGGAATTGGTTGATACATATCCAGTGGATCTTCCCATTGGTCGATTAAGGATACAGGGGCTTTCTCTTGCCAACGTTCTATCCATTCTTTAGGGAGAGGACCAGAAACATCTGCTTTCCCAATCATTTCCAGCCAAATAAGGGACCAAGCTCTTGGTACTACACGCCATATATCATAACCTCCACCCCCAACCGCAACCCATTTTCCGTCACAATATTGATTAGCAATTTTATGGGCTAATCGCGGAATTTCTCGATAGGTTTTCATCGTTGTCGAAAGATGGGTTAAAGGGTCATAAAAATGCGCATCAGCACCATTTTGCGTTAATAAAATATCAGGCTTAAAATATTCAGCTATCTCTGTAACAGCCCTCGTATAGGCGTTTAAAAATGAATCATCCTCAGTAAAGGCATCGAGCGGTATATTAAAAGAATAACCATAGCCACGATCATGTCCCCATTCGTTTACATTACCTGTTCCAGGAAAAAGATAGCGTCCCGTTTCGTGTAGGGACAATGTGCAGACAGCATCATCGTCATAAAAAGAGGATTGCACTCCATCCCCATGATGAGCATCTGTGTCCACATATAAAACCCTGGCATTATATTTTTCACGCAAATATTTAATCGCAACCGCGCTATCGTTATAGATACAAAAGCCAGATGCTTTACCGCGAAAACCGTGGTGAAGACCACCACCAAGATGAAGAGCATGTTGCGCTTTCTCTTGCATAACTTGATCAACGGCTGTTAATGTCCCTCCAACGAGCTGAGCACTAGCTTCATGCATACCCGGAAAAGCAGGGGTATCTTCTGTCCCAATTCCAAAGCTTTCTGCTTGATGCTCAGGAAGCTGGCCAATGCTTGCCATTTTTACTGCTTCTATATAGGTGTGCTCATGATTTAAAAGCAGTTCTTCATCCGTAGCTGTGCGAGGGACAAGAATGTCTTCGGATGCAATCGCCTTCATTTTTTTTAATAAATCTAAAGTCAGTACTAATCTATGCTGGTTAAATGGATGCTGTTTGGAAAAACGATAGGTAAGTAATTTGTCGGAATATATAAAAACGGAATCTCTTTTCATTTTATCCATCCAAACCGGGCATATTTGGCCAAAGCACCTCAAGCCCTTCCTTTTTTAATGTCTGGAGAAGTCGAAGAGGGTTCATGGTGGCTACCCTAAAGACTAGCACCTTATGATTCATACTTTTTGAATCAGGATAAACCAAGACACTTAATACATTGATATTGTTATTTTTTAAAACGGAGGTAACCTCATGCAGGATACCAGCACGATTTATCACCCTGATTTCAATCTGTGAACCTGGCTGATCTGCTCCCGTTAACTTAACAAGAGTATGTAGTAAATCTGTACCTGTTATAATTCCGACAAGTTTTCTATTTTGAACAATGGGAAGACAACCAATTCGATGGATGTAGAAAAGAGAAGCCACCTCTTCAACAAAATCAAGAGAATGACCTGTTATTAGATTCGTAACCATAATCGTTGACAAAGGCTGCTCTAATAATTCCTGTGCTTTTTCACCTTCTAGTAAAACAGGTGTTGCAGCCTTAATATCTCTCTCAGTGACAAGTCCAACAATTTCATGCTCTTTATTCACTAAAGGCAAATGCCGAATATTCGATTCACGCATGAGCTTTATAGCTGTTCTTAGAGAATTCTCAGGAGTAAGTGTAATAACATCTGTTGTCATGATTTGTTCTACAATCAATCTATTCAACTCCTTTTTTAGTAGCTGTGTTAATACATAAAACGGTTGATGAGTCGAATATTATCAAACTTTTGGATCGATTCGGGTGGGACTCTTTTGCCAACTCTGACCATCAAGCAATTCGCAGGGTGAGAAGTAATTTCTGGGTCATCCGTTGCATACCAAACAAGACCACCGGAATTCATCATTTTTTCCATAATTTTTCGGTATTCCCAAACATTTAATCCCGTTCCTTTTAAATCCCAATGCCAATAATATTCTGTCGTAATAATGATATAATCCTCCATTGCGTCATCCATCATTGAAACTTCTAACAAAGCCTTTCCCACACCTGCCCCGCGAAATTCGGGGGCAACCTCAATGGCACCAAGTTCGATTAAATTCTCTAAATTGCCTTGTGACCATCGTTCAAGTGGATCTGGATATAAAAAGGTGACATAGCCAACAACTTGATTTTCCTCCCGGGCGATCACAATCCTGCCTTCGGGAAGGTCGGCAATCTCTACTAATGCCTCCTGTTGCTGTTTTGCAGGTCTAAAGGCAACCAAATCTTTATGGAAATCCAACTGGGTAAGCTTTTCCCCGGGGATAGGACCTTCAATCAGCAATGTACCGTTTTTACTACGTAGTTCTCTAGCGTTGTATGTTTTTTTATGCTCCACCCAAATACCCTCCTTTCACTCCTATATTGATTATATCTAAAGTTATAGATTTTAAAAAATATTAAAACATGTTAGGAATAAATTGAGAATGGGTTTTTTTTATATTATAATAGTATACATCATTTCTAGTAAGCGTATACAGGAATTATTCTATTATTAGAAATAGGTTGCATGGATGAATGCACAAGCGGAGAAATTGTTTGTGTAAATCGAACAAAAGGAGTTGTCAAGAAATGAACTTGGAAGCGTTGCCGGTTGTTCAAGGGAATTATAATTTACAAAACTATGAAGAAGCTCGTGCCAAATTTGATTGGGCAGAGACTGAAAAGCAGTTCTCCTGGTATGAAACAGGGCGAGTCAATATGGCTTATGAAGCGATTGATCGTCATGCGGAATCCTTTCGAAAAAATAAGATCGCACTATATTTCCGTGCGGGTAACAGGGAAGAAAAATATACATTTCGCGATATGAAGATATTGACGAATCAGGCAGGAAATGCTTTAAAAACGTATGGAAATGTGGAAAAAGGGGATCGTGTCTTTATTTTTATGCCTCGTTCTCCAGAATTATATTTTGCAATATTAGGAGCTATCAAGCTTGGGGCAATTGTCGGGCCTTTATTCGAAGCTTTTATGGAAGGGGCTGTAAAGGACCGATTGGAGGATAGTAAAGCCAAAGTCCTTGTAACCACACCAGAATTATTGGATCGCGTTCCGGTTGAGGAGTTACCCGATTTGAAAACGATTTTCTTAGTTGGAGAAGGTGTGGAGGAAACGGATCAACTAGTCGATTTTAATAAGCGAGTAGCTGAAGCTGATCGCGATCTCGAGATTGAGTGGGTAGATCGTGAAGACGGTTTGATCCTTCACTATACTTCTGGCTCAACAGGGCGCCCTAAAGGAGTACTGCATGTTCATAATGCGATGATCCAACATTATCAAACCGCTCGTTGGATTTTAGATTTACAAGAAGAGGATGTATATTGGTGCACGGCTGATCCAGGCTGGGTAACAGGAACATCTTACGGAATTTTCGGCCCATGGTTAACAGGCACATCCAATGTGATTGTGGGGGGGAGATTTAAACCAGAAAACTGGTATGAAACGTTGCAGGATTTCGGTGTAACCGTTTGGTATAGTGCCCCAACTGCTTTTAGAATGTTGATGGGTGCTGGAGATGAATTAGTCAAACAGTTTGATCTTTCAGAATTACGTCATATTCTAAGCGTTGGGGAACCGTTAAATCCCGAGGTTATTCGTTGGGGTTCAAAAGTATTTAATAAACGCATCCATGATACATGGTGGATGACAGAAACCGGCGCTTTGCTCATTGCCAATTATCCGTGCATGGAAATTAAACCTGGTTCGATGGGAAAACCAATTCCAGGAGTAGAAGCAGCGATTGTAGATGATCAAGGGAATGTATTGCCTCCCAATCGGATGGGCAATCTCGCAATTAAAAAAGGTTGGCCTTCGATGATGCGTGAGATCTGGAATAATAAAGCCAAATATGATTCCTATTTTCTACCTGGTGATTGGTATGTATCAGGAGATTCTGCTTATATAGATGAAGATGGCTATTTCTTCTTCCAAGGACGAGTGGATGATGTGATTATGACTTCAGGTGAGCGGGTAGGACCATTTGAAGTGGAAAGTAAAATTCTAGAGCATCCCGCAGTGGCAGAGGCTGGGGTAATTGGAAAACCAGATCCTGTCCGTGGCGAAATTATTAAGGCGTTTGTGGCTCTGCTTGAAGGGATCGAGCCAACCGATGAATTGAAGGAGGATATTCGTCAATTTGTGAAAAAGGGGCTTGCAGCCCATGCGGCTCCACGGGAAATCGAATTCCGTGACAAACTTCCAAAAACACGAAGCGGTAAAATCATGCGCCGCGTGCTTAAAGCCTGGGAACTCGACTTGCCAACTGGTGACTTATCGACAATGGAGGATTAATTAGTAAAGTGGTTACTCTATTTGAATAGAGTAGCCTCTTTTTGTTATCTGTGGCCGTGCCCATAAAGTTGGAAGCCCAATGTGGTTATGGCGAGCCCGTTGGCTGCGCCCTCAAAGTAGGAAACTGCTCAAACCGGTCACAGCGACTCGGTGGCTATGCCCTCAAAGTTGGAAAAAGCCTAAATCGGTGACATCGGGTTCGTTGGCTGCGCCTTTAAAGTTAGAAACTGCTCAAACCGGTCACAGCGACTCGGTTGGCTGTGCCCTCAAAGTAGGAAAATGCCAAAACTGGTCACAGCGACTCGGTTGGCTGTGCCCTCAAAGTAGGAAAATGCCAAAACTGGTCACAGCGACTCGGTTGGCTGTGCCCCTAAAGTAGGAAAATGCCCAAACCGGTAACAGCGAAGCCATTGGCCGTGCCCTCAAAGTAGGAAAATGCCAAAACCGGTCACAGCGACTCGGTTGGCCGTGCCCCAAAAGTAGGAAACTGCTCAAACCGGTCACAGCGAGCCCGTTGGCTTTGCCCCCAAAGTAGGAAACTGCTCAAACCGGTCACAGCGAGCCCGTTGGCTGTGCCCCCAAAGTAGGAAAATGCCAAAACCGGTAACAGCGACTCGGTTGGCTGTGCCTTCAAAGTAGGAAAATGCCAAAACCGGTCACAGCGATTCCGTTGGCCGTGCCCTCAAATTTGGAAAGCGCTCAATCCGGTCACATCGGGTCCGTTGGCTGTGCCCCCAAAGTAGGAAACTGCTCAAACCGGTCACAGCGAGCCCGTTGGCTGTGCCCCCAAAGTAGGAAACTGCTCAAACCGGTCACAGCGAGCCCGTTGGCCGTGCCCCCAAAGTAGGAAACTGCCAAAACCGGTAACAGCGACTCGGTTGGCTGTGCCCCTAAAGTAGGAAAATGCCAAAACCGGTAACAGCGACTCGGTTGGCCGTGCCCTCAAATTTGGAAAGCGCTCAATCCAGTCACATCGGGTCTGTTGGCTGTGCCAGCGAAGGCGAAAAGTGTCTAATTCAAATCAGTCGTAGCGATCTAATGGCTGTCCCTCAAAGCACGCTAGTTATTTATTCTGTCGTGTCTTATGCCACATTATCAATGTACACTATTTATTTTGTTAAAAGATAATGGGAATGGCCACCTTTTTCAATATAAGTTAAATACTTCCCCAAAACCCTGCGTATCACCTTTTTCGAGAGGATTAGACCACCCCATTCTTGAATTCCCATTGTTGTGATTTTTCTATCTGGAAATAGAAGATGAAATTCTTTCACACTACGCATGACCGCTGCATCAATATCTTCTTCATAACCGCATTTTTCACATCTTATCTTTTTCAAAGTAAAAGGGATGAGGACGCTTGTACAAAATGGACAAAAGGTCCCTTTTTTTAATCCATCGTATTTATAATTGGGCAAACGTTCATAAACGGATTGTTCGACATGATTCACCACAAATTGTTTCGCCAAGTTTATCTGCTTTTGCGTGACAGGTGTGGTGGAGATATTTAATTGTTTAAGAAATCGATTAAGTTGGGTTGGGAAATCATCGGTTGGTTCTGAGGAGCTTGGTATAAGGTGAATTCTGGGTTGATGAAGATGATGTAGGGTTCTACAGATATTTCATGTCCCCATTGTTGAAGTGCTTGGCGGAGTAAAAGTGTACATCTATTAAGTTGATGTAACGGGTTCCTAACTTCTTTTCCTGTTGACAACGCATACCATTTGTCTTGTTGGATATAATAATCGCCTTCAAAATTTTTGACTTCAAAAAGAAATATCCTTCTTGGCCGAATAAGAATACTATCAATTTGAAATTCCGTATGGTTTGTTTGTAAAAGTAAACTGTACAAAAACATCTGATCCTTTAATTCTGTTTGCTGGAGAAGACTATGAAATGCTTGCTCTCCTTTAAATCCTTTATCGAGAGTTTCATAGCGCTGCTTTTCCTGTGGAGATAGATCCATTCGTGGAAGCAAGGATTGGAGAATAGACAGTTCCTTAGAGGGCAGAGGCTTTTTGTGAAGGTTTATTGACATTGAATTCTTCCTTTCTTTTATTAAGTCACTCATTTCATATTAGAGAAACTTCTTTATTATTGCAAGGACAAAATTAAATGCGGCTGTCCGAAAAGGGGAATTCTATTGAAATTTGAATTTTAAAAAGCGTTGAAATATCCGTATTCTTGAACGTAAAAAGGGGCATCCAATATTGGACGGCCCCGTCTTCATTCTATCTATTGGTTTTTCGTTTCTTCATTTGGTTTATCTTGCTCAACTTTTTCCTGTTCCTGCTTAATTTCTTCTTCTTTCTCCTTTTCTTCTCCTTGCCGCTTTGTCTTCTCTTGTTTATTAGCTTCTTCTTTCTTTTTTTCCTCTTCTTGTTTCTTTTGTTCTTTCGCTTTCTTTTGTTCTTCGGCTTTTTTCTTCTCGTCATTGTCAGTAGAAGTTGTGGTGGAGGCTACCTTTTCCTCTTCCTTCCCTGCAAGATTAGACGGTTTTGATTCTCTTCCGGCCACGTCGACCGCGACAACATAGAACTTCCCTTTTCCAACTTTATGAGCGAGAGTCCCATCGGAAAAAACAGAAGCAACTTTTTTCCCGCCTTCACTGTATACACGGTAGCCGATGACATCATGACTTGCTGATCTCCCCCATGTAATTGTGTTTCCATCCATCTTGGCGGAGACGGCAGCTGGGGCTTTTCCATCATCTTCTAGCTTAGCATCTGCCACAAGGAGTCCCTTCCATTGAGATGTTTGGGGAGTGAGTTGCGAAAAGTCGCTTACAAGACCATACGTAATTCGTTTTAGGAAACTAGGATTAATCACTAATCCTTGTCTCGTAAATTCCTTCGGTGTTGAGGGTAAGGCGGCGTATTTTTTCCCATTGACTAAAATATAGCGTCCACCTGCCCCTAAGCTATCATCTGTTTTACTTGGCACATATTTTGCATTGTAGATATCTGTCCGAACAAGTCCTGCTTTTTGACAGGCTTCTGATGGAAGCATACCGGAAACAGCACAATATGAGCGGCTTACAATCCCGCCTGGTGCTTTAAAGCGTTCCTTAGGCGCAATTAGCTTAGGGTCTACATCATAGGCAGCATTCATTAACTTGGCCCAGATCCGATAATTTCGTCTAGACTCATCTTCACTCGTTGCAGTTCGCAATGATTTATTGGAAGTATATCCGATCCAAGTTCCAAATGTAATATTTGGATTCGTGCCAATTAACCATGAATCTTTAAATTCATTGGTTGTCCCCGTTTTTCCGGCCCAGTCGGTGGAAAATTTAAGCATGCCGGGGACAGAAGCGGCAGTTGCACCTGGTCGATTGAAGACTCCGCGCATCATATCGATCATTAAATAAGCCGTTTGGGGGCTAAATACTTTCATAGGCTCATCTTTATGTTCATAAACAACTTTGCCATCATGATCGGTAATTTTCTCAATCATATACGCATCTTTAAATTCTCCCCCATTGGCAAAGGTTGTATAGGCATTAGTATTTTCTTCTACCGTCACCCCATGCGTTACCCCGCCGAGTGCCGAAGAGAGATAAGTCGCTTCGTCTTCACTTACAGTCGTGATCCCCATCTTTTTTAAATATTGCCCTGGATTGTTATCGCGAATACGCCAAAATGTACTGACGGCCGAAGCATTATGGGACTTAGCTAAAGCTTCTCGGGCAGATACAAGACCGTAATATCTATAGGAATAGTTGTTTGGTGTCCATGTCCCACCCGCACCGTTCGGAAAATGATACGGTAAATCCGCAATTACGTCACCTGGCGCACTTTTCCCCAATTCTATTGCAGGTCCATAGACAAGCAATGGTTTCATGCTCGAACCGTTTTGCCTAGGTACTTCTGTGGCATAATTCAAATTATCCAATTTATAATCTCTTCCACCGACAAAACTTAAGATTTTGCCTGTTTTGTTTTCAATTAAAATCGCCCCAATTTGAACGGGATCATCCACTTCCTCCCATTCGCCGGTATCTGGATTTTTCCTTTCTCTTTTTAACGTAGGTCCATAGTTATCATACTCATCTTTCGTTTTCTCAAAGGCGTCATATAATTTCTTGTTAATCGTTGTATGAATCTGATAGCCGTTTTGCCGAATATCGCGGTTGGCAAGTGTTGAATATTTTTCATATAATTTTTTATCTTTTTCTAAATCCTTCTTTTTATGCCCGTCTTTTTCGGCCAATACCTCTGTCAACACTTTTATCGCACGATCTTCCACCTCATAGGCTAGTGCAGGGTACTTGTCATAAGAGCGTGGTTCTTTCGGTATGAAATCAGCCGTGATGTCATAGGCAATCGCTTCTTTGTATTCTTTTTCTGAAATGAGTTCTGCTTTTCTCATTCTATTTAAAACAGTTTTCATCCGGGTAAGGCCTGGTTCTAGTAATTCTGGTTCCTTCACCTTTCCTTCCCTGGTGAAAGGAGTATACCGAAATGGACTTTGTGGTAATCCAGCAATAAAAGCGGCTTGCGGCAAGGTTAAATCCTTCGCATCCTTGCCGAATATCCCTTTTGCGGCTGTTTGTACACCCCCAATATTTTGCCCCGATGAATTGCGTCCAAATGTCGTGACATTTAAATAAGCTTCTAAGATTTCATCCTTACTCATGAAACGCTCAAGCCGAAGAGCAAGCAATACCTCTTTTGCCTTCCGATCAAAGGAAACTTCATTTGTTAAAATTTGGTTTTTAATCAATTGCTGTGTGAGCGTACTTCCGCCTGATTGAATAGAAGAGTTGGTGAACTCCTGGAAAACAGCACGGAAGAGGGCTTTTGGAACGACACCTTTGTGCTCGTAAAAATTCTCATCCTCTGTCGCCACAATTGCCTTTTTGACACAATCGGAAACGTCATTAATTCCGATTTCCTCCCGGTCGATATCAGCACGTAATTTACCGAGAAAAATATTATCAGCGAAGAAAACCGATGATGTTTCCTCATAGTGGTGAACGTTTTTAATCATATCTTCTTTTGCTAATACTTTTTGGTCTTTCACAAGTGAAGCAAAATAGCCCAATCCCACTCCGCCAGCGAAGGCTCCACCTATTATAAATACGATGATAAATAGTAATAAGAGATTCCAAGTTACACCGTAGGTGATTCTCGCTCCCTTTGCGATCGATTTATATCGGATTCTGGAAGCCAATGTTTTCATTCTCTCCCAAATTTTATGCATTTGGTCCTTCATTCGTTTTCATCCCTCCCAAAAATCATTCCTATTATAGCATAATTGCTAGATTGGGAAGTCATCATGGAGAATTTTTTATAGAAATTTGACAATTCCTTTGAATTAAGGTTAAAATACTTTAAATGAATTGAACAATTTTGCGTTGATGGGAATCAAGTAGTCATCTGTCCCTGTTAGGCAGAGAATCGATGGTTGGTGCAAATCGATACACACAGTTTGACGAATTACCTCCTTGAGCATTTGTCGTGAACGAGGTAGTAGCGGCAAACGGTAGTCAATACCGATATCATGGAAAAGTGGGGGATTTTTTTATCGATCCCCAAGTTGGGTGGTAACACGGTTATTCATCGTCCCTTCGTTTTTACGAAGGGGCGTTTTTATTTTGCTGAAAGTGAGGATATAGGCATGAGTGAATTAATGGATGATTTAAGATGGAGAGGGCTTGTTTATCAAGAAACAGATGCAGACGGATTAGCGGACATAATAGAGAAGGAAAAAATTTCTTTATACTGTGGAGTTGATCCAACCGCAGATAGCATGCATATTGGACATTTATTACCCTTTTTAACTTTAAGACGTTTTCAAAACCATGGCCATCGCCCCATTGTTTTGGTGGGTGGAGCCACAGGTCTCATTGGTGACCCCAGCGGAAAAAAGGAAGAAAGAAAACTGCAAACACTGGAACAAGTAGAGAAAAATGTGCAAGGTCTTAAAAAGCAATTGGAGCAAATATTTGATTTCAGTGGAGAAAATGGTGCACTCCTAACGAATAATTTTGAGTGGGTGGGCTCCATGGACCTCATTACCTTCCTGCGGGATTATGGGAAACATATTGGGGTCAATTATATGCTTGCGAAGGACATTGTCTCCTCTCGCTTAGAATCGGGAATTTCTTTTACAGAGTTTACTTACACCATTCTGCAGGCAATCGACTTTTACCAATTATATGAAAATTGGAATTGTAAACTGCAAATTGGTGGAAGTGACCAGTGGGGGAATATTACAACTGGATTAGAAATGATTAGAAAAATAGCGGGAGAAGGGGCAAAAGCCTACGGTATGACCATTCCGTTGGTGACAAAAGCGGATGGAACGAAATTTGGTAAAACGGAGAGTGGGGCCATATGGCTTGATCCTGTAAAAACGACCCCTTATGAATTTTACCAATTCTGGATGAATACAGCAGATGCAGATGTCGTGAAATATTTAAAATTATTTACGTTTTTAGATCGAACGGCTATTGAAGAATTGGAGCAGTCGGTTCAATCAGAACCTCACTTACGAAAAGCGCAACGGACATTGGCAGAAGAAATGACCCGGTTGATTCATGGGGAAAAGGCGTTGCAGCAAGCGATTCGCATTACGGAAGCTTTGTTCAGCGGCAATATTGCTGCTTTAAATGCAGATGAGATTGAACAGGGATTAAAGGATGTCCCTACGCATGTGCATAAAGAAGGGGAGGAAACAGGCCTTGTTGAAATACTTGTGAAGGCGAAAATCTCTCCATCCAAACGCCAAGCAAGAGAAGATATTCAAAATGGTGCGATTTCAATTAATGGGGAGCGGATTACAGATCTCCATTATGTGTTAGAGGATAAAGATAAATTAGGCGGAAAATTTACCGTCATTCGTCGTGGGAAGAAAAAATATCATTTGATTCAATATCAATAAAAAAATAGTGTAGGGGCTGCCACTTGGATATTTATTCTACGAGCATCCAGAAAAATAGGCATATACAGCTAGATCACCTGTCCCCAAAATTCGATCACATAGGAAAGCTCTATGTGATCGTTTTTGTGATATTTTAGATGGATTTTGAACACACACTACGAGTCTTTCTCTGTTACTATATTCAAAAATTCGTTTAATTTTATCCTAGCTGCAGGACTTAAGGTTTTAACCGTATTGATTAGTTGAACTAGATCGGGTGGGGTATTATCAAGTTCTGAGGAGAAAAAGGTTGCTAGATCGGAATCTAACGCAATAAGAATTCTTTCAAGCATCTCAATATCTGGAATAGCTCGGTTATTTTCAAAACGACTAATATACGACTGGGAAATATTTACTTTATCCGCTAGGTCTTGTGCTGTTAAACGTTTGGCCTTTCTTAACGTCCTTAATTTATCCCCAATTTTTCTCTGTTTCATTTGAAACTCCTTTATCTCACTTTTTCTTCATTTTACCGTGGATTACAGCAAAACTCATGAAGATATCCTTTTTAGAACTAATAGGAATATTATTGTTGATTTATATGATAATTAATCATATAATAACAAATAGTTACTAGTTCCTTATGATTAGAAGAAGCGGATTCCCATCATTCATAGTCATTTTGTCTCATTTTATTGCAGAAGAAAGTCTAGGGGGTGCTGAAGACAGAAAATTAAATTATAGTGCGTGTCCAAAACTCATTGACCAATAGAAATTTTTCAGAAAGAAGGCCAATCTCGCTATAAAATCAGTAAGGACTATTATGTAACTTATAAATGACACCGTTCTCAAAAACATGATGACAATTTCTAATTAGCCATATAAATGGATAATAACACTATTTATATTTTTTCTAACATGACGGTTGATGCCCGTGAGCGACGTGAAGGGACTGGTTATAACAAATGAAAAAAATAGTAAAGAAATTCGGTCAATTAATGCTTATTAGTATGCTTGTCCTGTCAGTTTTTTTAGCTGGCTGTTCTTCGAAAGAAAAGACATCTTCCGGCAAAGGCGGGCAGACAGAAATTACGTTTTGGCATGGTAGTACAGGAATCGGATTAGAAGCGATGAATGCATTGGTTAAGAGTTTTGAAGAATCCCATCCTGATATTAAAGTGAAAATGGTTTATACGGAGGCGAATGAGGGAGCGGACCAAAAACTATTGACTTCCGTTACAGGCGGCAATCCTCCTGATGTCGCAACATTTGATCGATTTAAAGTTGGATCATGGGCAGCACAAGATGCATTAACGGATTTAACGGATATGGCTGCTGCAGATGGTATCTCCCAAGATCGCTATTATCCGTATGCATGGGATGAAGCGAGTTACGAAGGTAAACTTTATGCGATTCCATATTCCACCGATGCTCGTTTATTGTATTATAATAAAGATCATTTTAAAGAAGTTGGGTTAGATCCCGATAATCCTCCTAAAACCATTAAAGAATTAGAAGAGGCTGCCGAGAAATTAACCATCAAAGATGGTAACCGCTTTAAACGAATTGGCTTTATTCCTTGGTATGGTCAAGGTTGGCTGTATAGCTGGGGATGGTCATTCGGAGGTGAATTTTACAATGAAAGTACAGGTGAAGTGACTGCCAACGATCCTAAAATTGTAGAGGCTTTGGAATGGATGGTTGACTTCGGAAAAAAATACAATGTAGAAGATATTTCTGGATTTGAAAGTTCTGCAGGTAGTGATGCTTTAGATCCGTTTATTTCCGGCCAGCTTAGTATGAAAATAGACGGAAACTGGACGGTCACAGGGATAAACAAATTTAAGCCTGATTTAAACTATGGTGTTACACCAATCCCGACACCGACTGGAACTGATTTCACTACTTGGTCCGGCGGTCATAGCTTTATTATTCCTAAAGGGGCTAAAAACGTTGAGGCTGCGTGGGAATTCTTGAAATACTTCGGTGGTCCAGAAGGTGCAAAAGCCTATTATTCTAAGCTTGAAGGAGACTTTTCCGTTCAACCGGCTGTAAACGAAGAACTTGGCCGCGCGAACGATCCAATTTTAAAAGAGTTTGTTGATATCCTTCCAAATTCACACCATAGACCTGTTATTTCAGAAGGACAATTGCTATGGAACGAGCTTGCAACGGCTGTTGAAAACTCGACAAGGGGAAATGGTACTCCTCAGGAAAATTTAGATAAAGCGACTGAGACTGTGAATAAAGCATTGAAAAAAGAATAAATGGGGAGGGCTACCTCCCTTTTATTTATGAAAGGGGCTGCCAAATTTGGCGAAAATTGAAACATCAAGCGTTGTCGTCCAACCGAAAAAGAAAAGCTCTTTTACTTTTAAGGCAAATTTGACAGGTTGGCTCTTTGCATCACCGTGGGTCATTGGTTTGATTGTATTTTTTGCAATTCCATTATTTTCTTCCATTTATTTTAGTTTTACAACATACAGTGTTTTGCAGCCGGGAGAATTTATTGGATTTCAAAACTATAAGGAACTATTTCACGATGACCTGTTTTGGAAATCAGTCTATAATACTGTCTATTTCGCTGTCTTGTTTGTTCCTTTAAGCATTATCTTCGGGGTAGCTCTCGCGATGATGCTTAATATGAAGGTAAAAGGATTGGCTGTGTACCGGACTATTTATTTCTTACCTACACTTGTTCCCCACGTTGCACTGGCAGTTCTGTGGATGTGGTTATTGAACCCAGGATTCGGTCTGATTAACGGAACGTTGGACTTTTTCGGAATTGAAGGCCCTAACTGGTTAGGGAGTGTGAAGTGGTCGAAGCCTTCGTTGATCTTAATGTCATTGTGGGGAATTGGACAGGCTGTCATTATTTATTTAGCTGGTCTAGGCGATATACCGGAAGAATTTTATGAAGCAGCAGAGGTAGATGGAGCGAACTGGCTGCAAAGAACAAGACATATCACGCTACCCTTACTCACACCAGTCATATTTTTTAACTTGGTTATGGGTATCATTGGAGCATTCCAACAATTTACATTACCGTATACGATGACACAAGGCCAAGGGTCTCCCGCAAATTCTTTAACCTTTTATGTCATGTATTTATACGATAATGGGTTTAAGTTTTTCAAAATGGGATACGCTTCAGCGATGGCTTGGATTTTATTTGTGATTATTATGGCCTTAACGGCGTTAATTTTCCTGACTTCAAAGCGCTGGGTCCACTTATCAAGGTGAGTAGAAAGGAGTATGTTGAATGCAACCGATTACCAAAAAACGAATTCAATATTCGTTAGCACATTTCATTCTTATTATTGCGTCCATCTTTTTCATTGTTCCATTCATCTGGCTTGTGTCGACATCATTGAAACCGATCACGCAAATCTTTACATTTCCACCTGAATGGATTCCAAAACCATTTCGCTTTCAGAATTATATTGATGCGATGTCGTATATCCCTTTTTTTACTTATTTGAAAAATACGGTGGTTATAACGATTTTAAGTACAATAGGCATTCTTATTTCCTGTCCTTTAGTGGCGTATAGCTTTGCGAAACTTCGCTGGAAGGGGAGAAATGTATTCTTTATCCTTACAATCGCTGTCATGATGATTCCAGGACAGGTTACGATGATTCCGCTGTTCTTAATATTCAATAAAATAGGATGGGTTGGAACGCCGCTCCCATTAATTGTTCCGGCCTTTTTTGGAGCACCGTTTTACATATTTTTGTTACGTCAATTTTTCTTAGGGCTCCCGGATACGTTAAGAGATTCGGCAAAGATTGACGGTGCGTCCGAATTACGGATTTATTTGCAAATTATGCTGCCTTTGGCAAAGCCGGCACTCCTTGCGGTTGGACTTTTTCAATTCATGGGGAGCTGGACAGATTTTCTTGGTCCTTTGCTTTATTTGACAGATGAAATGCAGTACACATTGTCATTAGGACTTCAGCAATTCCAAAACCAAATGGGAACGGAATGGGGCTTGATGATGGCAGTTTCGACAATGATGACATTGCCTATCATCATCATGTTCTTCTTTATGCAGAAGACGTTTATTCAAGGAATTACTTTTAGTGGGATTAAGTGATTTTTCAGAGCAATTTTTCAAGGAATGGAGCGGGGAGTAAAAGGTAGATAAAGAGTCACCAAGGCTGATATTTTACAATAGGATACAAGAAAATGTTTAATGAGAAGGTGTCTGGAATGAACGCCTTGGTGTCCTTTGCTCAGGAAATGATTATGTTGTATGGCTTCATTTTTTTGGGATATATCGCACGAAAAAAGGGTATTTTAAATCGTCACGCTGATCAAGTGATGACCCAATTAGTTCTGTATATTACATTACCGGCACTTATTTTAGCCTCTATGGATATCTCTTTTTCCGTCCATATCCTGAAGGAAATGCTGGTTTTATGTGGATTATCCATTTATATATTGTTCCTTGCCTGTTTATTGGCCAAATGGATAAGAAAAAAGGCGAAGGTTGAAGAAGACCGGAAAAAAGTTGTAGAAGCTCTTATCATTTTTGGAAACCAAGGTTTTATTGGTTATGCTGTTTCCTATGCCTTATTTGGTGATCAAGGGATTGTATATGCGACAATGTTTAACATTCCCTATTTGGTCCTTATTTGGACTTATGGCATTTTTATCTTTGTGCAGTCCAAACATTCCTTTTCTTGGTCGCAAATCTTTTTAAATCCAGGACTGGTTTCGACCTTAATCGGCTTAATTGTTTTTATATTCCCTTTCCATTGGCCGCTGGTGATCTTAGGAGGCTTAGAAAGCGTAGGAAAAATGACGGTTCCTCTTTCTATGCTGCTGATTGGCAGTATCTTTGTTCGTGTGCGGACAAAAGATGTATTCGTATATATAAAAAATCGCTATGTATGGTTGACAACAGGCATGAGGCTGATCATTATCCCTATTTGCCTCCTGCCTTTCACATTATTTTCAATCCCATTTGCCCTGATGGCGATTGCGGTACTTGTTTCAGGGATGCCTGCTGCTCCCACGGTTTCTATGTATGCACAAAAATTCGGAGGAGACGTACCATTTGCTTCAATCACGGTCTTTCTTACAACCCTGGCTTCAATCATAACCATCCCTTCATTGTACATTCTCTTAAGCCTAATCTATGTATGAGTTCTTTTAAAGCAGGCGAGGGGGCAGGTTGTTCGCCTGCGTTAGGATTTAGTCAACAAGATAGGAATGTTTCATCTTCTTCAAGCCATATGCAGCTATTTCCAATGCTGATTTTCCCTCATAATCTTCTATAAATAATTCCAATGATACGAAACCTTTATAACCGATTTGTGCAAGCATCCTGGCCATTTCTGCAGTGGGGCAAATTCCGTCACCTGGAAAAACTCGGTCACGATCTTCCAATTTTTCTCTTGGTGGGGAAGCGGGATAATCATTGACATGAACAATCCCAATCTGGTTGGCTTGTAAACTACTTAAACCTGTAAAGTCACTCCCTCCAATATACATATGGAAAGGGTCAATTAATACTTTTGGATGTTTTACATTGGACTTTTCCATGACAAGTTGAGCTTCGTTTAATGTAGAAAGCTGCTCTGCTTTTCCCCAAAATTCGAGGATCGGTTCAACACCGATTTCTCTGCCAAGTTGAACTAATCGCTCAAAGTACCGGGCCATTTCGTCTAAACGGACAGCTTTTACATTTCCGAAAGGGGGTGCAGCTATAGAGGCACACCCTAAGGAAGCAAGTAATTTCATCTCCTTTTCAGCCTGTATGAGCGCTTTTTCACGAGTATCCCTATCCGCATCAGCCCATTTGAAAAACGCAATCGCATTCATAAACGAAAAATTTTCCTTCTCTAATGCTGCCTGTATCGATTGAATCGTTCCGCCATTCACTAAATAAGCTTCAATATCACGTATCCACAGTTCAATTCCTTGGTAGCCAGCTTGCTTTGTAACCTCGATTTGTTGAATGACATCTAATTGGAAGGGAAATAAGGTTGATGCATTTAATGCCGTTTTAAAAGGAAACATACATTTTCACCTCATTTTTATATCCGTTTCATCCTGTACAAGCAAAACGCGACCTTCCTGATGACTTTGCAAGGCCCGTTCAATCAAGTGAATGTTCAATCTAGCTTCCTCCGGCTTCACCTCTAGTTCGGAGATACCCATAATATGATCATATATATTTTGATAATAGTGTTGATAAGCGCCGGGAAGCGTTTCTACTTTTCCCTTTATATGGATCTGCCCAATCGAGGTATGTAATTCTCCCCATTGTTCCTCAGGCTCTTTTCCCCATTGATCAGTAGTAGCAGGTGATTGACCATCCATTAATGCCTTTTCCTGTGGATCAACACCATATTTAATAAAGGAACCTTTCTCCCCATGTAAAATATAGCGGGGGCTTTCGATTCGAACAAATGGAGAAGATTTCAATGTCACCTTCAATTTGTCATGATATCTAAGTGTAACAGCAAAATAATCATGGGTCGCTGCACCCTCTCGTTGAATCTGAACATCTGCCGCTATTGTTTGGGGAGTGCCAAAAAGACAAACAGCTTGATCCAGTAAATGCACACCTAAATCATAAAAGACCCCTGTACCTGCACCTGCTTGCTCTCGCCAGTTATTACCTGATACGATCGGATTAAATCGATCCCAATGAAACTCGCATTCCCTGATTCTCCCAAGCAAGTTTTTTTGTAAAATTTCTTGAATCGTCATGAAATCGCCGTCCCAACGCCGATTATGAAAAACGCTTAGCACCTTATTTTTCTTCTTCGCCAATTGGATCAATTCATCCGCTTCATTTGTCGTTGGTGTAAACGGCTTCTCAACGACTACATGTTTTCCAGCATTTAGTGCATCGCGAACAAATGGCACATGATCAGTGCTAGGTGTGGTGACAATAATCAAATCAATCTCTGGATCAGCGTATAGTTCATCAACTGATTTTACAACCTCGATCCATGGATACCGCTCCTTTGATCGCTCGCTTCGTCGTTCAACGACTTTCTTTAGGTTCATACCAGGGACCGACGTAATCACAGGTGCATGAAATGTCCTGCCCGCAAATCCATATCCAATTAGACCTACTTGAAGCTCAGGGTTCACATACAGTCACTCCTCTTTTAAAAATTAATGGACTATGAGAGAACGGACATCTGTATGCATTCCGTTCTAGCATTTGTATGCGCTTTCTAAGGCGTTAAAATGAATATAGCATAGAAAGGATCAATGATGAAGAAAAAAGCTATATTTATCATATTTTTTATTGACATACTATAATGATATAAGTATTATAATCTATTGTAAAGAAATAAATACATCCTTGTATTACATAATATATTTATATGAAAGCGTTTTATGTCGTGGGAACCTTCTATTTTATACAGCTAAGTTACACTTGCAGCGATGATGATTCCTAGGTACGTCACAACGAACCATTTTTATTTAGTCATTGAAAAGACAACAAATTGGAGGCATGATGATATGAAATTTCAGATTGGAATGCGTATTCCACCACACATTGGAAAACAAGGGATTGAACAGGTAGCAAATTGGGCGGCTAGCGTCGGGTTAGATGTCATAGACGTGCCCGCTTATAACGAAGAAGTAAAAAATGCCTTAAATCATGCTGGGCTCGGAGTTGGTTCTGTTGATCTTAAGGACACTGGCGCCTTACTTAGTGAGGATGAATCTCGTCGTACAGATGCCATAGAGTCAATCAATCGACAAATGACACAAGTATCTGAGTTGGGCGGCAAAGTACTGTTTATGGTTCTTATTCCTGAAGATGCGAATCAGTCAAGAGAAAAAAGTTTTTCGATTTGGAAAGAGTCGTTCCCTGAGGTCGTAAATCAGGCCGAAAAGAAAGGGCTTTATCTTGCATTGGAAGGATGGCCGGGACCGGCTCCTCAATATCCTGCCATTGGGTGTACACCGGAAACCCTACGAGCGATGTTTCAGCATATTCCATCCAAACACTTCGGTCTTAATTATGATCCATCCCATTTAGTGCGCCTTGGTATTGACTATTTGCGCGTTCTGACCGAATTTGGAGATCGAGTGAATTATTGTCATGGAAAGGATACTGAAATCTTAAAGGACGAACTATATGAATACGGTACTTTACCTGCGACTTTTGGAGCGAAATATGGATTTTCTGACGGATCATGGCGCTACACAATTCCAGGACATGGAGAGGTTGAATGGGATAAAGTAGCGGTTCGGCTAGAAAAAATAGGATATAAAGGGCCAGTAAGTATTGAACTAGAGGACCAACGTTTTTGGGGTTCATTAGAAGCTGAACAGCAGGGGATTATAAAAGCTAAGGATCATCTCTCTTTATATTTTAAATGAAGAAATTTTAAAAATAAGTAGAATTTTTCTGGTGTATCTGATGTATCTATTTGAAGGGATGATAAATTTATCATAAGGAAAGAGGAATAGTATGGATAAAATTCGCGTTGGAATGATTGGAACAGGTGGAATCTCGAATTTGCATGGGGATCATTTAGCGGAACTAGACTATGTAGAACTTGTTGCGGTTACGGATCCCAGTGCAAAAAATAGGGAGAAATTTATCACAAAGTATCAACTAGATGAAGCAAAAGAGTTCGTCGATCATAGGGACATGCTAGATACAATACCATTAGATGCGGTTATCATTTGCTCTCCGCATACCCTTCACTTTGAGCAAGCAATGGACGTGATGAATCATGGCTGCCACGTATTGATAGAAAAGCCAATGGCTTGCTCAAAAAAAGAAGCGGAGCAATTGATTGAAACGGCCGAAAAACTGGGAAGAGTCCTACAGGTATCTTATCAACGACATTTTGAACCAGAGTTTATGTATATCCGTGAGGCGATCGCAAATGGAAAAATTGGGAAATTAACTTCTGTCACCGCCTCCTTGTATCAACAATGGGGTCATGGGCCAAATCATGTATGGCGTAAAAATCCTGCCTTATCAGGTGGTGGGATGTTAATGGATTCGGGGAGTCATATTTGTGATGTGCTTCTATGGGCGACAGGATTATCTCCAATAGAGGTAACGACACAAATGGAAAAGCATGGTTCAACTGTAGAACTAGATTCCTTTACGGCCATTCGCTTTGAAAATAATGTGATTGCCGGTTTGAATATTGTGGGGTATGCTCCAATCTGGCACGAGACCTATGCCTTCTGTGGTGATAAAGGCGGAATCTTCTATGATAATGGAAATGTTACTCTCCATCGATTAGGAGAAGAGCCAATCATACCAGAACTTCCGAAAAAGACAACAGACCAAGATAAAAGTTTTTTTGATGCGATCCTTGGAAAACATGAAGTGAAGGTTCCCGGCCATTTTGCGAAAGAAGTTGTCAATCTTACAGAAATGATTTACGAGGCAGCAGGGTATCATCCATTAAGGAATGAAATTGTAAAGTAGAAAACTAGAGACTGTCTATACGTAATCGTTGTAAGCATTCGAAAAACCATAGCCCACGGGCTATGGTTTTTTAGCAGTGTGTAAGCTGGATCTCATCACACTTGAAAAAGGTGGGGAATGCGTTCTTTAGGTTATGAATGTTCTTTTCTTCTAATATAGTGTTATATAGCGATTATATGACACTTCTCTGGAGGGAGAAACTATGGCAACAAGGCCACCTATTTTGCAACCAGGTGACACAATCGGAATTGTGACATTGGGTAGTCCGTTAGAGGCGAGTGTGATTGATGCACGAATAAGTACGCTCCTAGATATGGGGTTTACGGTCGTATTGGGACGATATGTCTATGCTCAAAACGGGTTCCTCGCTGGCAGGGATCAGGAACGTGCTGCTGATCTAATGGCTATGTTTGAAAATGATCAAATCAAATTAATTTTACCTACTCGAGGTGGCGTTGGAGTGGCGGGAATTCTACCGTATCTTGATTATGAAACGATCAGAAGCCACCCGAAAATTGTAACGGGCTATAGTGATATGACGATATTGTTAAATGTCCTCTATCAATATGCCGATTTAATCACTTTCCAAAGCCTGATGTTGATCGACTTTTCGCTAGCAACACCCCCTTATAATTTCAATCAGTTTTTTGCCGCCACGTCTACACTTATGTCGCCTAGGCCTATATCCAATCCGCCAAACATCCCACTTGTCAGCCGCGTTTCCGGAAATGTGACAGGCCCCATTGTTGGCGGTAACCTGGCATCTTTTGTCGATAACTTAGGAACTCCTTTTGAAATTGACACAAGGAATAGAATTTTGTTCTTAGAAGAAACGCATGAACCAATGAATAAAGTCTATAGATATATGAATCACTTGAAACTTGCTGGAAAATTTGACGATTGTATCGGCATTATTTTAGGAGAGTGTACAAATTGTCAAGTCGCTTACGGGCAGTCCTATGAAGATTTGATCAATGAATTTGTTGTGCCGCTCGGCAAACCGCTTATGACTAATCTCACGTCTGCCCACGGCACTTATAAAGCTGCCATCCCGATCGGCGCAATCGTTAACATGGACACGGTTAGCAATACATTAACAGTACTCGAACCAACTGTCGGCTTGTAATGTTGGACTTCTAGACTATCTGAAAAAGTGGCATTATAAAAGATAAAAACTAGAAATCTATCGTAATTGTTAGTAATATACGAAAAAAACCTAGCCCATTAAGTTCTAATCTTTTCAAGAACGATGTTTTTTTGAAGTGAACAAGCAGGATATTTCCTAGAAGGGTAGAAATATAGTAAGATGTGGGAATTCCAACATAAACTATGCATAAGAGGATGAAAAATGATGAATCAACAGGATGTTACTAAAAGGGGATTGCAATTGTTAAATGAACTTGAAAAAACAAAAGTACAAAAAGGAATGCTCGCCTGTTGGTTTTTGGGTCAAGGTGGCGTTATTTTAAAAGGAAATGATGACAAACTTGTCGCCGTCGACCCTTATTTATCACAATCAGCGCATCGTTTATTCCCACCGCCTTTTCCAGCAAGTAAATTGGATCTTTTAGACATTGTTTGTATCACTCATGATCATAATGATCACTTGGATCCAGGAACGATTCAGGCAATTGCGGCGGCTAATCCAAACACCACTTTTATTGCACCATCGTACAGTCATCATATAGTAAAGGATTGTGGTGTGAAAAGCGATAAAATCGTTCCAGCTGATACAACAGCCACTTTGAAATTCGGGGATGTGTGTATCAATCCTATTCCTGCTGCCCATGAAGACTTTGAATATACGGATGATTTAGGGCATCGCTTTGTAGGGTATTTGTTTAATTGGAACGGATTAAATATCTATCATGCGGGGGATACAATCGTTTATCCTGAGCTGGTGGAGGGATTGAGTGGGGAGAAAATCGATCTTGCCTTTCTACCTATTAACGGTAGAGATCTTTTTAGAAATAAACAGGGAATTATTGGGAATATGAATCTACGAGAAGCCGCCGATTTGGCAGCTGAAGCAGGAATTAAAACGCTCGTTCCTGTCCATTATGACATGTTTCAGAATAATGCTGAGTGGCCAGGAAGGATCGTAGACTATCTTTATGAACACTATCCATATCAAAAATTCCATGTATTCTCACGTTTTGAAAGATTTGTATATGTGTCGGAATTGCTTTAAATTAAAGCTGAAAGGACCCACAAGAAACCTGTCGTTAATAGAAAGAGGTGTTAAGGAGTTCTTCATTTGGAAACCTATTAAGATGATGACAAAATGTTGGAATGGACAGGTATATCAATGGAGCTAGGGATGTGCACTCCCTATTAAAAAACTAATGTAAAGGGCTGAATAATAGATGAATAGCAAGATAAAAATAGGAATAATTGGCAGCGGTGGCATTGCAGGCGCACATGCTCGTGCTTATAAACAAATGTCCGACGTGGAAATTTTGGGAGTTGCAGATGTGATTCCAGGGAAGGCGGAGGAATTTATACATAGGTTGGAATTGCCGAATGCTCAGGCTTTTGATAGTCATTTAAAATTATTGGAAATGGACCTAGATGGTGTAAGTGTTTGTACGCCTAATATTGCCCATCATCAAACAAGTGTTGATGCTCTTCAAGCAGGCAAACATGTCTTAGTTGAAAAGCCGCTTGCCATTACACTTGAACAAGGACTTGAGATGGTGCGAGCCGGTAAGAAAGCGGAGAAAATATTAACGGTTGGGTTTCAACCGCGATATGATCCAAATATGAAAGCTGTGAAAAAAATCGTTCAATCTGAATTAGGGAATGTCTATTATGTGCAAACCGGTGGTGGCCGTAGGAGAGGAATGCCTGGTGGTACATTTATCAGTAGGTCACTAGCTGGTGCTGGGGCCATGGCTGATATTGGCTGTTACTCCCTTGATCTGGCCTTGAATGCATTAAATTATCCAAAACCGCTCAGTGTGTCTGCTTTCACCTCTAATCATTTTGGGACAAACCCTAAATACCATCCAGAAGCAGAGAAATTTGAAGTGGAAGATTTTGGAGTGGCCCTTGTGAGGTTAGAAGGTGGAAAAGTTCTTAATTTTAAAGTTTCATGGGCCATGCATGCAGATTCGTTAGGACCAACACTCTTCCTTGGAACAGATGCAGGTTTGAAACTAACTCCAGCGGGAAGCGGACCGTGGAGCGGTGTTTGGGACGGGGGAATTGGTTCCATTACGATGTTCCATGATATTCAAGGCCGCAACACAGAAAGCATCATTCCAGTCCAAAAACATCAATACGACATCTTCTATGAAAAAGTTCGTGACTTCGTCGTAGCAATCAAGGAAGATAAGCCTGCGCCGATTCCTGGTGAAGAAATCCTGATTAACCAAGCCATTATTGATGGAATTTTAAGATCTTCTGAACTAGGTAAAGAAGTAGATATTGAAATACCGGAGCTGTAAGTAGAAGTGGATTAAATAATTAGGCCTGCATTTACATCACCCCCACTTGGGAAAACAGGTGGGGGTGATTTTACTTAAAGGAAGATAAAATCTGGAAAGAGATATTCACAGAATTGGTTGACATAAACAGAAAATCTGTTTAATATATAAAACGTAATGATTACGATTTACATATTTAGCGAAAAAGAAGTTGTTCAAATTTTTACCGTTTAAATCGTAATTGTTACGATTTGTATTATGAGAGGCGGATAAAAAAACATTGCATTCAAACAAATAGGGGGAAGAGAAACTTGAAAAGCAGGTTATGGATCATCAGTTTATTCATTTTATTTCTATTAACCGGTTGTGCCACTAAGGAGGGAGTGGGTGAACAGTCTAAGGTTGCAAAAGGGGAACATCAAGGTGTAGGAAATAAGATAGAAAAGGATGCTGCCGGCAAGCTAACAGTCGTGGATGATTTAGGAAATGAAGTGACCTTGGAGAAAAAGCCGGAAAGAATTGTTGTTTTGTCACCATCCCATTTAAAACTATTGTACGACTTAGGTGGTGAGGCTGTTGGAAGAACAACTCTTAGTCCAGATCGTATTCCTGAAGGAGCAGAAGATATAGCAGATGTCGGACACCATACGAATGTGAATATAGAGGAAATTCTAGCTTTAGAGCCTGATTTAGTGATTGGAAACTCTATTCTACATAAAAAATTAATCCCCATTCTAGCAGACAGCCATATTCCGTTTATCAATCTAGATATGATATTACTTGAGGATGTCAAACGAAATGCGAAGCTAGTCGGAAAGATTTTAGACAATAGTGAGTTGGCTGCAAAGAAAATTGGTCAGCTAGAACAAGAAATAAAGGAGATTCAAGAGAAAATCAATCATTATCGTGGTAAGGAGGAAATGAAAAAAATAGTGATTTTTAATATCACCCCAAATAATGTCACGGTAAATAGAGAAAATACCATCCCTGGTGAAATTTCAAAACTGTTAGGACTAACCAATATTGCAGAAGATGCGGCTCCTCTTGAGGACAATCCAACACAAACAGCCTTTAGTTTAGAAAAGGTGGTTGAAGTGGATCCGGATATGATTTTCGTTGTCCATCATGGTGACAAGTCCAAGGCAGAGGAAAGAATGGACATTGATATGAAAAATAGTCCTGCATGGTCTACCTTAACTGCTGTTCAAAATGATCAAGTGCATTTTTTACCAGGAAACTTATTCTTATCAAACAGTGGTTTGGACTATAGCGAATCAATCCAGTATTTAGCGAAGCTTGTATATCCCGAGGTTTTTAATGATGTTGAGTGAAACAGCGATGAAAAAACAAGTTTTTAACTGGGGGAATGTAAGAGAACGCCGAACTTGGCGTTTCTTCGTTTTATTCCTCTTCTTTATTCTTGCGTGTTTAAGTATTCTATTCAGTTTATCAAAGGGAGCTGTCGATATTTCATGGTCAACGATTTGGACATCGTTGACCTCCTTTCATACGGAATCCAAACAGCAAATATTATGGAATATACGGCTTCCAAGAGTGATGATTGGTGCTTTGGTTGGGGTGAATCTGGCTTTAGCAGGAGCTATTTTACAAGGGGTCATGCGTAATCCTTTAGCAGATCCAGGTATTATTGGCATTAACTCTGGTGCAGGATTAGTGGGAGTCGTCATTTTACTTTTGTTTCCACATTTGGAATTCATCGTTCCAATAGGGGCATTTTTTGGTGCAATGGGTGCTGCGGTACTTATTTATGTTTTAGCCTGGAAAAGAGGCATTCAGCCGGTCAGAATTGTGTTGGCTGGCGTAGCAGTTTCCGCATTTTTAGGATCTTGGATTTCTACACTGATGATCTTTTATAGTGATCGTGTTCAAGGCGCTCTTATGTTTATGGTGGGAGGATTGTCTGCAAGAAGTTGGAATCATGTCGAAATGATCTGGGTTTACAGCTTACTAGGCGTGCTTTTTGCCATTTTCGGTACAAGATGGATGAATATATTGCTTTTGGGAGATGAAACGGCACGGGGATTAGGTCTTTCAGTAGAGCGGACGAGAATCATCATGACGGCTGTGGCATCCCTGCTTGCAGCAAGTGCTGTCAGTGTTGTGGGCTTATTAGGTTTTGTCGGACTGATTGTTCCACATGCAGCAAGACTGTTAATTGGAAACGATTATCGCTTGCTTGTACCGGCTTCTTGTTTTCTAGGGATTGCGGTTGTGACCTTTTGTGATACAGTTGGTCGCTTGATCTTTGCACCAGTTGAAATCCCTGTCGGAGTGATTATGGGGATTTTCGGAGCACCATTCTTTCTTTATTTATTAAGGAGGGAAACATAAATAATGAGCATATTAGAAGCGAAAAAGATTAACTTGCGTTATGAAGAGAAGTTCATTGTTCAATCCCTTGATCTTTCGATTCAAAAAGGAAAGATTTATTCGCTGCTAGGGCCAAATGGATCGGGAAAAAGCACGATTTTAAAGGCATTATCGAGAAATTTAAAGGTAGAACAAGGTGCGGTGTATTTGGATGGACGGATGATTCGTGAATTGAAGGCCAAAGAGGTCGCCCAAAAAATGGGGATTCTTTCTCAGTCCCCTTACACACCGCCTCATTTAACGGTTAGGGACTTAGTCGAGTATGGCCGTTTCCCTCATAAAAAATTTTGGGAGAGACTTTCGAAAGAAGATCATGAGATTGTGAATTGGGGCATTCAAAAGACAGGATTGTCTTCATTTGCCAATAGAAATGTTAACACTTTATCGGGGGGAGAGCGGCAACGAGCATGGATTGCAATGGCGCTTGTTCAGAAACCTTCCATTCTTCTTCTTGATGAACCGACTACCTATTTAGATATTGCTCATCAATTGGAAATTATGGAACTTGTAACGTCTATTAATAAAGAATTTGGCATCACCATAGTGATGGTGTTACATGATATGAATCATGCTTCTAAATTTTCTGATGAACTGATTGTATTGAAAAACGGTGAAATTTTTGCGCAGGGCCCTCCTACTAAAGTATTGAATAAGCATACGATCAGAAATGTTTTCGGCGTGGAGGCCGATATATGGATCGATCCGCTCCACCAAAAACCGATTTGTATTGCACAGGCACTAGCGTAACATCTCATTAACGGTAAGAACATCATCAATCTAATGGGGAGATGAAAAAATTGAAGAGTGATAGAGTTTATTATCCTTTCACTGCGATTGTCGGGCAAGAAAATATGAAATTAGCACTTTTATTAAATAGTATTAATCCCGCTATTGGCGGTGTATTAATTAAAGGGGAGAAGGGAACGGCGAAATCGACAGCTGTTCGTTCTTTAGCCGATTTGTTCGGTTATCTAAAGGTTGTTGAATTACCATTAAACGCCACAGAAGATCGAGTGGTCGGGACATTAGATATTGAACAGGCCATAAAATATGGTGAGAAAAAATTTGAGGCAGGCATTTTATTTGAGGCCCATAAGCAAATTTTGTATATCGATGAAATTAACTTACTAGATGATCATCTTGTGGATATTTTATTAGATGTTTCCGCAATGGGGGTCAATACAATCGAAAGGGAAGGGATATCGTATGCACACCCTGCACAGTTTATCTTGATAGGGACAATGAATCCTGAGGAAGGCGATCTTCGTCCACAGTTATTGGATCGCTTTGGTTTATCTGTGGAGGTGAGGGGAGAGCAACAAATAGATAGGCGAGTACAGGTGCTCCAAAGAAGATTAGCCTTTGAAGAAAATCAAAGGGATTTTCAAGAGAAATACCGTTATGAGCAGGAACAATTAGTCAAAAGGGTCAAGCACGCGAAAGAAATTTTACCTGAAGTGAATGTATCGGATGATATTTATCAATTGATTGCAAGATTATCAATCCAATTAAAAGTAGATGGGCACCGATCAGATTTAACCGTTTTGAAAGCAGCAGTGGCTCTCGCGGCATTTGAAGGAAGAACAACTGTCACGCCTAAGGATATTCAGGTTGTCACCAAATTTGTCTATCCTCACCGAATGAAACGAACGCCATTTCATGATGAAGAAGCCGATCTGTCAAACCTAGATACATTCTTGAATGACATGGAAATTGTTTAAAGGGGGAGAGACAGCGGTGGATTTTCTTCATACATATCCATTCACAGCGATCGTCGGTCAAGTCCCTGTCAAACGGGCTATTTTATTAAACTTAGTGAATCCTAAAATCGGTGGCATTCTTTTAACAGGAGAGAAAGGCACAGCGAAAACAACGATAATTCGTAGTATTCCCCATTTGAAATTAGGAAAACAAGTCATTGAACTACCGCTTAGTGTGACAGAGGAACAAGTAGTGGGTGAAATTGATCTTGAGAAAACCTTACAAACTGGCAAGAAACAATTCAAACCAGGGATTCTTCAACGCGCTCATCAACATATTTTATATATCGATGAGGTGAATCTATTACCCGCGCATCTGACGAAAATGATCATTGACTCTCATTCATCGGGAATGACTGTGGTCGAAAGAGAAGGGATATCGGCCTCTTATGCCTCTCAGTCTATTTTAATCGGATCTATGAATCCTGAAGAAGGGGAATTACCCCCACAAATTCTGGATCGTTTTGGATTATATGTCAACGTAAAGGGTGAACAAGATATCCATGCGAGAACGGAAATTATTAAAAATAGGATAGCCTTTGAGCAGGATCAGGTATCTTTTATCCAAAAGCATCAAGAGGATGCAGCGAAGTTAAAAAGCTGGGTTCGAGAGAGTCAGACCCGTTGTGCTTCTATTACCGTAAACGATGAAATGATCAGGAATGCGGCAATGATTGTTCAAGAAGCTAATTGTGAAGGACATCGAGCTGAGTATATTTTGATCGAAACAGTGAAAGCAATCGCCGCTTTGGATGGAAGAGAAAAAGTTGTTGCGGAGGACTTTCAAACAGCAGCTCTCTATGTACTACCTCATCGGCAAAGAGAAAATCAAGCTTCTCCCTCACCGTCAGAGCAGAAGAATAATCAAGAAGAAAAAACAAGAAATAGTCAGCAAAATAAACATGAGACACAAGAAAATACAAAGTTAGAAGAAACAGTTTCAGGATTAAAAGATCCTCACTTACAGCATCCTGTTCATTCTGATCAAGGATTAAATGAGGAAACACCAAACAATACATCTAGTTCTAGTCAAGAGGAGTGGACTGCCGGTATAGGGAATGAAATGGATATCAAGATTCTACAAGAACTCAAAGCGTTTATCAGGGAGCAAAAACAAGGAAAAGGAGGAAAACGTTCCGTTGTAAAGACTGAGTGGAAGCAAGGACGGTATATCTGTGCCACCATCCCTTCTGGAAAAGTCACCGATTTAGCCCTAGCACCAACCCTGCGAGCAGCTGCTCCCTATCAACCAAGCCGGAAAGGAGAGGGAGATTCACTTATAGCGATTGAACAACAAGACTTGCGCCAAAAGGTGAGGGAAAAAGTGGTGGGTACGACCTTATTATTTTTAGTGGATGCCAGTGGATCTATGGGTGTAAGAAAACGCATAGAGGCAGTAAAGGGAGCGATCTTTTCTTTGCTGCAGGATGCTTACCGAAAACGAGATGAGATCGGAATGATTTCTTTTCATCATAAGCGCGCAGATGTTGTGTTAGAGGTTACCCGAAGCGTGGAAATGGCCTATCAACGATTAAAGGAACTACCAACAGGGGGAAAAACCCCACTTGCATCAGCACTCGTAAAAGGCTATGAGAAATGGCTGCAACTGCGGAAAAAAGATACGGATGCCATCCCTTTCCTCATTCTCATCACAGATGGAAGAGCGAACCAAGGCTATGAAGGTAAAGGTTCTCCAGTAGAAGAGGCTTTTCAAATGGCAGAGCTGATGAAAAACGAAGGCATTTTGTCTTTGATTATTGACACAGAGCAAAGTAAGGTCCCTTTAGGTTTAGCCAAAAAACTAGCCGATCACCTTGGAGGGATGTACACAAAACTAGACCAAATCACGTCATCCGAAATTTATGGAGCCATTAAAGAGCATATTTGAAGTAAATTAAAGGAGGGAAAGTTGTGAACATAACGATTCTTACCACATCGACAACAGCTATTACTGATCTTATTCACGTCTATGAAAGCAAATTATCGTCTGCTATAAAAACAATAGTAGATGTACAGCTTTTTGATATTGGCAGTGATAAAGAGGAGCAAATGACTAAGATAAAGTCGAGTGTCAGCAAAACTGACATTCTTTTACTTGACTTACATGGCTCCTCACAACGATTAAACGAAATAATCATGGAAAACATCCCATCTACTTCCTCTTTTATTGTGCCGATCAATAGGTTTGGGGATGGACTCCACTCTTTTTTTAAGCTAGGAAGTCTTTCAGCAAAGGATTTTGATCAAGAACGTCATGGTAGGCCATCCCAAATAAGAGAGGAAAGCCAATCAAGTGAAAAGCGTACAGATTTACAAAACTATAGCAAAATTGTTGCGTATTGGAGGCTTGCAGGAGTAAAAAATATGCGCAACTTGCTCTGCTTCCTTTTAAAAGAATATGGTCAATCGTTTGATGTACCATCCCAGGCGTTATTACAAGTGCCTCAAGCTGAGCCGCCTGAGGGTATAAAGGAGACAACCATATATGATCCGATCAACGATTTGGCTTTTTCCTCCTATGAGGAGTATGTACAACATACTGATTTTGACGATACAAAAGCAACGGTCGGTTTTCTATTTACCAACATTCATTATCCAGTTCGAACAATTGAAGCCATTGCGGAGATCATGGCGCGGATAAAGAATTTTGCAAATGTTCTTCCAGTCGCTTATGCAAGGGGAAGCGAACAGGAAATGGAAAAGGTACGGCAATATTTTCTGGATAGTCATCAACCAAGAATCGATCTCCTCTTAAACTTTGTCCCTTTTCGTTTAGGGGCTGGACCTGTCGGTGGGAATCCTGAATTAGGAAAACAATTACTTGAGGAATTAAACGTGCCGGTGTTACATCCATTTTTTATTACGAGAAGAATGAGGAAAGATTGGGAGGAATCCCCACAAGGGGTGACAGCTGCCGAATTTTCTGTTTCCGTCATGTTGCCAGAGTTGGATGGAAATATTGAAACATTTCCAGTGGGGGTTATGGATACAGCCGAACAAAATCAGGAGTTTGATGTCGACATCAAGCGATTAACATTGATTGAAGACCGTGCTGAAAAATTAGTCTCCCGAGTGAAGCAATGGCTCAAGCTAAGAAAGAAAGCGAACAAACAAAAGAAAATTGCTTTAATTGGTTATAATTATCCGCCAGGTGAAGCGAATATTTTTGGGGGGTCTTTTCTCGATACCTTTGCCTCTTTAGAGATGATTGTAAAGCAGCTTCACAAAGAAGGCTATCATGCGCCTATGCTTACAAAAGTAGCATTACAAGAAAGGTTTGTTGAAGAAAAAAGAATCAATTCACCCGAATGGGTAACAGATAATGAGCAAATTGATTTTATCCGTTATAAAGCGAATGAAAAGGTGGTGGAATGGGGACAAACATCTGACACCATGATGACGGATGAAGGTGAATTTTACATTCCTGGAATTATAGAAGGAAATATTTTTATCGGATTACAGCCCGCTCGCGATCTTCAAGGAGATATAGAGAAGTCCTATCATGACAAAAGCCTGCCACCTCACCGCCAGTATATCGCTTTTTATCAATGGATGAAGGAAGTATTCCAAGCAGATGTCATTATCCACGTAGGCACACACGGAACATTGGAATTTTTAGCTGGGAAGGAATGCGGGATGTCAGGTGATTGCTATCCAGATCGATTAATCCAAGATATCCCTCATCTGTATCTTTACTATACAGGGAATCCAGCAGAAGCGATGATTGCAAAACGCCGCTCACATGCAACATTAATTAGTTACCAGTCCCCTCCGTTCCAGGAAAGCGAATTGTATGGAGAATTCCTACCGTTAGAGCTTTTGATCAATGAGTATCATGAAGTGGAAAGAACCAACCCTATGCAAGCCAAGGAATTACAAGATAAATTATTAAAAAAGGCTAAAGAGCTACAGTTTTCTGTTACAGAGGTAGAGGAACTAGAAATGGAGCTATATCGCATCAAGACATCGCTTATTCCGATGGGGCTTCATGTGTTTGGGACGGCCTATACAAATAAGCAAGCAAGGGAATATATGAAATCCGTTTTACGCTTTGATCGAGGCGAACTAAAATCACTTCCACGACTAGTCGCGGAATCCAAACAGTTAAACTATGATCGAGTCATGGCAGATAAAAATCCGGAAGAGGGAACGAAGCTGTATGAAGCAGCCGATCAGCTTATCGAAACCTATCTACAGGAGCAATCACTCCCAAGGTCTATTTCGAATGAATGGAGAGAAAAATTTTTAGAAAGCTTAGAGTTTGGAATGACCGCCTATACAGCCAGTCAACATAATCAAGAATTAGATCATCTCATCAAAGCTTTAAACGGAGAATTTATTCCCGTTCGTCTAGCAGGGGATATGATTCGAGACCCAGCTGTTTTCCCAACAGGTTATAATTTATATCAATTTGATCCCCATCTTGTTCCAAGCGAGAGTGCGTATGAACGAGGGAAAATAGTAGCAGAAAAGACCATTGAGAAACATTTAAATAAAACGGGACAGTATCCAGATAAAATTGGGGTTGTCCTCTGGGGATTGGAAACCTCCCGTACACAAGGGGAAACATTAGGACAAATTTTGCACTATCTTGGAATCAAAGTGATTCATCAACCAGGTATGCTGAAACAAACATATGAGATCATTCCGATCGATGAATTAGGACGTCCGAGAATAGATGTTGTTTTGAATATCAGTGGAATGTTTCGAGCGATGTTTGCGAATGTAATCGAGGATCTCAGTGATCTGTTTATACGAATAAGTACCCAAAATGAGACAGATGATGAAAATTTTATGAAGAGACATACAAAGCAGATTCTCGAACAATTACGGAGTGAAGGGATCGATCACAAATCAGCCATTGAGCTATCCTCTGCCCGTATGTTTGGTCCATCAGAAAATGAATATGGAACGAATGTCACAAACCTTATTGAAACAAAAAATTGGGAAAAGGAAGCACAAATTGGTCAATCTTTTTTTGATAACATGCAATATATCTATACAAAAAATTATTATGGTAAACCAATGAAAGCATTATTAACCAGTCATTTAGAAAAAGTAGAGGTTATTTCCCAAATACGGAGCACGGTTGAACATGAAGTCGTTGACTTAGATCATTTTTATGAATTTTTTGGTGGTCTTTCCAAATCTGTGGAAAATATAAAAGGGAAAAAAGCAGACGTTTATATCAGTGATACGACAACGAGTCAAATCGAAACAGAAGATGTTGAACATGCGATCGCAAGGGGGATTCGAACAAGAATCACGAACCCAAAATGGATTGAGGCGATGTTGGAGCATGACCATCATGGTGTACAAAAGATAAAAGATCGATTTGAAAATATTTTAGGACTGGCGGCAACAACGAATAAAGTAGCAGACTGGATCTTTCATCAGCTTCATACCACCTATATGGAGAATAAAGAAATCAAAACAAAATGTATAAAAAATAATCGATGGGCCTATCTCCACATGGTGGAAACATTATTAGAAAGCGCACAACGAGGATACTGGGAACCCACTGAACAAGAACTGAATACGTTAAGGAATACATATTTAGAACTGGAAGGGGATATGGAAGAAACAACGATATAGGGGAAGCGCAGCTAAATCAGAATGGTAAAAGAATTCGTGGAACAAAAATCTCCCTGGTTGACAATTTCTTAAAAAATAGCGTTAAATAAAAAGGATGGGCTTTTTTTAATCGAAAGGGAGAACACGATGAAAAATCAACAAAATCATACATTCACATTGGCTATATTATTGATGACTTTATTTATTGCTTTTTTAGGAATTAGTCTTGTTATACCTGTCACACCAACGATCATGAATGAATTAAATATAACCGGTACAGTTGTGGGCTATTTAGTCGCTGCTTTTGCTTTGACACAGCTAGTTGTTTCACCTATTGCCGGAAGATGGGCCGATCGTTTTGGGCGTAAAATAATGATCATTATCGGTTTATTTTTCTTTAGCCTTTCTGAGTTTTTATTTGGAATCGGAAAAGTTATTGAGGTCTTATTCATTTCACGTATGCTCGGCGGTATAAGTGCTGCCTTTATTATGCCGGCGGTAACGGCCTTTATTGCCGATATTACCTCCATCGAGACACGCCCAAAAGCACTAGGCTATATGTCGGCAGCCATATCAACCGGATTTATTGTGGGCCCAGGTATTGGTGGATTTTTAGCGGATTTCGGTTCTCGTTTACCCTTCTTTTTTGCGGCAGGCTTTGCATTATTCGCAGCGATATTGTCCATGATCACATTACGTGAACCTAAGCGAAACCTAGAAAATGAGAATATAACCATACAACAATCAGGAATAAAGAGAATTTTTTCACCGCTCTATTTCATTCCTTTTATGATTATTTTAATATCCTCATTCGGTCTAGCTTCATTTGAATCACTCTTTTCGCTCTTTACAGACCATAAATTTGGATTTAGTCCTCAAGACATAGCCATCATGATCACAGGTGGTGCCATTGTTGGAGCGGTGACACAAGTTGTCTTATTTGATCGCATGACAAGGTGGTGGGGTGAGATTCGCGTGATTCGCTATAGCCTAATCCTTTCAGCGATACTAGTATTTTTAATGACGATTGTCCACTCTTATGTTGCTATATTATTTGTTACGTTTACCGTGTTCGTTGGTTTCGATTTGATGCGTCCAGCAGTAACCAACTATTTATCTAAAATTGCCGGTAAAGAACAAGGATTTGTCGGTGGCATGAATTCAATGTTTACAAGTTTAGGGAATATTATTGGTCCCATTGTAGGCGGGAGCCTATTTGATATAAAGCTAAACTATCCATTTTATTTTGCCACCATTATCTTAGTCATTGGGATTGGCTTAACGATTGTATGGAAAATGCCCAAACAGTCCAAGTCTGATGCAATTCTTCATAAAGGAGAAGCGTAACTTGTAGGTTTAATGGGAAAATATCTTTTTGAAAAAAATGAAGGAGTCAATAATAAGGATTACATGGATTGTAATCTTTATTATTGACAACTAGCAAAAGTTTTTAAAAAGCTGACCCAGTGCATCTCTACCTTATCAAGTTTCCGTATAATGAAAGTGGTTAAAAGCACAAGATCGCTCAATGAACCAATATTACTCACAAAGGATTCTTTTTATCCTTACTTAAACCATCCCTTTTTCTTCGATTGTGTAATCGCCTCAATTCGATTGGTTACTTCCAGTTTATCTAGAATTTGCGAAATATAATTCCTCACTGTTCCTGTTGTAATACTAAGTTTGGCGGCAATTTCTTTTGTGTTTTTTCCATCTGCTATTAATTCTAGAACGGCCTTTTCTCTAGCAGTAAGCGGATTTTCTTCGCTGTATAAGTCATCCATTAGTTCAGGGGCATATATTTTTCTCCCTGTCATGACGTGGCGAATAGCGTTAGCCAATTCTTCACTGGGACTGTCTTTTAATAAATAACCGCTAACACCCGCTTTGATGGCACGTTGAAAATAGCCTGATCGGGCAAAAGTTGTGAGAATGATGACTTTGCATGTTAAACCGGCTAGCTCCTCAGAGGCTTGTAATCCGGTTTTTCCCGGCATTTCAATATCCAAGATGCAAATATCGGGCTCCAATTGTTTAACTAAATGAATGACATCTTCGCCATTATTGGCCATCCCAACTACTTCCATATCGTCTTCTAAATTAAGTAGTGAACCAAGCGCTCCAAGCATCATCTGCTGGTCTTCCGCAATGACAATTCGAATCATTGTATTCCTCCTTCACCTTCTCATCACTGTCGGTACTTTCATTGTGAGGATGGTCCCATCGCTTACCTCAATCTCTAGTGAACCATTAACAAATTCTAGTCGCTCTTTCATACCGATTAATCCATTACCACGAGCATAATAATGTTGATCCCTAATGCCAATTCCATCATCTTCAACCTTGATTTGAATTTCTTTATCAGATTGTTCAACTGTAATCCAACATGTCGTTGCTTGACTATGTTTTACAATATTGTTTACCGCCTCTTTTACACACATGCTTAAAATATTTTCAAGAAATAGGGAGACATTTTTTAACTTTATGTCATGATCGGCCTTAACCTCAATCTGTGCGGCATGTAAAATTTCATGAATGCTGACAAATCCTTCTTTCAGTCTGATTCCCCGCATTTGTGAAACGATCGTCCTTACCTCATTTAAAGCCGTTCTCGCAGTTTGTTGGATATCCTTTAATTCATTTTGCGACTGTTCTGGATTTTTATAGATAAGCTTCCTAGCTAGATCACTCTTTAATCCGATAAGCGAAAGCTTTTGTCCCAATGTATCATGTAAATCACGAGCTATTCGTTGTCGCTCCTCTTGTTTTACAAGTTCGGCGATTTTATTATTCGCATATTCTAACTGTTGTTCCAGTCCTTCTTGCCTTTTTCGATTATAAATAGTAATGGGCAGCAAAATAACGCTGATACAAAGGATAATGATAAAGGGTAATTGTTGCAGAAATAAGTCATTATTGAAGACAGCGATCAAACTAATGGAAGCAGCCGTATAAAGTAAATGAATAATATATAATATCAAAAATGTCACCCGATTTTTAACATTACCACTACAATAAGCAATAAAAAAAGCAAAATAAACATATTGAAAGAGCAGAGTCATTGTCATCGAAATAACAATTAAAATAATGGTCCATAAATGGACAGGCCACTTTTTAGAAATAAAGGCAAGCCGTAAAGAGACAAAGAAAAGAATGGTTAACGCAATTCCAATCACAATTTCACTCTTGGAGGGTGATTGAAAAATAAAGTAAAACGGTAATATCGTAAGAATTGCCCATATATATGGTGAAATACCCGAGCGTTTTAGTTTAAGTAACATCTTTTTCATCTAAATGACCTCATATTCGAACAAAATTAGCGTAAGCGCTCGTTTTATGGAGGAGCGGTTAAAAGCGCGACGATAATCGCCGCGCCGTTCTGACTCACATCCTCTGAGCCTCCCTTGTTATCATAACACAAAGGAGCTAGCGGGCTTCTACGAATTAGCTGATGAAAGAGTGTCAGACATTTAATCTTCTTTTTGTTGTTCCATTACATTTTTTAACTCCTTAAAGCCAATAAACCGATTATTTTTTTCATCCCATAGACGGAAATAGAGGGAGCGTAAGCTTGTTGAAATGGTAATGGTTGTTGCGTCCTGTAATGGTTTGTGAGTATTGTGCACTTCTTCTAAATAGTAGTTCGGTATCCGTGGGCTTAGGTGATGGATATGGTGGAAGCCAATATTTCCTGTTAACCACTGAAGTATTTTTGGCAGCTTATAATAAGAACTTCCATCCATTGCCGCTTTTACATAATCCCAATTTTCTTGGTTTTCAAAATAGGAATCCTCGAATTGATGTTGGACATAAAACAACCAAATTCCGAGTGAACCGGAAAGGAAGAAAATAGGCCCTTGTACAAATAGAAATGGTTGCCATCCAACGAACCAACATATTAGAGCGATAATAGCAACGATGGAAATGTTAGTCACGTACGTATTACGGCGTTCTCTGGGTCTGGCCTTTTTACTGTTAAATCGATAAGCAATAAGAAATATATAGATGGGCCCGAGTATAAACAGAACAAACGGATTTCGATATAAACGATAGGCGAATTTCTGCCATTTCGATGCGGCAATATATTCATCCACAGTCATGACCCACACATCACCAGTACCGCGTTTATTCAGATTGCTGCTTGTTGCATGGTGGATGGAATGACTATGTTTCCATTGTTCATAAGGACAAAATGTTAATATCCCTGTAATGGTGCCGAGAATTTGGTTTGCTTTTCTTTTTTTGAAAAAGGAGCCATGGCAGCAATCATGGAAAATGATGAAAATACGGACTAGAAATCCAGCAGCGATTATACAGATGACTAGTGTAAGAAAATAGGATATTGATAGGCTTTTATAGGCCAAAAACCATAAAAGAAAAAATGGGGCGATTGTATTGATGATTTGCCAAATACTATTTTTCGTATTGGCTTTTTCATAGTGAGCAATTTTTCTTCTTAAATTCCTATGGTCAAGTGTAGACATCATTCATTTCTCCTTCCCAACGATCATTATCCTTTATTATAGGTGAATATAAATAGAATATAAGGCATAGATGTCATGGGGACACCATGATAAATATCATGGTTGGGCCAGCGAAGTGATACTCTTAAAAAAGCTCTTGTCTCCTCCATTAACGGGCAGTCAGCCATACAAAAATGGAAAATCCTCCACCTAAAGTACAGCAATAAATATTTTGTTAAGATTTTATTAGCGATAGGGACTATTTTTATTTTGGATGAAAAGTTGAAAATCTCACATTTATTTATAGGGTGATTCATATAGACAAACAACAAGATTATTTAAAAATCTGCTATTTATGTTGATAAATTGTCAATACGATTGTATAGTTTATTCAAATGGAAGCGGTATCTTATTCACATAAGCAATGAATGGGTCTAAAGGGAGAATATTAAAAAATGTTTACTTCGCAGGCTCATTGGTATCAGAATTCCTTTGATGAAGGGAATGTGGAATATAGTGGTTAGTAAACTATGGCAATTATCCCTCAAAATGCTGTTCGTCAAAAAAGGCAGGTCCTTATTCTCGATTTTGGCCATCGCTTTAAGTGTCGGTTTATTGTGTTCCATGTTTCAGCTACATATGATGTTTAATCAGGATTTGCAACAACGGTTTAAGGATGAATATGGTTCAGCAGATATTAGGATTAGTTCGGCTCCTCCTTTAGATGGAGATGAATGGAGTGGTTTAGACACTTCCATACTGGAGGAGATCTATCGCTTTGAGCAAATTCGTTCAGTCGGTCTAGCATTAGAAGGGAAAATGGCTGGAAGAATTTTATACGAAAATCAAGGCGCTGTCATGGATGATACAGAGTTTCATTATGTTGGAGTTGATAATGCAAGACTTACAAAGGAGTATTACAAATTTGAGCAAGATTTGTCAGACTATGAAGCAGCTTTGTCCAAAAGCTTAGCCGATCGCTGGAATGTAGCGGTATCTGATTCCATTACAATTGATTTACTTAGCGGAGGGAATGTTACTTGGAGAGTAGCCGAAGTCGTGCAGTCAACGAAAAATACAGGGAAATCTGTTGAAGATTGGGTGTTCTTTCATTTACCGTCGTTACAAGAAGTTTTGGGGCTGTCAGAAATAATCAACCCTGTGCTGATTGAGTTTGAACCTGGAACTAATGTAGCCCTAACCGGGAGTGAGTTGAAAAGTCAGTTGCCAGCCGAAGTTCGTGTAGATGCCTTGCATGGACTGGAGGAAGAAGGGGAGCAATACCTTTTTTTTCGTGTGTTTGGCTACATCTTGAGTATCATTGCATTTATCGCCAGTATGATTTTGGTTTACGGTATGATGCAAACAACATACCGAGAAAGATTAAGAGAACTGGCCGTTATTCGTGCAGTGGGTGGGAGTCCCGAACAACTGATGAAAATGGTCATTTACGAGTGGGCGATTATCGGAGCGATTGGATCATTATTAGGATTTTTTTTCGCTTGGTTATTTAGTGACCGTGGAGTGGCGTGGGCTTCTAGGTTATTACATTTAGAACTGATCGTTGATGAGCGGTCAAGCGGTGGCATAGGGATGGTCATCATTGCCCTTGGAGCCTGGCTCGTTGTCCTACTAGCTTCTCTTGGAATTGTCAGGAAGGTTCGTCATACAGAACCGGTACAGAGTTTTCGTGAATCATTGGATAATGCGGACGATCAAGCGGATGCGTACAGTGGAAAAAGTATATGGTGGCTCGTCTGTACTGTTATCGGATTATTATTCTGGGTGGCCAGCTTTTTTCTTTCGAGTATTAATACTAGTATTGCAGAGATGAATATGAAAGCGTTGTTCAGTATGATTGGTGGACTATTATTGATCATCGCCATGTTAAGTATGACTGTTTGGCTAGGTGTTTCCTTATTGCGATTCATCACTTTGTTACCGGAACGGATGACGAGTCGATTATTTCGATTATCTGCCCAAAGGTTGATGGTAGAAAGATCTCAAATGTTTCCGGTGATTTTAATGGCGCTAATTATTGCAATATACATTCCTGTAGCAACATTATTTCAATTTATGAATCGCCCTGATGCCGTGTCTCTTGCCGATCGCTTGAAAGCGGATTTTTTTATAAGTGCACATCAAGAAATTTCATTTTCCCCTGAAATGCCGTGGTATTTAAAGCATGAAATGGAAGGAATAGAGTGGGTGGAGAAGGTTCTGCCATTACCGAGCTCTCGCACCGCTAAGTTAAATGATCACGATACTCAAGCTACTTCCACAAGTGTAGATCATTTGATATCTTACGGTGTGACAGATTTGCAGGAGTTGGCGGAATGGGATTTAGTCTCATTGCCAGATGACATAGTAGAGGATGCAGGTGTTTTGCCACAAGACCTTGCGAATGAATTAGGAATAAAAATAGGCGATTCCTTACCATTCGTTGTGGATGATCAATCCACTTCCGTTACGATTGTTGATATTATCGACAAGATGGATCAATTCCATCTGAACCAATTATTAATAGCCGAAAGCCATCCTGACTTTAAGCCAAATGGTTTAGACGAAATTTTAGTCAATATTAAGGATGGTTATGACGAACATATGAAGCAACATCTTCAGCTCTTACAACGAGAATATCCGGAGATGAGATGGATACAAACAGCGGAAGCGACAAGTACATTTGAAACTACACGCCAACAGGCCCTAGCCATGTTACAAGGCATTACGGTGATCGTAACAGTTGCTGGTATTGGTGGTGTGCTGAACGCGCTTAATGCAGGAATCCATGCAAGGAGACGTGAATATGCCGTCTTGCGATCTATTTATTTAACCCCCTTTCAAATGATGAAGTTGGTCGCCTGGCAAGGGGTGATCCTGGCCGTTTTATCTTTATTCATCGGTACAATAACGGCAGCCATACTACTCATTTCTGTCTATATTAGTTCCAGCGGATTTAAGGGTATATTTGACCATATCCCCTTTGAAAACATAGGCGTGCTGTACTTCATATTGTTTGTATTGTCCGTGTTATCGACGATACCTATGGCAGGGAAAATAGCACGAATGAGCATTATGGATGTATTTAAAGCGGCTGGTTAATATGAGCATCTTCATTTGTGGGAATTTCAGGTATCGGTGTTGACAGCCCTTCCTTATATTAGGAAGCATATTAGCAAGGAGGTTTTTATATTGACAGAATCATTCTTAGAAATTAGTAATCTCTCTAAAACTTTTGAGCTAGGGAGGAATCGTGTTGTGGCGCTACGTTCCGTCCATTTTCAAATTCAAAAAGGAGAGTTTGTCGCCATCATGGGTCCGAGCGGATCTGGTAAATCGACACTGATGCATATATTGGGGGGATGGAGCGCTCTTCTGAAGGGAATATCTATTTCGAAGGCAAAAATGTAAACCATTTACTTTTCAACGAACCACACTCCACAATATTTAGGAGAGAAAAAATGGGTTTTATTTTCCAATCCTTTAATTTGTTACATGGCATTACAGCAGAGGATAATGTTTCACTTCCACTTGTCCTTGCTGGTATGAAAAAGAAAGAAATTATGGAACGGACAAAACAATTATTAGAGTTTGTTGGTCTATATGAGCGGCGGAAGCATTTTCCCAGCCAACTTTCGGGCGGGCAGCAGCAAAGAATCGCGATTGCCCGGGCTCTGATCCATCATCCCGCTCTACTCATTGCAGATGAGCCAACGGGTAATTTAGATTCGACTACGACAGATGAAGTATTACAGCTTTTCGAGCGGATGAGGGAAAATTATGGACAAACGATTTTGATCGTTACGCATGAACCGACTGTAGCAGCGCATGCGGATCGTATTATTTATATAAAGGATGGAAGCATTGTGCAGGAGTGGCGTCAACATGCACAATTCAAGGACCCACAACAACGACTCAAGTGTGTCCTCGATCAGCTTGCGGTAAAATGATAGCAGGATAAAACCGTTGAGAAGAAAATCTATGATCATTTGCAATCGACAGTAAAGTTCAACGCTTTTTATTTGACAAAAAAATTGATTTATGCTATAATTTACTTTTACGATTTTTGACTATATAATAGGGTTCTCCTGGCCAGGGGAATCCTATTTTGGTTTAGTGAAGGAGTGCGGTTGCATGACACAAGGTGAGTCTAGTATAACCTCATTAGTTTCTGCTTTTGGCAGAGCCTACCATAGTCAATTCGATACACCAAAAATTTTTGACGACTTTGTCGCTAAAGATTTAATTTCACCCAAAGAATTCAATAACATCAAGGATAATATGGTTCAAGGCATACAGTTTTTCAACAAGGATATTGCGGAAAAATTTAAGGACAATCCAGATGAAATTTTAAAATGGATTACACAAATTCAACTTTCACCAACGCCTTTAGCACGCGCTGCGTATTGTGAAAAAGTATTACGTAATGAAATTCGATTAGGATTAAAACAATATGTCATATTGGGAGCCGGGTTGGATACATTCTGTTTTAGACATCCAGAATTGGAAAACATCCTGGACATATTTGAAATTGATCACCCAGCAACCCAGGAATTTAAAAAGAAAAGGTTGGATGAAGTCGATTTAAAATTACCGAGTCATCTTCATTTTGTCCCGATGGACTTCACTAAGAAATTTTCCTATCAGAATCTGATAAATGAAGGTTTTGCTAACAAAAAAACGTTCTTCAGTCTCTTAGGTGTTTCCTATTATTTAACGAAAGAGGAACTATCTTGCTTAATCGATCATTTATTTTCTAACGTCCCGGTAGGAAGCTCTATCGTCTTTGATTATCCAGATGAAAGACTATTTGAAGAGAAAGGAATTTCGAATAGAGTAGAAAACATGGTGAAAATGGCTGCGGCAGGCGGAGAGCCAATGAAATCGTGTTATTCCTATTCTGATGTCGAGAAGATGTTAGAGAAGTCAGGTTTGCAGATTTATGAACATTTAACACCAGATAAAATAAATGAGCTTTATTTTTCTAATCGGACAGATTATCTAACAGCTTTTGAAACCATACATTACCTTCATGCGGTAAAACAATAAAACATGCTTTGAAGAAGTTCGACGATATTTCGGAATAAATATGTATGATAATTACAATCCAATCGAGGGTGGGCTCCTATTGCTACTCATGGGTACCGTCCTTCCTTGCTTAAGAATTTGGCTGGCGAAACCAATTCCTAGTATAGCAAAGGAGAACTTTTTGTTATCATTTCTCACGCATTTCCCCAGGCATAGCCTGGGGCTGACTTAATTATACATTTTTTCCAAAAATAAATAATCCCATTTCAGCTACGTCAATTGCCCAAATATAAACTTGAGCGTTCGATAAGACAATAAATACGTATTGATAATTTTCATTTTGCAAATCCGCTTCCGACAATTCTTTATATTATAATAAATCCCAATTATCCGCTTCGATTCTTCTCGATTTTTGCATTTTACCGCCATTAAATTACACAAGTTCAACTTTCACCAACGCCTTTAGCACGTGCGGCGTATGTGTCAAGTTGTTAATTTCTGAAAGCTAATTTATAATTAACTCATTCGAGCATTGTTTGCCGTAGAGGGCGGCCCACCTTTTGTAGGTGGGTCGCTTTCAAATTACTAAAATCCACCGCCAACGTAAGCAGTCCCTACAATAATTAAAAGAATAAACAGAACCACGATTAGAGCAAATCCTGATCCATGTCCATGCTCATACTCGCTCATCATTAATCACCTCCTTTAAATAAAATATAGAATTTCTAAAATTTACCATCGACAAAATGGCTGTCTCATTTTATGTTCAACGAATTCATTTCTAGTAGTAGGTCTGTAAATATGTTTAGGTACATCTACAACATTTACACGATTAACACGCACGATAGGATGGATAATTGGCTGAGGCCGGCGAATAAAATGATCCCTGACCATATATCTTGGGGGGCAAACTATTGGCCTATTACGGGCAAACATTGAATCACCTCCATTCACTACTATTAAATGTTTTAAAGCTCCTTTTTGAAATGGACAAATACATCGTAGGGGAGATAAATAGGTTAAAAATGGTTTATGAACTATGATTGCCATTAATCTAGGAGGGGATTGCAGTAATTTTGAAGCAACCTATCTTTATGCGGATGGGGCGCTTTTCACTTTTTGAGGGAACGAAGATCGTGAAGTGAGAAGCGAACACGAACGCGAAAGAGAACGAAGAGAGCGCTTTGAATGCCGATGTCGAGAAGAACAACGTCGCCATGATGATTGGTAGGTAGCACCTCCCTGCCTCCCATGCATTGAAAATCATTTGATTTATTATCTAAAACGTAAGAAATTTATTGGAAACAAACGTTTGGAATGGTGGATTATTTAAAGTTTGAAAATATAACAGGTGTGGAGTTTGTGGGTTAAAAAGACCTTCACTCAGTGCGGGCTGGCATTTATGGACGGGTCACTTTTTTATTTAACACGTAATTTTTGATTGTGTAACGGGGGGAATTAGTTGTTTTCTCAAATGTCTGTTCACATTTAATATTTTTTATGCGAATAACTCCCCCAAATTAATGGAGGTAAAAGGGGTTGTTTACAAACCTTTCAAACAAAGAAAAACCCTAGAAGCGTTGGTATAACGCTGTTTCTAGGGTTTTAAATACTGTTCTTTAATTAGCTCTGAAATTAACGTGAGTAGAACTCAACGATAAAGGACTCATTAATTTCGGCTGGGAGCTCAGAACGCTCAGGCAAGCGAGTAAAAGTACCTTCAAGCTTGTCAGCATCGAAAGAAACATATTCAGGGACAAAATTTGTCGCTTCGACGGATTCTTTGATGACAGCAAGATTACGGGATTTCTCACGTAAGCTGATTGTTTGTCCAGGTGTTACTTTGTAAGAAGGAATATCAACACGGCGTCCATCTACAAGGATATGACCATGGTTTACAAGTTGACGTGCTTGACGGCGGGTGCGTGCTAAACCAAGACGATAGACGATATTATCAAGGCGTTGTTCTAAAAGGATCATGAAGTTTTCACCATGTTTCCCTTTCATTTTTCCCGCTTTGACAAACGTGTTATGGAATTGGCGCTCATTAACACCGTACATATGGCGAAGTTTTTGCTTTTCTTGTAGCTGTAAGCCATATTCAGAAAGTTTTTTGCGTTGGTTTGGACCATGTTGTCCAGGCGCATAAGGGCGCTTTTCAAGTTCTTTACCCGTTCCGCTCAAGGAAATGCCAAGGCGACGGGATATTTTCCAGCTTGGGCCGGTATAACGAGACATAAAAGTCTCCTCCTTTGGTTTTATTTTTGTAAAATAAAAACCGATATGAGACAACAATAATGGGTATTTTATTTTCATGCACCTTCGCCCTAGCAGCAACGGGTTACGAGATGCACCTCATAAATAGAGGAATAAAATACGATCATCAAGTGTTCATTTAGGCTGCATTATTTTACACAACGACTATTATATCGGGATCTGACAGTGAAGTCAATATGAAAACATTTTGAGCTTTTTGCGCTGTATCATTTTTTGGTGTATGAACAAAAAATAAGGGCATTATTTTTTTTGTGAAAAGTTGAATTTTACTCCTTTTTTTGTATAAAAAAGGATGCGTTGCTGTTTTCTGATAATTACCATCTAAAAAAGGGCATACGAATCCCGTTGTCCACAAATTGCTTTTTTAAACCTGACTTATCAACATGTGGATAATTTATGATACCAGACTTCTCATTTTCTCGGGCTGATTCTCTTTGATTCTTCCCAATGCCATGGCAAGCATGATACACAAGGCAAGTCCACACTTGACTTCCATTTTTTTCATGCCGCGGATCGTATGATTCTCGAATCCGAAAGACACGTCCAGACGGCTATTCACACGTTCCACCGCTGTTCGTTTATTGTATGCTCTTTTCCATTTATAGCTGGAACGATCAATAGGGGTGAAAATGCGTCGGTCTTCCTCTAGCGAAATCCGAATTCCTGGTGCCACTGGGCATTCAGCCGCACCCTTGCAATCTATCCCATATTGTTTAGCCGGACACAACTTTTTGAGTGTGCCCCTGTCTTTTTCAAATCCACCATTTGCCATCTCACGCTGTTTGCCGGATACCGGGCAATGGCAATAAACATTTCCTTTGAAATTGTGAACAACGTTTTTGTAATCCCCGAGTAAACGTGTTTCTTCCCCATCTTTCCACATATTTCGTATATCAATGACTGGTTTTATTCCATGGTCATCCCATAGTTTCACGATTAGTTTCGTATCGTCATATCCTCTGTCGCCGGA
>NZ_JALIFP010000023.1 GCF_022867885.1 Lederbergia sp. NSJ-179 | reverse complement strand
AATAACAGCTTTCTTCCATTGCCTCAATTGATTAACATGAATTCCGTGATCAGAAGCAATTTCGCTTAGTGTTTTTTCCTCCTTCAAGATTTCTAGCACAATTTGAGATTTGAATTCTGATGTATATCGTTTTCTTTGTTTCATAAACCTACTTTAACATCTCCTCATTTCGTGTCTAGTTTCTTGGGTCCATTATACTTTTCCCGCTGGAATTGCTTGATGGCTACTATAAAGCACCAAACCATTTTGAGGCAAGATCTTTTGCCAGCTCTTCAGGTGACAATCGCCAATCCTCATACTTATCTAACTTGCCATCTTTATTTAAATCCTTAAAAAAGTGTCCATTTTCCTCTAAAATTTGGATGCCTGACTCTGTGGAATATCCCAGAGTCGGTCCCCATCATTCTTAATACATTTAATAGACATCACTTTACCCCTTTCAATAACCGTAAAAAACTAATCTATTTAATTAAACCTAGTTTAGTAAGATTATAGAAACTAATTTTGACGTCCTTTTTCTACATAGCTCATATCACCAACTGATTTTACGGTATATTGTCCAGCTGCGTACTCTATTTTCGTTTCACTTGCATTGTCCAATTCTCTTGCTCGATTCGATGAATCAACCATCGATAGGAATGCGCCAATCGTCATTCCATTAGTAATAATTAACACATTTCCTCCGCTATTCTCTTCTTGCTTCTTTGCAATCCCGTCAATACCCTCCTTAACCCGTAATGAGGCTTGTTCCCAATCTTCAGCCTGCTTCGTCTCATCTCATGCAGCACAATCGTATCTACAATTTTATGTAATCCGAATTTGACGACCTCTTCGACGGTCTCAACATTTAATCCCTCTACTATTATTGTTCCATATATTTACATTCAAATCACCTTCATATTTACCAAAGTTCACCTCCCGCAACTGTTTACTTTTGCTAAATTCTAAATCTTTCTGCCCGGACATTTGTGGAGTAAAGAGGGCCAAATTTCACTTATCCACATGTGAATAGAATTAGTTTAACTCTTTTATTGAGCTGAAAGAGTGGATGCTGAATTAGAAACTGCTAAAGTTTCGATTCTTCATATTCTTTCTATATTGGCTTGGAGTAACTTTATATTTCTTTTTAAATAATTCATTGACGTTCTGGGGTTTTTTATATCCTATCATTTCCGTTATCGTTTTGATTTTCAAATCTGTTTTTTCAAGTAACTCTTTCATTTTTTCTAGTCTTTTATTCAATATATACGAAGATAAATTCTCACCGGTACCTTCTTTATAAATTTTTGACAAGTAGACAGGATGCAAGTAAACTTTGTCAGCAATCATTTCCAAGGACAACGGTGAACTAAGATTCCTCTGGATATAGTCTTGCACAAATAGTATTGCCTCTTCGTTATTACTAATTGTTTCAATGTTGTGATCCAAGTTTAAGTACAAAAACTTTAGCAAATTATCATCATTTACCAAATTAAGAACACTTCCTACATCACAATGAGTGAACATTTTTGGAAGAGTTTCATTTAAATACAATAGAATTTCCAACTTATTGATAACCATATCTTGTGACATGTTATTTTCTGCCTTCTTTAGTTCCTCAATCAACAGGTTCCAATTTTTATTTTGTATCAAGGATTTTAACTTAGTTTCACTCGGCATATCATTGATTTTGGTATCATATAGTTTTTCAATAATTATTTTCCGATTCGCATTTTTGGACTTGGGCAATTCGTCTATTTCACTTTTTACAAATCCGAATACTCGATTATTCCAAGTAAAATTACAAATAGATTTCATATCAAATAATACAAAACTTGCAATAAAATTACTCTCGATAATTTTATTAAAAATATAGTTAAACTCGAAAACATTAGCTTCTTTTCCATTCAAAATATGCAAATAAAAATCAATCAAATTTATATCTTCTACCATTTTTTCAATGGATATTTCATTTATGACCTTTGAAATAGTTGTTTTCAATTCATCTTGAAAAATAGGCTTTAATAAGTAATCCTTAACACCAAATCGGATTGCTTTTTGTGCAAATTCAAAATCCGAATATCCAGAAATAATGATGACTTTCGTGTTTCTGTTCATTGCTTGTACCAAATCTAATCCTGTTACCTCAGGCATTTTTATATCGGTGATCAAAACATCAGGTTCATATCCATTATTGATCAATAGTAATGCCTCCTTGGAGCTTGAGAGTCCCTTAACTTCGTTAAATCCATATTTTTCCCATTCCATGACATTTAATAAATATTCTAAAATTCTCCTTTCATCATCAACGATTAATAGTTTCATTTCCACTCATCAATCCCTTCAAATTAAACTGAAAATAAACCGTTAGTCCTCCAAGTTTATTCCTATTTATTCTTAGTTTTGATTGTTGACCATAATAATTAATTAACCTTTGGTTCACGTTCCACAGACCGACACTATCATTCTCATTTCTTTGGTGTTTTGAGATGCTTTTCAATAACTCGTCAATGTCTTGGTCATTTAAACCGGGACCATCATCTTCAATAACAATTTTACAAAAATCCCCTTTCAAAATTCCAATCACCTTTACATGATTCGCGCCATCTTTTCCCTCAATTCCATGTTCAATTGCGTTTTCAATGATTGGTTGAATAATTAATGGTAGGATGAAACACTCCTCAATTTCTGGGTCAATCATGATCTGAAAGTTAAAATCTCTTCTTAAAGATTGTATAGTCAGATAATGTCTTGCAAACTCTATTTCATCTTTAATTTTTACTATATCTTTTTTTTTGGTCATATAGCGGTAGTATTCCGCTAGATGTCTTGTCATTTCAGTAACTGCTTTTGGATTATGTGCAACTGATACAATATAAAATAGACTGTTGTATAAGAAATGTGGTTGAATTTGCGAACGGAATTGGCGCGCTTCTGCTAGTTTTCTCTGTTTTATTTCTAGATTTAATGACGTTAACAATTTTTGTATACTGCTAATCATTAAATTGAACTGTTCAAATAGATAGTTAAATTCATTGTTTCGAACTTTTGAAATCCTTGTATCGTAATCTCCCTGTTCGACACTTTTAAATTTATTTGTAAGCAATCGAATTTCAGATAATATATCTCTATAAAAAAGAACGATTAATAGGAGTCCAAATATTAAAACGACTAAAATTGAAATAATCACGAAGAGTGTATTTCTGTTATATTTCATCTCAATTTTATCTCTAGGTAAAAAGGTCACTAGCCGAATTCCAGAGGATTCACTTTTCTCACTAATTAAAGTACCTGAAATTGCACCAATTCGACTCTTTCTAACAAAATCACCCTTTTTCTCCTGATCGATGTGTTGGATAATCTCTTTTTTTAATTTCATTGACCCACTAACTGCCTTATTATTTGGGAAAAGCACATAAGAAAAGCTATTTTTCTCATTATTCATGACAGAGAGTGCAGCTTCCGTCTCAAATAACAGGGCATCAGACATTTTAATGGCAACTATTAAATCAGCTTTCTCATCTATTCCAAAGGTATAATTCATAAAAAAATAGAGTCCTTCATCTGTTTGTCTCCATTCTTTTTTGCCATCCAATTTTTTTTCTAATTCATTTCGCATCGATAAGTTTGTTTCGGTAGTAATCAGAATATCTTGTTCAGTCAAAAAAAGAGAAATACTGCTCATGTTTTCACCATTAATAAGACGTTCTTTTAACATACTTCTAATATCAAGAAGCATAGTTAAATAAGAATAGCTTTCGCGATCTCCTTCATACTTTCTCAATTCTTGCACTTTTTCATCCACCAATATTGTCGACGCGTTATCCTCGATTTTCTTCTGTCCGAATTCTAGTCGACTCTTTGCGTAGTGTAGCTGAATGCTCGTTAGATTAATTTTATTTTGACGATTGGTTTCTATTGTTTGGAAATAGAAATAGCATATAATTGAAAGAATTATACAAATATAGATGATTAATAGCCCAAGTAGAAGTGTCGCTTTTTTTCTCATTTGATTACCCCTGTTTTCAAAGTCGTATTAGCCAAGAGTTTTCCTTGCAAAAGAAAACGGCTAGGAAACTCCTAAGCCGTTATCCATGTTGGACAATAGTAGAGACATCATATCTCAGTATAGCATCAAATAAGCTTCTTAAATATAGCCGGTTCACCGAATTCTGTCACTACTTCAACATTCTCTCCGTTACTTTGAAATTCTTTATTGTTATGTTCCCAGCTACCTTTTGGAAGATATACTTTTCGTGATGTTTTCCCCTTCTCAACTATTGGAGCAACTAAATATCTCTCGCCTAACATAAACTGATTCGTGATTTTTTCAACAGGAGCGTCTGGAAACTCATAACTCATATATCTTACAATTGGTTCCCCTGTTTCCGCTGCGTGATCAACCAAACTCATCATATATGCAGCGTATTTGTTTCTGACGGCTATACTTTTTTGAACATATGAGAAATGGTGTTTGTCGAGAATACGATACGGTGCTGCTGAGAATTGCATGGATGGCATTAAACAAGCAATTTCAGCATGGCGAACAAATAATTCAGGATCTAAGTTACCACTTAATTCTTGAAAATTCAGATACTCCCCACCACCAATCATGTCAGGACATGAAAAAGGGTGCCCAGTTATGCCTTGAACCAATGTATCTGGAATTAATGAAGCAATTCCATTTTTGGTCCATGAGTGATTCTTATCACACAATCTTTGTAGCAAAGGATAACCCCCGGCACGAAATGTTACACGGTATTCGTTAAACGGATACTGTTCACCAAATTTCGCCCATAAATTAGACTGTCCATCAGGAGTTGTTTTGTGGTATGTTTCATTATCCACCTTATAATACTTACTATCACCTGCATCAAATTTAAATCCATCAATTCCTAGTTCTTGGAGTTCGTTCATCTGTTCTTTTAACCATTTTTGGGCATTTAGATTTGTCATATCCAAAACCGCTGAATATCCATTCCACCATTTGGTTATAAACGGCTCCCCTTCCGGTGTTTTTATCAAAATGTCTTTAGCAACCGCTTCTCTGTACTTGATAGTATCCGCACTAATGAATGGACAAATCCACAACATTACTTTAAATCCTAATGATTTAAGATGATCCACCATACGTTTTGGATTAGGGAAATTTCCGGTGTGAAATGTCCAGTCTCCATAATAGTTAGACCAACCGTCATCAATCATGAGTACACCCGGTGGCATGTCATTACTTATGATATCCTCTGCGTATTTTTCAATCGCTGGTTGTGATTGATGGAACGTTAATTCAATCCATGTATTATAAATTGGACTTTCAAATAATTCTCGTGCCGGTATCCGATTTTTAAACGGAAAATAACTTTTCATTGCAGCCAGATATGCTCCTTTTAAGTTTTTGTATCCATCGATTACTACTACATCATTAGGAACATCGATAACACCATTTTTAAATGAAATGATATAACCGGTATCTCGCCATATAACTCTTCCCTTTGTTGAAATAAATAATGGCATGGATTGATTTGGAGTTTGGTTTTCTGTCAGATCAATAGTTACGTCGCTATCCAATCTAAACGGCATTTTACTGCCATCAACCACATTTCCACCATACCAATATTCATTATCGAGAATTCTTAATTGCATTTTATCCTCCTTTACATGCGATTACAGTTTTCCACCTGATGTCGCAATACCTTCAATAAATTTTTTCTGAAAAATAATAAATATTAATAACATGGGCCAAATTGCGAGAAATGATCCTGCCATAAGTTCTGGGTAGTTTGTTGTATACTGTCCTTGCAAAGTAGCCAGTCCCGCTGATAGTGGCATTTTATCTACGGAAATATTCACAATCAAAGGCCACATTAAATCCTTAAATGCAAATAATGCGGTGAATATTCCTAAAGCAACAAGTCCTGATTTCGCTAACGGTAACATAATTTTGAGATATATTTGCCCTTTGTTACAACCATCCAAAATTGCTGCTTCCTCTAATTCATCCGGTAATCCCATAAAGAATTGTCGTAATAAGAATGTTCCAAATGCACTTACTAACCCTGGTAATATCAAACCTGAAACAGTGTCAAGCATTCCAAGGCTTTGTGCTAATAGGAACTGTGGAGCAATAAAAATCTGTGATGGAATCATCAGTTGAACTAAAACAACACTAAACAGAAAATTCTTAAATGGAAAGTTAAGACGTGCAAAAGCAAAAGCAGCCATTGAACTGAAAATTAACGCAAAAACTACACGACCCGCTATCATTAATAATGTATTGATGTAAAATGCCCCAAACGGTAGGCTAGTTAGAATCTGAGAAAAGTTCTTCCATTGAGGTTCTTCTGGAAACAAAATTGGTGGAACTGCTACTGATTCATTTAGAGTTTTTATAGATGTAAGGCACATCCATACAAATGGCATTACCATAATTACTGCGCCAATTATTAATATTGTATGAATGATCACCTTATTTCCTATTTTTCCTTTGTTCATTAGAAACCTCCTCGTATAATATGTTTAAGAGCTCCTCTTAGAGGAATTTCCAGTTGAATCCGGATCCCTTGAATGCCCATTCTCTTGTCTATTTACCACTGTGTTAATAGTGAACCCATTTTTTCTGTAATTTCATCTGAATATACGTAAGCAATCCTATGATTAGCAGCAATATCAGTATGATAGTTGCGCCATAACCTTTTTCATTCAATATAAACGCATGCTTAAAGAACAAATAGACAAGCGTCTGCGTATACGGAATAACTTCGCTTGTTGGACTGAACATCATGTAAATGACGTCAAAAATTTGTAACGAGTTAATTACTGTTGTGACACAAACAAAGAACAATGCAGGAGACACTAATGGTAAGGTGATAGAAAAGAATTGACGTATGGGACCAGCGCCTTCTAAACTGGAAGATTCATAATAATCTCTAGGAATTTCCTGAAATCCGGCTATCAAAATCACCATATTAGTTCCAATAGCACTCCATATACCAACAATAGCAATTGCAATAATCGTTAATTGTGGATCTGTCAACCAAGCTGGACCTTTTATTCCGATGAGACTTAAAGCATGGTTGATTAATCCATAGTCAGAATTGTATAACCACTTCCATACCATCGCAATTGCCGCTGGTGTCGCCACCACTGGAAGAAAGTATATGACACGATAAAATGATATGCCCTTAATCTTTTGATTAAGCAGTTCTGCTGCTAAAAGGGAAAAAACTATCGTTCCTGGAACAACAATCAATGAATATCTTATGGTATTCCATATTGCTAATGGAATATTTTCATCATGGATCAGCCGTTCATAATTTTCCCACCCAACCCACTGTGAGGCACCTAATCCACTAGACTGTTGAAAACTCATAAAAATAGTTTCAAACATTGGTTTAATATTTAGAAAGAATAATCCTAACATTGTAGGGGCAACAAATATTAACCCCCAAAAAAGAGCATCCTTTTTATACCTTTTTTTCGCAAAAGTAAAATACTGAGTTTTTTGTTTCTTCATATTTTGGGTGTTTTTAACGGTTTCCACGTTCTGCCCCTTTCTTAAAAGTCTAAGATGAATACATAGGTATTCATCTTAGACTTCCATGGCTTCTTTTTGCATTTAATTGCTCAAAATTTCATTCACTTTTTTTGCTGCATTATTAGTAGCTTCCTCCACTGTTTCATTACCACTAAACATTTTTGCTAATTCTTCTGTAGCTATGGTTTCAGCTTTATTAAAATTAGGTCCGTTGGGACGCAATACACCATAATCCAGCATTTCAGAGAAAACCCGTGTGTTAAAAGTGTCTTCGGTTGCTTCTATAAATTTCGCTTCGGTGCCTTTGTAAGCAGGAATTGCTACTGTGGATTCACCCTGAATTTCCATCCCTTGTTTCGAACTTAAGAAATCCACAAACTTAATCGCAGCATCTTTATTTTCGGTATAAGCTGATACAGAATTTGCAAGTCCATTGTATACAGTTGCTTTAGTTTTACCTTTTGGCAGTACAGCAACATCGATATTTTGTTTCATATCATCGTTTGATGAATACTCTCCATACATCCATGAACCATCATAAATCATAGCAATTTTTCCTGACAAAAATAAACTACGAACATTATTTTCTGCAAATTCCACAATTGAAGGTGATGATTTATCTTTTAGTGAGAAATCACCCCACCATTGAAGTGCTTCTTGTGTTGCCGGAGAGTTTAGCTCTGACTTTGTCTTATCATCACTAATAACGTTTCCTTCATTTTGGAAAATAGCATTATAGTAACCTACTTCCGTATCATTTGATGCTGCAAATCCATAAATTCCTTTATCAGAATCTGTTAGTTGTTTTGCTACTTCTTTAAATTTATCCCAATCCCAACTTTCATCAGGATATGCTATACCATTCTCATCAAAAATCTGTTTGTTATACCAAAGACCTACTGTACTTACGTCTTTTGGAATACCATAATTATTACCATCATAACTATATAAATCGACCAAATCTTCCGGGAAATTCCCTTCCACCTTTTTATATGAATCAGTAATATCAAGCAACACATCTGCTTTCATATATCTATGTGCTTCACTGCCGTGCATCCAAAAAACATCTGGTAAAGTCTGTCCATTAGCACTTGCTTCAAGCTTTGTCCAATATTGGTCCCATGGAATGACTTGAACCTTTACATGAATATTTGGGTTTTTGTTCATAAATTCTTCTGCAATTTTTTCCATACCAGGTTTTTGAATTGGATCCCAAATTGCATAAGTGATTTCCGTTTTTTTCCCTCCTGATCCGGTGCTTTCTTCTTTGTTTGCATTGCTGCAAGCTACTAGTCCAGCTACGAAAGCTACTACAATCCCTAAAACAATAATTCTAAAAAGTTTTTTCATAGAAATGACCTCCCTCTTTAAAATTAAGTTTAGAGGAAACGCTTTCTAATGTAAAAACCCCATTCTCAAGATTTACACCCTAACATCAACATTATGAAGGGCTTTCTTATTTTAAGATGAACAAATTAATACTTTGGTGGTCTCCAACCATCTGCGCTTTGGACTGAATAAAAGATGCGATTCATTATGAAGAGTGATTAGGTAAAACGCCACCCAATCCCTGGGATTTCTATTATGGATCCCTTTCAGTTTTGATCGGAACCTTCTACCTCAATTTGACCGATTTTCAGCCACCCGTTCTTTTCTTGTTCCTCGTTGGCGAAATGGAATGCCTTTGCGTTAGAGGTAATTTCCGATAAAGGATTAACAACTCTAACTAAAATATCATAGGGTCCATTGTTCAGTACCGAAATGTCACTTGACCATTCCAACAACACCTCCTTGTTATCTCCCGTTTCTTCGTCATTTGGTAAGACACCTGATATATCCCAATCTGTCGTCCATTCTTTTATAATCCCCTTCTTGTCTCTTGCTGCGATTTCTACTTTCCAATCATAATAGAAAGGAGCCACACCTGTATTCTGAATTTGTATCGCAGCTTGCAAATGACCATTATCTGAGCTCACATAGGCAGTCGGTACATAATACTCATAACCTAAACTACGTGAAGCTTGGCGGGCACGTTCAAGCGCATCTTCTTCAAGTGGAATTTGGAAAATCCCTTGGACTTTTAGCCAAGACGCATGAGTTAGTTCCAGGCTTTTGTAAAAATCTTCTCCTTGTGATCCTTCAATTGGTTCACCTAAATATTGCGGCGGATCGTTATCCCACATGTCAATTTGAATTTCAGGACGCATTTCTCCACCAATTGGTTCTGTTTTCCATTTATCCATGACATTATTAGCTTGAAGACGACCGACAAAATGCCAGTCCATTCCACCAAAACTAGGAGGTAAAGTCTGAAAAGCAAATGAGTCATCATGGTAGCCAATATTCAAATCACGATTATAGTCAGTCGGATAGCGCACAAGCATTCTTGTTTTATCAAACGAATCATCGAAGGCTTCAACGATGGCTTCTTGATTTGCCAAGCTTGGCATCCAATCGGTTGCATGACCATCTTCGTGTTCAGCCAATTCACCATCCCAATTTCCAGTTGCGGTCCAGCCATCCTGTGGATACGTATGCCATTCACCCCAAAATCCTATCAAGCCAGCCTGAATGAAACCGACCCTTGGGTCACCATCATACTTATCTCCAAGGGCTTCAATAAATTGCAACAATGCAATGTTGAGATTCTCATCATCATAATCGGGTGTGACACTTGTTCCATCAGGTCCCCCGTTATTATAGTAGTCGTAGTCTTTTGTTTCCAATCCAAGATCTAGCAAAAATTGAGGAATTCCGGATGGCTTATGTGGATAATCGAGATACACCCTAAAGATGGCCTGATTTCCTCTTGAAGCGATATCATCAATTCTAGATTCTAACGTGCTCCAGTCAAATTTATTAAAATCGGTCATAATATCCTTCAGTGGTATATAGAAAAACTCCATACTGTGCGGCATCTGATTAACATTTGTCCGCCATGTCCCATCGTTGTCTTCATAGAATTGTTCTTCTATCGCATTGCTAAAAGGTAAAAATCCTTTTAACGGGTTATCGATTGGTGCTTGTGCATAGTTAAGATTAAAAGTTTCAGAATCAGTTGCCCACTCAGGAGTCGTAGGTTCTTCACGCGGTACATAAGGTTCTTCCTCTTCTCCGATTGTTTCTTCTTTGTTTGCACTGCTGCTGCAAGCTACTAGTCCAGCTACGAAAGCTACTACAATCCCTAAAACAATTATTTTAAAAAGTTTTTTCATAGAAATGACCTCCCTCTTTAAAATTAAGTTTATTGGAAACGCTTTCTAATGTAAAAACCCCATTCTCAAGATTTACACCCTAACATCAACTTTATGATGGGCTTTCTTATTTTAAGATGAACAAATTAATACTTTGGTGGTCTCCACTATCTGCGCTTTGGACTGAAGAAAAGATGCGATTCATTATGAAGAGTGATTAGATTATACAAAACAGCTATCTTAGTCGAAAAAATAAGGAAGGTGGTCCATTTTGGTTATTCCCACAATGGACCACCTTTTCTAAAAACGTAGTGAATCATTCTTGTATTTTCGAACTTAACATCCTATATAACTTTATTTTGATCCTCCAATCATCGTTATGCAAACCCAAGTTCACCAGCAGGAACAATCATTTTTCAGCTAAACTTCGGTTTCTCCACATCCGTGCCTATTGGAGTTTCTTGTGTTCTACCATTAAATTGGATAGCCGACTATTTCCTCCTTCCTCCAAAACGGCCCCCCTAAGGACAAATGACTTCAATGTTCATCTCTTGTAAGGCTCTTATAAAATCTTGATCTGTTTTTGAATCGGTAATGATGGAGTGAATCATTTCGAGTGGAGCTATTCTTGAAAATGCTTGAATGCCAAATTTTGTATAATCGGCAAGTAAATACACTTCATCAGCAATTTCAATCATTTTCCTTTTGACTAATGATTGCAGTTCGTTTGAATCACTAATCCCCCGTTCAATATGAATGCCTTGACACGAAATAAAGGCCTTATTCACATGATAAGGCTCAATTGCCTGTATCGCTAACTGACCAACAAACGATAATGATTTGGATAACAATGTTCCACCACTTGAAATCACTGTTATCTTTTCCCTTGTAGATAATTCCAGCGCTACTTGCATGGAATTCGTAATGACGGTTAGGGGCATATCCGGTAGTCGTTTCGCCATATACCAAGCCGTTGTACTCGCATCTAAAATAATTCGGTCATTATTTGCTACATGTTTGATTGCCACGTCCGCTACGGCCATTTTTTCCTTGACATTTCTAATTTCACGTTCAAAATAGGGCAATTCGATTTGACCTTCCTGTTTCACACTAACGGCTCCACCATGACTTCTTTGCAATTTCCCTTCGGCCTCAAGTTTTTCTAAATCGCGGCGGATGGTCTCTTCTGTCACCTTAAAAATTTGGCTTAATTCTGATACCCGGATGCTCCCTTTCTCATCTACAATTTCCGTTATTTTCTTATGTCTCTCTGCTACTAACATCTGGCCACCTCATCATTTATCATTATATCAATAGTACTAAAAGGAGCATGGAATGTCATATATAAGGAAAAGAAATGCAGCCCCAATGGAGTTGCATTTCTTATGAACTTATTTCCTGCTAGACAGTACCGTTTTTTCATATTGATCCACTTCTTCTAACCATTGTTCTTTTACTGGAACATTCATTTGTTCACAGTAATGATTCCAAATGGCACCAAATGGATAGGTTTTGAATTCCTCTATAATCGCAAGTCGTTTTGTAAAATCGCCTTTTTCTTGAAGCTCTTTTAACTGCTCGTTTGGCATCAGTAATCCATACAACAATGCTTTAATCATATTACGTGTACCGATTGTCCATGCTGCTACCCGATTAATACTGGCATCAAAGAAGTCAAGACCAATCATCACTTTATCCAGGGCATCGTTACGGACGATTTCGAGCGCAATTTCCTTTAGTTCATCATCAAATGTGACGACATGATCACTATCCCAACGTACAGGTCTCGATACATGAAGAGCCAGCTTATCATTGAAGGGAAGCATGGCCGAAATTTTATTCGATACGACTTCTGTTGGATGATAGTGGCCTGTATCTAAGAGACATAACTTATTATTCACAAGTGCATAATTTAAGTAGAATTCATGGGAGCCAACAACAAATGCCTCTGAACCAATTCCAAACAATTTACTTTCAACTGAATCGATGTTATATGCCTCATCAATTTCGACGGCAAAAATTTCATCCAACGAGTTTTTCAAACGTATTCTCGGTGTTAGTCTGTCACTAGGGATATCTTTATAACCATCCGGAATCCAAATATTTGTTAAACAAGGTGTGCCTAGCTCTCTTCCAAAGTATTCACCAATTTTCCGACTCGCAATACAATGGTCAATCCAGAATTGGCGAATGCCCGGATCAGGGTGAGCTAAAGTCAATCCATCAGCCGCCTTTTCATGAGAGAATAATGTTGGATTGAAGTCAAGACCAATTCCTTGTTCCTTTGCCCATTTCACCCATCTTTCAAAATGTTTCGGTTCAATTTTATCTCGATCAACTACTTCCCCATCTGTTTCAGCATAAATCGCATGTAGATTCACCCGATGTTTACCAGGAATTAATGATAAAGCCTTTTCTAAATCCATACGTAGTTCTTCAGGTGTTCTCGCTTTCCCGGGGTAATCCCCTGTCACTTCAATTCCACCAGATAACTCATTCTTATTGACCTCGAAACCACCAATATCATCACCTTGCCAGCAGTGTACCGAAATGGGAATACCTTTTAACTTTTCAAGAGCCTCTTCTACATCAATTCCCCATTGTTCATACTCTTTTTTAGCTTGTTCAAATTGATTTTCCATTATAATCCTCCTCATTTATTGTGATGCAACATATTTTTTTACTTCAAAGGATTGCTTAATGATGGTTCTAGCTTCATGGATATCTTGTATCTCTCCTAATGCAATCATTTGTACAACTAGATTGCCGATTGCAGTCGCTTCCACCGGACCCGCATACACTTCTTTTTTCGTGAAATCTGCAATCAATTGATTCAGAAGTTCATTTTGCGAACCACCACCAATTACATTGATGGTGCTAAATTCTCTTTCAAAAATCTCCTCTATTTCATCCACTGCTTTCACATAACTAATGGCAAGACTATCAAAAATACATTTTGCTACTTCACCGGGCGTTTCAGGTACTTGTTGATTTGTTTCCCGGCAATAGTTTTGAATTTCCTTGATCATATTATCTGGTTTTAAAAATCGTTGATCATCTACATTCACAGTGGATGAGAAATTGGAAGTCGCTCGTGATAAATCAACGAGTTCTGCAAAAGAATATTTTTGATCATAATTGCGGCGAACTTCTTGGATCATCCAGAGTCCCATAATATTTTTCAAAAAACGAAATTGAAAATCCATCCCCCCTTCATTTGTAAAGTTGTAGTTCAATGCTTTCGTGACACAAATCGGAAAATAATTTTCAACTCCAATTAAGGACCATGTCCCTGAACTGATGTAAATTGTCTCGTCTAATTCCGGAACAGCCAGGACTGCTGAAGCTGTATCATGGGTAGCCGGCAATATTACGTCTAGATTGAAACCAAGTTCTTCGACTAATGCTGGTTTTAAACGTCCAAGTTTCTCTTTTGGCATTTTGATTTCTTGGAACATCTCCATATTTAAATCTAGTTTATTTATAATCTCTTTGTCCCATTTCTTTGTGAACGCATTAAGCAATTGTGTGGAGGTAGCATTGGTATATTCATTCGCTTTCTTTCCTGTTAATAAATAATGAAGATAATCCGGCAACATTAAGAAAGTCTTTGCTTTTTTTAACACCTCCGGTTGTTGCTTCCTTATCGCATATAATTGATAAATGGTATTAAATTTTTGGAATTGAATCCCTGTTTCCAAATATAAACGTTCCTTCATGATGATTTTCTCTACTTCTTCCATCATGCCATCTGTGCGAGGATCACGGTAGCTAACCGCATCCGTTAACAGTTCGTCCTGTTCATCTAATAAAACAAAATCAACGGCCCATGTATCAATGCCAATGCTGACAGGCTTAACACCCAACTGATTGCACTTCTTCATTCCTGTTTTAATCTCATTGAATAAAAGAGTAATATCCCAGCAAAAATGGCCATTTTTCTCCATGAGGTTGTTATCAAAGCGATGAATTTCTTCAAGTTTCAATTTTCCATTTTCAAGATTTCCCAACATCACCCTGCCACTAGAAGCACCAATATCAACGGCTAGACAATACTTCATTCTATACCTCCTTCGAAAAGCGCAAGCGCTTTGATTTATGGTAGAGCCATCGTTTCTGACCCGCATCCTGCGGGCTCCTAAAGCGTTTTCTATTTAAGTGAATGGGATACATCTGACTCTCATGCGAATCAGATGTATTTTCTTATCTTGTAAATGCAGCCGGCACTCCACCGTCAACCGTTAACATGCTTCCTGTTGTTTTTGCTGACTTGGATGATGCAAAGAAAGCAATTACTTCTGCCACATCTTGAGGATAAATATTGACTAATAAAGTTGTCCGTTTGCGATAATGTTCTTCTAATTGATCTGGCTCAATACCGTATGCTTGTGCCCGTTCTTCCCGCCATTTTGAATCCCAAATCGCTGAACCTTGTAAGATCGCATCTGGAAGAACCGTATTGACACGGATCCCATATTCCCCGCCTTCTGCCGCAATACATCTTGCTAAATGGGCTTCAAGTGCTTTAACTGAACTATAGGCCGTCACATTTTTCCCAGCGTAAATCGAGTTTTTGGATCCGATAAATACCATACTTCCGCCTGTTGCTTGAGCTTTCATTTGTTTGAATGCTTCTCTCGCAACGAGGAAATAACCTTTTCCTAGTACATCCATATTCAGATTCCATTCTTTTAAGGATGTTTCATCGAACGGACTGGAAGTAGCGAGTCCCGCATTATTCACAATGATATCTACTCCACCATACGTTAACGCTGCTTGTTTGAATGCGGCTTGTACTTGTTCTTCACTCGTCACATCCATTTTTACAGCGATTGCACGGCCTTCGCCATATTGCTCATTTATTTCGGCCGCAACTTTTTCAGCACCTTCAAGATTCAAATCGGCAATCACGACATGGGCCCCTTCTGAAACGAACCTACGACATGTTGCACTGCCAATTCCACCTGCTCCTCCTGTCACAAACGCTACCTTTCTGGAAAACTCGGCTTCCGCTGGTGCTAATGATAGTTTATAAAGTTCCAATGGCCAATATTCTATATGATAAGATTCATTTTCATTTAAGGAAACAAAATGACCTAAAGCCGTTGCACCTTTCATGACAGCGATAGCCCGATGATATAGTCCTGCGCTTATATTGGCTGCGCTTAAGCTCTTACCTGAATTCACCATACCAAGACCTGGGATCAAAATCACTCGGGGTACGGGTTCAAACATTTTGTCGCCTTCATGCTGATTACGTTCAAAATAAGTGATATACTCGTCCTTAAAGCGTTCAATTCCAGACTGGATCAATTCGATTAATTGTGCAACATCTTTATTGGATGGATCCCAATCAATATAAAGTGGAACCCGTTTCGTATGCACTAGATGGTCTGGACAAGCTGCCCCAACTTGTGAGAGTGCAAAGGCGTCTTGGCTATTGACAAACTCTAGTACATCATCTGAATGGTCATACGTTAATAACATTTTTTGATCTTGACTTACGGCACCACGAATGATTGGCAAAACTTGAGCCAGAATATCCTTTTGCTCTTCTTCCGCCAATGATTTGTATTTTTGACCACCAAATACAGTGGTTTTATCCATCTGTGCTTGAATATACTGTTCAGCCTCGTTGATGACCGCAATCGTTTTGTCATAACTTTCTTTTGCTGTTTCTCCCCAAACAACGAGTCCATGTTTTTCCATTAATACAAGATCAGCATTTGGATTATTTCGAACACCTTCTGCGATCATTTTTGATAAGGTAAATCCTGGGCGAATATAGGGTACCCAAACAAAACGATCTCCAAATATCTCTTTGGCAATTTCTTTCCCATTATCTGCACAGCAAATGCTAATAATCGCATCTGGATGTGTGTGATCAACATGTTTGAATGGTAAAAAGGCATGAAGTAACGTTTCGATTGAGGCACGCGGATGACTACTGTCAATCATACAATGAGACAAGTACTCGACCATTTCCTCATCTGTCATTTCATCCCGCTCCATCAGTGGGCGAATATCGTCTAAACGTAAACCCGTAAAATTCTTGGCCCCCATTGTTGCAAGGTCAGATCCACTACCTTTGACCCACATGACTTTAATATCACGTCCACGAAAATCTTTCTCCACTGTTTTCATGGATGTATTACCACCGCCCCAATTACAAACAGCTCGATCCGCTCCTAATAAATTGGAACGATAAACAAGCTCCTCAAGACCCCTGTTCATCTCTTCAGCTTTTTCTTGATTCCATAAATTCTGAACCATATGTATCCCTCCTAATCACTCACTATCTCCCGATTATATTTATTTACTTCTGTAAGAATTATAACATCATCCGATCTATTCTGTATATACCTTTATTTATTTTTGTTTTTGTTTGAAAGAAGAAAAGAAAGTAGCTCTTTTTAAAAAGGAATTTCGGAAAATAGGAATAACCTAGTTCTGAGGTGACAAATATGGATTAAATATCATGCTGATGAATAAATAGATTTTGAATAAGTAAAGAAACATAATAAGCCTCAGGTTCCTTATATTTTTTAATTTGAAGATGAAAAAGGTTTTACATCGTTTGAAACTTATAAAGGAGGGAAATATATAAGTCATATGTTACGCTATTTGTTAGTTAATTTGTGGCATATATGATAGAGTAAGGATACAATGAATATAAACGAACATAAGCTAATAATGATAAATGATGAAAATGATGAGGATGTTGTCGGGGGATTTCTAAATAAGCTTTATGAAGAATCAAAACAATCACAAGATGCGAAGCTGCATTTAATGTTTCTACAAAGTGCGTTCAATTTATTGAGTGTACAATCTTTGGAAAACTTAATAAATACGAGATCCGAATTAACAATTACTTTTAATGGGGAGGAAAGGACAAAGCATTATCATTTGGTAAAACCACTAAGAGTTATTCCAATATACGAGTTGCGGTACGCTATGAATGGGAATAAACATTTACGCTTTCTGTTTTTTCCTTTTGAATTCAAAGGTCAATCCCATTATGTTTTTGTGAAATGTTTCGTGAAAACTCGTGTTCCAAATGTTGATGAAACAGATATTATGAGAGATTTAACTTATCAAATGTATAAAAGGGTAAAGGAAAATCCTGAATACTATTTAGAAGGGATTGAGTCATAATGAAAAAAAACAAAAATCTTTTAGATATGACGACTTCTATGCTAAAGGAAGGTCATTCTGATTTAAAGGCATCATTAGAAGGTTTGGCCCCTGTATATGCGAAAATCATTTTTGCTCGTCGCATGGAATTTGGTTATTCTCAACAAGAACTTGCTAAGAAAGCAAATACGGGGTTAAAAACGATTTCTCGGGCCGAAGGAGGCTTTGATAACCTTTCGACCGAAACATATGATAAGATTTTCCATGCATTAGATTTAAAGGTTAGGGATGTAGCGGAAGCTATGATTCAACTACAATCCGGCGATGATGAACTTGCTGCAACCTCAGTATAAAATTCAAGATAAGAAAAGCTCAAGGCGCCCGCCTATCGGCGACAAGCAAATGTTCTGAGACAAAGAAAGGCGTTTTTTGCCTTTCATTGTCTCAGGTTATTTGACCTCGAGCCGATGGCGCCTGGAGCTAGATCCAAAAATTAGCCAATTTTTATATTTTCCTATCCTGTAAATATCTAAAAAACACGTCACATTTGTGGCGTGTTTTTGTCAAAATATACTCCGTACTCATTTTTAACCTTAACAACAATCGAAAAAGCCCGCCCCTTTGCCCTAATGAATATAATGTGACAGGAAACTGTTTAGTCGTTCTTTATAAGCGTCCTTCTCCAATACAAATGATTCACCATGATTGGCCCCTTCCACAAGCATCAATTCTGCCTCACTGTTCGTATGATCATATAATTCGATTGCCAATTTCGTAGGAACGAAGGTATCGGCTTTTCCATGTATATAAAGAATAGGGACATTTGTCATTTCTACTTCTTTTAGAGCATTTGCCTCGCGTAACGAATAGCCTGCCTTTGCTTTAGTGACCATGCTTGTACTATCTAGGATTGGAAAGGCCGGTAATTTAAACATTCGTTTCATCTGATAAGCAAGTAAATTATAAACCGATGTATACGGACTGTCGGCGACTATTGCCTCCACTTGACTAGGAAGATCCTTCTCCCCACTTGCCATAAGAACCGTTGCTGCTCCCATTGATAAACCGTGGTAGACAACTTGCGTATCTTCCCCTAACTTATTGACCAAAAGCTTCGTCCAGTCAATCAGGTCAAGGCGGTCGGGCCAGCCAAACCCATAATAATCGCCCTCACTTTCTCCATGTCCACGTGCATCTGCCATGAAAATATTGTAGCCAAGCTCTTCATAATAATATTGGCCAAATAATCCCATTTGTTTCGCATGTCCTAAATACCCGTGTGTGAAGATCACCAACTTATCTGTCGGCTCCTTCGCCGGCAAATAATAGCCGGTTAAATTCAAGCCATCGCGGGACTTCATCTGTATTTCCTCAAAATCCCGAGTAGCCACCCATTCTCGCCATTCCCCTTCTAGCATTTCATCCAACGATTCAGCCGAGACTTCAAGATCCGCATTTCCTTCAAGAAAAGTTTTTGGACCTCGTTTAATCGCTAAATTATAAAAAAAGAAACTTGCTGCAATATCCCCTACTAGAAGGATGCCCACTAGAGCCACAACTATTTTCTTCCAATGCTTTCGTATCATCGTCATTTTCCCCTCAAAAACAAAATGAACTCTCTGAACTCTTATTATACTAAATAAATAGGCATGATTCTTTGGCAGATTATTGAAAAGGACATAAACATAGGAAAGTCTCCAGTTTAATGGATTGGGAGAAAACTTGTAGTTGATTTATACGAGAGTATTTCTCCCAATCCGAGTGTATTCTTTTTAAAATGGTGCTCTAACATGTGATCACCTCGAATCCATTGATCAGACAAAATGAATAGCCCGCTAGATTGGGAATTTCTTTGTTTTTCAAATATCCGGTGGACATACGCGAAATAATGATTGTAGAATCATTAACCCTTGTTATAATGGAGGAAAAGTAGATTCGATTGAAATATATATTTTGGAAGTAGGTGTCATATGGCTAAAGTTCTTATTATTGAAGATGATAAAGCGATTAACCATTTAATCTATATGAACTTAGATTTAGTGGGTTACGAGTGTAAACAGGTATATGATGGAAAAGAAGCGATTACCATTTTAGAGCATTGGCGGCCGGATTTAATTTTACTGGATGTAATGATTCCTTATATAGATGGTTTTTCACTTATGGAGCAAAACAGGTTTGAGGGGATTCCTGTTATCTTTGTTACGGCCAAAGATAATGTTTCCCATAAGGTGAAAGGCCTAAAATTAGGGGCGGATGATTATATTGTGAAACCGTTTGAAGCATTAGAGTTACTGGCTCGTGTGGAAGCTGTTTTGCGTCGTGCCAAACCTGTAAAGAGAAAATATTCGATTGGCCATACCGTTATTAATTTAGACGAGCGTATCGTTACCGTTGATCAAAAGCCTGTCAATTTAACCAATCAAGAGTTTGATCTCTTGGAAGTGCTGATTACCAACTGCAATATCGCTTTATCTCGGGAAAAGCTACTTGACTTAGCATGGGGGCACGATTATTTCGGAGACACACGAACAGTGGATGTTCATATTACAAAACTTAGGAAAAAGCTCCATTTAGAAAATCATATAAAAACAGTATATAAACTTGGTTATCGACTGGAGATGCAAAAATGAGGTTTTGGCAAAAAATCTTTTTGAGTACACTTGTCGTTTTTATCACTTTATTTGATATTTCATCCTTTGTCCTTATCTCTTATTCTTACAAATTCAGCCTGCAAAGGGAAGAAGAAAATAGTATACGCGAGCAAGCGGTTATCCTATCTTCGATTGAATCTAGCATTACAAACGCTCACAAGCTTCTCCCTAATGCTTCACTTCAAAAAGATCAATGGATCAACATCATTCAGCCACTGGCAAACTATTATGAAGATCAAAACGTTTATCTTTCCTTATATGATGGAAATACAAAAATTTATTCGAATGTTCCTGATTTCGACTTCAGTCTATTAAGTATTCAAAATAATGGAAGTAAGAATATAAAAAATCAAACGATCGATGGAGAAAGATATTTATTTGTGGCATCAAAATTATCTTCCTATTCCCATTTAACCTTTATATATGCTCGTGATATTAGCCAGCTTGACTCCTTCCTTTCTTCTATCATCCGCGTTTTTGTGATTGTAAGTGTTGTTTTGGCTGCGATATTGGGGATTTCTATCTTTATTCTTTTAAAACGGTTGACAAGCCCATTAAACGAACTAAATGAAATAACAAGGGAGATAGCTAGTGGCGCCTATCATAAAAGGGTCAATATTTTTCGAAAGGATGAAATTGGAGAGCTAGGAAAAACCTTTAATATGATGGTTGATTCCGTTGAAGATAAAGTAAAGCAATTAACCGAAGCGACTGAAAGCAGACAACGTTTTATTGATAATCTTGCCCATGAAATGAAAACACCCCTAACCTCGATTTTGGGATACTCAGAGTATTTGCAAAAAGCGATGATGAACGAGGAGCAGCGTATTATTGCAACCGGACATCTCCAAGAAGCCGCGAAAAGATTACAAAGTTTGTCCACCAAGCTTTTAGATTTGACTTATATACGCAGCAAGAAAAGGGAGTTCGCTAAAGTGGATATGGAAGCCTTGTTTTCCTCTTTAGAAATCTTGATGCGCCCCATTATGAAAGAGAGAAAACAGCGGCTCGAAACAGCGGCACATATAAAATGGCTGCAGGGTGATGAAACATTATTACTGTCCCTGCTGACGAATTTAGTGGAGAACGCGGCAAGGGCGTCCACCGAAAACGAAGTCATCAGAGTGAAGGCCTATTGCAATGATTATCCGATCCTAGAAGTGAGTGATAATGGCTGTGGCTTGGATATTGAAGAAATCGAAAAAATAACGGAACCTTTTTATCGTGTGGATCAGTCCCGTTCACGCGCCTTTGGTGGGAATGGATTAGGTCTTAGTATTGTCGCGCAAATAGCTGAATTCCATGGAGCTAAACTTGATATTCAATCCCAACAAGGTACGACCATACGGATTATTTTTAACAACTCGATAACAACTTGATAGCAACTTGAAAACATTGCCCTTGTATCCTAGCAATATAAGGGATACAAAACTTCATTTTAAAGAGAAGGAGAAGGTTTCATGAAAAATAAAAAATATCTACTAGGTGGCGTCATCACAGGAGGAGTTTTAATCACGATCCTCGTGTTCAATAGCTTTGTGTTCCCTTCTGTTCTGGCGGCAACTTCTCAAGATTCTGAGATAAAAACAATACCAGCAAGTAAAGTGGAATCTGAATCAACTACGGAACAAGTAACAGATCCATCCAATGATTTAAAAATGTTTGGCATCACTGATGGCGTTTCTGAGCAAATGGCGTTACAAATAGCCATCGATGCACTAAAAGAAACGAAAGATGTAAGCAACTTACCCTATGCCATAAATATTGCTCAGGACGATACTCCTGTCGATCCAATCAAGTGGTTCGTTGTTTTTTATGACGATAATGATGGGTATTCCGCTACAATCAATCCCCATTCTGGGGAAGTGATTACACTAGAAGAATTTTCCGGAGTAAAAGCCACTTTCTCAAAAGATGTAGAAAAAGCGAAAGCGGAAAAAGAAAAGTTGTATCATAAGACGATTTATTCCATTTATGATTAAAAAAGTTTTTTGTATCCCTTGTGTGAAGAGCTCGGCAAATAGTCGAGCTCTTTTCTTGTGGGACAAGCCGTTGAACAGCGGCTTCGATCCGTTGAATGAGGAGGTCGAGCCATTAAAAAGTAACTTTGAACTTTTGAATAAAGCCTCAGTTTATTAATCCTCATCCGTCTCCTCAATCTTCTCATCGATCTTATGCTTTTCTTCCCCCCACCAAAGTGTCTCATCCATATCTTCTATGACTTCCTTGATTTCATGATTTTCAGCCACTGCGGGTGGAGAGCCACGGAGCGGTTTTCCGGATGTGTTTTTTAGAAATAAAGTGACAACCACAATCCCAATGACTGAAGCAAAGATCAAATAGTACGCTGGCACTAGTTGGACGGCGGTGAGATTAATCAACCAGGAAATGAGTAAAGGAGCCGTACCCCCGAATAGTGAAGCGGAAATATTATATGTAACCGCCAAGCCTCCGTATCTCACCTCTGTGAAAAACAGGGAGGGCAACTGCGAAGTCATGGTACCTTTAATGCCCGCTAAGAGAGCCCCCAATATCAATAACCCCAAAAAGACTTGCCAGTTATTCCCACTTCCTATTAATAAAAATGATGGAATCGATAATAATATAATACCTAACAGACTCATCTGAATAATCCGCTTATTACCAATTCGATCACCAAAATATCCTATTGCTAATACAATCGGAATCATAATAAACATAACAATAACAATGAATAATAGTCCTTTTGTTTCTCCATAGCCCAAAACAGCTGTCAAATGGGATGGCATATAGGTTAAAATCGTATAATCAATCACATTATAAAAGAAAACTAAGACAAAACACATCAGGATCGAACGACGATGATATAGAAATAGTTCCTTCATGGAAACATGCGGTTTTTTCTGTGTTTCTTCTTCTTTTTTCTCCTCCATCGCAGCAAAAGCAGGAGATTCCTCAAGATGGTTCCTTAAGTACAAACCTATTATTCCAATGGGAGCAGCAATTAAAAACGGCACGCGCCAGCCCCAATCCAGCATCGTGTCTGACCCGAGAATAAAAGTAAGTAGTGTCACTAACCCCGAGCCACCAATATACCCGACTAATGTTCCCACCTCTAAACCACTTGCCATAAATCCACGTTTTTTATCTGGAGTGGATTCTGCAATAAATGTCATAGCCCCGGCATATTCGCCACCTGCTGAAAACCCCTGTACCAATCTTGCAAGCAGCAGCAGAATCGGGGCTGCGATACCGATAGACGCATAAACGGGAATCAATCCGATCCCAAGTGTCGCGATGGACATCATGATCAATGTGACAGCTAAAATCCTTTTTCGTCCTAACCGGTCTCCTAGCATACCAAAAAACATCCCACCAAGGGGGCGAACAAGAAAGGCAACCGCAAAGGTGCCAAAACTAAACACCAACTGAACAGAGTCACTTACACCTGAGTAAAATACCTTCCCAATAATCACAACCAAATACGAATAAATCCCAAAATCAAACCATTCCATGGCATTCCCTAATGCCGTTGCCACCACAGCCTTTTTCGCTATATCCGAGTCAATGACTGTTATATCATCTTTATGCACTTTGTATTTCTTTTGCTTGTTTTTAGCTTTCTTTTGATTCATAAACAGCCTCCTCCTCAAAACTCCTTGCCTTAGATGTTCCCTTAATCATAATTTCTTATGAGCAACTTTTCATAATTTAAGTATAAAGGTGCCAGGTAGTTAAGCAATTCAGAATTGCTTAACTACCTGGCACCTTTAATTGAATTGCATTATCCTCCTCGTCCCGTATCTCCCTTCATTCAGACGCATTACAGCCTTCATTTTAGGATGATTAAAATAATAGAAGCAGCGTTTTAAAAGCAGAACGAATGAATGTCTATATTCGATTCAACTGTTCCAATGATGTTAAAACAGATTTCAAAAAGCCCGGTATTTCTCTCATATGTTCTTCCGTTAGTTTCGGTTTGAATTTCACCTCAATATTGTCCATATAAGTGGAATCTTGTCCATAGACGAAACTTAGCGTTTGAGTTAAGTGGATGTCGTCTTCCCAAATTGAGTGAAGTGCCTGTTCAATTTGCTCACATTGCTTGGCTAGTTGGAGGTTGAGCTGTTTTTGAAATCGCAAAAGTAGGGAACAACCAGGATTGACCCCAGGCGCTTCCAAAATCTCGCCCGCTAAATCTTCTAGTGACGCCTCCACTATTAATTCTACGGTCACTTCTGGTTCGTCCACCAATATAAATTGGATCGATAAACGTCTAGCCAAAGTGGCAAAATCCATTCGATCCTCCCTATTTTGAATGATGATCTCCTGATCGATATTATCCAAATCGTAAATATGATTTTCAAATGCGACTTTTAGATTCTCAAAAATGGTTGGATCGTACATCCTGTGACCTCCGTAGATTTTTGAACCAGATACTTATTTTATTTTGACTTACATCGTTTATTTAATTCATAATAAACAAATTCTTTATCATCTGTTCTTCCTACTTCTTTAAATCCGAACTTTTTGAAGACTTTAGTGCTTATTATATTTTTTTCATCGATGCCTGCATATATAATTTCAACCATTTGACCCATTATTTCTTCAGTATTTGCTATAAGGTCAGCTAAAACAATCGTACCATACCCTTTATTTATTTTTTTAGGATGAATAGCCATTGGATTAATTCCTAAGACCAATCTGCCATAGTCATCCTTGTAATAATTAAAAATGAATAAGGCAATAGGCTCATTATCTATCTCTACCACTTTAAAATAATCTGCAATGTTAGACATTTCTAATGGGTGAGTCTTATACCAATGATATTCTTTGGAGACAGGCTCATTAAAAAAAGCAAACGTATTAATTAAATCTGCATTTTTGCTGAATGATGGTAAAATCCAAGAGTCTATTTCTTTATCAAGATCTATATCGTAATCCCTCCATTTCAAAACAATCACCCCCAATATAACCCCAAGCGAATTTTATGATTCGAGGTCGGATATTAGTGCCTCAGGATGTGTTAGTATGCACTGGTGACTAAACCTGTTTGGCCAGCTTTTAATGGAGAACTCAAATTCATTCTTACTACATAAGAGGCTTATGGCTTTCTCATTTTAATTTTTCAAATACTTCTTCTTTAGGAGCATTTAATTGCATCTTTTCCAATTCCAGCTTAAGCTTTTCTGTTTCCAGCAAATAATTTTCATGTTTTAATTTTTCTAACTCTAATTGGTCTTGAATAAATTTCCCTTTGATTTTCGCACTCGATTGAATATGATCTGTAATAATTGCGATAATGGGGACGGAACATATCATAACACCTACAATCCACCACACAGAACTCACCTCATTTTGTGTTGTTTTCATTAAGTGTAATACATTATTGAACAGATTTATATAGTTTAATTACGTTAGAGCAAGGAATTGGATTCAACGGGAATTCTTTTCAGACCAAAGGGGGCGCTGTGACCTTTCTAGGAGTCTTTCGCCTTTTTGGGCACAACCAATGGGTCCGCTGTGACCTTTCTGAGAATCTCTCGCCTTTTTGGGCACAGCCAATGGATTCGATTTCAATCCTTCTTCTCGATTTTTTTAAGAAGTCAAGTGCCGTCCGGGTACCTTTATGACAACTCTTGAAAAACTTCGAGAGGTTCCTCTTGGCCTAAATAACGGAAAAACAATTCCCCTTCCTCTTTACCCGAAAAAAGTTCTCCTAACGTTTGACGCGAACGGTCAAAGAATCTAGCGTTTTCCCACTGTTGAGCTAAAACCGCTAAAGGTGTGTGTGCGGTACGATTATATAACACCCAGGTTGCTTCACCACCATAAATAGAGGGCAAATAAGAGATTTTTCCTACTTTCTGCACCATTTCCTTAAGAATTAAGGAATCAGGAATATCTATTATTTTTTCATGTGGGGCATAAACGTCATCCCCCATTGCTACACTATCCCGTGTTATTCGAATAATCATGTCTTCTCCTCCTGTGTATGTCATCCCCCATCCGTTTCTATTACATAACAAAGAATTTACTGAATTCATGGAATGTCCGACCCGATATAATGATAGGGTCAATGTCAAAAGGTAGTACTATGGTTTGAAAGTATTAATCAATAATTGTTAGGCTAAAAATAGAGGGCTGACAGCTGAAGTGAATTAGGCATATGTGCATTGAATCTTGAAAGCTTGAACCCTTCCTTTTAACGGATCTTATACTAAAACTGATTTATTTATTGCTCTATTTTCTGTAAGAAATGGTATCTATAAATATTTGGCGCAAGGGTTCTAAATTGGTTACTGAGTGAATCATCGCTCGTAAATACATCTCACGATCCATTTTTTCATATTCCCATTTAATCCCTCTTGAAAAAGCAAAGTGATGAATGAATATCCGTATTGTTCTTCCGTTCCCTTCACGAAAAGGATGGAGCATGTTAAGCTCTGATTTAAAATAAGCTAAGCGATTAGCCGCTTCTTGTAAAGACTTCCATGAGGGTTCTTTGTTAAGTTGATAAAACAATTCAGATGAGTAGGCGCTAATATATTGCGCTTGGCAAAAACGAGTATTTCCTTTTATTAATTGAACATCTCGAAATTGGCCGGCAAAGGGGTAAAGGTCTTTAAAAAGATGGTGATGCAATTGTTTGAAGCTGTCTACCGTAAAAAGTGAAATAATGTATTTTTTCTGCTCTATCTGTGCGGCACGAAGTAAGAATACAAACGCTTCTGCTTCTTCTAAATCTTTATAGGAGGTCATACCTAAAAGATTATTTTTTAATAGATCATCATCATGTTTTTGTTTATATTTTCCCACGATGCAAAGCACCCTTAATAACAGTTGGTGTAATTTCAACACCTGAGTTGATGATCTCCAAAGCTATTTTTTGCAGAGTAGGATTTAATGAAAGATTTTCCAAATGAAGGTTTTTAAGAATCCGATTAAATTCTTCAGAATCTATTTTTAACTTATTCATGCGCGACCACCTTCCGAAAATTTCCTTTTCTTATATTATACAATTTATTGTTTCTGTATGCTACAGCGCCAAATTAATGATGTCTTATCATACTTTATTCGTCCAGTTCCCGTGATCACTCCTAATTCACGGATTTGATTTGTGAATCAAACTTTAAATGATTGAGTCCGCCCCATTTAAAATGCTCGTCTATTTTTCCAAAACAAGCATAGAATGTATTCGAGGTGACATATATGCGAGAAACGACAGTAGACAAGTTTCACATTTTTATGACCATGTTTATCATTAGCTTAATTATGAGTGTGCAAAGCCCCATTTTCACACCTTATGCGACGATGTTGGGAGCATCTAGTGTCATGATCGGCATTATGTTAAGTGCCTCCCAATTAGCCGATCTAACCGGGAATTTAATCGTTGGACCTTTAGTAGATCGATATGGAAAAAGAATCTTCATCACTTTACCATTGCTCCTTTCAGGTTTGTTAAATATAGCCCACAGTTTTATTTCAAACTCTGCCAGTTTGCTCGTTTTACGTTCTATGAACGGCTTTGCTCTCGCATTCTTGATGCCAGCCGTTTTAGCCTTAATTTCTGGATATGCGGCGAATAGCCGACAACAAGGGAAAAATATGGCGATCATCGGCATGCTTGGCATGATTGCCAATATCATTGCCCCACTGATTGGTGGAAAATTAGGAGCAACAATTGGCTACGCCCGTACATATTTCATTATTGGAATCGCATTGATTTTTATTGCTGTTTATACCATTGGCTTTTTGAGAGATAGGCAAATGATGGTTGTAAAAAACAATCAATCAAAGTCGTTTCATTTTCTTCATATATTTAGAAGTCCCCAACTACAACTGGTTTATTTAACGGGATTTGCGGTTATGTATATTCATGGCGTGATTATTTATGAAATTCCATATTTAACAGTCGAACAAGGACTTTCGACGATGAACACTGGACAATTATTTAGTTTTATGGCGATCGGTACACTCTTATCCTTATCATTCTTTTTTATTCATCGTTTTGATCCGATCAAACGAATGATGTTTGGATTATTTTGCATGTGTATGAGTTTAGCCGCATTCTTTAATGGGGTGCTTAGCTTACCTCTTTTTCTATTTTTCATGGGGCTTTGCTTTGGTTTCGTTATGCCGGCAGCAGCAACTGCGGTTACAAATGCAGTAACGAGAGAGGAGCACGGTCGTGCATTCGGCGTTATGTCAGCAGTTTATTCCCTTGGCATGATTATGAGCTCCTTTTTAACAGCTATTATTCGCACAATTATCTCCCCCTACTTTATCGCCTTTTTAGTCGGAATGTTCGTCCTCACATTGATTGGTTATCTAAAATTCCGTACACCAAAAGTTGTAGAAGCAGAGGTATCTTAAGAGATGCTGGATACTGAACATTTGAAGGTACCCTTCCCACACTAAACGGAATAAAAGATAATGATACCTGTCCCCAGAAGGGTAACGCTTTAACATACTGGAGGACGGCCCTATATTTCATAAATACAAACGGAAAATCTCCTCCAATATATTGGGGGCTCTATCACTAATCTCATATATTCAAAGGTTATTTAATGCCCCTTTTGCCGATAACGATAACTTTGGCATTATTCACTCTAAAATGTTACTCTAAAAAAAACTAGTTTAGGAGGAAAAATATATGGGTGACTTGTTAGTACCTCTTTATCGATTACCGTCCTATCATGCGAATAAGCAACAGTCTTGGACAATTCGGAGACCTATACCACCGGAAAAACATATTGTGACGGATTGGGTGAAAAAGCACTTTTCTGAGAAATGGGCAAGTGAATGTGAAGTCGCGTGTAGTCAAACACCAGCTTCGTGCTTAATGGCTATTGAAGATGGGAAAATTCTGGGCTTTGCTTGCTTTAATGTTACTTATCTCAATTTCTTTGGACCAACTGGGGTACATCCTGATGCCCGTGGGAAAGGAATAGGACGAGCTTTGCTATTAACAAGTCTACAAGAGATGAAGCATATGGGTTATGCCTATGCCATCATAGGTGGTGCGGGGCCCGTTTCATTTTATAAAAAGGCGGTTGGTGCTATAGAAATACCCGACTCTAATGATGGAGCGTATCATGGTATGTTACAAGAGAGAGAGACTTAAACTGAGCAAACGATCATTGTGAATGAAACATTAGTAAAAACGTAATTAAATGGGGCTGGGACAAAGCTAAAACGTTCGACTCTAAAGACGAACAATGCACTACTTTAGCGAAGGAAATATACGAAGACTCCTGCGGGATGAAAGGCATCGGTGAGACCCCGCAGTGCGTTAGCACGAGGAGGCTCACCAGCCGCCCGCGGAAAGCGAAGTATATTTCCGGAGCGGATTATATGCACCAACCATAGTTCTAGTTCGTTCGGATTTTACTTGGATAGAAACACTTTTGTCCCACCCTCATTCTAAATGGAACAATTTCTGCAAGGCAAAATAAACTACCTGAAACACCTTTCATTCATCCTTCAAAAACGGAAATTCCCCTATTCTTAATCGTGCACATCCATACGGAATGAGCTCCAAAGTTTCTGCGGGTGCATTCTTATACGGTTTTGGATTTTTAGGAGGTTCGGCAGCCGAGTTTTTCTCCATGATCCAATTCGAAAGCAGTCTACCTTTTGTTACTAATTTTATGGGTGCATGTTCTGGTTGATACGGTTGAGAGTGAATAGGCTGTTTCATCACTTGAAATTCCATTCCTTGCAGTAAGGCATACCGCCATGCCGATGTTGGGTAAATTTCCCAATCATGGAATCGTTCACGTTCTTGGACTCGTACCCACTGCTCTCCAATCGGTAAAACATATACAAGGGGACCGCGATTGACACTTACTGCATAGTTATTTCGTTCTTCTAATTGAACTTCCATCGGTAAAATTAATTCAATTTGATCGTTTAGCTCCCATTCTCTCTCAAGACGAATATATCCGTTTTCTGGCTCAGCACGAAAAACTTCATTATTTACACTAACTTGCATATTGGTACACCAATTTGGAACTCGTAATAATATAGGGAATCTTGCTTTTTCTTTTAGCTTTAATTCTATCGAAACCTGTTCCCGAAAAGGATAGTGACTCTTAACCAAAAGCTCCATTTCCTGCCCACCTGCAACAGTTGCTTTTACAGAACAGGGCGCATAAGAAACTGCCGCTATCCCACCATCATTGGTAGACATCCATAAATTAGTTGTAAATTTCGGCCACCCCTGGTGCATATTGGCTGTGCAGCAACCAAAATGTGGTTCTAAACCAAACATATTCGCTTCTGGTCCATTCGACCATGGACGTTTAGCCAAATGACACATCACTTGATTTACCTGTTGATCGTACTGATGAGAATCCCATTCTGGTGAAATTGTGGCTGGCAACGCATTAAAAGCCACTTTTTCCAAAATATCTCCAAATATTCCATCACCTAATATTCGGATTAAGTTTTCCATACTAAACATATATTCCACAACAGCACAGAGCTCAACACCTTGAGATGGATGTGTCCCTGATAACCATTCATCTCCTGAGAACATGCCATGGGCTTGGCCATGATAAGTCATCAAACTTTGGATTCCTTTATAAACAGCTTTTTTCTCCCACTCATTCTCAGTTTGGCGATAAAAAACAGCGGGGGCTTTTATTCCCATCGCAACATTCACGACATGTGTTCGATGATCCCAATCTGTTTGCTTGCGCCAATAGGGAAATTTGGCAAAAATACGACTCCAATCAATCGTTTGTTCCCGGACCATTTCAGCTAACTCTAAGAGATTGGCCTCCCCCGTTCGTTCATAAAGCCAATGAATGGACAATAATAAATCCGCACCACGTGCTTCATGCCAATCCTTTAATGGAAAATCTTCAAGTGCCTCTTTCATATAGGAAAAATAGTTCGTCATAAATGGAATAATTCTTTCATCTTTCGTTACTTCTCCATATTGGGTTAACACCTTTAACATAATGATATCCTGCCACCAGTCCTGCTCTCCCACCTCAGTATTCACTGTTTTCATATGAGTGGGACCAAATGAACCGTCTTCTTTTTGACTGGAGAGAGTCCATTCAATCCAGGGTGTAACCTTTTCAATTAACCTTTTATCCTCCAATAGAAATGCTAATGGTAGAAGTCCGTCCAAATAGTATGGGCCACGCTCCCAACTATCGCCATCTCCCCCAAGCCAACCATTATTAGGTCCAACATCTTCCCAATGTTCATCTAAATACCCTGTCAAACCATTCGCTTGTATTTCCAATTGATCTCGTAACCAGCCGGTAGGCTTAATGCTTCCGAGTGGCAATGAATGAAAGGCCGTTTCTTTTAATCCTAGTTTCTTTGTCTTATTCATACATTATCATCTACCTTTAATTTTATATTCATTCTTCTAATGACTTGATTATACTGTTATAATGGAAAATAAATAATGCAAAATCCAAACAATTAATTGCATTATTACAACCTTTTGGGAGAGGAGTAACAAAATGTTACAATTCGTTGCCCCGCCTTTACCAGTCGTTTTAGCTGCGGGGGAAGATACCTATTCTCCTGGTCAATCCCATCCAAATCGTAACAAGATTGGCGTTTTTGACATACTGATCGTAACTCGGGGATGTTTAATAATGGTGGAGGACGAACAACAATATCAGGTCGGAGAAAATCAAGCCCTTATTCTTTATCCAGACCGACATCATTATTCAGGAAAACCCTGTGAATCTGAGACCCATTTTTATTGGATTCATTTTAAAACTGCAAAGGAATGGATGGAGTTAAACGAGGCATCATCTAATAGAAGAATGGAGTTTGAAATCAGAAACAGAAATCCCTTCACAGAACCTCCATTCTGGATAAAACTTCCTAAGCATTTTAAAATACATAATTGGAATGAAGTGGATCATCTCTGTCGGCAATTACTCACAATAGGAGAACGCTCCACTTACTCTTGGGAATGGAAAAGACAAGTGCATTTTCAGCACTTATTGCAAGAATTGACTAGCACAAATCAGTTCGAAAATTCCTCTCCTTCCGTAGCTGTCGCAGAACAGGCTGCCTCTTATTTACGTGAAAATTTCGCAAGGAAAATAAACTATAAAGAGCTCGGGGCTATATTACGCTATCACCCTAATCATATTGCAAGATGTATGATGAATACTTTAGGATGTACCCCAGTTGAATATGTGAACCAAGTTCGCCTGGACCAAGCTAAAATATTGCTCGTCTCTACAAATTGGAGCATCGAAAAAATAGCAGATAACTGTGGTTTTCAACAAACCGCTTATTTCAGCCGCTTCTTCAAAAAACAGGAAGGTCTATCACCCAATCAATTTCGAAAACAATACTTAGGTTGATTACAGCCAACCAAAATGGACCACTTATGACATAATATGTACCAATGAATGACAGGAAAATTACCACTAGATGACAGGACCTTTACCAGAATGCATTCAATAGCAAAAAAATTAGCCCTTCATATTTTGCAAGGGCTATTTCCAGCTGATAATCTATTATTCCTACCAGTCTATAAGAGTCTGGTTTTGAGAGTTTTGAGCTGTTATATATTTGTGTATGACTTTTCCAGAAACACACCTAATATGACAGGTACATATATAATCACTTCTCCAACAACCATTTATGCTCATCAACCATGATACGTTCCGTCCATGGATTATCTTCCAAATGGCGAATCATCCAACAAAAGTACATGGTATACCCTGGTGCTGTAGCCTGAGGATGATCGAGACCTCCTGGGATCGTAATAAAACTGTTATGTTCTACTCGGTAAGCATCGTCCTCCACCATGACACAGCCAAAGCCTTGCGGTTGATCAAAACGATAATAATACACTTCTGGTTGCGGATGATAATGCGGAGGATAGCTTGACCAGCGCCCTTGATGGGAAATGACCTCACCTATGACCATATTAGAGTAAGGTGCATTTTGATAATCAAAAATAGTTCGAATGGTGCGAACTGCCGTACCATCCCATGCGTCTTCACCTGCTTGTTCACTTTGACAATCCTCTGGTGTATACAACTTTGCCCCGAAAGAGCGATCATTATTTGTTTTTTGAATAAGTACTTCACTTTTAGCCATTGCTGTGATCCTAACGTTGACTCCAGCAGGTACATGAAGACAATACGGATCCTCTTTAAACACATCACTTCTTGTTACATTGACCGATTCATCATTCCAGTCGATTTTAACAGATGCTTCAAGTGGCAGAATGGCTGTCTCTTTTTCACTGTCGTAAAGTGTTAATCTTTCCCCTTCTGGCATGGAATAGATTCCAATATCTTGGCGCATATCGCTATGTTTTCCGTCTATTTCTGTAAGGGATGTGTATCCTTTTTGTAATTTACCCAGTTTTTCAAACATCCAATTCCTCCTAATTCAGCCGCTTTCAAAAGCCCTTCCATTTTGACTAATGGCATATTTTTTCTTCCCCCTATTACAGCCCACTCTTACTGCGAATATACTTACGTGCTTTCATAGCATACTCCAAAGGATTCGCTATGGCCGGATCCTGTTCGGCTTCTACCACGATCCAACCCTCATACTTATTCTTTGAAAGCCTCTCAAAAACGGGGGCAAAGTCGATCATCCCATCTCCTGGAACTGTAAAAACGCCATTTTTAACCGCTTGTAAAAAACTCCACTTTTCTTTCTGTGCTCTTTGTGCGACATCATCCCTCACATCCTTTAAGTGAACATGATGAATTCGCTCTTGATATTTTTCTAAGATAGCAAGATGATCTTCCCCTGATAAGACAAGATGCCCTGTATCATAGAGAAGCGATACTTTTTCTGCTTTCGTTTCTTCCATTAATCGATCTATCTCACTTATCGTTTGTATACCAGTCCCCATATGATGGTGATAGACAATTTTCATTCCTTTTTCTACAGCCAAATCCCCAAGTCTATGCAAACCTTCCTTCAGTAATCCCCATTCTTCTTCATTAAATATAGGTTTTTTTTCAAATAAGGGCGTATCGATCTGTCCTTGGATGCTTTTTCCTTGCTCTGAGACAACAATTACTTTAGCCCCCATATGATGAAGAAAATCTCGATGCTTTTTAAATGCTTCAACCGTTTCTTCAACGGGCTTTGTTGTTAAAAATGAACTAAACCATGCACTTGCGATTCTTAAATCTCGTAAAGATAACGCCTTTTTAAGTTCCACAACATCACGTGGAAACTTATTGCCAACTTCACATCCTTGAAACCCCGCCAAAGCCATTTCACTGATACATTGTTCAAATGTAACTTCTCCACCAAGTTCAGGTAAATCATCATTCGTCCATCCAATCGGTGCTATCGCTAACTTCACCTGCTTCTTATCAATCATCGGCACATCCCCTTCCTTTAATAAGCCCGAGATTTTCGAATTGATTCTTGTTTGTCTTTAAAGGCCTGCTTAATACTATCTTTCTTGGATACTTCTGCAACACCCACATGCCACCATGATTCATATCCCTTTGTCATTGTTTTCGGTAGTACCTTCACATCGATTAAAGTACTCACAGATTGTTTTTTCGAATCTTCAATCGCTTCCCTTATTTCTTTCAATGTATGAACAGAATATGTTTTGGCACCGTACCCCTTAGCTACCTGCGCAAAATCCATTTCCATAATCTGACCGTCTAATTTCCCAGTAAGTTGATTGCGAAAACGAAATTCAGTCCCGAAACTTCCGGCACCATTCTCCATTTGGAGATTGTTAATACAACCAAATCCAGCATTATCGAACAGGATAATATTTATTTTCTTATTTTCTTGGAGACTGGTGATCAGTTCTGTGTGGAGCATCAGAAAACTACCATCCCCAACCATTGCATATACTTCCCGCTCAGGCTCCGCCAATTTTGCTCCGAAAGCCCCAGCTATTTCATACCCCATACAGGAGTACCCGTACTCCATATGATAGGTATTTTCGGATTTCGAAATCCACATTCGTTGCAAATCACCTGGTAGACTACCTGAAGCTCCGACAATAATGGCGTCATCGTCTAGGAGCCTATTCACCTTTCCTAGTACACTTGTCTGTGTCAGTTCAGTACGAAGGATCTCCTTATATTCCGGCAGTTCATCATCCAAATGTCCCTCAATTTCGGGTTTGAATGAATCCGAATATGTGACCGTATAAAGGCGCTCTAGTTCCATCTCCCACTCTTTTTTCGCATCGCTAATTTCATTTTCATAGCTAGACTGATAGCTTTCCAGAGCTTTCCCGATTGCTTCCAGTCCTACCTTTGCGTCTGCTACTACTTTAACTGCATCCAGCTTTGATGCATGAAACTCTGATATATTAATGGTTAGAATATCAGCCTGGGCGAATAATTGCTTTGAACCTGTTGTAAAATCTGTAAATCGAGTTCCCACCCCAATAATAAGATCTGCCTCTTTCGCCAGCCTATTCGCAGCCGAATTACCCGTTACTCCAATCCCGCCAAGATTCAACGGGTGGTTGCTTCTCACTGCACTTTTTCCTGCCTGTGTTTCGCCAAAAGGAATGTGAAAAGTTTCCGCAAAGTCAATAAAGGAATTTGCCGCCTCTGAGTATCGAACCCCTCCTCCCAAAATGAGCAAAGGTTTTTTCTTTGTTCTAATTAGTTTTACGGCATCATCTACAGCTTCTTTTGACGGTTGTCGACGTTCTATCCGATGAAACTTTTTTTCCAAGAATCGGTGAGGAAAATCCCATGCTTCCCCCTGAACATCCTGTGGTAAGCAAATCGTTACCGCCCCTGTATCCGCAGGATTCGTTAGGACACGCATCGCATTAATCATCGCTAGCATCAATTGTTCCGGTCGATTAATCCGATCCCAATATTTACTGACTGGGCGAAAGGCATCATTTGTTGAAATCGAAAGATTATGAGTCTGCTCAATCTGCTGTAAGACTGGGTCAGGTTGTCGAGTCGCAAAAACATCACCCGGTAATAATAAAACCGGAATATTATTGGCCGTTGCCGTCCCTGCGGCTGTTATCATATTGGCAGCACCAGGCCCCACGGAAGACGTACAAGCCATGATCTGTTTGCGGTGCTTTTGTTTCGCAAAAGCAGTTGCGGCATGGGCCATTCCTTGTTCATTTCTTCCTTGATAGACTTCCAAATCACCTGGATCCTCTTCTAGTGCTTGCCCCATTCCCGTTACATTCCCATGACCAAAAATAGTGAAAATCCCTTTTACAAATGGGGTGATCTTGCCATCAAATTCAATGTATTGGTTATTTAAAAATTTCACCAATGCCTGTGCGGTCGTTAACCGAATGGTATTTTCCACTTCGCTATCTCCTTTCAATTTAGGTATAAAGGGGAACAACGTCGGTCTAAAATAATCAAATTTTTCACCTAATCATATATAACGCCCAGTCACCATTTTCTTTCTCGTATAAAACTCAACGCCATCTTTACCATTTGCATGAAGATCCCCATAGAAAGAATTTTTATACCCCGAAAAAGGGAAGAACGACATCGGAGCTGGAACTCCTAGGTTAATTCCTAGCATACCGGCATCAATCGTTTCCCGGAACTGACGAATGGCTGCGGCGCTGTCTGTATATAAACAGGCTCCATTGGCAAAAGGAGATGCATTGGCCACTTCTACGCCTTCAGCTAAATCTTTCACACGCACAATAGATAACACCGGAGCAAAAATTTCATCTTGCCATATTTTCATTTCCTTTGTCACATGGTCGAAAATAGTCGGACCGACAAAATACCCTTTTTTATCCTTTACCACATCTGTACGCCCATCGCGCACAAGTGTCGCTCCCTCTTTCATTCCAGACTGTATATAATCAAGTGTTCTTGTTTTATGATCTTCACGTATGACTGGTCCCAAAAATACGCCTTCTTCGAGACCATTGCCTATCTTGATTTGGTCTGCAGCCTCTTTTAACTTTTCTACCAATTGTTCTGCGATTGTTTCTTCTACTGCTACAACCGCTGCCGCCATACAACGTTCCCCGGCAGAACCAAATGAGGCACTGATGATTTCCTTTACGGCTAGATCAAGATTTGCATCTTTTAAAACGATCGAGTGATTTTTCGCGCCTGCTAATGCTTGTACTCGTTTTAGATTTTCTGTCCCTTTTTTATACACATATTCCGCGACAGGCTGTGAACCGACAAACGAAATAGCCTTAATCTCTTGATGCTCAAGCATACCGTTCACCACATCATGCGCCCCGTTTACGATATTAAGAACTCCTTTCGGAAGGCCGGCCTCTTCAAATAGTTCCGCTAAACGACAGGCTAGTAATGGGGTTTTCTCAGATGGCTTAAGGACAAACGTATTTCCACAGGCAATGGCGAGCGGGAACATCCAAGCCGGCACCATCATCGGAAAATTAAAGGGTGTAATCCCACCGACTACTCCTAATGGGTAACGATACATACCTGATTCAATATTAGTCGCAATGTCTGGTAATTGACTTCCCATCATTAGCGTGGGCGCGCCGGCAGCAAATTCCACACATTCAATGCCACGCTGGACCTCTCCCATCGCTTCAGAAAAACTTTTTCCATTCTCCATTGTGATAAGTCTAGCAAGCTCTTCCCATTGATCTACTAGAAGTTGCTGGTACTTAAATAAAATTCGGGCACGTTTTGGCACTGAAACTTGTGACCATGTTTGAAACGCTTCTTTTGCTGCTTTTACGGCTCGTTCCACATCCTCTTTTGAAGAATAGGGGACTTCCACTAAGACCTCACCTGTTGCTGGATTGATCACCTTTTCTGTTGTAACAGATGTAGATTCAACCCATTCGCCATTTATATAATTTTTCAGTGTTTCGACTGTCTGGATCATTTTCTACTCCCCTTCATGATTAATCGGTACATATTTTCCTGTTTTCATCTGATGTCGTAATTCCTCAAGTGTCGGCATGGCATCAGAACAACTATGACGTGAGATCACAATCGATGCAGAAGCGCTTCCCATTTTCATCGCTTCTGCCACATCTTTTCCTTTCATCAAACCATATATAAAGGCAGAGGCATAGGAATCACCTGCTCCAAAGGTCTTGAGTACCTCCGTTTGATATACGCCGCTTCGATGTGATTCCCCATCTTTTGTATAAGCAATAGAGCCGGCTCCTCCATGCTTAATCACCACGATTTTTGCACGATGCGAAAACCATCTTGAAGCCGTATAGTGATCATCTGATGCTTGGTTATGAAGAAGCTCCTCCATCATGTCAAACTCTTCACGTGTCCCAATAATCACATCACATTTTTCTGCAACCAAATTATAATAAACGGCTGTCTCTGCCTTGTCTTTCCACGTATAAGGGCGATAATCCAAATCAAAGATAATCACGGCATGGTGCTTGACGGCATATTCAATCGCAAGAAAGACCGCTTCACGTGAAGGACTCGCTGCAAGCGCTGTACCTGAGATTAAAAGTGTTTTCGTTTGTTGAATATAGTCCTCCCTTACTTCAGTGGGATGAAGAAGTAGATCCGCTACATGATCGCGATACATGAGAATACTACATTCAGATGGACTCTTTATTTCTGTAAAAGCAAGCCCCGTAACTGCACCCGTTTTATCGACAACGATTCCATCCGTATTAATATGATCTTTCTCTAAATATTGGGTAATGAATCGACCCATCTGATCATCCGATACCTTCCCAATAAAACCTGTTTTTTGCCCAAGACGTGCGGATCCAATTGTAATATTTGCCGGGGAACCGCCTACATATTTTGTAAAAGTAGATGTTTCCTCCATTGGTCGGTTCGTTTCATTCGCATTTAAATCGATACATAGGCGGCCAATCGCAATCAGATCATATTCCTTGTCATCACGAAATAGTAGGTCATTCATTTACACTTCCTCCTGTTCTGTAAATAGACGAACTGGCTGTCCTTTTAGTAGTGATTCCTTAGCCGCTCTCGCAATCGTTTCCGCCATAAAGCTATCATGACCCGAACAAGGAACTTCTTTCCCATGCTCACAAACATGAATAAACTCTTTTACTTCCTCTATATAAGCTTCCGTATAACGCTCGAGGAAAAAATAAAGGGGTTTATCCTTGACTACTCCATCTGCCCTCGATAATTCTACAGTTGTCGCTCGGTTATTGTCTGCACACGCCATTCCTTTTTCTCCAAAAATTTCAACACGTTGATCATACCCATACACGGCTTGGCGACTATTATCAATGACACAAAGGGTACCGTTTTCAAAAGTGAGTGTAACAATAGCGGTGTCGATATCGCCTAAATCCCCAATGATCGGATCGACCATGACTGCCCCAACCGCGGAAACACATTCAATCTCGGATCCAACAAGATGGCGGGCCATATCGAAATCATGGATCATCATATCCATAAAGAGCCCACCCGACTCTAAGATATAATCTTTACTTGGTGGAGCTGGATCTCTCGAAGTAATTTTAATAATATGGGGTTTTCCTACTTCTCCATTTTTCACCAACTGACGCAGACGTTTGAAATTGGGATCAAACCTGCGATTAAACCCGATTTGCAAGTATACACCCGCTTGATCTGCCGCTTCTAAAGCTTGCTTTGTTTCTTCTGCTGAAAAACTAATCGGCTTTTCACAAAAAACATGTTTTTTAGCGGCTGCAGCCTCTTTAATAATGGTCGTATGAGTGGGTGTTGGTGTACATATAAAAACCGCTTGAATCTCAGGATCTTGAAGTAAACGATGATAATCAGTGGTCAATTCTTCCACTTGATACGGATGAGCCCACTCCTTTAAATGAGATATGGAAATATCCGCAACTGATTTGACTCGCACAAACGGTATCTTTGATAAATTCTCTACATGTAATTGGCCAATTCGACCAGCCCCTATTACCCCAATCGTCAAAGTCATTCTATTCCTCCATCCATAAGTTATGCGCTTAACTAAATTTATGCAAACTTCCTCAAAAATATTTCGGTTAAAACTTCGAATAATGATTCCATTTAAAATCCAAGAAAAATTGGTCTCCAATGGATACGTTACAGAAAAGATATTATCTCTTGAACTCAACTATTTTTCTAGCTAAAATTTCTCTTAAATCCATTCCCCATCGAAAAAAACTAAATTTTTGAAGTTAAGCGCTTAACGAAAATTCAATACAATGTTCAATCAATGAATCTACTTTTACCACAGTTTTCACATCGTTATGTAGTCCCCCTTACAATTAATTCCGGATTAAATAAGACACGTTGGTTCACAGAAACATCTTCTTTAATCTCCTCTATTAGTACTTCAACTACCTTTTTCCCCATTTCTTCAATAGGTTGGGCGATTGTTGTCAGTCCCGGAACAGTCGTTGTAGCCAATATCGTATTATCAAACCCAATAATGGCCAAATCATCTGGGATGGACATTCTTTTTTCCATAGCGCCTTGAATAACCCCAATGGCAAGTAAATCATTACAAGCAAAGATGGCTGTAGGTAACCCATGATCTTTCCTTTGAAAAATCTTATCGAAACAAGCCTTTCCGTTTAAGGTAGAAGCAGTGGTTCGATATATATTTTCTTCTTTAAGTGTAATTCCTTGGCTTTCAAGCCTTTCCTGGAATCCTAAAATACGCAGTTTACTACTATTTGTATGTTCAGCAATGACCGCTATTTGGCGATGTCCAAGTGAGACGAGGTGATCTGCTGCCTTATACCCACCTTTTAAATCATCCACAGATATCTTTGATACATCAAGAGAAGCATCATCATAGGCTAACATCACTAAAGGAACATCATGTTCAACCAATTTCCTAAGTAACTTTTTTTCATGGAAAGAAGAGGCAACAATAAAACCATCCACTTGCTTTCTTTGCAACACATCTAAATATTTCTTTTCCCTTTCAGGGTCTTCATCCGTACTACACATTATCACACTCATTCCATGTTCATGTGCATGATCCTCAATGGTTCGAGCAATCATAGAAAAGAAAGGATTCGATATATCCGGTACCAACAGCCCCAGTGTTTCAGTCCCTTTTCCAGAAAGCGCAGATGCCATTATGCTAGGCTGATAATTCATGTCCTCTATCACATTCATTACCTTTTTTCTAGTTTCTTCTCTCATATTCCCTGTATGATTAATCACCTTTGAGACCGTGGCTATGGAAACACCTGCTTTTTTGGCCACATCATAAATGGTTACTTTCATGCCTCTTCCTCGTTTCAATCTATAATCTATTTAACTTTATCTATTAAGATATATATATCATATAACATCTTATTGGATAAAGCATTTTACATAATTTGACAAGGTCGAGATTAAACAACCTATAGCGTTAGGTTATTTTAGCTAAAAACTATTTTCTTCTTGAATATGATAGAGGATTTGCTTTTCCCCTTTTTGGAATCTCATTGTGGGGATACATATTGCAACCAATTACTGAATTATAGAAGCCCCCCATTTTTTAAATTTTAATACTCCGCTAGAGTAAGCGCTTAACAAAATATTAATCTACCACTTTCCCAATGTCAAGTCCGATTAGGAGCAATTCTAAATCGTTCGGATATCCCGTTAAGAAAAAAAAGAGGAGCCCCTTCTTACTATTGGTGAGAAGAGAGCTCGTTCCTTCTTTTTTATTGGTGACCTACTTTACCAACATCTTTCTCCACCTAAATGCTCTTTCCTTGAGCCGTCGACAGTTCCCGCAAATGGTTAATATCTCCTATTTTATTCACTCTTGTAAATTCCTCTGTGATTGTGAGCCAATTAATACACGTATTTTCCTGTCTAAAATAAACGTCGGAGCCATCAGTCAAACCAATTAGCTCCTTTATTAGATAATTATTTAATGTACCATGTGCAAACATGGCAATTTTAGCGTCGTCAGGGTACTGTTTCAAATGTTTAGCGAGATTAGCAGCCCTTTTCATGATGATAGGGGGAGTTTCCTTCCCCGGGTAAGGCCATCCATCTGGCTCGAAATCTTCAGGGAATTTAGCTTCAGGAAATTGCTCTACTAAATCACTTAATCTTGCTCCCTTACAAGATTCAAGAGTTCTAACCTCATAAGCATCTCTCAACACGAATATCGGTTTGTTAACTGCTTTCGCAAAAGGTTGAGCTGTTTGTAACGTCCTTATAAGGGGACTGGAAAGAATATGGGTAATCTCGGCATCTATTAAGCCTTGTACAACCAGATTGGCTTGCTTTTCTCCTAAATTCGTTAGCGGGCAATCTGGGATATCTCGACCTGTCCTATTCCCTTCGGATTCTCCATGTCGAATTAAATATAACTCCATTTATAATCCCCCGTTTCTTCTAATTACCTAGCTCTCTAAGATCTTAGTCCATTTATTATAAAAACTGTCTTCTCCCTACGGGCATAACACTTTTAATGTTACTGGCTCTTTTGTCTCGTTTGAAGAACCTGATCCTTCGGAACCTTCAGTTAGTGTAGTAGGAATTATTCTTCATCCTCTAGTTTATTTTCCATTTTTAAGCCGCGAGCTTGCAGCTCTGTATTCACATTGTTTTTTGCTTTGGAAAGCCTCGTGCTGTTGTCAAGTTCCAACGTAAAGCCATCCTTTAAGGTGAAAACGATGCGGTCTACCCTTGTGACACCGTCCTCATTGACCATCACTTGTTCCACCTTTTCAATCTCGTCCCAGCTTGTAAACTCCTCTTTTAAACTAAAAAAATGATTGAGATAAATCCCTTCTTTGTTCATGTATTTATAATGGTTGAAGCAAAGAAATACTGTGGCAATGGTGAGGATTGAAATAATCGTTAATATACAATATTTGATGATTCTGTTAAAGTTTTTCGTAGGCTTTATCAAAATATTTCCAATGGGAATCAGAGAAATGACAACTAACATTGCCATAAAAAGAATATAAGCTTTAAAATAAGGTTCAAAATAGAAAAAATCATCAGGCCGATATAATAATTCTTGGATGGGATAAAGCAGAATAAACGGCACAAACAAACTAAAAAGAAAGCAAATAATGCTAAATGCAATTTGATAATGGCTACTTTCGGCCTCTCTCGTACTTAACATTCATCAAATCCCCCTTAAGGATACAGTCGAAAAAAGATGATGCAGATCGTCTGTTGTATTGCAAGCATCTTCATTTTAAATCCCTCTTCTCACTAACTTATCCAAAAAGTGTAACTAAGTCAAAGGATTTTTAAACGTCCAGCTACTAATGCATGATGGATGATCGCTTTATGCGACCCCAAAACTGGGAAGCCATGCAATTAGGGCGTATAACCCCTTCCATACAATCAAAAAAACAAGCTAACAAAAATCACAATCCTCTTGTGTTTTTGTTAGCTTGATAATGTTAGTGTTATACCCTTATTTATATATTGGTATATCAAAAACTAATTTATAAGAGTTTACTAAACTATATAAATTATGAAGCTGGAAGATTTGTTTTTCTGCCCAGCCAATGTCTGTTGCGTATTGATGGGTGGCTTTTCCAGTGGCACTGGCTCCGTCTGGATTCCATCTCATTTTATATAAAGTGTTTTGGTTCGCATAAATATAGCCATTTGAAATATATTTTGCTCCACCAATGATGGCTTGTTCAGGTGTAAACCATCCGGCATTATAGGCAAATTGGGCACCTTTCGCAACCGCATCTCCATCGAAAGCACCGATCCCATACATGTTATAAACGGTTTTTCCGTTTACTTTTACTCCATTAGCTAGAGCGGATTTACCATTTCCGGTTTCAAGCAAGGCGTGAGAGATTAAATACATTTCATTCACACCTAGTGATTCTCCTGCTTGGATAAACGCAGATGCTTTCCCGCTTAATATACCTTTTCCAGAGAGAATTCGATCATTAACCTCTTTTTCCTGGACCTTGGTTGATGTGGCTAGATTGACAAACTGCAAGGATTTGATCGGATCTTCGGCAGAATTATTGGGATCTAGGTATTGCTTCACATCTTTAGGACTTGCATTGACCCATGTTTTATTAAAATCAACCTGATACCAGGTATAACCGTCCGTACCTTTTACTGAAGAAACGATTTTTAGTTGGGTACCATTCGATACCTGACCCACGGTCCAAAAGTCTGTCCCGGCTCCGCCTCTAACATTCCAGCCATTACCTTGAACCGTTCCTACATTAGATTTGGAATTCACGGCTAACGCATCTTCTCTAATGTATGTATGATATTTCGTATCTGTTTGTGGGTTTGCTTTCATTTGGATGTTCACAAATTCGTCCAATGTAAGATCGTACTTACTATAGATTGTTTCCTTTGCTTGTCCTTGTGGCACTTTCATTTCAGCGGTTAAATATTGTGTGCTCACATATCCGATTTTTCCATTCGCTGAAACTTTTGACCAGCCATTTTTCTCCGAAAAAATTTTTACCGCTGTCCCTCTAGACAATTTGGTTATGATCGATCCGCTCGTTGATGCGGAAGAACGCATGTTTAAGCTTGAGCCCTGATCCACGCTAACATACCTAACTTCTTTTTCGATACTAGTGTCATGATCATCAGCATTTTCGCTTGTGTCCGAAAGGAATTCGGATTCTACATAGCCATCTTCTCCATAGACACGAATCTTAGTCCAGCCATTTTCTTCCGAGTAGATTTGCACGGGGACCCCAGATGCGAGTCTCACTATGACAGAGGCACTCGTTGACGGTTTTGTATACATACTTACTCCGGAAGTGGACGCACCCGCAATATATTTCGTTCTTGGTGCTGTCTCATTCGCATTTTCTTTAGCTGCTTTTAAAAATTGACTACTTACATAACCTGTTTTCCCGTTTACTTTCACCTTCGCCCAGCCATTAGACTCCGATTCTACTGTAACTGCCGTGCCATTTGATAAACCTGCAAGGACGGATGAACTCGTGCTTGCACTGCTGCGTAAGTTCAAAGTCGAGCCCGCATTTACAGATACATATTTTGTCTCGGTCTTAGATGGTGAGGTCGGCGCTGTCGGCTGTTTCGACGGTGTACTTGCCTTCCCTGTTAAAAACTGACTACTTACATAACCTGTTTTCCCGTTTACTTTCACCTTCGCCCAGCCATTAGACTCCGATTCTACTGTAACTGCCGTGCCATTTGATAAACCTGCAAGGACGGATGAACTCGTGCTTGCACTACTGCGCAAGTTCAAAGTCGAGCCCGCATTCACGGATACATATTTCGTCTCGGTCTTAGATGGTGAGGTCGGCGCTGTTGGCTGTTTCGACGGTGTACTTGCCTTCCCTGTTAAAAACTGACTACTTACATAACCTGTTTTCCCGTTTACTTTCACCTTCGCCCAACCTTTGGACTCCGATTCGACCGTAACCGCTGTGCCATTAGATAAACCTGCTAGGACAGATGCACTCGTGCTTGCACTACTGCGGAGGTTCAAAGTTGAGCCCGCATTCACGGATACAAATTTCGTCTCGGACTTAGATGGTGGTGTTGGCGTTGTTGGCTGTTTCGATGGTGTACTTGCCTTCCCTGTTAAAAACTCACTGCTTACATATCCCGTTTTCCCATTTACTTTCACCTTTGCCCAACCTTTAGACTCTGATTCTACTGTAACCGCTGTGCCGTTCGATAGACTTGCAATAATCGATGCACTCGTGCTTGCACTGCTGCGTAAGTTCAAAGTCGAGCCCGCATTTACAGATACATATTTTGTCTCGGTCTTAGATGGTGAGGTCGGCGCTGTCGGTTTTTTCGGCGATGTACTTGCCTTCCCTGTTAAAAACTGGCTGCTTACATATCCCGTTTCTCCATTTACTTTCACCTTTGCCCAACCTTTAGACTCTGATTCTACTGTAACCGCTGTGCCGTTTGATAGACCTGCAAGGACGGATGAACTCGTGCTTGCATTACTCCGTAAGTTCAAAGTCGAGCCCGCATTCACGGATACATATTTCGTCTCGGTCTTAGATGGTGGTGTCGGCGTTGTCGGCTTTTTCGACGGCGGACTTGCCTTCCCTGTTAAAAACTGACTGCTTACATATCCCGTTTTTCCATTTACTTTCACCTTCGCCCAGCCATTAGATTCCGATTCTACTGTAACTGCCGTGCCATTAGATAAACCTGCAAGGACGGATGAACTCGTACTTGCATTACTCCGTAAGTTCAAAGTCGAGCCCGCATTTACAGATACATATTTTGTCTCGGACTTAGATGGTGGTGTTGGCGTTGTCGGCTGTTTCGATGGTGTACTTGCCTTCCCTGTTAAAAACTGACTGCTTACATATCCTGTTTTTCCATTTACTTTCACCTTCGCCCAGCCATTGGACTCCGATTCGACCGTAACCGCTGTGCCATTTGATAAACCTGCAAGGACGGATGAACTCGTGCTTGCATTACTCCGTAAGTTCAAAGTCGAGCCCGCATTTACAGATACATATTTTGTCTCGGACTTAGATGGTGAGGTTGGCGTTGTTGGCTTTTTCGACGGCGGACTTGCCTTCCCTGTTAAAAACTGGCTGCTTACATATCCCGTTTTTCCATTTACTTTCACCTTCGACCAGCCATTAGACTCCGATTCTACTGTAACCGCTGTGCCGTTAGATAAACCTGCAAGGACGGATGAACTCGTACTTGCATTACTCCGTAAGTTCAAAGTCGAGCCCGCATTTACAGATACATATTTTGTCTCGGACTTAGATGGTGGTGTTGGCGTTGTCGGCTGTTTCGATGGTGTACTTGCCTTCCCTGTTAAAAACTGACTGCTTACATATCCTGTTTTTCCATTTACTTTCACCTTCGCCCAGCCATTAGATTCCGATTCTACTGTAACTGCCGTGCCATTAGATAAACCTGCTAGGACAGATGCACTCGTGCTTGCACTACTGCGGAGGTTCAAAGTTGAGCCCGCATTCACGGATACAAATTTCGTCTCGGACTTAGATGGTGGTGTTGGCGTTGTTGGCTGTTTCGATGGTGTACTTGCCTTCCCTGTTAAAAACTGGCTGCTTACATATCCCGTTTTTCCATTTACTTTCACCTTTGCCCAACCTTTAGACTCGGATTCTACTGTAACTGCCGTGCCATTAGATAAACCTGCTAGGACAGATGCACTCGTGCTTGCACTACTGCGGAGGTTCAAAGTTGAGCCCGCATTCACGGATACAAATTTCGTCTCGGACTTAGATGGTGAAGTTGGCGCTGTCGGCTGTTTCGACGGCGGACTCGTTTTCCCTGTTAAAAACTGACTACTTACATATCCTGTTTTTCCATTGGCTTTAATTTTCGACCAGCCACCAGACTCCGATAGAACTATGACGGAAGTCCCTTTTGCTAGTTTACTAATGATTGGAGCACTAGTTGAGGCACCATCTCGCATATTCAGGGTAGATCCTGCATCCACGGCTACGTATTTTTCGTTATGCTGGGATTCAATTCCGCTTGGTGGCTCTGCTGCCTGTATCTTTTGCTCAAATGCAACCGTCGATAAGACCGCAAAACACAAACTAGGTAAAATGACCCTTTTTTTCATTTTAACTACTCCTTTCTACATAGAATTATATCGTATAATTCGAGTTTAATATACAAATTCCTCTTATAATACCAAAAAATGTCTATTTTAATAAAATCGAAGCCTTATAAATCCCTACCAACGGACTATTACCAACTAAATTCGGTGTAAATCTAGATTCTCTAGTCCTTCAGACCATTTACCTTTTTATAATCAGTTTTCTATACTTGATGATCTTCGGTCTTTATTCTTAAATCTCTACGAATATCAGTAAAATTCTCCGGTGATCAAAGTAGCATTATGTCTAAAAGATTTCTTAAGTTCATACTGACCTTTTTCCAGACGGTCAAGCCTATTATCCATCTACTTGTCTCCTACAGTCATCTCAAAAGCTCTTTAACACTATATTAAAAAGGCTCCCTGGTTTACCGGGCACCCTTGGGTAGGCCGGGTAACGAAAAAACTGAATAATCTGCACCCGTTGCGGAGGATTGGCACAACGGAAGAGATTGCAGAGGCTATTATCTGGTTGTGTTCGGATAAATCGTCTTATGTAACCGGACATTCTTTGGTAATCGACGGAGGAAGAACAGCTGACGAATGATTCCTACAATACATGTAAGCAAGCAAGGTTACCGATTAGGTCATTCAGTACGATTTCCAATAGATATACTGATTCATAGCGCCCAAAATCAGACGGAGGTCGCCAAAATGGTCAGATTGGCCGATTCTATGAGACCAAAACCAGGTGGAGATCGCAAAAACGGTCACATTGGCGGATTCTATGAGACCAAAATCAGGTGGAGATCACAAAAATGGTCACATAGACCAATTCTATGAGACCGAAATCAGGTGGTGGTCACAAAAACGGTCGCATAGACCGATTCTATGAGAACAAAATCAGGCTGTGGTCGCAAAAATGGTCACATAGACCAATTCTATGAGACCGAAATCTGAGGGAAATCGTAAAATTGTCCCCACACTTTGTATGATTTTCCTTGAGACTCTACAATTTAGTCACTTTTAACATTACAAAAAAATCGGGCTTCTTTTCATGTGTTTTTCTTTCACTTATTTGGTGATGCCCTTAATGGCTTAAAAGATGCCGTTATAACAGGAACGCCGAAGGATACAGAACATGGCGATGAATAATTCAGGATTATATATCCATTTGTTTTTGTTTCCATCTTTTTTTATTACTTCCAATGTATTTCTTCTGTTCTTTCATACTTAATCCTCTGGCCACATTGATTATTATCTAAAAAATCTGATTTGATAAAGATCTTTCCTTTGTCCCCTTTTTCACTATTTGTCTATTACAAGCCGTTATTGATTGATCCATAAATAAGAACATGAGCCTATCTTACATTCGAATAGACAATGGTTGAATTCGCTCCCACGCATGCCCAAGTTGGAGTAACTCTTTTTCTGCAAGATGATTTCCAATAAATTGCATGCCGACAGGAAGCCCTCTTTTATCTAACCCCATCGGTACGGATAAGCTTGGCGCACCTGTTAAATTGGCAGGGACAGTAAAAGGCAGGCAGCGTCTGATCATCTCTAAATTTTGATCAACCCAATTCTTGACAAATGCTGGGGTTGTGGTCGGGATAGTCGGACCGAGCATAATATCGACTTTTTCTAATGCTTTATGAAACGCTTTTACCATCCTTCTTCGAACTTGCTGGGCTTTCAGGTATTGTGGTGCATTCGTTAATGTACCAGATAGAAAGAAGGACCGGATGTCCGTGGAATAATCCTCTGAACGAGTTTGTAACCATTCGTAATGAAAAGTAGAGGCTTCACCGGGCACAATTACATAGCCTGAAAACGTAGATAACGATAATTCGGGTATCTCTATTTCTCTTATTTCAGCTCCTAAACTTTTTAGTGTTACGATTGCATGGTTAAAAAGGCTTTCTACATCTGGGTCTAATCCCTCAAGATAATAGGTAGGAATACCGATCTTTACTCCTTTCATTTCTTTATTTAGATCTTCGGTATAACAAGGAATGGGAACATGAAGGCTTGTGGGATCATTTGCATCATAGCCTGCCATGTACTGAAGCGTGGAGGCCAAATCTGAAACGGATCGTGCCATCGGTCCAGCATGATCCAATGACAGCGCTGTAGGGAAAACACCATACTTGCTAACGAGCCCATAGGTTGGTTTTAACCCGTAAATACCACACATGGCAGCTGGTAAGCGGATGGAGCCAAAAGTATCTGTTCCAGTTGCAATGGTTGTGAGCCCGGCAGCTAAGGCGGCACTACTGCCGCCACTTGAGCCACCTGGCATATACTCGACGTTCCAAGGATTTCTTGTCGTATCAAAGAATGGGTTAGTACCAGTGGATCCAGCGGCAAGTTCATGCATGTTTAGTTTTCCTAACATAATGATACCTGCTCTAAGCAGTTTTTTTACTGTTGTAGCTGTTTTAGTAGGAATGAAATCAGCAAACAGTTTAGAGCCTGCTGTCGTGCGTATGCCTTTTGTATAATAATTGTCCTTGATTCCGAATGGAATTCCGTGTAAAGGCCCTTTATATAGTCCGTGCATGATGTCCGTTTCAACTTCTCTAGCCTGTTTTAGGGCTGATTCGTGAAGAGGCGTGATATATGTGCGGAGGATCGGATCAAACTCGTCTATACGGCGTAATAGATGTTTGGTTAATTCTACAGGAGACAATTGCTTCGCCCTGATTAAGGGGGCAAGTTCTGTTGCCGTTAAAAAGGATAAATCCGTCATTGCAACAACTCCTTATCCACAACCATAATCGGGACTTCTTCGTTTAGAAAAGGGAATGCTTCAAGGGATGCTTGAGTCCGATTGATTGTGTTTAGTATCCGATAAATATAGGGGATGTCTGTTTCATAAGCAGGAAAATTTTGTAAAGACAAGCCTCGTCTTATAAAATTTGTATCATTCATTAACGTACCTCCCTTTTTGTATCATTGTATTGATGATATGAAAGGGGTAATGAAGACAGAACCAGTATGAAAAGTCCTTGAGTATTGGTCCTATTACATATACATTCTATTTTTAGAGGACAATAACTGGATTTTATAGAAGATGGACAGGGAAATACTTCTAGATATTTCCCTAGCAACATACATCTAGATAATCTCATGTCCCCTTGTCTTGTCAACAATACTATGTTCGATTCCAAAAGCGTTGCTGAGCGATCGCAGAGACAAAGTCTTTCCCAAAGTTAGGATTGTTTCCGGCAAAAACAACGCCCGCTGCGGATTTTATTTGAAACTGGGATTGTGCAGTTGTGGCAACACCAATTGGTTTATAATGACTGAATGCTACTCTTATGAAAGACATAACATCTTGATGGAATTTTGCTTCATTTCTAGAGCTGCCGCCAACGACGTATAGCGAGTCAAACAGGTAAGGACTTGATGTGAGAAATGTTTCGTCAACTTTAAGTTTTGTGCCATCTGCGCCCGTGACAGTACCTAGCTGTTCACTTACTCTCTTTATAAAAACACCATTTTGTTGTAGATAGTTTAGCACAGTTGTTACCTCCTTACCGTTAAAACCATTACCAATTAGTACACCTACTGTTTGTGTGTAGGCATAACGAGGGGTATTGGCCTGGCTAAGAGAAGGGTACCTTGTTGAAATAGGGACATGGGTTCCTTTTGGGCGATCGACACCAATATTATCCGCAACGATATAAGCCAGTTCCTGATCTACATTCACCAACTGATCAACGTTTTGCTGGCGAACGGATTCGCTTTTTACTTTTCCTAGTTGATAGCTAAACGCTTCAATCGTGTGTTGCTTTTCAACAGGTGTCATGCTATTCCAAAATATTCTCGGTTGAGAAAAGTAATCCTTGAACGATTCGCTTCTGGCTCTAATTTTGTAGCCATCTACTTTCTCCGGATAACTTTCATAGCCGCCCTCTTCTGGGGGCACCGTGTATGGCGTGTTATTTGCCAGTGAATTTTCGTGATAGTTTACCTGATCAACATCGATTCGCTGTCTCATATAGCCTCGGCGCTGATTATTATGAAACGGGCAGAGTGGCTTGTTAATGGGTAACTCAACGTAATTGGCACTGCCAAGTCGGTGTTGTTGTGCATCTCTATACGCCATTAACCTTCCCTGCAAGACAGGATCATTGGAAAAATCAATTCCTGGAACAACATTCGCAGGATTAAATGCGACTTGTTCTGACTCCGTAAAGTAGTTATCAATGTTTCGATTTAATGTCATCTTCCCAATCCTTTGAACTGGGATGAGCTCTTCTGGCCAAAATTTCGCAGGGTCTAGAATATCAAAATCATATTTGAATTCATCCTCCATCGGAATCAACTGGACGCCTAATTCATATTCAGGATACGCTCCTCGATCAATTGCCTCTCGCAGATCTTTTCGATGGAAGTCGGGATCTATGCCACCTAGCTTTATTGCCTCATCCTGAAGCAGAGAGTGAGCACCCAGGACAGGCTTCCAAACATACCTCATAAAGGTAGCGACTCCTTGTTCATTGACAAATAGGTACGTATTAATGGACCATGATTCCATCATTCGATAGCTTCTTAGAATGCCCCGATCGGACATAATCCACTGCACCATATGAAGTGCTTCAGGATTATTGGCCACATAATCCCAAAACCTGTCATGTGCACCGGTAGCCGTTGGTATATCATCATCCTGCTTAGATTGGTATGCATGCATCGCATCTGGGAACTTCATCGCATCTTGATTAATTAATACAGGCATGGCAATCGTGGTCAGATCGACATTTCCTTCTTCTGTATAAAGCTTAACACCTTGACAGCGTAAATCCCTTGCTGTATCATAGGACCCTTTAGGCCCCTGTACAGTAGAAAAGCGAGTCGTTAATGGCGTCTTTTTGCCCGCCTCCTGTAAAAAGCACGCTTTTGTCACATGTTTCATGGACTGATAACATTCAAACTCTCCATGAGCACTGTAACCTCTTGCATGAACTATTCTTTCCGGTATCTCCTCATGGACAAAATGGGACATTTTTTCAAAAAACTCATAATCTTGACGTAATGCAGGACCGCGTACCCCGGCTTTTAATTGGTCCTGATCTTTGTGATCTTTTTTTTCCTTCCTGTGTCGTCATTGGTTTCCCTGTGTTTTGTATACGGTACTGATCTAATTGTTTCTGTTTAGCATTTGTTTTAAAAGGCTTTTTGTTTCTTGATGACTTATCCATGTTATCACCCTTCCTTACCGTGAAATTTTATAGGAGGTTGTTCAAAAAGTCCGGTAAAAATGACACTGTAAATTTCTTCGTTGGCTTGCTTTTCCGCTGCTCAAAGCTGCGCCGCCTCGAACTTCTTGGTCCTTTTTATCCTCCTTTTTGAACACTCACTATAAGCCCTACTTATATAAATATGAACTTTTATTAAACTTAGAACATTGCCATGATCTTTATCGGCCCCCCTATTTTTAAATTTCCTTTATCCAGTTTTTTCAATTTTTAAGTCTAAGGGCGTCTTTACATCTGACCAAGGGAGACCTATCATAAAAATAATAAGGGCAACATAAAACGGGTGGGATGAGTCCATATTGGGGGAAAATAAAGGATGAAAAGGTCTTTATTAACCGTCGCAAAAGTGCTATTGATTGCTGCTTTTGCTTCCATGTTATCGGGCTGTAGTTTGCTTGCTGCTTTGTTGGCGGAAGAAAAAGGAATTGTTTTCGGTACAGGAACATTTGAAGATGGGATCGAAGAGGAAAAGAATGTTTTTCTCCAAGACGAAGATATTTTATTTGAAGCCTATGTATCTGAAGAGCTTAAAACAACCGCTATCCATTTCACCCTACTGAAAGACGAAGATGACAGTGAAACGATTTATGAGGAATGGGATATATCCGTTGATCCAACCTGGGATCGTTTTCTATACGAGTTTCACCTAGTCGACGAAGACGGCGAATTCGAACCAGGTAATTACATTGTCCGTATGTTTAAAAATGAGACAGAGTACGTGACAGAAGGCATGTTCACCGATGAATAAAGGGACACCAGAAAGCCAGCTTTGACTGACTTTCTGGTGTCCCTTTTAAATGATCGGCACCAAATTCATCACTTTAAAGAAGTGGGAATTGGCTCCTTATTTTCCATACCTATATTGCGTCGGATCAACTGGAGTCCATTCTTTGTTCGGTGAATAGAACCGTAGGAGATCTCCAAATAACACTTGGTCAGATAATTCTAGCTCACGGATGATGGTTTCCCGCAATTCTTCCATTTCTGCTGTCGGTTCTTCAATCACTTCTTTGGTTTGAGTGTCATAGTAAACCCCATCTACCCGACTAAACTTCTCCGTCATAAAGTCCCCATTTCTAAAAGGGACAAAGTCTTGATGCTCTTTTGAGAAAAGATCTGTTCCAAATTGAATATAATCGCGCGCTTCAATGCCCAATAGATGCAAGAGTGTTGGCATGACGTCCATTTGCCCTGCATACTCGTGATTAATGCCGCCACCTTCCACTCCGGGAATTTTAATCATAAAGGGAACACGTTGCAGTTCAGCAGATTTTAGTTTCGTAATCTCTTCCCCAAGCAATTCCTCCATGGCCCGGTTATGATTCGTCGATACGCCATAGTGATCACCATACAGGAAGATGACGGAATCATCATATAAACCAGATTCTTTTAAGCTATTGAAAAATTGTTCCAATGACTCATCCAAATAACGAGCCGTTTGGAAATAGCGATCCACAGACGGATCTCCTGTCGATGCTGGCCCAATCGTAGCATCCTCCTCATCAATGTTATAAGGATGATGGTTCGTCAATGTAATAAGATGAGCATAGAATGGTTGCGGCAAAGATTCAAGATAGGGCATCGATTCCTCAAAGAATGGCTTATCTTTCAAACCATATCCAATGACCTTTTCATCAGCCATGTCATAGTAACTGGCATCAAAGAAATGATCAATCCCAAAGTGTTTATAGATTTCATCCCGGTTCCAGAAAGATTTATAATCCCCGTGAAGGACGGCACTTGTATATCCTTGCTGTTGCTGCAAAATCGCTGGCAATGCCTGGTACGTGTTATTTCCTCTTGTCACAAAGGCAGCACCCTGTGGCAGTCCGTACAAGGAATTATCCATGATTAATTCTGCATCCGCTGTTTTCCCTTGTTCGGTTTGATGAAAAAAGTTATCAAAATAGGTGAAATTTTGGTCTGGATCATGGACTAAGGAATTTAAGAAAGGGGTCACTTCTTCCCCATTTAACCTATAATCAATCAAAAAAGATTGAAAGGACTCAAGATGGATTTTAATGATATTTTTACCGGCAGCCTTCCCAAAGTATTCTGGGTTCGGTTCTGCATACTTTCTCTTCGTATAATTTTCCACTTCAGTGATATCATCGCTGGATGCAAGGACACGTTGCTTGGATGAATTAAAACTTTGAACCGCATCATAAATCATAAAGTTATACGCACCTAGATATTTCACAATATAATTTCGGTCAAATGTTCTCTTTAATAATTGCGGGCGATCAATTTCTGCTAAACCTAGGTTAACCGTAAACAAAAAGACACCTGAAACGAGTACTAGCAATGGTTTCCGCATGGGCAAACGTTCTGTAGACCAGTTCGCTTTTGTTTTGATAAAGAAAACAAGCAACAGAATGAGATCAACCATGTAAAAAAGATCATGCCAAGCAACTAAATCAGCGATGCTTCCTCCAAGACTTCCGAAGTTCCCTGTTTGAGTAAGAACCGGAACAGTAATAAAATCGCTATTAAAACGGTAATAAACGACATTCGCATAAAGGAGCAGATTTAATGTTGTATAGATGGAAAGTAGCCAAACCCCAGCCTTCCTTCCTCTCGCAAATAAAGCTAGTCCGAGAAAGATTAGCCCTGAATTAAGTGGATTAAAGAACAACAGGAATTGTTGCAATATATTGTTAACTCCTAAGTCAAACTCCACCTGATAGATAATATACGATTTAATCCAAAAGCAAAGGACGATAACGGAAAAGAAACCAGCTTTTGACGTTAAAAACTTCCTCATTATGCTCACCGCGTTACATTCTCCCTTCCGTATATTGCAATCGTTAAACTGATCCCATCCATAAATACACTTTTTTCATATTACCCACTTTCTATATTATAAAACATTACTTTTTGATTTCAATGAAATGATATTCCGTTGAATCGCTTACGTCCATTTTTTAAGCTTTTCTGAGACAAAAATGACACATAAGCACCTAACCCATCCCCTTCCTTATTCTAAAAATGTTTTCATTCTATATTAACAAAAAACATCAAAAGAATGAAGCCCTTTTCCAGCTCAGCTTACATAAAATGAGCAAGATATTCGATATTTATTCAAAAATGAAAGGATATATTTGTCCCATACATCTTACGATATACCAAGGTACTTCTCCACCTTGGGTTTATTCCCATTTGGCTATGATCAAGTCAGCATTTTTCGTAAGGATGGTATATGCTCTTTCGGAAATCCATGCGTTTTCGTGCTGATGGTCTAGTAATAATTTAAACCTTTCCATGTGTTTGACTACTTTTTTGGCCATTCCTTTGTCCTCATAGTGCCCTACAGCGGTTAAATGAATTTTTAAAGCATGAGCACTATCGTTACTAAACTCCCCATCTTCTCCGAAACGCTCAATCATTTCCTTTAGATCGGCTGCATTATTTACTGGAGGTGTATTCTCATCAGCTATAGTATAATTCGTAAAATTAGCTTTCGTATTCTCATTTATCACTCCTACACTTATGTTTCCATTCATCTCTATCACTCTTTCCAGCATTCTTTCTCCATTTAAGTAGAACCGAAAAACATCTCCTGTCTTTTCAACTTTCAATGTTTGTGGTTCATAGAGCTTTACATTGGTTGGTAAGTCGGCCCCCTCCCAGCCTAGTTCTCGGTCACTATATTTCATAAAGGTCTCTAATTGATGAATATCTTTATTAAAGAAGGCCGATACAATTGTCCCTTTTTCATCCATAATTGTAATACCGTATTTAGGAAATCCTTCCTTTCCTTGTTTCACCCATTCAATATCAGCAGAGACACTGAAATCACCCGTAACCACTTCGTCTCTATATATTTCTTTCCAGTCAGGGCTATATTCCACACGACTTGTTACACTTTCATCATCGATAATGTCCCATTTTCCCGAAAATGCCCCGGTTATTGGAGAAGGTCCCCAGCCATCTATATAATCTGAATCTTTGTCTTCCAAAATTCTAACAATGATTTCTTTCGATTTATGACGATTGGGATCCCGAACTGTTACAGTCGTTACTCCCAACTGAACACCAGTTATTTTTACTTTCTTTTCATCTATATCATCTATTTGGATAAGATCTGATTGAGCTACTTCCCACACAAACGGCTCCGTCACAGATAACCAATCTGGTTTAGCGTGAGCAGTAAGTTCGATCGACTCCCCGACCTCTAATTCCACATTTTCTTCACTGACAGCCATTCTATCGATTTCTCCGTCATCAGGTGTTTCACGCCAGATAGAATGTAAATGATAGAAATCGAGTGAAACAATATCCACACGACCGCCCTTTGTGTATAGTTCTATTCCCTTATTTGTCGGTTTTGTGTAAATCAGATTGGTAAACACATATTCTCCATCGTTCACAAACAGTTCTACAGAGGATTCATCGACAAAACCATGAATTTTTAACTGTTTTCGATCCTTGGAAAAGTTTGTTTCAAACCGCTTACCAAATTGAAACAGTTTACCATCGCGATCGATTAAAGTCTCCAGACCTGCGTTGGTTCGATCAAGAAAAACAGTTTCCGTATCAGTATTCACTCCTACCACCGTTTCCTCTGTTTCCGATTGCCGGAGACGAATGCCAAACTCATTCACTTGATCCCATTCAACGACCGCTTCGAATTCATAAGTAGTCCCAGCGAAATCACTGATTTCACGTTCACCTTCTAATGTAAAGGCATCCACAGAATACTCAGTCGCACGGATACTTTTTAGTTCACGGATGGGCTCTTGGAATAGACGGATACCATCCTCCGTGGTTTTTAATGACAATTCCCGCGGTATCGACATGGACCCCATCCAAGGTTCTGTAGGGGATTGGTATGGATAACGCCAATTGGCCATCCAGCCTAACCACACCCTACGCCCATCCTCTTCAGGAATGTTTGCAAAGGACTGGGCTGCATAATAGTCTTGGCCAAAGTCCGTTACCAAAACACTTTCAGGTGGATTATCATTCACAAATTGCTTTCCATCAAACTCCCCGATAAAATATTGCGCAGTGGAACCATCTGTCACAGGATTATCGCCAACACTTACATGAAGTACCCACTTTTGGTTATCTTCATTTCCATCCACAGGTAATCGAAATAAATCTGGGCATTCCCACACAGCCACATGGGAGCCTTCTCTATCTCCAAAACGACTTTGGTATTCCCAATCTAGTAAATTATCCGAATTATAAAAAGTAACACTTTGATTCGTAGAGACAACCATCACCCATTTTTTAGATTCTTCATGCCAAAATACCTTCGGATCTCGGAAATCTTTCATACCAGGATTTTCAATGACTGGGTTCCCCTTATAACGTTCCCATGTTCGCCCATTATCTTTACTATAAGCAATACTTTGAGCCTCACCACCGTCTGTATTCGTATAAATGGCTACCAAACCAGGTTTTCCATTAAAAAAACCAGTTGAATCATTCCAATCTACTACGGCACTTCCGGATAAGGCTTGTCCTAACTCATCATGCTCTAAGGCAATGGGAAGATGCTCCCAATGGACCAAATCCTTACTTACAGCATGTGCCCATGTCCCCATTTTCTGGTGAAACAAATGATATTCACTCTCGAAATAAACGAGTCCGTTTGGATCCGCAAGCCTTCCTGTTTCTGTAGAAAAATGATATTGTGGGCGGTATTTTTCCGTGTAATAATCGTCCGCATCTATGCGCTTCAATTCCTCTTCCCCTTTCGTTCTATTGGAATCCTTTGCATTCACACAATCATTTCCTAATAATATCACCATAACTATAACAAAAATGGGGACAAAGCTTTTTTTTATCCTATACATATGGTCGCCTCCTCCTCACAGACATACTCCTTCAATAAAAAAGGTATTCACAATCACTCGCAGATTCATATTCAGCCTATGAAAATTTCACAAAAACAGCCAGAGGTATAAATGAAACAGTTCCTCTGGCTGCAGTCTTGATGTTTCTTTAAATGGAAGGGATAGAGAACTTTCCATGCACGACATTTACTTTTCCCTCCGTTGTGAAAAGGGAGATACTTTCACATGCCTTTTCAGGATAGACTAAACTCGTTAATGCTTGTTCTCCTTCATTGATAAATAATTCTAAAGATGACGAATCCATAATGATTCGTAGCTTCATTTTGTTCGTATCCTCAAGTTTCACCTTTTGTGCTCTTGAAAAATTATCGGAAAAATCCACTTTCCCTGAGTTTTTTCGATCCAATAATAATATATTTTCATTTTTATCGATTGTAATCCTTGTATATTGTTTTTTCGTATGATGTATCGTCAATCCATACTGACTAGCGTCTACACTTTCTAATATGAGTTCGACTTCGGCATACTCTGAATCAAGCTCATAGATGTTGGTATCCTCCGTACCAATGATGACATTACTTATTTCTTCTTTTGTGGTGAAGTACGTATCCAGTTCTCTTACCACTTTTTGAACAATATGAAAATCCCCGCCAGTTTCTCTAAGCATCAATTCCCTAGGCAAGGTCATCTGACTTCTCCAGCCTTCTGTCGGTACATGATTAGCATAACGCCAGTTACTCATCCAACCAAGATAAATTCTTCGCCCATCCTCTCTAGGAATATCCGAAAAACTAACACCTGCATAGTTGTCTTTTCCAAAGTCCAACCATTTCATATCCTCATGTTCGGGCACAAATTTATTTCCGTCAAAAGATCCAACAAAGTATTGCGTGCGCGAGCCTGTCTCAAATTGAGGATTATCTCCAATACTGACGAAGAGAACCCACTTTTTTTCATTTGAATTGTCTACATTTAATTCAAATAAATCTGGACATTCCCATACACCATCATGTGAACCCATATTCTCACCAAATTCACTTTCAAATTTCCAAGCTTTTAGATTAGGAGAAGAATAGATCGATACCGTTTGTCCCGTCGCCAATACCATAATCCAGCTTTGACTAGCTTCATCCCAAAATACTTTTGGATCCCTAAAATCAATTTTAGTGGGATGTTTCAGCACTGGGTTGCCGGCATACTTTATCCATGTTCTTCCTTGATCATGACTATAAGCCAAGCTTTGTGTCTGGATAGGCGTTTGATTTTCCCTTTCTAAATGGTGAGTAAAAATAGCCACCAAACCTGGCTCTTCGGGGAAAAATCCAGATGTATTATCCCAATCGACAACGGCACTCCCTGAAAAGATCGTCCCATGTTCATCCGGATATAAAGCGATATCCAATTCTTCCCATTTAATCAAATCCTTACTAACGGCATGGCCCCAGTGCATGGGGCCATGTCTACTATCATTCGGATTATGTTGAAAAAATAAATGATATTCACCTTTAAAAAATACTAAACCATTTGGATCATTCATCCAATTTCTCTGAGGTGCAAAATGCAATATCGGTCTGTATTTTTCAAGTTTAATAATCTCCAATGCCTTGCCTCCTATTGATGATTGACCGTTCTGTCATATCCATCCTATTTAATTTTTATCCATTTATCGAGATTAAACCGTTTAAGTTCTTTTAGATAATCGTCCCATTCTTCACCTATCTTTCCATTTTTAATCCATTCAGCGCGTTTTCTATTCACATAATCAAATAGATCTGTTTCTATCTTCGACAATTCATCTGTTTCTTCTAATGAAAAGAAAACATTTGGATAATATTTATCATTTTTGATATAAGGGACAATATATTCTTGCAATAAATCTAATCTCCAAGCAGCATCATCAGGCATTGTTGTAACAGTCCCATAATATTCATCCAGTATGGCTAAAGGCCCTGCAACATTAGTTTTTTCCCTTAATTCTACTGGTGCTGTTCCTTCTAATGGAAGATGTTTTAACATATCAGCTTCTTTATCATATTCAAAAATATTTTGCTGTTTTGTATCACCATAAGTCCCCCAGTTATTTTGCACAGATTGATGAGGTTCATATAGCTGATCAATCCATTTCGCTGTCAGCTCTAAATTTATATTGATCAATAAGGTCTTCCACCGGGATAATCGTTTCATCTTTAGCATATTTTAGTAAATCATAGTTACTAAAACCCGCATCCAAAATGGCATCCGGTAATTCTCCACTTGCAAGGGCTAAATTTCTCTTTTCAATAAAGGCATCATGTGTATAATTTTTCCAATCAATATCGAAAGATGCTAATTTGTATTTTGATGTAACCAATGTTAACTTAAAAAACTGCTTTTCCTAAGTAGTGAATATTCAGTTCCTAGGATTGCAGTCCATACCATTCGTTCACTTTATGAATGAATGATCCATTACAATAACAACCACTGTAGTTTAGGATTCCGCTTTATTTTTAGGCTGAAAAGCCAAGCTTCTCATAAAGTTTGCAAATGCGTTATTTCGCCTTTTTCAGCAAAATAACATCTGCTTTTGTTGACACCATGTCGTCTGCCAAAATCGCAATTTTGGCATCTACTTTATCAATTCTTTCGCCTAAGTTCTTTTCTACTGAATCCAGTTTATCATCGACTGCATTTATTTTCTCAGTTAACTTTTCCTCCGTTGCCTTTAACTGCTCCATAAACTTTTCCTCTGTTGCATTTAACTGCCCCATAAACTTTTCTTCCGTTGCCTTTAATTGATCCATAAACTTTTCTTCCGTTGCCTTTAATTGATCCGACAATTCCAGTATTGCTTGTACAACAGCATTTTGTTCCACTTTTATTCCCTCTCCTTCTCCGTTCTATCTTATCTATATTTTATTATACCATTTTATCTTGCCTTAATCCTAACCCTAATATTTAAAACTCAGTTTATAAAAAGTGATCTGGATAACCTTTTTCACCCCCCTCCCTTTGCACTTTTTTGTAACATTTTCCTTGTAATAAGAAGAGCGCAAGCGCCTTGGTCAGCCCCGACAAGCAAATGTTCTGAGACAAGAAAAGTCCGGGTTTGACTTTTATTGGCTCAGGTTATTTGACCTCGAGGGGCTAGGCGCTGGAGCTGGATCTCACACTAGCCAAATTTTCTTTCCTACCTTTTAAAAAAGGGTGATAGGAAAAAAATGCCATTTTCCTCCTTATAGTATGATAAGATAGAATTAGTAATGAGACTTCTTTTCTTGGAAGGAGATATACTTAAATGAGCGTTGATGATTCCCTAAAGAGGACACTATTTACAAAAGCATTTATAAAAGATCCTTACCCTGCCTATGCACAGCTAAGAGAGGATGAACCAGTTGCCCGTGTATTGCTACCCGACGGGCAATATGCATGGATCATCACAAGGTACGAAGATGCACTTGAAGGATTAAAAAGTCAAAAGTTTATCAAAGATTTTAGAAAACTTAATAATAATAGTGAAGATCATGAGAGTATATTTAGTGAAAATATGCTTTTTGCTGATATGCCGGATCATAGACGATTACGTAGACTTGTTTCCACAGCGTTTACACCACATATGATCGCAGGAATGAGGGATCGTATTCAGGAAATCACTGATGAACTGCTTGAAGAAACCGCTGGACAAGATAAAATGAATCTGATTGATGAGTTTGCCTTCCCGCTTCCGATTATCGTCATCTGTGAAATGCTTGGAATTCCTGCCGAAGATCGAGATAAATTCCGTATCTGGTCTAACTCTATGATTGAGGGTTCGGGTGGTAAATACTCAGAGAATCTGGAACAACATATGATCGATTTCACCCAATACCTGCAACAACGGTTCGCAGCTGTACGCAAAAATCCGGAAAATGATTTGATTAGTAAACTCATTATTGCCGAGGAGCAAGGTGATCAACTAACAGAAAAAGAGTTATATGGTGTCGTGTCATTATTAATAATTGCCGGGCATGAGACAACCGTGAACTTTATCGGCAATAGCATCATGGCTCTATTAGAAAACCCGGATCAATTGGAAATGCTAAAAAAGGAACCTGAATTAATCAAAACTGCCATTGAAGAAACCCTCCGATATAATGATCCTGTTGAGTTTAGTACATCCCGCTGGGTGGGGGAAGATATGGAATTTAAAGGGCAGTCGATGAAGAAAGGTGAGCTGGTCATTGTAGTTCTGAATTCAGCAAACCACGATCCTGATCAATTTACTGATCCAGACACTCTCGACATCACCCGAGAGAAAAATAAACATTTGGCATTCGGAAAAGGTATCCACGCCTGTCTAGGGGCACCGCTTGCACGTTTAGAGGGTGAAATTGCAATTACCAGTTTCTTCAAACGCTATCCAAATGCCCGAATGAATGCTGACCCAAATGATCTCGAGTGGAGAGCGGGAATGATTGTTAGGGGAGTAAGAGAATTACCGCTATTATTAGATGGTTCGTCTTTTTAGAGAAAATAGTGTCCCCGTTGGCAAATAAACGAGCAGTCCGATGAATAAATATTATCGGACTGCTCGTTTCAGTAACCAACACTTAGCAAAATGAATCATTTTTGTTTGGGTTACTTAACCCGAAGAGCGGGCGGATGTACAAGGCAACAAAGGTTCCAATGATTGCCATAATTGCCCAAATCCAACCATGCAGACTGAAAGAGGCAATCCCACTAAAATACGCTCCAATGTTACACCCAAAGGCAAGTCGAGCACCATAACCCATCAATAAACCTCCAACAAGAGAAGCAAGTGCTACCCCCATTTTGAATTTCTTAGGTTTAAATAATCCTCCAGAAGAAGAGGCAATAAAAGCTCCAAGAATGATCCCAAAATTTATAACACTGGTTGAATCCATGAAAACAGAAGAAATCACAGACCACCCGTTCAACGGGTGGTTTGACTCAGCCCTGTAAGGGCATGTTACTGGCAACGCCTTAAAGGCGTAGTTTCGCAAGCCGGTCATTGTCCTTAATTGTTAATTTTATC
>NZ_JALIFP010000022.1 GCF_022867885.1 Lederbergia sp. NSJ-179 | reverse complement strand
AAGTCCTCCCCGAAATATGCTGTTTGTAGTCATTCTACAGTTAGATTATCTTATAACTAGCCTATTTTAGGGAAGAGTTTTTTAAAATTATCACGAAGAATTTTTACTCCTCAGAGCTGAATATCTGATGCATACATGTTTTAAAAGTTAACAAAAATATTCCGCTTTCATCTTGAATATTTTATAAGACATGATAAAATGGGAATAAGTTATACGTACAAGTATGATGGGGTTTGATTGAAAAGCTTCAAAGCCCTTCCGTACATAATATGATGGCTAATAGGCTGAAAATAACTTTCATGTAAGGGTGATGAGATTGGCAAAATATTCGATTGGTGTAGATTATGGAACCCAATCTGGCCGGGCAGTTCTTGTAGAGATTGGCTCTGGTCGTGAGATTGCGACTTCTGTTAAAGAATATACCCATGGAGTAATGGATGAGTTTTTGCCTGGGAAAAAGAAAAAGCTTGAAGAAGATTGGGCCCTGCAACATCCCAATGATTATTTAGAAGTGCTACAAGTAACGATTCCGGCCGTGTTAACGGAAGCAAATGTTTCGGCCGAAGATGTCATTGGGATCGGCATTGATTTTACGGCTTGTACGGTTCTTCCGGTGAAAAAGGATGGGACTCCTTTATGTATGCTAGCGGAATATGAAGATCATCCTCATAGTTATGTGAAACTATGGAAACACCATGCTGCCCAAGATGAAGCAAATCGTTTAAATGAAATTGCGGAAGAACGTGGAGAGGACTTTCTACCACGATATGGCGGGAAGATTTCTTCGGAATGGATGATTCCGAAGATCTGGCAAATTTTAAATGAAGCACCTGAAATTTATGAGGCTGCCGATCAGATTGTCGAGGCTACCGATTGGGTCATTTCGCAATTAACAGGGGAAATGAAAAGAAATAGTTGTACAGCCGGATATAAAGCAATTTGGCATAAGCAGAAAGGCTATCCTTCTAAAGAATTTTTTAAAGCATTAGACCCAAGACTAGAAAATGTTGTGGAAGAGAAATTGTCCAAGGAGATTTATTCTATTGGCTCAAAGGCTGGAGATGTCACGGCTGAAGCGGCCGCCTTAACAGGATTAAAGCAAGGAACGGCTGTTGCTATCGCTAATGTCGATGCGCATGTTTCCATACCCGCTGTTGGGATTACGGAACCTGGAAAATTGTTGATGATTATGGGAACTTCCACTTGTCATATTTTACTAGGGGAAGAAGAAAAGATTGTACCTGGTATGTGCGGGGTTGTGGAAGATGGTGTGTTACCAGGATTAATGGGATATGAAGCAGGTCAATCCTGTGTTGGTGACCATTTTGAATGGTTTACCGAAAATTGTGTTCCGGCAGCATATGAGGAAGAAGCGAAACAAAGAGGAATCAATATTCATCAGTTACTCACTGAGAAAGCTAGTAAACTACGAACAGGTGAAAGTGGTTTGCTTGCATTAGATTGGTGGAATGGGAATCGCTCGACACTTGTGGATGTTGATTTAACAGGAGTATTACTCGGGGCGACTCTATTAACAAAACCAGAGGAAATTTATCGCGCCCTAATTGAGGCTACAGCTTATGGGACTCGGATCATTGTGGAAGCGTTTCGTAATAGCGGTGTTCCCGTGAATGAAATTTATGCATGTGGTGGGATTGCGGAGAAAAATGCCTTAATGATGCAAATTTATGCCGATGTCTTAAATACAGAAATCAAAATTTCCGCTTCTTCCCAAACGCCTGCCCTAGGATCAGCAATGTTTGGAGCGGTAGCTGCTGGAAAGGACCGTGGTGGTTATGATAATATCACTGCTGCCGCTAAGGAAATGGGAAGAGTGAAGGATGAAACATTTAAACCCAATCGTGATAGTGTAAAAATCTATGAACAGCTTTATTCAGAATATGAAACTTTATATAACTATTTTGGTCGTGGTGAAAATGATGTGATGAAACGACTCAAAAGTATTAAAAAGCGAAGTCTCTAAGTGAATGGAGAGGAAAATATGCTTGAAACATTGAAACAAGAAGTATTAGAAGCAAATGTACAATTACCAGAATATGGCCTTGTTACTTTTACATGGGGAAATGTAAGTGGAATTGACCGTGAAAAAGGACTGGTTGTCATTAAACCGAGTGGGGTTGCTTATTCCGAATTGAAAGCGGAAGATCTAGTCGTACTTGATTTAGAAGGGAATATCGTGGAAGGGGATTTGCGCCCTTCCTCTGATACGCCTACCCATCTAGCACTCTATCAAGCTTTTAAAGAAATTGGTGGTGTTGTCCATACCCACTCACCCTGGGCGACAAGTTGGGCTCAAGCAAAGAGGCCGATTCCTGCCCTTGGAACGACACACGCGGACTATTATTATGGAGAAATTCCTGTCACTCGTCCATTGTCCCAACAAGAGATTGAACAAGCCTATGAGCTTGAAACGGGAAATGTGATTATTGAAACGTTTAAAAACTTGAAATTAGATCCAAAAGCGATGCCAGGTGTATTAGTAGGCGGACATGCTCCATTTAACTGGGGAAAAGATGCTCATGAAGCCGTTCATAACGCTGTTGTACTCGAAGAAGTCGCCAAAATGGCGCTTCATACATTCCAACTGAACCCAAATGTTGAGCCGCTAGACCAATACTTATTAGATAAACATTACTTACGCAAACATGGTCCAAGTGCTTATTATGGGCAAAAATAATAGAGCGAGCCTCGAATTTTGTCGAATAATATTTGATGTTGAATATCCAAACGAGAGAGGGTTTTTTTATGTTAAAAACAAGGGATTATGAATTTTGGTTTGTAACAGGTAGTCAAAATCTATATGGTGAGGATGTTGTGAGGCAAGTGGAAGAGCATTCTCGAAAAATGGTTGCTGGCCTTGATGAGGATCAAGCTGTCACCTATAAATTAGTATTTAAATCGGTTCTGAAGGAAGCAGATTCCATTCGCAGATTGTTCCTTGAAGCGAATGCCGATGAAAATTGCGCTGGGGTCGTCACCTGGATGCATACTTTTTCACCGTCCAAAATGTGGATTGCCGGTTTAAATGCGCTGAAAAAACCGTTATTGCATCTGCACACGCAATTCAATCAAGATATCCCTTGGGACAGCATTGATATGGATTTCATGAACTTGAATCAATCTGCCCATGGTGACCGTGAATTCGGTTTTATCGGTAGTCGGATGAATATTAAGCGAAAAGTTGTTGTTGGACATTGGGAAAGTGCGGAAGTACGCGCGCGAATCGGTAGTTGGATGCGCACGGCTGTCGCTGTTTCAGAAAGTCAATCGTTAAAGGTTGCTCGTTTCGGTGATAATATGCGCCAAGTAGCTGTGACAGAGGGGGATAAGGTAGAAGCACAAATCAAACTTGGCTGGACGGTTGATGGGTATGGAGTTGGTGACCTAGTTGAAAGAATCGATGCTGTGACGGAACAAGATATTAATCAACTGATGGATGAATATTCGGAAAAATATACGATTGTTCCAGAGGGACTTCAAGATGGTGCGGTTCGAGATTCTATCCGTTATCAAGCCAAATTGGAATTAGCACTGAAGGCCTTTTTAGAAGAGGGAGGCTATACCGCTTTCTCCAATACATTTGAAGACTTGCATGGCATGCGTCAACTTCCTGGCCTTGCCACGCAACGCTTGATGGAGCAGGGGTATGGTTATGGTGGTGAAGGAGATTGGAAAACGGCTGCCCTTGTTCGCCTGATGAAAATCATAGCGGACGGAAAAGATACATCTTTTATGGAAGATTATACGTATCATTTTGAGCCTGGCAATGAAATGGTCCTTGGTGCTCATATGCTTGAAGTTTGTCCAACCATCGCTGAAGCGAAACCAACGATTGAGGTTCATCCACTAGGTATCGGTGGTAAAGAAGATCCAGCAAGACTCGTATTTAATGGACATGAAGGGGCTGCTTTAAATGCTTCCATTATTGACCTGGGCCATCGTTTCCGCCTAGTGATCAATGAGGTAGATGCAGTGAAAATTGAAGAAGACATGCCAAAACTGCCTGTGGCTCGAGTGCTTTGGAAACTCCAACCTTCTATGACGCAAGGGGCCGAAAATTGGATTATGGCTGGAGGGGCCCACCATTCCTGCTTCTCTTATCGTGTCACAAGTGAACAATTAAAGGATTTTGCCGATTTATTAGGAATTGAATCCGTCTTAATTAATAAGGATACGAAAACACCTGCCTTTGAAAATGAATTGCGTTTGAACGAGCTTTTTTATAGACAATAGGGTGGAAGGGGAATAAGCACATGAAAAACCAAGTCGTCATTCATACAGATATTGAAAAAACAAAAATCAATAAAAATATATATGGTCATTTTGCGGAACATTTGGGCCGTGGCATTTATGAAGGAATCTGGGTTGGAGAGGACTCTCCAATTCCAAACACCAATGGAATCCGAAATGACGTGCTCGAAGCGTTGAAGAATATCCATATTCCCGTATTACGTTGGCCAGGTGGTTGTTTTGCCGATGAATATCATTGGAAAGATGGGATTGGCCCACGGGAAAATCGAAAGAAAATGGTGAATACCCACTGGGGCGGTGTCGTGGAAAATAACCATTTTGGTACCCATGAGTTTATGATGCTTTGTGAGATGCTTGGGGCAGAACCTTATATTTGTGGGAATGTTGGAAGTGGAACTGTTCAAGAAATGTCTGAATGGGTTGAGTACATGACCTTTGATGGGGAATCCCCGATGGCCAATTGGCGAAAAGAAAATGGGCAATCTGAACCATGGAAGCTAAAATATTTTGGGGTCGGAAATGAAAACTGGGGCTGTGGAGGAAACATGCGCCCTGAATATTATGCGGATCTCTATCGCCGTTATCAAACCTATGTCCGTAATTATGGTGATAACAAGATCTACAGAATTGCTGGTGGAGCCAATGTAGATGATTATCGTTGGACAGAAGTATTAATGAAAAATGCCCATTGGTTGATGGATGGGTTAAGCCTTCATTATTACACAATCCCAGGAGAGTGGGATGGGAAAGGTGCAGCAACAGATTTTCCTGAAGATGAATGGTTCACGACTTTAAAAAAAGCTCTCCATATGGATACGCTGATTACAAGACATAGTGCGATTATGGATCAATATGATCCTGAGAAAAGAATTGGCATGATCATTGATGAGTGGGGGACATGGTTTGATCCAGAGCCGGGTACAAATCCAGGATTTCTTTATCAACAAAATTCGATCCGCGATGCACTTGTGGCTGGGCTGCATTTTAATATTTTCCATAAACATGCCGATCGTGTGCAAATGACAAATATTGCGCAAACAGTTAATGTGCTGCAAGCGATGATTTTGACTGAGGGAGAAAAAATGCTTCTCACTCCAACCTATCATGTGTTTGATATGTTTAAAGTTCATCATGATGCTTCCTTATTGCAAGTAGACGGCCAATTTGATCAATATCAATTTGGAAAAGAATCTTTACCACAAGTAAGTGTTTCCGCATCAAAAGATAAGGATGGAAAAATTCATATCAGTCTATGTAATCTTGATCATAAAAATGAAGCAGAGCTTAACCTTAAACTGCGCGGTTTAGATTTATCCGCTAGTCAGGTAAGTGGGAAAATTTTAACTGCAGATGAGATGGATGCCCATAATACCTTTGACCAACCTGAAAACGTAAAACCGGTTGCATGGACAGATGTGAAAAGTGAAGGACAAACATTATCCGCTAAACTCCCTGCCATGTCTGTAGCGATTTTAACAGTGGAATAAGGTGAGATGGTGAAAACATTTTGTAAAAGTTGCACCGAAAGTGTGATTGTGCCTGATGATATTTTGGAGGATATGTTGCTGGATGCCGAAAAAAGAGGCGTGCAAATGGTCTCTACGGAACGTTATGAGGCAAGATTGAACCAATGTCAAAATTGCCCATCTCTCCAATATGGGACAACCTGCATGCATAATGGAGCACTTATTCGATATAAGGCCAAAATGTTAGATGGTACATGTCCATGCCCCACAGGGTCTAAATGGATAGGAGCATAACGAGGTTATGTTTTAAAGGCGTGCAGGCACGCCTTTAAAACAGTTCTATCCGAGCGTAATTAGTTAAAGAGAGGAAGAGAAGCAATGAGTGCCAAAAAAGCAAAGATGATTGTAGAAAAAGACTTCAAAGTCTCAGACGTTGATAAGCGAATTTATGGATCATTTGTTGAGCATCTGGGACGAGCTGTCTACGGCGGTATTTATGAACCGGACCATCCGACAGCCAATGAACAAGGTTTTCGTCAAGATGTGATTGAACTTGTAAAGGAATTAGATGTGCCGCTTGTTCGTTATCCCGGTGGAAACTTTGTTTCTGGTTACAATTGGGAAGATGGTGTGGGTCCAAAAAAAGATCGTCCACGCCGCTTGGAGCTTGCCTGGAGAACGATTGAGACGAATGAAATCGGCACAAATGAATTCATGGATTGGGCCAAGCTTGTCAATGCGGAGGTCAATATGGCGGTGAATCTTGGTACAAGAGGACCCGACGCAGCAAGAAACCTTGTGGAATATTGCAACCATCCTTCTGGTACATATTACAGTGATTTGCGCCGCTCTCATGGTTATCAGGATCCCCATAATATTAAAACATGGTGTTTAGGGAATGAAATGGATGGGCCGTGGCAAATGGGCCAGAAAACAGCGGTAGAATATGGCCGTATCGCAAATGAAGCAGGAAAAGTGATGAAGCTTGTTGATCCATCGATTGAACTTGTTGCTTGTGGAAGTTCCAACCGGTCAATGCCAACCTTTGCTGATTGGGAAGCAACTGTACTAGATCTTTCCTATAATCAAGTAGACTTTATTTCCCTACATCAATATTATGGAAATCGGGATAATGATGTTGCCAACTATTTAGCGAAAACGTTAGAAATGGAAGACTTTATCCAGTCCGTCATTTCAATTGCTGATTATATTAAAGCGAAAAAACGCAGTAAAAAGGCAATCAATCTTTCTTTTGATGAATGGAATGTTTGGTATCATTCCAATGAGGCTGATCAGAAAATTGAGCCTTGGTCGATTGCGCCACCTCAATTGGAGGATATTTATAATTTTGAAGACGCACTATTAGTTGGTTCTATGCTTATTACCCTATTAAAGCATGCAGATCGCGTTAAAATTGCTTGTATGGCCCAGTTGGTCAATGTCATCGCTCCGATTATGACGGAAAATGGCGGCACAGCGTGGAAACAAACAATCTTCTATCCTTATATGCATGCTTCTAAATATGGAAGAGGAACAGTCTTAAATCCGATTGTCTCAAGTCCAAAATATGACAGTAAAGATTTTACAGATGTCCCTGTATTAGATACAACCGCTGTCTATAATGAGGAACAAGAGGAACTAACGATCTTTGCGGTGAATCGTGATCTCGAAGATCGTTTACAGCTTGATTGTGATATTCGTAATTTTGCAGAATATAAGATTGTGGAGCATATTGTACTTGAAAATGATGATTTAAAACAAACAAATTCTGCGACAAAACAAGCGGTTGTTCCGCATACAAATGGAAATGCTAGTTTGGAAAATGGTCTAATTACTGCTTCATTACCAAAGTTATCTTGGAACGTCATTCGTTTGAAAAAACAAAATTAGTAGGGGAGGGGGGAAGCCTCTCCTTATTTCTCATGATGTCCATGAAATAGAATAACTAATTTATATGTAAAAGGGATGACATCAATGGATACAGAAAAAGTGATAGAACTCGTAAAAAATGCCGATGAAAATTGCTCTTGCCCACATCAACATCATCATATTCCGATTGAGGAAATTATCGTTGGATCGGACGCATATGATCAGTTGTCCCATTTTCTGTCGCAGAAGAGTTATAAAAAGGTCTTGGTTATTGCGGATAAAAATACGTACGCTGCGGCGGGAAAAAATGTGGTTACTCGTTTGGAGAAATTAAGAGTTCATTATGAGGTTTGTCTCATTGAACCGAATGAAATTGGGGATGTTGTCGCAGATGAACAGGCATTAGTCCAAGCTTTATTAGAGATTAGTGATGAAATTGAATGTCTGCTAGCAGTTGGATCAGGCACGATCCATGATATTACAAGATTTTGCGGTGCGAAGACAGGGAAACCATTTATTTCGATCCCAACAGCAGCTTCTGTCGATGGCTTTACTTCACTTGGCGCTCCCCTCATTATTAAAGGGGTAAAGAAAACATTCCCAACCGCTTCTCCGATCGCTCTTTTTGCTGATATTGGTGTTTTAGCTTCAGCGCCCAAAGTAATGACAGCCGCAGGTGTTGGCGATATGATGGCTAAATTTACGTCTTTAGCTGATTGGAAATTCGGTCATCTAACTCATGAAGAACCGTATTGTCCACTTGCAGCGGAGATCACTAGAACAGCCCTAGAGGATTGCATGGCGCAAGTGGAACAGATTGCTAGAGGAGAGGAAGATGGGCTAAGGATTTTAATGAACGCTCTTATTCAATCCGGATTAGCGATGTTAATGTTCGGACAGTCTCACCCAGCCTCTGGCGGTGAACACCATTTATCTCATTACTGGGAGATGGAATTCTTACAGCAAAAAAGACGACAAGTTTTACACGGAGCGAAAGTGGGCGTCAGTACAATTTTACTCTTATCCCTTTACCCAAAATGGTTTAAGGAAGGAAAACTGCATCCGAAAGATTTACAGAATCAGGCAGAAATAATAGAAATTATTCAATCCGTTCCAAATCCGGCAAACTTAATACGGATATTGGAACAATTGGGTGGGCCAACAACCCCAGAACAACTGGGAATTGAGCCAGAACTTGTGGCCAGAAGTTTAAGGGAAGCCTACCAGTTAAGAGATCGTTTTACGATATTAAAAAGCTTTAATACTCAGGGCTAATGTTAGTTTTTCCTAGTTGAACTAATCTTGGAATTAAAAAACGGAGCCCAGTAGAAAAGGCGGCATTTACGTTCGTTAAGTTAACCTGTTAACTTAACGAACATCCATTTCTTTTTTCTTTTGGAAGATTAGCAAATTTTAAAAAAATGATTGACATATGTAATATAAATAAGTAAGATAATCATATAAATGGAAACCCTTACAACATTATGAAACTGATTTCATTATGAATTGGCTAACCTGGTTGCTTTCTTTTTTGTCAGCTGTTCTAGCTTTGCAAGGGGAGAAAAACTCGGAAAAGGTATTTGCTATTCATTTTTTGAAACCGATTTCACATTATGGGAGGAGGTGTAAGAATACGAAGTCGCTGGATTTAGGCAAAGGTTTGTAAATTTATAAATGGGGGTTTGTTCGTAATGAAATTAGTATTCAGCGTTCGCACTTCACTGTTTATTTTCCTATTGCTTAGTAGTACGGTTATTTTTACTGGATGTACATCTGAAACAAAGACTGATTCACCGGCTAGCGGTGAACCAGAGCCAATCACATTAAAGATACAATTTGGGGAAGATGAGAATTTTATCAACGCATTTATCAAGCCAGCGGAAGAGGAATTTCCTTATATTACCTTTGAACTTGTTGAAGGGGATTTACAAGAATTGATTGCGGCAGGGAATACTCCGGATATTTTGTGGTTTTGGGATCAAGGTTGGCTTGAATATGCAGGTGAGCTCGAAATGACGTATGATATGACTGAATTAATCGATCAAACTGGCTTTGATATTTCCCGTTTTAACCCCAATCATTTGAAGGAATGGCAAGCGGTTTCGGGAGGGGAAATGTGGGTTCTCCCTATGAGTACCGACCGTTTTGCGCTCATGTATAATAAAGATATCTTTGACCAATTTGGTGTTGAGTATCCTAAAGATGGAATGACTTGGGAGGAAGTGATTTCCCTGGCAGAACAAGTAACCGGAGAAAGAAATGGCAACGAGTATCAAGGATTATATATGCCGAAGTCCGGGGCTCCTATTTCTTGGACAGCAGGGAATCTAGTTGATCCAGAAACGGATGAACCATTATGGCCAAATAATGAAACGGTTAGAAATTACTTTGAATTGTATAAGGAAGCTTACTCCATACCAGGAAACCCGTTTATTCCTGAACATTGGGAAGAAGGTGGTTGGCCGGAATTATTTGCACAAGGAAAATTAGCAATGGCTCCACATTGGTTCATGCATCCAGGTGAGGAGGCAAATGTTAACTGGGATATTGCAACCTATCCAGAACCAGAAAATGGTGTTCCTGCCGGCGGCTGGGCAATGGGGATTAGCTCTACTAGTGAGTATAAGGAAGAAGTCATGAAGGTTTTTGACTTTTGGTATTCAGATGAGCAGCTAATGAATAACACCTTTATAGGTGGCCCCCTCTCCGTACCGTACGCCCATCTTTATGATGATGGTACAGCAGTAGAAAAAGCTTTAGAATTAGATCTGGATCTTTGGGAGGACCGGAATATGGAAGCACTTTTCTCCCTTCCAGTAGCAGAACCGCTTGAGGAAAAATCCAAATATCAAAATGATGACAAGGTTTATGATGCTCTATATGAATATATTAAGGATGATCAGATGGATTTAAATACCCTTATGAGGGAAAAATACGAAGAAGAATTAACCCGAATTGAAGAAGAAAAGGCCCAGAAATAGTTTGCAATTTAAAGGATTAATAGAAAAAGGGATCAAAAACGCTGATCCCTTTTTATCATCGGTAAGTTAATGTCCATCATAATTCATGAAGTTTGAATGCATAACGCAGGATATATTGACACCTCTTTTTTTTGTTCTCTAGTTGGGTCAAATAAACCTTCGTTTCTACGCCATCATGATTAAAAAATGCGTCTTCTCGGATTATTGGTGTGTCGCTATTTTGGTCAAAATCTAAGATTAATTCACTCTCGTTCCCTCGCCAAACAATTCGGTTTTCCACTATCATTGGTTCAAAAAGACTGACGAAATTTTCAGTTACGCTTGCCTGTTCAGCAGAATTAAATTGTAGAACATCGTCCAGCAGTACGCATTTTTCCTGCTCATTCACAATCCATTTACGATGAAAAGATTTTAATCCCTTCACTTCTGGGTATGTTTTCGCCAACTCGAGTGAAAATTCACTAGTAAGTTCATCCATTACCTTAAAGTGAACATTTTGTGCTTGAAATTCACCTTCTTTTTGCTCCTTTCCCTGAATCAATGGTAAAGAATGACCAAGAGCCCGATTGGGTAAAAATGTATAGCGTTTGTTGCCAAAATAATCTCTCGTATACTCTCCTGCTCCTAGGTCTGTTAATAATAGATCTAGGCCATCCCCAATGATAAAGTGACCAATGTCATTGTGATTATGGCTTTCATTATTCGCTCCACCTTTGGCCGAAAAAATGAAACGACTTTCTAAATCTCGTATCACCAACCATTCAAAATCAGGAAAATAATGTCTACTTGCTTTCACAGCCTCTGTCACGCTAGCATCCGTCGTCCACATTAAATTACGGTACATCGGCGCCCAACGATAACAATGATCGGAGTCAAGTGAGGTCGCTTCTGCTACTGGTGGAATGGCTACATCAAACGTCTTTTGGCAGTAACAAAGCAAGCCACTTGGCAGTTCTGAATGGTTACTAGTATCAGAATAGGGAACATAGCGATTCTCACCAATCATAGAATAAAATGGAAATTCAGCAATGCTCTTAATCTTTTGATCACGAATATATCGATCATCGTGATAGAGTCTGGTATATTTTTCGGCAAAATAGCAGTAATAACCAAAGCCATAAGCCCAATAATCGACTCCCTCTACACATACACCGTCCTCCTTAAATCCCTCAAGATAATGATCGAACGATATTTGGAGACGGTTCAAAATCTGTTTTTGTCTTTCTGAGTGCAGGGGCAAAATGGATAAAGCGGCCAACCCAATGCTTCCGGCGATGACCGAACTCCAGTTATTTCTTAAACGTTCCCAATGCCAATCTTTTTCCTCGAATGGTATGAAAATGCGAATATCTATTTCTTCATAAATACGTTGTTTAATAAAATCTGAGAGTTGAGCACCAATCAATTCAACAATCTCTGCAAGTGCTTGGGCTGTTTCTGCTGCAAATAAGTCAATAATCGTTTTGCTTTCTTTACTGAAGCTATGGTCCATGAGCGGAATATGTGCTGGTAAGGCCCAAGAGTATTCATTACAGATTTGGAACATCACTTCTTCCAAAAGTGGAATACTCTCATCATTATTTCGGATCAAAACATCTAAAGCTAACACATTTAATTGTTTTCTTCGCGCAAAATATTGATGTTCAAAAGGTAAGCGATCACCCGTTTTAAGATAGGTTTGGTAGCCTTTCAAGCCAATCGGTTCAACTCGATTTTTCAAACTATAATTGGCCGCCTCTTCCAATATATCATTTGTTAGTTTTTTGGTAGGTGGATGCTGGAACATGTTTAGTCCTCCTTTAATTTTTCAGGATAAAAGTTCATGTTTTTAGGATTTTCTGTTTAGGACGAAGAAAGTATGTATAATAGTAATCATGGTGCACAGTTATTATAACGCAAAAGAACGAAAAGGGTTTCATGAAAATTCACAAGCAAGGAATGGAGGAAAGCGATGAAAAAGGAAAATATAACAATCTATGACATTGCTAGGGAGGCGAACGTTTCTCCAGCAACGGTTTCCCGAGTTTTAACTGGAAATGCGAAAGTGCGTCCGCAAACCATGCAAAAAATAGTTTCTGTGATTGAAAAACATAATTTTAGACCGAACAGTTTAGCGAGAAGTTTATTACATAAACAATCTAAAACGATTGGATTCATCTTACCTGACATCAACCATCCTTTTTTTTCAACATTTGTCTTAAATAGTGAGGCACATGCTCTGGAATTAGGCTATACATCATTCTTATGCAATACGCTGAATAATTCCAAGAATGAATCCAAATATTTACAAAGTTTGGTAGAAAAGCAAGTAGATGGCATTATTTATCTGGGCGGTAGAATTAATGACAGTAACACGGGTGAACAGTATGCAGATGAAATGAAAAAGGTCATGGAGAGAATCCCTGTTGTGTTTGTAAATGGGCAATTGGCTGGAGTAGATGCTCACATTGTCAAGACAGACGAGGAAGCTGGGGTTGATCACCTTGTGGAGCTTTTGGTCAATCTCAATCATAAGAAAATTGGATTTCTTGGTGGAAAAGAAGGGATTACTTCAACAGATGTAAAAAGAAATGCTTTTATAAAAGCGATAAATCGAAAAGGATTAGAGGTCAACAATCATTGGATTTTAGGTTCTGGATTTTCTATTGAATCAGGAGAAGAAGTCGCTTCACGGTTGCTCAATTTAAAAGAGAGGCCTACGGCGGTTTTATGTGTCAATGACTTTGTCGCCATTGGAGTCATAAAAGTTCTTACTAAATTTGGGTTAAAAGTTCCAGATGATATTTCTGTAGTAGGGTTTGATGATATTTATTTGGCAAAGCATTTTCCACCGGGCATCACAACCATCAGTCAAAACTATGAACAATTAGGCAGAACAGCAGTGGACATATTAGTAGATTTAATGAAAGAGAAGAATCCTAAAAAGGAAACCGTTGTTTCAACAGCACTTGTTTTAAGAGATTCTTGTAAGGCTCTTGCTGAATAAAATAGAATTGGTCCGAACTCTTGCCTAATTGGTCGAAACTCTTGAGTAAATGGTCGAAACAACGGGATAAATGGTCGAAACTCTTGCCTAAATGGTCGAAACAACGGAATAAATGGTCGAAACAATAGAGCAAGGTAAAAGCAGGTAGAATTGGCATTAAAGAAATTAGGATTCATATAGTGAGATGAAGGAGTAAAACGATTGGAAAGAGACGTATTTACCATATGGGAATATTTCACCATTTTATATTTACTTTCCTCGCTGGCGATAATATGATAAGGGGTAATGAAGCGTTTTCGCTAGAAAGAATGAAATAGAAAAAAATAATGCCCGCTTCCTTCTATTTTTATTCACGATACAAGGTAAACATATACAGATTAAGCAGGAACATTTTTGCAAATTTGAAACTCATTTCATGGTTTTGTTAAATACTAGCATCATAGAATAAATGGTAAGTATTAATTCATTAGGATTGGTGATTCGTATGAATACAAAGAATGATAATCGAAAATTTTGGCTAAATACAATGATTACGATTGCAACCCCTGTTTTAGAAGCTTTGGAACAAAGGCGTTTAAAAGAGTTGATGCCGGTGGAATCCAAAGATGGTTCTAATCGAACACCTTATGCTCATTTGGAAGCAATGGCAAGATTGCTAGTGGGTATGGCCCCTTGGTTGGAGAAACCATGTGAGGATGAAGAGGAAGAAAAGCTGCGGGTCCGCTTTTGCTCTTTGGCTAGAGAAGCAATCGACGCAGGTACTGCACCAGATTCCCCAGATTTTATGAATTTTAAAGATGGTGGACAACCGATCGTTGATACGGCTTTTCTTGCCCATGCCATATTAAGGTCGCCCAATGAACTATGGGATCAACTTGAGGAAAGGGTTAAGCATAATGTCATTTCTGCCTTTAAATCAACAAGGACAAGTAAACCTGTGTTCTCAAATTGGCTCTTGTTTTCAGCAATAATTGAGGCTGTACTATACAAAGTTGGAGAAAAAGATTGGGATCCAATGCGGATTGATTTTGCCATTAAGCAATTCGATCAATGGTATTTAGGCGATGGCGTGTATAGTGATGGCCCAGATTTTCACTTCGATTATTATAATAGTTTTGTGATTCATCCGATGTTGGTCGATCTGATGGAAACAGTAAGCCAAGAGTATCCGGATTGGAGTCATAGAAAAGAAATTATTATTAAAAGATCGCAGAGATTTGCAGCGGTTCAAGAGCGTCTCATTTCACCTGAAGGAACCTTTCCTCCCATTGGCCGCTCACTTGCTTATCGATTTGGTGCTTTTCAAACGCTTGCGCAACATGCTCTTCGAGGGGATTTGCCAGATGGGGTAACACCAGCACAAGTTCGTTCGGGGTTAACGGCTGTGATCCAGAAAACAATCGAGTCATCGGGTACCTTCTTAGAAGGGGGATGGTTATCAATAGGTTTTAGCGGTCATCAACCAGATATAGGGGAGCACTATATTTCAACAGGGAGTCTTTACTTATGTTCGGCTGTTTTTCTTCCATTAGGACTCGCACAGACAGATCCATTTTGGTCAGATCCATGGGAGGCATGGACAGCCAAGAAAGCGTGGGAAGGTGCGGAATTTACGATTGATCATGCCATTGACGATTAGGTATTGAAAACTGGAAGCTCATTCTCCATCATCCCTTCAATACCTCTGAATCCCGAGCAAAGATTTATGAAATAGAAGAAACAGACGATCGTTTTAACGAGAAATGATTAATAGATCCAGCCTATCCAATGTTTAGCTATATATCAAGTCATGATAAATGTTTGTAGTATGATATTGTTTGCATGCAGTAATACAGATGAAAAAGTCGACACTTCTCATTTATATCAATTTTAAATATATAAATGATGAAAAACTAGAAGGAATATAAAATAGAAATGGGCATCAAAAGGTTTGATGCCTATTTCTTATGCAAATGAAACTAAATTGATTACCGCTCGTCTTTTTTCTTTTTTAATATTCTAGGTATGTTTTATTTAATTTTGTCAACATCTGTTTCGCCAAATTGGTATTTTGATTTGATTGTGGTCGTGTTATTTGCAGCATAAAATTTAATTAGGAAACAAATATCTTTTTATAAAGGGGAGAAAAAAGATGGCCCAGAATAAAGGTATACGTGTAAGAGTACAATCTTTTGGCAGCTTCTTAAGTAGCATGATTTTGCCTAACATCGGTGCATTTATTGCTTGGGGGATTATTACCGCTTTATTTATTGAAGATGGATGGTGGCCAAATGCAAACTTGGCTACACTCGTCGATCCAATGATTACTTATTTACTGCCATTATTGATTGGATTTACCGGGGGTCGACTTGTTCACGGGTTTCGTGGAGGAGTTGTAGGGGCTACGGCAACAATGGGGGTCATTGTTGGGGCAGATATTACAATGTTTCTTGGCGCGATGATTTTGGGTCCCCTTGCAGGTTATTTGATGAAGAAAATCGACCAATTGTTTCAAGATAAAATTCGTTCCGGATTTGAAATGCTCTATAATAATTTCTCAGCTGGAATTCTTGGAGCAATCTTGGCTTGTCTCGCTGCATGGCGCATTGGTCCCGTTGTCGGTGGCTTAAATCACCTATTGGCTTCTGGGGTAGAAGCAATCATTAATGCCGGATTACTGCCTTTAGCAAACATTATTATTGAACCAGCAAAAATACTATTCTTAAATAATGCGATCAACCATGGTATTTTGAGTCCGCTGGGCGTTGAGCAATCGACATCAATAGGAAAATCCATTCTGTTTCTAGTTGAGGCGAATCCGGGTCCAGGACTTGGTATTTTATTGGCATTTGCGATTTTTGGAAAAGGAATGTCAAAAAGCTCTGCACCGGGAGCCGCGATTATCCATTTTATTGGTGGTATTCATGAAATTTACTTCCCTTACGTATTAATGAAACCAACATTAATCCTTGCTGCAATCGGTGGGGGCATAAGTGGTGTCTTCACTTTGAACTTATTCAACGCAGGATTAAAAGCTCCTGCATCTCCAGGAAGTATTATTGCAGTACTTGCGATGACGCCTAAAGGAAGTTATCTAGGTGTGATTGCCGGTGTAATTGTTGCAACTGTTGTATCATTTGTAATTGCTTCTCTTATTCTTAAGGGAAGTAAGAATAATGAGGAAGGGGATCTATCTACTGCAACTGGCAAAATGGAGCAAATGAAAGGCAAAAAGAGTTCAGTTGCTGATGCTCTAAACAAAGCTAGCGAAAATGCAAATGATACAAAAGAAGAAAAACTGGGTAATTTAAGAGATAATCATGAGATCAATAAGATTATTTTTGCTTGTGATGCTGGAATGGGTTCAAGCGCGATGGGAGCCTCTTTATTAAGAAATAAATTTAAACAAGCAGGTATTGATGTCTCTGTAACAAACAAAGCCATTAATGAAATTCCCGGTGATGCAGATATTGTGATCACACATCAAGATTTGACTGATCGTGCGAAGCAAAAATTACCAACAGCAGAACATATCTCAGTGGAAAATTTCTTGAACAGCCCTAAATATGATGAACTTGTTGATCGGTTGAAATAATTTGACTGAAGGTGAGTGAATGCATGTTTCAGCCCGAGAACGAAAAATACTTGAACACTTGCTAGACACCCAGAAAAATACGACTGTAAAAGAAATAGCTGAAATGCTGAATGTCAGTGAAAGAACTGCACATCGTGATCTAAAAAATATCGAAGCATTGGTTGCTGATTTTGAATTGAAATTAGTGAGAAAAACAGGCGTAGGTATTCAATTAATAGGACAATTACAGGCAAAACAACGCTTGAAAATGGAATTAATGAATATGAGCACAACAGAATTTTCACCAGATGAACGAAGGGCTATCATTTTATCCACGCTACTAGAAGCAAATGGTCCGGTAAAACTTTACGCATTAGCGAATGAAATGAATGTAACGATTGCCACGGTTAGCAACGATTTAGATCAAATGGACGCAGAACTTCAATCCAACAAGCTGGCAATCGTTCGCAAGCGAGGGTATGGGGTTGAAATCTCTGGAGATGAGGCGGCAAAGCGTTCTGCCATTACCAATATGATTGCAACCTTTCTCAACCCTTTTGATTATATTGCACTGGTGAAAGAAAATATCCAACAGAAAGCAGTGCAGCCGTTAAATGCGATTTCCAATCGGCTGCTCGGTTTAATCAATCCCAAAAAGCTACAGACAATTGAAAAACTGGTACAGCAAGCAAAAACGCAATTGCCACATGATTTAGCAGATAGTGCTTATATTGGGTTGATTGTCCACTTGGCTTTGGCAATTGAACGTTTGCAAAAAGGGGATACAATTACATTTGATCAGCCTTATCTGCATCAGCTGGAAGATACAAAAGAATTTGATATTGCGAGCGGGATGATTCGAGAACTGGAAGAATCCTTTGCCATAAATATTCCTGATGATGAAATTGGTTATATCACGATGCACTTATTAGGTGCAAAGCTTAGAAATGGAAAAGACTATTTGTTGGAGGATCCAAGTATTGATGTCGCTTTTAAAGCAAAATCATTGATTCGCTTTGTCAGCAACTATATCGATTTGGATCTCACTCATAATAATCAATTGTTAAATGATCTTGTGGCTCATTTAAAGCCGACAATGTTTCGTTTGGCAAAAGGAATGAATATTAAGAATCCCATGACAGTGGAGATCAAGCAAGATTATGATGATCTATTTCATTTAATTGCCGATGGTGTAAAAAAGGTCTTTCCTGATTTGAATTTTCCTGATGATGAGGTTGCGTATTTAGTGCTTCATTTTGCGGCTGTTATTCTATACGGTGAAAATAAAGCCGGATTGAAAGTGCTTGTTTTATGCTCGACTGGCATAGGTTCGGCAAAGATATTGGCTACAAGGCTGAAGCAATATATACCGGAAATTAAACAAGTAGACAATAAATCAATGCTCGAGATCGAGAAAACAGATACAGATCATTATGATTTGATTTTATCAACGATCCCGTTAAAAGACTTTGATCGCAACAAATATATTTTGGTTTCACCAATGCTTAATAAGGAAGAAGTTCATCGTGTAAAAAAGGCCATTCGTAAATATAAGGTGACCATTCCGTATGAAAAAACGCTTGATAGGACATTCGCTACGACTAAAAAAAATTATTCACGTGAATTAAAAGGGATGGAACGGTCACTACAGGCAATTTTAAATGTACTTGATTATTTCACGATCATCAAAATAACAAATAGACAATCTGTTCCATCTATTTTGAAATTGGCTTGTCTACAGTTAGAAAAGGATGGAAGGATCACAGCCCCAGATGCTGTCTTGAAAGAACTGCTGAAAAGAGAAAAGGTTGGAGGCTTGGGCATTCCAGAGACATCGATGGCGCTTTATCATATGCGATCAAACGATATAAGGAAACCGACCTTTCTTATTTGTGATTTGGAAAATCCATTGGATATTAAAGGCATGGATGGGAAAAGGCTGGAAATGAACCGACTAATGATCATGCTAGCTCCACAAGATACAAACCATGAAACATTGGAGGCAATCAGCTTTTTAAGTAGTGCCATCATTCAAAGCAAAGGTAGCATTAAGCTATTTGAATCTGGTGAAATCGAGGAAATCAGAGACTTCCTTTCTGAACAGTTTTATCGTTTTATGCAAAATGATTAAAGGAGTGCATGTAAAATGGCAAAAGAAATTTTGGGCAAAGACAATATTGAATTGAACGTGACATTAAACAGCAAAGAAGAGGCCATCCGTTTTGCAGGCGGTATCCTAGTTAAAAACGGCTATGTTGATGCATCCTACATTGAAAAAATGCTGGAAAGGGAAAAAGTAACCTCCACCTATATGGGTAATTATGTAGCGATTCCTCATGGTACAGAAGACGCCAAGGGGTCTGTACATGAAACGGGTATCTCCGTTGTAACAGTACCAAATGGGGTTGATTTCAATGGGAATCTAGTAAAAATATTGATCGGTATCGCGGGTAAAGGGGACGAACATTTGGAGGTTCTTTCCAAAATTGCCATCGTGCTCAGCGAGGAAGAAAGTATTGATACCATTGTCCACGCAGATTCCAAAGCAGAAATTATTCGCATTTTTGATGAGGTGAATTAACATGCAAGCAGTCCATTTTGGCGCAGGGAATATTGGTCGGGGATTTATTGGTGCATTACTAAATCTAGCAAATTACCATACTACTTTTATAGATGTGAATGATGCTATCATTGAGGAATTAAATCAAAAACAGAAATACAAAGTCGTGCTCGCAGATGAGCAGCAGGAAACAATGATCGTGGAAAATGTTTCCGGCATTAACAGTGTAAAAAAACCAGAAGCTGTCATAGATGCGATTGTTAAAGCAGACATCATTACAACTGCAGTCGGGCCTAATATTCTGACCGTCATTTCTGAATTGATTGCAAAAGGCCTGCGCAAGCGGTTAGAAATGAATCCTCAGCCAGTGAACATTATTGCATGTGAAAACATGATTGGCGGTAGTTCACAATTACAGGAGAAGGTTTATAGACACCTATCGGCTGATGAACAAGCGGCATTTTCTAGTTATTTTGCTTTCCCTAATGCAGCTGTAGACCGGATTGTGCCAAACCAAGCAAATGAAGAGATGCTTACGGTTTCGGTTGAACCCTATTTTGAATGGGTGGTTGAACAATCCGCAATGAAGGGAGAAGTACCCCATATTCCTGGTATCACCTATGTCAATGAACTAGCACCTTATATTGAACGAAAGCTGTTTACGGTGAACACAGGTCATACGGTGCCAGCTTATATCGGCCGCTACATGGGATATGAGACAATAAGTGAGGCAATGAAGGATGAAAAAGTACAAGCGATCATTCATGGTGCGCTGCAAGAATCAGGGGAAGCATTAATCCAAACCTATCACTTTGACAGAAACAAGCATCAGGCATATATTGAAAAGATTATTACGCGATTTAAAAACCCATATATTTCCGATGAGGTTACAAGAGTCGGGCGGGGGCCGATTCGTAAGCTTGGCTTTCACGATCGCCTCATTCGTCCAGCAAAGCTGTATATGGAAGTAACTGGCAAACAACCAAAATATCTTAGCCAAGTGATTGCTGCGGTATTAAAATACGATAATCCGCTTGATGAGGAAGCAGTACAGCTGCAAAAAATGATAGCTGATGATGGATATGAAAAAACAATACAAAATGTATCCAAGCTAGAAACGAATGATAAATTAATCCCAGCTATATTAGAGGCTTTAAAACAAATAAGCGATTAATTATTCCTAAATACGCGAGAAGGCCTTATTAGGTTTCATTCACCTAATAAGGCTGCTTTATAGGAGAAAACTAGCTTTAACCTCCTTTTTGGAATCGCCTCATTCATTGACCATCAAAATGTATATGATCCCTCCCTATACATATGTACTCCAATTCTTGAATTGTAAATGAATAACGCCGACTGTATTGACAGCCCCCTTTATGAAAATTTCATTTACTAGATTTCCAGTAAGTGGTGATAAAATATGATAATATCTCCTCAATATTAGTAACCCATTCACATGGGATGGCGGTAACGAACCTTCCCAAAGCTTCAAATTGTATATTTTATCTATATTCCAAAGAAAGTTAAATAAATTTGTATTGACAAAAATTACCAAAAGGACGTAAGCTAGTATGTAACGAACTAGCTATTGGCTTTTATTATAGTTTTTTGACACCGGTTTCAAATTAAGTGATTAAAAAGGCTAAAACTTTCACACGTTTTGAAACCGGTTGCAAAATGAAAGGAGGAGAGGAAATTCACTGATCAATTTTAACCTAGTTGCAAGTCAAATAAAAGCTAGTTCGATTATTAATACTTGGAGGTGGGTGGAAGTTGCCTACGAAGAAAAGGCTTTGTTTATTTTTCCCAATAATGATGTTGTTTTCCTGTTTGCTAATGAATTCTCCTATAATAACGAAGGCAGCTGATAGTGATTTGAAAGAAGGGGAGGATATGCTTAATTTTGTCCATGCAGGTGATCCAACACCGGAAACGGTAGATGGACTAGAGCTGTATAAGGAAAATGACTCCTTCAAACCGGGACAAATATGGATGGATACAGACGGAAAAGCGATCCAGGCACATGGCGGCGGGATTATGTATGATGAGCAAATAAAAACCTATTATTGGTATGGGGAAGATAAGACCAATGGCTATCTGCCAGCAAGAGGGGTACGGGTTTATTCTTCCAAGGATCTTTATAATTGGAAAGACGAAGGTTTAGCCTTAACAGCGATTGAATCAATGGAACAATTTACAGATGATCCCTTAATTTCACAGCTTTATAAGGGAAGAGAGGATAAAGCAGATATTTTAAATGATATCGGTACAGATCGGGTCATAGAAAGACCGAAAGTAATTTACAACGAAAAAACGAGGAAATATGTGATGTGGATGCATATCGATGGTCCATCAGAAACTTCTGAAGCCATGTACGCGAAGGCTCATGCTGGCTATGCATTAAGTGATTCGCCCACTGGTCCTTTTGTTTATCAAGAAAGTAATCGAATGGATAGGGCCCCTGAAGATGCCGATTATAATGGAATGCCAGACCAGCCAGGAATGGCACGGGATATGACATTATTTAAAGATGACGACGGAACAGCCTATTTAATTTATTCAAGTGAAGAAAATATGACGATGTATATTTCAAAATTAAATGATAGTTATACAGATGTGGTCGGCTGGCATAGAGATGGCAAGGAAGACCGGGATTCGACTTATAAAGCAGTGTACGGGGAAGATTATATTAGAGTATTTCCAGGTGCGCAAAGGGAAGCACCGGCTCTTTTTAAGTATCAAGGGAAGTATTATATGATTACATCGGGTGCGACTGGCTGGGATCCGAATCCAGCTCGATACACAGTAGCTGATGATATTTTTGGAGATTGGCAGCCAATGAGAAATCCAGCGATTGGAGAAAAGGCTTCGACAACTTTTGATTCGCAGAGTACCCATGTAATTCCCGTCGATCCGGAAAAAGGGAAATTCATCTTTATGGGTGATCGTTGGAAAGCCAGTGATTTAAAAAACTCAACCTATGTATGGCTCCCTATTGAGTTTGGGCAAGAGGATGAGATCATTTTGCAATGGTATGATGAATGGGATTTGTCAATCCTTGATAAAATGGGTAGAGTCACCATTAACACAGAGCTTCCCAAAAAAGTAACTTTAGGTGAAACACCGAACTTACCGGATACAATAAATGTAACAGATTCTGAAGGAAAACAAATGGATACATCGATTATATGGGAAATGGATACCGAAGACTTTTCCAAGCCTGGAATGGTGACAATTGAAGGAACACTTCCTGAATTGGCAGATAAGGTGGTCAGAATCGAGATTCTTGTGATTCCGAATGATGTGAAATATTTTGTTCATGCTGGCGGCGCTGAAACAAACGATTACAAGCTTTGGACTTCCTATATGCAAGAAACACTTTTGAATAAAGATATCATTGATCAACAATATGATCCGGAAAATGACCAAACATGGGGTTATGTTGGAGATCGTACAAGTCCGGCGGGAAGTGAAGGGGGAGATCTATTCTCTGCTTTACGATATCTCACTCCTAATTCTGGCACAGATCTTACGTATACATTCAATCTTGATAATGGAGACTATACCGTTTACCTTGGCTTGTATGATCCTTGGTATAATTCAACAAAAGGAAGTCGAAAAGCGGATATTTTATTCAATGGAGAAGTCCATACGAAGGATTATGTGTTTACAGACGCCTATGATGTCATTGGTGGAAATGTGGAAATCTCTAACAATCTATTGGATGTGACGATTCGCAAAACAAATTCACCAGATCCACAAATTAGTTGGATCATGATTGTTGGCGATGAGCAAAAAAAAGACGTGAATGTTTCATCGATGTTGGAAACATTGACGGATCATCAATCAGAACTGCCAGAATCTGTTTTTCATTCTTTACATGTACATCTTACCGCGGTTCAACATTATGAACGTCAAGAAAAAGGAGAAAAGATCGTCAAACATATGAGTCGTTTTATAAAATTAATGGAACATCAGAAAGACAATGGGCAAGTTTCTGATGATATTTTTAACGTATTAAAGCGTGATGCAGAGACCGTAATGGCTGATTGGCAATAAATCTTGGGATTGGGACAAAAGTGTTTCTATCAAAGTTGAATCCGAACTAACTAGAAACTATGGTTGGTGCATATAATCCGCTCCGGAAATATACTTCGCTTTCCGCGGGCGGCTGGTGAGCCTCCTCAGGCCTACAGGATGTAGGTCACAAAGGCGTTGCGCCAGGACGGCGCGTACTTAGCCTTCGATCCTCATTCGCACTGCGGAGTCTCACCGACGCCTTTCATTCCGCAGGAGTCTACGTATATTTCCTCCGCTAAGATAGTTCGTTGTTCGTCTTTAGAGTCGAACGTTTTAGTTTTGTCCCAGCCTCATAATAAGAACTATACTATTCTAGTTACAATTTGTTGAAAAATGTAAAAGAGTGTAGAATTTTTTAACGAAGTTATTGACAAATGAAAAATAAAAATGATATATTAAGAATTGAAACCGGTACCATCAATTTAGCATAAAATAGATTCATGGATTAAGGAGGAAGAATCCATATTTTTTTATTCTGTATTGACACCGGTTGCATTAAAAAAGCCGTGCAAGGAGGGGGCTTTGGGAAAGGGAAGGTTGATAAAAAACTAAAGGGTAGAAAAAGATGCCGCATTTAGGAGGATGAATGAGTACAAACCGTCGAAAAAGTTTTCTTGTTTTCATGGTAATAATCGTAATCCTTTTAACAGGAGGGATAGTAGTGAGCCAATTTAAGCAGCAAAAAGATCCATTGTTTTTTGATCCAACGCCGATTCGGGTTCAACCTAATGAAGGTTATGCCAATTTCGAAGGTTGGGGTACCTCGCTTGCATGGTGGGCCCATATTCTTGGGCAATGGGAGGATAAAGAAAAACTGAATGAAGTGATGGATCTTGTGTTTGATGAAAGGAAGGGACTTGGTCTCAATATTGTTCGTTACAATATTGGGGGCGGAGAAAATCCTGAAATAAAGCCGAATACACTGCGTCCAGGTGGCGATGTTCCAGGTTTTCAACCTGAAGAAGGAGAGTGGGATTGGGAAGCAGATAAAGGTCAAAGAGCAGTTTTATTCGCTGCTTTTGAACGCGGAGCAACAATTGCTGAGGCATTTTCTAATTCTCCTCCATACTGGATGACCAAAAGTGGTTCCGTAACTGGCGCAGAAGATGGGGGAAATAACTTAAAAGAGGAATATTATGGTCAGTTTGCGGATTATTTAACCGAGGTTGTCAAGTTCTATAAAGATAAACATGGTGTTACCTTCCGTACTTTGAACCCTTTAAATGAACCTGCTTCTAATTGGTGGATAAAGGGAAATATTCAGGAAGGGGCTCATTTTAGTCTTGATAAACAAATGGAGATCATCAAAAAAGTCGCTGACTCCCTAGAGGAAAAAGGACTGAGTGACACTGGAATCAGTGCTCCCGATGAAAATAGTATCGATGAGACAGTGGACATGTTACAAGGCTATGATGAAGAAACCATCGATAAAATAGCGCAAATGAATACACATTCCTATAACGGCAGCCAGTTAGAAGAACTTCGTGAATTAGCTGCAGAGAAGAAGAAAAGGCTATGGATGTCTGAATATGGAACAGGCGGGACAGAACCACATAATCATGAGGATATGAGCAGTGTGATGGAACTGGCTGAGCGGATTATTTTTGATCTGCGTGTGCTTCAACCCGCGGCCTGGGTGTATTGGCAAGCGGTCGAAGATGAAAGTGCAAAAAATAATTGGGGATTTATTCACTCTGATTTTCGAGGGAAAGAAAATTATCAGCTGACAAAGCAATATTATGCCATGGCAAATTTCAGCCGCTTTATTCGACCAGGAAGTGACATCATCAAGACGGATCATGGACATTCTGTTGCGGCCTACCATCAGAAGGCAAAGCAGCTTACGATTGTGATCCGAAATGAACACGCAAAAGAGGAACTCGAGTATGACTTGAGTGCATTTCAGTTTGATACGAGGTTTGCAGATGTTTACGAAACAACGTTACAAAAAAATCTAGAAAAATCGCAAATTCCAATTTTTAGTCATGGTTTTAAAATCCCAGTGGAGAATCAGTCGGTAACGACGATCGTTCTATCCAATGTAGAAATAAAATGAATATTTTTGACGTAAATTGCAACCGGTTCCAATGCGAATTAACAAATACAAGGAGTGAGTGAATTGAAAAAGTTTCATATTTTCCTTTTAGCGATCATGCTTTGTTTGGGTGTGACCTTAGCAGCTTGTTCATCAGACACGGATTCGAAATCTTCGGATGGGAAAACGAAATTGACCTTTACGATGTGGGGGGGAGAGGCTGATAAAGAAACATATCAAGAGCGTCTTGATTTAGCCAAAGAAAAATATCCTGACATTGATGTGGAATTAATTTATATTCCGAAAGAATATGCGCAAAAAGTACAAACGATGATAGCCGGAAATACGGCTCCCGATATTATGCAGTTGGCAGAAGAAGTGCATATTTATTCAAGTAAAAATCAACTAGCTCCATTAAATGAGTTTATTGAAGAGGCAGATATCGACTTAGATGCCCGATTTGGTAGCGTTTATAATAACTACTCTCAAGATGGAAACGTCTATGCGCTGCCAGATAGAGGTGGATCTTTAATCGTTTATTATAATAAAGATTTATTTGATGAAGCGGGAGTGGATTATCCGACCGAAGATTGGACTTGGGATGATTTACTAGATGCTTCAAAAAAACTGACGAAAAAAGAGGGAGATAAAACGGTACAGTGGGGTGTTGGAGTAGGGGATTGGTGGCCATTGTGGATGTCCTTTATGTATCAAAATGGTGGCGGAGTATTAGATGCTGATGGAAATCCAATCATTAATTCTCCTGAAAATATTGAAGCGATGCAGTTTGTCGTAGATCTCATTCACAAATATAAAGTAGCTCCTTCTAATAAAGATTACGCGAATATGGGCGATATAGGCGCAGACCAGTTATTTGCTCAAGGAAAGTTAGCTATCGACTACACTGGTTTTTGGAATATTGGGGGAGCAAGTGAAGTGGAAGATTTGAATTGGGATATTGCTCCCCTATGGAAGAAAAAAGAAAAAGGGACGATCCCATTTGGAAGCGGCTTAGCAATCACCAATCAATCGAAACATAAAGAAGAAGCCTTTAAAATTATTGAATTCTTAACAGGAAAAGAAGGGCAATTGCCGATTGTAGAAAACAATCAGGATGCCCCTGCGAATATGGAGTTATTAAATAGTGACACTTTTCTTAAAAGGGACTTTGCAAACCACCCTATTGACACAGAAACATTTACAAAATCAGCAAATATGATCATTGAATTGCCTTTAATCCCTGAGTGGAACGAGATGCAAAAACTATTTACAGATAATTTTGCTGATGTTTGGACGAGTAATGCTTCTGTTGAGGATGCTTTAAATAAGACACAGAAAGATTTAGAAGCATTATTGAAAAAATAATAGGTATAGAGGATGTTCAAAAAGTCCGGTAAAAAGACATAAGCGAATTTCTTCGTTGGCCTGCTTTTCCGCTGCTCACGTATCGGGATGAGGTTCTTCTGCTAAAATCGCCCACGTCCTGTGGGCAACGCAGAAGCCAGTACATCCTGTACAAGTCCGCTGCTCAAAGCTACGCCGCCTCGAACTTTCAATGCACAGGACGTGCTAGTGTCGGCGTTGCTGACAGGACGTCAGCGCCTTTAGCCGACGGGTCCTTTTTATCCTCCTTTTTGAACACGCTCGTATAGGGACTATTCCAATACTGGTTAGTCCCAGCTTATTAGGAGGGGTGCGCTTTGAATAACCAAACAGTAGAGTTACAGAAAAATGGAACGAAAAAGATTAAAAAAATACCCGGAAAAAGAACGGAAGAAAAATGGTTTTATCTATTTATCTCCCCTTGGATTATTGGTTTTCTATGTTTTATATTAGGTCCGATTGTGGCTTCTTTCTTTTTGAGTTTTACGGACTGGGATTTATTTACCCCAGCAAAATGGGTTGGATTAGATAACTATAAAAACTTGGTGCAAGATAAAATATTTTGGAAAACAGTGTATAACACTTTTTATTTCGCCTTAATCTCGGTGCCTTTAACGATGATTTTGTCATTAGGAATGGCCTATTTATTAGCACATAAAATGAGGGGCATGTCTTTTTTTCGAACAATCTTTTATTTGCCTGCTTTAGTTCCTATTGTCGCGTCTTCGATGATTTTTAAATTCATTCTTGCACCGGATAACGGAGTAATCAATCACTTTTTAGCCTTTTTCGGTATTGAAGGACCTGCTTGGCTACTTGATCCAACGTGGGTGAAAATGAGTTTTGTCTTCCTCGCCATTTGGGGAGTAGGGGCCAATATGGTACTATTACTAGCTGCTATCCAAGGTGTTCCCGAGGAGTTGTATGAGTCAGCCGACATGGATGGGGCATCAAAGTTTAAGAAGTTTATCCATATTACCATTCCAATCATATCTCCGGTTATTTTCTTTAATCTTATAATGGGAATTATTGGAAGTTTGCAGGCTTTTTCACAAATTTATATTTTGACTGGCGGTGGCCCTAATAATGCAAGTAATATGATGGTTCCTTACCTGTTCTCTAATGCATTCGAATTTTACAAAATGGGCTATGCTTCAAGTATTGCTTGGGTTCTATTTATTATTATTATTATCTTTACTGTTATCGTTTTTAAATCTTCCTCAATGTGGGTTTATTATGAAAGTGAGGTAAAAAAATAATGTTTGATAAAACAGGCTCAGTAGAAAAACCCATATTGTATCTATTGTTATGTGTGATCGGTTTTGCCTTAATTGTCCCTTTTATATATATGATTTCAATCGCTTTAACATCACCTGCCACTACGGTGAAAATGGATTTTACGATATTTCCGCGTGAGTTTCATTGGCAAAACTTTCTACAAGTTTATCAAAATAAGGAAATTCTCACCTATTTTAAAAACAGTGTCATTCTTGTTGTGTTCGCCATTATTGGTCAAGTGTTATCCAGTTCCTTTGTAGCCTATGGTTTTTCTCGGTTACACGGCCGCGGGAAAAATTTACTTTTTATCATTTTACTTGGAACCATGATGATTCCTGGGCAAGTGATGATGATCCCGCAATTCATTATTTTTTCGAAACTTGGTTGGGTGAATACACTTTTACCACTCATTGTTCCTAATTTTTTTGCCAATGCGTTTAATGTATTTTTATTAAGACAGTTTATTTCAGGTATCCCAAGAGAATTGGATGAAGCAGCCAAAATTGATGGGCTTGGCTATTTCGGAATTTACTGGAGGATTATCATGCCGCTCTTAACTCCGATTCTGATTGCAATTGGTATTTTTACTTTTAATGCCAACTGGGGAATGTTTATGGAGCCGCTCATTTATATTAATGATGTAGCTAAGATGCCTCTTGCTTTAGGTGTACAAATTATTAGTGCAACATTTAGTACGAACGCCATTCCAGATTGGAATATTGTGATGGTCGCTTCCTTACTACTGACAGGGCCGATGATCATTGTGTTTTTCTTCGGGCAAAAATATATGTTCCAGGCAAATATCAATGCTGGTTCAGCTGGAATTAAATAAGGGCATAGCTACTGTATGAGGAAAAAACAACTTTAGTAAAGATAAAGGATGAAATTACCATCATTCAATGTATAATTCTATATATAAGTATGGAATACGTTTTCAAAATGAGGGAAGCCAATATGAAAAAGAAGAATATTACGATATATGATATTGCCAAAGTAGCGAATGTTTCTCCAACAACAGTTTCAAGGGTACTCACAGGAAATCCATTAGTAAAAGATAGTACTAGAAAACGTGTGCTTGAAAAAATGGAGGAGCTGGAGTTTACCCCGAATGAAGCTGCCAGAAGCTTAACGAGAAATCAAACCAATATGATTGGGTTTATTTTACCGGATATTACCAATCCATTTTTCTCACAAACGTATATTGATGTAGAGAGAAAGGCCTTTGAAAAAGGTTATACCGTTTTGTTAAGAAATTCGATGAGTAGTAGTGAAATGGAATCGGCTTACCTGCGTGAGTTTGTGGAAAGACGAGTCGAATGTATTGTTTTTATGGGGGGACGGATTAATAAATCTAAACCGACAGAAAAAGAAATGACTGAAATGAAAGAGGTAATGAAACGGGTTCCCCTTATTATGGTGAATGGCTGGATGGAAGGGGTAGATTGCCATACCATTAGGACGGATGAAGAAGAGGGAATGAGATCGATTGTACATCATCTCGTTTCACTTGGTCATAGGGATATTGCTTTCATAGGGGGGCAAAAGGGTGTTTCCACGGTGGATCTTAAGGTTTTGGCTTTTCGAGAAGAGTTAAAGAAATACGGTTTGGAATGCCACAACGAATGGCAAATTTATTCAGGATTTGGGATCGATGACGGTAGAGTTGCAATGAGACAACTGCTTGCAAGTAAAAAAATGCCTACCGCCATTATTGGGATGAACGATATGGTGATTTACGGGGCTTTGAAAGAATGTCGCAAGCAAAATGTACCCATTCACAACTTTTCATTCGTTGGTTTTGACGACATTTTTCCATCTGACATCGTCTATCCAAGCTTAACAACGGTCAATCACAATTATGATCAGTTAACGTCTGAAATTATCGAGACGATCATGAAAATCATTGATAGGAAGGATTCACAAAAAGAGATTTTGATCGAAACAAAATTAATTATTCGAGAATCAAGTCATACAGTAAATGAGCATTATTTTAACAGCAAGGAAATGTAACGGTATAAGTGAAAAAATGCAGATTGGTACAAGGATGTAGAGAGAGGGATCTAAATGTTAAAACAGTTAAAGAAATTCGAATATCAGCGACCGAAAAATGGCTATCCAGAGTGGAATAATAATCCGGAAATTTTCCAATTAAATCGCCTAGAGGCACATGCTACTTTTATGCCATACCAAACAGAAGAAGAGGCTTTGGAAGGGGACCGAGCCGCTTCAAATTATTATAAATCTTTAAATGGTCAATGGAAATTTTCACTTTCTGACACGCCAGATAAAAGAATTAAAAACTTTTTTGAGCAACATTATGATAGTCGTGAGTGGGATGAGATTAAGGTTCCTGCCCACTGGCAATTTCAAGGGTATGATTATCCACAATATACAAATGTGCGTTATCCATGGGAAGATACGGAGCAGATCAAGGCTCCTTTTGCGCCAACGAAATATAATCCTGTCGGCCAATATATCACAACATTTACTATCCCAGATACTTGGGAAGGACTTCCTGTCTACATAAGTTTTCAGGGGGTTGAATCCGCTTTTTATCTATGGGTGAATGGGGAACTTGTTGGGTATAGTGAGGATACCTTTACTCCGGCGGAATTTGATTTAACTCCGTATATACAAACTGGTGAAAATAAGCTTGCAGTTGAAGTATATCGTTGGTGTGATGCGAGTTGGCTCGAGGATCAAGATTTTTGGAGATTGAGCGGGATCTTTCGAGATGTCTATCTATATGCTACACCGCGAATTCATATTCAAGACTTTTTTGTAAAAACAGAACTAGATGAACAACATAAAGATGCAGAATTGAATATAGAGGCAAAGTTATCCAACTACTTTGCGGAAAGCAATGCAAAAATAGCTTTGGAAGCAATGATTTTTGATCAAAATGGGCTTCCCTTGTTTCAGGAACCTCATCAAGTTCAATATGATCTTTCAATGGTGGAAAGAGGGGAAATCAGCACTTCTATATTTGTTGAAAATCCTTTGAAATGGAGTGCGGAGCAGCCAAATTTATATACCCTAGTGCTTTGTCTCAAGGATCAAGCAGGTCAGGCAATAGAGTTTATAAGTTGTAAAATTGGATTCCGCAAATTTGAATTAAAAGATGGTTTAATGAAGATTAATGGAAAGCGGATCGTATTTAAAGGTGTTAATCGTCATGAGTTTTCTGATAAAAAGGGACGAGCAATTGATTACGATGATATGGTCCATGATCTCCAATTAATGAAACAACATAATATCAATGCTGTGCGAACCTCCCATTATCCCAATCATCCATTATTTTATGATTTATGTGATGAATATGGTCTCTATGTCATTGATGAAACGAATTTGGAAACTCATGGAACTTGGGAGTATGGTCAGCAGGAAGAAGGAGATGCACTGCCAGGTAGTAAACCGGAATGGACAGAGAACGTATTAGATCGCTGCAATTCTATGTTTGAAAGAGATAAAAATCATCCGTGCATTCTTATTTGGTCACTTGGGAATGAATCTTTTGGCGGTAATAATTTTATAAAAATGCATCAAATGTTGAAAGAAAAAGACCCTTCACGTCTAGTTCATTATGAAGGTACCTTTCATTTTCGCGAATCAGATGCCGCTTCAGATATTGAAAGTACAATGTATATTCGCCCTGATCTCATGGAGGAATATGCATTAAATGCGGAAAAGTCAGATGAGCAAGTGAAGCCGTATATTATTTGCGAATACAGTCATGCGATGGGGAACTCCTGTGGGAATCTCTATAAATATACTGATCTATTTGATCGATACCCTATTTTGCAAGGTGGATTTATCTGGGATTGGCGCGATCAAGCGATTCGAACAAAGTCAGAAGAAGGAATAGAATTTTTGGCGTATGGAGGAGATTTTGGCGAATCGCCTCATGATGGGAATTTTTCTGGAGATGGAATCATTTTTGCAGATGGTACGGTTTCTCCAAAAATCTATGAAGTGAAAAAATGCTATCAAAATATTGAGTTTACGGCCGTAGATCTAGAAAAAGGCATTATAGCTATTACAAACAAATTTCTTTTTACGAATTTGAATCAATTCGAATGCCGCTGGGAAATCAGTGAAAATGGGCGAAAGATAAAGAATGGAACAGAGTTTGTAAATATTGAAGCTGCTTCTTCTGAACAAATTCAACTAGACTATTCTATGGATGATTTTTCGGGAGAACTAATACTTACCGTTAGTTTCCATTTAAAAGAGACTACATTGTGGGCAGATCAGGGTCATGAAATCGCCTTTGAGCAGTTTGTTTTACGTGAATCAAGTCAAAAACGAGTAGAAATCGAAGAACAAGCAGTTTTGCGGACGGATGATCAATCTGCCGAGTTCATTGTAGCCGGGGAGGATTTTTCCATTTGTTTTCATAAGCAAACCGGTGATATGGAGTCTTACAGGATCGCTGGGGTGGAATTATTCGAATCTGCACCTGCACCAAATTATTGGCGGGCGATGACAGATAATGACAGGGGGAGCAAGCTTGATCAGCGCAGTTCAACTTGGAGAGAGGCTGGTAGAAATCGAGTATTGGAGTCTTTTCATTATGAACAAATAAAAGATACAGTCATCTTTGAAGTTTCTTACAAACTTCCGACAACAAATGTGTCCAAATGCCATATCCGCTACACTGTTAGTGGTGACGGGAAAGTGAAAGTGGATTATCAACTAACTCCAGGTGAGGGGTTGCCGGAAATTCCAGAGGTTGGCATGATGCTTACAATGAACAAAAGTTTTGAAAACCTTGAATGGTATGGAAAGGGACCACATGAAACTTATATAGATCGGGAAAAAGGGGCGAAAATCGGCCTTTATAGCGGTAAAGTGAAGGACCAATATGTTCCTTACTTAAAGCCGCAAGAATGCGGAAACAAAACGGGTGTCAGATGGGCATCCATTACAAACGAATCGGGAGTGGGTTTACTTATATCAGGCCTACCAACAGTGGAAGTAAATGCCCTTCCCTACACCCCATTTGAGTTAGAGAAACATAGCCATGGGTATAAATTGCCTGAAAGTAAGCATTCGGTTATACGAGTGAATGATAAGCAGATGGGTGTTGGCGGTGACGATAGCTGGGGGCAAAAAACACATCCAGAGTTTACACTATATGCGGACAAAATCTACTCCTATTCATTTGTTTTGCAAGCAATAAGGTGAGAAGGTAGGATTAAGTAGCGTTCATCTAAGAAGTTGTCCAAAAAGTCCTTGAAATAAAGTAAATGGGGAAAACGCCTCGTTTTTCTCCATTTACTTTTGTTTTTTGAAGGGAGAGAAAAGGGCAAAACGTTGATCCAGAAGCCCTTATGATGCACGAACAAGGAGGAAAACCGGCAAAACGTCGATCTAAAAGCCTTCTTGTTACAGGAACAACGAGGGAAATCCTCCCCATTTTAAATCCTGAACATTCCAAGCGAATACCAACTCCATTTAAATATGAAGAGAAGCCAATTCTGTAAATGTAAGATACCTAGTAAAATATACGGGAAATAACACATGAGTCTTAAGTTACAGGAAAAGTGTATTGTTTTTTAATACAATAAAAGTATTGCACTTTAACAGATATGCGAATGTTCACTATTTTACAGGAGGAGGGATTATTATGAGTCAGGAAGATCCAGTAAATTCAAATGAAGAAGAATCGAATTCCGGAAATCAAAATGAAGAGAATCATAGTTCAAACGAAGATAACATTGTAACAGATGAAGAGATACACGAAAATGCTAAGGAAACGAAGGAATCAATGGAAGAACATGCAGACAGTCAAGGAGAAACAAAAAATAATCTTGTTGCAAATAATGGGTCATCTCATCAATCAAATAGCGATCATCCAAAAACTTCAACAGGTTTGGATGAAAATATCGCAGCGCTGATTTCGTATATCGGTGGATTTGTCACAGGAATTATCTTCTTCTTTTTGGAAAAGGATAATAAATTTATTCGTTTTCATGCCTTACAATCTGCAATCTTAACAGCAGCCTGGCTAATTATTAAATTTGTGTTAGGCCATATTCCATTTATCGGTTGGTTACTTGTTTTTCTAGTAAATGGCCTCACGTTGGCCATATGGATTGTTTGTATGGTAAAAGCCTACCAGAAACAATCATTTAAACTTCCGGTTATTGGAGATTTAGCTGATCAATACAAATGATAGTTTCATAGACACGACAAAGAATTGGCTAGTTTTTTGATTTTCTCCCTTTTATAGCTCCTTTCGTGTGCAATCCTGAACTGATCCAGTTCAATTTGCGTGTGCGAATGGAGCTATTTGTTATATTTTGGTTATATTTACTAGAAGATATTGCTTTGTACGGAAGAGCGGTGCCAATCCTTTCCTATCCCCCCTTTTTATGCCAATTAAAATCAAAAAGATTCGACGATTCTTGCATTTCAAATTGACTGTTTGCTCAAGGAAGTCTATCATTTAATATGTATAACTCAGGAAAGGCGGATGGATATGGAGGTAACAAAAAGTATATACGGATATTTAGAGGATACACCCGTATATTCCTATACCATGAAAAATGTGCATGGTGTTGAAGTCACTTGCATTGATTATGGTTGTATCATTACCAAAATGGTGACGCCGGATCGTAATGGGCGCTTGGAGAATATTGTTTTAGGATATAACCAGCTTGAAGAGTATATTCAGGATTCTGCCAATTTTGGTTGTGTGGTAGGACGTGTCGCTGGAAGGATAAGGGGGGCTACTTTTACTTTAGATGGAAACACCTACAAACTTGCAAAAAATGAAAATGGCAATCATCTTCATGGTGGTATAAAAGGTTTTGGTAAGGTACTCTGGAATTCTTCCTTTGAGGAGGATATAAATCGGGCTAAGGTAAATTTTACCTATTTTAGCCGTGATGGGGAAGAAGGATACCCAGGTAATCTTGCTATGAGGGTGACCTATACCCTTACAAATGACAATGAATTTATGATCCATTATTCTGGTAAGGCTGATGCTAAAACGGTCCTCAATGTTACTAACCATTCTTATTTCAATTTAAGCGGGGATTTGAAAAGAGATATCCTTCATCATTCTCTTACAATGAAAAGTGATCAATTTGCTGAATTGGATGAAGAATTATTACCAACAGGCACATTGGTTGATGTAGAAGGTACAGCTTTTGATTTCCGCAAAGGACAAGTAATTAAGAATGGGGTCGAGTCTGATCATCCACAAAATCAGTTAGTGGCTGGAGGATATGATCATCCATTTTTATTAAATAATCACCATTCCGATGAAATCATACTTGCTGACCCGGAAAGTGGCCGTACACTTACTGTGGAAACAGATGAAGTGGGGGTTGTGGTTTATACAGCAAATCAACTGAAGGAAGAAGGAGAAATTCTTGGCGTACCAGCGCGCAAGCACTTAGGGATTTGTCTTGAAACACAAGGTTTACCAGATGCTGTGAATCAGCCTGAATTTCCGTCCTGGGTTTTAGAAAAAAATAAACCATTTTCATCAGTTACTAAATATTATTTTGGACTATTAGATGAGCAATAATAAATAAATTTTGTTCGAAACCGCTTATAAGTGGTTTCCTTTCTGCAAATAGATGATTCCGCTTACAACAGAAGCGTTTAGAAATACATAGTTTTATATAACATTTACATAAAATAAGGATGGAAACTCCAAACGAAGCATTGGTCGGCCCAAAATATCGTAGTGGTTCTAAAGCGATCACAACGGAAGCATTGGCTGTGTCCAAATTCGCAGCAGAAGTCCAAAAGCAGTCACAACCGAAGCATTGGTCATGTCTGAAATCACAACAAAGATCCGAAAATGTTACAACGAAGGAGGACGTACAGATGGATCTACTTAAAGTAAAAGAATTGGCGAATCAGCTAAAGGAAAATGTACAAAAGGTCATAGTAGGAAAAGATGAAACAATCGATTTGTTGCTTGTTGCGCTTATTTCTTCAGGTCATGTTCTACTAGAGGATGTTCCCGGAACTGGGAAAACGTTAATGGCTAAAACATTAGCTAAATCTTTATCCTGTTCTTTTAAACGCATTCAGTTTACCCCTGATTTGTTGCCCTCTGATGTAACGGGAATTCACTTTTACAATCAGAAAATAGGAGAGTTCGAGTTTCGCTCAGGCCCTATTTTTACGAATATCGTGTTAGCGGATGAAATCAATCGAGCGACACCGAGAACTCAATCCAGTTTGCTAGAATGTATGGAAGAAAGGCAGACAACGATTGATGGAGAAACACATTTTTTAGATCGACCCTTTATGGTGATTGCGACGCAAAATCCGTTAGAAAGCCAAGGGACCTTCCCATTACCTGAAGCTCAATTGGATCGTTTTTTATTAAAAGTCCATTTAGGCTATCCTTCCAAAGAAGAGGGAATGACGATTCTGAAACGCTTTAAGGAGGGAAATCCAGCAGAGGAAATAGAAGCTGTAGCTGATCGAGAGCAGATCTTGGAAGCACAACAGCTTTATTCACATGTACATGTGAGCGAAGATCTGTATCATTACATGATGGATATTATTGAAAAAACAAGATCACATGAACATATTGCTTTAGGGGTTAGTCCACGCGGCAGTCAGGCATTATTAAGAGCGGTACAGGCTTATGCGGTGATAAAAGGGAGAGAATATGTGATTCCTGATGATGTGAAAGCGATGGTGAAGCCTGTTTTGGGACACCGAATTTTGTTGACCCAAATGAAACGTGTAGGAGAAAATCAAGCCTATCAAATATTGGATGATATTTTAGGGCAAATAAGAGTGCCAACGGAGGAAAGTATTCGAAAAGGTTTGGCTGCAAGATGAATATCGCCTGGTTTATTGTCATGACGATTATCGTCATTGTTGGGCAAATGTTTGTATTTGGTCGCTGGGGTCTTTCGAAAGTGCAATATCGTCGCTCCTTTAGCAAACGGTCGGTTTTCACTGGAGAAAGCATTGAGATAATTGATGAAATTTCTAATAGAAAATTATTGCCTGTTCCTTGGCTCCGCTTAGAATCGAAAATCAATGCCCATCTTCAGTTCCAGAAAAAATCTGACCTTGATAATGAAGTCCATGCTGGCGGCGATTTTCATCGGACTCTTTTCAGTTTAATGCCTTATCAAAAAGTACGACGAAGACAAACGTTAACGTGTACGAAAAGGGGACATTATCGTTTTGAAACAGTTTCTTTAACGACAGGTGATATATTTGGTTTTGATCAAGTATTTAAAACTGTTCCATCCCAAGCGGAAATTATTGTATATCCTAGCCTAATTCCAATGGATCAAATTCCCTTACCGGCTCATAGCTGGTTAGGAGATGTGATCGTCCGTCGTTGGATTATGGAGGATCCCTTCCTGACTGCAGGGGTTCGAGAATACAGTGCGGGTGATCCATTAAATACGATTAATTGGAAGGCGACAGCGAGGGCCCAGGCATTACAGGTGAGCCAAAAGGATTTTTCAGCGGATCATCATTTAATGATTTATGTGAATTTTAACCAAACAGAGGATATATGGAGGCCGATTGTTGATGAGCCATTGATGGAAAGAGCTATTTCTTATGCCGCTTCGATTGCCCAATATGCGCTTGATAATGGGATTGATACAGGATTTGGTTGTAATAGCTATTTTGATGAAACGGATAAACAGTCGATTCGGATTGATCCCGCTAATGGCAGTCAGCAGTTAATGTATGTATTAGAAACGATGGCCAAGTTAAAAATTGGTTCTAGTACGTATTTTGATTTTTTTCTGAAGGATGAAGTGGAAAGGGAAATGGAAGGAACGGATATCCTAATTATTACGGCGGTCGTGACGGAAAAAATGAGTGAATGGATCAAGCAATTGGAGGCTAAGGGAAATTCTGTCGAAATTCTAGAATTAGAACCAGCTACTCCATTAAAACAGGCTAATTAGTATGGAGAGGAGAAGATCGAATTGAAACAATTAAAAACCTCCTTTTACCATGGGTTTACAGAGTTATTACTTACGTTTCCGCTTGTCCTCATGGCGGGTGTACTCTTAATAGGATCTGAAAAATTGTGGGTTTGGCTTTTTAGTTTATGGGGATTATTTTTAATTGGGATCTTATTAAGAGCATTATGGCCACAGCAAGAATGGTGGTTTTATACTTTTCTAGCTCTCTGTCTTGGTCTATTACCTACATGGATTTTTTCCGACATTTGGTATATGCAAATACCTCTAGCAATCATTCAGGTTGTTTTTGCGTTTAGAGGTTTAACGTATCAAGGTGATTCCTCCGCCATCCCGCTCCTTTTTATGTGGTATAGTGGTTTGCTTATTTATTTCGGCGGCTATTTTCTGTTTCGCTATCAGTCTCTCTTTCAACCCTATTTAACGGTATTTTCGATTTGCGGCATTGTGCTCGTTGGCATTATATTACTGCTTTCGAATGATGAAGCTTTAAATACGTCAACACTATCTAAGAAGCAGAAACCGTATATTAGTCGGACCATTCAAAGGCAAAATCGCTTTTTTTTGCTGGGTACTTTTCTAGTTATTTTAGTGATCTCTAATTTTGGGAAAATTCGTGAATGGCTTTGGAATGGATTTAAGGCAGTATTACGATTCCTGTTTGGGCAAACTTCTGAAACCAATCCTGAACCGATTATTGAGGAGGGGGCCCCATCATCCCCTATGCTCCCAGATCTTCCGGCAGGGGAAAAGTCGGCCTTCGCTGAATTCTTGGATATGGTGATGACTTATATAGCTTATGTTGTTGTCGGAGTCATCGTCCTTTTCCTTTTATTATTGTTGATTAAAGAAGTGCGCCGTCGACTTGTCTCTGTCCTTCGCAGATTCTTCCGGTTCATTAAGGACCTTTTAAATCGTTCACCAGGACAGCGGGAAACGGAGCAATATATAGACGAAAAAGAAAGCCTTTTTGATTGGGAGGAATGGAAAAAAGAGCAGCAGACTAAAGCGAAAAATATAATGAAACAGTTATTTAATCGAGAACCACGCTATGAGACCCTGATGAATCGGGAGAAAGTAAGGTTTATTTACAGGAAATTTATAGAGCGACAAACGAAAGGAGTTGAATTTCGTTTTTCCATGACTCCTCGTGAAGTGCTTCGTCATGTTGAATCCAAGCAAGACTTGAATTTATTAAGAGAAGCCTATGAACAAGCGCGATATGGGGAGTTGGATGTAGATGAACAAACCTTGCAAAAGCTTTATGAGGAAGTTCAAAAAGTCCGGTAAAAATGACACTGCGAATTTCTTCGTTGGCTTGTTTCTCCGCTGCTCATGTATTAGGATAAGGATCTTCCGCTAAAACCGCCCACGTCCTGTGGGCAACGCGGAAGTCAGTACATCCTGTACAAGTCCGCTGCTCGAAACTGCGCCGCCTCGAACTTCTTGGTCCTTTTTATCCTCCTTTTTGAACACTTACTTTATGGGTATGTAAAAGGGAAAGAATGATATATCAATGGAACTTTTAATGTTAAACTAGCTTAATTTGATAGGAACAGGGAGGAAATAGGAATGGAAAAAAATTCTCGTATTTTATTGATTGGCGATAGCATTACGGATACAGGAAGAAGGGAAGATCCAGAGGGGCTTGGTTTTGGATATGTCCGTCTTATTCATGACGAACTCCTCGTTACATATCCTGAAAAAAATATCGAGATTATCAATAGAGGAATTGGTGGGGATCGTGTGACCAATCTACAAGCCAGATGGGATGAAGATGTACTAAGCGAGGAACCAGATTATGTATCTATCTCGATTGGGATTAATGATGTATGGCGTCAGCTAGATCAGCCACAAATGGAACAAGTTTATCCTGAACAATTTGAAGAAATTTATCATGAATTATGTCAAAAAACAAAAGCCCAACTTATCTTGATGGAACCAACGGTCATTGAAGAGGATTTAGATTCTGAAGGGAATCGGAAGCTAGTAGACTATGTCGAAATTGTCCGCAGGCTTGCAAAACAATATCATGCGATTCTTGTACCGACTCATCAAGACTTTCAATACTATCTCCTATCAGGAAATGAACATCCGTTAACAACGGATGGGGTTCACATGAACTCTGCCGGTAATATGCTAATGGCCAGATCCTGGATGAAGGCGTGTGCTGCATTATTTTGATAGGGGAAGAAAGCAAATCAGTGATTATTTTGACACATTTGATGCTTCACCTTATACTATATGGGCAGTAAACGAGAAAGAGAAAACAGCAACCGAGGTATTCAGTAAATGAAAAAGAGGCATATTTGGCTTGCCGCAGCGATGCTTGTCTGTGTCGCAATCTTTATCACAACGGCCTCACCTGCATCAACAGGTGGACAGACAAAACTATTCATTTTAAAGATTTTGCCCATCTCTGAAGAAGTGGCGGCTAGCTTAAATGTTCTATTTCGAAAATTGGTTCATCTGACAGCATTTGGCTTTCTAGCCATTTTATTTTACAATAGTTTTGAGAAAAATAGATTTTTAATCGCTTGGGGTCTCACAACTTTTTATGCGGCAACAGATGAGTTTCACCAAGTCTTCATTCCAGAACGAACAGGTTCATGGCTTGATGTAGGCCTAGATTCACTAGGGGCCTTACTCGCTTTATTGGCGTTGGAGTTTTTTCGAAAATGTGTAGTAAGACGGAAGAAAGGATGACAGCATGATGGAACCTTTATTTTTACAACCTGTTTTTCAAGAGAGAATTTGGGGAGGGACTGCCCTTAAAACCAAATTTGGATATGATATACCATCTGATCATACAGGAGAATGCTGGGCCATTTCCGCCCATCCTAATGGTCCTTCGATCATTAAAAATGGTCCGTTAGCTGGAAAGACATTGATTGAGCTTTGGGAGGAGCAACCCGAATTATTTGGTAATCATCCCACAAAGGTGTTTCCATTGCTGACGAAGATATTGGATGCGAACGCAGATTTATCTGTGCAAGTTCATCCAGATGATGCGTATGCAAATGTGCATGAGAATGGGGAGCTTGGAAAAACGGAATGCTGGTATATTATTGATTGTAAAGAAGGAGCAGAACTGATTTATGGTCATACAGCGAAGACAAAAGAGGAATTCGTCAGTATGATTGAAAGAGACGAATGGGACCAGTTACTGCGGAGAGTGAACATTAAGCCAGGTGATTTTTTCTATGTTCCAAGTGGAACGATTCATGCGTTGGGTGAAGGAACACTTGTCCTAGAAACGCAACAAAGCTCCGATACGACGTACCGACTTTATGATTATGATCGCCTTGGACAAGATGGACAGCCGCGTGAACTACATATTGATCAATCGATCGCAGTCGCTACCATTCCTCATAAGAATGCTGATGTTCAAGAAGCAATTAGTAAAATTCCAGGTGCCGAAATTACGACATTTGTGGAGGCGGAATATTTTACTGTTTATAAATGGGAAATCGATGGAAAAGCGACCTTTGAACAAGACAAGCCCTTCATGCTTGCCAGTGTCATTGAAGGGAAGGCAGATATGATGGTGGGCGGTCAATTTTATCCGATTCAAAAAGGCGATCATTTCATTCTACCGGCTGAAGTAGGAACGATTGAACTGGATGGAAACGCAAAATTGATTGTCTCGCATGTGTAAGTAGTATAAAGTAGCAGATTTGCAAAAGGGGCGTCTTTTGAAAAGACAGCCCCTTTTGCAAGCAACGGCTCATAAACCATCTAACTTTCTAATGCCCTTACTAAAAGTGGTTGTATATCTGTATAGATTTCATCGAATTGCGAAATGGGAAGAGGGTTTTGGCCGATTCCCAGTTCGATCGTAAATCCAGGTTTGCGAAATTCTTGGATAAACCAATCCTTGTACCCTACAAAACTATCGACATATTGAACCGCTTCATAACCACTTAGCTTGGCAAAGTCATGGGCAAGTCTTTTCGATTCAAGAGGCTCTAGTCCCTCATATCCCCAATAAATTTCTTGTCCTTGAGTATGTAAGGAAAGCAGCCGAGCAAATCGTTCCTTTTGCACCAATTCAGCCATCGCCATCGTTTCAGGTTCACTAATTGGCTTAAATCCAAGAAAATCACGAGGACCAGGTTTTTTAGGCTTTCGTTTCTTTTCAAATTCCCAGTTGGCAGGGAATTGCTTATTCAAATCGATCCCACGAATATTCGCTTTCCAGCCTGAAAAATCAGCACTTCCGTTATTTAAGGTAATCAGTTCTTTTTCAAGCTCTTTCGGTGGGCCATTTCGTACAAGATTCACGCCATCAGGATTGACCATTGGGATAGCGGAAAGCGCTGCTTGCTCGTAGAGGGAGAGAGCAGGAGTTTGACTAATTTTTTGCCCGTTTGTTAGCATAATCAAGTAATCATTTAAAAAGGTCATAAGTACACAAGTTGTAATCCATTCATTAGCATGAAAGGAAGCGTTGATTTGTACTTTTCTCTGTCCTTTGCCAATCCGTAAATCATAAAGAGGCTGATGGAGAACACTGCGTCCGGCTTCTCGTTTTTGAATGAAAGGATAAAGCTCCGCAAGCGCCTCGATATCCGCTTTTAAACGGGTAAAATCATAATGGGCTTTTGGATCGACGACTCTTTTGCTCATCCTTATAGGAATAAAAAGTTCATCTCCTACTGAAAGATTATTCGGATCCACCTCTTGATTTAAAAGGAATAAAGTGTCCAGTTTGAGTTGGTACGACTTGGCAATCCCCGATAATGTATCTCCATAACGAATGGTATACGTATTTTCCCTAAATCCCGGTATATGGACGGTTTCATCTATTTGGAGTTGTTCCGGATCAATCCCCGGATTGGCATCAGCGATTAAGACGAGGGGGATAGAAAATAATCGACTATAATATTCTAGAGTATCTCCCGCTCTAACTTGTATTTTCATAGGGTTTCCCTCCAAATGATTTGATCATATTAGTTGTATGAAGCGAGATGTGAAACATGACAAAAAAAGTGTGAAAGTCTTTGCTGGAAAGACACAGCTTCTTTAAAAAAGATTGCTGGCATTGAATAGGCAGATACACAAAGCCAAGCGGCAATTCTTTATAACCTTGTTCATCCATGAAGCCGCTTTGCTTTATGAGACCGTGTCTAGCTTTCTTCTCCCACCGGAAAATCCCCTTCGAAAATTTCCCCTAACACCAAGGCAGCAGCCCCAATCGCGGTTGCGAAAACCCCTTGCTTTGAACACAAGATTTCTGTTTCCTTTGCTTGTTTCGTCAGTGCTTTTACGGCGATGGTTTCTTTTATTTTCGGGAGGATGAATGGTTCGGCATGGGCCACTCCGCCACCAAGAATAATTTTAGTTGGATTAAGGATATGAATTAAATTAGTTAACCCAAATCCAATATATTCTCCTGTTTTTCCTAAAATATCCTGAGCTACTTTGTCCCCAGCCATAGCGGCTTTATAAACGAATTCTCCATCCAGTTTCTCACCATTTTCAGCGACCATATCTTTTAAAATGGTTTCTCGCCCTTCTTCAATTCTTTGTTGCGCTTCTTTACCGATGGCTGGACCGGAAATAAGCGTTTCCCAACAGCCATAATTTCCACAGGAGCACCGCCTGCCGTGAAGATCAATCGTCATATGGCCAATTTCTCCAGCCAAATCGTGCTCCCCATGAAAAAGCTTCCCGTTTAGGACGATTCCCGCTCCAACTCCACGCCCAATATTGACAATCACCATATTGTCATTCTTTTTCCCGTTTGAGAACCAGTATTCTCCAAATGCCATTGCTCGGACATCATTATCTACTTTTACGAGTAGCTCAAACTTTTTTTCCAATGCCTCTTTTAAAGGAATATCACGTAAATTCAATCCGGGTGCATAGAGACTTATTCCGGATGTCACATCAACGACCCCGTGCATCCCAATCCCGATTCCGATCATTTCCTTATCTTTGTGTAAGTGGAGTAGTTTGCTGATTGTTCTTTCAATCAGTTTAACCAAGGAATCTTTGGAGATAGATAAAGGAATAGGGGATTCTATTTTATCTATCATGAAACCGGATAAATCGACAAGCACTGCCCGGACCATTTTGGTGCCAACATCTAGACCGATAATATGAAAGCGGGTATTATCAATCACTAACATGGTCGGTTTGCGCCCGCCGACAGATTCACCTTGCTCACTTTCAAGCACGAGGCCGGAAGTGATTAACTCACTGACAAGCTTACTAACCGTTGGTGGTGTGAGCTTTGTTTGTTTCGCAATGGAGGCGCGGGAAATCGGTCCCTCTGTGCGAATTTTATTTAATATGATCATTCGATTCAATGATTTCATCCATTTGAAACTTCCCTTTATCATTGTATGACAAATCCTTTCTTTGTTAAAAAAACGAGGGGGAAGATGCATAGCTTCCTACTGAAATGGTCTGGGTTTTATCCCCATCTTATTTTTTGTTCGTAAAAATAATGGTTGCAAAAAGGTTATATGTATAATAACATATAAAGTAAGTTAAGTTAATTAATTAAGTTGAATGGGCTATTATCTTTTCACAAAATAATGAATAAAGAGGTGACCATGTTGGAAAATCTAGACAAGTTAAAAAAAGAATTTGCAAACGTTTATGGCGATAGCGAGGGTGTACGAGTCTTTTTTGCTCCAGGACGGGTCAATTTAATTGGGGAACATACGGATTATAATGGCGGTCATGTTTTTCCATGTGCATTAGATGTTGGAACTTACTGCTTAGCGAAAAAAAGAGAGGATCGAACACTTAGATTCTATTCCCTTAATTTTACTGAAAAGGGGATTATGGAAGCAAACTTGGATGAGATTGTTAACAAGGAAAGGGATGATTGGGCGAATTATCCAAAAGGGGTCATTGATGTTTTCCAAAAAGCCGGTCATAAGCTTTCTAGTGGTTTGGATATATTGTACTTTGGAAATATTCCTAATAGTGCCGGGCTATCTTCATCTGCCTCAATTGAACTGGCAACAGCGGTGATGGTCAATGAATTATTTGCCTTTCATAAAGAGATGTTGGATTTGGTGAAGCTTTCTCAAAAAGCAGAAAACGAATTTGTTGGCGTGAATTGCGGAATCTTAGATCAATTCGCATGTGGAATGGGAAAGAAAGATCATGCCGTTTTATTGGATTGTCATACACTTGAATACCATTATACCCCCTTCCAACTGGAGGATTACGCATTAGTGATTGCGAATACAAATAAAAGCCGAGGATTGACAGATTCCAAGTATAATGAACGTCGAGCGGAATGTGAGCGTGCGTTAAAGCAATTGCAAAAAGAATTGGATATTCAATCTTTCGGAGATTTAACCGTAGATGAATTTGAAGCTCATAAATATTTAATAGAAAATGAAACCGAACGCAGGAGAGCGAAACATGCTGTATCTGAAAATGCCCGGACGTTGGTTGCTGTCGATAAATTAAATGCTGGGGATCTTGCCGCTTTCGGAAAACTGATGAGTGCCTCCCATTTATCCTTAAGAGACGACTATGAAGTCACAGGCAAGGAATTGGACACACTGGTAGAAGCTGCTTGGAACGAAGACGCCCTTGGGGCAAGAATGACCGGAGCGGGCTTTGGAGGCTGTACTGTCAACCTCGTCAAAAAAACCCATCTAGACACCTTCATTCAAAACGTCGGTGCTAGCTATCAAGAAGCAACAGGCCTCAAAGCAGACTTCTATAACGTAAAAATTGGGGATGGTGCAAAAGAACTACAGTGACAGGCACGCCCTGAAAAATGTTGAATTTAATGGATAGGAGGAGAAACGGATGGCGATTTTAGTTTGTGGTGGAGCAGGTTATATTGGAAGCCATGCGGTTGCGGAGTTGCTTGGGCGCGGTGAAGAGGTTGTTGTTGTTGATAATTTACAGAAGGGCCATCAGGCGGCTTTATTGGATGATGCGAAGTTCTATGAAGGAGATATAAGGGATTTGGCTTTTCTAGATAAGGTCTTTACTGAAAATAATATTGAAGCTGTTATGCATTTTGCAGCGAATTCTCTTGTGGGAGAAAGTGTGCACGTCCCTCTAGATTATTATGATAATAATGTTGGTGGGGCGATTTCTTTACTGCAAGCGATGAAAAAGCATCAGGTTCATAAAATTGTCTTTTCCTCTACAGCAGCCGTTTTTGGAGAACCGAAAGAAATTCCGATTTTAGAAACCGCTGAAACAAGTCCAACGAATCCTTATGGTGAGACAAAACTTGCGATCGAGAAGATGTTAAAATGGGCGGAACAAGCCCATGGGATTCACTATGTTGTTCTGCGTTATTTTAACGTGGCAGGTGCCCATCCAAATGGAATTGTGGGAGAGGATCATGAACCCGAAACTCATTTAATTCCAATTATCTTACAAGTCGCACTTGGAAAACGGGAGCAAATCTCCATTTTTGGGGATGACTATGATACCCCAGATGGTACATGTATTCGTGATTATATCCATGTGATCGATCTTGTGGAGGCTCATCTTCTGGCAATTGAAAAATTGCGCAAAACAGGTGAAAGTGGCATCTATAATTTAGGAAATGGGAATGGCTTCAGTGTAAAAGAAGTCATTGAAGCCGCTAGAAAAGTAACGAAAAAAGACATTCCTGCCGTCGTAGCTCCAAGACGAGCCGGGGATCCCGCTAAACTCGTTGCATCCTCTGAAAAAGCGAAAAAAGAACTTGGTTGGAAACCGCAGCATGCTTCATTGGAATCGATGATCGGAAGTGCATGGGATTGGTTTGTCAACCATCCTGATGGCTATGAAAAATAATTCATATACAGAATCAGGTGAAGAGAATCCTTCGCCTGATTCGTTCATTCTGTAGAGATGAGGAGGCTGAGCCATGAATATTTACACAGCATTGGAACAACTGATCCAGTATGGGCTGCAAAAAAAGCTGATTGAACAATGGGATGTTGATTTTGTTCGTAATCAATTACTTGAAGCCCTTGGATTAGAAGATTGGGAATTACCTCAAACGGAAGAAGGTAAGATTTCCCAAGCAGCATCACCTGTTGATAGTTTAGCTAACATTTTAGATTGGGCTGCGGATCATGATAAATTGGAACATAATACAGTGACTTTTCGCGATTTGCTTGATACAAAATTAATGGGAATCTTGATCGCAAGACCTTCTACAATTATTCAAAAATTTTATTCCATTTATGAAGAAGAAGGTCCCCAAGCAGCAACAGAATATTTTTATCAGCTTGCAAAGGATTCTCATTATATTCGGACAGATCGAATTGCTAAAAACGAACATTGGGTATCCGCTACCCCCTATGGTGACTTAGAAATAACGGTCAATTTATCGAAGCCTGAGAAGGATCCTATTGCGATATCAGCGGAAAAAACAAAAAAGGCTGTCACCTATCCGCAATGTTTACTTTGTAAAGAAAATATGGGCTATTCAGGCAGAGTCGATCATCCAGCTCGGCAAAACCATCGGATTATTCCCGTCGAATTAGAAGGAGATCAATGGTATTTGCAATTTTCTCCTTATGTATATTATAACGAGCATGCCATTATTTTCTCTGGTGAACATGTCCCGATGAAAATCTCAAAGGAAGGTTTTCAGCGGCTGCTAGCATTTGTCGAACAATTTCCCCATTATTTCATTGGTTCAAATGCTGATTTACCGATTGTAGGGGGTTCGATTTTAAGCCATGATCATTTTCAGGGCGGACATCATCTTTTCCCAATGGCGAAAGCGGAAATAGAAGATACTTTTTCCTTTGCTGGATATGAAGGAGTGGAAGCTGGGATTGTGCGCTGGCCTATGTCTGTCATTCGTTTAAGAGGAAAGGACCGCCATCAAATTGCAGAGTTGGCCGATTATATTTTGGGGCGGTGGAAAGAATACAGTGATCCAAATGTTGAGGTAATCGCTTCAACGGATGGAGTTCCGCATAATACGATTACCCCCATTGCGCGACAGTCGGGAGAGCATTATGAATTTGATCTTGTATTAAGAAATAATCGTACAAGTGAACAACATCCACTAGGGATTTTTCATCCACATGACGAGGTTCATCATATCAAAAAAGAAAATATTGGCTTAATTGAAGTAATGGGACTTGCTGTATTACCAGGTCGTTTAAAAGAGGAACTGCAACTGGTTGGCGAATATTTACTCCAACCGGATTACGAAAAGAGATTAACGGAAAACGAATTGACCCGAAAACATGCCAATTGGGCCTGCCAAATTAAAGCAGATCAAACAGACCTTACTCAAGACAATGTACAAAGAATTTTACAGGAAGAAGTCGGCCATGCCTTCCGGACCGTACTAGAACATGCTGGAGTATTTAAAAGAACAGCTGAAGGAAAAGCAGCTTTCCGAACATTCCTCCATACCATCTCCACATCCTAAAAAAGTCAGCTTCAGAGCTGGCTTTTTGGTGTCTGGCACTTTCCGAATTTTGATGAAATTAATTTTTGGTTGATTTTGTTTAAAAAAGCTGAAAAAATGTTATGTAACTGGTTTATAGGATTGACTTTGTTTTTTGAGATTACTAAGGTATAGATGTATGATAGGAGAGTGTAAATGTACAAGTTATACATTCGGATAGTATGTTGGTGTTTGACAGCGGTTTCCGAGAGTTGCCCCATTTTGAGTATAGGAAAGGATTGTGAACAACATGGCGAATACTACGGCACATATTATTTCTCATTCCCATTGGGATCGTGAATGGTATCTACCTTTTGAAAAGCATCGTTATTATTTAGTTAAATTAATGGATGCTTTGCTTGAAAAATTGGAGAATGATCCAGATTATAAAAGTTTCCATTTAGATGGACAGACGATTGCTTTAGATGATTATCTAGAGGTTCGTCCTGAAAAATATGAATCAGTGAAAAAATATATTGAAGAAAATAGAATCATCATTGGCCCTTGGTATATTTTACAAGATGCCTTTTTGACAAGTGCGGAAGCCAACGTACGCAACCTAATGATCGGGATGAATGAAGCGAAAAAATATGGTTCCTATTCGAAGCTTGGTTATTTCCCAGATACATTTGGCATCTACGGACAAGCGCCACAAATGTTAAGGCAGGCAGGAATTGATACAGCAGCATTTGGGCGTGGGGTAAAACCAACCGGCTTTAATAATATGGTCAGTGATTCCGAGAATTTTGAATCGCCCTATTCTGAACTGGAGTGGCAATCCCCTGATGGTTCTAGTGTATTGGGTGTCTTGTTTGCGAATTGGTATTCAAATGGGAATGAAATTCCTTCATCAAAAGAGGAAGCAGTAAAGTTTTGGGAGCAGAAATTAGCGGATGCCAAAAAATATGCATCCACTCCACATTTACTTTATATGAATGGTTGTGACCACCAACCATTACAAAAGGATCTTCCGGCAGCTATCAAACTAGCGAATGAATTATATCCAGACATTGAATTTAAACATTCAAGTTTTGAAGAGTACATGGAAGAGGTAAAAAATAGCCTTCCAGAGAAACTGCAGACTGTTAAAGGGGAGCTGCGTAATCAACGGACAGATGGCTGGTCAACGCTAGTGAATACAGCTTCTGCTCGAATTTATTTAAAGCAAATGAATCATTCCGCGCAAATCAAGCTCGAACGTTTAGTGGAACCACTTGCTGCATTTGCTTATAGGAATGGGGAAGAATATCCGGAGGATTATCTCCGTTTCGCTTGGAAACAATTGATGCAAAATCATCCGCATGACAGTATTTGTGGTTGTTCCATTGATGAAGTTCATGAAGAAATGGTGACTCGTTTCAAAAAAGTAGATCAAATAGCCGATATGTTGATCGAAGAACAAGCGGAGAAAATAGCGGTGAAAATTAAGACAACAGCGCCTGACGGGTTTGATTCAGCGATTCCTCTGATCGTCATGAATACTGCAGGCTATAAACGTCATACTACTATTGAAAAAGTCATTGATTTTGAAAAAGTATATTTTGGAGAAATGCCTTTACAAGAAATTCACGGACATTTAAAAAATAAAGCTTTACCTAAATTGGCGATTGTGAATGCGAAAGGAGAAGAAATTCCTGCAACAATTGAAGATTTAGGGTCAGAATTTGGCTATGATTTACCTGATGATAAATTTAGACAACCTTATTATACAAAAAAAGTGAAAGTGATTTTTACAACAGAGGAGCTTTCAGAATTTGGTTATGACACTTACTTCTTAGTGGAAAAAGAACCAACTTCTACAGCAGATCGAATGGTTAAAAACGACCGTACACTTGAAAATGATTATATTCGTGTAAGCGTCCATGAAGATGGAACATACGACGTTCTTGATAAAGCAACAGGAAAAGAATTCAAACATATAGGAAGCTATGAAGATACAAGTGATATCGGCAATGAATACATGTTTAAAAAAGCAACGGGAGAAAAAGCTTTTACCACAAAAGGGTTACAAGCAAAAGTGAAAATGGTAGAGAACAATGCATCAAGAGGCATTATAGAAATTTCTCATTCATTTGAAATTCCAGCTGCGGCACATGAAGAACTAGAAGCTTTGAAAGACAAACTTGTCTGGCACAGAGACCGTGAAGCACGCCGCTCCAATGAAATGACAACACTAGAATTGAAGACAACATTAACCTTGGATCAGTATGCAAAAGGAGTAGCTGTCAAACTAGACTTTGACAATACGGCGAAAGATCATCGCCTTCGTGTTGTGTACCCAACCGGATTTGCGACAGACCATCATTTAGCCGAAAGTGCTTTTGAAATCGTCGAAAGACCGAATAAGCCTGAAATGGAATGGAGCAATCCAAGTTTTGACCATCATCAACAATCTTTTGCTTCTGTATCAGATGGTAAAAATGGATTGACTGTGGCAACAAAAGGTTTACAAGAATACGAAATTGTGGAAGAAGATACAACTTTAGCGATAACAGTATTACGAGCCGTTTCTGAACTAGGGGACTGGGGCTATTTCCCAACACCTGAAGCACAGTGCCTAGGGAAACAAAGCGCTGAATGGTATGTTATCCCTCATGCGGGAGACGCCATTTCCGCCAAAGCCTATGAAGCAGCCTATGATTTCCAAATTCCGATAGTATGTGTACAAACAAACGAACATGCTGGGGAATTAGCTGCACAGGGAGATTTTATCCAGTGGGAAAGCGATGGACTTGTGTTAACAAGTGTGAAAAGAGGAGAAACCAGTAAAGATCTTTTCTTGAGAGTGTATAATCCATCCAATCAGGAGAAAGTCTTAACGATTCATCTTCCAGATACTGTAAACTATTATGAAAGTAATTTGATGGAAGAAAAAGTAGAAACCATTGGCAAAAATTATCAAAATAGACCAGTGGATGCTTATAAAATTATCACGGTGGGTATGGAAGGAGCCAATTAATCATGACAAATGTACCAGCATCATTACAAGCAATTATAGAGCAAGTAAAAGAAGCTTTCCCAGGGGAGGAAAAGCTCCATGAAATGTTTGCCCAATGCTTTGTTAATACGTATTCGACAACCTTAAAACATCTAGATGATGGGACAACCTTTGTGATTACAGGAGATATCCCGGCTATGTGGCTGCGCGATTCTGCAGCCCAAGTTCGTCCTTATTTAATGGCGGCTGACCAGGATACAGCTATTAAAGATATGCTTGTTGGAGTGGTCAATCGACAAATTCAATTTGTTTTACATGACCCCTATGCGAATGCATTTAATGATTCAGCAAATGGAAAAGGACATCAAACAGATCAAACAGAGATGACAGCTTGGATTTGGGAACGGAAATATGAAGTGGATTCCTTATGTTATCCGATTCAATTGGCTTATTTGCTTTGGAAAGCAACGGGTGAAACAAGTCATTTAAATGAAGAATTTCATAAAGCAGTTCGTACGATTGTTCAAGTATGGAAAACAGAACAAGATCACGAGCAAAACTCTCCTTATCGTTTTGAGCGAACAGGGGATAGACCGCAAGATACATTGATCAGGGACGGAAAAGGCTCAAAAGTGGTTCCAACTGGGATGACTTGGAGTGGATTTCGTCCAAGTGATGATGCCTGCACATATGGCTATCTCGTTCCTGCAAATATGTTTGCTTCCGTTGTGATGGGGTATGCGGCAGAAATCTGTGAGACCATTTTAAACGATGCAGAACTTGGAAAAAAATGCGCCGGGTTAGGTCAAGAAATCCGTGAAGGAATCGAAAACCATGCAGTGATTGACCATCCGATGTACGGAAAAATATATGCTTATGAAGTAGATGGGACGGGCGGGTACAATCTAATGGATGATGCGAATGTCCCAAGCTTAATGTCCGCTCCATACCTTGGCTATTGTGATTTTGACGATGAAATCTATCAAAACACAAGGAATTTTATTTTAAGTCGCGACAATCCTTATTATTACGAAGGAAAAACGGCTCGCGGAATTGGCAGCCCACACACGCCTGACCATTATATTTGGCATATTGCCCTTTCCGTGCAAGGAATGACAAGCATTGATCAAAAGGAAAAAGAATGGATCCTGCGCACGCTCTTGAATACGGACGGGGGAACAGGCTTTATGCATGAAGGCTTTAATGCCTCTAACCCAGAAGAATTCACCCGTGAATGGTTTGCTTGGTCCAATACCATGTTCAGTGAATTTGTGCTTAGCTATATCGGCAAGACGGTTCAAGGCAGTCCATTGCATGGAAAACAATAAACAAATTACTTTTCTATGCGGGATCAGCAATGATGTAGACTAAGCAAGGGCTTAAGAGTAGCGTCAAATACTTGTGATTGAGGCTCAACGGTTCAATCTTGGGGTTCAATGGCCTTATTCGGGCACTCAAATATAATAATCAGGAGGTTGGTCAGATATGAAATTATTTCAAATAGCAAGTGAGTGGCTTCTTCGTTTGATATGGACCAACCTCTTGTGGATTGGATTCACGCTGCTCGGGTTAGGTATTTTAGGTTTTATGCCTGCGACTGTGGCGATGTTCACAGTTTTACGTAAATGGACGATGAAGGAATTTGATACACCCATTTGGCCGTTATTTACATCTACATATTTTAAAGAATGGAAAAAGAGTAATAAAATCGGTGTGATTTTTGCGCTGATTGGTCTCTTTCTTTTTCTTGATCTCAGTTTTTCTGAACAAATGAAGGGCTTTTTCTCGCTTTTTCTCTATGTCTTTTTTCTTTTTCTATTCTTGATTTATTTCTTAACCCTTGCTTTCTTTTTCCCGCTCTATGTGCAGTATACTTTTACGATAAAGGAATATATCAAGCAATCTTTGATCCATGCGATTGCCAGTATAAAAGATATTATTATTCTTTTGCTTGGGCTTATCTTTATTGGCTATCTATTAACAAAGATCCCTGGGTTGATCCCTTTCCTAGGTGTGGTCCTGCCCAGTTATTGGATTATGACTATTTGTATGAAACGATTCCGCAAGCTAGAAAAACAACAACAAACCATTAAGGAGTGAGGAGCTTGTTTTTAACAGAAAATAAATTTGAACATCGAATTCGTGAACTAGCTGATTTTCGTTATCGAGACACCATTCCCATTAGAGAATTTTTAAGCAAGGAAGATTCAGGGGAGATCGGTGCTTATCCACCCGCTCAATATGAGAATAAAATGCAGTTGGGAGATCGTTGGAAAGGCCGCGATCGGTATTTATGGCTTCATGCGATAGTGGAGGACCATCAAAAACTATCTGGGAAACCATTAGTCGGTCTTTTCTCATTTGGTCGAACGGGCGGGGGGAATAATTCTGGCTTTGAATCTCTCTTATTCGTCAATGGTAAACCCTATCAAGGTGTGGACTCCAATCATGAAGAAGTTCTGTTTGATGATGAATATGGACAAGGCCCGCTCCAGCTTGATTTCCGTTTATGGTCTGGGATGGAAGGGGGAGGCGCTCCACGCGAACAGGAGTATAAGCTAGAAAAAGCCGAAATCGCTTGGTTGGATACAAAGGTAGATAATCTTTTCTTTACTTTATACGCAGCGTTTGAAGTCTTGAAGGAAACAACAGAAGCCGATCCTGCTCACTTAACTTTAAGCAAACTGATTGGCGATGCGTTGAAACTGATCGATTGGACAGAACCAGGCAGCGCAAGCTTTTATCAATCCTGTTATGAAGCCGAAGCTCAGCTTATGGATGCGATCGATGCGATTGATTCTTCTTCAGAAATCACAATCCATACTGTTGGACATACGCATATCGATGTCGCTTGGCTTTGGAGACTCAAGAATACTCGTGAAAAATCAGCCCGTTCTTTTTCAACGGTCCTAAACTTAATGAAAAGATTCCCGGAATATCTATTTTTACAAACGCAACCACAATTATATGACTATATTAAAACGGATTACCCGGAAATCTATGAACAAATGAAAGCCCGGATTGCTGATGGTAAGTGGGAAGCTGCCGGTGCAATGTGGCTTGAGGCTGATTGCAATATTCCGAGTGGTGAGTCACTTGTACGACAAATCCTGTACGGAAAAGAATTTTTCAAAAAGGAATTTAATGCGGACAGTACTTATCTATGGCTGCCAGATGTGTTTGGCTATAGCTGGGCTCTTCCGCAGATTTTGAAAAAGTCAGGGATCAAAACAATGATGACAACGAAAATTAGTTGGAATCAATATAACCGGATGCCACATGATACCTTCTATTGGAAAGGGATCGATGGGTCGGAGATTCTTACTCATTTTATTACCACTCCTGAACCTTGGAATGGACCTGATTCGTGGTTCTACACATATAATGGCTTTATTACAGCGAAAACCGTAAAAGGTGCATGGGAAGGCTACCGCGATAAGGAATTGACAAAGGATCTTCTTGTTTCCTACGGATACGGTGATGGAGGCGGTGGTGTTAACCGACATATGCTCGAAATGAGACGCCGCCTTGACAAACTTCCTGGTATGCCCAATGTCAAAACATCGACAGCAGGAGAATTTTTCGAAAAACTTCATGAAAATGTAAAAGCAGCAGACGGCTATATTCATAAATGGGATGGCGAGTTATATCTCGAATATCACCGTGGTACGTATACGAGCCAAGCCTTTATGAAAAAGATGAACCGCCAATTAGAATTACAATACCGTCGGGCCGAAATGCTCACTAGCTGGCTTTCCCGACCAGGCGAGTGGACGGGAAATGAAGAGTTGAAGCAAGGCTGGAAGATTATTTTGCGGAACCAATTCCATGATATTATTCCAGGCTCCTCCATCACAGAAGTTTACAAGGATGCGAGAAAAGAATATGAAGAGGCCTTTGTGATTGTTGACCAAGTGGAGTCCGATCTTTTAAACAAGCAATTGCAAAAAGCTGATCAGGCTGTAACGCTATATAATGCTTCCCATATAAAGGGAAAAAGAAATGTTTGGATTTCTGAGCATGCAGGAGAAGAAGGCGTTTGGAAAACAGCGAACGGGGACATTTTACCGGCCCAAAAACAAGCAAATGGTTGGCTTGTTGAAGTGGATTCTCTACCAGCTTTTGGAGCGAAGACCTTGTATTTTGAAGCAATAGCTGAAACAAAAAATGATCCATCTTTCCACTTTGAAAATAATAAACTGGACACACCTTTCTATACAGCTGAATTTAATGAATACGGTCAGCTAGCAAGGCTCTATGACAAGGAAGCAGAACGTTCCATTCTAGCGGAAGGCGAAAACGGGAATGTCTTGCAAATTTTTGAAGACAAGCCGCTTGCTCATGATGCATGGGATATTGATATTTTCTATCAAGAAAAAATGGAGGAAATCCGGGAATTACTAAAATTTGAAGTAGTAGAAAACGGCCAATTATCCTTTGTCGTTCAGGCAAAATGGCGTTATCACCAATCCGAATTCACCCAAAACATCACGTTTTATGCGAATGAACGCCGGATTGACTTCAAAACAAATGTAGATTGGCATGAAAAACATAAATTGTTGAAAACCTCCTTCCCTGTTGAAATTCGGGCGACAGAAGCGACCTATGACGTGCAATACGGAAACGTGAAACGTCCTAACCATTGGAATACAAGCTGGGATATGGCTCGCTTTGAATCGGTTGGACACCAATGGGCCGATTTATCAGAAGCGGGTTATGGAGTTAGTCTTTTGAATGATTCGAAATATGGGTATGACATTAAAGAAAATCGGATGCGTTTGACTCTACTCAAGTCTGCAACACACCCAGACCCACATGCGGATCAAGGACATCACACTTTTACGTATTCCCTTTACCCTCATGCTGGTGACTGGCGTGAAGCGAAAACGGTGGAAAAAGCTTGGGATTTAAATGATCCGATTTTGGCCCTCCAAGGGGAATGGAAGAATGAGGAATCCTTCCTTGATCTACATTCTGACCATATTTGGGTCGATGCCGTCAAGCCTGCCCAAGATGGAAATAGCCTAATCATTCGTGTTCATGAATACGAAGGTCGTCGTGGAAAAGCGGCATTGAACATTCATAAACCAATCGAAAACTGGATAGAAACGAATTTGATGGAAGAAGCGATCGGGGAAAAGCAAAATGGTTCAGTCATCGAATTCACGATCAAACCATATGAAATTAAAACGTTTAGAATTACAAATCTATAAGACAGTGATATTTATGACCGGCTCCTCATTGGGGGCTGGTTTTTTGTGTCCAGAGTCATCTATAACGAATAAATGATTGTAGTTTGATAATGTCTATCTAGTTAAAATTTTTAAAAAATATATTGACGAATATTATTAAGTGCTGTATATTGGGTTTGTGGTTTTAATTCGTTCTTTGTGAATTTTGATTGTATTTTGTGTGTTTATTTGGCAGTTAGATTATTTCCATACAAGAATAGGAGTGGGATGCAATGGGGAAACAGCTAAAATTTCATAAAAATCAGTCATTTAAAATAGTACAGTTTACTGATTTGCATGTTGGTGGAGAAGAGAATCAAGAGGATAAAAAAACGTTTCATGTCATTAGAAAAGTCGTGGAATGTGAAAAGCCTGATTTAATTGTTGTGACAGGTGATCTTATCTGGAGTGAGGGGGTCAAACATCCCGATCAATCTTATCGCAGGGTATTAGACCAAATTTCCGAGTGGGATATTCCATTTGCAACTGTTTTCGGAAATCATGATGCAGAAGCAAATATTACTCGGGAGCAGTTATTGCAAATTCATTCCGAATATACAAATTCATTAACGATGGCTGGACCTGATCATATTCATGGGGTAGGGAATTATTCCCTTTCTATTCAATCATCAACTAAACTAGCAAATGAAGCCGTTTTATATTTTCTGGATTCAGGGGACTATGCTCCTAAATCTGTTGGCGGCTATGCATGGGTTCATCCCGATCAAGTAAGCTGGTTTATGTCAGAAGCAAAAAAGTATGCCCTTCCAGCACTAGCCTTTTTTCATATCCCATTACCTGAATATCGTGATGTTCTAAGCTTTGGAAAGGTATCAGGAAATAAATTGGAACAAGTCTGTGCGCCAATGATCAATAGTGGTTTATTTACAGCTTTGCTAGAATCGGGTGAGGTCATGGGGACATTTGTCGGGCATGATCATGACAATGATTACTGTGGTGAACTCTGTGGTATTTCCTTATGTTATGGACGCGTAAGTGGATATAATACATATGGAAAATTGCAACGTGGTGCGAGAGTCATTCAGTTATCTGAAGGACAGCGCAAATTTGATACATGGATTCGGTTAGATGATGGGAATGTTATAGCCTCTTATACACATGAGCATAAACCAAAGGAATAATTTCAAAAAAAGGGTGGACATCTTGAAAATTGACTATCATTTACATTTGGAGGAAGGACCTTATTCTTCAAACTGGCTGAAAAGAACATTCGATGCAGTAAATCATTTGGACAATAACGCCCATCCACAGCATTCACGTGAATGGATGCTGGAGCAGACAAAAAAATTACATAAACGACTGATGAGTGGTCCTTTTTCAATGGACTGGTTGGATTTATATTTGCAACAAGCGAAGGATCTAGGTATTCAAGAAGTTGGAATCGTTGACCATTTATATCGGTTTAAGGAATATAAAGCTTATTATGAAAAACATATTCATCTAAAAGATGATGAGCTTGGCAAGCTGCAGAGGAAATGGCTGGACCAAGTTTGTGTAGAATCGATCGATGAATTTATCGCACTTATTGAAAATGCTAAGCAAAAATGGGAAGAAAATGGTGTGAAGCTTTGCTTAGGAGTGGAGGCAGATTATTTTCTCGATAGTGAAGAGGAATTGACGGAAATTCTGGGAAATCAACCTTATGATTATGTGATCGGCTCTGTGCATTTTCTAAATGGCTGGGGATTTGATAACCCGGAAACCAAGGATTTATTTTTAAACTATGATCTATCTAGTCTGTATGATGAGTTTTTCCATGTAGTGGAAAAGGCGATTTCATCAAAGTTATTTGACTTTGTTGCCCATCTGGACAACCTAAAGGTCTTTGGTTATCGACCTGATGAAGAAAAACTGATCCCGGCTTATCGTAAAATAGCGAAGAGATTATTACAGACAAATACGGCTACCGAGATCAATGCAGGTCTTTATTATCGCTATCCGATTAAGGAGATGTGTCCAAGCCCAACGTTTTTAAAGGTGCTAGCCGAATATCAAGTACCGCTGACCGTTTCTTCGGATGCTCATTATCCGGATGATCTTGGGAAATTTGCTGAGATGCAATTGGAGATATTACAAAACGTGGGCATCCATGAGGTGGTTACATTTGCAAAGAGAGAAAAGATCAAACATCCAATTGAGACTGGCCATATTTAATCTAAATGTTTGGAAATAATCCTTTTTAGTATGAGGAGAGAGAAAAGGCAATGAGAGGGGGTGAGGTGCAAACGAAGATAGATGACTTCCTAAAGTTGATGGAGCAAACGTGTGACAAATAACAATGTTAAAAGGTTTGTAGATTGGTTCAGCACGTGAACAAAGCAATAACAAGTGTTCAGCTAAGACGAATAAGAGGTAGGTATATAATAAAATGTCACAAATTAAGGGGGAATGAAGTAAGAATTTATCCAAAAATGTATGCGGTTTCATCAGGGGGTGTTCTAACACTAGCTAGATGACTACGGAGGAAGTACACTAACCGGGTGAAATGATAAGTAGGAATCGAAACAGAGTATTATGTATTTCTTGTTTTGGTATGCCAAGATGTAATGCAAGTAAAAAACAATTTGGGGGTTGTCAACTTGAACAAAAGAAATGGGATGTATTTCCTTCTATGCTTGTTTTCTCTTATTCTAATGGGCGGATGTGTCGGAGAAAAAACAGGTTCCACGGAAGTGGAGACGGATGGAGGAGAAGATCAACAATCGGAAGAAAATAAACAATCAGGAGACAATGGAGAGCCAGTCACGATCACCATTGCTCTTCCGTTCGGAGAAGATATTTTTCAAGATCGTTATGGCATCATTCAGGAAAAATTGCCCAACATTAACTTGGAAATGGTTTACTTTGATGGAACATCTGAAGGGTTAGAAGAACTATTTGCAAGTAAGACTGTTCCAGATATTTTTAATACAGGGAATGTTGCATTACTTCAGGAATATGATGCCATTCTACCGATGGATGGATTAATCGAAAAACATGGGTTTGATACTTCAGTTATTGATCCATCGATCGTTACCTTTTTAAGATCATTTAATGATGAACAAAGTATGATTGGAATTTCCGATGGCTCCTCCCGGTATGGTTTGTATTATAATAAAGAAATATTCGATTTATTCGGCGTTGCGTATCCTGATCCTGATAAATCGATGACATGGAATGAAGTGGTCGAGTTAAGCAGGCAATTAACAGGGAAACGGAATGGGACCGATTATATCGGTTTAGAGTTTGATGGGAATGACTTTGATCCCCCTTTGTGGCAGTTTGCTGTCAATTATACAGATCCGCAAACAGGTGAAGTACAGATAGCAGACAAACCTGAGTTGCAATCCTTCTTTAATTTGCTGCAAGACTATTATAATATCCCTGGGGTTGATTATAATGATACATGCTTTTTTTGTGAAAAAGGAGCAGCTATGTCAATTGGTTGGCACGGTATGTTTCTTTGGGGATGGGATGATGATGTTTCCAATGTGGAAAATATGGATATAGCCCCCCTTCCCGTCTGGCCGGATCTTCCAAATACAGCACCGAAATTACAAGGTTGGCCGATTATGATCTCATCCTACAGTGAACATCCCGATGAAGCGTTTCAAGTTTTAATGGAATATGTTTCAGAAGAAAACCAGTTAAATATGGCGAAAACCGTATCAGCAGGGCCGACAACTGTCTATCCAAAAGTGCTTGAGAACTTTGCGGCTGATCATGAATTCTATGATGGGAAAAATGTTTCCGCCCTATTTGCGCTTGAGCCTGCGCTTGGGGAAGAAAGACGAAGCGCCAAATGGGATGCTTACGTCGATATCAATAAAGCAATTGAAGAGCTGGCCACAACGGATATCGATGTGCCTACACTTTTAAGGAAATTGGAAGAAGAGTCAACGACCAAAATCCAAAATGCCAAAGATCAGGAATAGCTTTCGGATTAGACCTATACAGTTTTGCGATTTGGACAATGTTGGATTTGCTCCAGCGCTTTTTTTACAACTCATTTGAAAATATGATAGGAAAACGGTACGATAATTTATGAAGCTTTGCAACGGGTAGAAGCATTGATTGAGCCCCGAATTGCGAAAATTGAGACATAAGATTAGAGAAATGCGAAAGAGAGAAGGTGAACAATGTCTCTTCTATCTGAAGAAAGGAAGAAACTATTAATCGATGAAATTGATACACATGGAAAAGTGCGCGTGTCTGAATTGGCACAAAAATTAAATGTCTCCAATGAAACGATCCGCAGAGATTTGGAAGCCCTAGAAAAACATAAGAAATTAAAACGGGTTTATGGGGGAGCAGTAAAGGTATCTTATGAAGATGGGGAACCTCCTTACCAACAACGGCAGATTATTCATTATACGGAAAAAAAACTCATCGGGAGAAGGGCGGCTTCCTTAATCAAAGATGGAGATACGATATTTTTGGATACGGGCACCACGGTCTTAAAATTGGCTGAGTTTATAAAAAATCTCAATCGACTGATGATCCTCACAAATTCCTTGCCTGCAGCCAATGTTTTAAAAGATTCCTTAGCACAAGGATTGTTCCGTGGGAAAGTCATTCTTTTAGGGGGAGAACTCTCCCCTGACCAGCAGTCCGTGAGTGGCCATCTTTGTGAAGAAATGTTGAAAAACTTTTATGTTGATAAAGCCTTCCTATCTGTTGGCGGTGTATCCCTTAAAAACGGGATAAGTGATTATGATTTTAATGAATCCTCCATTTCAAAATTAGCGGCTACCAATGCCAAGGAAGTCATCGTACTAGCAGATCATAGTAAAATTGGCGTCCAATCCTTCACCAAGATTACAACTTTGGATCAGGTAGATGCGATTATATGTGACAAAAAACAACCACCTTCATGGGAGGTCGTATTAGAGCAAAAAAATGTTGACTGGATTATGGCTGATTAGTTTTAATAGATAGCTGTCCTATTTTTAACGCTTAGCATTTTAAATTGGGACAGTTCTAATTTAGTTAGAATCATTTTTGGTGACTTTTAACCACAAAAAGAGTATGAGGATCTGAATAAATCCTAAAGTTAAAAATGGATTCAATTCCCGAGTTGCAAAGAAATCAAGCTTTTCGCAAAGTTAGATGTCTTTTCAAAGTAAAAGTTAGTATTGGCAAAAAATGAAAATATTCATATACGTGGCTTTCTAAGACTTCAAGCCGAAACTTAGGCTAAATGTGTCGACTTAAGAGATGCAGAAGGAGTCCAGCATTTTAAAAATACTGGACTCCCACATTAACCAAGTTATAAAATTTTTTACTTTTCGTCTTGATATTTTGCAATCAATTTTTTAGTCTGTTGTGATAAAAGCTGATATGCCTTTTCAGAAATTTGTTCATTGTCCAACAGACCGTTTAGCAGTACATTAAAACCATTCAAGTGTTTTATTACTTTATCCATTTTATTTTGACGATGAAAATGTTCTAGTGAAGTCACATGCAATGTCAAAGCTTGGACAGTCTTTTCATCGGCAATTTCGCCTTCTTCATTCATCTCCTCAATCAATTGACTTAAATTCTTTATCTCTACCTTTTCATTAGGAAATCCATGGATTTCAAATTCATAAATTCTTGCAGCCTGGTCCCCGCCTTGTGTGGGTTTGTCGACCATTAATCGTACATAGCGTGCATTAGTTAAGTTTATGCTGCGCTCCGTAACCGCCTCTGTATTATCAGTCACTTTGACAGCTTCTGCCCAGTTTTCTCCGTCATCGCTTATTTCAATTCTAAATGCTTGTGTATTAAAGGCTTTCGGCTCTCCACCTGCTTGTGCATGGTGAACGACGAATTTTGAAATGGCATATTGACCACCAAGATCAACCTTTAACCAATGTGGGGCATCTCCTAAGGCACACCATTTGCTGTTTACGTTACCGTCAACAGCATATTTTGCGGCTTCATTTGGGGCACATTGCCCGCTAGCGGTAGCAATTTTATTCAAAGCAACATTTTCAATATCTTTAACTGCCTCGGAAATGGTAATCATCGCATCTTTTGTAAGAACACTTTCCCCTTCACTGTTTTTCGCAATCAAGGTGACAGGGTAAACGCCCTCTTTTTCATACGTCACAATTGGATTATTTTCATGGCTGATAGATGGGGTTCCACCCTCAAAATGCCATTCTACTTCTTCCGTTACTTCCGATGAATGATTGAAAAACTGAATTTTTCCTCCGGGCGCAGCCACCGTTTGGTCAGCAAGGAAGTCAGCCTTCGGTTTTGGATAAGCTGGCCAATCGAAAGTAACCATGGTTGGCTTGCTTCGTTCGAACTCTTTATTCACTGTAACAGTTTCCAATTTGGTGTTGCTTTCTTTACCTTCTCGTTTTAAATCTGAAATATAGTAAACTTGGTTTGGTGTAGCGCCAAAAACTCTTTTTTATTGTTTGACAGCTTCCGATAAATTTCATAGTGACTTACCTCGGAATCAGATGACTCCCAGGCAAGTGCTACATCAGCATAGATACCTTCGTTAAACTTAACATCACTTACCTTTCCGTTCTTTGGAGAATGAACGTCATTATCTTTCTCTTGTTTATTGTAAATCTTAATTTCTCCAATATTTGTCGTAAAATCTTCCACTTGCTGGTCACTATCTACCAACAAAGAGAGGGCTCCAATCTGTTTATCACTGTACTCTTTCAGTTTAAAAGAATCGGTTATCCACTGATGTTGGCTTTGTTTTTTTACATCGAAAAAGACAAATTGATCGGGGTTATCGGTGAAGCTTACCCCAAGCTTCATGTTTGGATTTTTCAAATCTGTTTTGTATGTCAAAGAGATTTCAGTACCCTTTTGAATAGGCAGATTGGTTTTATAAAGCTTAATATGCGTTGGATTGTTAGCAGAAATTGCACCTGAAAGCTTTAAAGAACTTCCGCCATAATAAGCATTATCCCAATCAAAATTAACGTTTACAGCTTGTCCGCCCTCTATCAGCCAGCGCCAAGTTGGTAGAATATCCTGCAGGCTGCGGTTGTTCCAAGACTGTTCACTTACCACATTCCCATCAACAGAGAAAAACTTTCCGCTTCCGGTATTAAAGTGAGTGACAAAAGGCAGTTTCTCAATAGCCGTTTTGGCAGTGAAATAATGTGCCATTCCCTTCCAAGTACCGTTCTCGTTTGTTTCTGCAGGATTACCGGACCTTCCAATCCAAAATTCATTTTCTTTTTGATAAAACTGCTCTATATTTTCGGAGGTTTTAAAGGTCCAATCTGGACGATAAATCCCTAAAGAGGTTAATGGTTCCTTACCCTTAGGAAAGATACCTTCCCAAGCAACTCTTGTGTTTATTCCATTCGCTTCTACATCAACCCCAGCGAACAAATCATATGGGCTTCTGCCGAGTTCCTTCGCTTTGTCAAAGGAAGATTGCTGGTTATTCCACCAGAAATTTAAAAACATGCTATCAGAAACACGTGTCTCACCATCTTGTAGAAAACTACTGTTATTGTCTGTCAAAGCGTTTTGCCAATTGATACGTCCATCATTCGTCATTGAATCATACCACATGATCTGCATATCTTCAGGCTTATTCTCCTGTAAATAAACTAGGAACTCTTTCATCTTTTGGGCAGTTTTTGAATTTCCGCCTTCCGTTTCCTGGTTAATAAACCAGCCATCAAATCCGTAATAGTCGGCCACTTTGAGAAGCTTGTCAGCCGCTGGGAAGGAACCGTCTTCACGCTGGGTAAGCATTTGATTTAGCCACTCAATTTTGCCTCCGTAAACAGCGGGAGGAAAGAAAATGTTTCCTAAAATTGGCACACCATTCTTATGAGCAGCATCAATCACATCTGCACTTGGCGGTACAATGATGCCCTCACCGGCAGAACCTGCCCAATACACCATCAGGTCAACATACTGCCAATAGCTGAACGTGTTTGCATAGAAATCCTTGCCACCCTGGGAAGGTACCCCACTAGTAGTGGGGTTAAGTGCAGACAATGCCACTAATTTACTCTTTGATTGTGCATTGTCATTTACTTTGTATAATACTTCTCGTTTGGCTAATGGGGTTTGGCTGCGGTTAAATACAGCGTTTGGATCGCTGTCTTGAGACCAGTTCAATAATTGTTCCGGATACCAATAGGATGATTCTGGTTGCTCCGCTGAGCCGATACCTGGCCATAACAGCATAAAACACAAACCGAAAAAGACAGTCATTAACCAATGGTGCTTTTTCACATCATTCATTTTCCCACACCTTCTTTTCTATTAATTTATTTTGAAGCTTAAAGCGAGCTCCCCAATACTATTTGCCTCCCGCTACGGAAGGCGCTTCCAAAATACACAACGTTTCATTTAATCAGTCTACCAAGCACACTATAACGCGCTAATTAGAATGTCAATATACCGACTGAATATTGTAAGTTTTTTTCATCGTTTCGAAGGTTAGTCCACAAAAAATCCCATTCTTTTATCAAAAAAGATGGTTAGTTTCCTTATTGCAGTGGATAACTTGTTACACTCAACAGATATAGTTAAGTGCCGTAAGTTGGTTGAATGCAGAGAAGTCATAGAATATTTCGAAGGTTAGAAGGAGCTGCTCGAGTCTATTTTCCTTAACCTAGATATTGAAAACGGAGGCAACTAGAAGCATTTGGCATAAGTGATATAAAAGCTTCTAATTCCTTCTTTTCTAGTTAGAAACCTATATTTTAAAATTATCACAGTAAATATAAAGTTTGTACACTTGTTCCAACTGATTATTGAAGAGTATGCTAGTCATAATACTTTGTTGGTAAATTTTTACATTTTCCCCAAGTGATTGTATTGAATACGCTAACAATAAATACCTATATTCAAAAACCTTTCTATTTTTCTAGTGCTTTTTTTAAGATCGGCTTAGTATAAGTTGTTAAAAATGTTTTCCAGTTCCTAAACAGGATGAAAATAAACGGATTATTACTGGGGAAGTTCACATGGAGAGCTATTATTAGAGGAAAGTAGATCCCTAAAAATAGATTTTGATGGAAGGTGGCGATAAATATGAATTGAAGATTCTGATGACTGGCTATTTTGTGAGAAAGAAGGAAATGAATTTGGAGAAAATGACAGGATAATAGAACTATACTAGGATGAGGAGGGTTTGTTTGAAAAACAAGAGGATCACGAGCTAGATTCTGACAAAACCATAATAGAGTCAGATTTGCAAAATCAGATCCATCGGAGTGAGACGAATATGAAAGGGAAAACCATCTTAAAGTGGATAAGTAATTGTCTTTCAACCCTGTTCATTATCCTGCTAGTTTGTGCTGTATTGATCGTCATTTCATCGCGGGCGGCAGGAGGGGAA
>NZ_JALIFP010000021.1 GCF_022867885.1 Lederbergia sp. NSJ-179 | reverse complement strand
TTTCAACCTCTCTCCATGCGAAGAAAGAAATTATCCGGTATTAGCTCACGTTTCCGCAAGTTATCCCAGTCTTACAGGCAGGTTGCCCACGTGTTACTCACCCGTCCGCCGCTCATCTTTTGGAAGCAAGCTCCCAAAAGATGCGCTCGACTTGCATGTATTAGGCACGCCGCCAGCGTTCGTCCTGAGCCAGGATCAAACTCTCATAAATGAGAGAAGTTTGTGTTCCTTCTCAATTGCTGGCAATGGTTTAAAAACATCTGTCCATTATTTATTGACGTTCGTTTCGTTCAGTTTTCAAAGATCAAACTTTTTTAACAGCAACTTTATTATTATATCAACCAACAAATCATCTGTCAAGTGTTTTTTTGGAGCGGGTGATGGGAATCGAACCCACGACAACAGCTTGGAAGGCTGTAGTTTTACCACTAAACTACACCCGCATAAAATATTTACTCTGGTCGGGAAGACAGGATTTGAACCCGCGACCTCTTGGACCCGAACCAAGCGCTCTGCCAAGCTGAGCTACTTCCCGCTATAGACATACTAATAAAGACATCGGATATACTCTTTAGCCTATAACGCGAATGATCCAACCAATTGTAAACATGAATATCTACTAATTAAAATGGCGCGCCCGAGAGGAGTCGAACCCCTAACCTTTTGATCCGTAGTCAAACGCTCTATCCAATTGAGCTACGGGCGCATGAAATGATTTGGTGCGGTAGAAAGGACTTGGACCTTCACGGGTATTCACCTAGTGGGCCCTCACCAATTTAACCTCATTTTATATCATTTGGTCTATGCTTTTTTATTATTTTTTATCACTTTTGGTTCATTCATGGTGAACGAATCACACGAACAATTATAGATATTACAACAGAATTGTTCAATTTTCAAGTAAAAAAATAAAATTCTTTAATTCTTACAATTCTTTACTTTTTCACTAAGCAATTATTCTAGACATTATTCTTCTTTTCAAATTATCAATACGCCTGTCATGCTCTCCCCATTTCGAGAATTGATACGCCTGTTCCACCTCAATTTCTTTAAGATTTCCTTTAATCATTGTCACATCTACTCTAGATAGAAGCGACTTCTCCATGAACCATATTTGTTGTCTTATTGACTTCCGCCAAATCCGGTGCAATTTTATCAAATCGATTATTTACATCATCAAATCGATTATTTACCTCTTTTTGAAAATCTTTCTGACGTTGTTCGATAATCCAATAATCGAGCATATGAAGCCAATAGCTGTAAAACCATAAGTAACATAATCTCCAGTTAAAGAACCTATCATCACAATCCTTGTAGGTTGAACAAAAGTAATAAAAAAGCAAACAATTCCAATTGCCAGAGCGATCTAACTGATAGCACTATGCTTTCTGACGACAGCTACATTGGCACTCACACAAATCACCTCCCCCTATATTTTTAAAAGTTATGAAAAAAAGCTGTTTGTTGAATTGTCACAATTCAGCTTATCAACGTAATGTATCAAACTCGCTATATAAATTGTCGGACTTTCTTTTAAAGCAACACCTCCCCTGATTATAACACGGAACTAATCATTATGAGTTTCAAACAGACATTTTACTTTGTTTTTAAAGTTTAGAACTGACACTTCTTTGGTTTCAAAATTTAAAATGCGTGTTCGGACATCATTTTCGGAAATAAAAACAACTGATCCATCCTTATCAATACAATAAGCAATCGGGATAGAAACACCCGTATTTCCAAATGATCCATCAGCATGACTTGTACCAATAATCATTGTTTTATATGTAATTGCGATTTTTGTTGCTTCTGTAATCCATTCTTTAAACTGTTCGTTGCTAAACATTCCAACTCCAATTGGATGTACAATTAAGTCAATGTCATTACATTCTTTACTCTTGATACCTTGAACAATTAGCTCGTCGCAAAGAATGTGCCCAATTTTCAATCCCTCTTCTACGACAAAAGATGTTCTACTATACTTGACTCTATCTAAAATTACCTCTCCCATACGATTAATTATTATCACTCTGTCTTTTGGGCTTTCTTGGAGCCTCCTATGTCCACCGATTAGAACGGTATTATATCTTTTTGCCAAATCACAGGCTTGCTTCACATTTTCATTTAGATACCCTTCTGGAAATATAACTACATCAACAGTAGGATTATTTTTTAATTCAGCTTCGAGTTGATCAATATTTTTTTCGAGTTTTGGTTGAATAATTAAAAATTCCAAACTAAACACGCCTTCCATTAAAGAGAGATTTAATTTATATTTCTTTTCTGCATATATAACCGTCGCTATCCTTCTGCAACAAGCTACACCATTAGCGTAATAAAATAACTTTCCAACGAATACAGCATACTATAATAAACTTTTGAGCCTTTCACAAATTACGTCTACGTCCATATTTGTCGTATCAATAATTAGATCTGAACTATTTTTTAATAACGGTAATACATGATTAAAACTATCTATTACTTCTTCTTTTTCCTCTGGTCTTTTCCCATAATAATTAGTCGTCCTTTCATCAATTCTTTTAATCATTACGTCCTGCTCTGCCGTTAATAGAACTACATAATCAAAGTGTTTATAAAACTTGCTTTGATTTGAATAACAACCTGCAATAAATAAAAGCGTTTGCCCATTTTCATTTAGCAATTTTGTTATTTTTTCTTCATCCAAGACTGTCTCTTCAGTATCACCATTTCCATTGTTAGTTACATACCCATAATCCGTATCAACAACTTTGTATCCCTGTTCTTCTAATCGTTCTAATGTATATGATTTACCTACACCAGATAAACCAGTTACAAATACAATCGTCATAATAAATCTCCTTAAATAAGAATTAAACAAATTTGTTAAACCATTCGTCTCTTACCTGCCAGTTATACTCAAAAAATTTTATCATTGTAAACACCCCAATATTTGATTGGTTAACCCTCAAAAGTGTAAGGAGAGGAAGACTCAAGCAAACCTTCCACACCAATAGGATGATAAGGCATTAACTTATTCGCTGTTTGAAAATCCACCCATTTTATTTCTGATATTTCATTTTCATCTTGAATTGTAGGATTTCCTTTAATAATTTTTGCTTTGAATGTTATAAACAAAGCGTGATGGCCCTTTTCTTTAAAAAAGGCTTCGTTAACCGAAACAATGTTTTCAACTTCTACTGTTAAACCCGTCTCTTCTTTAACCTCACGAATAACTGCCTGTTCTAACGTTTCCCCCTTTTCAACTGCTCCACCAGGAAGAGACCAGCTACCACCTTGATTATTAACCATCAGAACTTTTCTTCGCTCACAAATAAAACCGTATGCTACATCTATTCTTCTCACTTTCCTCACCATCCCACTATTATATAGAATAACAGAGCCTTTCTTCACCCCATCTGGCCCTTGCAATATTGGCACTATTCTATATCAGTGAAAAGCGCCTTATTATGGAAGATCGTACAACAATAACTCTGGCTATCAATATTACACTAAAGCACCTATTAGTTCCATAAGAAACGGCAATGAGAGTCTATTCCCATTGCCTACTTTATTACTTATCTGTTTTTTGTCCTACTATTAAACCAGAAGATAACCAACGACCATTATCCTGTAATATGATATCTTTCTCTCCATCATAATATTTAAAATTATCAACCCATAACTTATACGCATTCTCAAAGTAATAGGCTTCAATGATTTCTAAACCATTCTGACGGAATAAATCACAATTCCAATTAATCGTTCGTAGCCATTCTTTATAGCTTTTCATGATATCAAAGTGTGTAATATCTAAAGGTATAGGGTTCGTTGTACACATTGGTTCTGCAAACCCAATTCGCCCATTACTTCTAGTTATACGAATTATCTCTTTCAGAGCTTGAGGTCGTTCTTCACCTATCATAAAAAAGAACCAATACCGATTACCGCATCAAAAGAGTTATTAGCAAATGGTAATTTTTGTGCTTTAGCATTAATAGCTAATACCTGATTTCCCACGCCTTTTTCTGTGGCATAATTATGAATGACATTTAGGTCTTCCCACGGTTCCAAAGTTACTATTGAAACGTCCCAATGTTTTGCTAAAGTTGTTGCAATTTGACCAGTGCCAGCTCCGATTTCTAAAACCCGCATCCCAGGTTTTATGTTTACAGCTTTAACTAATGGTAATGCCATTTCATACGAACCAGGTCCTAATGGCTGTGGATTTTCAATTTCAAGAAATGGATTTGAATCAATATTATTATTCAATAGAATACCCCTTACTAGGGGAAACACGACGTTTTAGATTATTGGGCTTTTTTCACTCGTTATCGCTTCAAAAAGTGATATTTATCATATCAAAGAAGTGATATCCATCACTACCGCCCCCGTCGCCTTTTCGATATGCTTTTAACAAATTAAATGAAGGAGGCACAAAAAACAATGAGAATAGGTTTATTAATCGGTTTATATGTGGGAGTTATTTCAGGGGCTGCCGCTATTGCCACAGCTTACCTGTTAGGTGCTGTAACAGGCCTATGGTTTTCCCAGTTAAATTGGATCTCCATTGCGGTTGCTTCGATCATCGCAAATATCGCCGGGGCAATGATTTTCGTGAAGTGGTTTCGAAAAACGGCCAGACCTTCACTCTATTATGTTCTGCTTACCGGAGGTGTCACTCTGTTGTCGTCGCTCAATGTTTTGGCTAATCCCCCTGCAGATAAATTCGGCGTTATTGCACAGCCGGTGCATATCGTGGTCTTCTTACTTTCGATCTGGTTGGTTCCGATGTGGCTGAAACGCGGACAACAGGCCCAGGTTTCCGGAGCCGCGATAACCAACAAAAAAGGTTAAGTTCAATGGTTCAAAATCATATGGTATGATAGTCCAAAATGATGGAGGTGGTAAAAAAATGTCTCGCATCAGACTCCCGTGGGAAACGATGATGTTGCTTCCCCCTTTGATTTCTCTGATTATCTTTCCGCAACAAACAGGGTATAGCTATCTTTTGTTTTTTATCATTGCAACAGCTCATTTAATCAGCATTATGAACGCGAAATACCGGACTCTTTTTATTACTATTCAATTAGTCGCGATAGCTTTATGGGGGGCTTTCTTTAGCCCATGGGAATTAATCTTTGGCTTTTATCCCGCTTTGGTGATCGGCAAGTACCCATCCTACCGTAAAATTACTGGAATGACTGTACTCATGGCTGTGCTCTTTGCCGGGTCGGCTGGGTTCTATTTCTTGCGAGAGTCAAATCCATTGTACCTTGGCTGGTATTCGATTCTTCTCATTCTTTTCTTGTTGCCCTATATGGTGAGAATGATCCGGAAATCGCATGAAATGAAATTGGGGTTACAATATGCCAATGATGAAATTTCCCGGTTGATAAAAAATGAAGAGCGCCAGCGAATCGCCCGTGATCTTCATGACACGCTGGGCCATACCCTGTCTCTGCTTACGTTGAAAGGTGAATTGGTGGAGCGGCTGATTCCCCAGAATCCCGATCAAGCCTCAAAAGAAGCACGTGAGATCCAAAATATTTCACGATCTGTTTTATTGCAGGTGCGGGAACTGATCAGTGATATGCAGTCCATCGATCTCGATGAGGAGTGCCAACAGGCGGCTCAAATTTGCGAATCTGCCGGAATTTCATTCAAATTGGAACGGAATGATGAACTTTCAGGAGCCCCGCCGATTATCCGGAATATCCTGAGCCTGTGTCTTCGTGAATGTGTGACCAATGTCGTGAAACACAGCGGCGCACGCAGATGCACACTCCGCCTTAAAGAAGAACCTGGAAGATACATTCTTCAGGTGAAGGATGATGGGATCGGCATTGCGAAGGAAAATCACGACCAGTTTCACAGCGGCCTGTTGGGTATGAAAGAACGGTTGTTGCTGATCGAAGGGAAACTTGAAATGGCAACCGGGGAAACAAAAGGAACGAAAATCACGATCATCGTGCCAAAAGTTAAGAAACCAGCGATAACGGAGGGAATCCAATGAAAATCGTCATTGCGGAAGATCAAGGAATGCTTCGGTCCGCGGTCAGCCAGTTATTGGCCCTGGAAGAAGATATTGAAATTGTCGGGGAAGCCAACAACGGTGAACAGGCTCTCCAGCTGATTCAGGAAAAAAACGCCGATATTGCCGTGCTCGATATAGAGATGCCATTGTTAAGTGGACTGGAGGCAGCGGAAAAGTTGAGGGATGAAGGCAGTGAATGCCGGGTCGCCATCGTGACCACCTTCGCCCGAAGCGGGTACCTGCAACGTGCCGTGAAGGCCGGAGTAATGGGTTATTTGCTAAAAGATACGCCCGTGTCCGAATTGGCGGAAGCACTGCGAAAAATTCACGTGGGCAAACGTGTCTTCAGCCCACATCTGACTTTTTCCATGATGGAAGAAATAAACCCACTGACGAAACGAGAATCCGAGATTTTGTTGCACCTGAAGAAGGGGGATTCAGTCAAAGAGGTCAGTAAGGCTCTCTATCTCTCTCCAGCTACGATCCGCAACTACATCTCCGAAATTATTCAGAAGCTGGAAGCGAGAAACCGAATGGATGCCGTCTCCATTGCCGAAAACAAAGGGTGGCTGCCGGAAGAACCATTTTTGTAAGAAAAGCGCAAGCGCCTTGGTCAGCCCCGACAAGCAAATGTTCTGAGACAAGAAAAGTCCGATCTTGACTTTTATTGGCTCAGGTTATTTGACCTCGAGCCGATGGCGCCTGGAGCTGGATCCAACAATAGCCAATTTTTATACTTTATTTTTAACTTACCTTGTAAAACAAAACTGATTTTATGATGCAAGACCGAAGAGAGAGAATTTCTTTATGAGAGAAGGAGAAAAAAGTGCCACATGTCATTGAAGTTGAAGGCTTAACCAAACAGTACGGGGAAACTCGAGCCGTACAGGGGATTTCTTTTACAGTCGAAAAAGGCGAAATTTTCGGGATTGTTGGTCCGAACGGATCTGGTAAAACTACAACGATTGAGATTCTGGAAGGATTGCGGAAAAGAGATTCCGGAAGGGTACACGTACTCGGCTATGACCCCGGCAAGGAATCAGACCGCTATCAATTAAATAAAAAAATTGGGGTGCAGTTTCAGGATACATCCATCCAGGAGTTAATGAAGGTCAAGGAAGCGCTAAATCTGTTTGCCTCTTTTTATGACACACACGGCCTGGTGGACATCATTGAACAGTTACATTTGCAAGACAAACTCAATTCTTATTTCAAGAATCTTTCTGGTGGCTGGAAACAACGGGTAACACTCGCTTTATCCGTTTTGCATCAACCCGAAATTGTATTTTTGGATGAACCGAGCATGGGGCTCGATCCGCAAGCACGCCGCGAGTTATGGGAAGTCATCCATACCCTGAAGGAACAAGGAACCACCATCCTAGTCACAACGCATTATATGGAAGAAGCCGAAAAACTTTGCGACCGGATCGCCATGGTGTACGATGGCCGAATCCGGGCACTTGGAAAACCGAATGAGTTACTCGAAGACCTTGCGACAAACTACCTAGCGTTTGAGAGTTTTGATGTGGATCCCGATGTATTGATTTCCCTCCCCAGCGTGATTCACGTGGAGAAAACCAGGGAACAGGTGAGAATTCGAACGGAGAATCTCCAGCGTTCCGCCTATTTGGTTTTAAAAGAATGTGAAGAACGCGATTGGAAAGTGACCGCATTCCGTTTCGAGCGTGGCACGCTGGATGATTTGTTTGTTCACCTGTTAAAGGAGCGATCAGTATGAATAAAATTGTGAAACTGTCGGTAATGGAAACAAAGTTATTTTTTCGAGAAAAAATGGCCGTGTTCTGGACCTTTTTATTTCCGGTTCTGATGATCTGGCTATTCGGAGAGATGTTCGGAAGCGCAAAAATCGGTGGGATGACATACAGCAATGCTTACATCCCGTCCTGGATTGCCGTGAACATCTTGACCACTGCGTTTTTCGGAATCGGAACGGTGATGGCTAACTATCGTGAAAAAGGCATTTTGCGACGCTATCAGGTCACAACAGTAAGGCCCTGGATGGTATTAACGGCGCAAACCGTGCAGGGAACCGTCATTTTTACCATCAGCGCCGTAATTATTCTCATTTTTGGATACCTCGTCTTCCATTTACATGTACCGAAATATTTGGGAAGTACCTTATTAGCCATCCTATTAAGCCTAGTTGCCTTCTTTCCGTTCGGACTGTTGATCAATTCAATTGCCAAAAACGTTCGGACTGCCTCAGCCATCAGTTCACTCGTCTTGAATTTGATGATTTTTCTATCGGGAGCCACCTTTCCGATTGAATGGATGCCAAACGTATTACGTGTTATCGCCCACATCCTTCCGCTTTACTACGTCATTGATTTAATAAGGCAAACATGGAATTTCACACCGATTTGGGAGAATGGGGTGGATGTCGCGGTCCTCATTGGTGTCGCCATCGTGTCAATCATTTTGTCTTCACGGTTTTTCCGCTGGAGCGGGGAATAAGACGATCATGTTTGAGAAATCTTTATAAAAATACTTTTTTTATTGGGGAAGTATAGCACGGGCTGTGGTGACAACACCGTATAACCTAATCACAATCAGATTAATGACAATGGAAACACCACATGAGGACCATTTACATGTTTTCCTACCACGTAATTGCGAGTTCACCATACACTATAAAAAATAAATGAGGAGAGAAAAACTTGAGTAAGATGAATCTTAACCTAGTTTCAACTAGTCCTTTGACAATGCGTCGTCGTGTCGCGCCTGCATTTGGACTGTTTTTTCTTTCTCCGCTAGTCGCGGAGTTTTTACTCGGCAACATATCAATAAGTTCGATCGCAGCCCCGCTCTTCTTTGCGCCGATGTATGGTGGCGGGGCGATCCTCATTCGAGAAATAACTCGACGTTTCCACCGCGGTTGGCCGACGATGATTCTGCTCGGCTTGGCTTATGGTGTTATTGAGGAAGGCCTGATCACACAATCACTGTTCAATCCGTCTTATGCTGGTCAGGAATTGCTCAGTTCCACTTATATTCCGGCACTTGGAATGGGCGCCTGGTGGACACTGTTTGTTCTTACGCTTCACACGGTTTGGAGCACGAGCGTGCCAATTGCCCTTATGGAATCACTGGTCCCCGATCAAAGAACCAGACCTTGGTTAGGGAAGATTGGTCTGACGGTTGTCGGCCTATTGTTCATTTTTGGATCAGCGATAAATTTCTTTGGCACATACGTGCAGGGATTCTTTCTTTCGACGGCACCCCAATTGATTGGTACACTTGTTGCAATCATAGTCCTTATTGTCGTTGCATTTGCCATTCACCAAAGTTCGCTCTCCATCACAAGGGGGATTGCACCGAGTCCACGGCTCGTTGGGATTGTGTCACTGGTCGCATCAAGCTTGTTTATGGTTAGCAACCATCTACTGCATAGTTGGTTGACTGTCTGTGTCTGTATCGCGCTTTTCACAATAATGATTATTATATGCACACGCTGGTCACGTTCTGAAGGGTGGGGGGAATCCCATTTAGTCGCACTTGCGGGGGGTGCTTTGCTGACATACGCTTGGAACGGCTTCCTCCAATATCCAGTTATTGGCGCAAAAGGAACCGTTGATCTGATCGGGAATGGGGTCTTTGCGCTTATAGCCATCATTCTTCTGTTCCTCGCTCTGTATAGGGTAAGGAGATCGAATTGATTTTTTGATCCCTCCAATGTTCCAAATAACCAAAAGAATACACACGCCCGTTTTATGTATGAGTGCTATTTAGGTTCTGTCACAGGTGGATCAATATCTTGTCTGAAGTGGGTCAAAAAGATGGCAGAGGTGGGGGGATAACCTATATCCTATCAAACTTTATTTCAAGGTCACACTTAACCCGATTATAGCAACAGAACTTCATTATGAGTTTCAAACAAACTTTTGTTACCTTCATTTAAAGTTCCTTTGAGCAGCGGAAAAGCAGCCAGCAAAATGGCCTGCTTGTTAAATTGTCACAATCAGCTTATCAACGTAATTGTATCAAACTCCCTCTATATACTAACGATTTCTCTTGTTTTCTTCGTTTTTCTTATAAATTCATTTATTATTTCAAAATGTATCTAACATCTTTACTGAATAACCGACTAACTTGTAGGGTTTTTCTAAAAAAAGGTAGAACATCATTTAGGCGCGTTCAAACTCCCTCTTTAACTTGCGTAACGTTTAACTGTGCATTTTACGCAATTACTGGTATCCTTTTATTATATGAAGCGTATCCAAGAAGAGAGATGAAAAGATTGGCGGTGAATGAACAGGATAAACCACATTTTAATGTAGATCAGGTTGTTCCAGCATCGTTAGCAGCTAAACGTTTTGGGGAAGTTCGAAAAAAGGCAAAAGTAATCCCGCAATTTATTTCTGAAAATAATCGGATTGATTCTGTCTTATTGGATTATAAAGAATATGAAAAGCTATATATGGAACTTGAAGCTCTAAGTGAGCTATCTTGGGAAATTAATCTCGCACGCCGAATTGAAAAAGCCGACGCCGCTAATATTAGATACCATCTAAAAGAAGTAATGGGTAAGAATGGATATGAGGAATTCCGTCGTATTGATCCAAACGCCATTTCTGATGAAGAGTTATTCGAGTGATCAAGGGAACAGATAAAGTTTGAAATTGTTTTTATTGAGGAAGCAAAAAAGGAATATCGAAAATTGGATGGTTCCATTAAAAAACTTGTAGATACTGCTCTTGCAAAAATGGAAGAACGTGCGGATGTTCTAGGAGAAGAGTTAACGCGGAATTTAATTGGTTGCAGAAAGATTAAATTCCGAAAAATTGGCATTCGGATTGTTTATCGAATTGTTGGCGATAAGGCAGAAATTGCAGAAATTATTACGATTGGCAAGCTTAAAGATAATGAAGTGAATAAAATTACAGATAAGCGATTAGAAACCCTAAAAAAGCTAAAAGAAGAATGGAACATCCCGGCAATGAGAGTCAGTTTTTTTCTTTAAAAGGATGCTTTTTTCTTTACTTGCTCTTGCTGTAGCCTTGAAAGATATAAATTATTAAACTTTATTTCAAAGATGCATCAGTTAACTATAGTTAACCTGGTTAACCCCAATTTGTCCCTGTCGTTCAAATCCAATATTTTACGACGACAACTAGACAATTTCTGTTCATATGATTTAATTTTTCATTATTTTTTCTTTTGTCACATCTACTCTTATAGAAGTAACTTCTTCATGAATCATATTTGTTGTCTTTTTGACTTCCGCCAAATCCGATTCAATCTTATCAAATCGCTTGTTTACATCATCAAACTGTTTATTCACATCATCAAAACGATTATTTACCTCTTTTTGAAAATCTTTCTGACGTTGATTCATTTCTCCTAACAACTTCAATACATTTGTTTCAAAATGTGACATGTCTATCACTCCTTTATTAATTCTCTTATTGTAATCTATACTATAATTATAAACCCACAATTGAGGTTAAATTAAAAGATAAGTTTTGAAAAATCAAAATGGGTTCTCTCTTGTGAATTAGTATATATTTTTCGCAAAAAAGTTTGATCATTTTATACCTATGATCTTCAGCTATCGCGCCCGATTGATGAATAATCGGTAAAACGGTTATTAAGTTAAACTTAATTCATAGTGATAAAACTGTGAATCCCGTTCATATCCATTTTTTTCATAGAGCCTTTGTGCTGAAAAATTATCTTGTGCTGTACTAAGAGCAATGCTTTTAGCCCCTGTTTTAATAGCATAATCTTTTGCCTTATGTAAAAGCATTTCTCCTACCCCTTGTTTCCTTGCTTCCAGATTGACAAACAAATCATTTAATATCCATGCTTTTTTCATCGAAATAGAAGAGAAAGTAGGATAAAGCTGTGTGAATCCCACGTACTTTTGGTTCTTCTTAACAACAAATATTACGGATTCTTCATTTTCTAAACGCTCTTTTATGTATTCCTTAGCACCCTCTAAATCTGATGTTTGTTCATAAAACATGCGGTATGAATTAAATAAATTTGATACACCTTCTAAATCCTCAATCGTAGCTTGATATATTTCCATTTGAAATCCCTCCTTATTTTTATTTAACGAATTCCTTTTCAGGTAACCCTAATATGTCTGTATTTTTAGGTATATGGTCAAGTAAATATTTCTTTTTACTATGCACCAATTGACCCTAACTTTAGCAAAATATTGTTCATCCGTTATGCCACAATATGGCCCGATTCTGGCACAACTTTTATTCAGCTAAAGCGCCCGTTAGTGGAACAATTATAACATTTTCACTGATTCTTTTAACATGACTTCATTTTCTTCATCCCATACTTCATATATTTCAAACGTTCCTTCCTCAAAAAATAATGGGAATTTCCTTTTAAACCAAGATTGCATAGGAAGACTAAGTACCTCTTCAATTGGAACCCATAATAACTCGCCTTCTGGTGGATCTGTTAATAACTCACCTTCATAAGATTTAGCTAAATAATTAAAAACCATATATCTATAGTTTTTTTCAGGAACGACACATTCATCTATGCCTTTAAAAACTAAATCCTTAACTTTCAATCCTGTTTCCTCCCATACTTCACGAATAGCCCCTTCAGTAAGTCCTTCTGGAAAATCAACTTTGCCTCCTGCACCTAAATAACCAGGAAAACCAAGTTTACTTGGCCTATTTACTAATAATACCTTATCTTCATCTTGTACTATGCACATAGTATATAAATCAATTTTCATCATTTCTCTTTTCTCCTTTGTTTTAGATAATGGCCCGTTTGTTGAGTTGTCACAGCCCAGCTTACCAACTTAATTGTATCAAACTCTCTATATAAATTATCGAACTTTATTTCAAAGCAACACCTATCCCGATTATAACACGGAACTAATCATTATGAGTTTCAAGCAGACATTTTTTATCTGCTTTTAGAGTTTTGTTTCTTTGCCCTTACCTCTTCATAATCCGGTATTTTCTTATCTAAACCTAATCTATCCCCTTCTGAATAAGGTGCTATTTTTCTGTCTGGATTATCGGATTAGAATGCCAATTGAATATACTTCCCACCCTCAAAAACACGTATAATCGCATTATCTCTAGTCTTATTCTCCGTATTTGCACCCAAACTTTTTGCGACTTCTCTATCCAAGGAAATTACTTCATCAATTGCATCATCATATTATCGATAAAAGAGAAATTTGCTTTTGTTTTACATTATTTTAATATTACCCACTTTTTAAGGCAACGAGTGGTAAGTCTGGCGTCTATCGCTGACAAAAAAAGATGACAGAAGTGGCGGTAATTTGAACATCACCTGTTTTAGCGACACAGAAATATTATTATTGAAGCCACCTTCAAGAAAAAAAGAGTCCTACCGGCAAACGAAAATCTGCATTTTAACCATCAGGACTCCTTAATGTCCATTCTGAATAAACAAACCAATTTTCAAATTTTAACTCAAATCATTATCTTTTTTCCAATTGTAATATGATTTTTTATTATGGATGTTTATTATTTTGTCATTAATAATAATTGTATTGTCATCTTTCCACTGTATCGTTGTGTTTTCTTTAGATGGATACAACCAATATATTGTTTTATCCTTAAATTCCTTCTTATTGTCTTTTAAAGATGTAATAGATACTCTTTCTTGAAAATCAGCTGTTGCTCCACCTTTATTAATAATAAAAAATTCAGCTTTATATTTTCCATTAGGCGATGTATATTCTTCTTGTTTTTCTCCAGTTCCATTAAGTCTATCAAGACTGATGTTGAAGAATAGAGAATCTAAGATAAAAAACAGAAAGATAATCACTATAAAAATAGGTAGTATTACAAATAAACTTATTTTTTTTATTGTGTTCAATGTTATTCCCCTATTTTTTTAACTCTATTGTATACTAACTGAAAATATCAGGCTATTATATATTCAAATTTATATCCATTATTATAATCTGTATATCCATTTGTGATAGCTTTTTGATCGGCAGGATCATCAAAATATGAAGAGATGAATTTCCATTTGGAGTTCCAATATACACTTGATACATTCCAGCTGCACCTTTTAATACTGTATTGCTAAATCCAACGGCTTTACCCATATAACCTATAATGATGATTTCCAATATATTCTCCTGTTTTAGATGAACCTTTGAACGTATATTTAGTTTTTGCTCCTAATGTTCTTTTTAAGTCCCAAGGCCCATTTGATTTTACCAATGAGTAAAACGTTGCAAGTCTATATGTATTAGCAGCAACTGTGCCATCGGATTTTTTTAACTTATTATAGGAATCTTTTACTTTTTTTGCTTGTTTCAAATTCGTTTGATAGCCTAGACGACTACTTTTTAAAAATGGTGATGTAGTGGTTAATAAATGATACAAAAAAACATTTTGAAAATGCACGAAAAAAAATACCAACACCGTAAAAGCGTTGGTATCACTGATTTATATGTGATGCGGTAGAGAGGACTTGAACCTCCACGGGTTATTCACCCACTAGGCCCTCAACCTAGCGCGTCTGCCATTCCGCCACTACCGCTTAATGAAAGAGACATGATTTATTATGTCAAAAATGCCTATTGTTGTCAAGTTTTTTAATGCGGATGAAGGGACTTGAACCCCCACGCCCGAAGGCACTAGATCCTGATTCTAGCGCGTCTGCCAATTCCGCCACATCCGCTCAAAACTATAAAAAGCAATGGCTGGGCTAGCTGGATTCGAACCAACGAATGACGGAGTCAAAGTCCGTTGCCTTACCACTTGGCTATAGCCCAATCAAAAGGGAAGAGTAATATAGTACCATATATGCAACAGTGAATACAAGTTGTAAAATATGGGAATAAACTGTTGAATTTTCATCTTGAATTTGCAGGAACGAAAAACGTTTGGGATTTGTCCCTAAGTGTTTCTACCCACAATGAATAGAATATCAAGAATTTCTTAATGACCCCTACGGGATTCGAACCCGTGTTACCGCCGTGAAAGGGCGGTGTCTTAACCGCTTGACCAAGGGGCCAAAAAACATAATGGCGGAGAAGGAGGGATTTGAACCCTCGCGCCGCTTACGCGACCTATACCCTTAGCAGGGGCACCTCTTCAGCCACTTGAGTACTTCCCCATAAAAATAACTAGCTATAGCAATATATATATGGGTCTTCCAGTAAAAGTGTAGAACCATTTACAGAAAACCCTTCACCTTGCTTCACTAGACTCCGCAGGTAGGATTCGAACCTACGACCGATCGGTTAACAGCCGATAGCTCTACCACTGAGCTACTGCGGAATAAATGACTCTTATGATTATAAGGGGCTAACGAGAACCTGTCAATAAAAAGATGGCTTTTTTGATGCTTACATTGCACATTCAGTCATTTTGAGAAAAGTATTCCTTCCTTTGCTTTAATTTCCCCTTGCATTTGCCACATACAAAACGGTCCGTATTCACCCTGCGTTTACGTTCATAGATTTGGGCACAATCCTGGCATTGATAAATATATATTTTCCCACTGCTTTTCTTTACTTTTTGAAGAGGAGTACAATGACGTGGTGCGCCAACCTGCTTCATTAACTTCTTAAAGTCTTGGTCTCGGTGTTGATACCCTTTTCCTTCTATATGTAAATGATAATGGCAAAGTTCATGCTTAATAATGCCTTCGAGTTCAGAAAAGCCATGCTCTTCTAAATACTTACGATTAATCTCTATATTATGAGAGGAAAGCAGATAACGCCCCCCTGTTGTGCGTAATCGACCGTTAAATATGGCATGATGTAGAAACGGTTTTTTGAAGTGTTGCTCAGATATTTGTTTAACTAAAGATTGGAGTTCTTCATTTGTCATGTTCACACCTCATACCCATCGTATTGGAACTTTGTTTTGGCTATTATCATATTATAGTGGAAAACGAATATGGGAGGTTTTTTAAATGCCCGTCTGGTTTTTAAATCAAATGCAAAAGGCCTTCTTTGAAAAAAATCTCTATCAAATAAAATTATTGAACCAATGCTGGAATTTTTATAGAAGAAAACACTGCAAATAAAGGGATGCAGTGTTTTTCCTTGTTTATCCCGAATTAACTGGAAACAACACTCCTACTTCAAGAATTCGAGGAAGAAACAAGAATTGTAGGTGGGAGATCAACTGAAAGTCAAATCCTCGATTGGTTCAGGCAACAGGATGTGGTTCACAAAGGCGTTGCGATAGGACGTCGCGAATTTAGCTTTTGATCCTTACAATCAGTGGAGGAATAGAGGAAAGCAGACTAAGAGCACCGTCCGCACGTCTTCGTCTGCATGACCTGCTGCTGTAGATCTAATCCCCCACTGACTGAAGTTTATTCACCTTCGGGTAACATCGTAAGGGAAAGTCTGCCTTTTTGTACATCTACTTTTTCCACCCAAACGGTCACAATATCTCCAAGAGAGACAACGTCAAGTGGATGTTTCACAAATTGGTTACTTAGTTTGGATATATGAACAAGTCCATCTTCTTTCACCCCAACATCCACAAATGCACCGAAATCGACGACATTTCGAACCGTACCTTGCATCTCCATCCCCGGTTTCAAATCCTCTAACTTTAATAAATCCTTTTTCAATAAAGGTTTGGGGAGTTCGTCCCGTAGATCCCGTCCCGGTTTCATCAGAGCCTCCATAATATCTTCTAATGTTAGAAGTCCAAGTTCTAGCTCATTAGCCATTGATTCCTTATTCACATTTTTCAATGCCTCAACAAGTTCTTGACTTCCAATATCCTTCGTTGAAAATCCAAGCCGCTTTAATAAGCTCATTACTTCTGCGTAATTTTCAGGATGGATTGGCGTAGTATCCAACGGTTCCATCCCATCTAGGATACGTAAAAAGCCAATGGCTTGTTCATATGTTTTCGCCCCCAAACGCGGGATATCTTTCAACTGTTTTCGACTTGAGAACTTCCCATTTTCTTCACGAAACTTCACTATATTGCTTGCGACTGTTTTGCTAAGACCGGAAACATATTGTAATAATGAGGGCGAAGCTGTGTTGACATTGACACCCACTTGATTGACCGCTGTTTCTACAACAAATGTCAATGATTCATTTAATTTCTTTTGAGAGACATCGTGCTGGTATTGCCCAACACCAACTGATTTCGGGTCGATTTTAACAAGTTCAGCCAATGGGTCTTGCAGTCTTCTAGCAATTGAAGCTGCACTTCTTTCCTCCACCTGTAAGTCTGGAAATTCTTCCCTTGCCAAGGCGGATGCTGAATAAACACTCGCCCCCGCTTCATTCACAATCACATAGGCCAAATCGGTTTTCATTTCCTTTAAAATATTAGCCGTAAATTGCTCCGTTTCTCGAGAGGCTGTCCCATTTCCAATTGCAATCACTTCGATCTTATATTGCTTCAGGATCCGAATCATTTTTTCCTTTGCTTCCGCTAATTTTGCTTTTGGCGGATGGGGATAAATAACATCAATGTGTAGCAATTTACCTGTTTCATCCACTACCGCTAGTTTACAACCGGTACGATAAGCAGGATCAACTCCCAATACCATTTTTCCTTTTAAAGGTGGCTGTAAGAGCAGGTTTCTTAAGTTCTCGGAAAAAATATGGATCGCTTGGGCTTCCGCTTTTTCGGTCAATTCATTGCGAATTTCCCGCTCAATCGCCGGTTCAATTAACCGTTTATACCCATCCTCAATGGCTTCCATTACCGTTGAAGCAGCCATGGAATCCGCTTTTTTAATTAACTTTCTATGTAAATACTGCAGAATTTTCTCGACTTCAATTTTCAAGGAGACTTTTAATATTTCTTCCTTCTCGCCGCGGTTTAAAGCAAGAGTGCGATGGGGCACAATCCTTTTTACTGGTTCCTCATAATCATAATAATTTTCAAACACTTTTTTCTCATCTTTTTCTGCGTCCCTCACAACAGAGGTTATTTTTCCTGAATGGAAAAATTCCCTTCGGATCCATTGACGAATCGCAGCATCATCAGAAACTTGCTCTGCGATAATATCCTGGGCGCCTTTTATTGCCTCTGTGGCATCCGACACTTCTTTTTCCTCTGAAATATATTTTTCAGCTTCTTGTTCCACATTACCGTCTGTTGGAAACTGTAAAAGCCATTGTGCTAAAGGTTCTAATCCTTTTTCTTTCGCAACAGCAGCACGGGTGCGACGCTTTTGTTTATAAGGGCGATACAAATCTTCTACCATTTGTAATTGATCCGCTTGTAAAATAGCTACCTTTAAGTCCTCCGTTAATTTCCCCTGTTCTTCAATCAATCGAATGACATCGGTTTTTCTTTGTTCTAGATTTTGTAAATAGGTCCAACTATCCAATATCCCTTTGATTTGCACTTCATCTAAAGCGCCGGTCATTTCCTTTCGATAACGAGCAATGAATGGAACGGTATTTCCCTCTTCTAATAAGTCAATCACACTGGATACTTGCTTTTTAGATAAAGTAAGCTCTTTGGCGATCTTCCCAAGCAAATCGATCTTTTGTTCAATGGTCACGTAAGTCCCTCATTTCTCTATTTCTTCCTCCCATTTTATCAATAAAAAGCTAGAGCATCCAGCAAGTACTGCGGTGATGATCCAGCTTTTTTCATTCATAGTTTTTATTTAAAGAACACAGATATCACTTCGTCAAACTTCATCTGATCATTCACTTCATATGTACCAGGCCGTAACTTCCCTGAAAGCTTCCGTTTTTCGACCTCATTGACAAAATCCATTTTTTTATCGATAATATGAGCCTTCTGTAAAGCTTCTCCAACATCAATGCTGGTCATTCCTTCGGTGACAGTAATGATCGCATGATAAACTATTTTTTCCTTCGGCTTTTCTTTTGGTTCTTCCGGAACATTTTCTTTTGCTTTTTTCATTGCAGCAAGCTGTTCCTCCCACTCTTCTTCTGTGTGAATCACATATCCCTCCGAGGTTAACATGCTTTTCATATCTTCTACCGATGGTTTTTCTTCCACCTTAGCATTTGTTTCATTATTGGGAGTAGAATAGTAGACCACACCACAGGCACATGCCGCAATCATTAACCCCATCGCAAAGCTACGCATTGATTTTGCCGACATGATTACTTTTCTCCCCTTCCTTTACATCCATATAAGGAGCAAGTAATTGTTCCATTTCCTGTTGAGAACAGCCTTTCTTTGCTGCAATATTTTTAATCGAGTAGCCTCGTTTATAAAGGTCGATGACCTCACGCAGCAAAACCCGTTGTTCCGAAGAGATTGGAAGAGCGCCTGCTTCTTGTGCAGTAATGAAACCATCAATTTCTACCAATCGAATTTGTTGTTGCACTTTATACAATTCATCTGTAAAAGTAAGAGAGAGTTGATCCATTTCCCGCTCCATCTTTGTTGAGGTCTGCCGTGTTTTTACAAACGATAGAATAAGTAGCACAACGGCTGTGCCTAATAAAATGGCTAACATCCATTCCATCATTTTCTTCACTTCCTTTGCAGAATCTTTCAATATACTATCCTCTATAATTTGAACTAAATTCTGATTAAAAGCAAGAATTTATTAAAAATGTAATCTTTTTGAGAAAATCCAAAGGTGAGGTTTAGACTTTTTCCGACCATATTCGGGTGGTGCCAGGCACCGCAAAGACACCCTACTCTTAGAGTAGGGTTCCGACAATAAAGGACATATCATCTGTTGTATTGATTTGTTTTGCTTTTAGTTGGTCGGTCATGGTCCAAACTGAATGCTTTCCTCCGAGCAAGTCGCGGGTTTTTATATTGATGAAGCCGTCAGAATGGATCAGGAATTTAGACTGTCCTTCATAGGAATATAGATGGGTATGGAAATTTTGGGGTCTTCCGGAGAGATAGCCTGTCACGGGTAACGGATAAATTAATTTGCCTGCTGGCGTATAAACGTAAAAGCGAATATTGCCAACGCAACTGTATGCAAATTCTCGCTTTTGAAAATCAACTTTTAAAATCCCTACTGCCGCTCCTCGTGTACGCAGTAACACTTTATTGCAATAATCCATCAATGTATCGACACTCTCCTCTGGGTTAGATTCCACCACAGAAGTTACAGCCTTAGCAGCTTCATAGGCATATCGTCCACTTCCCAATCCATCGGCTAAAACGCAAAGGAAATAATCATTTTGTAAGTTTAGGTAGAAGCCATCACCACAATAAACATTATTGTCTTTAGCAGTTTGAAAGGCATGTGCCTCTAGATGACTATTTTTCACATGGATCATATAGAAGATTTCTCCGCATCTTTTTTATTTTCAAAAATGGCTTCTCTCAGTTTTTTGATTGCTTTCCTTTGTAAACGGGATACATGCATTTGTGAAATTTCTAACATTTCTCCAGCCTCTTTCTGGCTTTTGTTTTCTAAATACGTATATTGAATGATTTTCCGTTCTCTATCAGACAAAACATGAAGGACTTCTTCCAACATCATTTTTTGATTGACTTTTTCGTAACCGGAATCAATGTGACCGACTATATCCAATAATGTGACGGTACTGCCATCAGCATCCGCTTCAATCGAGTGGTCAACAGATAAAGCTTGGTAGCTTTTCCCCATTTCCATCGCTTCTAAAACTTCCTCTTCAGGTATTTCAAGATGGGCAGCAATCTCTGGAATTTTAGGCGAACGTTGAAGCTCCCTTGTCAATTCTTCTACCGTTGCCTTAATTTTAGGACCTAATTCTTTAATACGCCGTGGAACATGAACACTCCAGGTCTTATCTCTTAAAAAGCGCTTAATTTCTCCAATAATTGTAGGGATTGCAAAGGCTTCAAATGTTTTTCCGTACGTTTCATCATAGCGGCGTATGGCCCCAAGCAGGCCGATGAGTCCTACTTGTACAATATCTTCATGGAACGATTTCCCCTTTGAATATTTTCGGGCAATCGATTCAACTAACTTATAGTACTGAGAAACTAACTTATCTTGAGCTTCCTCATCTTTATCGGTTTGATACGCTTTAATCCATTCGTTAATTTGGCTTTGCCCTTGTTCAGGTTGAGATTGTTTCAACATCACTCTCCACCTGCTCTCCTTCAAGGAATTTGGTCATAAAGACCGTTACTCCCTCATGCTGGTGTATCTTCACCTCGTCCATCAAACTTTCAATTAAATACAGTCCTAGGCCACCCTCCCGAAGAAATTCAGCTTTATCACCACTCTTATATGGACCGATTTTAGAGCGCGCCTTTTCCAAATCAAAGCTTTTTCCAGAGTCAGCGATCATCGTTTCGAGTTTGTCTTCATAAAGAGCAAATCCTACAACAATTTCCCCACATTCCTTTTCCCTGTAGGCATGTTGCACAGCATTCGTGATCGCTTCACTCACAGCTACTTTCAAATCATCAATGACATCATACGTAAAGCCCATTCTGCTCGCAATTCCTGATAAGGTTAGTCGAATAACCCCAACATACTCTGGTTTTGCAGGAATTTTCATTTCAATGTAGTCAAACGCTTCTTTCATCTTAAACTCCACCTTCTACCTCGGTATTGACATCCATCACATCTGTTAGTCCCGTAATATCAAACAACCGTTTCAAACGACCAGACATTCCTTTTAAAACAAGCTTGCCGTCGTACTTCTTCAATGTTTTAAATAATCCTACAAAGACGCCTAAGCCTGTACTGTCCATATAGTGTACATCCGTTAGATCAACGACAATTTTTATGCCGGATTGTTCTGCAAGCGGGAGTAGTGCTTCACGAACTTTTGGAGCAGTATAAGCATCTATTTCACCGGCAAGTTTAGCGCTAATAATCGATTCCATTTCTTGTACATCTATAGAAATATTCATCATCCACCAACCCCTTTAAAAGTACTGAATTTACTTCTACCCGATTCCTTAAAAACGAAACCTATTGATTGTATTACTGAACTCTTCTTAAAATCACAAGAGTAAAATCATCCCGAAGTTCAAAATCTTGCAATCTTTCTAAATCCTTATAGATTTTCGTTACCATTTCTTGGGTTGACATATGTATATAATCATGAAGCATTGAAATTAAGTCTTCCCTTTCAATAAATCCTTCTTGTGTCCTACATTCCGTCACACCATCTGATAAAAGGATAACCATGTCGCCAGGTGAAAGTTGTACGTTAAATTCCTTATATTTCGTTTTCTTTTCGATACCTAATAATAATCCTCTGGCTTCTAAATCCTGAAAGTTCTGTTTTTCACCATTGTAAAAAAAACCTGCTTCATGTCCAGCCGAGGCATAGGTAAAATCATGTGTACGGGGATCATATACCCCATAGCACATTGTAATAAACATACTGGGGTCCACATTTTGTTCCACTACTCGATTTAAACTTTCTAAAATTTGCTTTGGACTATGTTGATTTTCTGGGAAACTATCCATGGCATATTTTATCATCGACATGGACAAAGCGGCTGGGATTCCTTTGCCTATCACGTCCGCAATTGCAATTCCAAGGCATTGATTCTCGTCTTTGACAAAATGATAATAATCTCCGTTCATCTGTCTAGCAGGCACACTAATAACGCCAATATCAAGCCCTTCAATCTCAGGTTTAACGGTCCGCAACAAGGTCTGTTGCATTTTCGCCGCTACTTCAATTTCATTTTTTAATGCAAGCTGTTCCGTTCGTAGGCTTTGATGCTCTCTGTATGCAAGTCCATAGCCCATCATGACCTCTAGCAAAATATCAAAGGAATCGAATATAGCGTCTGCTTGAAATCCATTCTCCATGAGAACAGTTCTATGTAAGCTAATAATCTCCTCAGGAGAGATATGATGTTCGATTAATTTTCTACTTAATTTCTGTCCTTGGTACAATGTTTGCTCGTCTTTACCTTCTAAATATTTACCCAGAATAGCTCTATATTTATCTTCCAAACTTTCTCTAAAGCCCATGATGAAAATCCCCCTATCGGAGCCATTTCACTGTAGTGATTTCTGTTCCTTCCCCAACTTTGGAGTAGATGTCAAATTCATCCATCAGCCGCTTCACACCTGGAAGTCCGGCTCCCAACCCCCCTGATGTGGTATAGCCGTCTTCCATTACCTTGCGAATATCGGCAATTCCCGCTCCATTATCTTTTGCAATAATTTTGACACCCGTTTTTTCACCTACATAATACTTTTCAATACAAACCTCGCCTTGACCGGCATACAAGAAAATATTTCTTGCCAATTCGCTGATTGCAGTCGTGATTCTTGCCTGGTCGACAGTCCCAAACCCAAGCTCCTTTGCCACATTTCTGCCTAATTGGCGAACTGCTACTATGTCCCATTCATTTAATATTTTCACGCAGGACTGTAGCTCCATAGGCTACTCCCCCAGTTCCTGTTGTAATTTATCTAAACCGTTTTCTAAGTCAAGTGCAGTCATCACATCATCCAAGCGAATTCCAAGTTCAATCAGCGTAATGGCAACTGGAGGTTGGATACCAGTAATGACTACCTTAGCTCCCATTAATTTAGACATTTCTATCACATCACCTAAGACTTTTGCAATAAATGAATCTATAAAATCTATGGATGTAATATCAATCACCACACCACTTGCATTTGTCTGATGAATCATCTGCAATAGATCCTCTTGAAATTGTAAGGCTGTTTGATCATCTAGTTCCCATTGAATCGAAACAAGTAAATATTTGCCTAATTTTAGTATTGGTATTCTCAATTTGCACCCTCCATCATGACAATTTCCCTGTTGGTATATTCAAGTGCTTTTTCGATTCCCTTCCGCAATGTGCTAGTTGTTGTAATATGGTTAAGATTAATCCCCAAATTAACAATCGTTTGAGCAATCTCCGGACGAATTCCGACAATCATGCATTTTGCCCCTACTAATCTAACTGCATCTGCCGCTTGGATGATGTGGTGAGCCACCATTGTATCCACAACAGGGACTCCTGTAATATCGATTAAAACGACGTCTGAGCGATGTTTAACTGCACCACCTAAAAGATTTTCCATAATTAATCTGGCACGGTCGGTATCAATTGTTCCTACAAGGGGCATAATGGAGATCTTTTCAAAGACCGGAATGAGGGGGGCGGAAAGTTCCTGTAAAGCAACCTTTTGCATCGAGATCGTTTTCTCCCAAGTTTCTGAATAGGTATCAATCATCTGATCCTGTAAAGGGGCCAACCAGTCCTCAAGGTCAAGAACCAATAACTTTATTTGTTCAGTCGTATACTCATTTTTGGTCACCATTTTCTCAAAGATAATACTTTGAAACACCCGAATCCCCGTTGTTAGGTAAGTAAGTGGCCAACCTAATTTTATAATACTTTCAGCAAAGTCCTTCACTTTCTCATGGTAGATTTCATTTGAATCGACAATATTGGAAACAATCACATCTAAAAATTCTTTACTCATATTGCTGAACACATTATCTGAGATGGTGTTGAATGAACGAGAATCCCCCTTTTCCTTCATTTCAACCATCCACTCATCCAGCATATTCCCTCCATAATTTTGTATATATTGAGCAATTTCTCTCTTCATCGAATCCTTTCCTCCTCTATTTGCTGACGATCCAAAAACCGTGCAAATCCTTTATTTTTCATTTTAACCATAGCCCATTTACAAACTCAAATACAAAGACATCTTAACAGAGAAATAGGAAAAAAGTGGTCTACAACAATAAGAAAGACGCTTTTGTTTTTCAACAATAAAGCGCCTTAAAAATCGATGAGGCCTAAACTAATTTGCAAGGCTTCATCTACCTTTTCCATCATTTCTTCATCCAGATGTGTAATTTTATCCGTTAGCCGTTGCTTATCCACTGTTCTAATCTGTTCAAGTAGTAGAACAGAGTCCCTTTCAAATCCATATTTTTTGGCATCAATTTCCACATGAGTGGGCAATTTGGCTTTTTGAATTTGCGCCGTTATGGCTGCAATGATTACAGTGGGACTGAAGCGATTCCCAATATCATTTTGCAACACCAAAACAGGGCGCACCCCGCCTTGTTCTGAACCGACTACTGGCGATAAGTCGGCGAAATACACATCACCACGTTTTACACTCAAAATACTAGCCCCCGCTTACAAGACGTTCGACTGTATTTTCCGCCTCATATTCCGCCTGTATGGCTTCCGAAGCAATTGCCAAATTGATTTTCGCCATTTCCATGTAACCACGCCGCATTGTTTCCACAATTTGCCGCCTTCTTCGTTCACGAAGATACATTTTTGTAGCACGATAAATAAATTCATTCCGATTTACATTTTCCAATTCAGCATATCCGTCCATTTCCGCAATCAATTGTTGCGGTAAGCGAATCATGATTTCCGTTGTTGCGCTGGATTCAGACACCCACTACACCTCCACAATCACTACAAACCATTCTGTATTATGATACCATCATTCAGCACTTGTGCAAAGGTATTTCTAGATTCTTTCTCTAGTATCAACCGTTAATTTTGGATTTAATACCTATACTTCTACGTTTATCGTAATTATCCTTCTTTATTTACCAAAATTTTTATTTTTTTCGGCAAAAAATGTAAGAAAAGCACAAGCACCTTAATGGGGAAGAACGGCTAAGTTCGCGCCGTCCTGGCGCAACGCCGTTCTGACCCACACCCTGTGGGCCTCGTTCTGACCCACATCCTGTGGGCCTATACGTAGATCCGCGGAACACGATGGCTGATCATACATGTTACTTCATAATTGATTGTGTCTAATTTTTTTGCAACATGATCAACGGATACCTGTTGCCCCTTTTGTTCGCCAATCAAGGTAATTTTCGTCCCAACTGGCATAAAACGTGGAAGCTGGAGCATTGTCTGATCCATACAAATTCGGCCGACGACCGGGACTAGTTCCCCATCTGCTATCACATGAAAGCCTTGTAGATGTCTAAGCCATCCATCCCCATACCCAATTGGGATCGTCGCGATCCATTGTTCCTGTTCCGCTGTATATGTTGCCCCGTAGCTTATTTTTTCACCCGCTGCTAATTTTTTAATATGAATGATTTTCGAGTGAAGAGAGAATGCCTCTTTTCCAGTAAAAGGCAGTAAGGGTTTTATTTCTGGTGAAGGAGACAGACCATATAAGGCGATACCAACTCTAATCGCATTAAAAATCGAATCATGATGAATGAGTGCTGCAGCACTATTGGCAGCATGGATATAGGATGGTTGCGTCTTTAAAACGTTCAGAAAATCGTGAAAGCGGGCTAATTGCTGCTGATAGTAACTCTCCTCCACTTGATCGGCTGTTGCAAAATGGGTATAGATTCCTTCAAAACAATACGTGTGAGAAGCATCGATGAATTTTTCAAGTTCGCTTAATTCACTTACTTTTTTGACTCCAATTCGATTCATACCTGTATCACATTTTATATGGACGGAAAGCTTGTACCCTTGAGGAATAGCATGCTCTGCCGTTTGCAACCAGTCATATTGATAAACGGTTAAAGATATATGTTCTTCAGCCGCTTTCCCTGCATCCTCTGGCCGCGTATACCCTAATACAAGAATGGGTGCAGTAATTTGCGCCTTTCTTAGGACCAAGGCTTCATCCAGAAAAGCAACGAGCAAACCATGAGCCCCTGCTTTAAGTGCCGCCCTAGCTGTTTGAACGGCACCATGACCATACCCATTGGCTTTAACAGCCGCAAAGACCTTTGTCTCTGAAGGAAACAGCTTACGGATTTCTTTCATATTATACATAATGGCATTCAAATTAATTTCAGCCCAAGTATCTCGATAAAATTGATGTTCACCCACCAAAGGTTCACTTCCCTAAACAAAATAGAAACTGATATTTATTATCAAACTCTATTTACCAGATGTCAATCATCATTGTAACCTAAGTTTCAGCGAATAAACAATTTGTAATTGTGGAAAATATTAACAATTGGTGAAGAAATGGAAAAACTAAAAAAACAGACCTTTTTTGAAGAGGTCTGTCAAACAATTTTAAAAGTATTGCCGCCATTATTTGACGGAGCTGCCTTGAACAGATTTTGCGACCATCACCATTTCTTCAGGAGTTAAATTAGAGGAAACGAGTAAAAAATCTACTCCTTGATCTGTCCAACTAATCGAACCTTCTGTCATCGCCCCAATCGAAAATCCTAAATCAGCCATCTCGCCGTTAACTGGTATGACCTCCATCGAAGAGGTCGGGCTTACTTCTGAAGCCTCTTGGAAAATCGTAAAGGACTTATCCTCACCAGCATACGTTAAAATAACCCTTTTTCCATTTTCCGTTGATACTTCATTTTCTTCAAGAAGCTTTACTCCTGGAATTTCTGCCATTGAATATTTCACAGCAAAATCATCACTATCCCCTACATTTTTAAGAACAGGAATATCCAATTGTGCACTCGTCATATTTTTCTTTGTGTCGAAGGCATTGGAGTCAAATTTAGCATCAAATTCAAATTTGGAGAATTCGACAGTGACAACAGCATTCTGATTGTTGTCCAAAACTTTCACACTAACAGGTTCTAATGATCCTTTTTTTAAAGTGATTTCTTGAGAAGGAAGCATTTTCTTATTCTGGTAGCGTGTTTTTGAATGAAAAACAAATTGATCCTTACCCGCCTTAAATTCTGCCTCTTTATCGTCAAGGATGTCTTTCACGAGCGATTCAAACAAATAAGCTTGGCTACTATTTTCAGGCCATTCACTCTGAAAACGATAGCTTTTGTTTAATGCCGGGGTTAATACATATACACCGCTTTTATTGCGTAAGATCATTTGGCTTTGATCTTTGTTTTCATTTTTTAAATGGACACGATAATTTCCCGGCTTTTCATACCAAACATCGATATTATAGGTTTGAGGCTCCTCCCCAACGGTCAATGTCATTTTCGCCTCGGCCTTATACCCTTTTAAATCCCCCACCTTTTTTTCTAAAGCTTTTGTGACATCTTCCTGAGACTTTGCCCCACAGGCGGAAAGGACCACAACTGACACGAACAATAATCCAATTATCCATAACCCCTTTCTCATTCTTTCAACCCCTTCTTGTCCTTTTTGACCATGAAAAGAAGAGAGAAAGTGGCTGTGAAATCATTGATCTTCACACTGTAATACTAGCGACCGTTCCGCTCAGGTGCGCTCATCATTCCGCAGCCATCCCCATCTCTCCTAACGCATTAAAAATATATGAGACAAGTATGGGGATTAGACCTATTATTTAAGAAAAGCACAAGACGCCTTGGAAGGAGGAAGCACGACGTTCTTGAATCTACATCTTGTAGGACTCAATGATAACCTGTGCGGCTGCATATTGCTCTGTGTGAGTAATAGAGAGATGAGCCTTTTCAAATTGGGGCTTGTTGATATAGGGCTTGCCATTTCGGTCTGGTATAATTTCAATATCCAAAAACGAAAGCTCGCAGCCAAGTCCTGTCCCTCGCGCCTTTGCATACGCCTCCTTTGCGGCAAAACGGCCGGCTAAGAATTCTGCTTTCCTTTTTTCTGATAATGACAAGTAGAGCTCTTTTTCCCTTGCTGTCAAAATTCTCGCTGGGAATCTCTCCTGCCTTAGACAAACATTTTCTATTCTTTTTATTTCTACGATATCTAAACCAATACCAATAATCATCTTTCTCCCTCCCTTCTAAAAACTGAACTTACACCATATGAATTGATCAAAAGTTGTTCTATTTCGTACCATGATTTATGCTAGGTAAAGTAAGATTTCTCTATAAGAAAAGCGCAAGCGCCTTGTTCAGCCCCGACAAGCAAATGTTCTGAGACAAGAAAAGTCCGGTTTTGACTTTTATTGGCTTAGGTTATTTGACCTCGAGCCGATGGCGCCTGGAGCTAGATCCAAACATTAGCCAATTTTTATACTTTCCTATCCCGTAAGAAAAGCGCAAGCGCCTTTAAAATAGGAAGAACGGCTAAAAGCGCGACGTCCTGTCGCAACGCCGTTCTGACCTGCATCCTGCAGGCCTCCGACAAGCAAATGTTCTGAGACAAGAAAAGTCCGGTTTTGACTTTTATTGGCTCAGGTTATTTGACCTCGAGGGGCTAGGCGCTGGAGCTGGATCAAACACCAGCCAATTTTTATGCTTTTTTATCTACTAGAAAGGAGAAGCAAATCATGTTTGTCAGAACAGAGAGTTTTGGACAATTTCTTAAACGTTATCCAGTCATTTCTTTTATCATTGGAATCCAAATTATTCTATTTTTATTGATGCATGTCCCTTTTTTCCCCAAGAATCTATTATTAGAATCCTTAGCCGGGGTCAATTTATTTATCCGTGAAGGGGAATATTGGCGCTTAGTTTCACCTATTCTTGTGCATGTGAATTTTACACATTTATTGTTTAATTCTTTTTCGCTCGTACTATTTGGACCAGCTCTTGAAAGAGCGTTAGGTAAAGCAAGCTTTATTCTAGTCTATATCCTTAGTGGAATCGGAGCGAATCTCGCCACCTTATTAATCCAACCCCCTTATTACACCCATATTGGGGCAAGTGGGGCGATCTTTGGCCTATTTGGCATTTATTTGGCCGTTATTTTATTTAAAAAGGAATACATGCCCAAACAAGGAAAACAAGTCATTCTTCCGATCGCCGTCATAAGTGTGATTATGACTTTCTTCACCCCGAATGTAAACATTACTGGGCATATTTTCGGGTTAATTAGTGGTCTTTTAATCGGAAGAATCCTGCTTCATTTTCGCCCGATTGACTTTAGGTAAAATGAAGTTCCGCTTTCACGAACGAAGTCTTACGGGATTTGCGGCTCCTCCCCATGGACTTCGTTTCTTTTCCCCGGTTTTTTGTCCGGTCGATACCATTGATACATCTTTCTTGCATCTTCTACTTCTACATGCTTCACCTTAGCACTCCCCAGGCCCCCACTCATGACCGTTGTATGGATAGTCGCAAGGTTTGCTCTCTTCTGAAACCAATTCACTTCAATATCCATGGATTGAATCCGATTTTTTCGTAAGTACACTGTTTCTTGCTGAATATCACGTGAACGTAAGACCAATTGTTGGTTGGTTAAATTCCAGCCGGCTGATCGATACTGAAAATGCCCCCACACCCAAGCAAGCGGGACGAGCAGTAATGAGAAAAGACTGTAAGGCCATAGCCAAATCGATAAACCGGTTGTTAAAAGGGCGAGAAAAAACATTTTTAAAAAATAATATCGCCGCTTTGCTCTTCTGGGTACACTGGTTAAGTCGACATCCAATGAATAGTCTGGCAATGCCTGTTCAAGAAGTTGCGCAATTTCTTTCTTTTTCACTACGGGCATCAGCATACCGAATTGATTGTCATCTGTAATCGAACCACCCGCATATTCAACGGAGACGCTCGCATAGCCGAACGGTTGTCTAAATGGGGTCTCTGAAATTTTGATCGCCTGTACTCGGCGGGCAGGAATCGTTGTCGTTCGCTTTTCTAATAGTCCTCTCGTAATCACAAATTCATTATTCACCCATTTTAAGGTAAAATCATTATATTTTAAATAAGCCCAAACTACGGATAAAAGCCATGCAAGAACGAGAACACAACAGACAATTAGCGTCACAATGAGTAATCCCGCTTTTACGATATTTTCCATTTCGTGAAAAATCGCTTTAAAGGGAATAATCTCTTCAAACTGGGCAAGAAAGGCGATGACGGCCGAGATAATGACACCTGCCCGTCCGGAAGTAGAGGCAAAAAACAGTAATTGTTTACGGGAAATTTTATAAAGAATGGCTTCTTTATTCGATTCCGTCTCAAGTTCCCCATCGGCATTTTCAGAGATTTCTCCCGTATCCTTTGCTTGTGCAATGATTTGTTTGATCGCATCTGCTTCCGCTTTCTTAATCGCTGTCATTTCGGCTTCCGCTTCATCGTGGTTTCCCCCTGCGGTTTCTACTTTTACTTTGACAAGCCCAAAGGGACGGTGAAAAATGGTTTCAGAGAAATCAAGACTTTGAATTCGTTCAAAAGGGATATATCGTTTCTTTTTTACAAATAGGCCGTACTCAATTCTCAGTTCATTGTTTTCAAGTCGATATGTATAGCGCAGCCAAGAAATCACATTTGTCACGATGAGCATAATGAGCATAATCCCCACAAAAATGTAAGGGCTCAGCCGCAGCCAAATATTATCGGAAGGTTCTTTGAAAAAGAAAATAAAAAAATAAATAAAAATCGGAACGATCACGTCTTTAATACTTTTCACAATGTCCAATAGAATCATAATGGGATGGAGACGTTTCGGTTCAGACATCATCTTCCGCCACCCTTGCCAAGCTCGAAATCGCTTGCCGCATTGCTTCGGCTTCTTGTAGTTCTACAGCGGGAATTTCATGCACGGTTGCAGCCGTTGAAATTTGAATGGTGGCCAAATTGTATTTGCGCAGGAGTGGCCCTTGCACAGTATCCACATGTTGAACACGAACCATGGGTACGAGGGTACGAGTGATGAAGAAAACGCCGTGTTGCAGTTCAATTTCCTGTTCTCTCACCTCATACCTCCAACGGCCCCAGCGAATAGGTGGAACAATGAAAATACTTAAAATCGTGACGATGCACGCAATTCCCGCTGCGAAAAAAACGATCCATAATGGCCATTCAAAAAAATAAGTAACAAAACCCCCGGCAATCACTACAATCCATAACAGGATGGAGTAAAGGCTTCCGGTTATTCGCCATACTTTTAAACCACGCAAGGAAATTTGCTTCGATGGTTGTTCAAGTTTCATTTGAGATCCTTCCTTTCTTCGTCATCTATCTATACGTTCCCCTGTGGAATATAGTTTCAAGTTATTCATCATTTTCATTCATTTAGCTTATTTGTAAGAAGACGCTTATGTATTTCTTTGCTACTTGGATTAAAAAAAGCAACCGGCTGGTCCGATTGCTTTTTTAAACCATTTTAGGCACAGAGGACTGTGATTTGGTTCACGATCGCTTACTATTTTTTAGCGAGAATATTCTTTGAAAGGCCATTTTTCTATTTTAATTTCCGCTTTTCGGATTGTCTAGCTACAGACGGCAGGAGCTCGAGGTCAAATAACCCTGTACCTTGGAAGGGAAAAACCGCCCTTCCTAGGTTCAGGAACATTTGACTGTCGCTCCTATGCAGCCGTCTTCCGCTTTTCGGATTAACGACGCCCAGTGCGGCGTTGGGGCTTGCGGTTGCCCTTATAGGATTGCGGGCCAGATTTTCCACGGCGGTTGCGATTGCCGCCTCCACCGCCACCACGATAAGAATCTCGTTTGGATGGAAGTGGTCGTTCTTCCGTAATATGAACCGGTGTTTTATCGGGTTCTTTTGTAATTGTTTTTAAAGCCGCTGCTACAATGGAGACAGCATCTTGATATTCAGTAAGAAGTTCATTCGCTACTGCTTTATATTCATCGAAGTTTCCTTCTTTAATGACTTCTTCTATTTTTTCCATAGTCATGCGTTGTTGACCCTCTAATGCTTCATTCCAAGTTGGCGGGCGCATTGGTTGCATCCGTTTTTTCGTTGTTTGCTCCACAATTCGAAGATACCCCATTTCACGCGGACTTACGAAGGTAATCGCCATTCCCTCTTTTCCCGCACGTCCGGTCCGGCCAATTCGGTGAACATAGCTCTCAGGATCTTGTGGAATATCATAATTATACACATGGGTCACACCTGAAATATCCAGGCCACGAGCTGCTACATCTGTCGCCACGAGCACATCGATTTTTCCATCTTTAAATTTTCTTAAAACCGATAAACGCTTCGCTTGGCTAAGGTCGCCGTGGATACCCTCTGCGGCATAGCCTCTAAGTGTTAGGGCGTTAGACAATTCATCCACACGTCGTTTTGTACGACCAAAGACAATCGCAAGTTCAGGTGACTGAACATCAATGAGACGTGCCAATACGTCGAATTTTTCCCTTTCATGAACCTTAACAAAATATTGTTCAATCGATGGAACTGTCATTTCTTTGGCTTCTACCCGGATCGTTTCTGGGGATTTCATAAATCGTTCTGCAATTTTACGTATTGGATTAGGCATTGTTGCGGAAAACAACAATGTTTGTCTGTCATCCGGAACACTTTCTAAAATCGATTCGATATCGTCAATGAATCCCATATTAAGCATCTCATCGGCTTCATCCAACACAAGCGTTTGGACTTTATCCAGTTTTAATGTTTTGCGCTTAATATGATCCAAGATCCGCCCAGGAGTTCCTACAATAATATGCGGACCTTTTTTCAATGCACGAATTTGCCGTTGAATATCGGAACCTCCATAAACGGCCAAAACACGGGCACGAGCGTCTCTCCCAATTTTAAATAATTCTTCTGATACTTGTATTGCCAACTCCCTCGTAGGGGCAATAATAATTCCTTGCACATGCGGGCTTCTCACATCAAGCTTTTCGATCAATGGAATACCGAATGCCGCAGTTTTACCTGTACCAGTTTGCGCCTGCCCTATTAAGTCCTTTCCTTGCATACTTAATGGAATGGTCTTTACTTGTATCGGTGTTGCTTCTTCAAAGCCCATTCGATTAACTGCTTTTAAAAGAGCAGGGCTTATATTCAATTCTGCAAACTTCGTCAATGCTTCTCAATCTCCTTTGATTCCTTCAAATTGAGACATGTCGTCTCACTACTTCTATTTCCCAGTCCCTTTGCCCAAAAACATCCTAAGAACATGGTTCAATGCAAAAAAATTGTAAACGATGTTCATAATTCTATCACTAAATGTTTTTGAATACAATTTTACGTAAAGGAAATTTTCTACTAATTGAATTTTTGCACCTACTACATTCCTAAAGTTCTCTTCTTGATTTACTTTTCTAGTGCTTCTATTACCTCTTCCAATTTCACTCCGCGCGAGCCTTTAAAAAGAATATACTCATTTCCCTTTATTTTTTCCGTTAATCGCTTAATCAATTCGCTTTTCTCGGTAAAGTCAAAGACCCTATCTCGCGAAAAATGTTTTAAGGCTCCTTCTGCTATATATTTTCCAAGCTTTCCATAAATAAAAACGTATTTAATGCTCTCAGGGTTTAACTCCATCCCAAGCTGCTGATGGTATTCCTTTTCATGCTCACCAAGTTCAAGCATGTCACCTAAGACGACAATTCTATCACGATCTCCCCCCATATCTGCAAACATGGAAAGCACCGCTCTCATGGAGGTTGGACTCGCATTATAAGCATCATTTAAAATTTTTGTCCCTTTCATCCCCTCATGCCATTCCATTCTCATATTAGACAATTCTGCAGATTTCAAACCTGCTTTGATCGAAGAATACGGAATAGTAAAATCTTTCGCTGCCAAGAAAACCGCTAGAGCATTCAAAACATTATGTTTGCCAGGAATGGGGAGAAAAAGGACGTCTTCCTTAAAGGAGGGGATTGTAAATTCACTACCCGTTTCATCCATTCGAATCTTTTCGGGATAGACATCATTGCTACCTGTTTCTCCAAATGTTTGGATGCGAATTTGTTGAAGATTAGTGATTTTATTATGTAATAACGGCTCCTCTCCAGGAATAATGAGCAAACCATTCTGTGAAAGTCCATCCGTAATTTCGAATTTCGCCTCAGAAATCGCTTCTCTTGAACCTAGATCTTGTAAATGTGCTTCACCAATATTTGTAATAATCGCTACATCAGGTTCAGCAATTTTAGAAAGTAGGGATATCTCTCCTTTACTACTCATTCCCATTTCAAGAATAGCTACCTCGGTATCTTCTTCCATTGACAATAATGTATACGGCAAGCCAATATGATTATTAAAATTCCCCATTGTTTTATGAACTCGATATTCTTGTGAAAAAACGGCTGCCGCAATATCTTTTGACGTTGTTTTCCCATTACTACCGGTAATTCCAATGACTTTTACAGGTATTTGTTTTCGATAAGAATGGGCAAGTTCTTGTAAGGCTACCAAAGTGTCCTTTACCATCAAAACTGGCAGTTCCTCAGGTGGATAAGGCATGTCCTTTTGCCATAAAACAGCCCCTGCCCCTTTCGCAATCGCATTCTCCACATATTGATGCCCATCTGCGTTTTCCCCTTTTAAAGGGACAAATAAATTGCCTTCCTCCATCATCCGCGTATCAAAAGCAATCCCTTTGATGGAATGGTCTTTATACTTTGTCACATCATTTTCTACACTCATCATCGATGCTAATTGTTCGATTGTTCGTTGAATCACACAAATCCCTCCAATAAAGCAGGCTGTCCTCTGCTACACTATGCCTAGGACAGCTAGTAGTATTTTTGTTAAAAAAATGTATGAGTAATCTTTTGTTTTTCATCATGTCTTTCTAGTGCAAGGTGAACGAGACGTTCGATCAATGCGGGATAATCAAGCCCCGTATGTTTCCAAAGTAGCGGGAACATACTAACTGGAGTAAATCCTGGCATGGTATTCACTTCATTAATTAAGGTTCTTCCCTCATTGGTAATAAAGAAGTCTGCCCGTACAAGACCGGCACAATCCAAGGCCCGGAAAGCTCTAGTCGCCATATTTCGTATTTCTGTATACTGTTCAGCCGGAATATCCGCTGGAATTATAAGATCTGTATTTCCATCAGAATATTTGGCTTGATAATCATAAAATTCGCTTTTCGGAGCAATTTCTCCTGCAACCGAGCATTCTGGAAAATCATTCCCCAGTAAGCCCACTTCAATTTCCCTTGCGGATACACCTTCTTCAATAATAATTCTTCTGTCGTATCGGAAGGCCTCAGAAAAAGCGGCACTCAACTCTTCCCGATTTTCACATTTACTAATCCCCACACTGGAGCCTAGATTAGCAGGTTTTACAAAGCAAGGATAGTGAATCTCCCTCTCAACTTGTTCATAAGCGCGATCTGGGGAAGCTTCCCATGTACTTCGAGTGAACCAAGTATAGTTCACTTGATCCAATCCTTCTTGGGCAAATAAATTTTTCATAATAACCTTATCCATTCCTGCCGAGGAGGAGAGTACACCATTCCCAACATAAGGGATATTCAAGAGCTCCAGCATTCCCTGTACAGTACCATCTTCCCCATTTGGACCATGCAATAATGGAAAAACAACATCAAAAGTGCGATTATCCTTAGGGGAAAGTATAGTTGCTAAGGCGTTGGGACCCACCTCCTGACCGGTTTGTTCATATTCAAGCTCCCGAACTGTCTCGACAGGTTCTAAAAGCTCTGGTCCCTTTCTCCAAGCCCCTTCCTTTGTAATAAAGATCGGATGAATGGAAAATTTACTTGTATCCAGAGCCTGAATCACAGCTTTTGCTGTTTGTAGAGAAACTTCATGTTCTGCTGACTTACCACCATATAATAAACAAAGATTAATTTTCATTAAAAATCCTCCATCATGTATATATGTCATCTATTTTACCATGGATCCAAAGCCATAACTAAATATTTTCTAATCGTGCGTGTTAATAGTATATGGGCGGAATATTGAGGCGTACCGCTATATTCTAAAAAATGTGGAACCACCATAAGGTAGTTCCACATTCTCTCTTTGCCGTAAACAAAATTTCGACAAAAGCACTCCGATTTGAACATTGCTGAAGGGTCATTTCACTACATATTTGGTTAAGGCCTGCCATTCCCCAGTTTTTCGATCCAAAACAAGCTTACCATCTGGTTGATTGGTTTCCATTATCAATTCATATTCTGTCGTCATTGTATCCATATCATAAAAATCTCCAACCAGCCAAATCGGGATCTCTAGCACGGAACGATTACGGTTCGACTTTCCAAGCGAAATAACGATTCCCTCTTTCATATCATCCATAAAAGAATGAAGAATTTCTCCAGGTATAGGTGATAATCTCCTTTTCTTACGAAAATTTAAAAAACCGATCTCCCTTTGATTCATCATTTTCTTGGCAATGACTGACCCGAGCATTGTAAAAAAAGGTTCCCATGATTGGTAATAAGTTTTATTCAACCAGCCATCGTCACCGGTCAAATAAACAAATTGATTGCCAAGTTTTCGATAGAAAGGTTGCTTTAAATGATCCTTAAAATGGCCCATATATAAAATTTCAGCTATTTCCTGTCCACTTAACTGATTAAGTTGTTCTTCATCCGTAAAATCTATCCAGCAAAAATCGCCATAATTCTTCACTTCGGCGGCTGAAATCTTCTTCAGCATATCTTGATCTACATAATCAAGCAGCATATGCATATTAAAATGTCCTTCCTCAAACTTATGGCGGATTAACAAAAGATTGGATAAATCCACGGAAATTCCATCTATAAAGTCAGAAAAGGAAATACCTGAAGAAATAACAAAACGATCAGAATGGTTCATATGGACATAAATAATTTCTTGATCTCTTATAGGATTATTCAAAAAACAACCCCCCATCTCTCTAGGTGAACTTTTATCACAACCGTATTAGATACGACTCATTATATCATGTAGGCAGTCAAGCCTACATTACAATTATGTATCGTTTTGATTAGAAAAGCGGAAGCGCCTGTTCAGCGACGTACAAATTTAAAGACTTCTGACTAGATAAAGGAAACACGGCGAAGAATGAGCCGATGTTGACTTATCGTAGGAAGAAGGCGTAAATTTGCTAGTCGCTAGGCGCTGGAGCTAGACAAGGAAAAGCGGAAGACGGCTGTTTAGGGGCGACAAGCAAATGTTCCTGAACTAAAGAAGGGTGAATTTCCCCTTCGTAGTTCAGGGTTATTTGACCTCGAGCCCCTGCCGTCTGGAGCAGGACAAAGAAAAGCGGAAGGGGTTTGAGGCATTGAAGGGGGAGTTCAAACCATTAAAACATATTCTGCTGATTGAAGCCTTCTTTTTTGGGTAAAGTAAGAAGAACGAAACCTTGGATTAGGGGAGGTGAAATCTTGCTTCAAACGCCTAGTTGCGTGTGAAGGCAAGATACTCCATTGCTCTTTTTAAATATTGTTCTTGTCCTATTTTTAATTGCCTTAACGGCTTTTTTCGTTGCTTCTGAATTTGCGATTGTGAAAGTTCGCAGCTCTAGAATTGATCAATTGATTGCAGAGGGAAATTCAAAAGCTGTCACAGCTAAAAAATTATTATCTAATTTAGATGGCTATTTATCCGCTACCCAACTTGGAATTACGGTTGCTGCACTCGGATTAGGTTGGCTTGGTGAACCTACTGTGCAATCCCTATTTCGACCTGTATTTGAAAAAATGAATCTGTCCGATTCTTTGGTGAAAATTATTTCTTTTATTCTTGCCTTTACTATTATTACTTTTTTAAATGTAGTTGTTGGAGAACTTGCACCTAAGACAATCGCTATTCAAAAAGCAGAGAAAGTCACTTTAACCGTTGCAGGCCCCCTTATTTTTTTCTATAAAGTCATGTATCCGTTTATTTGGGTACTTAATCATTCCGCACGATTTATTGTGAAGTTATTTGGATTTGAGCATTCTTCCGAGACTGAAATTGCCCACTCCGAAGAGGAACTTAGAATCATCCTGTCAGAAAGTCTAAAAAGTGGAGAAATTAATCAATCCGAATACCGTTATGTAAATAAAATATTTGAATTTGACAATCGGATTGCAAAAGAAATTATGGTACCGAGAGTCGAAGTTTATACAATTGAAAAATCGGCTTCCATAGAGGAAATTATCGAAACGATCAAGCATGAAAGATTTACTCGCTATCCGGTCATAGATGGAGATAAGGATTCAATCATTGGGGTCGTGAATGTTAAAGAGTTTCTAACAGACTGTATTCATGGCGATTGTCATGGAGATGAACCGATTATGCCCTATGTCAAACCAATTATCCGTGTGATTGAGACGATCCCTATCCAAAGCTTATTAGTGAAAATGCAGAAAGAACGTACACATATGGCCGTTTTATTGGATGAATATGGTGGGACAGCCGGGATTATTACGGTAGAGGATATTCTTGAAGAAATTGTGGGTGAAATTAGGGATGAGTTTGATTCAGAGGAACTACCAGAGATTCGGAAAATTGCGGAAGATCATTATTTGTTTGAAGCCAAACTACTTATCGAGGAAGTAAATGCACTACTAGGGATTCATTTATTAGACGATGAGGTCGATACCATTGGAGGATGGTTGCTAACGCAAAAATATGATCTACGAGAGGGAGATATCATTGAAGCGGAGGGATACCAATTTCAAGTCCATTCGATGGAAGGCTCTCACATTAGTATTGTGGAAGTACAAAAACCGACAAATACCTAGTGATAAAAGGGCACACCGGAAGTGAAAAGCTGATTTTTCCGGTTGCCCTTTTAAATGTTGATTACATAAAAAATAAACTAGACATTTCTTGATTTATGCCCAGTTTATTTCCTCTTAAGAATGAAGTTCAGGATAGTTTCGAAGTCTCTCGACATTATCAACAACCTTGCTTAGTTCAAGTCGAGACTTCGTTTTCGATATTTTCACACCAATCTCCGATAGACTACATATAATTTTCTGTAGTTGGTCATGATCTCTTTGCAAGAAGATCCACCTCTTTAAGATTTGACATCTTACCTATATTTTACCTCAATTTCAAGCTACTGTATATTGTTTTTTTAAAGCGTAATGAATTTGTCAACTATTTTGTCTGTACTTTTAATAATTTACCCATCTTCCATGAAAATAACCGCAAATATTGAAAGAAATGACAAAACAGGAGAAAAAAATAAGCTCCTCTCCATGAAGGAAAGTGAGCCTTTTGGACATTTGCTTTCTTGGCGATGCGAAAATGGTTTATCGTTCTTCCATTTTACCTTTTTCCTGCTAGTTGGGTAAACGGTCCTAGAAAGGTGATGCCCTTTCTTTTCTTCTTTTTTCGAGATTCTTCGATTAAACGAAATAATTGTTGATCTCTTTCTCTCTCTTCTATTTTTTCTGTCAAAATTTCCACCTGTTTGACAAGATGTCGATTCATTTCTGTAAGGGATGCCTGCTGCGTTTCTAGTTCTTTGATTTGCGCGATAAAATTGTTTAAATCCGTTGGTTGAACGGATGGGGTTGGAGCTGCTTGACTTGGTTTGTCCACCACTGTTGCAATCGCTGCTTCTACTGCTATCCCTTCCTCCTCCATTCTTCGCAATATCGTCTCTAAAAGAGTAAGATCCTTTTCTTCAAAAATCCGTCCATTATTAGCTCCCCGTTCAAATGTATAACCTTTGGCTTCTAATAATGCCGCATACTTTCTAAGGGTGCTCACCCCTATTCCTAATCTTTTCGCCGCCTCTGTTGTAAAAATGTGCTGATTCACCGAATCCCTCCCGTTTTTTTGCGTTAATCATAAGTTCCATGAAAAACGCCCTATCTCCTCTCTCTAAAACTGTCAGGTAAAGGGAGGTTTTGTCATGCTCTCTAAATAGTTTTCGATGATCTTTTTCGGCAACCCCTTATTTCAACATTTTATGACAGCTATTTTACTTCTCCCCTGCTAGGTTTAAAGACCGCTCTTTTCGGAAATCTATATGATAAAAAGGAAGTGATCAGCAATGAAGGTATTAAATTGGATAATCCAACCGGAGCTGTCCCAAACGAGGAGTTAGGCCTAATCAGTTGACTGTACTTGCGGGACTGCTCCATTTTTTTCTAAAGAGAAGGTTCTTTTCTTGCTCTGCCTGAGCCAATTAACCAGAGATGCATGAAAAATTCGACAGCCGTTAATAGGGCTGCTGTTAAAATCGTTCCCCAAGCTGTAATATAGGCGCCTTGGAAAAAATAAACAAAGGTATAAAGAAATATCCAGGATACAATAAAGTCAACAGCTAGACTAATCCAAAAGGTTCCTCTTTTCAAAAGGACCAATTCCAATAAATAACCGACAATGGCCAATATAACTCCTGTCACAAGCGGTTGATAAAGATAGGGAAAATGAACATTTGGTAATAATCTTGATGCCAGTATTAAAATGAGCGGAACGACGATCACTTTTATTACGACATTCAGCATCGATAACGACCTCCTTTTCCTATAAAGAAAAGGTTGCCTATTTGTAACGAAATTATACCCTTCAGCTACTTTTCAATGTGACGGCAATGATTTCGGGTCGATTGAAAATTCGGTAAGGAATGAGACTGTTTCCCAAGCCTCGACTGACGATCATTGTGGTTTCCCCTTGCTGATGTTGACCTGATGTATATTTGGGCAGCCAACCTTGCCCCGGCGCAAACAAGCCCCCGATGAACGGTAACCTCATTTGCCCACCGTGCGCATGACCTGCAAACACAAGATTTACTTTTTTCCCCGCGTATACATTTATTAGTTCAGGACGATGAGAAAGCAGGATCGTATAGGCGCCTGTTGGAACGGAAGAAAGTGCCTCTCCCAACATTTTCTCCATCGCTTCGTCTGGACTTTCATTTCCCCTCATAAGTGGGTCATCTACTCCGACAATTGAGATCAATTTATGGTCCTTCTTTAAGTTGATCGCTTGATTTCGCAGGACATGAACCCCATAGGAAGAGAGAGTATCTGTCATCTCGTCTACTTTATTGACCGCCACCTCGTGATTACCTAAAACAAAAAAGACATCCGTCATGCTGGTCAATTGCTCGATTAAGTCTAAACTGTTTGATAAATCATACCGATTACTATCCACCAGATCCCCTGTAATGACAATCAAATCAGGTTGATATTGAGCGATTTTATCAATCAAGCGAGATTGCCCCTCACCAAAGGTAGCATCTTGTAAATCAGAGATTTGAATGATTTTCATGCCATCAAAGGCTTTCGGAATTTTTTCTGATTCAATCGTATGTTTGGTTGTCTGTAACCAATTATTATTCACTTCTAAAAATAACCAAAAAGCCAGAATACATAGAATAAAGATAAAAATTTTACGTGCCATACGAATATCCCTTCAAGTTAGAATGATCGTTCCTATTACTACTAATATATTTACTATCATGACATGCTATGAGCCTAATGAGCAATAAAAAAAGAGTGCCCCGCTCTTGAGCAACTCTTCTGTTTATTCCAATCACTGTTCTTCCTTGTTATAGTATTCTACCGCATACATAGCACCCTCAGCTACCATGTTTGCATCTCCCTGATCAAAAGGATCGGGATGACCTGCCTTTTCCATCATCTCTTCTTGTATTTTTGAATTTGCTCCATTATACCATTTCTGCACGGTTCTTTTTATCGATTGAACGCTATTGAATGCTTTATGTCGATTCTCTTCCTTCACTAAATACGTGGCACCGGCAATTCCAATCCCTAACAAAATATACGGGCTCAAGCTTTTCCTAGCCATTAGGACTTGCCTCCTTTTCATTATTTACTTATCCTTTACCCTATTTTCCAAGTAATCAAGCATGAAAAAGATGACAAGTCCTTTAAAATTTAAAGACAATTAAGACAAACGCGAGTAAGGCAAATAAATTAGGATTCTCACAAAATAAAATACTCGAACAGAACCTATTCCATCAGCTTAGGTATTTATATTTTTGCAGCGGATTGTTTAGAAGCAGCGATTAATTCAATGGTTGCTTGGTTCTCTCCTTGATAAAGAGATTCCACAATTTTACTTCCTACGATGACGCCATCACAATACTCACTCATTTCACGTACCTGTTCTGGAGTGGAAACACCAAATCCAGCTAAAACCGGAACTTTAGAACAAGCTTTCAATTCCCGTAAATACGCCCCTACCCCGTCTTCATATTGATTTCTAACACCGGTTGTACCTTTGACCGTTACCGCATATAAAAATCCTTCTGTCCGCTTGGCAATTTGTTCGATTCTGCTCGGAGGGCTTGTCGGAGATACGAGTCTGATCAACGCAATACCGCGTTTTTCTAAAGCTGGTGTAACCAACTCTTCTTCTTCCAATGGAAGATCAGGGATAATCAGACCATCCACTCCAACCTCCTCGCAACGCTCCGCAAACTTGTCGATGCCAAAAGAATAAATGAGATTGATATACGTCATCAGGACAATGGGGATTTTTCTCGTTTCCTTCCACTCTGCTAGACTGGTTAAAATTGCCTCCAGTGTCGTGCCATTCTCAAGAGACCGCAAACCAGCCTCCTGAATAACCGGCCCATCTGCGACAGGATCGGAAAAGGGAATGCCTAGTTCCACAACCGTTGCCCCATTTTTTTCTAAAAAAAGGATTTGTTCTTTAAGATTTTCCAAGCCTCCGTCGCCTGCCATAATATAAGGGACAAAAGCCTTATCTCCTTGATTAAGCACTTGGGCGAAAGCTGTATCGATTTTTGTTTTACCCATTGTTCTGACCTCCAATCGCAGTTCGAACCGCATCTACATCTTTATCTCCTCGTCCAGATAAACAGATGACAAGGGTTTCGGATGTTTTCATTTCCTTAGCGAGCTTAATGGCATAAGCGACGGCATGGGAACTTTCCAGAGCGGGGATAATCCCTTCTGTTTTGGAAAGCAATTGAAAGGCCTCTAAAGCTTCCGCATCTGTCACCGATGTGTAATTCACACGGCCACGATCTTTTAAATAAGAATGTTCAGGCCCCACTCCAGGATAGTCTAGCCCAGCCGAAATGGAATGCGCCTCCTGGATTTGCCCATACTGATCTTGTAAAAGATAAGTCAATGTACCATGCAAAATTCCGGATTTCCCATCCGTTAGAACAGCCGCATGTTTACCTGTTTCAATTCCGGAGCCAGCCGCTTCTACTCCATAAATGTTTACCTCTTCATCTTGAATAAATGGGTAAAACATACCCATTGCATTACTGCCGCCGCCGATACAGGCGACAAGAGCGTCAGGAAGTTTTCCCTCTTGCTCAAGGATTTGCTGCTTCGTTTCCTTACCAATCACACTTTGGAAGTCCCGAACAATTTTTGGAAATGGATGAGGCCCGACAACAGATCCTAAAATATAATGAGTATCCTCTACATGGGCGACCCAATAACGAAGCGCCTCATTCACCGCGTCTTTCAGCGTTCCGCTCCCTTGAGATACGCTTCTCACCTCTGCTCCGAGGAGTTCCATTCGGAACACATTTAATGCTTGACGGCGAATATCCTCTTCCCCCATAAACACAATACATTCAAGGCCAAGCAAGGCACAAACTGTTGCGGTTGCCACCCCATGTTGACCAGCTCCTGTTTCAGCCACAACTTTCCTCTTGCCCATTCTCAAGGTCAATAACGCCTGCCCGATCGTATTATTAATTTTATGGGCACCGGTATGATTCAAATCTTCCCGTTTTAAATATATTTTGGGACCCCCCAATTGTTTGGATAAATTTTCGGCAAAATAGAGCGGTGTTTCCCGACCGATATATTGTTTTAAATAATAATCCATTTTCTCTGCGAACTCAGGATCCTGAATGGCCTTTTCATAGGCTTCCTCTAATTCCAATACAGCGGTCATCAATGTTTCCGGCACAAAGCGCCCCCCATATGGTCCGTATTTTCCTTTTTCATCTGGTGATGTGTACAGAGCCATTTTCTTCACTCCTAGATGTTTTATTTGGTTGATATGCTTTTACTGTTTGGATGAATTCTACTATTTTAGATGCATCTTTTTCCCCATCTGTTTCTACACCACTTGAAACATCCACAATTTCTGGATGCACTTTTGCCATGGCTCTTTGCACATTTTCAGCCGTCAGTCCTCCAGCTAAAATAAGACGATCATTCGGTAGATGTTTTTCCTGTAATAAATTCCAATTAAAAGGAATACCGCTCCCACCTGCATATTGAACACCTGGACTATCAAGCAGATAATAAGCACAATCATAGTCCTTAAGCTGATTCAAATCTTTTTCTTCTTTGATCGAGAAGGACTTAATGACCGGGATCTTAAGACCTGCACACAATGCAGGTGATTCATGGCCATGCAATTGCACATAATCGAGGTTGGCGAGACAAGCGATCCGCTGAATTTCTTCTTTACTTTCGTTGACAAATACACCAACCGATTTCACATGAGCAGGCAGTTCCTTGATAATCTCCGCTGCCTTTTCAGGTGAAATTCTCCTTTTACTATTCGCAAATACAAACCCAAGCAGATCCGCCCCAGCTTCCACAGCGGTTTGGGCTGTTTCTAGCTTCTTGATGCCGCAAATTTTGACTCGCACTTATTCCACCACCTTGGAGAAAGGAATTCGGATCTCACTCATCGTTTCCTGGATATTACTAGAACGCATTAACGTCTCCCCAACGAGAATTCCTTTTGCCCCTGCTTCTCGAACCCTCTCTACATCTTCCTTTGTCTTTATCCCACTCTCACTAATGAATAAGCAATCCGTTTGCTGTAAAAGAGAGGCTACCCGTTCGGTTACAGCCAAATCTACTTCAAAGGTCTTTAGATTACGATTATTAATGCCGATAATATTCGCGCCAATATTTAGGGCAGTTTCTGCCTCTTCTTCATTATGCACCTCAAATAAAATATCAAGCTGCTGAGATTGTGCATATTTATATAACTCTTTCAATCTTGTTTCAGGTAAAGCAGCTGCAATGAGAAGAATGATGCTAGCACCATGATCTTTCGCCGCATCGATTTGGACTTCATCAATAATAAAATCCTTACATAAAAGAGGCACATCGACCGCTTGAGCCACTGCTGATAAATCTGCCATCGACCCTTTAAAAAACTGGCGATCCGTTAAAACAGAAATCGCACCTGCCCCTGCCGTTACATAGGCTTTTGCTTGAGCAACTGGATCAACATCAGGGTTAATGATTCCTTTAGAAGGCGATGCCCTCTTCACTTCTGCAATAACGCTCATGTTTTCTGTATGGATAAAATGATTATAAAGGGAAACCCGTTTTTTCGAAGATTCGGTCTTATGTCCACTATAGATAGCTTTTAATTCCCGAACTTCTAATTTCTTTTGCTTAAGAATTTTATCAAGGATTGTCATTCATACCACTCCCTGTCGCGATTTTTCACTTTTTCTAATTAAAAATTCTAATTTTTCCATCGCAGCCCCAGAATCAATACTATGTTTGGCATATTCGATTCCTTCTTGGATCGTTTCCGCCTTTCCGTTTGCAAAAATGCCAATGCCTGCATTCAGTAATACAGTATCACGAAAAGGTCCGTCATCTCCTCTTAATACACTAAGCATAATTTGAGCGTTCCTTTCAGCATCCCCACCTAAGATTTCTTCGTTCGCATAATAAGAGAGTCCCACATCTTCCGGTTTTAAAAGGATCGAAGTTAATTGCCCATTTTCTAATACGACTAGATGATTCTCCCCTGATAATGACCCTTCATCAAGAAAGCCTGAACCGTTAATAATAACAGCACGTTTTCGGCCTAACTTTCTCAACACCTCACCCATAAGCATCAATTTATCGCGCCGATAAAGGCCAAGTAATTGTGTATCCAATTCAACAGGATTTGTTAAGGGGCCGATCAGATTAAATATCGTCGGAACACGTAAATCCTTCCGCACTTTCATGACTGCCTTCATAGCTGGATGAACATGGGGGGCATATAAAAAGGATATACCATTTTCTACTAATAATTCCTTTGTTTCCTCTGGTGTTTGATCAAGAGAAACCCCAAGATACTCTAGTACATCAGCACTGCCTGTTTGGCTTGAGATACTTCGGTTTCCATGCTTTGCTACTTTGATGCCAGCCCCTGCAATGACAAAGGCGGAAGTTGTACTGATATTGAAACTGCTGGAACCATCTCCCCCGGTTCCACAATTATCCATAACACTTTCAGTCAATTCCAAATTCGCAGGGGATTTTTCTCGAATGGCTTGCACCAATCCGGCGATTTCTTCCGCTGTCTCCCCTTTGAGGGCGAGTAAACCAAGCAAAGCACCAGACTCACTCTCTGAGGCCTCTCCTTCAAATAAAATTCTTCCCGCGTCTCTCATTTCCTCTATGTCTAAAGATTCTCCAGCCATTAATTTTTGCAAATATGTCTTCATTTTCATTCTCCTTTCTGGATAAGGGTAAAATATAAAAAGCCCCCTGTCCCAAACATAAAGTCTATGTCTAGAACAGAGGGCGAAAAGTCGCGGTGCCACCTCTATTGAGGAATAAATCCTCATCTCTAATCCTGTTAACGGTGGAAGCCGGATTTCCCTACTTTAGTTTGTTCAGGAAATCTCTCGTAAGTCCATTCCATTCAGCAGTACGTGCCGGGATCTCACCAACTCCGACTCTCTATAACGCCTTACCAAATGTACTCTTCTTACTCAACGATTTTATGTCTATGTTATTTTTTAAAAATTCACTTTATAAACGAGCCTAATCATACAAAAAGGGCCCCTCATCCAAAGGACGAGGAACCCGTGGTACCACCTTTATTAGCTGAATACAGCTCACTTTAACAGCAACAAGCGACTGACTTCGCCTATGCCCAGTCTCTGTTAACGCCAAGACTAGAACGCCAAAGCCTACTCCCTGTCTGGTTTCGGTTTGGAGGCTCAGAAGTCCATTCACTATTTTTGCACACCGGTTTGCACCAACCACCGGCTCTCTTCAATGCGACAAAACAGCTACTACTCTTCGTCACTGCCAAAATCATCATGTAAATTTTGAATTATTTAACATAATAACTTTATAGAACAGAAAAGTCAAGAGGCTTTTTATTTATTTTAAATATTTTTTGCTATTTTTCTTGTTTACGGTTATTTCACCCCGTGGATTTTTTCCATTGTAAAACCTCTGCCTAAAATTTCCGAAGCATTAAGGAAAATCACAAAGGAAGATGGTTCCTGTTCCTGCAGAACTTTTTTCAAATAGACGGCTTCTGCCTGCTCAACGACACATAAAATCATTGTTCGTTCTAAATTCGTGTACCCACCTAATGACTTCACCTTTGTGAGACCCCGATCAATTTCCTCCCGAATAATTTGCTGCACCTTCTCTTCATTTTCCGTAATAATCATCACAAGCTTGGTTGGAGAAGTTTGAAGTTGGACAAAGTCAATCACTTTGCTGGTAACATAGATCGAAATAAGGGCGAATAAGGCGAGTTCTAAATTTAAGACAAAAGCCGCACCTACTACGACAATCCCATCCACAATCAACTGTGAAAAACCGCTCGATAAGCCCGTGTATTTTTTTAGCACTTGAGAAATAGCTGCTGTTCCACCTGTCGAACCTCCACCACGGTACACAATTCCAAGTCCAACCCCAATGAGAATTCCTCCGTAAATGGCGCCAAGCATAGGCTCATGAAGATTCATATGGATTCCTTGCGTCAACCAAATAACGAACGGAACGAAAACTGTCCCAATTAATGTTTTTACCCCAAAGTCTTTCCCTAACAGCCAAAGACCTAGGAAAAATAGAGGTATATTAATGGCCGCTTGCACCAACGCAGGATTCCAATGAAAGGCTTCATAGAATAAGGTACTAACACCTGAAATCCCGCCAGCAGCTATTTTGGCTGGCAGCAAAAAGATATTATAAGCAAGGCCTACTAAAGTGGCCCCAAACATAACCATTAAATATTCCCAGAGTTGAGAATAACTCGATTTAGAAACAGACATTCTCCTGCACCTACCCTTTTCTGTTTAAACATTGATGATATTTTTAACTCAAAGTAGAGTAAACCCTTATCAAGGATACCATTTTATATAAAGGGAGAGAAATTTTTATATAGGGGAGAAGTTTTGTAGGGAGGCTTTACTCGAGAAAGGGATGAAGACTCAAGCCGTCTTCATCCCAATAGTGGAACCCGGGTTACATTCACCCATCGTTTTGTCCAAAACTTCCTCTTTTATCTCGTTCATTCTTTTCTCGCTTTTCGACGAGTTCATCCGAGATATCATCAATAGGCATAACCAATTGATCACGTTAAGCTTGTTTTTCACGATCCTTATAGAAAGCCTTGTCTCGATCATTTCGTTCCTTCAATGCTTTGTCACGGTCAATTTTATCTTGAGTTGGATGATGCTTCATCTTTTCTCCCTCCTTCGTTAGTTCTTCTATTCCTTAAGGGAGCTACGATGAAACATCCTAATTACAATCTGTAAAATTTTCCCGTGTTTTGATAAAGTTGCTGGTAAATACTTTCTAGACCTTCTTTTTTAACTTCTGCAATTATCTTAATGGACTCATGAATCATTTGAGGATGGGTCATCTCTCCTTGGAATGGATTCTCAAACGGCCATGGCCCATCTGTTTCAACCATCATAAGTTCCACCGGATACTGCTGAACTAAAGCCTGTATTTCCTGTTCATACACAACATCAGGCGTAATCGAGATGAAATATCCTTGGTGAATCATGCGCTCGATCGTTTTTTGGTCCCCTTTGAACCAATGAAAATGGGCATCCCGAATTTTATACTTTTCCAACAGATCACAAACCAGCCCAGCATCTTCATAAACAGCATGGAGCACAACAGGCTTGTCCCATTTTTTCGCAAAAGCTAAAAATTGCTCCAATAATTCGATATACCCTTCGATTTTCAACGCAGGAACTTCCTTACGAGTGTAATAAGGCAGCCCAATTTCTCCGACAGCGATCATGTCATTTACATGCTCTTCCATCCATTGAAACAATTTCTGCTGTTCCTTTTTAGATGGTAATTCTTGCTCTGGGTGAAATCCGAAAGCTGGCTTTACTTGTGAATAGATTGTTGCCAATTGCCAGTTTTTCTGACAGGAAGCAAGATCATAAGATACCGCAATCAACTTTGTACAATCAACCGCATCTAAATCAGCCATAATCTGTTTGATCTCATCCTCTTCATAATGATCTAAATGGATATGGGCATCGATTATTCTTCTATTCATGCTGATTCCCCCGTTTTACAAAACTTGCCAACTCTCGTTTCTTCTCTAAAAATTCATTGGATAATAGGAGGTTATGCATGCGCGGCCTTGCGAATGGAACGACAAATTGATGAATCACTCGTGCTGGATTTGTCGATAGCACAAGAATACGATCAGATAAAAATAAGGCTTCATCCATATTATGGGTCACAAAAAGTATCGTTCTTCGATAGTTGGACCAGATCGAGAGTAACCATTCATGCATGTCTTCCCGCGTAAAATCGTCCAAAGCGGAAAAAGGTTCATCCAAACAAATTAACGATTGGGGACTTAATAAAGCGCGTATAAAGGCTACCCTTTGCTTCATTCCTCCAGATAAAGCACCGGGAAGAGCGTCCTCATATCCCCCAAGACCGGCCTTCTGAATCATCTCCCGAGCTTTTTCCTCCTCTTTCTTTCCTCGGAGTTCTTGTCCAAGCATGACATTTTGTAATACCGTCCGCCAGGGAAGTAAGGCCGGCTGCTGTGGCATATAGCTGATCGATCCTCGTTTTCCCGTCATATCCTGTCCATCCAAGATAATCGATCCTTCTTCTGGTACCAAAAGTCCTCCAATCAGTTGAAATAACGTACTTTTCCCACTACCAGAGGGTCCGAGAATGGTGACAAATTCCCCTTCGTTGACTTGAAATTGAATATGATCTAACACTTTCCGTCCCTGGAAACTTTTCGAGACCTCGTTAATCCATAATGTCCCCATTATCTCATCTCCTCCCGTGTCCAACGAACCAACCATTTTTCAGCTATTTGGATGAACACAAAGAACAGCATGCTCAAGATCATAATGATAAAAATAGCGACAAACACTCGATCTGTTCGGAAGGAAGAAGAGGCAAGCGTCATATAAACCCCTATTCCTTTTTTTGCGCCCAACCATTCTGAAATAACAGCCCCCATCACACTGTATGTAGCCGATATTTTCAAACCCGAAAACAAAGCTGGGAGGGAATGAGGCCATTCCAGTTTTGAAAAAATTTGCAGCTGAGAAGCTCCTGCCATCAACATATATTGTTTCATTTCGACTGGCGTATGGCGGAATCCGCCCAAAGCGGCAACCGTCACCGGGAAAAAACAGACAAGTGTGATCACGATTAGTTTTGGAAGCCAACCAAACCCGAACCAGATGACTAATAAAGGGGCTAAGACAATGGTTGGAACGTTTTGTGAAAGTATTAATAGCGGGTATACCGCCTCCTGCACCCCTGGAAGTAAATGAAGCGCAACAGCCACCAGGATCCCAATCGAACAACCAATCAAAAAACCAGCCGCCGCTAAGCCAATCGTTGATTGGAGATGGGGAAGAAATCGCTCATAACCCGTTACCGCCTCTTTCAAAATCATACTTGGTGCTGGCAACAACCAACTGGGCGTTTTGAATAAACGAACAATTCCTTCCCATAGGATAAGGATCAGAAGGAGGACCGCTGCCGGTCTCCATCCTTTCCTCCAAACCGCTCCCATTATCGATATTTCTCCGTCAGGGACCCCATCGTAATCCCATCTGGTTTATAGACGATTTTCACTTGGGAAATAACGCTTATGCTCCCTAACTCAATCATTCTTTGATTCATTTTTTCAATGATCGACATAATTTGGGACAAATCCCCTTCCATCGTTGTTTCTAATGGATGAACCTCGTATTGAACACCTGATTCCGCGATGATTTTGATTGCCTCATCTACAAGTGGATAGGTGTCTCCACCATTTGCTAATTTGGGGATAATTTGGATGCTTACTAATGCGTTTGCCATATTTCTTCCTCCTTATTTAGGTAAAAACTCATTTGTAAATGCTTGCTCTACATCGATTTCTTTTTCTAGAACCTTTTTCTCCAACATCCAGTCCATATAATTTTGCCAGATCTCTTGTTTTTGCTCGCCCCAACGCGGAGCATCGTCTTGGTAGCGGGATGCTAACCATTCTTGACTTTTACGAACAAGATCAGCATCAAGATCTGGTTCCGCCTTGATTAAAATTTCCGCTGCCTCGCTTGGATCATCGATTGCTAGTTGGTATCCTTTTGACACAGCCTTCATAAATGCTCTTACAGTGTCAGGATCCTTTTCAATCATGTTCTCACTTGTTGTAAGGACAGGGGTATAATAATCTAGCTTGTCCGAGTAATCCGTTAAATAAATCATATTGAGTTCTTCTCCGCGCATCTCTGCCTCCACACCCGTCCAAGCATAATAAATCCAAGCAAAATCAATATCTCTTTGCACCGCTGTAAAAAAATCCGTGTCCCCCATATTAATCACATCCACTTTATCAAAATCCCCGCCATCTGCTTCCATCAACGAAGTCAGAACCGCTTGTTCTACCGGGGCACCCCAACCGCCGTATGTCTTCCCTTCAAAATCACTCGGTTTTTTAATATTTTTATCAACCGGTGAGGCGAGACCGGATGTATTATGTTGAATAATCGCTCCAATTGACACAATCGGAACATCTTGAGCCCTTGCTTCGGTAAGACTTTCTTGGGCACTGATGCCGAACTCGGATTTACCCGATGCGACTAACTGATCCGCGCCCGCTTCACCCGGAAGAATAATATCAACATCTAATCCCTCTTCTTTAAAATACCCTTTATCGCGCGCTACATATAACCCCGTATGATTGGTATTTGGTGTCCAATCGAGAACAACGGAGACTTTCTTCAAGCTTGTATCGTTTTTCTCTTCTGTTGTCCCACTACATCCAGCAAGTAAAAGAAAAACGAGCAAACTGACGCCTAACCATTTTTTCATCTCTTTTTCCCTCCAAAGATAGGAAAGTGAACCGTAAAGACCTATCATGAGTTTTATAAGGATTTTAAAAACTTATTGGAAAAATCTCATGATGATGGCTATACAACGAAAAAAGATGCCTCAGTTGGAACCTGGGCATCTTGAAAGAACATTCATCGTGGTGAATGGATTCATGTTCCCTTCGCTGGTCTTAACCAGGGCAGGTTCTAAGGGTCAGCATCTCGAGGATGCACTCTCAACCGGCATAACCGGTCCCCCCACATTCCATATACTATTATTTTCACAATCTATTATAGCAGATTGCTTCACAAAAGCCAGATCAAAGACTTATCAATAAGAAAGGGACACTGAGAAAACCATGATGACAATAAATATAATGATGTAAAAAATAAATACAAGCGCAATGCCCCCAATCATGACAATTAAGTAGGCTTTTGCGAATAAATTACGCGGCTCCTCTTTATCCACCGCCCATATAATTAACATAACAATATTGACAATGGGAATAACGAGCAAAATCATTGTAACTATCCAATCTTTTAATGTCATATTTTTTTCTGACTGCATTCCATTTCACCTTCCTTTACTTACTAAAATCCTTTTATTGATGTTTATGACAACATTGTACATTTTACTATTAATTCCAGGGATTGCCAGATAATTTTTGACACTTTTTCTGTATTTTCCAAGAGAGAGATTCCTATTTTGTTATATTACTTGATCTTACACCTGGATTTTGATCAATTAGAAAGTAATTCGCCGCCAATGCAATTACTTTATGGCGCCTATTATTTTCCTTATTGGTTGATCATCCCAAATTTGCACTTCAATATACCGCTCCGGCCCTTTATTTCCTTCAGGATTCCATTCTTGTGGTAATCCACATATATGTATGACTTGATAAATTTCTTCAAGCGTATAAACTTGGCCTCGATAGAAATTTCCATCCTTATATCTCATGGTTGGAAACAAATCACCATATGTAAAACTAATTGTATACGGATCGAATTCCGTTATCGGGATTAAAAGATCTTTGCCCCTTGGATACCAATCTAACAACCACGAACACTCCCCGAATGTCATATAATGTGGATGACCTCGAACCGGTTTTCCACCCTTCGCAATAAATAAGTTTCTCGCCTTCCATTCTAAACTACGACGAATCTTGAGATAGTCTAAGGATCGTTTGCTTGCAAATCCCTTCTTTTTTATTCTAATATCGTTCAGAACCTGTTCTGCCTCTTCTAAATCGAGATCTGATAAATTACGGAAAGGCCCAGCTGATTCATCATAGTAATGATATAGGAAATCGACCATCAGTTACCTCCCCTTTACGTTTCGTTCATCTATCTTTAAGCCCCCTTATCCTTATCTATCACATCTCTGTAGGAACGTCCTGTAACCTCCCATATGAACCTCTTACATGGCAAATTAATCTTACTCGAGACAATTTTTATTACAGACTAACAAAAGTTTACATTTCTTCCTTCATAATGAATACGAAAACACATTCAGTGAGGTTTCATCTTATTCCCTAGGAAGAATAATTCTTTATGTTGCTTCTAACGCCGTTTTATTCCCGCATTATTTTCACAATATAAGTTATTCACAATCTGTCTCTATACAAAAATAAGCGTATCCCAATTCGCGGGATTCGCTATACCTAAATTGCATTGCTAAAGAAGCCATATTTTAATCAATGATTTTGAACTAACTCTAATTTTTCTAAATCAATGGTGAATTTTCCATTCATTAAGATATCAAGTCCTATGAGCCCGTTGATACCCCAATCATCTAAATTCCCAAAATCCAGCTTCATTTCTGGTATTTCATGTGTACCAAGCTTTATATAATCAACTGGTTTTCGGAAAGAATATTCCTCACCGCCAATTCCGTACGCACTAACCAAAGAATCTTCATTTTCAAAGAAAATACCTATATCTTCTACAACGTCGGATGAAATAAGAGTATGTGCTGCACCCGTATCGATAATAAGCTTATCTATTATTTTCGTTTTTCCTTTATACGAAATCGTCATCTCCACTTCGAGTAACCGATTCACTATCTCTAACTTCATAATCTCATACCTCTTAAGCCTGTTGGAGTTCTCATTTCAATCACAATTTTTTCGGAACCAGTATGATAAACAATGGTATTGCCTTTTGATTTAAGTAACTCTTTTGTTGCCAATTTAGAATCTTCAATCACATTGATTAATGCAACATCCGTTACAATTTTCCTATCATCTATTAAGTAAAAATCAAGGATAGTAAGCTTTACATATTGATCTGGGTATAGTTTACGAACTTCTTCCCATTTCATTGTTTATCACTCCTTATTTTGTAACTATCATTACCATAGCATATTCCCGTGACAACTTAAATAATGATTACCTTCACAAAGTGGCGGAGTAAATCAGAACGTGAATTTCTGGCCTTTACCTAAAAAACTCTATTGTCAATCAACAGTTATTCCCCTAATTCAATTACCCCTATATTTATATTTGGATAAAGTTACCTCGCTCCTCTATAGGATTATCCTTTAATTTCCCATATGAACTTCTTGAGAAACAAGTCAGCCTTAGCATCCCAGGCATTTCACTTTTAAATAAGTGAAGGCCCGATTTGCTCGGACCACAAGAGGTTCCGCTCTTCATTACAAAAACGGATATTAGGTAAAGTTCACCTTATTCCCTAGGCAAAAATATCTTTTAATGCTGCTTCTAAATCTGGATACTGAAACTTGTAAGAAGAAGTCAAAGCTTTTTCAGGGATTGCCCTTTGCCCACACAGCAGCATTTCACTCATTTCGCCTAATAGGGCTTTCATCGCAAAGCTGGGAACTGGAAACCAATGAGGACGATGAAGGACATAGCCAATCATTTTTCCGAAATCAGCCATCCTTTTAGGTTCAGGTGCTGTTACATTCAGAGGCCCCTGGATATCAGATTGTTCGATCGCATAGCTGATCAATCCTGCTACATCCGCTACGTGAACCCATGAAACCCATTGTTTTCCTGAACCAATCGTTCCTCCGACCCCAAGCTTATATGGTAGAGACATGAAAGGTAAAGCTCCCCCTTTTTTCCCGAGGACAATGCCAAATCGGGCATATACTGTTCGCACTCCCCATTTTTCCGCTGTGGAAGCTAACTCTTCCCACTTTTTCACAACCGTTGCTAGAAAGTCATGAGCGTTTGAGTGTGCCTCCTCTGTGAAGGTTTCGGTTTCTGACATGCCATAATAGCCAATGGCAGACGCATTCACAAGCACTTTCGGCTTTGGATGTAGGTTTTCGATTATCCGTAAAACTTCCTTTGTGGCTGTTATCCGACTTTGGATAATTCTTTCCTTCTTTGCTTTTGTCCATCTTAGTCCATTAATAGATTCCCCGGCCAAATTCACAAAAGCGTCTACCTTTTCCACTTGTATTTCAGGTTGACTGTTGTGGGTTAACCATTCTACATATTGCAATCGCTCTGATGATTCGAATTTAGAAGGATTTCTTGTTAAAATGGTTACTTGGTTCCCTTCATTTAATAATCGCTGTTTTAATGCCTGACCAACAAAGCCACTGCCACCTGCAATCACAATATGCATGAAATGACTCCCTTTCTATGTTTCATCTATGTCATTAATCTTAGGACTATCTTCTGTCTCTCGTGTGAGATAAGACACATATTTCTAGACTCCCACTCTATGATCATTTGTTTCCAAAAGTTAAGGCTGCTTTATATACCTCCTGAAACGGCAAATTGTGCTCAAGTGCTGCTTGTTTCACATCCTCGTATTCTGGAAGAGCGCGGATGACATGTCCATGTTTTATCGCTTGTTTGATCCGAATGCGACCGTACGGCGTATTGGTATTCACTATTTTTCTATCTAAAATCGTTCGGGTAGATGGATAAGACCGGACCCCAAGTGTTGTTGTTTCTTCTAATAAAATATCTGTTAAAGCAGACTCTAATTCTGTTGGTGCAAGAGTTGTAAGTAATATTCCCGGACGATTTTTCTTCATATAAATTGGGGTGTGATACACATCTAGGGCACCTGCTCCCAATAGTTTTTCCATCGTAAATCCAAGTGCTTCTCCAGTCATATCATCCATTTGGCATTCTAAAATGGAAATCGTTTCCGATTGCTCTAGATCACTTGTTTTTTTTTAAGTTCTTCTCCAATCATGATTCTAAGTACATTCGGACGGTTGGGGATGTCTCTAGTCCCTGCACCATATCCAATGGCCTCCATATTCAACGCAGGTAATGTTCCGAAGTCATCTGCTTGACTCACTACAATAGCTGCCCCTGTCGGTGTGGTTAATTCATATGTTAAATCTGTAGGTGCAATCGGAATATTTTTCATCATATCCAACGTTGCAGGAGCTGGAACGGGATAAATCCCATGGGCGCAACGAATACTGCCGGAACCAAGCGGAACATGCGCGGAAATGACTCTTTCAATCTCTAATTCTTCTAAAGCGATCGCAGTCGCCACAATATCGACAATCGAATCCACTGCTCCAACTTCATGAAAATGAACGTTTTCGATAGGCATATTATGAATTTTCGCTTCAGACTTAGCAATCGGCGCAAAAATTTGCTTACTACGTTCTTTCACACCCGATGAAAGTTCCGATTCCTCAATTAACTGAAGAATGTCCGCATAGCTGCGGTGATGATGAGAATGCCCATGATGATCATGATCATGACTATGGTGATCGTGGTGATGATTATGATGGTCATGGTGATGATTGTGAACATGATGGACTCCATCGTTCTCATGTTCGTGATGGTGATGGCTATGATCATGGACTTCGTTCACATGGTGATGATCATGCTCATCTTTTTCTAAAAGAACCTCAAATTTCGTTGAGCTAATGCCTTCCTTCATGACCTTTCGAACAGCCAATTGATAGCCGGCAAGATTCAATTTTTCTAATTCCTGCTGAATTTTTTCAAAGGAGACGCCTGCATCAATCAGAGCCCCCACCATCATATCTCCACTAATTCCTGAAAAACAATCAATATAAAGAGTTTTCATTTTATTTTTTCTCCTCTGAATGAAAATGTTTTAAAAAATATGTACGGCAAATTTGTTCCGCAGTCTTTGCTAATAATATTTCCGCTTTTTCCATTGCCACTTCAAGGCTCATTGGACCATTGACCATGCTGTAAATTCCGATCACACCGTACGGGTATAAGGTTTCAATGTTTTCTCCAACAGATCCTGCAACAATGATAGTAGGAATATACTGTTTTTTCGCCATTTCCGCCACGCCCATCGGCGTCTTACCAAAAGCTGTTTGGAAATCTACCTGGCCTTCACCTGTCAAAACAAGATCTGCACCAGCAAGTTTTTCCTCTAGCTTCGTAAACTCTAAAACAACATCAATCCCCCGTTTCATTTCTGAAGGGAAAAATGCCTGAAAAGCCCCTCCAATACCACCAGCCGCTCCTGCACCTGGACGGTCATGAATGCGGATACCTGTTGTTCGTTCAATCAGGTCGGCCCAATGGGAAAGATTTTGGTCAAGGATTTCAACCATCTCCGGAGTGGCTCCCTTTTGTGGACCAAATACATGACTAGCTCCATTCTCACCAATAAATGGATTATCGACATCAGAAGCAATGAGAAAATGGCTTTCTTTGATCCTTTCATCTAATCTGTCTGTTATCACTCTATCAATATGACAAAGCTCACCTCCACCGAAACCAATCTCATTTCCTTCTACATCTAATAGCTGCAAACCAAGTGCTTGCAGCATACCCGCTCCCCCGTCATTCGTCGCAGATCCTCCAAGCGCTAAGACAAAATGGCGATATCCCAAGTCCAATGCTTTCTTGATTAATTCTCCCGTACCATATGTAGTCGTTTTCAAAGGATTTCGCTCAGAACTTGCGATTGTATGTAACCCAGAAGCACTGGCCATTTCAATCACACATGTTTGACGATCTCCAAGTACACCGAACTGAGCCTGAACAGGTTGGCCAAGTGGACCTGTAACCGTAATCTCTATTTCTTGTCCATTTGTTGCAGCGACAAGATTCTCCATTGTCCCTTCTCCCCCGTCTGCAACGGGTACTAACACCGTTTCAGCATCTGGAAACGCCTTTTTGATTCCTCGTTCGATCGATATTGCTGCCTCTTTCGCACTTACACTCCCTTTAAAAGAATCTGGTGCTATGACAATTTTCATCTAACTATACCTCCGTCGTTTATTTAACATTAAAATTGAAAATACTGAACATAATAATTTCGAGCCTTTTCAAATCCTACTTTTTTCGCAACAGCATTGGAAGGGAGATTTTCCTTCATGCAGTCCCAATAAGGTATGAGTCCTCTACTCATACAATCTTGTAAGTAGGCAACTGCGACAATTTGTGCTAGGTTTTTCCTCCTGTATTCCTCTAATGTTTCTACATCTGTTACAGAAAAAGCATTTGTTATAAATCCTGAAAAACAAAAACTCACAATTTTATTATGATAAATGATGCAATACCCTATGCCCTTATCTAAAAAATCTTGTATAGAATCCCAAAAACTCAAAATTTTATCGTGCAAGAAGGAGCAATTTTCAATTTCATTCGATCTCAACAAGGGACCTGATACTTTGACCAGTTGATAACCGGGTGGTAGTTCAATTGCTGGTAACGTTATACCATTTCTTTCACGCAGTATATAAACATGTTGTTCTTGGGTTTCTACATTTTTATGTTTAAAAATATCGTGTATCGTGCGATCCCAATCTGGGTCGCCTCCGCTCGCTTCAAACCAGTCCATTCCTATCTTTTTCGCTTCGGACTTAATATATTTATCAACGAAAGGACCGATCTCTTGATTAAAGTTTGTATTGAAACAATCTCCAATAAAATTAAAGCCGATATCCATCGATTTAAACCAGATGAGTCCTGTAGTCGGGTAATCTTTATTATCAACAAATATTCTCCCAGGATTATTCCCCGAAACTACAGCAACCGACTCAGGAATATTTTCATTTACCAAACTTTTGCATTTATAAAATTCATCTTTTTTTAATTCATATATCATGTTTCCAATACCATCCTTTATTTTTCACATAGAACCTTGGTCCTTTTTCATCCGTATATGCCGCCGAAACAAAACAAGTAGCGTCTTTCCAATTACTTATCCCCCACCTTCGGCTTCTTTCGTTCTCTGAAGTCCTGGGGTGAGGGAGGGTTAATGCAAAATAGGATCACTTATATAACCCATACGTCTTATTGACATCTTGTATAAAGATGATCCCATTGCCCGGTTCATCTATCTTAAGCTTTTTCTTTATCGCAGAGACAATGGGTTCAGTGCTGTCTTTTTCTGACAGAATCATGACAACCTCTTTCTCCGGTTCAATTTCCATTGAAAATAGCTTACTTGTTTCATGTATTCCCGAACCCCTTGCATTCATGATCGTACCACCTTTAGAGCCTGCCTCAGTCGCTGCATCGATCACATACTCTGCATTCCCTTTTTCTACGATCACTGTAATCGCATGATACATGATAGGATCTACACCTCTTTCCTCTTTTATATAATCACTTTTACAACTACTAGATCCAATTACTTGACAAACAGAGGTAGTAAATGCAATGCCGTGATTGGGTTTATGAAACTTAAATTTCATATCAAGCTGTTCAAGAGCTTGATCAACCGTTTTTTTATGGCCGACCATGAAGACAATCTCTTTTCTAACGTCAGATAAAGCCAATAATTCCAAGAGGCGGCTTTTGATTGTGCCTTTTCCCAACACTACCGTTCCGCCTGAAATACCGTATTTCTTAGCCGCCTGCATGACTTTGCTTCCTAATCCAAGATTGACAATAATACAAACCCGCTCAAGATCGGTTATTTCAGAATGACTCGACATTACGTTCTACCCCTTCCTTTTTAGATTTTAATTTGAAAACAAGACCTAAAATTTGCAAAGCGATTAGAGGAGTCATCGCCACCATCGCAATCATACCAAATCCATCTATTAAAACATTTGCCCCTTCTATCGCTTCGGCAGCACCTTGTACAAAGGCTAATATAAAAGTAGCGGTCATTGGTCCTGATGCAACACCACCAGAATCAAAGGCGATCCCAACAAACAGTTTTGGAACAAAATAAGTCATAGCGATCGCAATCACATAACCAGGCAAAAGATAATGCCATAATTGAAGATCCGGTATCAATACCCTTAATATCGATAAAAGAACGGCCAAACCTACACCTATCGAAAGGGTGCCCATCACCACACTTCTCTTTACATACCCACTCGTAACATCCTCTATCTGATGGGTCAGAACATGAACAGCGGGTTCAGCCAATATCGTAACGACTCCTAAAACAAAAGCTACAATCATAACATATGCTTTATTATCTAAAGAGGCTATGCTATGTCCTACAGCACTACCAACATCCATAAAACCGGCATTCACACCGACTAAGAATAATACGAGTCCTATAAAGGTGAATAATAATCCCATCAATATTTTTCTGACAGCTTTCTTAGACATTTTAAAGGAAATTTTCTGAAATACAAGGAAAACTAGTAAAATCGGTAATAAAGCCACAATAATTTCTTGAGATATGGTGGGAAGCTTTTGTATAAAAGGACCGATAATCGAAGGTGAGGTCGTTTCTATCTGTTCAAGACTGCCAGTCATTTTATCCGTTTTCGAAATGATATTCATAATCATAACAAAGATGATAGCACCTGTAGAAGCAATGGCCACTAATCCAAAACTATCTTTCTCTGAGGCTTTACTATCCTTTTTCAGCATCGAAACGCCTAGGGCAAGGGCTAAAATAAACGGAACTGTCAACGCACCAGTAGTAGCACCTGAAGCATCAAAGGAAATGGCTAAAAATTCTGGTGATGTAAATAAAGCAAGTACAAAAATGATCAGGTACAAAACAGTCAATAGTTTATAAAGCGGGATATTATATACACTTCGAACAAGTCCTGTCGCAATGAGAACACCAATTCCAATGGAAACAACCACAACAAGGCTTGATTTCGATATCAGACCTGAAGTAACGGAATCAACTTGCCCTGCGAGGATATGCAAATCGGGTTCAGCAATAGAAATAAAAAAACCAAGTAAAAGACCGGCTATTACGACAATCCAAATTTTATTTGATTTTGCGATTGTGGCACCCATAGATTGACCAATAGGCGTTATCCCAATATCGATCCCAATTAAAAAAATAGATAATCCAATGATAATCAAGACGGCACCAATGATAAAGCGGATGATAAGGGATGAATCAAGAGGGGTTAAAGTAAAATTCAAAATCAAAACAATGACAGTAATGGGGAGAACAGCATACAATACCTCTTTTAATTTCGAACCTAGTGCATTCAAAAACAAATCACTCCTTTCAAACTTATTATAATGTAAAACTTCAATTAGGGGGAGTTTAGACCTCCAGGATGCAGGCCTTTTCTTTATTGGGATAAAACAAGAAAAAGTCTGTTACAAAAGAGACCTATTATCCCTTAAGTGACAGACTCCACCTAAAAATCAATATAAAATTATTATACTTGTTCCTCTTCAACTATCACGTATTTATAATTATTATAGCATGAAAGTGTATCATTTGGAGGTTTTAAAATTCAATGCCACATATATAGTCTATGAATGAAAATGAAGAAAATGTGGATTGCAATCTAATTTTTGACCTTTCAAGGGAGATTTCCTTTCATTCGCTTCTCCCTCCATAATAGGATTGCAAATAATTGGCGCACGTTAACAGATGCCTGTGTCAGTAGACAATCGTAGCATCATTGCCAAAGGTGATTACTTTTCCCATAATCTAAGCTCCTTTAATGGCACGGAATTTTTCCATGTATTGTTGAGCCATTTCGGTTACCTTGTCAAAATCTCCTGTTTTTGCTGGGGCTAGAAGATTTCCACCAACACCTACGGTTACCACCCCCGCGTTGAACCAGTCTTCCATATTTTCTAGACTAACGCCTCCTGTGGGCATAATATTCAATTGAGGCATTGGTGCTTTCAAGGCGCCTACAATACTTGGACCATATGCACTTCCAGGGAATAATTTGATGATATCGACACCGCTCTTCAAGGCAGTCTTCATTTCCGTTATGGTCATGCAGCCTGGCAAATAAGGAATTTGATACAAATTGCAAATTTCCGCTGTATCCGGATCAAAGCTTGGGCTAACGATATACTGAGCACCGGCCATGATCGCTAAGCGTGCTGTTATCGCATCCAAAACAGTACCTGCCCCAATCACGACTTCTGGTTGATTTTTATACATTTCCACTAACTCACCAATGGCTTCATCTGCCTGAGGGACGGTAAAAGTTAGTTCAATCCCTTTCATTCCTCCTTTCACAATGGCATGGCTGGCTTTAAGTGCTTCTTCCTTCGTTTCGCCGCGGACTACCGCGATAACGCCAGCTTGTTCTAAACGATTCAAAATAGTTACTCGCTGCATGGGCCATTCTCCTTTTCTATTTTTAATGAGGTCAGTGAACCCCATTGACAATTTAAAAACAAAAAATATACTTGTTACAAGAATACACACCCTAAATTACAGGAAAGAAGGGACTTATTTTTTGAAAAAAACAGAGTTTATTATTCAAGACTTATTAAGCAAAATATATCAAAAACAATTTCCTAATGGAAAACTTCCCGACCAGCGAACCTTAGCGGAGATGTATCAAGTGTCTCGCTATACCATCCAAGAGTCAATCAAAAATTTAAATGAAATCGGTGTGATTAAGGTCGTTCAAGGTTCAGGAATGTATGTTTACGACAACTTACAGAAAAATCCGTTGATCTTTAATTCACTGACCCGCACACCTTATGATCGTATTTCTTCAAAAATGATTGAGATTTCCAAAGTGAAATCAACACCGAAAGATGCACAGATCTTTCAGTTACATCCATCGGAAGAAATTTGGATATTCCAACGTGTACGTATTGTCGATTTTAAAATAGAGCAAATTGAGGTATCTAAAATGCCAGTATCACTTTTCCCAGATCTCAGCAAAGAACATGTAGAACACTCTATTCAAGAGTATGTCCAAAGCCGTGGCTATGAGATTTCTCACTATATCACTAGCTATACACCCACCGCAGTGACCAAGGAACATGCGAAACTACTTTTGTGTAAAAAGGGAACGCCCGCAATGAAAATTGCCAACCGCTGTTTGCTCCATGTTGGGAGAGTATATGAATACAGTGAGTTAACGGCCATTGATTACACCTGCACATATATTACCCCATTTGACAAAGAAATGCATCAAGCAAGACAAAGCTAAATTTACTACCAATTAGCTTTGTCTTGCTATTAAGGAGTGATTAAAGTGCCATCAGGAATCCGACTTTGTGTCCATTCATGTGGTCGATATTCTACAGGAAATTCATCTGCTAATCCTTCTAGAAAATCTACACCAATACCTGGGCGATCAATGGGGTAGAAGTATCCCTTTTCTGGTACTGGAATGTTTTGGAAGATCTTTTGGGTATTCTTAGGTACATCAATATTTTCTTGAATCGCAGCATTATGCAAATGAATATTCAAATGTGTATTAACTGCTAACCCGATGGGTGTAATATCCGATGGTGTATGCCAAGCCATTCGTACCCCCATCACATCACAAAAATGAGCTAATTTGAGCGCAGGCGTAATCCCACCAATTTGTGAAACGTGAGCACGCATATAATCTAGCTGCCGTTCAAGGACTAACTTTTTCCATTCCATAGGATTATTGAACAATTCCCCTGTAGCAATTGGTGTAGAAGTTTGACTGCGGATTTGTGCCAGCCATTCATTTTGATCTGGTGGTAAAATATCTTCTAAAAAGAACAAGTTATATTTTTCCGCTTTTTTCGCGAATTGTACGGCTTGATTGGGGAATAATCGCTCATGGACGTCATGCAGCATCTGGAAAGTGTCCCCATATTTAGCAGCGATTGCTTCAAACATCTTTAATGTCGTGTTCATGTATTCATGTTGGTCGAAATAAGTCCCTTTGATTGCTTGTTTAGGGGTGTTCAGTTTTGTGGCATTGCCGCCATAAAATCCCAATTGACAGCGAATGTATTGATACCCCTCCGCCAAAAACTTATCAATTTCTCCGTATAATTCATCTAAATTATTCGCAACTGCATGAGTGTAGGCGGGAATGGCGGTGCGTGCTTTTCCACCTAGTAATTGATATAAAGGCATGTCTGCTCGTTTTCCCTTAATATCCCATAACGCCATATCCACACCTGAAATGGCATTATTTATAACGGGTCCGTTTCTCCAATACGCATTCACAGTCATAACATGCCATAAATCTTCAATCTGATTTGCATCACGGCCAACAAGAAGGGGTTTCAAGTACTCATCCACGATACACTTAACGGCTAGTGGTCGAAATTGAAAAGTGGCACATCCTATACCTGAAATGCCTTTGTCTGTTTCGACTTTTACAACGACAAGATTGTGACGATCTGGTTTGATCGCAAAACTGTCGCAAAAGAGATTATTGCAAATATTGGCGGCAAAGAAAATGTCAACAACGCGTGGCATTGTATGACGCGTCTTCGTTTCGATCTTAAAGATAAAGATAAGATCAATTATGACAATCTTAATCAGAATCCTGCATTTGTAGGAGTCAAATATCAAAGCGATCAACTCCAAATCGTGATTGGTACAAATGTAGCGGAATACTTTACACCCTTATCCAAATTACTAGGACTTGAAAGCGGCGAAAATCGCAAACAGGAAAAAGGAGAGAAAAAGGGCATTGTTTCCCTCTTTATGGACACGGTATCAGGCGTTTTCGGTCCAATTGTTCCAGCGATCGCAGGGGCTGGTATGATCAAGGGGTTAATGGCTGGTCTTGTTGCTCTGAATATCATCTCAGATACAACGCCAACATTCCAAGTCATTGACATGCTTGCCAGTGGCGTATTTACATTTTTGCCATTTTTCGTAGCTGCTTCTGCTGCCAAAATCTTTAAAACGAATCAATACTTGGCGATTGCGATTGCTGCAACGATCCAATTCCCAACGATGATCGCTGCTGTAGAAGCCGGAGATATTTCTCAGTTTTTATTATTTGGCTTCCTGCCAGTGCCGGTCTTCAATTATGCAGGTACAGTTATTCCGATTATCTTTGCCGTTCTAGCATTAAGTTATATTTACCGTGGTGTCGATAAAATTTTACCAAAAGCTTTGCGAACCGTCTTTACTCCAACCTTCTCCCTATTTTTGGCTGGATTATTAACCCTTGTAGTGATTGGACCAATCGGTATTCACTTAGGAAACCTATTAGCGAATGGCGTAAGCTGGTTGTTTACCATTTCACCTATTTTAGCGGGAGTCATTGTTGGTGCGATTCGGCCGATTGCTATTTTAACTGGCTTGCATCATGCCATGACACCTATCGCCCTGCAAAACTTTGCCAATCAAGGCTATGACATGTTAATGCCAATGATGTTCATGGCCAACATGGCGATTACGGGGGCAACTGCTGCGATTTATACAAAAGTAGTTTCAAAAGAAGAGAAGTCCATTGTTGTTTCTTCCGCTGTCTCTGGCTTACTGGGCATTACGGAACCTGCACTTTTCGGGGTTTTAACAAAGTATAAAAAAGCATTTATTGCTGCAACAATCGGTAGTTCTGTTGCTTCTGCTTTTATTAGTTTCTTTGGCGTTCGTATTTATGGCTATATTCTTTCAAGTATCTTTAGTCTGCCCGCTTATATCGGTCAATATTTTATTTTTGCGGTGTTAGGCATTCTTATTTCACTCATACTATCCTTTGTCTTGGCGTACATGATGGTGCCAAAACCTAAACAAGTAGAAGATAAAGAAGATAAAGAAGATAAAGAAACATTTGAAGGTCAAGTTGAATTGCGTTCCGTAACGGATGGTGTTTATCTGCCTCTTGAAGCTGTGGGAGATGAGGTATTTTCAACAAAACTAATCGGTGATGGCTACGCAATGAAATCAAATACCGGGGATATCTATTCTCCAGTAAGCGGGACAATCACCACTGTTTTTCCGACGAAGCATGCAGTGGGGATTACGACTGAAAACGGCATTGAAATCCTCATTCACATGGGAATTGACACAGTTAGCTTAAATGGTCAAGGATTCGAGGTCTTCGAAAAAGAAGGAGAGAGTGTCACCCCTAAAACGAAAGTGGCGCATATGGACTTGAAAGTATTGGAAAATGCCAAAAAAGATCCTTCAATTATTGTCGTGATTACCAATATGGACAAGGTTGAAAGAATTTCTAGTAAAGATCAATTAAAAGGAAATCAGCAACCAGGAATCATTTTAAAAAAGGCTATTTTGTCCATTTAGTAACTCGGGAGGTGCCGGGCACCTCCCAAATTATAAGGACCGGGGACTGTCAGCAAGGATAATATATATAAGCAACGAAGTAGGCATAAAAATTAAAAATATGAGTCTCACAGCAAAAGAGGATATCCCAAAAAACTCAGCTATCCCTCCACAAACACCATATAATGACTTATCTTTGACCACTCCCATGTCTAAAGAACATGGGATTCTTTTTCGCAAACATTTCCCTTACAAACCTCCAGGGAGGGTGCAGAGGGGAAACTTGGGCGAACAACACTGGATGATCCTTTCCAGTGGGCAAGGTCTGTGCCGACTACGCCATCCGTATGGCGATACTTTTATCTCTTTTAGCTTATTCTTTGGATTTCTTGCTTTTTCTC
>NZ_JALIFP010000020.1 GCF_022867885.1 Lederbergia sp. NSJ-179 | reverse complement strand
GATGGAAATCCCATCTATCTTCTAGCTCAACATTTTTTCGCCCAACACGACATCCAGTTTGATGTCAAACAGGTGATTGGTCTGACAAATGAAGACCCTGTTTCAACCGAATTCAGGCCCCTTAAACAAGTCATTGAGCGACTTAATCGTACATTTAAGGGAAACTATCGTTCTACACACGGCTTTGGTTCAGAACATGGTTCTGTTTCCTATGTCACCTTGTTTGTCGCTTACTTTAATTTTCTGCGACCACATGCCTCTTTAGAGGGAAAGGTACCTGTTGTCAATCCATCCTTATCAGGTCTTCCTACAATGCCGGCACGGTGGACAAAGCTGATCGAGTTAGCTCAACAATGGATCGTTAAACAGCGGTTAGCCTAACTTTTTGTTTAGCTGAGCCCCTTGTTTTTTATTCGGCTATTCAGCAATCGGCGGAGCGAACTCTTGACAAACCGAACTTGCCAATGGTTTAAAATGGGAAAAACCAAGGGCTTATTTGACCTGCCTTCTTTTTGTCCCCTTCGCCCTTGTTAGTCTGAATTCAAACCATTGGCGTGTTTGTCAAGAGCGATTGCGGCAGCTTACCACCCCTTTTAGACCTTAGAGTAACTTTTCGGCTTTTGTTTTCATAGAATTTTTGACACTACCACGACATACATTTGTCGCCTATGTGATATTATACTGCAAATATGAAAAGGAGGAAATAAATGATGAAAACAATAGCTTATCTACAATTTGATGGGAAGGCAGAAGAAGCGTTAACCTTTTATGAACAGGCACTACAAGCAACAAGTGTAAAAAAAGTAAAATTTGGTGCTTTTGGTCAAGATCCAAAGGCGCCATTAACAGAAGAAGAACAAAATATGATTATGGAATCTCGAATTGAATTTTCAGGGAACGTTTTAATGATGTCTGATGTTCTACCTTCTATGCAAGCTGTGACAGGTGAAATCACAAAGGGGGCTAACGTCTTAATCAGTATCATCGATGCTGATCCAGAAATGAATAAACAAAGTTTTGAAAGACTTTCAGAAGGTGGAACTGTGATCATGCCGTTATCTTCTACACCATGGTCAGCAAGTTTTGGAATGTTGGTTGATAAATTTGGTGTCATGTGGAAATTTAATAGTGAGGCAAGTAAGTTTCTAGATAGTTTCGTAAACTAAAATTTGTTTCATTAAAGTTTGACTTTTAGGATGATTGACTTTGTACATTACGACCAAGCAGTAGCCACAGTAGCTTGATAACCTTACGTATAATATCCAGAAGATTCAATCCTTTATAGACTTAGTTTAGTACGCCCTTTTTAGAAAAAAAGAAAAATAAGCAATGTGATTGATTAAAAGCTAACAAAACAGCTACTACTCAATGTTTTGTTAGCTTGAAGGCTATTGGCCCCGTCCCCAACACGCATGAATCGTGGGTCATTTAATCAATGATTATTATAATGAATCTTATTATAAGCTTTACGGTACTCGGACGGGGTAACCTTTTCATATTTTTTAAAAAGTCTCATGAAATACTTTTCATCCGCAACACCTACTTGATTAGAAATGTTTTTAATTGGCTCACTGGTTCTTGTGAGCAAATCTTTAGCTTTGGCAATCCTCCAGGCGTGAATATATGCTTGGACAGTGATCCCTGTCTTTTTTTTGAAAAGTCGTGAGAGGTAATCTTTATGGTAGTTAAACTTGGTTGCAACATCTGATACGGTAATTCCTTCTAACGCATTCATCCGTATCCATTCTGTTATGTGATTTATAACCGCACCATTCTGTGAATCCTCGGTTGATAAAATCAGCTGGGAAAGTGTCTGTTCCGACAATTCAATTAAGAGTGAAGTCATTAAATAATGCATACTTAAAAATGTATGATAGTTTGAGTTGTCCACATGGAGTAACTGATTGCAAAGAATATTGATGCGCTGGCTAGCATAGGGCGAATCAAATTGGGGGATATAAATTTCTTTTATTTGTTTCCTTTTTTCCGGATGCGTCTGAATTGTTTTGACTTCCTCTCTTACTTCGTGATCACTAATTAAGAAACCAGAACATAAAAAATGAAACCAGTAGAAAGATACATGTTTATTGCAGATTTTAAACCCTCTATGAACCATATCTGGTAAAAGAAGAAAAGTCTCACCTGGGTTTATCTCGCGCTGAATGCCATCCTGCTCAATATAGAGCGTTTCATTAATGCTAATAATGAGTTCGTAACTGTCAATTGTTCTTTCTGGATGGATCCACGGAACTTCTGTTACAAATCTTCCACCTGAAATATACTTCACTGGCTGTTGAATATTGATTTTTAAAAACCGCATTGTTGTATCCTCCCCTTCTAATACAGAATTAATATTGTTGGTAGGTAGAAATAATCACCTTCCTCCAAAAGAAAGCAATCCATAGAAGGCTCAAACACACAATAGAGATTCAAAGCTCTTATCTGTAGGTTTCGGATAACCTAGAAAATGCTCACACCATTTACCTTTTGATACTTGGTGAGAAGGATAATAAGTATTTTAATCATAGTCGACTGCCATCTAAGAAGGCCACAATCGTAAAAATAGTTTTTTTATTGCTATTATAGGAAGGATAAATTAGAGGTTACTGCTGAATATTACGTAAAGCCCTATCACTAAAAATTAAGCCTGGAAGGATCTGTAAGTCAGATCCTTCTTTAATTCAATCTTACTCGTCACGCATCCAAACAAGCATTTCTTCTTCCCCGCGATTACTCCATGCATAGTAAGGAATCGCCTTTATATTTTGAGGATATTCGCATACGGTTTGGCGACATAGACTGCATCCTTTATTTGAAAAGCATCGGTTGGAGGCCTTGAGCCGTTTAATAGATCATGCCGGACGGATAGTTTGACACCATGAGATAGACTAATATCCTGCAAATTCTTTCCATTATCCACTTGCTCCGAGCGGCAATGAACCATGGTTCTTGTTGCAAAGCCACTTTGCAAGTATTTTCTCTCACTTCGAGATGTGAAAGGATAAGCCCCTTTTTATAGTGATTCTATTCTTAAAGGTATTTGGGTCGATAAATAAATATTTTATAGCATAAATTACTTAACAGCCCCACTCGTAAGCCCGCTAATGAAATACTTCTGTAAAAACAAAAATAAAATAATGATCGGAATAAAACTAATGATTGCGCCTGCAGATAACAAGCCCCAATCGGTTCCATACTGGCCAATAGCCATATTTGTCAGGCCCACATTCAATGTTCTCATATCCTGAGAATTGGCGAAGACTAATGCAATTAAAAAGTCATTCCATGTCGTGTAAGCTGAAAAGATAGCGACTGTCGCTAGCCCCGGCCAAACGAGCGGAAGGGAAATCTTAAAGAAGTTTTGAAATTCACTGGAACCATCGATCATCGCTGCTTCTCTTAAACTAGAAGGTAAGGAATCAAATGAGTTTTTCAGCATGAAAACCGAGAAAGGTAACTGAAAAGTAACGTAAACCAAAACTAAAGCCAGGTGAGTATTCATTAAATTTAAGTCTTTCATAATTGAAAACAACGGGATTAATAACCCGTGAAACGGAATCATAAGGGTAATCAAGATAAGCGTCATAATGACATTTTTAAATGGAATATTCAATTTCGAAATACCATAACCAGCTAGTGCACCGACTAAAATAACCACTATTACCGTACAAACCGTTAGAATAACACTATTAGTAATGAATAGAAGAAAACTTCCACCTTCAATATGGAAAATCTCTGAATAATTCTCTAACGTAAACTCACTAGGAATCCATTTCGGCGGATAACTAGTAATGTCACTTGCTTTTTTCAATGATGTACTAACAACCCAAAGAAATGGAAGCAAGAACAAAGGGGCAACCACGATATTGAGCACAAATTTAGATTTTCCCTCTTTTAGATTTGCTACAAAATTTCCCATATAACCTCCTCCTAACTTTCTCCTGGATTTTTCATCATTTTCATCTGAAATACACTAATGATCCCTAAAATGACTAGTAAAATGACAGTCATTGCAGAGCCATAACCAAATTCAAAGTATTTAAAAGATGTGTTGTAAATTTGATGGACAACGGTCGTGGTTGAATGAGATGGTCCGCCATTAGTCATAATCAAAAATTGTTCAAACGCCAAAACCGAGCCGATAACGGAAATAATTAAGGAAAGAAATATTGATGGTCGAAGTAGCGGAAGTGTGATATAGAGAAATTGTTGCCACTTATTTCCCCCATCAATTTTGGCAGACTCATAAACATCCTCTGATATCCCTTGTAAACCAGATAGAAGTATAACCATGGTAAAACCAGCCATTTTCCATACAATCATGAAAGAAACCGCTGGCAGAGAAGTACTGGCATCTCCCATCCAATGAATTGGCTCCTGAATAATGTGGAGACGGAGTAGATAATAGTTTAACAGTCCGTAAAGATCATTATAGATCCATAACCACATTAAACTGGCAGAAACCATCGAAATGACAACAGGCATAAAGTAAACCGCTCGAAATAAAGAAATCATTCGCAATCGACTGTTAATCAGTATAGCTAAAGCAAGACCGACAACAAATAACCCGGGAGTAATTAAAATAGTATATTTCATCGTAAACCAAAGCGCACTCCAATATTGGATATCTTTAAACAATTCGATATAATTTTGAAAACCGATAAACAGCTTCTCTCCAAGTATTGGCCAATCAAAAAAGGACATGATGACTGACTGAAGAAACGGATAGATAAAGAAAACAAAATTCAACAGCAAGGCAGGTAAAACAAATGCAATATGACTTATTTTATATTTGCCTCTTTTCCTAGTTGTTTTTTTAATTAATAGGGATTCTTGTTTCCCGGCAGCATAATTGGTTCCTCTGTTCAAAGTCGTCCCTCCTTATTCGAATAGAACAGAAGGGGGAGATCCTCCCCCTTTATTTCATTAATGATTTAAGATTTGCTTAATTTCTTTATCCGCCTGCTCAAATGCCGCTCTTGGCTCTATCTCCCCTTTAAGGGTACTCTGCATCGCATTGAGTAAAGGTTCACTAAAAATTTCCGTGTATTTGGTTGTATATGGTGCATTGGCAACCTTTAATCCCTCTGTGAATACTTGATATCTTGGTTCTTCCTGAAAGTATTGGTTATCAAAGAAGTCTTCTCTTATCGGAATCGTCCCTGTTTTGGCAAACTGTTCCACTTGTAACTCTTCTGACAGGGCAAATTCAAGAAATTCTTGTGCTTCCTCTTTATACTTAGAGACAGTTGGAATGGCAATTAATTCTCCTCCGGCAAAGGAAGAATGTTCTTTTCCTTCATTTTTCGGAATGAGAGCAACGCCGAAATTAAGATCTGGATAATCACTAGCGATACTTCCCAAACCAAAGTTCCCGCTTAAAATCATACTTGCAGTACCATTGCCAAAGGCATCATTCGATTGACTGCCGGTATAACTAACTACACCACTTGGCGTCACCTTATCCTTAAGCGTAAGATCCCTGTAAAATGTCAACGCTTCGATCGCTTCCTCTGAGTTAATCAATGATTCGGTACCATCTTCGTTCAAAATATCTCCACCATTTCCCCATATAAATGGAAGAAACGTAAAGGCATAGGATCCTAAATCGCCCCCATTATACACATACCCATATCGGTCATCCGTAGTAAGCTTTTTTGCGTATTCTCGCATTTCTTGCCAGGTCTCTGGTGGCTTTTCCGGATCCAAACCTACTTCTTTGAAATGATCTTTGTTATAAAATAATGCAGAAACATCGGCACTAAATGGCAAGGCAAATTGTTTATCTTCATAACGACCGAGTCTTACCATCGCCTTATTAAACTTATCTTTATATTCAATTGAGTTGTAATAATCTGTCAAATCATGAAAGGCACCAATGGATGAAAAATAGGGAGCCAGAATTAAATCAATCGAGATAATGTCCGGACCCTCTCCAGCTGATAGGGCACTAGCAAACTGATCCGAGAGATTATGGTTCGGAAACGCTGTAACTTTTACTTGAAATCCATGATCTTCTTCATTAAATATCTCTACAGCGGCCCTGACATTATTCTCACTAGCTTCTCTCGTCCACATTTCCAGTACTACTTGACCGTCTTCTGAGTTCCTCCCAGCCGAACCCTGATTTGAACAGCCAGATACAAAACAGATCATCATTCCAAGGGTTAATATTCCAATGATCAATTTCAATTTTTCCATTTGCATCCCCTTCCTATTAAATTGTTAGGTCATACAAAGGCAAATGGTAAAACAGGACATGAACCAAATAGAAACTTTCTGAAGACACTTACATTTTTTATCAAAATTGATTAGATGATCCCTGGATGAACCGGTACCCAGCTTTTGGCCTTTTCAATCAATAGCTCCGTCGCCTGTTTATGGTTGCTAATGGTATCTTCCACTATCGATAAAGTTGGGATTAATTCAGGAATGTCTCTTTCCCACGGAAAACCATTTTCATTCCACGCATATTCATGTATTCCTCCAGATCCTTTGCCTGGTGCGGGGTAAGCCAAATAATGCGTTTGCCGTGCATATCTATATAAGGCAGCCCCATGTCCTCCAGGGCGTTTTCTTTCATGAAACAAAGAGAATATGCCCCATAAAACATCATAGCTATTTTCCCCAAACAATAGCGTCTCCGGATGCAGTCGTTTCATTTCTTTTGCCCATTCGACTAATCCTTCGTATGGAGAATAATTAGGGTCATTCTCCCACCATCTACTAATATCTAAGAAAATACCATCGACTCCATAGGAATGTATTAAATCACTAGACTTATCGATCATATATTTCAAAAAATCCGGGTGACCCATGTTGGCTAAAATACAGTTATTTTCTATAAATAAGTCATAATCCCAATCGACCCAATCACAGCGTACCTCATGTCCCCAGGTATCTTTCATGGCTATATTCTCTAATCCCAATTGTTTAATCACTTCTATATTAGCGTTATTCGCACCAAGCATTGGTACTACTTTGACACCTAAATCGTGAGCTTTTTTCACTAGCCGCTGGAAGCCTTGTGCGCCCCCCATGTCTTTACTAGGTTGATATTCCGGATAGTTATAATAGTACCTACCATCCCACCCAGGCAAAAAGGCAAGGACATTGCTCCCATCGATTCTCTTGGTTATCCATTCCAGTATTTTTTCCATATCGGCAAAGGTATTAAATACATGCCCGGTCCAGTGTTCGCCATGAAGGATTGTTACTAGCTTAATTTCATTTAACCACTCAGGAGTATCCTTTCTATCTGTAAAAGGAACGAGGTCAAAGTTTTTTTCTAGGTCCAGACAACGTTCCTTGATGATCGATTCCTTTTTGACACAAGTACCTATGTGCCACTCGGGCATTTGAATGGTATGGCTTCGATATCGTTTATCCTCTTCATGCGCTATATCCAGTATCTGCGCTTCTAAAAAGGGATCATAATGACTTGCAAATCCCTTAGCACGTAACTTATCATCTTTTGATAAAGCAAACCAATGTTGTTCCAATCGATCTTCTACAAACACAAGTGGCATTTTGATATCTTTTGGATAATGTCTAGCACGAATGTCTCGATTAAATTCAAAGGTACTCGTTTTATTTTGATCAAACTGAATTGATATAACATTGATGCCATAAACTTGAAGTAATATGGACTTACAGATTTCCTTGGGATGTTTTCCACTGCCACGTACAATATATCGTCCATCAACTCCTCTCGTGATGGTCATTTCCACCTCACCATCACAGTTTTTTTGTCCACCTGCCCATGCTAATCCAGACGCATGTAATCGCACACCATTCTCCGTGTCTTCGATTGTTACCTTTTCTGGATCTGGGGCATAAGCATTGACCTCCGTGAATAATCGAAGTGAAAAGCTTAAACCGTCTAGCGAAACGAAGCTATCCTTAAAATCATAACCTATGGTATACAAAGAAAATCCACCTCTTTTTGTAAGTTTTAGCTACCTATTTTTCTATTTATCACTTTTTTTCTGTATGTTAATGAATCTAACGTCTCCCTTCTACAGTAACCTTTTCAAGGTATTATTAGTGGGTTTCCTAATTAGGAAAGCGGTATCTAAATCCATATATTACATGATAACTTAACCCATGTAAGTAGCCTTAACATAATAAAAGGTGGACAATATTGACTATAATGAAATGGGTTGAGTAGGAGGAATCCTTTCTACATTTAAGCGCATATTCCGCTCCTTCTTGTATTTCTTCAATCGCCCATTTCACCTTATCCTCGTAATCAACGAGAGATGCCGTTTTCCCATTTACGGTAGGAACCACAATCATCACTCGCGCACCAATTCCTGCAGACATATCTGCTACTGTTCAAAAAAATCACCAATCGAATCCTGTCGAGTCTTTTTAACTAAAAATACTCGAATTTTATCGATTAATCTGTAGGAAAAACAATAAAAAACCCGGCAATAATTGCCAGGCATACTTCTAGTACATATAAAAGTGTCAAAAAAACCTTATTGATATTTTTCTATCAGAAAATCCGCATCTGCCAATAGGCTGTTATAAGCATTTTCGGAAATCAATTCATCATCCCTCTGATGACGAAGCAATTGTTTAAAACCATTTAGGTGTTTGACGACCTTTTCTACTGAATCTTTTTCCTCGAAACGTTGTACAGCAGTCAAATGAACGCGTAAAGCGTGAACAGCCTTGGAATCGGCGAAGGCCCCCTCCTCTTCAAAACGTTGAACGGACACAATCATGTCGACTGAACTACTCGGTGGAGAGTGTTCAACCCAATTGGATAAAGCAATTTCTGCTAATTGCGTACCGCTTTCTCCCGAATTTTTGGTGATGTCAAATTGGTAGTAGACATATTTTTCGTCGTTTTTAAAGCTAAACGTTTTTCTTTGAAAACGTTCTTCAAATTTGACTCCGCTTTGGACATCGAGTTTTGTCCAATTCTCGCCGTCATTGGATCCATATAGCGTCCAATTCTGTGGATCTCTGCCGGGAAAATCGTTAGCAGAAGTGAAAGCGTAGTTGGTGACAGCTTCAGGTTGTAACAGCTTCATCGTGATTTTTGCCGTGTTCTTATGGGAAAGCCATTTAGTTTCGTGATTACGATCAATCAAATTCGCGTCTATCTCACCTCTGCCAGGGTTGTCCCCATCTGCATGCAGTGATTCTATTTCATCGGTCACATCCCCTGGAATGCTGTCATACAACTGGATGGTACGTGACAAATGACCGATCTGTACATGATGGGATCCCTCGTTCACATCCTCAACTGTAAAAGTGACCCTTTTATTTTCCTTTGGCTCTAGCTTAATCGTCTTTGATTCGATCAAATCACCATCAAAATAAAAATCGATCTTTTCTTGACCCGCAATGGAACCAAAGTTTGTGAAAGTAGCGGATATTTTTGCATCTGTTCCTGGATTCGCCCTGATGGCTGTGATACGTGAAGTTTGGAACAACGCTGTTCCCTCTCCGAGAATTTGAAAAATGTGATGAGCGATATCCGTATTTTCAATTTTTCCGGTAAACAATTCTTTGCCCGGGCCATACGCATAGACAGGAACATCTACGCCTGTATGCCAGTTCGTTGTCCACCCCGTATTCGTCCGCTTATCAAAGATACGATTGATCGCACGATGCAAATCTCCTTCACTTCCATCTTTTACATCCTTGACAGATTGTATTTCTTTATCTGTTAATTCAAAATCAATGTATTGAGACAGGGTCTCTTCCACAGAGGCACCGTTCTTAATTTGCTTTGCCATAAATTTTGGGGTTCTCTTTGCTTTTTTGATTGGATTTGGATCCCAAGTACGGCTACCATCGGAACCAATCGCTAAACCCCCCGTTTCATGATCAGCTGTAGCAATAACGAGTGTGTGCTTATCCTCTTTGGCAAAGTCGATTGCGGCCTGAAAAGCATCCTCAAAATCTTGCATCTCACTCATCGCTGACACGATATCATTATCATGGCCACCTTTATCAATGGCCCCGCCTTCAGACATCAGGAAAAAGCCGTCTTTATTCTTGTTTAGTCGTTCAATGGCACTGACGGTCATTTCTTTTAAAGAAGGAACATTGTCAGGACGATCAATCATTTTTGGTAATTCATCCGATGCAAATAGTCCCAGCGCTAGCTCATTATCATCATTTAAAAGCTCGGTCCGATTGGTAAGATAGCTATATCCGTCTTTCTGAAATTCGTTGCCCAAATGACGGTCATCTCGTTTAAAATACTTATCCCCGCCGCCAAACATCACATCCACCTTATGTTTCCCGTTGACTAAAGCATCATAATAATCGGCCGCAATCGCATCGTAATGATCCCGATGAATAGCATGTGCACCGAAACCAGCCGGTGTCGCATGATTGATCTGTACGGTCGTGACAAGCCCGGTTGCCTTCCCTACTGCTTTCGCCCGCTCTAGGACGGTTTCCACGGGTTGTCTCTCAATGTCGACACCAATCGCCCCGTTATACGTCTTGATTCCTGTGCTTAACGCAGTGGCGGCGGCTGCCGAATCCGTAATGCTCCCTTCCTCCTTATCAGCAGAATAAGTAGAAGCCATTCCCACAAGGTGAGAATCGAAACTCGTATCTTCCATAAGTGGTGTAGACGGGTCATCTTTAAGGTAACGATAAGCCGTTGTATAAGCTGATCCCATGCCATCACCGATTAATAAGATAACGTTTTTAATTTCCGGACCTTCGTATTCCTTCGCCTTGGAATCATTTATTTCGCTCCCCATACCGGGCAAAACCGTGGTAAAAACTAGAATAGTAAAAAATAGTATGAAAGACTTCTTTAACATGCTTTTTGCTCTCATCTTCATCCTCCTCTTAAAGGTTACGTTTTTTCAGCTCAATAACACCAACCGAACCTCGCAAACTCGCAACTTCGGGATGGATCACCCTTAAAAAGTAATCTGGAATGGAAAGGGGTACTCCTCTGTGACATGTCATCCACAGAGGAATACAGAACACTATCAATCAACTTTATTCTTTTGAGAGAGTTGTTGAATCTCCTTTGCACTTAGTGCTTGCTTAATGCTGTTCCTCACCTTGTTGCCATCGCTCAATAAAATAATCAGCGCTGTCATAGAGGATATGATAGGCATCTTCAGATATTAACGCACTTTCTAGCTGATGGTCGAGCAGCGGTTTAAAACCGTTCATATGCTTGAGAACCTTATCAGCCGCTCCTTGTTGTTCGAACCGTTCCACAGCTGTCAAATGTAACTGCAAAGCATGGGCAGCACTGCCATTCTTAAATTCTCCCTCTTTCTCGAAGCGTTCCACAAGTGACTGCATGCCGGCACTGAGGGAACCGAGCATTTCGCCGCTGAATCCGAGCAGTTCTACTTCTGATAATGACGTGGCACTATCTCCACCGTTGCCGGTAATTTCTAACCGGTAAATGGAATATCTGCCCGCGTTTTTAATTTCAAAGGCCCGTGTATAACGACGCCACTTGAATGATTCTTCCGTTCGTTGATCCAATACCGTCCAGTTTTCTCCATCATTGGAGCCTTTCAATACCCAGCTTGTTGGATCCGCCGCTTGCAAATCAGCTCCGGAAGTCAGCGTATACATGATGGCTTGTTGTTTTCCTCCGGTGAATTGATATTGAATCCAGGGGTGATCGCTTTCGACCGTCCAGCGCGTATCTGACGTATTGTCGAACAACAGAGCCGTATTGCCTTTTTCACTATCCGTTGCGATCCCTGCATCCCCATCAGTTAAATCTTTAAGCGGCTGGGGAGGCGATATCCCGTCTGTCACTGCAGGCGCAATCGATTTCGGTAGGTCCGTTAAATGGCTTCCCCATTTGGAAGGCTTTGGCCCCATGTCGAAATCTAACGTCGCACCACCGGCAAGATCAGCATGTGCAATATAATTTTTCGTATAATCTTTCCCATTTAATGTAACACCTTGAATGTATAGATTCTCCCTGCTGTTGTTCGGGGCATTAATGACAATATCCTTCCCGTTTTCCAAATGGATCGTTGCCTTTTTGAACAAAGGTGCACCGATCGCATACTCTGGGGTACCCATTTTCAGCGGATAGAAGCCGAGGGCACTGAAAATATACCAGGCAGACATTTCACCATTATCTTCATCTCCCGCATACCCCTGTCCAATTTCACTGCCAATATAAAGCCTATTTAATACTTCACGGACTTTCTCCTGTGTTTTCCACGGTTGACCGGCATAATTATACATATAAATGATGTGGTGAGCCGGCTGGTTACTATGCCCGTACATGCCCATTCTCAAATCTTTTGCTTCTCTTTCCTCATGAATCGTGCCACTTGTTGTCTCCGGTGTGGCGAAAAGTTCGTCAATCTTTTTGGCAAGTCCCTCTTTCCCACCATAGAGGTTGGCCAAACCCTGTCCGTCTTGTGGCGCGTGAAAGGCCATATTCCAAGCATTCGTTTCTGTATAGTCTCCCCACCAAGAAGCAGGATTGAAATTCTCTGGCGTTGATCGCCAGTTGCCAGATGCTGATCTTCCCATAAAAAATCCGACATGTGGATTAAACATATGGACATAATTCTGGGCACGATTCAGGTAATATTTGTAGTCTTCTTCGTAATAAGGGTGATAGGGATCTGTTTTGTCACCTTTCACGGCGAGCGCGTTGGCCAAGTTTGCAATGCCAAAATCATTGATATATCCATCCAATGCCCAAGACAGACCTTCACCAGTGGATGTGTTCGTATAACCATCAAAAACGGAAGTGGCCATTCCTTTTCTACCGACGTTAGCGTTCGGAGGTACAACAGCTGCGTCCTTCAGCGCCGATTGGTAGAATCCTTGTACGTCGAAATTGGTGACACCTTTAAGATAAGCATCTGAAAAGGCAATGTTCGCACTTGTGCCGACCATCAAGTTAGCGTATCCCGGCGAAGACCAGCGCGAAATCCAGCCACCATCCCGGTAATGCTGTACAAAGCCATCGATCATCTCCCCGGCTTGCGTTGGGGTAAGCAGTGCATAGGCCGGCCATGTGGTGCGATACGTGTCCCAAAATCCATTGTTGACAAACACCTTACCATCCTCAATTTTTGTACATGTTTCTGTTGCCGTACTTGTCGTACATGGATTGATTGCAAGCTGGCTCGCATATTTGTATACCGGTTCATCGACCGTGCCGACATTTTCATACGCAGAATTGGGATATAGGAATAAACGGTACATATTCGAGTATAAGGTGATGAGCTGGTCTTCCGTTGCCCCTTCGACCTCGATAATACCTAATTTGTCATCCCAAGCTTGTTGTGCCTTCTCTTTGATCGTGTCAAATGTGTCCTGTGAACCAATTTCCTGCTCTAAATTTTTCCTTGCTTGATCGACACTGATCAAAGATGTCGCAATCTTCATCGTCATAATCTTTTCTTTTTTCGTATCAAATTTGTAATACGCTGTCACGTTATTGCGGTCTTCTCCGGTTAACTTGCCACTTTCGACTACCGGCTGATCGAATGTCGCATAGATGAACATACGGGTCGCTCCTGTGGAAAGACCGCTCTTTTGATCCGTGTATCCCGAGATCGTTCCGTTATCGGGATCAAGAGTAATCCCCCCGCTATTACTCACATTGTCGAATATGAGGTTAGAGGAATCATCCTTGAACGTGAACCTCATAATCGCCGCATGATCGGTCGGGGTCATCTCTGTTTGAATGCCATTTTCAAAGGTAACGCCATAGTAATGGGCGTGTGCAGCTTCATTTTCATGCTTGAATGGCAGGGCACGCGTGTTACGATTCGCACTCGGTTTGCCGGTGGCATCAGATGGCATGACCTGGAATGTTTGGCGGTCCCCCATCCATGGACTTGTCTCATGGCTTAAGGCAAAGGCTTGGATCGTCGGAAGATTGTCAGCATTATTATTTTCGTGATAGGCATAGATCCAATTCGAGCCTGCGTTTGTCACTGGGGTCCAGAAATTAAACCCATGTGGTACGGCAACCGCTGGGAAGTTATTCCCCCGTGAAAACGTGCCGTTTGACTGTGTGCCACGAAGTGTATTGACATAGTCGGAAAGTCTGTTATATGTTTTCTCTACAGGATTCGCTTCAATTTTAATATCATCAATGGTGCCTTTAAAGACTCCCGGCCCTGTGGGATTATCGTAGGCAATGAGTATGCGCTTAATGGTTTTTCCCGCTGCAGCATCACCGATTTTTGATTTTTTAAAGTTCCACTGATTTGGGTAAAGCGTATTTGATTTACCTTGATCTTGCGGGTTAAGTTTAATGCCGTGATGGTCAACTGCATCAAGCTCATGCAAATAGGTGCCATCGGAGAATGCAAGGTCGACGGCTGCATATGTGCTTGAATAATCCAAATGATCCTTGCTAAACTCCGGAAGAATATAATACGATAGTTCGGTATCCGCTGTTACAGGAATGTCGACGTCAAAAATTTTATTATACGAATAAGCACGCCCTTTAGTAAGATGCGTACCAGAATACGTAAACGCCTTCAAACCTCTCCAACCAACGTTTGTTTTAGCCGTATAGGCACTTGACGGCCCATTTGAAATAAAGGATTTCATATCCGCAGGAGGTGGTGGCGGAACGTCAATACCGTTAGATAGCTGGATTTCAGCTAATTGCGTAAAGCTGTCTCCGGCATTCTTTGTAATATCTAGGCGATAATATACATATTCAGTCCCATTCTCAAACTCATAAATTTTCGTTTGGAAACGGTCTTTGAAAGATTCATTCGTTCTAGTATCCAAAGTCGTCCATTTTTTACCATCATTGGATCCCGAAAGTTTCCAGTCCTTAGGATCTCGACCCGGCTCGTCATTAGCCGAAGTAAACGCATACTTGATAACCGCCTCAGGCTCGGAAAGCTGAAGTTCAATCCAAGCAGTTCTTTCACGCCCAAGCCATTTCGTATTGACATCCCGATCAATCAACTGCTGTTCTGTTTCATTAGGCGGATTGTCAGCACTTGCCGTCACTTGCACAACTTTGTCCGTAATGTCTCCTTGAATGCCGTCAAACGGAATGTTACCGTCAATCCCACTGGTCATTTTATTGCCCTTAGCATCCGTTTCGACGGTATTCTCCCAATCCGGTTGCGGATCCCTCTCCTCAAACGAGGTGAAAAAAAAGGTTGAGGTTGCCAAAACCGTTTCAACAGGCGACGTAGGCAGAACCACATCCAGTAGAACCAAACAAATAATCACGACAAAGAGCTTTATTAATTCTCCTTTTTGCACTTTTTTTGTTACCCTCCTTTAAAACTCTCTTCATCTTTTAGAACACCTGCACGCTTGTCCCCTATTATGAGGGGATTCCTGTTAAAACCTCCTTCGTTATTTGGTTATTTGTTGCCTAATTGTCATTTTAATACATCTACTGATATATGTTTAGGGTAAATTTTCTATACTTTCTTGTTTTTGTCTTCAAAATTTTACGATCATACATGATCATTTAGGAAGGAAAGTCATTCGTGAACATAATGACAACTCGATCGTTTAATTTGTTGGAATAATTCTTCACATACATTAAAACCTCGGTCAGTAGGATTTATCATCCTGAATTGCAGCATACACATCAAGCCCGTAGACATATAACAGGTAAATCACCATTTAAGTTAAATTTATATCCTTTTTGATATCGCCTGCAAAATGCAAGATTTGCGTCGGATGAGGATTGAATAACCTCATCCGATGCAATTCTCTTCTTTATATCATAATCTTTACGCTTCTTCCCAGAAACGTCTTAAATTGTCCAAACCAATTTAAATAACTCCTTTTTTCGGCGACTTGGTCTCCACCTTTAAACTTTACTGATATTATATCCTATTTCTAGGATGCACATATTTGTAAGTACAACGGTTTCATTTCTAACACCTCTCTAACATCTCTTAATACAATTTATTCAATATAATATTATAATAAATAAATTTAAAATTCTAGTCTAAATACTTCATCCCTTCCCTTCTCTTATGAGAAAATTGTTAAATATACGCTTAATGACATATTAATAATATCTTTACTGTTATAACAAATTATGCTATATTGGATATATTACATTTAGTTTAAGTATTTGAATTATTTTGCAGTTTTCTCCTTAAAAGGGACTTCAAGGGGGGGAGGGATTGGGAAAATGTTAATGAATGTAGATCAACACGTATAGGATGAACAAGTTTCAACATCCAAGTTCAATATGATTGATTCATAGTGTCCGAATATGTTAATTGAAATAATCAACTTGACTCTTGCAAAAAATTTGTCGTCAACATTTGTTGAATGATGACTAGTTTTGTAATGTTTGCGCGAAATAAAATGACACCTCGCTTTTTGTGGCATTGGAAATGGGTAACAAACAAACACAAAAAGGAGATGTCTAAGGTTATGGTATCCTTTCATTCTGCCATTGTCACTTAAAAGTCTATAATTGAAAACGTTTAACTCAGCCTTGAGAAATTGCAACAACATGTTGATAAGAATCACATGACAAGCAAGGTCTTAAAAAATTGTTGAAATTACCTAAAATACGGGAGGTTAATTGCGTGAGTATAAAAATAAGAAAATTCCTAATGATGTGTCTGCTTTTTTTATTAGTGATAGTTGCTTTTGGCTGTGCTAATGATACGAATACTGAACCAAATGATGAGGATAACACAGCAGGTGATGAAGTGGAAGAGGGAGATCCAGATCCAGTTACTCTACAAGTAGTTGTAGGTTGGGATGAAGAAATGTTTAACAATCGTTTTAAAGATCCGATCGAAGAAGAATTTCCTTGGATTACAATTGAACATATTCAATCAGGTTCTGGTAGAGAAGAGTTAGAAGAATTGTTTGCTAAAGATTTGAATCCAGATATTATCTTTGAACTCTCTCCCGACAATATGGAGTACTTTGGACTTGATTACGATCTAGATGAACTAATCGAGAAACATGGCTATGATGTGAGCCATATCAACCCAGTTTATTTAGACGCTATTCGAGCTAAAGATCCAGAAAGACGACTTTTAGGTATGCCATATGAGATTGTCAACTGGGTGTTGTTCTATAATAAAGATATTTTCGATACCTTTGGTGTTGATTATCCAACAGAGGATATGACTTGGAAGGAAGCGATCGATTTAGCAAGTAAAGTATCTGGTGAGCGAAATGGTGTTCATTATCGTGGTTTAGATTTAGGACCTGCGCATGTACCATTTGCACAATTTTCAGTGAATCGCACTGATCCTGAAACAGGCGAAGTTTTAATCCAAGAGGAAGAGGAATTTGCTAGGTATCTAGATTTAATCCAAGATATAGGAGCACTAGATAATTCAGGTGAACCTTTCTTCGATGCAGCTAAATTTACTGATGAACGTTCTACAGCCATGTTCGTTGAGTTTGTTCAAGCAGTAGATTGGTGGTCAGAAGCAGAAGGCCTTAATTATGATGTTACAGCACTCCCTACATGGGAGGGTGGACCAAAAGTAACGCATCGACCTGATTTTGGGATCCTTCCTTGGAATATCAGCCCTCTAAGTGAAAACAAAGACGCAGCGTTTAAAGTTATCACTTATTTTACCGAAACAGAATATCAGACATTTGCTGCTCGAATTGGTCTCGGGCCTACTAGTGTAGAAGATGAAGTTCTAGAACAATTCTTCCAAGATTATGAATCAACGCATGATAAAAATATGCAATCTACTTTTGCTCATCCGCCTGCAAGCCCACCGGAGAATATTAGTAGATGGGATGACTATGTTGATTTTAACGTACACCGTTGGTTAAATGATGAGGAATATATGAACATTGATCGAAATGAATATTTGCGTATTGTCGCAGAAGAATCAGCTGCAAAGATTCAGGAGGCAATGGGAGCAGAATAAAGAAATGGTTGTATGATATTTTCAAATAATTATCGGGCATATTCTTCACCTTACTAAGAAGAGGAGGGTATGCCCTTTATTTTTTATATTGGGGAGAGTGCAATGATAAGATTATCCATAACTAGTCGACCAGTTGAAAAAGACATGGTATGAGTAGGCAAACCGGACAAACGTTTTCCTGTTAATCAAAATGAATCATAAGATATGCGACACGTGGTCATGTTGGGGAGGAATATCATGCAAGCAAACATTAAACAATCGCCTAAAGGGCCTGCAGATCGGAATCTAAATCTATGTTAATTTTGAAGTGTCAAAGTTTACGAGGAGAAGTTATATGAATAAAGGATCTTTAATGTTTCCGATTCTTTTCTTATTACTTGGATGTATATTAGGAGGATGTAGTCTTTATGGAAAGCTACGAAAATAAAACAAATCATTATACGCCATACCCCGAAGTAACAAACATAGAAAATGGCATTTCTTGGCCAGAAGGGCAAGCATTGCCTACATTTGCAACACCTGAAGATACGCTTGATACAATATTGGTTCAAGCATTTACGACAGATGAAGCGATCACTTTTTCTGCATTACAAGGGCTTGTGAATAAAGAAAAACCTAGAATTTTATTGCTTGACTCTGGTACAGATGAAGGTGCTTTTACATGGCCGATGACACCAATTATTGGTTTTGAAAATCGTGAAGCCTATTTAGAAACTACTAAATTCGATTTACTTTCCAAGTACGCAGACGAAGTCGATGGCGTCATATTGTATGATCCAACAATAAGTCCCCATTATAGAAATTTAGCGGGAACAATGGCTGGAATAATGAATGCTATACCTGTAGCTGAAAGTGTATATGAAGAAATGCAGGCTAAAGGGATAGAATTAGATGTAGTAGAAGATCTCACAGAAATGACTTTTACAACTCCGATTGAAATCTATAACTATCTCTATGATAATTATTGGGATGACACACAGAAACGGGTTATTTTAAATGCTAAACCGTATGATGAAGGTGGAGACCATCATCATACGAGAGATATTATTGCAGCAACTGGTGAGACAGTTCTTTGGCTTGATACATTAGACGATGACGAGAGAGAAGTACTTGAAAAGTTTTATGGAGATATGGAACCAGGAAATGCAATTGCACTTGGTTGGTATACGACCGAGCGTTCTGGCATTACGTTAGCATCAAAGTTTGGCATAGGCACAATGCCTGCTGATTTTTATATAAGCGGTAGTGTATATAGCGGAAATGATCATACCATAACACCTCCACCAGTTCCGAATAAACCTGAGTTAGAAAATAAAGTATATATCGCTTTATATATAAGCGATGGTGATAATATTCAATATACACAACGGGCGATGAGGGTGATTTGGGATGAGAATGAAGACTATCGAGGACAAATTCCGATGAACTGGACAATTGCTCCTGGCCTTGTTGATATTGGTCCTGGACTATTAAACTATTATTATCAAGATGCAACAGAAAATGAATATTTTGTAACTGGACCTTCTGGGATGGGTTACATGATGCCTTATAATACACTAAATGAGCCTGGAGCCCCAGTAAAAGATATCTTAACGGATGAGGATGCAGCCGATGGATATACGCGCTTAACAGAAACCTACTTACAAAGATCAGGTATTAGAGTTGTCACGATCTGGGATGATGCTTCACCAATGGTTAGAGAAGCTTATGAAAGAAATGGTCGTAACTTATATGGAGCAACCGTTCAGAATTTTAGGGATGTCCCTTCTGTTGCGGGAAGTATCGAAAATGATCGAGTACCTTTTGAAAAATTAAGGATTCCATACGGAAGTGGCTACGATCATATCCTCGGTGATATGACAACTGAGATTAATAAATGGGATGGGGAATCTCCATATTTCTTATCTTATCAAGTCGATATTTGGAGCGAGTTAAGACCAGAAGTAATCATAGAAATTCATGATAAGCTGAATGAACAGTATGATGGGAATGTTGAGTTTGTTCGAGCAGATCACTTCTTTTCATTGTATAATGAAGCAAATCACTTACCATTTAACTTAGCGATGTCAGAGCATACCACAGTAACAGCAAGTGATACTACAGTAGATCCAAAAGTTACTATTAACGGCACCTTCGCTGATATTTGGTCTTCTTCAGAGGAAGAAAATTGGTTGGAATTCGATTTCAGCGAAACATATGAGATCAATCGGTATGTGATCAGACATGCAGGGGAACATAGCCTTGAACAAGAGTTGAATACACGCGATTATCGAGTAGAAGTAAGCACAGATGGCTCAACATGGGAATTAATCGATGATTATAGAGGGAATCAATTAAATGTAACAGATATCGAATTCGATCCAGTAGAAGCCAGATATCTAAGGCTTACAATTGATAATCCAGGTGCAGATGATACCGCAAGAATTGCTGATGTTGAAATATATGGTAGAGTAGTGGATTAATAATGTTAAAATCACAGACTGAGGACTCATCCTCAATCTGTGATTTTTTTCAATTGAAAATTTGGTTAGTACCCAAAAAGATAGATTCTCAAAAATTATCATTTTACAGGTGAACAATACGCTACTTTAGCGAAGTATATATCCGGAGCGATTTATATGCGCTGCAATTGGATGAATGACCTTTTCGGGTGAAAACAAAAATTAAATTCATGTTTTTTTAGTTATAACTTGAGAGTAAATGCAGTTCTTATGGTAAAAAGCTGCGTCTAAAGCGTCCTATAATTAGGCTAACCCTAGTTACCGCTGCTTCATTAATTAAGTCTGAAAGTATGGAGCTAAGAAAAGCGCAAGCGCCCGTTTAGCGACGTACAAACTTTTTAGGGGCCTGACGAGATAAAGGAAACACGATGAACCCGAAGGGTGAATCGATGTTGACTTATCGTAGGAAGGCACCGAAAGTTTGCTAGTCGCTGGGCGCTGGAGCTAGATCCAAGAAAGGCAGATCTGCCCATTCTTTGGCTCATTCTTTCAGATTTCCTTTGGTCAAACTCTAGGAATCTTTGTTATTCTATCTCACTTTGAAGGATTAGCAACCGAATAAATTCTCTCCCCACAACAGAGCGATTTTAAAAAGGTCAAATTTATATTTCCTTTCTTTTAAAAAAAGACTTCCCCTTTTTTAGTCAAATAGTACTTTTGGTGCGGTACCGGTTGTACCCTTCACAACAAGTTTGGGCGGAATGTTCTTTTTCTTATATCCTTCATTATTATGACGCTTATCCAGTAACTGAATTAATATATTTGCCGCCCCCTCTCCTATAAGTTGTTCGGACTGATAAATATGTGTAAAAGCACCTAACTCAGAATCAAAATACGGATCATCAAACGATATAATGGATAGATCATCTGGAACGTTCAAATTCATACTTTCATCCAATTTATAAATATGCAGATCCAATTTTGCGTTTAATGCAATAAAAGCAGTAGCAACCTTATTCTGGATAAGGTTTTTAAGAGGTAAACTATCTTCTAGATTGGAATCTTTTCTTCTACATTGAAGAAATAATTGCACATTTTATTACAAATCCCCCCTTTACTAGTCGTTCAAAGGCATCAGCTTAAGGGCTTAAAGTCTTTCTCTCGAGATGCGTAGTTTACAGAGCCCCCGCTGTTATCCTATTCGTGGGTGAAGATAAACAGGACAATTATCTTATTTCTTATTTATACGGGATAAAAATTGGTAAAAAAAATCAGTTGATAAGCCTCATAACCGCTGATCTCGAATGAAGAAAGTTGCGATTCATTTGGCCTAATGCTTTTTTAGGCAGAAGTCTCCTATGGTGAACCTCCCCCAACAAATCAGAGATTTGGAAGAGGCTTCCCTGGACTTAAATACAGCTTACGTCACGCAAGTTTAGTGCCATTGGCATTAAGCGCCCAAGGGATGAGTCGGACAGATGCTGCTGAAAAGGCTGGTATCTCCCGTATGACTCTGTATCGAATGCTGCAAAGGGAGGAAAAAGGTTGAAAAGAAATTGGGAATTAGATGAAGCGTATCAAGTGTAAAAAAATGTTGATAATGATTAAATCATCTGTTATTATTTAATTGATAATGATTATCAATATCGTTTGGATGGTTTTCTGAAAGGGATGAGGCTTCTGAGTAACAAGGTGGTAAACAAACAAGAATTAGGAAACATCTATTATGCTATTATTTTTATTTTGATCTGCCTCATAATAGTATCAACTGTTTATTCTGTATCCATTGGGCAAGTACATATTCCCTTCAATCAAGCCATGAAGATCATTATACATACAGTGACAAATGGCAAATTGGGATCCATTGATACTGTTGAGAGTCAATCCTACTTAAATATAATTACACAAGTCAGGATGCCCCGAGTTATTTTTGCCCTTTTGATTGGCATGGGCCTTTCTTTATGTGGGACCATCATGCAAGCTGTCGTGCAAAATCCACTCGCTGACCCTTATATACTGGGGATTTCATCAGGGGCTTCGCTAGGGGCAACATTCGCGATATTAGTCGGTTTTGGCAGCGGAGCGTTATTGGCACAATTTGGTGTAGCGTTTGGAGCCTTTGTAGGTGCGATCATTACTTCAATAGGAGTGCTTATTTTATCAAGTGTGGGTGGAAAAGCAACATCCGTGAAACTCGTCCTTTCGGGAGTTGTCATTGGGGCGTTATGTAGTTCATTTTCGAGTCTTATTATATTTTTTGCTAATAATGCGGAAGGGATTAAAACAGTGACCTTTTGGTCGATGGGAAGTTTAGCCTCTTCAAATTGGGATAAAACCCCCATTATGGCAGTTGTTGTTCTAGCTGGATGCGGCCTGTTTCTTTTTCAACATCGAGTGCTCAATACGATGTTATTAGGAGATGAATCCGCGATTACACTTGGAATTAACTTAAGTGTCTATCGCAAACTCTATATGATCCTTGCCGCACTAATCACAGGAACCATGGTCGCTTATGCAGGAATGATTGGTTTTGTGGGCCTTATTATCCCCCACATATCAAGAGGACTATTTGGGGCAGATCACAAACGACTTATGCCAGCGACATTACTATTAGGTGGACTCTTTTTGATCTGGGCGGACATTTTATCGAGAATATTAATCCACAATGTTGAATTACCAATTGGAATTATTACATCTGTTATTGGTTCGCCATTATTTATCTACATGATTGCCAAAAAAGGCTACAATTTTGGAGGGTGAAAAATGGAATTGACCGTAGAGGGAATGGAAATAAAGATTGGTAAAAAGGAAATCGTTAAAAACATTTCAGTTTCAGCAAAAAAACAACAATTTGTAGGATTAATTGGACCCAATGGATGTGGAAAATCTACATTTTTAAAAAGTGTGTATAAGAGTTTAATTCCTCATAAAGGGACTGTATTTTTAGGCGATTTGAATGTTCTAAAAGCGTCTGAAAAGAAGGTTTCACAGCAATTAGGTGTAGTGGGGCAATTTAATGAAATGAGTTTTGACTTGACCGTCCAGCAAATGGTGATGTTGGGAAGAACACCGCATAAAAAATTGTTAGAGTCAGATAAGCAAGAGGACTACCGGATTGTTGAGGAAGCACTGATAAGGACAAATTTACTTAAATACAAAGATCGTAGTTTTTTATCCCTATCCGGGGGAGAAAAACAACGGGTTATTTTAGCAAGAACGATTGCGCAACAACCTAAATTTATGATTTTAGATGAGCCTACTAATCATTTAGATATTCGTTATCAAATTGAAATTTTATCTTGTGTGAAGGAGTTGAATATAGGTGTCCTCGCTGCTCTTCATGATTTAGAAACTGCAGCGCATTATTGCGATTATATTTATGCAATAAAAGATGGCAAGATTTATGCGCATGGTACACCGGAAAAAGTACTTACACCAGATACGATTGAAGCACTCTATGAAATTAAGTGTCAAACGTTTATTAATCCCATTACAAAGGGATTAGGTTTTGCATATGGAATATAAAAAAGGTGGAAGATTAATTGTGAAAAAGAATAGATTACTAGTTCTTGTAATAATTGCCATGCTATCTTTAACTGCATGTGGAAATGAATCAAAAAGCGACACTTCGGAGACGAAAACCACGAAAGCCAATCAACATTATCCACTAACGATCGAAAACTATACTATAGCTGAAGGAGGAGGAACTGCGGAGAAGAAAGAACAAGTATTTGCGAAAGCACCGGAAAGAATTGTGGCCAATACAAGGCCGGCAGCAGAATTACTACTCCATTTAGGCTTAGGTGACAGGATCGTGGGAGTAGGGGGAAATTTTGGAGCGCCAGATAAATCGGTAGAAAAAGAATACTCCAAGTTGCACATCCTGAGTGATGATTATATTGGTAAAGAGGTTGCATTAGGAGAAAATCCTGACTTAGTTTATGGGAGAGGAGGATTATTCGATAATGCGGACTGGGGAGTAGGAACAGTCGATACCCTTAATGATATGGGAATAAATACGTATGTTCTTGAATCATCCGTTACGGGAGCAACGTATGACTCCATCTATAAGGATATTGAAAACTTGGGAGAAATATTTCAAGTCCAAGATAAAGCAAAAAGTTTTATAAAAGAATTGAAGGACAAAGAGGAAGCAATACGATCTAATTTAGATAGCATAAAGGAAGAAAAAACATTCGCCTACCTGCACATGTCCGATCCCAATGAAGTGGGTGCATGGGCTGCCAATGGTGAGAATTTTTTCAATGATGCAATGAACATGGTAAAACTTGATAATGCTTTTAAAAATGAAAAAGGAGACGGACAGATATCTATAGAGAGGCTTGTTGATACGGATCCTGATGTCTTGATTATTCCAGATTGGTCCACAACTGGAGGGGTAGATGCTAAGACATTAAAAGAGGCGCTTTATAAGAATCCTAAATTATCAAGCATGAAAGCCATAAAAAATAAGCAGATTTACGCTGTTGATTATAACTATATGTTTGGATATGGCTATAACACGATAGATGGAATGGAAAAGTTGGCCAAGGAAATGTATCCAGATTTATTTAAATAAACGTTGTCAGCAATTCTTTGCAGTGACTTTCATAAAATGCAACAAAAAACACCTTCTGAATTGTGCCCATAGCATGATTTTTAAGAAGGTGTTATATTTTGTTCCGTACTACTAATTAAAAAAGGAAAAATTCCATTCATGCATAGGATAGTGAATGGACTTTTAGAAAGGTAAGAGACACCGTGTACATTTAGGTAGGGAGCGGTTAGAATCTTAGTCTATGATCCAAGACCGACGGTGCGTAGATCTGTGGGGGACGAATAGGATCTACACTGCGGAAAATGGGATGATGATCGTTTTGATTTACATAATACGTCTGTAGTCACTTGGCGTCATCCCGTATTCCTTTCTAAACACTTTTATAAAGTAACTATCATCCATGAAACCGACCATTTTGGAAATATCTTTAATTTTCAAGCCATGCTCTTTTAGTAAATCAGTAGCTACGGTCAATCGTGTACTGTTTAAAATATCCATAAAGCTTCGGCCAGTCTTCTCCTTGATAATCTTTGAAATATATGGTTTTGAAACATTATACTTATCAGACAAATCCTCCAAAGCAATATCGTCAGCATAGTCAGTTTCAATAATCATTAAAATTTGCTCAACAAGTTTTTCTTTTTTAGTCTTTCCCTTATTGTTACCGTTTCCTATATTTGTTAAAAGTAAAATATTCTCTTTTATTGATTTTCGTACTTCAGACAGTGTTTCTGCAGAATTAACCTTTTCAATTATACGAATAATGCAGGGATACAAGTGGCTTGCTAACTGTTGAGTCTTTGGAAGTCGTGCCTTCCTATCATTAAAAAACTGCATATATTCCAACAAGAACCCGTTAAAACGAAACTTTACAAAGTCAATCTTAGCGGTTTCTGGTATCATTTTAAGCCAAGATTCGATAATATTCTTAGTCTGATTTACATTTCCACTCAACATTGTTTCAAATATATTCATCTGAAAATCATCTAAAAAAATCCACAGATCATACTTTTTTTCTGTATACTTTGAGAAGGACAGTACTGGATGGTCAGTGGAAAACTTGCTAGCTGTTAATAACGTATCTACTTGGACTTTAAGAGTTTCAATCTCATTTACATTACTATGAAACTCAGAAATAGCAAATTTGACCGATACACCGAGCTTAGTTTTCAAAAATTTATTCGCTTCTTGACAGCATCGTTCAATCTCTTGTACCAAAACTGCATCTCCTTTGATACTGTTCAAAATCACAAAAGAATAATTTAGCTCCTCAAGTTCTTTTTGCATAATACGAATATCTTCCCTCTTAAATTGTTCTTGAAGTTCTTTTAACAAAATAAACTGTGTGTCTTTCCAATTTTTTTCAGACGACTGACGAACTAGATCAGAACCAATCAACACAATTCTGTCTGTTGAGCTGAACTTAAAATCAGATTGAAACTTAGAGATTGACTGAGGATCAGACCATAAAGCTGGGAATAAATGGTCTATATTCTTCAAATAATTGAGTTCTTGTTCCTTTTCTAATAAATGAATGAATGCTTCCTTCTCCTTTTTCTTATCTAAAATCTTCTGCTTTAAACCTAGCATAACCTTTTCTAGCTCATCAAAATCTACCGGCTTCAATAAATAGTCATATGCTCCCAGCTTGATTGCTTCTTTGGTGTAAGCAAAATCATTAAAACCGGTCAAAAAGACAAATTCAATATCTGGAAGTAATACCATCACTTTTTCGATAAATTTTACCCCGTTCATTTTCGGCATTCTGATATCTGACAAAATAGCATCTGGAGTATGGTCTTCTAAAAACTCGATAGCATATAAACCATTTTTAGCTGTACCCATCAATTCAAAGCCACAACTATTCCAGTCATACTGGCTTAGCCCGTTTAATACAAGAGGTTCATCGTCAACAATCAATAGTTTCAGCATTATGTACCCCTTTCCTCTTTTGTAGGAAGTACCAACTCAACAAGCGTTCCTTTACCTACTTTTGTATGAATTCTCAATCCATATTCTTTACCATACAAAAAATGAATTCGCTTATGCACTGCTAATAAACCAACATGTGGAGTGTCTTCTAATGAATCTTTGGCCTTTAAATTACAAATGATTTGCTTCATCCTTTCAGCGGAGATCCCTTTTCCATTATCACTAATGGATAAGAAAACTTTATTTTCTAGTTCAAACAAACGGATCACAATTCTTCCACCTTCGTCAATATCTGATAAGCCATGTTTGATAGCATTCTCAACAAGTGGTTGTAAGGTTAATTTTGGGACATTATATATGGTTAATTCTTCGTCAATCTGGTAATCTACTGTCAATTTGTCAGAATGTCTAATTTGTTGAATATATAAATAATCATTCACAATTTTTAATTCTTCAGCAATTGTCGTGATACTTTTTTGATTGTCAATAGCATTTCTCATAAGATTGCTTAATGCAAGAATCATTTTAGCGATTTCAATTTCTCCAGAGGAATGAGACATCCAATATATTGCATCTAATGTATTATATAAAAAATGAGGGTTGATCTGAGCTTGCAGGGTTTTATACTCTAACTCTTTCTCCAACTTTCGCATATTACTGACTTCTGTAATCAATTCGTCAATTTGGCTAACAGCATAATTAAAAGTCTCGCTCATCGTTCCTAACTCATCTTTACGATTCACAGAAAGTCGTACAGACAAATCACCTGCTACAAATTTCTTCAATCCAGACGTGATTTCTTCAATTGGATAAGTAATGGTTCGGCTTAGGCGCGTAACAAATAATAGGACTAACATGTAAATGATCATAGATACCAAGATGACTACATACTTTAGCTGATTCAGTTCTTTAAACATCTCTTCTTTAGATAATAAGACTACTGTTTTCCAATGCGTGTCCGATGATAGATAACGAATAGAAAAAAAACCGGGAATTCTTTGCTCATCATTCTCTAAATTATTTTGTAAATCTGTTATGTCCATATCCGATTCATTACGGATAAAAATTGGTAGCTGACCGTCGTATAAACAAATAATTCCCTTAGACAGCTTTATGCTGTCCTCTGTTGACTTATAAAGATATTCTTTTTTCAAAGCAAAACGAATGATACCCAATTCTTGTCCTGTTCGTTCATCTTTGATCTGCTTCAAAAAAAGAATATTACCACTAGCTTCCGGTTCAGCAAACATCAGGATTCCGCCATTACTCTGTTGCACTTTTTCTAAATATAACGCTTCATGTTTTATTGGTCGCTTTTCATTACTTATGGAAATATAATAATGATCCCCATTATCTGCATAGATTTCGATGTCCTCAAGCATTACACTCGAATAAACTTGTACCAGAATTCGTCTAATCTTACGGAAATTGCTATAATAGTTATCTTTATCTTGTTGCTCAATGGCAATGTCATCTGTTAATTCTTCCTGTACAGTAGGATCATTCACAACCTGAATAATTTTATTTTTTATTATCTCAATTTTATTATCAAAGTTATTAGACAGTTGAACCGTTGTCTGAAATGCTTGTTCCTCAATTTTATCTGCAATAATATTTGCGTATACACTGTAAATGAAAAAATCAATAATGAAGATCAAAACAAATAAGGAAGAAGCCAAAATAAGCAAAAGTTTTTTATTTATAGCTAAGTTTAAAAACCATTGTTTAAAATATCGTATCATAAATCTAATCTCTTCCTATTAATTTACATATAGTCCACCAATTTTAACTTCACGTACACCAGTAAGGCAGGGCAAAACAAAATAATCAACGGCATAAATGCTAAATTATGAAATGTAAGAAATAATGGAGTAGCTCCTACCACAAGTGCCAAAATAATCTTTGGAAGCTGCTTATAGGAAGTAAGGATTGACAATTTAAAGGACATAAATAATGGCTTCTTTTTCAACGAATACCAAATAAAAAGAGTTTGCATCCCCAAAAATATAAAAACATTCACTGTAATAAATAAAATTCTTATCAAATCAAAAAATGGACTCATAGGGATAAAGCGGTGAAAAATGATGAGATTAATCATTAGTGATAAAATCCAAAAAATCATCAGAAAGCTTAAGCCCAGATTCTGTCTTACATTTTGATGAAATTGAGAGAAATACTTTCTATAAATATGCGCATCTTCTTTTGTAATAAGACTAGCCATACTTTGATATAACGCGTGCCATGCCATACCAATAGTAAAAATCGGCAATGAACACACAATGAAAAGTATATTCAAAGCTACGATACTAAAAAATTCGTCCAAGATAGTATTCACTGAACCCTCAATTCCAAAAAGCTTTTGAAGATTATTTTTCATATGAAGTGCCCCTTTTGTTGTATATGGTTCAACACTTTAAGGTTCATTCCCTTCGCTGCGCTTAAGGCACAAAAATGACTGAAAGAAAAAATAACTCCCTCTAGTCATGTGTGTTAGTAGGCTTATTTTGCCCCCTACACCTTACACAATTCTTTCAAACTACGTGCCTATTTTTATGTTTTAAAGCATAACAGGATGTAAAAGTAGCTATATGATGAAGTATAGCCACTTTCCACATCCAAGAAGTTATTTTTACTTCAATTTATTGGCATATTTGATTTCTGTTAGCTCCAGCTGTCCATCCATGACTGTAACAGATAATTTGTTTCCAAGTTTTTTATATCCGCGAACATTTAATGCTACCCCGTCAATATAGATTGTGAAAATGGAATGATCAACAATTAATTTCAAATTGTATTCTTGATCTTCCTTCAATCGAATGGGACGTTGTAATCCTTTATTCATCATTTGGTACCATGGATAACAAGGACTTTTATCAAAAGACAGCTCATTGTCTACCAAAGAAAACGTAAATTCATAAGATTCGTCCGTTTCTTCATCTTTAAATAGCCGCAAGCTGAAAGAACGTGTGTCTTTTGAAAATTTTATATTTGTTTCAAAAGCAAAGAAATTATCAATCTCATCGATCAACACCTCTTCTTTTATTTCAGAGGCAGCGAACAAAACTCGGTTTGAAATTTCTTTTTTATTTGTAAAAGAATTCCATAATGAATCCACTGGTTTTACACCTAATGTATGATCTTCTCTTTGATAAACTTCATGAGGTACAAATGCTCCAGCCCATTCAAAGTTCCCCATATCATCATTGTTTTCCTTCGTTGCAACCCAGCCAAACAATACTCGTCGTTTACCATCAAAAGCAGTCCGCGCCGCATAATAAGGACGACCATCAAATGAATCATCGCTTGGAATCATCCATGGACCATCGATATTTTTACTCATTACATAACGTGTCTTACTTTGATCGCTATATTCGGTGTATACTAAATACCAATAGTCCCCCATCTTGAATAGATCTGGCATTTCAAACATTGTGTATATATTTGGTGCCCAAAAATCACCTTTAAATTCCCAGTTTTCCAAATCTTTGGAGCTAAAGTGAACTAAGCGGCCTGTCATTTTGGTTTTTGGACCTTCTAAACGTGTACCTAAGATCAATAAATATTCCTGTTTATTTTCATTCCATACCACCCATGGGTCGCGCCAATCTTGTGGATCATATCCTGGTTGAGGTGCTAATTCAATCAATTTATTTGATTTATGCCAAGTAATCAAATCATCACTATATGCATGTAATAAGACTTGAGAAACTTTGCCTTCCTTTGCCCAGTTTCGATTGTAACCCGTATAAAAAGCATGCCCTTTTCCGTTCGCTTCAAAGACTGAGCCGGCAAAAATGAATTGGTCAACGCTATCTTCGTCTCCCTTTTTGATTGAATCACCAAAATCCTCATAGTGAACAAAATCTTCTGTTGTTGCTAATGACCACCCAAAAGGTTCTCCAAACGGTCCCGGATTACGATTATCACGTTGATCATACAGATAAAATTTACCGTCTTTCCCCCAAGGCATAATGTCCCCAACCCAGTATCCTTTAGGCTGATAATATAAGTGGTTTGAATTATTAGTTTTTGACATTTTCAATTCTTCCTTTCAATTATCATTGATTAATTATCCTTTAACAGCTCCAGCAGACATTCCTTCTAACATATATTTACTTGCTAAGAAGTAAAAAATAAATGTTGGTAAAACAGTTACTGTGATAGCTGCAAAGGTTGCACCCCAATCTGTTAATCCCATAAAGCCGACGAAGTCATTCAATCCTAAAGTAATAGTCTTCATATCTGTTGTGCGTGTAAATGTATTGGCACAAATAAAATCATTCCAACAAAAAACTCCTTGCATCGTAGCTACAGTCAAAATCGCGTTTTTGCTCATTGGTACGACGATTTTCGTAAAAATGCCTAATGAGCTACAGCCGTCAATAATCGCCGCTTCTATCACATCGTCTGGTAAAAACTTACAGAAGGAATAGAAAAGCGAGATTGAAAAAGACAACGAAAATGCTACTTGCGGCATAATAACTGCAAAATAGGTATTTAATACATTCGTTTCTGAGAAAATCGTAAACAGCGGAATCAATGCTACTTGAAATGGCAACATCAGCCCTAACATGAAGAAGCTAAATAGTTTTTTATTTCCTTTAAACTTGATTTTTGATAATGCAAATGCTGCCATCAAGCTGGTCGACAATAATATTATCAGTGACCCGATTAAAATGATCATACTATTTTTAAAGTAGTTAACCATAGGACTGGTGAAAAAAACAGTTATATAGTTTTCTAGATTTAGCGACGACGGTAAAGCATATGTAGCTAAATTACGAAAATCCTCAGGCGTTTTAAGACTGGAAGTCATGACGTAAAAGATGGGATATATTTGTATGACCAGAATGACTATAGCGAGCATGGGTTTTAATACAGTCCCTAACTTTTCTTTCCGCTGAAAGATATTTTTTTTCTTCATCACTACAGCAGAATCTTTTTCAATTTCATACATTTCCTTATTCCTCCTTTCCTTCTGTAATACGCCTAAACCCAAATCCAATGGCCAAACAAATAATAACGATCGCTATTGCAATTGCACTACCGTATCCATACTCCAAACTACTAAATGCCTGTTTATACATATATGTAGACATTAGTTCAGAAGCATTACCCGGCCCCCCTTGAGTTAACAAGAAAGAAATGTCAAATGATCGCAGAGAACCAGTAACGACTAAAATACAATTGGCCACTATAACACCTTTAATATAAGGAATTCTGACATATAGATACTCTTGGAATAAATTAGCACCATCAATAATCGCCGCTTCACTCAGTTCTTTGGGCACAGCAATCAGCGCCGCGTAAGAAATGACCATATATAAGCCAACATATTTATATCCTTCAACAAATGCTGCAACATATAAGGAAATATCCGCATTAGAAATCCATTCCATTTCAAGAAATGAACTCGAGAAAATACTCAAAACTGAATTTACTACACCGGCGGGGGTTACTGAAAACAATTTAATAAAAATCTGGCAAAAAGCAACGGATGAAATAACAACCGGAACATAATACATTGTTTGTAAGAATGAACGAAATTTGGTGATTCGAGTTAGAAAAATGGCCAATAAAAGTCCGCCGAAAACTTGAATAATTACGTTTATTATCATATAAACGATTGTATTTTTAACGGTCAGCCAAAAAACCGGATCTTCTGTCAACAATGTAATATAGTTTTTGAAACCTACAAAGTTCATTTCACCAACACCGCGCCAATCAAAAAAGCTATAGTATCCAGCCCAAATGATGGAGACGACCACAAAGGCAAAATAGATGATTGTTGCAGGTAGAAGAAAACCCAGGATTGTTCTTTTTTTACCTAAAGTTCCTTGCACATTTCTTCCTCCTTTTAACATTAACGAGAAGAAAAATAGCTGTTAAAAGTTGCTATCACAATAATAGGTATTTTATCTTCTTGACTCTTATTTCTCACTTTTGAATGAAGGAGTCCGCTTTCTTTTCAAATTCTTCGGGAGTGATTGTTCCTTGCGCTAATTTTTGTTGTTCAGTTACTAAGTCTGTCAAAACTGCGGAATCCAGTTTGTCATCCCAAGAAACCCAACCTTCAGTAGCGGATTCAATCATTGGTTTAATTTCGTAGAACATCGGATGCAAGTCTTTTGGCATTTCTCCTTTAAATGGTGAGAAAACTGAAGCCGTATTGAAAGCTTCATCAGTATAATTTTCACACATGTATTCAAAGAATTCCTGCATCGTTTTATCATAAGTTTTAGCGTTAAATGCGGTTCCGAATCCGCCATGGATAGGAGTATTGGTAGGAATGTTTTCCTCACCTTCTACGGCTGGAACTGGAAATAAACCTAATTTCCCTTCATCATACATGTCCAGTGCTCGGTACATAGTACCAGAGCCTGTATACATCATGGCACCAGTCCCACCATAAAATACGTCATGTGCGGCATTATAGTCTGTACTCATAAATCCAGGTTGGAAGTAGCCTTTTGTACCTAATGTGTGCAACAACTCAACACCATATTGTGCAGCCTTGTTCTCTTGAAAACTTTCTTCCCCATTAATATAGCCCGTAATAAATTTGTCGTAGGTCACACGCCAAGGAGCAAAGGATAAGTACCTCATCAATACCCAGTTATCTTTTCCTGCAACAATCAATGGTATTTCTCCTTTCTCTTTCAACGTTTCACTAATTTTTAAGAATTCCTCCCAAGTGGTGGGGGGCGTCAAATTATATTTCTCAAAAATATCTTTTCGGTAAACAAAGTACTCGGTATAAAGCGCCTCGGGAAACAGGTACATTTCCCCATCTTTGGCATCAGCAAAAAAATCAATCAATGCCTCGTTCATCTGATCATACATATCAATTCTCTTTAATTCTTCCCCGATATTAACCATTGCATCAATCTGCTGTGCAGCATCAGATAATGCACCGTTTGCAGCACCATAAATATCTGGTAAAGTGTCCGAATTAATATAAAGTTGCAGTTTAGTTAAGTAGTCTGCATCACTACTTATCAATTCAAATTCTGGTTCTTTTAATCCTTTTTCTTTACTAAACTCTGTTAACATTTTTTTGAGAATCTTATACTTGTTACCTGTTTCGCTAGACCTTAACAAGACGGTAATTTTATCTCGCTCTTGATCACCATCTGTTTTTGTATTTCCTCCAGCACCACAGGCTCCTAATGAGCCCAAAATTATGATAGCGCCCGCAAAACTAAGAAATAATTTTTTCCACTTTTTCATTTTGAATCCCTCCTTTACTTGATAAATAGAATTTATCAATATATAGAAGCGGTTTCAATATAAGAAAAATAAACTAATGGTAGTATATTAACCATTGAGCCTAAGTGGAATGCGAGTCAAAACATCAACCTTACTCAATCTATAACACAGTATTTAATTTTGATATTGGGATTTTTCTCTTCAAATGCTTTGATAACTTGCTTCATACTTTCTTCATTTTGCGTTGAGACATACACTAACTCAACAGCAGGTCCCTCCTCACTACCTTTAGTCTCTTTGGAAGAGGAATTATCACCGCTTGATTCTGAAGAACAACCGATAATTAATGCACTAATTATGAATAGAAGTACTAAGTTAAAAAATATCTTTTTCACATAAAACCCTCCCTCGTAAATTGAAATTAATGTCCCTCAAACCTTGTGTTAGCGGTTACATATTTAACAAAAAAATAAAAAGTTACTTCAAAAACTTAAGTAATAAATGAACATAATATATACCTTTACTTTTCTCAATTAAGCTTCTGAATCTTTTGCTCCAACTTTGAAATTTAATATTAGATTTTAGTAATTACCTAGATGGGAAATTTGATATATCTATGTTCAAGTAATTAATAGTAAAATCTTCTTCAAGTTTTTCAGCATTGATTCTCGTTAGCAAAGGGGGAATGTAGTTTTGTGCTATAAATCCATTTCAATGCATAATTGGAATAAAAAACCACTCACAAATAACAAGTTGATCTGTACGTCCATTCCCTCAATAACTTCAGAAAACAGCCTATTATAAATCACTTTTTTTTTATATACTTTTTAATCACCTCTTCATTTCTTCCTACTGTATCCACATAATATCCTCTTGCCCAAAAGTGCCTATTCCCTTTCTTCTTGTATTCCGGATGCCTATCGAATATCATTAACGCGCTTTTACCTTTTAAATAATTATGGAAAGATTTCCATAATTATTTTTATAGAAAGAAAGATTTTATGGAAAGAAACCGTTATTGAACCTAGAAAACTTCATATCAACTCTCTAATTTCTTTCCATAAATAAGTATCGTCAACCCAGTGATTTTAGCCAGCTTAGAATGTTTGAATCTTTCTTCCAGCCCGGCATTTCTTCGGAAGGCTTTGGTGTTATATCATCAGTCATTTTTGACAATGCTTTCCGTTTCATCTCGGTATCTGCCCTGACATAATACCTTTCTGTTGTGGACAGATCCGAATGTCCAAGAAATTCCTTAATGTAATAGATGTTGATCCCTGCATTTAACATGTGCATTCCTTTACTGTGCCGGAGGATATGTGGAGTCAACGGAAAGGAAAGTCCATTAGATCCGAATGCCTGCAGGCGGTATTTATTCATTACATGTGTAACTCCCGGTCTGGTAAACCTGTTTCCCGTATGGCTTACGAAAAGCGGATGCCCTGAGGACTGTTCGCCTGATAGTGAACTCATGGACATATACTGTTCCAGAAGTTGTAATGTCTCTTTCATGATAGGCACCTGACGTGTAATCCTGCCCTTTCCTGTAATTGTAAGCGTAGCAGGTTGATTGATCCTTAAATCCCCCACACTCAAATCGATAAATTCTTGAATACGTGCTGCAGAGTCACAAAGGAGGCTTAACATGGCCGCATCCCTGATTCCCTTGAGTGTGGAAGTATCAGGCTGTGCAAGCAGGAGCCTTGTTTCGCTCTCCGTAAGATAATGTATAATTGTCTGTGGTACCTTTTTATAACTTACGCCAAGGATCTGCTGGCAAACATAAAGCATTTCGGGTCTTACAAACATGACATATCGCGCAAAGGAATGAATTGCTGCTAACCTCTGGTTCCTAGTGGATATGGAACATTTCCTTTCAGTTTCAAGCCAAAGAAGAAAATCCTGTATGCAACTGCTGTCAAGATAACTGAGTTCCATCTTCTCAGGCGGTACTGCTTTTATCTGTTGCATAAATGTCAGCAGTAACATAAAGGTATTCCGGTATGACAGAATGGTGTTGCTGCTTAAGTTTTTTTGTACCGGCAGGTAATCCGCAAGGAATTTTGAGACTAGCATGGCAAATTCTTCTGACTTATTCATTGGTATCACCTGCCTTCGGAATAATGTCACTGCAGTGTCCCTCAAGCCTTGAAAGGATGTCCGGATAAAGCTCGGCTGTTAGATGGAGGTACGTCTGTGTTCCCTGTAATGTTTTATGTCCCAGATATGCAGACAAAATGGGCAGGAATTCCTTTAAATCCCGTCCCCTTGCCATTGCCCGCTGAAGACAATGGATTGAAAAAGTATGGCGTAGGTCATGGAGATGTGGACCTTTCTTCCTACCACCATAGGAAATGCCGCATTTCCAGAGCAGGTTCCTGAAGTTTGTCGCCACGGCAGCCCTACTGTACTGCTTTCCGTAGTCGGACTGAAAAAAATATGAATCACCTGTATTCCCCGTATGCAGCTGTTGGCTATAAACACGATACCTCTGCTGCAGATCTGACGACAGCGGAACCAGGCGATCGCGGTAATCCTTCGTATTCTTCAGAGCCAGGATGCCGTTTTCAAAATCTATGTCATCAATGGTAAGATCCAATGCTTCTGATATCCTAAGCCCGCAACAGTAAAGCGTGCGGAACAGCATAGGAAGCACAATGTGACGTGTCGGGAAATTGCGGTTTGGGCTGATTTTCTCAGCAACTTCGAGTAGGGCGGTTATTTCATCCCTTGTAAATATATACGGTGTATATAAATGCTCTTCCTTCGGAAATAGCTCTGTTGGATAAACGTAGGCCTCATGGCCGTTGCGCTGTAGGTAAAAAGCGAACTGCCTTAATAGTCCTATTATGTTCAGTGTCGTCTTGGCACTTCGGTTTGCATCTGGAGTAAGGTAGCTGTCTACAAGACTCTTATCCAGTACGGCAGGGCGACTGGTTTCAAGGCAGTATAGATCAAAATGTCGCAATCTGTTGCATTCACTTTCATATTTATATCCAAGGGAATTCTTTTCTTCAATGAACGACTGCAGTAATGGAGCAAAGTTGCTTAAAAAACAGGTTTTACCATTCATCGTGGTAGCACCTCCAAATCCAGGGTGCATGAACGGAGTTGCTCAACACCGACCCTAAGGTATTCGGCAGTCGTATTGGAATCCCTATGACCCAGAATCCCGGAAATTATAGGAAGCGGTGTTCCCTGTTTTAGGAGCTTTGATGCCAATGTATGCCTCATGCTATGCATGCCGTGCGATTTATCCGCCGTTATCGTTACACCTGAACAGTTTATATATTTGTTAAGCACCTGATGAAGATGGTTGTCACGTGACAGCGGGTTATACGGTGCCCTTAATGCAAGAAACACATATGGATGATCAGATACGGGACGGCTGTTCCTTAAATAATCGACAAGTGCCATCCCAACATCTTCCAACAAAGGAAGTGCGACAGGCTCTTTTGTCTTAGCCTGCACCACCGTGATGGTTTCCTTATCCCAGTCAATGTCATGGAACTTTAGACCCTTGATGTCACTCCCGCGCAATCCAAGTCGTGTGGCTAGGAGTATCATGGCATAATCCCGCTTTCCTACCGGATTCCCGGTATCGATGCTCTGCAAGATTAACTGTACGTCATCCACACTCCACACGGATGGCAGGCGCTCCCTACTTTTTAGCTTATTTGATGCGGGAACAAACAGGGCAAGGTTATTTTCATGCAGCCCGTTCTTATAAAGATAACGGAAGAACTTCCTTAGGGAGCCAAGTTCATAAGAGACTTTGCCCCTTCGTCCGGTAATTTCTAAGATGAAGGATGTTATATGAGCTGTACTGGTATTCTGCACAGACTTTATGCCATCATCCCTGAGGAACTGCAGGAAACGAGTTATTACCCTTTCATGTGTATGGATAGTTGAAACGGCATAGCCAGATTCCTTTAGCATGGCCGTGAATCCGGCAAGGATAGAGTCGAATGGCGTCTGCGTATTCAGTGGAGTGGCCAGCGGGAAACGGATGTAGATTTTCCCAAATTCCGCATAATAGGCCAGTACGTTCATTGCTCTGATAGCGCTACGCTGGTATCTTGTCGACGTATTCGTATCAGCAGAAATTTCATAGCATTCCGACAGGAATTCATCCATGTCATGCCGATTAAGATATTTCTGAGCAGTATACTTCAGATACCTGTTCCATACCTCATGATAATGTAGCATGCTACTTTTGGAATAACCTAATTTTTCCATTTCCGCTGCTGTATCTTCTATTATCTGTAGAAGACTTTGGTTTTCTTTCATTTTAGTTTGCCTCCTCTATTTTTTATACAATAATAGCAAAGTAATAAAATAGAGAACATGCAAACCAGAAGATTTATAGAAAGAAATCATGTGAAAAATATGGAGTTTTCAATGATCTAGAGTATCACTTTCTATAAATCAAAACTTACTATAAAAATAACCCATAAATGTTGAAACACTAAGCTTTGGGGGTATTTCGACACATAAATGGACATGATCAATAGATACACTTCCCTCTACAATTTCGATTCCTTTATACTCACAAAGCTTTCTGACTATTTCACGAACATCTTTTCTGAGCTTTCCATACATTGTTCTCCGTCTATATTTAGGAATAAACACAATATGATACATGCAATTCCACTTTGTATGTGATAAACTTGATTTATCCAATATGGATGTCCTCCTCTGCCCGACATTGGCTTGCGAAACCTTTGTCATTATAGCAGAGGAGGACTTTTTTATCATACGTAAAGGTACTTCCGTTTCTGTTCTCCCATGCATAGCGTGGGGCTTAATCTGGAGTTAAAAGGAAATTATTTATCAAACAGGCTTCATGATAAGTTCTGTATAATTGACTTTGAATTCGTCATGAATGGTTCCTATAATTGGAGTAAAAATGCAAGAGCCAATGATGAAACTTTAGCTACGGCACTTGAACGAGATTTTGTAAGAAAGTTTGCAGATGAATTTATGAGGATTTATACAGAAAATAAATGAGCATAATTTTACAATCCCATATTCGGCACCTGAAAGGTAGACCATTGCTATTTATTCAGGTGCCAGCCTTTAGTATTAACTTTCTTACTTTTTATGTTTCAAGCGACTTAGTAATCTCGATGGCACACGCGCATATCCAATTACACCAAAATCCTTCTTTCGAGTTTTGAAACAAACATCACGCCTATTTGCGGAAAACTTCCTATAAACTTTAAGCATTCATAAATACATCCTCCAACGACCGGTGCTCTACCTTAATTTCATATAAATGAACACCGGACTCGATTAACTCCTTTGATATTGTTGGAATATCTTCTTCTGAAGTGACTTGTAACATTGAGAAACCCTTTTTTATTTCATCAAAGATCACATCAATTTTTAATCTTGCAGATAGCTCTTGAATATCCTTTTTAGCTAATACCGGCTTTGTTCGAACAGCAATACAAATTCCATCATCCACTTTTTCCTTTAATTGTTGAGGTGTACCTAACTTCTTAATAAGACCATCGCTTAAAATACCGACCCTATCACTTATTCTTTCTATTTCATCTAAATTATGTGAGGTAAGTAGAATAGTTTTCCCTTTCTTTTGTAAACCTGCTACAAGGTTACGAATTTTAATTGCAGATTCAGGATCAAGTCCTGAAGTAGGCTCGTCCAGAATAATCAATTCAGGATTCCCCAACAAAGCTTGGGCTATACATATTTTCTTCTTCATACCAAAGGAATAAGACTTAATCTTTTTCTTTCCCATTCCTTCTAACCCAACATCCTTCATTAAAGATTTATACTCCTCCTTACTTCGATTATCACCGACTAATCCACCCATGTATTGTAGAAATTGAATTCCTTTCATGTTTTCATATAAATTGGATACGTCAGGCATAACACCTATTTTGCTTTTGACTTTATTAAGATATTTATCGGAAACCCCCAATAAGTTAAAGTTTCCAGAACTTTTATTAATGATACCCGTAATTGTATGGATGAAAGTCGACTTGCCAGCTCCATTATGACCGATAAACCCAAAGACCTCGCCTTTGCGAACAGCCAGATTAACACCTTTTAATACTTCCGTTTCTCCATACTGTTTCATTAAATGATTAACTTCAATTATATTCATATTCTATAAATCCTTTCTTTTCATTATAAGGACAGAGATTAAAAAGTAAATAACACCAATAGCCAATGGGATGAGCATCAGAACAATTGAGCCTTCCATATATCTATAAGGCAACAAATATTTGAACGGGACCAGATACCATTTGTCCGATAGCATTGAGACCAATCCTATAATTGGCAAAGCTAAACCAAGTATGACACCCAAGAACATTGTCAATTTCGGCTTCGTGACTAGTGTGGAAATTAGTAATACAGAGTTAATAATATAAAATAGAAACACTAAGGTTTGAAAATAGTCTTTTGGAAACCACGAACCTGCAATGACAGTTAATACAACAAACGATATAGAGACCGTTACAACCCAAAATAACATTGTTCCTAAAAGCTTACCTGTCATGATATTTCCCCTCGACACCTTTGTAACAAGTAAACGTATCGTTTTTAACTCAACTTCTTTATTAATTAAATCGTGAGATGTTGCAAACACAAATAGAAAGCCAAATATTGACACAATCAATGCTATCGAAGCTGTATAAATTGAACTTTCTTCTCCGTCCTCCATTAAATTACTAACAATACCAGGATTGCTATCAAAGAATGTAGCTGATTGATAAGAAACAAAAGTAATAAACAGTATAATCAAGATAGATCGTACACTTTTAAATGAATCTATAAATTCCCGTTTTAATACATGGAACATTTTTCCGCCTCTTTCTATTAGTTACTTCAAATCCCGGGATTTCATTTTATCCAATTCTTGTTTTCTTCGTTTTTGAAGAGCTTTTCGTCCTTCATGCCAACCTCCAATAAGGAATGCAAGACCGACTAACAAGATTAATACATACTTTAAAAAGCTTTGGTTTTCTGTAAAAAATACCCATGTACGCCAAACAACAAAAATTACTGGGATAACTCCTCCCCAATAAACGTTATTTCTAGTTGAAAAAAAGTGTTGTATGCCAAGAAACCCAGCAATAATAAGTACATCATAAACACCGTAGCCAAACATTATTTCTCATTCCTTTCCTGTTTATATCTTTCAATAATTAACTTTGCTTCTTCCAAATTAATACGATCATCAATCGTTAGTCTTTTGATAAATTGGATGAACTCCTCATTGTCAGCAGTGTCGGCTAACTTTATTTTTTCAATTAACCTATCCAATTTAATTCTCACTGTTGGATAAGAAACTTCATAAATTTTTGCAACTTGTTTTAAAGAGCCTGAGTTCATTACAAATTTCTTAACAAACTCTACATCGTCTTCTTCTAGAGACAAAACCCAGTTTGGAACATCCTTTATATCCATGTTTTCACCCATCTTCTGTACAATTTATAATTACAATTTAACATGCTGTTAAATAAAATTCAACTAAAGTTTAATTTTATTTATGATTTTACGAATTAGATGTTTAATTATATGCAAAAAGCCTCATTTTTTATAAACTGAGGCTTTTATCCATTTAAATATTATGTTTTCAACTTGCTCTGATTAATTCATATTTAAAACTCAAACGGGAAGTACAACAAACACGTCCGAATGTGGAACTATCTCAGATTAGCTCGTAACTCAATTGAGTCAAACTTTATTATAAATATTGCATTCTAGCCAAGACTGAGTTTTCCCTACTAACTTTTAGAACCTTATGCCTTTTCTTTTAATGTTATATTTGATTGACTTTTTGAGAGAAATCGTCCAAACCATACAACAAGAATATACGTTCGTCATTAAGGGCTTTGGAGGTAAACTATATGGAATTTGGAAACTATAGATTTGTGTGGAAGGCGATAAAATACTATAGGAAACAAGGCGGGGAAATTGTAAATACACCTTCATTCATTATTGGACTAGAGGACAAGACAACAAAAGAGGTACTTCCCCATCCCGTAAGCCATTTTTTATTTAAGAATTACCATAGAAACTCAGGATCTGTAAACACTGAGCTTACTGTAGCACAAATTATAGTTCCTTTTCTAAACTTTGTATTAGACAAAGTGAGTATAGGATCAACTGAATATACTGAAGTTCAAGGTTTGGCAGGTCTGCGAAAGATTCACGCAAATGCATATTTACAATATTGTGTAGATGAGAAATCAAATAAAAATAAGACTTTAGAAATGAAAGAGAATTTTTTATCTAAGTTTTATAAGTATTTATGGGATGAAAAAGTACTAAAGCATAAACCCAGATTCAAATTAGTTTCGATAAGAACAAGGAGAGAAGTCAGAATAGTATATAAAATTGATTTTACCTATAAAAAAACAGATGAGACTCTTTTGTGTGAAAGGATAAAAAGAAAAGATATAGTACCACAAAATCATGAATCTAAATACATATAGCATAGGTACACCGGAAAGTTTGATGCTAATCTACATTACAAGAAAAATACAGATAATGATTATTTTAGTTGGAAGATGGGGTTTCCTGAAAAGCGAAAGGGTAAAAGTGAAAATGAACATGTAGCGAGGAAGGCGAAGATGTTGGTTATTTGCTTTTCCTCTTTTTCCAAATTTTTGTTACGATAAAGCGCCTTCTTAGAAATGCTGACTTGTCGCTCATTACCAAGCTATTGCATTTAACCTACTAGGAATAATTCAGATTCAAGCTCTTTTTCTACATTATTAGCAAATTCAGGTCAAAAAAATTATCTAAAATAATCAATCCATTTAATTGAGAATTGTTATCACTTATTGTATATTAGATAGTAACGACACATATCATTGAGTAAGGAGAAGATATAATGCAAATATACTGGACTAAAATAAATAAGATTATTGAAGAAACGCCTGAGGTTAAAACGTACCTGCTCGACTGTCCGGAAGACTATACATGGGAAGAAGGTGCCCACATCCACTTGGCATTGGAAGGTTTTAATGCTGGAGATAAACCAAACCGCAGCCTGATTCGGCATATGTCAATCTCCACTTTACCGCATGAAAATTCAATCGGTATCACAACACGCATCAGAGAGCAGTGCTCTGAGTTTAAAGCGATTTTAAGAAATCTTGAAGTCGGCAATGAAGTGGCGATCTTTAAAACTCATTCGAATGTACCGCTTAAAAGAGAAAACAAAAATGTTTACCTGCTGTCATCAGGTGTTGGCTTGGCAACTTTCAGACCGCTTGTCCTTGATTATTTCGAACGTGCTGACAACGTCAATCAAATTCATTCCCTGAACATCGATTCATCAAAAGATTTTCTATTCACGAATATTTTTAAATCCGCACCTGACAAGAAATTCACATCACAGTTCGTCGATAACCGTAAAGACTACTATGAAGAAGTGAAAAATCTTGCTGCAGACAAGGATGGACTCTTCTATGTTGTCGGCAGCGACGAATTCCTCGTTCAAAACATTGAAGTACTGCGTGAACAGGGCATCAAGCCGGAACAAATTAGGCTCGACAAGCATGAACGACAACTGCCTGAATTTTTATCCTTTGAGTTGTCAAATTGAGTGAGACCAAATATTTTCCTGGTAAATACTAAATAGATGTTCCATTAACGGGTAGCTTTTGAAGGTGCTATAATAAACCTCACAAGGTGCAAAACCTTGTTCTGCCCAAGGCCCTTGTTAGTATCTGCAGGGGCCAGAATTTTTTTATTCGGTTGTCGCTGCCGAACCTTTCCTCCAAGTTTTGGGATATGCCTTTGTTATGTTCGTTTTTAGTTGGTTTTCAAAATCTTCAAGAAAAGTGAGGTAGCCAGGATTAAGGAAAAGTCAGGAAATTGTTACAATTTCTGAAAATATAGCAATTTCATTGCACCTTTTAGCAGATAAAAACAGCCTAGGAATCAGCATTCATGCGAGTTCTTAAGCTGTTTGGATTCATTTGCACTGCAAAGAATTAGAATATCAATAATCGCCTACAGATAACTTCATTCCCTTGAAATTTCTATATGAGTGACAACTCATTTAATTTTTGAACTTTATGCTATCACATTAGAATAGCAAATCTATTATCCCTGCTCCTGTTTAAATGTATTTACAAGTCGGTTCTCTTCTCCATTGTAAACCGTTATATAAGAAGGAAATATCTGTGTATTAAATGGTGAAATACGGCAAAATATTATGAGTCACCTGATATGAGAAAGAAAGCAATTAGTCGTTTTCAAAGTAATCACTTCCTGCATCAGGATTTTACCGCTCCTGCAACCCCTTCAATAAAGTATCTTTGCAGCACAATAAAAACCAGCATAACTGGAACTAAGGATATCGTTGCACCAGCTGTCATACCTGCAAAGTCATTACTATATGTACCTACAAATGACTGCATGCCTACGGCTAATGTTCTTAATTCAGGCCTATTAATGGTTAACACAAGAGGGACCAAGAAAGAACTCCATGTCCAAATAAATTGCATAATGGCTGTCGTTGCAATCATGGGTGCACTCAGAGGAAGCATAATTTTAGTAAACGTCCCTGCAAAACTTGCTCCATCCATTTCTGCTGCTTCTTCTAATTCTTTTGGTATTGAAGCAAAGAAAGATGTAAACATCAGAATAAATAAAACGTGGGCTCCTGATGCCTCTGCTACAATTACACCTAATAAACTATCGGATAGGCCGAGTTGATTAATCAACTTAAATAAGGGGATAATCGTGTAACCTTTTGGAATGAACATAATAGCTGCTACTCCCATCACAACAAGTTTCCTCCCTGGAAAGTTCACTCGCCCCAAAGCATAACCGGTTAATGCACATAGAATGACCACGATCAAAACAGTGGAAACAGTTAAAATGACCGTATTAAGAAAATAACCTGAAAAGTTTGCATTATTCCAAGCTCTTGAATAGTTTTCCCATTGGAAAACCTCTGGTAGTAATGTTGTCCCTGATACAAGTAATTCCCTATTCGTTTTAAATGATGAGAAAACCATCCATATAAAAGGATAGATCCAGATCAAACCGACCACAGCTAGAAAAAAGTGAATGACAATACGTGCTGATTTACTACTGATCATTATTTCGCCGCCTTCTTTTCCGCTCTCGTTTTCCTAAACTTCCTTATTTCCGCTGAAAAACCAGCCCCGCCGAAAATAATACTAATGAGAAAGGTAAAAATCCCTAATAAAACACCTGCTGCAGAAGCATACCCCATCATGGGAGTACCGCCACCTTCTCCATCCGCAAATGCATAATTATAAATATAGAGATCAAGTGTCTCTGTAGCACGGTAAGGACCGCCATCTGTCAACGTTTTTACAAGATCAAAGACATGCATCCCACTTACCAAAGATAGTAAAACAATAACGGCTAACATCGGTTTAATTAATGGAAGCGTAACATGCTTTAACGTTTTCCAAAAACCTGCACCATCCAATTGAGCAGATTCATATAATTCTGTTGGTATGGCTTGTAAGCCTGCTAACCAATAAATCATATTAATTCCTATACTTTTCCATGACCCCACTAAAATTAAAACCAACATAGCCAGTGTTCCTGTGGATAACCAGGGAATGGCTTTCTTGTCCGAAATGATCGTTTGGAAAACTTGATTGACCAAGCCATCGATCCCAAATATATTCCCCATGATAATCCCTATAATGGCTGTTGTGGTAACAACTGGTAAGAAATAAATCGTCCGATAAAAAGCTTTTCCGCGCAATCGAGCATCATTCAGAATAATGGCCAAAACTAAAGAGAAACCCACGCTAAAAACTGTTGTGCCAATCACATAATAAAAAGTATTGAGGAAAGCATTCCAAAATCGTCCTTGTGTCAATAATCGTATATAATTGTCAAGACCGACAAAATTAGTCAATGGACCAAAACCAGTCCAATTAAAAAATGAATACACGTAACTCATAATAATGGGATAAACCGATAAGGTTAAAAACACAATGGCCTGTGGTAATAAAAAAATATACGCCCACATAAATCGCCGTTTTTCTCGTTGGCTATATTTGGGTTTAGCTGATAGCACTTTCAAACTACTCTTTGACATACTTTTTCACTCCTTTTATAGAGGATGTTCAAAAAATTCGGTGGAAATGACATTGCGAATGTATTCGTTGGCTTGCTTGTCCACTCTTGGAAAAGAAAACCACTTTTTCCCGTGTAAGTTACAAATTGGGAGAAGCTTTTCTTGTGCTCAAGGCTCTTAAGCTAAAGCCGCCCACGTCCTGAGGGAAACGCAGAAGTCATTACATCTTGTACAAGTGAGCTGTTCGAAACGCTTTGAACACCTTAGTTCTTTAGATCCTTCTTTTTGAATACGCACATATCGTGTAGTTTTTAATTGAAGTGACACGGGACAGTAAGTACCGTGTCACATTCAATGTTTCTTATTTTAAAGTCTCATAATCTTCCTTCGTGTATGGTGTAAATGGTTCCCAATTAGGAAATTGGTACAATTCTCTTGTAACCTCTGGGGTATCTTCTAAAAGTTTGTCAAATGTCTTATTGGCTTCTGCATTCATCTTGTCCAATTCACTTTTTAGATCCTTTACTTCTCCGGCTAAATAACCAACCGCTATTTCTCCTACGTCACTGAAACTTAATTGAGAAGTATATTCACTTTTAAAATCAATGGTTTTCAAACTTCTTTCTGTTGGATCTGGAACCGTAATCGCTTGATCCGTCATTAACTCAGTAATTTCTTCATATTGCGGAAAAGGAGCTTCTCCTTCCACATCCATTTTTGCCGGTTGTGTACTTCCCGCTTTTAAAATCACATCACTATAAATATGATCTAAAGCATAGTTAAGAAAAACTTTTACTTCCTCCGCGTGCTCTGTATCATTATTTACAATCAGACCATTGGTGCCATTTGCTGAATGATACCAAGGTTTCCCATCCTTCGTAGGCATCTCCACGACACCCCAATTGTCAAAATTACTTGTTTCGATCAAATTAGTACCTGTCCAATTACCCCCAATATAAAAAGCAGCTTTCCCTGCTGCAAAATTTGCTTCTGCTTGAGAAGTATCAATTTCCAGACTGGTTGGGTGCATCACGTTTTCCTTTTGTAATGTTTTTAAATATTCAATTGTCTCTATCTTTCCGATGTTATTAAAATCTGGAGTCCCTTTTTTATAATTAATATTTTCCGGTGTTTCAGGGAAAATAGCCGTAGATTGATAGTTAATGACTCCAGCATTGGCCCAATCATCGTTATACCACATTAATCCATATGTTTGGCCATCAGAATTTTTGTGAATTTCCTTCCCCATCTCCATCAATTCATCCCAAGTCTGAGGAAGTTCATTTTCAGAAATATTATTTTCTTCCAGAACATCTTTATTATAAAACATCATATTTACACCATGATTGGGTGAAAATAACGGAAAGACATACGGTATATTATTGATGGTTGTCCCATTTTCGTACCATGTACCCGGATAATAGTCATCTTTTATGTCCTCTGTGAAAAGTTCACTTAAATCTTTCGCCATATCCATATCTACTAGCTCTCTTAATGTCACTGTCGATGTAGTAAAAATATCTGGTAGACTTTTCTCTGAAATAGCCGTTTGATATTGTGCGGCTGCAGAGCCTACCGGAATATTTTGTAAATCAATTTTTATCTCTGGGTTTTCTTTTTCAAAGTCCTTAGCAAATTGTTCAAAAGTAGGATTTAATTCTGGATATCGGTTCCATACTTTTAAAGTGACAGCATCATCACTTTCGCCACCATTCGAACACGCTCCTGTAACAACAGCAATCAAAATGATAAAACTCAATATTATAGACATTTTTTTCATTAAAACCACTCCTCATAGCTCAATATTTTATTTTTTGATTTTATAGCTCAGATTGTCTCGTATTCTCTCTAAAGATATAGATAAGTTGATTATGACTATTGAATATCACAAAAAGTTCATTCTATTAGGACACTGTGAGATTGATCCGTGATTCGTGATTCCTGTTTCTTAATCATATAATAAATTTTGTCCACTAAATAGGATATTAGGAACATATCAATCGGACATTTTGTATATTTCAAAATAGTAATAAACCGATCACAATCGAATATTTCCTCTTCATTTAATGTATGAATACACAATTGAACAAGATTACTCGTATCAGCAAACCATCTAGAAACGAACCTTCTCTCGATATTTTTCATGCTTTCTAACATCCAAATCGTCCTATGGAATTGTTCATATACTCCTACTAGAGAAAATGCTAGTGTTGTATGATGTTAAACGATTGAATGTTTTTGGCATCCATTTGACAAATGAAGAGGAGTGAGTAATCATGATGGGAAATGGTACCCTGTACGAGAACGAGATAGAGAGAGAAGTATTTAATTTCAATACGGATTGGTTATTTTATAGAGGAGACATCTATAAGGAGATGGTTGATGACACCTGTTGGGAACGAGTCATTTTACCACATACAGTTCGCCTTGAGCCAAAAGAGTGGAAAGATTCACCAAGTTACCAAGGAATCAGTTGGTACCGACGATATTTTACATTGGATCAAACTCTGATCAAAAAAAAAATCTTTATTCGCTTTGAGGGAGTCATGATCAATGCAGAGGTTTGGGTGAACGGTCAACATGTATGTTCACATTACGGAGGGTATTTGCCCTTTACTATTGATGTGACAGAGACCGTCATGCTAGGAAAACAGAATATCATCGAAGTGAAAGTGGATTCAAATGATGATGGAGAGACCCCTCCTGGAAAACCACAAAAAGAACTTGATTTTGTTTATTTTGGCGGTTTATATCGTCATGTTCAACTGATTGTGACTAATCCACTTCATATTACGGATGCCGTTTATGCCAATAAAGTTGCGAGCGGCGGGGTTTTCATCACCTACCCAGAAGTAGACGAACAGAGAGCCAAAATACAAATTCAAACCCACGTTCAAAATGATGAAAAAACGATGAAAGAGATTTATGCTGAGGCAAAAATTTTGGACAAAGAGACGCAGACCATTGTAGCCGAAGGTAAAAGTAATAAGATCTCGTTACGTGCAGAAAGTGATGAAACTTTTGTTCAAACATTAACCATCGATAGGCCAAAATTATGGAGTATGGATCATCCAAACTTGTATATCATGCTTATTCAAGTAAAAGAAGGGAATCAGCTGAGAGATACTTATCAAGAACAAATCGGAATCAGAAACATTACATTTACTGCCAAGAATGGTTTCTATATAAATGGAAAACGCATCCTATTAAATGGTGTCAATTATCATGAAGATTTCCTCTATGTCGGGAATGCTGTATCAAATTCCATGCTTTATCGTGATGTGAAAATGATCAAGGAGGCTGGCTTTAATTTTATTCGAACTGGTCATTATCCACAGAACCAAGCCTTCATAAACGCTTGCGATGAATTAGGAATTGCCGTGATTGTCCCTACTCCTGGGTGGCAATATTATACAGATAAAGGAGATTTCGAAACAAGGTCTTTACAAATGACACGAGAGATGATTCGCTTATATCGGAATCATCCTTCCGTTATCGTCTGGGAACCTGTTTTAAATGAAACATGGTACCCCAAGGAATTCGCCCAAAAGGCTTATCAGGCTGTCCACGAAGAATATCCAACTAATCAAGCCATTGCGGCATCTGATTTCGGTGCTCCCTACGGAAAACATTTTGATGTCGTGTACAAGGAGGCCTATAGTGAAACAAAACCATTGATTACCAGAGAATGGGGAGATGCGAACCACAATTTATTGGATGGAGAGCGTTCCGCACGAAAGTTTGGCGAAAAAAGCCTTATTCAAGCTAGTCTCCACCGTCAAAACTCTCTAAAAGGAAACAAATGGAAGAATGACGAGGAAGAAGATGGATATTGGGACTGGGCAGGATTGAATGCCAATCAGAGAATTTCAGGGTACGCACTATGGAGTTACAATGATTACAACCGAGGCTTGTCCCAAGAAATTGCTCACTCTGGAATCGTTGATCGTGATCGCTATCCAAAGTTTAATTATTATTGGTTTCAAAGCCAGAAATCTCCCAGTGCCAATCATAAGCCCATGATTTTCATTGCTAATTATGGATTGGAATCATCACCAAGAGATCTACATATTTATACGAATACAGATGAAGTCAAGCTGTATAGAAACCAGAAATATATCGGCACAAAAAAACCTCCTAATATTGACCATATTCGTCACCCTATCATCGTTTTCCATGATATCCCTTGGGAGGAGGGGGAACTCCGAGCTGAAGGTTTTATAAATGAGAGGCTAGTTGCCACCCATACCATTAATACACCAGGAAAACCCAATCACTTATCTGTTGAATTTGTGACCAATGGAGTGGAGGAGCTTATTGCAAATGGTTCAGATATGATGATGGCTTATATTTCTATACGGGATCAACATGGGCAGCTCGTTCCCACAGCGAACCATTCCATTTCTTTACATCTATCGGGGCCTGGCCAACTGATTGGTAATGAAGATGGTCGAGTTGAAGCAAACCCCGTGAGGGCAGAAGCTGGAATTGGACCTGCATTCATCCGATCCACTTTAACACCAGGTATTCTAACCCTAACAGCTACAGCACCTGGGTTACAGTCTGGCGAAGCAGAGATCAATAGCATTCCTTATGGTGGAAAATATATATCGGGAGGAGATGATGGTGGTAATCTTCTACTCCTCAATAAAAAGACCGTATCATTTATGTGCTTGACTGTAAGCAGCGAACAGATTGATCATAAAGGATCGAGTATCAATAATGAATATCAAGAAAGCTACTGGCTACCAGATAAAATGGATCCAACACCATGGATCATGATAGATCTAGAAGAAAAGATGAATCTCATTGGGTCGAAAATACTTTGGTCTTCCAACAAAAGTCCAAAGAAATATAAATTAGAAGTTAGTGAAGATCAAAAGGATTGGATCGCAGTAGTCAACCGATCCGAAAATGAAAGAACAGAACAGACACAGCTAGAATATTTTGCATCGAATACCCGATATGTGCGCTTAAGCTTATGTAGTTCATCTGTAGGATGTGAAGGCATCGTGGATTTTCAGCTTTTTGTGGGTAGGGGCTCTACAAAGCATCCCTTGCGACCCAAGCAAAGAGTCAACATCGCAGTGGGAAAAACAGCATTAGCCAGTAGCTTTACACCCGGAAATGAACCTGAGAACGCTGTGAATCAAAACGCTCAGACCCTGTGGCAAGCGGGTACCTATAACCTGCCACAGTGGTTACAAATTAACTTAGACAATGAGGAATCCATTTCTGGGGCAAAAATACTATGGGGGAAAGACAGTACTCATTATGCTTACAAAATTCAAGTATCCAAGGATGAACAAAGATGGGTCGATGTTGTGAGCAAAACTTCAACTGGTTCTTATTACCATCCAATCGATTTTGAAGTCCACTCGATAAAGTATATTCGTATTTATGTTTATGATCTTATGGCTGGTGGGGGCCTCGAGAAAGTTGCCATTAAAAAACTAGAAGTCTATCGTAATGCATAAAAAACTTCAAATAATCCTGGCTATCGTACTCAGAAAGAGATTGCACATAATAATGATTTTTTTATAGCTGGATATAATGAACGCCTTCTGAACTAGTCTCTACAGAAGGCGAATGTATCCAACTTTACAAAGAGCTACCTCCCATCCTTTTCATATGTTGCTCGATATGCCCCAGGGGTTATGCCATATTTTTTCTTAAACAATCGAATAAAATAATTTTCCTCCATCCCTACACGATTGGCTACCTCAGAAATAAGCAAACTTCTTTCCTCTTCAAGTAAAAACTTCGATTTTTCGAATCTAATTTTTTCCAAATATTGATGAGGAGTCATCCCATAAGTCTCCCGAAACAGTCTTGTAAAATGATGATTTGAATATCCGGCCATGTTTGACAAAGAAGCTACCCTAAGTGGTTTATTATAATGTGTTCGAATAAATTCGGCTACCTTCTGAACGTGGCCATTAGGGGAATACGAATCATTTTCAGCACCATAATCAACTTCAGATAATTTCTTTAACTCTAATAGAAGAGAATACAGATACTTTGATGCATGCCATTGAGCATCGTCCTCATTCTCTTTCGCAATAAACCAGAGTTGTTCGATATTTTTCCAAATAACAGAAAATGGATAAATGGCCATCTTTTTTATCTCTTGAAAATTTAATTGTGCGAGCATCGTATCCGCTAGTTTACCGTCAAAACCGACAAAGCCAAGTTCCCATGCCTTCCTAGATAAAGGAAAGTATTCATGACTTGTTCCTGCAGGAATGATAATCACCTCACCTGGTAATAACTCAAATTCGCCAACTCCAAATAGACGAAAAATCCCTTTTCCTTCCGTAGCTAAAAAAATCTGATGATAAGGCAGTCCTACCGGCCTGTTTAGATAGGGTTGATTATTAGATCCTATGGTTACTAAACTAAGAGGAATCACTCGATCTTTAATCGGCATCTGAAGGAAATACAAAGAACTCATATTTTCACATCCTTGTAATATTCAAAATGTGCGATTGATATGTTTCTAATATCCTATTGAGAGGTCAAAATTCATTATATGATTAAACTATATCCCTGAATCGTTGAAGATTTCAAGCATCCCAGAAATAGGAATTCTTTACAAGTCTATCGACAACCTTTTGACATCGTTCATCAATAGGAAAGCGCTTTATTATTTAATAACCTTACCTTCCATTTTGTTTTGCGTCAAGAGAAGAATACTTGAAAACGGGGATATAGTAAAATTTTTATACAAACAATCGTTCACATCCTTAAAAAAGGAGACGGGTATATCCATCTCAAATCACCCCTTCGTAATCTTTATCTTTCGTCTAGATGATCCAAAAAATGAAAGTTGTGCCTTGAGCACAGCGAAAGGAATGATAGTTAAAATGAAAATGACGAATAGTAAATGGATTTTAATCGGTACAGTTTTTTTATTAATTTTATTCTCTATCGCCTGTTCAAAAACATCTGATAATAGTAACACTCACTCATTAGATTCTGACGAAATAAACAATGCAGAGTACAACGGAGAAGATGTTACATTAACAATGATGCTTCCAGTTGATGAAGAAACGTTTGAAACACGTTTTAAAACGCAGGTTGAAAAGCAATTTCCCAATATCGAACTTGAATTAATTGGGGAACCCATTAAATCTGAAGGTTTGCAAGAACTGATTGCCACTGGGGAGATACCTGATCTTATTTGGGCGCCAGGAAATTTCGAAGTGTTACATGAATTAGATTTGCTTGAATCACTCGATCCTTATGTAAGTCGGTTCAATTTTGACTTAGGGATTTTTCAAGAAGGACTCGTAGATCTTGCCCGTTCTCTTGATCCAACCGAGGAAGGGCAACTATATGGAATGCCACTTGAAAACATGCCTAAAGCCATGTTCTTTAATAAAGATATCTTTGATCTTTTTGGCGTACATTATCCAAAAAATGGAATTACTTGGGAGCAAACGCTAGATTTAGCACGAAAATTAACTCAAGAACAGAATGGAGTCCAATATAAAGGTTTAAGCATGGGGATTCATTCATTTGCCTATTCTCAGCTAAGTATCAAAGGAAGTGATCCAGAAACAGGAGAAGTCTTATTTCCAGCTGACCCCGGGATCACAAAATTCTTTGAACTACTCAATAACTATAGAAACATCCCGGAAATGATCAACCCAGATGGCGAATACAATTTCACGAGTGAACAAAATTTGTCCATGACAATTGGGCAAATCCAATGGCTCCCTTTATTTAGCCAAGTAGAAGGATTTAACTTCGATATGGTGACAATGCCAACATGGTCTGACTTACCGAATGTTGGTCCCGCAACCCCACCCATGTTACTAAGTATCAATAAGCATAGTGATAACAAAGCAGCCGCATGGGCGGTTATCGAGTTTTTATCATCAGAAAAAGCACAGATGCATTTATCCAAAATTGGTCATCCGCCAACCATTGCAAATGAGGAAGTTATTGAACAATTTGGTGCCAATATTATCGGAGAAACCGAGAAAACGTATAATCTTTCCCCCATTTTTAATATGAAAAAAGCAAAACTACATCCTTACTCTAAATACGGACCTAACCCCGAATTCAATGAGAATGACTTCATCCACCAAGAAGCAACTGAATTCTTAAAGTCTGATAAAGATAGTCAATCCTTCATTCGTGAAATGGGAGAAAGATATGAAATCATTGTAAAGGAGATTCAAGGACAAGAGGAATAACTACTTGAGAGGAATGTAATGATACACTCCCTCACAACCATTTCCCTAATTTTAAATTGAACAGCCAATAATATTTAGAGGATTTTTCAAAATAGCGTAATATTTTTTCTACTAACTATGGGAGAAAATTTTACGCTTATTTTTTAATTAGTGTGCTTCGAATTTTGCATATCAATATGGGCCCCTCTATTCATATAATCAAACCAAGTTTCACTGTATATTAGCTCAAGTGCAAGATTCCGAAACAAAATTGGATTGGAACCTTGCACCTATTTCCTTACTTATACCCTCCTAACAAGATTTCACTCTCAATAATCATGTCATCTATTTTCACCCATTTCTTATTCTAATGACTGCTTACTATCGCCTCAACTACTAACACGATTTGATGTCCATCTTTAAAGGTTGCAAAACTTGGATTCTTCACTTCTCCTTTTATCGTTCCATAGAAATCAATCGTTAAATTTTCAATCCATCTGGCCAACCTTCTTGTGACCAGCGGGATAATGAGTAAGATTGACAGTATCTTTATTTAATAGACTTGGATCTCTTATCATTTCTAGATTCGCTTCATTTCTTTTACCAATCCATAATTTATTAGGTTCTTCCTGATCCCATGAAAAAGATGAATGTTCAGCAGCAATTTCCAGAAACAAACGGTTTTTCCTTCCGGCAGCTACTTGAGAGACAGTGAAAACTCCTTGTACGCCATCCTCAAAACGAATTAATACACTTCCATAATCTTCGGTATCAATGGGGACATCTTCTGTCTCAAACAATTCTCTTTTTTCAAATGTACTCACTTGATTTTTCGTTTTCTTTCGGACACTGTGTACGGTTTTCAAATCTGCCAGCACTTCTACAATTTTCTTATCCATTATATATTGGACAATATCACACCAATGAGAACCGATATCTGCCGTTGCACGAGATGGCCATTTTTCTCTCGCTCCATCCTCCAACTATAATCCGTGTCATACAAACACCAATCCTGCAGATAACTACCATGAACATGATAAACGTTCTATGACTCTTAGAATGAAGCTCGTCTTTTAATTGCCGAACCAATGGGAAATGACGATAATTAAAACAAACTCCGCTTACCACTGAACTTTTATTAGACAATTCTACAAGTTCCTTTGTTTACTATTAAACCCTAATGGCTTTCTGATAATACATGCTTGCCAGCCAATAAAATATCACATCTTTATGACAGGCAGCTGAATATGTGATCGTTCCGATTGACGATGATAAATTTTTTGGAGCGCCTTTTTCATCTCCGTGTCTGTGGCTAGGTCTTGTCCTGTATTATGATTAGGAAATATAAATTGATCCGCGCTGGATGTGACGGTAAAACGGATTCGATGCCCCACTTTAAAGGTATGGGCGAATTTTCCTGTTCGAATGGTGTACGCCTCAACCTTATTCGATTCCAGAAGTTCTTCATGATCAAAACCGTTTCTGTAACGAGCGCGTAATACACCGTCTGTTAACTTAATCGAACGTCCTTTAGGATCAACATCCGTTAACCGCACAATCCAATCCGTATCTTGTGCTGAACTAGCTGCATAAAGCTTTACAATAAGATCACCAGCGACAGTTATCGATTCTTGAAGTGCCTCTGTACTATATACAAGCACATCTTTGCGTTTCTCTACCTCTTGGTAATCAGCAGGAACACCACATTCATTTTCCGAGATATCAATCAGATGCGGGGCCGGTTGTTCAGGATCATAGACGTACTCGTCGTAACCTTCATGTATCTGATCATCGAAGCATAATTCCCCTTCTCCATTTGAAGCCGCATTCTTACCCCCACTAGATAAATAGAGATTTTGCCATTCCACTTGTTCTGGTAGCCAGCTATGAGCTGAAGTCCATTTATTTTCCCCCGTTATATAATATTGAACTGTCGGATCATCCGCGATCTGATTATTAATTCCCTTTAATTTGTAATCAAACCATTGTTGAAATTTATAGTCCAAATCGTAGCGAAGGGCGTTATTACCCAATGGAACTCCATGAATATCTCGAGTTGTATTGAGATTATGCATCCACGGTCCCAGAATCACTCGTTTATCTTGTTGTTTGTAATCTGCTACAATATCCAAAGCCTCTGTCGTTCCCATGCCATTGTCATCATACCATCCTGAGACAATCAGGGCTGGTGCTTGAATCGCATCTTTATGAAGCGACCAATTGACTCGCTGCCAAAATCGGTCTTCATGAGCATGTTCCATCCATTCGCTCCAAAACGGAATATCTTGCCCTAATACTTTTTTCGGAATATCCTTTAAGGGTCTCATTTTGACGATGTCTTCCCAATCTGAACGCAACATATTTTCGGGCTTAAATTCTTTTTCTGCCATTGCAAACGCCCATGCTAACATCCCAGAAACAAGCGTCCCCCCTTTACGAGGAATATCCATAAAGGCACTACCTGCTGTCACAATACTAACTAAAGCCCTCAAATACGGATTACCACTAGCTGCGGCGGCCCACTGGACATAGCCACCGTATGAAGCGCCGATCATACCAATATTTCCGTCACACCAGTCTTGAGCGGCGATCCAATTTAGACTATCATCACCATCCTCCATTTCCGCAGTCATTGGAATCCATTCTCCTTCCGAATCTTGTCGACCACGTGTATCCTGTATGACGAGCCCATACCCGCATTGGATATAGTTTGTATACATTTTCTCATAAGCCAATCTTCCATAAGGAGTCCGAACAAAAATAACAGGAACGGCCTGTTCAAGCTCTTTTGGCAACCACACATCTGTTGCAAGATGAATCCCATCGCGCATTTTCACACGAAAGTTTCCGAGATGATTGATCCCATATTGTGCTGGAGAAACATCTTCCTCCCATAACTTTACCGGGGTATAGGACTCAAAACCTGCCTTTACCAGTACATGGCAATTCTCCCGTGCGGGGCTGATAAAAGCTACCGGCTCTTGCTCAATCATCACAATATCGAGTGGAAATTGCCGTTCACGTTCCACCCATAAATTTTGCTCCTCTTCATGTTTTTGATAAATGGCCCCATAAGAGGTATGAACAATCTGTAGATTTGGTTGGAAAATTCCTCTTAATTCTGGTAGTCGCTGGTAAACTTTTATTGGATGGATATGATACATTTTTTCAATTTTTTCAGCCTCTTCCATCTCTAAGATTCTCTTTTCTTCCCAATTATTTTCCTCTACATTTCTCCTACACAGAAAAAGAACATCTTCTGTACATTCAATTGTCGCTTCATGAATACCTGAGCGATACAAATGATAAATTGACATAGGCTTCGACCTCCTGATTGGATTTTGTTCTCCCCATAGTTTAGAAGCAAATCCCTCCACTTCAAGTAAAGATTTGATGGGGAATTGAGAATTTATGATTAGCAAAAACTCAAGGACTGGTGCAGGAGCTACGTAGGACATCTACGTCCATTTTCTACCTGCTTGGGTCCAAATAGTGCCACAGAAGGATAGAAGCTTCCAATTTTTATCCACCGATAATAAATTTAATCAAATAAGCGATACTGATACCGAGATAATTCCCCATCACTGATCCGATTACGCCGAGAACAACCGCAATACTAATGAGATTTCTCCAATTAGCGGAAGCTGCGATCAATGCGGCAGTGGATCCATCTGCGATCGCAGCGACAATCCCAATCACAACATATTGATATTCAATTTTTAACAGACGACATAGGAGCGCATGGACGAGTAATGAGGAAATCACCACAACACAACAGAATAACGCAATCGCCAGAGTAGAGCTTAGAAATTCTTTAATATTGACCATATATCCGACCGTTGTCAGGAAAAAGAGCGCAACAAATAAACCTAAATCCATGTTTCCTTTCAACTTTTTAACGGGGCCAAATTGTGCCCCGATAATCGCAAAAGTGGTAATCAATAAAATCCGGGCTGAACTTTGAAACGACTCAGGTGCATATCTAGAGAAAAAGGTTGCCACAGCCGTAATCGTAAAGGCAATCGCAAAGCCCCAAGCAATATCTTGAATGCTCCACTTCTTCTTTTGTAAAAATGGATCTTCTTCCACTTCACTTTTGTCACCTTTTAACTCGGGGTCAGACAGGGAATAAGGCCATACTTTTTGAAACCATTTTGATTTTGCAGCAATGCTTGGAAAAGCAAACATTGCAACCAATGAAGGGACGCCAATCACATAGTCAGCCGCATTGGCAGCAGCAAAAGTTGTCGGTAAAGCATCCAAAGCATAACCAATCGCCGCCATGTTTGCGCTTCCCCCTGTGTAAGTCCCGATAAACATCCCCGCGACTTTCCAACCTTCTTCAATGATTGGCGCAAAAATCATCCCAGCAATTAACGTCACAATACTGACACTGAAGCTAGCCAATAGAATCGCTAAGAGTGGTTTTTTGGATATCCTTAACATAGCTTTCAAATCGACACTTAAAAGCATCATTGCAATCGATAGTGGAATCGCATATTCAGCAATGACACCATAAACATCTGCACTAAATGGCACAATTCGCAAATTTGCAAGAATAATACTTAAAATAATCACAATCAGGGCAGGGCCCAACATTTTAAATCCTCTGAATCGTTGCACATAGAAACCTACAGCAACCGTAAGGGCCATAATGGCTAACAAACTCCCCGTACTCGTAAACAAAGCTCCCATAATATTCTCCTTCTAAGTTCTTCCATCCTGCCTTCATTTTTTCCACCCAACTAGCTGTCAAGGTGTTTCACATATTTGTTCACTACTTGGAATACACTTGGCATTTTCCCAAAAAGGCTGCCAAGGTTTTACAATCTGCAAGCAAAGTCTTATATGCAAGTTTAAAATCAATATATTTTGATCTCAAAAACATATTTTTCAACCGACTTTTTCGGTACTATCACTCATTTAATAATGGTGTGAAAACTCTCTCTTCACAGTAAAAATTCATGTAAATGAAGGACTTTTCAGTGGATTCAAGATATATTTTTATAGTGTAAGTTCGATTCCTAATCCTGGTTTTTCTGGCAATGTGATCATACCATTTTCAATCGATACTCCACCCTTAATGCCAGTATCTTTGACATAAAGGAAGCTATCCATATCTGCCTCAAGAATATTTTTCTTTGCAGCAACAAGACTGGCCCCAGCAGTAATGCCAATTTTACTTTCAAGCATACACCCAACCATACAAGCTATTCCTGCCGCTTCTGCCATATGATTAATTTGAATCGCATGATAAAGACCAGCTGATTTCATCAGTTTAATATTAATCACATCAGCCGCTCCCTGTTTCAACACTTTAAAAGCATCTTGAGGGGAATGTACACTCTCATCTGCCATCACGGAAATATTCACTTTATTTCTAATATAGGCATGTCCCTCAATATCCCAGTTAGGAAGTGGTTGCTCAACAGCCTCGACTCTATAGTCTTCGATCGCCTTCATAACACGAATCGCCTCAGGAACGGTCCACCCTTGATTTGCATCCACCCGAATGCGAATATCGTTTCCGACTGCATCGCGGATCAAGCGGATCGCTTCTATATCTTCGTTTGGATTTAAACCTGCTTTGATTTTTAAAATTGAAAAACCACTATCTACCCGTTCTTTTGCCTCTTTAGCCATTTTTTCGGGCGCATCGATACCGATCGTGACATCTGTCAAAAACGAATGACCACTTCCGCCTAAAAGTTGATACAATGGAGCATTCAACTGTTTGCCCATAATATCGTAGAGAGCAATATCAAATGCTGCCTTTGTAGCTGTATTTCCAACAATGGTTTTATCCATCATCGTATGGATTTTCTCGATATTCAGTGGATTTTCCCCTATTAACACTTTTTTGAATATTTCAGCAACTGATAAAGAGGTCGTAAGAGTTTCTCCCGTTACATATTCAAACGGAGCCCCTTCTCCGATTCCTATCAACCCTTCATCTGTCTCAATTTGCACAAGTAAGGTTTCTACATGCTCTATTGTTCCTAAGGCAACGGTCAAAGGTTTATACAACTCCAATTTCAACGTGTCAACTTTTATATTAGTAATTTTAATGATGATCCCCCCAAAAATTCAAAATATTTAGTTACCGCACTTTTTGACTATGTTTTATTATAATGACCTCCCCAATTTGTGTCAATGTAATGAATATAAAAGATTATTGGCCACGTTCAGTATAGAATTAGAAAAAAATTGCACCCTCGCATCATTAAAAAACAGAAAATTCCCTCTAATCACATTGACAGAAAACGTCAAGTAACTATATAATTATGATAATAGGGGTATTTATTCCTAGAAGAACAGATAGTGAAGAAAAAGGGGAGGATAAATAAATGAAACAAGAAGGGATACAAAGTAGTTTTGAGGCATTTTGCAATGAAATAACCGAGAATTATCAAATCCCTGCTTTAGCTTTAGGACTGGCCAAAGACGGGGAACTTTTTTACGAAAAAAAGATTGGCTATCGCGACACGGAAAAAGGTTTGCCACTTACTTCTAACACGGTATTTGGAATTGGTTCCATAACCAAATCCTTTACTGCTATAGCAATTCTTCAACTTCAAGAGATTGGGAAGCTCTCTATCCACGATCCGGTTTTAAACTATATCCCTGAGTTAAAAACACCTCGTGCGGAATACACGAAAAAAATGACGATTCATCACCTTTTGACCCATTCATCTGGTTTACCCTCTTTACCGCTTCTTTTTGGAGCCTTAAGAAAGAGTATGGAAAAAGATCCGAAATTTGGGGATGAAGGACAAATTCCAGCGAATTTTCCATATATTAATACTTATGAGGATTTTCTTACAAGTTTGGGAAATTTAGAGTATACATTACTTGGCGAACCTGGAACAGAGTATACATATTCTAACGATGGTTACTCACTTTTGGGACTAATTATTGAACGAGTAAGTGGTTTCCCTTACGAAGAATACATCAAAGATCATATTTTAAAGCCAGCGGATATGCATCATAGTGGCTTTCATTATGAAGACTTACAAGGCCACGAAGATATCGCGGTTTTATATGATGTAAAGCAAAAAGACGGTGAAACCATTGTCTTTCGCTCCAATAATCCCTGGGATGCGCCTCCGATGCGTGCGTCGGGCTTCTTAAAATCCACGGTGAAAGACATGCTCAGATATACAGAAATTTATCGAAATGATGGTAAGGTAGGAGATGCACAAATTCTTTCACCTGAAAGTGTTGAGCTGATGATGACTCCGCATATTCAATGTGATTATCGTTCCTATTATGGTTATGGGTTAAAAATCATACCTGATTATTTTGGTCATAAACTCTTGCAACACGGCGGAGACTTGAAAGGTGTTGCCGCGCAAATCAATATCCTTCCCGAAATTGGATTAGCGGGGATTGCTTTAGCGAATCTCGGGGCAGTTCCATCATCGAAGGTTCTTTTTAATGCCTTTGCTGACTACCTTGATCAACCTTTAAACGCCTCTTACTTAAATGTTACAGCTAAAGAATTACCAATTGAAGCATTGCAAGAATATACTGGAGAGTTTGTTTCGAGTGAGGGAATAAAAGTTACCTTTACGATCGTGGACAACAAACTTCAAGCAGACGCCCCCGGATTGCTTAAAGACAATGTCCAAGCAATCGATAAAGATTGGTTTTTAGCCCACATGCGAGAAGATGAGATTACCTTTCATTTTATTCGTGACAATGCTGGAAAAATCGATCGAGTAGCGTTTGCAGAAAGACAACTTTTAAAGGCTTGATATAGGTCTACAGACCATATTAAAGAGTAGTGTTTAACGTTTTTAAAGTTAAGTATTACTTCTTTTTTGCATCTTAAAAACAACTTATCTATTTATTAACCGTCACGGAATGCATAACAGCTCTGGTGTGGAAATGGTGAAGAGGCTTGGGGTCGTATAGGCGGGATTAGCTTTTATCTTAAAATAAATAACGATTATCATCTGTATCAGAGGCTGGCACTTAGTGATGAACTTGGCGCATACTTAAGGCAGTCCCGATTGGCACAAAAAAAGCCCCATTAAGTAGTAAAATACGAAAAGGGGCTCTTTTAATATTGCGGAACTAAACGTCCCATTCTTTTGGGTAAAGCATCCTTACAATTGGCTAAAATGAATTTTGCCCAATAGTTTGGCCCCATATGCTGCGACCACTCAATATCTTCGGTTATTTTTTCACCAATAAAATCATTCCATACAAGTTCCTCTGCCTTTTGAAGGCTAACATTATACCTTTCATGTAACACCTGTGCAATTTCAGCTCTAAAGGAAGGATATCCGTTTTCATGCTCAAATTTAAGAAATGACATTAATTCCTCTTTGGTCATACGATTCATTTTTTGCATATGCTTTCACCACCTTTGAGTATTTGATTATATTGTATTTGAATATATCTTGATTGTGTATAGATAATTGGTCGTAAGTTCCGTATTTGGCAATTTCCTCATAAAAGTCTTTAATATCAAGGCCCAAATCAACGGCTTTTACAAGGTCAAAAATTGCTCCATCGGCGACTCCACCTAATACAAAGTCAAAGTTATGGGTGTAATTAGTCTTTCGAGATCGGTTGTCATAAATAAATTTTGCCCATTCTACATCCATTTTATTCAGTATATATCCTTTATATAACTGTTTTAAACCTTGTATGTCAAGCTCATAAACAAAAACTATTGATTCTTCCTTATTACCTGAACGTTTATCCGCATGTCTACTTGCTTGTAGAAAATTAGAAGTTAAATAGAAACCCTTTCCAAAGTCAGTAAATTCCTCACAGAAGGAAATATTAACTCCGGCTCGAAGTGATTCATATTTACTGGATGTCGTTCCGTGATATAGAACTTTTGAAAATTGATTAAAGTTTTTAGATAGAACAATAGAAGAAACCATAGATATATCCTTTTTTCTCTATTATAGTAAATATATTGGTTGTAAGTCAATTAGGGGAATTATATTACCAGCCTTGAGGAGTAAAATTTATGAAAAAATGCGAAAGTAGTTGAATGGACTTATCCACATGGTAAAATTTACCAGTTGGTTTTCCCATATTCAGAAAAACTGGGGAGGATTAGCTCGAAAAACTTTTACTCTTCAGCGCTGAGGATAATTCTAAAATTGGCATTCTCTTCGATAGGTTTATTGTTATTTTTTGGTTACATTATGGTTACATTTGATAACATCTTAATACTAATAGCGTAATAGCGGTTACAGTCAACCCTATTTTTTGCTGATATGTGTTTTATCATAGAAATGGGGGATAAACATGCAACCATTACCAAAGGACGAGGATCATTTCGGACGACTCATAAGGGCTTACGCATTCAAGTCTTGTTCATGCAGTATGGGGATCATTTTGAGGGGTTTGCGAATTTCTATTATATGGAAGAAGAGAGCATTGATGGCTGGGGTCAACATCCCATCTTTAATAGGCTGTAACTGACGCCATAGAAAACCTAATGGAAGAAATCAAGGAACAGGTACTAGATATTTGGACGACAACCCGCCCATCCAAGCAGAAAGTTAAATTTTGATGTTTAGAGAATGAAACGGGAATGGCACAGGAGTCTCTGATTAATTTCTGTGCCGTTTCATTTGGGAATAATTACAAACGATTGAATAGGCATTCTTTGTCATTCTACTAGTGCGAAAATGTATTAGGATTTACCTTACTTCATTGGCATATGCCAGCCACCTAGCCTCTAGAAAATATAATGGTTTATAAATTCATTTCGAAACTTTCCTGCCGGATCATGTTCAACTAATAATTGTCTGAATTCTGGTAATTTCTCATAAAAAGATTGTACCCTTATCGTGAATACTTTTCCCTAGTGTGGACGTGCCTGAAAAGGCTCTAATGCTGTTTCAATTTGCGGAAGAACTTGTTGAACATCTTTCCAAGTAAAATGAATACCTATGACATCTTGTTGATAACTTGGACTCAAACAAAAGTCATCCTCGCCACATTGCGGATTTCATTTACATGAAGTAGAGGTGATATCGTTGCACGCATCTCCAGAATGACTTGCAATGACTCGATGGCAAATTGTCTTGGAATCAGATACTCTGATTGCAACTCACTTCCGTTGCTCGGCATAAAATCAAGGCGAAAATGGGGCAAACGATCAAACCAAGGACCATCTACTCCCATTTGATACATAAGATTTCCTGCCCAATTTCTTTGTTGTTTCACGATACCACCCCCTCTGAAATAAATACATTGATCTATGTGTTTATTATAACTCTTTTTTATCTTTTATTTTTGTTTGTTTAAGGTTTAATAATTCACTAAATTCATTGCTAAGTCCTTGAAGCAGACTGAAATCTATTTCCATAAATACACCTCTCTTTCTTGTCTATATCGGTAAAAGAAGTGGTTTTTGGATTCCATGATATTGCTTAACTTCTTATATGCTAGGCTCCAACACTATTCAGTATTGTTCGGGAACCTGTTACGTCCCCAACACCCTATCCCTTTACAGCACCCCCAACAATGCCAGCGATAAAGTAGCGCTGCAAGAATAAAAAGATCACAAAAATCGGTATCACAGAGATAGTTGCTGCTAACATCAGCTGTCCATAGTCCAAATTATCCTGACCTGCCAAAATAGAGAGTAAAATTGGCAATGTGTACATATCTTCCGTAACTAGGGCAACTAATGGCCAAAGGAAGTTATTCCACTGGTGAGTAAATAAGAAGATGGACATTGCCCCAATAGCGGGCAACATCATGGGCAAGGAAATCTGGAAAAACGTTCGATACTCACCGCAACCATCGATCCTCGCGGACTCAATAATGGAATCTGGGATAGATTGCATACTTTGCCTCATGAGAAAAATAGCAAATGGGTAAGCAAGTTGCGGTAGTACGACCGCACTGTACGTATTTAAGAGTCCTAATTTGGCAAAAAGCTCAAATTGAGGAATGATCAGCGCTTGATAAGGAATCATCATTGACATCAAAAACACTGCAAAGAGAACATTTCTTCCTCGAAATTTAAACTTTGCAAATGCATAACCGGCTGCTGCACTAAATAGCCCTGCAAAGATTGTGAATGCACCAGTTATAATGACAGAATTAAAGAGCGAACGCCAAATATCCACACTGTTCATCAAGTTTTTGAAATTCTCACCTAGATAACTTCCTAGAATTAAGTTTGGCGGGACTGATAAAATGGCACCTGAAGGATTAGTCGCTCCCACCATCATCCAGTAAAAAGGACCCAGCGTTAAAACTAAGCCTAGCGCTAATGCAATGTATTTGAGTATTTTCATAGCAATAGTCATCCGCGATCACCTATTTTAAATTGAATAAGTGATAAGACTGCAATAATCAAAACAACTACATAAGCAATAGCCGATGCATATCCGAAATCGAAATACTCGAATCCGTTTTCATACAAATACATGGTGACTGTAGTCGTAGCGTTAATGGGTCCTCCACCCGTAAGGTTAAATGGTTCATCAAAGAGTTGGAAAGTACCAATTGTCGCCATAATGGTTGTAAACAGCATAACGGGCTTCAGTTGAGGTATGGTGATAGAGAAAAAACGCTTAACTACGCCTGCTCCATCAATGTTTGCTGCTTCGTAAAGTTCCTTTGGAATCATTTGCAGCCCAGCAAGTAAAATAATCATGTTGTATCCGGTCCAACGCCATACAGTAACCATGATTAAAGACACTTTTGCCCAAATTGGATCGTTTAGCCAAGGAATATGCTCAATTCCAATAATAGTAAGCAAAAAATTGAGTATCCCAAAATCCTGGTTAAGAATTAAAAGAAAGATTATCGACGCAGCCACGAGCGATGTGACAGTTGGCGTAAAAAAGGCCACCCGCAAGACACCTTTTGCTTTCTGAATGCCCGTGTGTAGAACAGTGGCCAACACGAGTGCTAAGCCTATCATGATAGGCACTTGAATCAAGAGAATGATAAAAGTGTTAAAAAGCGATTCATAAAACAAGCTATCTTGAAAAAGGCGGATATAGTTGCCAAGACCCACAAAGACATTTTCTCCACCTTCGCTGGTTTGAAAACTTAAAAATAATGAATAAACCACAGGATAAAGCGTGAACAAAATGAAAAAGAACAAACTTGGTCCGATAAATACATAAGGGGCGATCTTTGTATCCTGAATTCCTTTACGTGTAGGAATTGGGTTGTGCGTAACGGTAGATTTTTTACTCATTACTAGCACTCCTTCCTGTACTTGCCTTCAAACGATTACCTGCAGTCTTTAGTGCTTCATCTACTTCCATATTTTGAAGTATGACTCTTCCAACAGCATCATTAAAATGTTTCTCCGCTCGCATGTAATCGCTCGTAAAATTATTTACCGGTAAATTTTCTAATTGCTCATTAAAAACCTTGAAGATCTCTTGCCCCCCAAAAAAGTCGATCTCTTCCTGCATTTCCGGAGCTTCTATTGCTTCAATCATAGACGGATAGAGCCCATAAGTGGATAAACCATGGAGAAGGTTGTCAACATTTGCCGATGCAAATTCACCAAATAAATAAGCGGCTTCTTTGTTGTTAGATGCACTAGGGATCGCTAAATTCGCTCCTCCGTTGTTCGCTGCATTTGATCCTCCTTTCTTAAAAGCTGGCATTGGGATAACCCCCCAATTCCCTTCTTGTTCAGGCATTTGTTCTTCAATAACTCCTTTCCACCATACACCACCCGTTACACTTGCAACAGCATTGTTTTTCATGGCCGCTTGAATTTCGCTTATGGTGGAAGCACGTAGAGTTACTCCAGACTCGTCCATTTTCTTTAGCATTTCAAGCGAACGGTGTGCCTCCTCGGTATCAGCCGCTACATTTCCTTTCATGTCAAAATAAAATGAATCCTGCTGCTCCAGCATCCCTTTAAAAATTCCAGCATCATCATTGAAGGGTATTCCAAACAAGTAGGTTCCAGTCTTCTCTCGAAGTTGAATGCCAGCTCTAAGGTAATCATCCCAAGTATCTATTTCATCCATATTAATGCCTGCTTCCTCGAAAATGTCTTTGCGATAAAACGTCCCCATAGGGGCAATATCACGCGGAAATGCCATTATCCCATCTTCCTCATTCAAAAGAGAAGCAATCTTCGTTTCGACAAATTCGTCACGGTATTGATCGAAACCCATGTCTGATAAGTTCACAAAACTCTCGTGGAAGTTATCCAGGTATAGAGGGAGTCGCTGCTCTTCTACTTGAACAAGATCAGGGAGTTGAGTCCCCTCACCAGAAGCAAGTCCAGTTGTTAGACGTTGATATACTTGTTCTGCACTCAGCTTAACAATATTTACTTCGACCTCGGGGTATTGTTCCTCAAAGGCTGGGACAAGATCATTCAGGTAATCAGCTTCTAGATTCCAAGCCCACACGGTAATCTCATTCGTAATTTCATCATCATTGATTATTGTATTTGGGTTACAACCTGTAACCAGCATAACGACGACGCAGCTGAAAAAAAGCCTCCTGAAACACATCATAATACCTCCTTTGTCATAAAATTTTCAAAGCGTAAGGAGCAACTGCGTTTCACATCCATTTAATGAGAGCAATATTATTTTTAGTAATTCCGGGATTCGCCACTAAACAAGCTGACTCTCATTATTGCAAAATAAGTTTTTCACAATTTGATTAGAGAGCCTTTACTTTTATAATTACTTCTTGTCCATTCGCTTTTTTAAAACTCGATCCCCAATTTAATGCTTTTCTCCGGGTGTCGATCAACGTATTTTTCATAAGCAGTTGCCGATTCATTAAAATGGACGACAGGATAAATAACATCCTCACAGTTAATCAAACCATCACTTAATAACTTCCAACAGGTTTCTTCAATACGTCTAAAGCTCCATCTAGGGTGATCTGGATTCGGTTCACTACAAGATCGTGAGAAAACAATGTGAGCATTATTGAAATGAGCTTCGTTCCCCCAATTCATTCCTCCTCGAAAAGGTCTTGCCCATCCTACGTATGCAACCGTCCCCCCATAGGAAAGCCCCCTTAGTACTTGATTCATTGCAAGTTCGTTCGCACTTGTTTCAATGACTACATCCACGCCCATCTTTTCGGTAGCTTTCTTTAATTCATATCCCACATCTTGACTGAGTGGATTAAAAATGTCACACGCCCCATTACGTAAAGCCACTTCACGTCGATGTTCAATAGGATCAACTGCAGCTACATAGGATGCACCAGCTAACTTAGCCATTTGTACCGCAATTTGTCCTATTGCTCCTAAACCAAATACGGCGACACGATCCCCCACACGAACATGTCCATCTCTAATTCCACCTAAGGCAAAAATAGCTGGATCCAGACAAACCGCGCTTTTCCATGACATATCTTCTGGCATAGGGAACAAGTAAAAATTATCCACAGCTACAATATTGTGCGTCTCACGTATTCCTCCGTATCCGCATACACGGTCTCCTATCGCATAATCAGTTACTGATGAACCGGTCTCTTCAATAATACCCACCCATTGATTCCCTAAATTCCAGTTTCCAAATTCGGAATCTTGTCCTTCTTCTCTTGGTAAGAATAAGCGCCATTCTTCATTATAGTAATCTATTTGATGCGGACTTTCCCCACGAAATGCAGCCAATTCAGACCCATGTTTAGGTGATGCGTTTGTTAATCGAATTTTTACTTCGTTTGCTTTTACGGAGCGCTCCGTATAATCAAGAATTGCAGCTTTCCTAGGTTTTACCGCAACTAATTGCTTCGGCATCGTTAACAACTCCTTCTAATAGTTAAGTTACGTAATTTATTAAGTCCAGCTGCTGGATCATCGACTGGAAAATACTCCAATCCTACAACGCCTTTATAGCTACTCTTTTTGATATGTTCCAAAATTGAAGGATAATGAATTTCCCCCATATCCAACTCATGCCTTCCAGGATTTCCGGCAGCATGAAAATGGCCGATTTTATCGATATTCGCTAAAATACGGGATATCAAATGACCTTCCATAATTTGTTGATGATAGATATCATATAATAGCTTCACATGCCGATTATTGACCTCCTCAATAATGGCGAATCCTTCATCAGAGCTGTAGAGGTAGTACCCAGGATGATCAACGAGCGTATTTAAGGGTTCGACCACAAGCGTTACTCCAGCTTCAGAAAGGATAGGAATGCATGCTTTTAGCCCATTAACCACATTTCGATACTGCTCTTTTCTCGATACATTGGCTAATTCATCTCCGACTTGCGTAATTATAATTTTGCAATCTAACTCTTTGGCTATCGTCAGTGTTTCTTGTAAACCCTTGAGATAATCATCCCTTTTTGAAGCATCAACCAGAGAAACAAACTTTGTGCAAAATGAAGAAACTTGCAGATTTAATCGTTTTTTTTCTTTTGCGATACGTTTTATATCTTTATTCCACCAACTCCAAAATTCAAAATGAGTGAAGCCGAGTTGATTGATTTCCTCTAAGCTTTCAAAGAAATCTCTTCCCGAGTACACAGAGTCAACACAGATCGAAAACTTCTGATTATTCCTTTCCATGCTTTGATTTAAAATCAATATGCTCACCGCCTTTTATTTTTAATCGTTCCGAGAAATATCATGCTTACCAGCTACAAGCGTCTTCAGTTTATCTGTTCATCACTTTCTAATACTTTTAGGCTTCGATATTGACTAGGCGATAAACCAACATGGTTTTTAAACATTCGCGAAAATACAGGAACCGTTGTATAGCCCACTGATTGCGCAATTTCTAATACAGTTAATTGACTCGTCTTTAGCAATACTTTTGCTTGATTTATACGGAGCTGCCTTTGCATTTGAATAGGCGACTTTCCGAAAATTTTTTTAAAACGGTTGCTAATATACGTTGGATGCAGGTGATACTCTTTGGATAAGTCTTGCAATCGCAATTCTTTTTCTGGTTTCTTAATAATATGAATAAGAATTGATAGGAAGCTCATCGACTGATCGTCCATTATATTTCCTTCATTGGAATGGAGTGCCCCTTCTAAAATTAAGTAGAGCAGTTCATAAGCTTTCGCTTTCTTTAGAATGGTCCTAGTTAGATAGTTCCCTTGTTCAGATGCCCGAATAAACTCAGAGAAAATGCTTTCAAAATAATCCCTATTATTTAAAGTGAACGTATGAGGAAATTGAAACAGGCGTAAAATGTCAATGGTATTCCCCACCTTAAGAGTAAAGTGCCACCAAAGAAATTCCGTTTCCATGGTAGTATCCATATAATGATCGAATTCGTGATGTGGAGGAATAAAGATGACTGTTCCAGGATAAATTTCTTTTATCTCATTATTAAGTCTAAGCTTCGCTTGACCTTTCTTGTGGTAAGACATGACATAATAGGGCAATGAACGTTTCATAAAACTCATTTCATTACGCACATGGATATCAAATTCTATAAGATGAAGCTCGGAGCGTTCTAAAATATACTGCAGATTATCTTTGATACGAGCACCTCCTTCGATATATCGAAGCATGTATTTATAACATATGCCATTTATATAAATTATTATATCCCTTTTCCATAAAGGAATTAAATGGTCATTTTAAAGTGTTAATTTGCATATTTACAGGTGGTGAGGTAGTGTCAAAAATTCTATGAAAACAAAAGCCGAAAAGTAACTCTAAGGTCTAAAAGGGGTGGTAAGCTGCCGCAATCGCTCTTGACAAACACGCCAATGGTTTGAATTCAGACTAACAAGGGCGAAGGGGACAAAAAGAAGGCAGGTCAAATAAGCCCTTGGTTTTTCCAATTTTAAACCATTGGCAAGTTCGGTTTGTCAAGAGTTCGCTCCGCCGATTGCTGAATAGCCGAATAAAAAACAAGGGGCTCAGCTAAACAAAAAGTTAGGCTAACCGCTGTTTAACGATCCATTGTTGAGCTAACTCGATCAGCTTTGTCCACCGTGCCGGCATTGTAGGAAGACCTGATAAGGATGGATTGACAACAGGTACCTTTCCCTCTAAAGAGGCATGTGGTCGCAGAAAATTAAAGTAAGCGACAAACAAGGTGACATAGGAAACAGAACCATGTTCTGAACCAAAGCCGTGTGTAGAACGATAGTTTCCCTTAAATGTACGATTAAGTCGCTCAATGACTTGTTTAAGGGGCCTGAATTCGGTTGAAACAGGGTCTTCATTTGTCAGACCAATCACCTGTTTGACATCAAACTGGATGTCGTGTTGGGCGAAAAAATGTTGAGCTAGAAGATAGATGGGATTTCCATC
>NZ_JALIFP010000019.1 GCF_022867885.1 Lederbergia sp. NSJ-179 | reverse complement strand
GTCTTATTTCGAGTATGCTTTAGCCTTCGGACTTTGAGCAGGACTTCAGCCTGGGATATGACTTTAGTCATCGACATTTATGTCAAAATCCACCTGCTTTGAGCAGGTGGTCGTTTAAGTAGTATTTTTCAAAAGGAAATGAAAATTTCCTTTAGTGAATATTTAATCGTGTATCGGATCAATATGGCGAAGCAATGGTTAGTGAATACGGATCTTTCCGTCAAAGAGATTGCGGCAAAATTACACTATAATAATTCGCAAAATTTTATTCGTTCCTTCAGAAAATTGGAAGGGATTACACCCGGCAGGTATCGGACACAGCATAAACAGGCCATCTAGTTTTACAACGGATCCATTCACCTCCTGTTGAGCATACTGAGCTTCCGATTTGACCTTTAAATGAATCAAGTGGAGGAAAACAACTTTTTTCCTCCACTTGATGTTGTATTTTATTTTGGCTCTTTTCTAAATGTAGCTCCGCAAATGTTTCCCCCCGTACGATTAACATTTGGGTTTCATTTTAATTAGTTGGTGAGAAGACGTGCATTGCTCCTTTCATCCTTTGTTAATGGATAGTTTTTTGTCATGCTCGATGTATCATCCATTAAAAAGATTATCCTGTTATTTCCCTTCCCATTTCTGAATGAGTGAATGGGCATCTGCTTTTAGAACTTCGTACAGTTTTTGAGAAATCGAGTTGTTTTCCAACTGATAATCAAGCAATTGCTTGAAACCTTCCATATGTTTGATGACTTTTGCAGCCGCTCCCTTTTTCTCAAATTGACCAACAGCTGTCAAATGAACCGTAAGGGAACGATAATCTTTTTCAGAAAAGTCTTCTTGATGATCCTCAAGGGTTGAAAGTAGATGAGCTGTATCAAGTTCATCTAATGTCAGTAACCCATTAATCGCTGATTGTAAAGCAAAAATCGCCGCAGCTAATTCTTCTTCTGTTTTTATTTCCTCTAATGCTTTCTCTGCATCTGAAATGGCCTGTTGTAAGGCGGTATACGTTGTTTCTGTATATTTTCCATCATTCTTGATTGATTTTGCTTCGTCTATCAAGGTCTCTAGCTCAGAAACGCCTTCTGGCGGTTCTTGTCCTGGTTCTTCTTCTCTTGGATCCCAACCTTTTAAAACATTTTTCACTGTCCAATTAGCAGCTTCTTCATCAGATAGCTGTCTTCTAGACTCATTGATAATGGCACCTGGACCATAGTTTTGATATTCATATAATCTTGCATCTTCCGGCTCTAATCCACTCATAGATGTCCAGCCATCCTTATGAATATGATCCCCTAATTCACTCTTCATCACTACTACACTACCAATCGCATTGGGATTTCCACCAGCAGGCCATGGTCGTCCTAGATAGACAGTCCCTGGAGCAGCATCACTCGTAAATTTACTATTTAAGAACAACATGCCATACTCATCTGCAAGGAGTGTACTAGCCGCTGTGATATAGCCGTTATTTGTATCAGAACCGCGATCCAAGGAGTGGATGACAGAATCTTCAAATACCACCCTTGCAGATCCAAAGATAAAATCAACATCGCCCTCTACATATACTTGAGTATAATATTGTGTACCCCCGTTCGTTAATAATGTGTCTTGATTTCCAATAAACCGTACATTTTTAAAATACATCCGGTCACCATTTGCGTTAACAGCAACTGCTTGCTTTCCGTCTACATCTGCCGATTCGTCAAATGCATTTTCAAAAGTAAGATTTTCTGCTCGAAAATCGTCTGCTTGTAAAAAGGCACTAGCACTTCCACTTGTCCCAATGGTTCCACCAACACCATTGTCTTTGCCCGCATAATTATCATACGTAATCACCGTATCATCCATGCTTTCTCCCATTATTGTAATATAGGGCTTATTTTTAGGAACTTTGACCACTTCTTTATAGATACCATTTTTCACATAGATGGTAACTGGTGTTGTATTATTTTCTGGAATCGCATCAATCGCTGATTGTACAGTCTCATAATCCCCGCTTCCATCTTGGGAAACAATAAATTTGTCATCAAGATCCTCCATCTGTTTGATCTGTCCTTCGAGTTTCTTAATCTCCCCCTGTACAAGCGTTCTTCCAAACGAATCAACGGAATTTGTGTCACTTACCTGGACAAATACCTTATTCGTAAAATAACCTGTTTGCTGGGCAATATCTAGTAACTTCGTCGCCCAATGACCACCCCATGCGTAACCGTTTCTACGTTCCTCTTCAATTTCCATAATATCATGCTTGATAATCCCGTCCCGACCAGAGAAAATCGGTTTATTCGTGCCGATTTCATAAAACCGATACCATGCTGTTGAATTGGCATCTTCCACAAAATACTCATTATTCGGGTCACCGCTTATATAGCGGGTGTTTTCAAGTTTTACTTCATCGAACCACTCCAATGCTCCTAACACTGCTTGATTGATCTTTTCCGTTTGTGGCCTAGACATCAAATAGCGAATAATCCCTACCGATTCTGAACCAGAAATGGATGGATGTTCGTAGGAACGCGCTCCTCTTGGCTCATATGTTACGGGATCATGTTGAGCACACCAGGCCAGCAGCTTCCCATCCACCTCAATTTGAGCATGTAAAATATAGTCAACAGCTAAATCAATTGATTCTTGAACTTTTGTACGATATTCTTCATTAATCAGATCTGAGTCAAATGGATATCTTTTTTCTACAATCTGATCCATCATCTCCAAAACATTAATCATCGCTTCATCGTTGAATGTAACATAATCAGAGTAGTTCCCTCTTTCAGGGTACACCTGTGCGAATCCACCGGTTGAATATTGCAGTTTAAATAAGAAATCCATTCCCTTTTCAATACTCTCTTTATATCTCGGATCTTTTGTTTCTTGATAAATTTGAGCTAAAAATAACATTTCTGAAATGGTCGCATCATTGTCAATCGTTCCTAATTCCACACCATCCTTCATCCACTCAGAACGGGATTCCTCTCCATCCCATGGGCGGGTGTATATATGGGGCCAATTCTTTGTCCAACCGCCATGCTCCATTTGCCACGTTAACAAATTATTAGCTTTTTCTATAGCGTCATCAAGATCCCCTGAAAATCTCATATCATCGATCACCTGTTCATATTCGCCATTTTCATCCCATTCATCCAAGCTGTGTACGATTAAAACCGTTTGCCCGAATTTATTGATGCCTTTTGCGGCTTTGTCAACTCTCAATTTTTTAAATCCAGGCGACAATCCTTCCCAGCTTTTTGTTGGTACCACCACCTCTAGATCATTAAAATCAAATTCTTCAAAATCACCATTTAGTGTAACAGCAAGTACACTTTTGTCTATCGCGTATACACCGACCATATCGACGTCATCTGACATATTGTCCCTTTTTAAAGGGGCAATAAGCTCTTTTGCCTCTCCCCAAGTTAATTCCGTTGAATCAGATGAACGATTCGATTCCCCCTGTAAATGCCCAATGATTTTCCCAGCCTCCTCCTTTGTAATTGGTTGATTTGGCTTTATTTGACCATTGTCTACAAGAAAGTCCGTATATCCTGCTTGTTTCGCCGCTTCAAGCACATAGGCATCCCATTCATCCAGAGAAACTTCCCATACAGTCGTTTCATTGCTGAGATTTTTAAATTTCTCCGTTTTCACGAATCCATAGGCATCATTGATTAAAGACATAAATTCTATTCTTGTTATAGGCTGATCATCATTTGCCTGGTTTTCAACAATCATCCCTATTTCCTTTAGTTTTTTTAACTGCAAGCCCGAAACAATCTCTTCCACTTCGGCCTCTTCGGCTTCATAAATCTCATCTACTTCCATGTCCGCTTCAAAATTCGGCTCAGCTTTGACCACTTTAAAAGGAAAAATCGGAAACATAATGAACAATGTTACGATACAGATTAAGACCATCATTCCTACACGCTTAAAAGTCATACATCCTTCTACCCCTTTCCTTTTTTATTTACCTTAATCAGAATCTATTTTTCCCCTTCTTGTGTCAGCCCCTTTCATTGAAAATATGATCAAATTATGATTGACTAGCTCATTCATCTAGCCCTTGATAATCAAAATAATCAAAATCGGCATATGAGCCATTTTTCTCATCCATATCATGTACGGCGATCCCAACAAAATTCCCGGTAAAACCACCTGACAGAAATAACAAATCTTGTGGAGGGCCGATTTGCTGCCAAACGTCCTGTCTAGCTATTCGATAATAAAATTGACCGGTAGGACCCGCTACCTCAATCTTTAACTCCATTTCCCCCTCTTCCACTTGAACTGTCTCTGGGAATAAAATGGATTCATTTTTCTTAGAACGCAACAGTCGAATCACTCGTCCCTTTTCTTCATCATGCGTGATATATGCATACAAATAGTTACTATCATTTAAATATAGGATCAAACCTGCCATTTGATTAAAAGCAGTGGGTTGATAATCTATTTTAGTTACAGCATTAAAACGAAAATCTTTTTGCCGAATCGCTAAAATATGATGCTCAAATAAGGATTGAATCGATTCTCCCGAAATCATTCGTAGATAACCAGGTCGACTAGCCAAATCACACCAAGTATCATCGGCTAAAATACGGAGTGTATTCCACTCTTTTTTCAAAGGACCTTTGAAGTCATCACGAAAATTTGTGTCTTTTTTCTGTTCTATCGGTTGTTTCGTTGCAATTTCTGTCTCGATCGCAGGTGCATTTCCCCCTCCTACTAATCGTAACCATCCATCCTCTGTCCAATAAACTTCTTGAATCGCTGTCTCTCTTCCTAAAATCGCGGCCTTTCCCAACAATGGTCTTGTACATAGATAGGCCATATACCATCTGCCTTCATCCGTTTGCACAATACTTCCATGGCCCGAGCATTGTAAGGGGGAATCCGGCTTATCCCCTGCCGTCAACATCGGGTATTCCGGATCCAGTTCATAAGGCCCTGTTATTTTTTTCGACCGACAAATCGTTACAGCATGTCTTTTTCCTGTTCCCCCTTCTGCAGTGATTAAATAATAATATTCTCCATATTGATATATATGCGGTGCTTCCGTTTTAGCAAGTTCTGTACCATCAAATATTTTATATACAGGTCCAACTAGCTTTTGTTGATCAGGAGCATATTCTTGCATCACAATTCCTGCTGATTTATTTCTCGTTGTCATACGATAATCCCATATTTCGTTTAAAACCCACTTTTTACCATCAGTGTCATGGAAAAGGGAAGGATCAAATCCACTACTATTGATATAAATAGGCTCAGACCATGGACCAAGAATAGATGGAGATGTGATTAAATAATTATGGCTATCTTTAAATGGGCGTTTCGTACTTTTGACATCTGTATACATTAAATGGAATAGTCCATCCGCATAACTGAGCTGTGGCGCCCATATACTACCACCCTGAGGATTCCCCCGTAAATCAACCTGTGTGGTAAGAATATCTGTTTCATGCTCCCAGTTTACGAGATCATTGGATTGATAGATTCGTACCCCGGGTAACCATTCAAAAGACGAAACGGCAATATAAAAAATGTCATCCACTTTTAAAATATTAGGGTCAGGATTAAATCCCCTTAATATTGGATTTTTTATCCATGTATGATGCATTATTTCTCCACTCTCCTTTTTTCCACCAATTTTTCTGGTTGTTTCGTATGTCGAGATTTGCAATGCAGGATGTCAATATCTTTTGTAGAATCTAAATAAAACGCAGGACCCTCGTGGTTCTCAATGGTAATATGCTGGAACAAAATATCCTTTGCAAAGCCAACATAAAACCCACGATTTGTCATATTATCTAGATTGGCCATCATCGCCGGGCGTCCAGGGACTGCATTTTCGGCCATTGAAATATCAATATTTGAAAAAGTAATTTCAGACGCATATAATTCTGCTAGTCCATAGATAAATCCTGCACAAGCCTGGACGTTTCGAGCTGTAATATCCGCAAAATGAATTCTACGGAAATGAGGTGTTTCTTTCGTAATGGGATAAGGATTTTTATCCCAAACATATTTCTCTTTCCCAAGGGGACCACAATAATAATACAAATTAATCACAAATGGACATATAACATTATCCATCACAAGATTGATTACGCGGATATCTTCAACAATTCCGCCCCGGCCCCGACGTGATTTTAAGCGGATTCCTCTGTCCGTATTTTGGAAAATACAATTCGTGATTGCCACATTCCGAATATCCCCACTCATCTCGCTCCCAATCACAACCGCCCCATGACCATGAACCATTGTACAATTCGAAATGGTGATATTTTCACAAGACATCCATTCTACAGTTTCTTCTGTGCCTGCTTTAATGGCGATACAATCATCGCCCACATCTATATTGCAATTATTGATGCGAACATTTTTACAGGATTCCGGATTGATTCCATCTGTATTGGGGGAGTCGGCTGGATTTTTAATCGATACATTATCAATTGTGATGTTGTAACTTCTGACCGGATGGACCGTCCAACTAGGCGAATCCATCATTCGAACGTCTTTTATAGTAATTTGCTCACAGGAATCAAAACTTATCAACTTCGGGCGAAAATAAGCGGATTTATCCGTTTTATTCCGTTCCCTTTCCCACCATTTTTGTCCATTTCCGTCTAAACAGCCAAATCCCGTTACAGAAATATTCTTTGCCTTTTCCGCATACAAACAGGAGGCATGTACATTTTGGGATATCCCCTCCCATCGAGAATGTACAACCGGATAATCTGCTGGATTGTCTGAAAACTTTAATCTTGCTCCAGGTAATAAATGCAATTCAACATTATCTTTTAAACGTAAAGAACCCGTTAAAAATTCACCTGCAGGGACAATGACAGTTCCCCCACCATTCGTATAAGCCCTGTCAATTGCCTTTTGAATCTTTTCTGTCATAACCACGCTATTAGAATTTGCGCCAAACTCTGTAATATTATAAAAAATACTCATGATGAAAATATCCCCCTTCTATTCAAAACTAAAGCCCTTATGATAAAACTCAAGCTTTAAAGATAACGCCTTCATAATAGCGCATGATTTTGCTATTCTCTATACATATTTATGTTCTATTTCTATCTTTCTTTGCTTTTTTTGTTATCGTGTTCGGAACCAGCTATAAAATCACTTTTAGTAAAAGTTGGCCAACACTTTTTTCGGAGAATACAAAAATAAAGAGCCGTCAGCTCAACTAACCGGAGTATATTGGCTAGTAAAGCTAACGGCTCCCTTGTAGGATAAGGAATTTCCTTGACTCTCAAAAAAATTTTCCTTGTGAGTTACATTCTAAGAATCTCTATTCAACAAATAACTTTTTTGTTCCTCATAAGAAAGATGTTTATTTTGCTTACGGAATTGTATCGGTGAGACACCTGTCATTTTTTTAAATGTCTTATTGAAATGTGCGATCGAATGAAAACCTACATTTCCAGCAATCGTCAATACCTTCTCATCTGATTCGATCAATTGGCGCCTCGCCTCTCTCAACCGAACCGCTTGGACATATTCACTGAAGTAAAAACCGGTTACTTTTTTGAATGTCCGACTAAGGTAAGATGGACTGATATAAAATCGTTCCGCAATCTTCTTCAATGTTAATTCCTCTAGATAATGTTGATGCAAATAGGTGGCGATTTCAGAGATTTTCTCATGCATGGGATGTTCATTTTCCGGTGGCGCTTGGAAGGATTGCCGATACATTCGAATTAATAATTTCGTTAATAGAGCTTTTACATAAAAGATGTGACCTGCCTGTTTCTCCTTACATTCTCTTAACATCTCAAAAATGAGTTGTTCGGTGTTCGGCTGCTCCTTTACTGGAAATCGTATTAACTGAGAACCATGTTGGAAAGGAAGCAGGGGTAGGTCTGATGACAAAATACCTGGCTCAAGGAAATTATGAGTGAAATTAATTAAAATTCGTTCGAATTCAGGGACAGATGAGCTTGTTGTTCGATGGACATCATGTGGATTAATAACGATAATATCGCCACTCTTTACAGTGTATACATTACCATTAATAAAATAGACTCTCTCCCCCTTACGTAAATAATATAATTCATAAAAAGCGTGAGCATGGGATGTAGGCATAGATGAATAACCTTTTCGGCGCATGAACTGCATGGAAAAAGATTCATTCTCTAAATAATACTTCGGACCGAAGTTATCTACCATTTCATAAACCCTCCAATCGCATCAAGGACAAAAAAAGCAAAGAAAGCTAAAAAATTGAGCAAATTACTATATAGAGTATAGCATTATAGTGCGTTATTATGAAAGCGTTATCTCTAGTTGGTTAGAAAAACAATAGCAGAAGGGGTGGTATGAGTGCGACAAAGGTTGTGGGGTCTTCTCATGATACTTGGGCTAATGGCATTAATTGTGGGATGTAGTAGCGATTCTGGTGGAAAGGAAGTAGATGGGGCTTCTAGTAATAATGATGAGGAAGAAGAAAGTTCAGTTACAGAGGATGCAGGTGAACCCGAGCAAATAGAGGTTTCTTTGATGATTCACTGGGGAGAGAAAGAATTTGAAGAGATTTTTAATCAACATATCAAAAAAGCTTTACCACACATAAAACTAACGTATATCCAAGCAAATGGGAAAGAGGAAATTGAAGAGAACTTTGCCAAGGGATTTATACCAGATATTGCCATGGGGACTAATTTCGAAATGTTCAAAGAACTCGATTTACTTCGCGATCAGATGCCATTAATCGAAAAACATGGCCTTGATCTTAGTAAATATGATCAAGGAATAATAGAATCCTTGAAAGCTAACTCACCCATTGGCGAACTTAATGCCCTCCCAGTTTTTAAACAAGGATATGTCATGACCTATAATAAGGATATTTTCGACGCTTTCGGTGTCCCTTATCCAACAGACAATATGACTTGGGATGAAGTCATTGAACTAGGTAAGCAATTAACAGGTGAAAGGGATGGTAAAATTTATCATGGGATTTTCCCGGGGAAGCTTGGTCTACAGCAAGTAAGTACCACCCTAGTTGATCCGGAAACAAATGAACCGACAATCCTAGATAATAAAGAGTTACGTATTTTCCTAGAGCGTATACAAGCCATTATAAACATCCCCGGAAACCTTCCTGAAATGGAGTCCACGGAAGAATTGGCGACATTTCTGCATAATGCGGAAGGTGCTGATACGGCATTTGATTATGCACTATTCCCATTCCGTGATCAAGCTAATGGTCTGACTTGGCGTGAATATGAAGCCGGTCTAAACTTTGACTGGGTCACATACCCTGTTTGGGGTGGGGATTATCCGGATTATACTCCTAATGAACTATTAAATACGATGTTCGTGACAAGTCAAAGTGAAAATCCCGATGCAGCCTTTGAGGTTCTCGCCTATCTAATGTCAGAAGAATATCAAAGATGGTCCGTAAGTACGGGAGGGGGAACTGCTTTACTTGATGAGGATGTGCAGAAAGAATTTGGAACAGCATTAGAACATGCCGATATTATGGCTAAAAAAAATGTAGATGCGTTATTTAAATTTAAGAGTGCTCCCATACCCAAAAGATCGCGATACGAGAGTGCATCTGTCATGATCAATGCGTATCAGCGACTTCTTGAGGGCGATGATATCAACACGGTTATAAGAAAGATGGATGAAGAAACCCGGAGTGTGATCGCGGAAATGTCCGGAAAAGAATAAAATCAACCTGATATTCTTTTACAAACATCAGTTTAAATTGTTCCCTATATTTTGCCATAAAAAATGCACCTCAAAAGCTGGGTATCACTCTAACTTTTGGGGTGCAGTACATTTTTGCCTTTTTGATCATATAGCGCCTGGTTATTGGCCTGTAGAGGCTTATAAAATGCATAGCTATTAGAGGATGTTCAAAAAGTCCGGTAAAAATGACACTGCGAATTTCTTCGTTGGCTTGCTTTTCCGCTGCTCACGTATTAACTGCATACGTTCCGCTGCTCAAAGCTACGCCGCCTCGAACTTCTTGGTCCTTTTTATCCTCCTTTTTGAACACGTACTATTATGTTGATGATCGTATTTTAATTGTTTAAAATTTAATCAAATCATCTATTTTTATAGCTTGCCCGGTTTTCAACGAGATATTTCCAGCGATCCCTGTCATGATTGATCTTGCTCCATCAATATGGGAGGCAGCCCTGTTGAACTCATCTTCTGTTGGTTCGCCAAATAGATCTTGTAGCAAGACGACATCGCCTCCACCATGGCCCCCTTTTCCTTCCTGGACCTCTACTTCATAAGGCTTGCCAAACATCGGTAGAACGCGGATGGTTTTTTCTTTCAACTTCCCTTCATCATCCTTACTCCCACCCGAATTGATATAAGATTGCTCACGTACGATCACTTCTAGTCTGCCTTTACTGCCATTAAACGTAATAATAAACCCTTCCCACGGGAGATACGCATTGAGAGAATAGGTGAGAATCGCTTTATTTTTATAGGTCACAAGCACACCTAGTGTATCTTCAATATCAATACCGTCGCCAAACACACTTTGATCTCTTTGATATCCGTCCTCTTTTTCCGCCTCTAAATACATCGATTTCAAATGCTCATTTGCTTCCAAATCAATCGCAAATGGATCATCCTTCGCATACTCATTTCCATGGGCCCGTTGATAGAAGTTCGTTACTCCTCTTGCTTCCGCATTTTCCCTTCCATAGAAGCGTAAGCCTCCGGATGCATATACGGTTTCAGGAGCAGAATTCAGCCAAAAATTCACTAAATCAAAATGATGGGTCGCCTTATGAACAAGGAGTCCACCACTATTCCGTTTATTCCGATGCCATCTACGGAAATAGTCCGCACCATGCTGGGTATCTAACGCCCATTCAAAATGGACCGAATGGACATCACCAATGACTCCATCCCGAATAATTTCTCTTATTTTTGTATTATGAGGGGCATAGCGATAATTAAAAGTAACCCGCACTTTTTGTCCTGTACGCTCAATCGCATCTAAAATCGCTTTCGTTTTTTCCACATCGACCGTCATCGGCTTTTCAGTGATCACATCACAACCAAGTTCCAAAGCCCGGATAATATACGTATGATGCGTACGATCAATGGTTGTGACAATCACATAATCAGGCTTTTCTTTTTCAATCATTTGATCAAATTCACTAGAAAGATAGGTTTTGATTTTAGGATGATCATATTTTTCTTCAAGTAAACGATTCGCATAATTCATTCTCGTTTGGTTGATATCGCAAAAAGCAAGTAATTCACATGTTTCTGTATAATCCCTTGCAAGAGCACCATAGAAAAATTCTGCTCTTCCTCCGGTTCCAATTAAAACATATTTCTTTTTCATTGTGTTTCATCTCCTATTTTATTGAAGTAGTTGACGAACGAGCCAATCATATGATTGCTCTCCACAGATCTCATGTCCCCCATCAAAAATATGGGCGTCTAGTGAGGTTTCCGCATCGAAAGCCAAATAAATTTCTTGAAGTTTTGTTAAGGCAATTTGCACATGTTCCAAAGGAAAAAGATGATCCTCTTTCCCCGCCTCTATAAATAAAGCCCGCGGCGCAATTAAACCAATGAGTTCAGGCATCTCCGCTATTTGTAAGATATTCGGAATATAATTATCTAAGCAATGCCTTCGGTCGATAATACTTCCTTTAAAAGTATTCGTGTATCCACTAATTACCGTTGCCTTGATCCTTTCATCTAGGATAGAGGTAAAAGCTGTTACAAGCCCCCCTCCTGATATTCCCATACAACCGAGTTTGCTTAGATCATATTCCTTTTGTGTCTCCAAGTAATCGATGACCCTTATACACTCATAAACCCTTAAGCCTGCTAAGGTTTTCCCATATAAAAGCAATTGGCTGGCTAATCGGTAACAGGAATTATCGGTGGGTTTTCCTCTCCCCTGATCTTCTTGCAATTTTCGATCACCAAACCCAATCAGTTCTGGCACAACGACGGCGAACCCTTTTTGAACCAAGTCAACAGCAAAATCTTCATGATACGTTGACTTACTTCTTGGTGAACCATTAGGGTTCAATCCAACCAATTCTTTATGCCCATATCCATGACCATGGATCGCAAGCACGGTAGGCAGCGGCAAAGAATGATTTTTAGGTATTAATAGATAAATCGGCATTTTTAGTGGTGGGATTGTTGTCCATTCAATCCGATATCGTATATATTTTCCCATATCCTGTTTTTCCAGTAGAGTAGGTTCCTGATCTACTGACTGATAAGTAAAGTCCCCTAGAGCTGTTTTGAATTTTTCCTTTAGCTTCTTTTTCCACTGATCATCATACAGATTCGGTGGATCACCAACCGATTCTTTGTACAACTGGTCCAGATATACATCAGCAGACCACATGAATTCCCTTCCTTTCCAATCTGTTTTCCTTCTATTCGCAATGACGGCGCTTCCGTTTATCACTACGCTAATAACAACGTTGTTATTATCATGTTAATTCAATTTCAACAAAAGAACAAGCTTTTTTTAAAAATTTTTCTAAAGGACCTTTCACTATTCTTATAAAGTTTTTAACTAAAATATAGCTCTCATTAGCCGTTAGACTAATAAGAGCTATAAGCGGAGGATTATGCGATTTTTTTCTCCAGTTATCCATTATTCTTTAAATAAGTTGATATACTCTCCATACCCTTCCTCTTGCAATTTGTCTTTTGGAACAAAGCGAAGAGCGGCGGAGTTAATACAATAGCGAGCACGATCAGGACCAGGACCATCATCAAAAACATGACCAAGATGGGCATCGGAAGTTTTGGAGCGTACTTCGATTCTTCTCATGCCAAAAGATGTATCGAGCTTCTCTTCTAACTCTGGCCGTCTAATCGGTTTGGTAAAGCTTGGCCAACCGCAGCCAGCATCATATTGATCCGTCGAACTAAATAGCGGTTCCCCTGATATGACATCGACATAAATTCCTTCTTCCGTGTTATCCCAATATTCATTTTGAAAGGGGGGTTCGGTAGCATTTTTTCTTGTTACTTCATATTGAATAGGGGTTAACTCTTGCTTTAGCTCCTCATCGGTTTTTTGCTTTTTCCAATTTTGGCGGATGAATTGGGCTCTCCCCGACCCTTCCTTATAAGCATTATAGTGGAATGGATTTTTCTTATAATAATGTTGATGCTTTTCCTCTGCTTTATAAAAAGGAGCTGCCGGTAAAATTTCCGTGACAATTGGTTTCTGAAAACGGCCACTTTCCTCTAATTCCAATTTGGAGGCTTCTGCTAATTTTCTTTGTTCTTCATTATGATAAAAAATCGCCGTCTTATACGAATGTCCCCTATCTCCAAATTGGCCACCGGGATCAGTTGGATCAATTTGTTGCCAAAATAATTGTAATAATTTTTTATAAGGAAAAACGCTAGGGTCAAACGAAATCTGAACTGCCTCAAAATGTCCTGTTGTATCAGAACAAACCTCTTCATAAGTAGGATTTTCCGTATGCCCTCCCGTGTAACCTGAAACAACTTCTTTAATTCCAGGTTGTTCATCAAAAGGGGAAACCATACACCAAAAACATCCTCCCGCAAAAGTTGCTAATTCAAAAGTTTCAGCCATCTACTATTCACTCCTTTTATTTGCCTGTTTTCTACTGTTCCACATTTTTCTCTATTGTATAGCTCTGCCTTTTAAAAAGCCAATGATTGCTATGACTCCGGTTGTGATCCGGATCTTTTATAGCTATATGGAATATTCGTTCAACTATTGGAGACCATAAAGGAATGAAAGCATATTATAATGATCAAAATTTTGGAGTACAAACTTATGACAAAAAAACAAACTGGACTTTTTGAGAAACTTGTGGAAATCGATAAGGATTTGGTTCGTGTCGGAACGGAATATTGGAAAAAATATTCTTATATAGACACATGGCAATTTTGGGTGATTCTCGGCATGCTTATTCTCCCATTAATTGTATTATTTTTTACCATCGATAGAAAGAAAATATTCCTCTTGGGGTTTTATGGATTAAATGTCAATGTTTGGTTTGGCTATGCAAATGTGGCCTTTATGTACCTAGGCTTGATTAATTACCCATACTATGTGATTCCCCCTTTTCCATCTATTTCGTTTGAGGGTTCCCTTATACCCGTTTTTGCTATGCTTGTGTATCAATGGACATTGAATCATCACAAAAATTATTATCTATATACGTTGCTTTTAGCCGCTTTTTTTGCTTTTATCATTCAGCCGATTGCCGCCGGTATTCATCTTATTGAGATTAACCCAAACATTACTTTTTTTGAAATTTTCCTTATCTATCTGATTGTCTTCCTGTTTTCAAAGGCGATCACGAGCCTTTTCCTTTATTTACAAAAAAAGCGAAAAGGCTCTGAACTTCCAAACAAATAAGAGCAGCCCCCTCCCATCGTGGGGATACTGTAGCTCCAGCGCCTAGACGATTGCTTTCTTAAATTACGTAGAATGCACGGTAAATGGTTTGACAAGTCTAGAAAGTATACCGTGCTTAGGTGAGCCAATGAAACTGAGTAAAAATAAAATACCGGTTGCGAAAGCCATTGATCCGGAAATCGATGTATCTAACCATACGGCCAGGTAATAACCCCCAATTGCGGAAATTACACCGAATGCTGCACTTAACAGGATCATCACGAGTAATCGATCTGTCCAAAGGTAGGCAGCCGCTGCGGGGGTAATCAGCATGGCTACAACCATGATAGCGCCGACTGCGTCAAATGATGCCACCGTTGTGATGGAGACAAGTGTCATAAATAGATAATGCATTCCAATCACCGGGATCCCAATACTTGCCGCTAGCGCTGCATCAAATGTCGTAATTTTCCATTCTTTATAAAAAGCAATGATGGCGACAAGAACAACTAGTAATACCAATAACAAAATAAAAGTTGCCTGGGGAATTTCTCCTAACGCCGGAACCGTTAAGGTGTTCCATGGAACAAACGTAATTTCCCCCATTAAAGCATGTTGGACATCCAAATGGACGTTTCCAGTTTTGGTTGCAATTAAGATGACCCCAATCGCAAATAGAGTTGTAAAAACAACTCCGATAGAAGCATCCTGTTGAACACCTAGTGAGTGGAACCATTGAACGAGAAATGCTGTTAATAATCCGGCAATAATGGCACCGATCAGCATATAGATACCACTTAATTCTTTTGTAATCAAATAAGCAGATACAATTCCGAGTAAAACTGTATGACTAATCGCATCAGCCATCATCGCCATTCTTCTCAGAATAAGAAAAACGCCAATGATACCACAGGAGAGTCCTACCAATGAGGCGGTGATTAAGATCCATCCTTCATAACTCATCTGGCCTCTCCTCCTTTAATGCGCGATAGTTGTGGGGAAGAAGTTTTAGTATGATTTTTTCGTTGAAGTCGAAACTGTATAGCCTTTATAAATATTCCCCTTTGAGCACCAAAAATAAATGATATCAAAAAGATACTTGAGGCTGCCATTACAATAAACGGGCCAGTTGGCCATCCTTTTCCCATTGCACTGAGAAGCGCACCTAACATCCCTGAACCCCCACCAAAAACAGCTGAGAGGATTAACATATTCCGAAAAGAATGTGTCCAGTAATGGGCACTTACAGCTGGAATAATCAGAAGTGCCGCCATCAGAATAACGCCTACTGCCTGAATACCGATGACAATGGTCAAAACAAGCAGCGCTAGATAAATACTATCCATTAACCGACTAGAAAGGCCGATTCCTTTAGCAAAATTAGTATCGAATAGGAATAACTTCCATTCTTTAAAACCGATAAAAATAATAAAAATCACAAGCAAGGCTACCGAAAGCATTGTGTACACGTCCGTTCGAACCATGGAAGCCGCTTGACCAAAAATAAAATTATCCAGACCCGCTTGGTTTCCTGTTGTCATTCTACTTACTTTTGTTAATAACATAATTCCAGATCCAAAAAACACGGATAAAATAATCCCCATTGCTGTATCCTCTTTGATCCGGCTAGCTGAGCGAATCCATTGAATAAGCCACGCTCCTACGAAAGCACTGATCGCTGCACCCAGGACCATAAATGGCAGGTTTTTCGTTCCGATGATCATAAAGGCCACAACAACACCAGGTAGAGCCGCATGGGACAATGCGTCACTCATTAAGCTTTGCCTTTTCCAATAAGCTAAGCACCCAACCATACCAGAGGCTATCCCGAGTATTAATGCACTTAAAAGGACCCACTGGGCATTAGGTGATAAGAACATATCTAGCATTGTAGATCAAGCCTCCTTCATCCATCGCAAAATTCCACCATATGTTTGTTGCACATTTTCTTTTGTAAAAACTTCCTCGGTTTTCCCATATTTTATAATGGTTCGATTGAGAAGCATGACATGATCAAAATACTCTCCAACTGTTAATAAATCGTGATGAACAACCATAACTGTTTTCCCAGCCATCTTTAATTCTTTTAATGTTGTCATAATCGCCGCTTCTGTTGCAGCATCTACACCCACAAGCGGTTCATCCATTAAATAGAGATCAGCATCCTGTACGAGAGCCCGTGCCAAGAATACTCGTTGCTGCTGTCCTCCAGATAATTGGCTAATCTGTCGGTCGGCATAATCAGTCATTCCCATTTTGGCTAAAGATTCCATTGCTCTTTCCTTATCTTTACGCGCAGGCCATTTAAACCAACCGATTCTTCCATAAAGCCCCATTAACACCACATCCAAAGCATTGGTTGGAAAGTCCCAATCAACGGAACCCCGTTGAGGGACATAGCCAACTTTCGTTTTTGTTTTGGCCAGGCTGGTGTTGAAGAACTTCACTTCTCCAGTAAGTTTCGGGTGTAATTCTAGCATCACTTTCAGTAATGTTGATTTACCTGCCCCATTGGGACCAACTATGCCTGTTAAGGAGCCTGGGTGAATGTCAAAATTCACATCATAAAGAACTTTATTTTTACGATAGGCGGCCGAAAGATTTTCTACCTTCAATACGGACATTTATTCCTCCACTCCTTGTAATGCCTCATAAATGGTTTTTACATTATATCGATACATTCCAATATATGTGCCTTCCTCCGTTCCTTCATTTCCCATGGCATCTGAATAAAGCTCTCCGCCTAATTGAATGTCTAAGCCTTTCTTTTTTGCGCCTTCAATAACAGCTTTAATCGAATTTTGATTGACACTACTTTCTACAAATACGGAAGGAACTTTATGCTCCATAATGATCTCAATTGTATCGTCAATATCAGAAATACCAATTTCATCTTCTGTACTCAATCCCTGTAGTCCAACAACATCAATATCATAGGCACGACCAAAATATCCAAAGGCATCATGTGCTGTGACTAATACTCGCTTCTCTTTTGGAATTTCTGCAAGCTTTGACTTTGATTCTTCTAACAACTCATCTAGTTTTACGAAATAGTCCTTTTTATTTTTTTCAAAATCATCCGCATGATCCGGAGCATATTCCTTCAACGTCGCTGTTGCTTCTTCTAGTGCAGTTTTCCATAACTCAATATCAAACCAAACATGTGGGTCAATAGCTCCATTCTCATCATTCAATAGCTGATCCTCAGAAATGGATTCCGAAATAGCACTAACCGTTTTTTTCTTGCTGATATTTTCAAATGCTTCTGTCATATTTCCTTCCAAATTCAATCCGCTGTATAGAACGATATCGCTACCTTCTAATTTTTTAATATCTCCCTGAGTTGCCTTGTACAAATGCGGATCAACTCCTGGCCCCATCAAGCTTTCTACTTGTACATACTCACCGCCAATAATGGAAATTGGTTCAGCAATTTGTGCAATGGTTGTCACGATGTTTATTTTTTTATCCCCTTCAGCCGAAGCTGCTTCCTTTTTCTTATCGCCTGAACAACCTGCTAGAGCCAAAGTCATAATTAGTAATATGACAATCCCTGAAAATAGAAATCTTTTACTTCGTTTTCGTTTCTGAACCACTTGTACCCCTCCTATTTTGCGTGCTGTTCACCTGAAATTTTATACATGAATTAACCTAACAACACAATGTTTCCTTAAGTCAACTATATTTCGTATACCAAATATATTAGCCACTCCACACGAATTTGTCAATGACGGAAATTGTTTTTTAATCGTAAGATCTTTTTCCCACCCTTTCATTTCGGGTGCCTGGCACGCCCCGAATTTTGCCGAATACATGTCAGGCAAAAATAAAAAGCTATCGCACGGATAGCTTAGGAATTATTTCGCTGGCAGGATAACGATTTATTGGATGACGACCGGGGTTCCTACAGGGACCCGACGGGAAAGATCCAATACGTCATGATTATACATTCTAATACAGCCATGGGAGACACTTTTTCCAATGGATGAAGGATTGTTTGTTCCATGAATTCCATAATGTGGTTTGGATAATCCCATCCAAAGGACACCAAAGGGACCGCCGGGGTTGAGCTGTTTGTTGATGATCTTATAAGATCCATGAGGAGTAGGGGTTACGATTTTTCCAAGGGCAACGGGATAGGTTTTAATCAGCTTTGAACCATCAAATAGCTTTAGTTGGTGCTTTTGAATGGACACTTCAATCCGCAAGGCCATCTGATCATCTCCTTGGTCTTTTGTGATATTGTATGAAAAAACCTAGGAAAGTTCCTTTTTTGGCCGAATCGTTCTTTACTCCCATCATTAAGCCCCCTTTATATTTGCGGAGAAGGAGGTTCCAGCATGCTAATTTCAAAAAATTAAGTGAATCTTTGTTTCATTAATGTCAGCTGCATTCTACGATTTTCACTTTGATCGTACAAAAGCAGAAAAAAACGAAACCCTGTCAACTTAAGGGTTTCGTTCTATAAAATTACAGTCGAACAGAAAAGCTTGATGCAGACGGGTCCGGCGTGACCGTTGCTCCCATTGTTTCCTTACTCCATTCGCCTGATGTAGTAGACCTGATTTCATTCTTTCCAACCAAGCAAATATGATAAGGTTTTTGCTTTAGATTTGATTGGATCTCAACCGTTTCACCTGAGCGAACGAAGGTAATCTTGCCAACCTCTGCTCCATCCAGATTATAAACGGCAGTGGAAACTTCCTTGCCTTCTTCCAACTCGTACACATAGAAGGTAAGATCTTCGGCATAATCATATTCCGGACTTGTTGGATTGGCCCCCATCGGGATGATCGCATTTGATTTTACAAATAAGGGAAGACTCATATAATCATATTTTTCTTTTCTCCATGTGCCCCCTTCTACCACTTCACCTGTTAAAAGATGGGTCCATTTTCCTTTTGGTAGATAGTAAGTGGCAATCCCTTCGTCATTAAAAATGGGGGCAACCAAGATGGAATCTCCTAGCATATATTGGCGATCTAATAAATGACAAGTTGGATCCTCTGGGAATTCAAGTACCATGGCCCGCATCACTGGTACCCCTGTGTTCCGATTCTCAACCGCTGCATGAAATAAATAAGGCATTAAGCGATTTTTTAGCTTCGTAAAATGTCGAGTTACATCAACGGCTTCCTCATCAAATAGCCAAGGAACACGATAAGAGGAGCTACCGTGAAAACGACTATGGCTTGATAGTAGTCCAAATGCTGTCCAGCGTTTGCAAACATCTGGTGTCGCCGTACTTTCAAATCCACCAATATCATGACTCCAGTAGCCAAAGCCACTCAATGTAAGCGATAATCCGCCTCGTAAACTTTCGGCCATCGCTTCATAAGTGGAGTCACAATCCCCACCCCAGTGAACAGGGAACTTTTGACCACCAGCCGTGGAGGAACGAGCAAAGAGGACAGCCTGGTTTTCTCCTTTTTCTTCTTTCAGAAAATCAAAGACAACTTCATTAAATTTATAAGCATAATAGTTATGCATTTTATATGGATCAGAACCATCATGATAAACAACATCTGTCGGGATCCGCTCACCAAAATCTGTTTTAAAGGAATCGACACCCATATTGACTAATCGTTTTAAATGATCGGTATACCATTTGCAGGCGGCTGGGTTGGTAAAATCGACAACTCCCATTCCCGCTTGCCAGAGATCCCATTGCCATACATCCCCATTTGGCTTTTGAATCAAGTATCCTTTTTCTGCTGCCTCAGCAAATAGCTTGGATTTTTGGGCAATATAGGGGTTGATCCAGACGCAGATCTTTAATCCTTTTTCTTTTAGACGATTTAACATGCCTTGCGGGTCAGGGAAATTATCGCGATCCCATTCAAAATTACACCACTCGAATTCTTTCATCCAGAAGCAATCAAAATGAAATACACTTAATGGAATGCCTCTTTCCTCCATTCCATCAATAAAATGATGGACGGTTTCTTCATTATAATCGGTCGTAAAAGAAGTTGTTAGCCATAATCCGAAAGACCATGCTGGTGGTAAAGCAGGTTTACCCGTTAATGCTGTATAGCGACTGATCACATCCTTTGGAGTAGGACCATTTATAAGATAATAATCTAGATATTCTCCAGCAACGCTAAATTGACTTTTAGACACTAATTCCGAACCAATCTCAAAGCTTACCTCTTCAGGATGATTGACAAAGACCCCATAACCTTCACTACTCAAATAAAATGGAATATTTTTATACGATTGTTCAGAGCTTGTCCCGCCATCTTTATTCCAAATATCAACAGTTTGGCCATTTTTAACAAAAGGAGTAAAACGCTCTCCTAATCCATAAATTTGTTCCCCAACATTTAGATTCAGCTGACCGCGCATATAGGAAGTTTCCTCTGGACCCTCGATCCAGGCAAGCCCTTTAGCGTTTCCAGCGTTCATTTTTCGATCGCCATTGAAAAAATCGAAACGGAACTGTTGTTTATTCACGACTAGTTTTAAATCGCCGCTTGTTAATGACAGTGCCTCTTCATTGACGTCTATTTCTGGAGTGATAGATTGATCGGCCACATCAAAATGAGGACCTTTTATTTTTCGACCTTTAAAATGCCATGTTTGTACTCGAATCACATTTTCTATTGGAGAGGATAGTTTCACCGTTAATAATGGACCATCCAATGTTGCTCCTCTATGATGGATCTCTTTACAAGGGGCATAAAAAGTCACACTCTCTTTTTCTATGTTGTTATCATGAACACTGCGTGGATAATGAATATTATATCCTTCACGCACCAGCCAATTACCATCTGTAAATTTCATTTTACTCAAACACCTTTCCACTTTGTAATGATTAGCTATAATCAGTTCGGCACAGCCAAACGATTCGCTGGTACCTGGTTCGACTTTTTTGGACTTTTTAGGCACAGCCAAACGCACCGTTGTTACCTGGTTGGACCTTTTATGCCTTTTCGGGCACGACCAAGTGCTTCGCTGTTACCTGTTCGGACTTTTTTGCACTTTTCGGGCACAGCCAAGCGCTCCGCTGTTACCTCGTTGGACTTTTTATACCTTTTCGGGCACAGCCATCGCCCCGCTGTGACCTATTTAGACTTTTTTGCCACTTAGGACAAAATAATGGAATGGGCTGTCCCACCTTCACTTATATGGAGTGAATGGCTCCCCTTCTCATTTAGGACAGCTCTATTCCTATTCTATTATTTTGTTCCCCATAACTTCATCGTATCTTGTGTAATTTTCGTCATTTCTTTATTCGCTTTTTCAATATCCATTTCGATCAGTTTCTCTTGCATTTCGTCCCAAGCTGCATCAAAATCAGCAGGTTTTCCAAGGATGGCTTGGGTGATTTTTTGCTCTGTATAGTCATCGGCTTTTTGTTGGATAATTTGCAGATCACTATTATTCGGAATCGTATAGTTTGCAGCTGCTCCGTGATTAGAGATGCCTAGTTCCTCCGTGGAAGGGAACCAATCAATCCAACTTTCCATCCCATATTTACCCAATGCTTCTTTTTCCGCATCTGTATAGGCAGCGATTATATCCTCTTGTGTGTCAGGTGAAATCGGGTTACCAGTTGAATCAACTGCGCCATTTCCCCATTGTGGGAATGGATAGACATATTGACCTACACCTGTTTTTTCTGGATACTTCGCATCTGTTTTTCTTTGTTCTTTATCATCATCCTGTAGTACTCTTTTTCCATCAATTACATCATAGTTTTCTCCTTCAATTCCCCAATTCACCAAAATTTGTGCTTCTTCGGATGCCATCCAATCAAGAAATTCGAAAGCTTTTTCTTGATGTTCTGAAGTGGAACTAATCGAGATTCCTCCACCACCAGCAAAGCCGTAATCTTTTAAACCTTGAGACTTGTAGTTTTCATTCAATGTAACGGGAAGTGGGGCATAGGTTCTCCACTCTTTTCCATCCGCTTTCAAGGCTTTATCGGCATCCCCATAATTCCAGTCTTGATCCGCAATTCCTAGCACTCGACCAGAAGATAGTTTGGAAATATACGTATCATGTGTTTGTGTGAAAGATTCTGGATCCAGTAAGCCAATATCATTCATGTGATTTAGCCATTTAAAATATTCTTTAATCTCAGGGATCGTAAATTTATATGTTGCTTCCCCTGTTTCATCATCAATCGCCCATTGACCATCGTCCTGTATGCCAAGAGCGAAACCAGCCGGATTTCCAAGCGTAATCAACCAGCGCCAATCACTACCTAATAAAGAAAGTCCGATTGTCTTTTGACCATCTATTTCTGGATTCTTTGCAATATAATCTGTTAATGCATTTTCATAATCTTCAAGTGTTTTAATTTCGGGATACCCTAACTCCCGTAAAACGTCCAATTGTATAGACATCGTTCCACTTGTCTTCCAATAAGCATTTTCCACGCCATAGGTTCCTACTCCATAAATACTTGGATCATCGATTGAATTTCTTAAACGATCAAGCTGGTCCCCGTACATTTTTTTCAAATTATCGCCTTTTTCTTCGATTAAATCATCTAGTTTAATCACGCCGCCAGCTTCGATTAATTTTCCAATATCCCCTTTGGCGTAAATCAGGTCTGGGTATTCACCACTCGCAATCATTAACGGAATCGCTTGCTCATCTCCGCCAACGGGGTGTTGGATATCGAGAATGACACCCGTTTTCTCGGTAATTTTCTTCGCGACTTCATCATCAAACGAGACGTCAGATGTTAAATCCGCATTAAAGAACGTTAATGTAATCGGTTCATCAGAAGACTTCGATTTGTCCCCATCGTCTCCTTTCTTTCCCGTTTCACTACTACAACCTGCAAGCGTAATCCCAACAACTAAAACCAATATCAGTGACCATAATGGCCATTTCCTTCTAAACATGTTACTCCCCCTCATTCATTAGAATTATATCAAAAAATTGATACCTTATTTAACAGCTCCCAAAGTTAATCCGGTGACAAAATATTTTTGTAAGAAAGGATAGACCATCAAGATCGGAACTGTGGCAATAATCGTAATCGCCATTTTTAAAGACTGTGGATTGGTTTGTTTGGCAATAAATTCGGCATTTTGCGAATTGATGCCAGCACCACCAGATGTACTGGCATTATCCAATATTTTCATAAGTTCATATTGTAAAGTGGTCAGATTTTCATTGGCTCTTGCATATAAATACGTATCAAACCAACTATTCCATTGCCCTACAGCCAAAAATAAGGAAATGGTCGCAATCACTGGCATGGAAAGGGGTAAGATAATTCGGGCAAAGATCGTAAAGTCATTGGCCCCATCCATTTTGGCTGACTCTTCCAATGCCTTTGGCAGACTATCCATAAAGGAACGAATAATGATTACATTAAAGGCACTAATCAACATCGGTAAGATATACACCGCAAATTCATTGATGAGACCTAAATTTCGGATCAACATATAATCAGGGATCAATCCCCCACTAACAAACATCGTCAATACTAGTAATAAAGCAATTGGCTTGTTAAAAACATAATCTTTTCGACTTAATGTATAGGCAAGCATCGTACTGGCGATAATTCCCGTTAATGTGCCTACCACTGTTCTCGTGACAGACATGGTAAAAGCTTTAAATAGACGGTCATTACTACCAAAAATTTCCGTATAGTTCGCAAATGTAAACTGTCTTGGCCAGATATGAATTCCACCTTTAGCCGTATCGACCGCATCATTCAGAGAAATGGCCAAAATATTGAGAAAGGGGTATAGCGTAATAATAATGACAATGATCATGCCGATCGTGAGTATAAAATCAAATAGGGTGATTTTCTTAAATTGTTTCACTTTGGTTTCCTCCTTCTCCTAATAGATGCCGCCATCCCCTGTTTTCTTGGCAAGATTGTTAAAAATGACGATTAAAATGACGCTAATGACCGATTTAAAAATACCGATTGCTGTACCGAAGGAATATCGGAACATCCCGATTCCATAATTTAACGCATATAAATCAATGACCAAAGCCTTTTCAGCCACAATATTATTTCCTAAAAGCATTTGTTTTTCAAAACCGATATTAATTAAGTTTCCAATACTTAAAATTAGTAAGACGATGATCACGGGTCGAATACTCGGTAAGGTAATATGCCACATTTGCTTCCATCGACTCGCGCCATCCACTTTCGCTGCTTCATATAATTGCGGGTCTACCCCTGTCATCGCAGCCAAATAAATGATCGCATTCCATCCTGTTTCCTTCCACACATCCGCTGCCGTCACAATTCCCCAAAACATATTAGGGCTTGACATAAAACCAATCGGCTTATCAATGAGATTGACGGCCATTAATAAATTGTTGACAATTCCTTCCGGGGCTAACATCGTTGTCACAATATTCGCTACAATTACCCAAGAGACAAAATGGGGTAAATAAGAAATGGTTTGCGTAAGTTTCTTGAATTTTAATAATCGTACCTCATTGATGAGCAAAGCAAATCCAATGGAGGTAATCGTTCCGAAAACCAAGCCCAATACACCCATACCTAATGTATTTGTGAGAGCTTGATAGAATAAATCTTCCTTAAATAAGACTTTAAAATGCTTTAATCCCACCCACTCCTGGTCAAAAAAACCTTTAGCAGGTGCATAATCCTGAAAAGCCATCGCCCATCCACCAAGAGGAATATACTTGAAAATAATTAACCAAATGACAAAGGGAAATGACATGAAGATTAATGCCTTTTGACTTTTTATTTTCTTCCACGTATTTTTTTGGGGCCTAGTTGGGTTCGCTTTCAATTCTATCGCTGTTTTTGCCACGTTTCTTCTCCCCTCATATAACAAATCATTGCTTATATTTCATGTTATCTGAAATCGCTTACACTTTATACCCATTAAAAAAGAGTAAATTTCCCGTAAAAATTAGAGGTGTAATCTTGCATAAGAAAAGCATTAGACCCCCACCTTGAAAGTGACAGTCTAATGCTTCCCTATCGACCTTATATCTTCTATCTACCCTTTCGACATTTTCATCTCTAAATATTTTAAAGGTTTTTGTAAATTGAACATCACAAAATATCCGATCAAACTAATTAAAAATAGGGAACTTATACTTGGGAATGTCCAATAAATGATCCCAAAAGCAATAATGCTTGTGATATTTAGAAGGGTTACCTTAAAAAATTTAAAATTAGCATACATCGAGATAATGAAAAGGTTTTTCATTTTTACCTCAAAACGTGAAATAATCGGAAAGGCATAGATCATAATAAAGACAGAGACAATCAATAGAATGAAAAAAACAGGCGAAAAAACGTTCGAACGATTGGTTGAATAGCCAATATCGATCGCCAGAATCAACATAATCGTTAACTGAATCATCCAGTATTTGATCGTCGGCCAAAAATTGACTTGATAGGCTTTAAAAAAATCTCTCGTTACATGTAGGTCCTTTTCTCTTACTAATTTTCCCATTGTAGACAAAACAGCCGTCATCGCCGGGCCCGTTGGGATTAAGGTGAGATAAAACAATAAAATATTCTCAAATACAAAATCTGCTAAGAAAAATACAATAAAAAATAATAGATTGCACAAGATAAAATAGAAATTAGTGAGAAAAAAATAATAAAGATATTTCATCATTGTATAGGCCGGTCTATCTGTAACAGGTTTACCCATAATCATCCCTCTTATTAGCTCTTCATTTGGAATTCTTTCGGACTTATTCCTTCATACTGTTTAAAATTTTTATAAAAATAATCGGCGTTCGAGTAACCAACAAGTTGAGAAATTTCATTCACTTTATACTTCTTACTTGCTAACAATTTCTTTGCCTTTTGAATCCTTACTTGATGTACATAACTATTAAAATACTCCCCTGTTTCCCGTTTAAAAAGCTTTCCTAAATAGGCACTATTATAATGAAATAAATCTGCCACATACTTTAGACTAATATCTTCATTATAGTAAAAATTCACATACTCTTTTACTTTATCGACGATATGTCCTTTTGTCGGGGAGCTGCCATGAATCGATTCACTTATGTGAAGCAGTTCATTCATAATAAACTGAATGATCCCTTGCAGATTTTTTTGGCTGTTTATTTTATTCGCTACTACATCCTTATCCACGATATCCAATTCCGTATAATTATTTTGGATCAGTTGAAATAAGGAAATACACCATTCAATCAATTCTGCTTTGATTCTCTCTTGTGGATAACGAATTGTTCGGTAATATTGTTCTAATTCAGCCACTTTCTTTTTCATATTCTGCTTGTCACCAAACTCTGCATAGTGATACAGCTCTTTCTTATCTTGTTCCTCTAGCGGCTTTTTTACCGCTTTATGATTGGTTTTGAAATAGGAATAGCGTAAAACGGCCTTCTCACTATAGCAAAATTGGATATCCATCAATTCTTTGATTTGCTGATAAGCCTGTGATAATTCTTCCGGATGGTAGATAGGATCTGCCATCAGCAAGACGATTGGGGAAGCACCATTTGTCTGAAATTTCCGCTTCATCTTTAATACAAATGTCTTCATAAAGGAAGGGTCCTTTTGAATAAAAAGCAAATGATCGTAATCATCTTTCCTAATTAACTTTATTTGTTCCGCGTTTTCGGCGATATTTTCCCTTAACCACTGATCATGACTTTGTGGCAAATCTCCGTAGATTCTTACAAGCTGCAATTCCTTCACCTGTAATTCTTTGACCATTTGCTCGGAAATACTGGCTAGTTTTCCCTCCAATAGTGCCCGAAATGTTCGTTCTTCGTTTAATTGGTTATAGAAAGCTAATTGATTCTGTAACTCCTGTTCTTCTAAACGTTCTTGCTCTATTTTTTCAAGGGTTTGGATTAATTCCTTCTCCACAACCGGTTTTAACAGATAATGTTCGATGCCGAGTCCCATTAATTTTTGTGCATAAGAAAAATTAGAATAGGCCGATAAAATAATAAATTTTGTTGGTAGGTTTTCTTTTTTCAGCTGGCTAACAATATCGATACCTGAAAGTCCAGGCATCTCTATATCAAGCATCACTAAATCCGGCTGATGCAAGCGAATTTTATGTAAACCATCTCGTCCGTTTATCCCGACATCACAAATTTCATAACCATACTCTGACCATGGGATAACATGTTTTAATCCTTCTTGGATAATAGGCTCATCATCAATGATCAATAATTTTCGCATTTGAATCCGGTCCTTTCACTAAAGGTGAGTGTTCAAAAAGGAGGATAAAAAGGACCAAGAAGTTCGAGGCGGCGCAGTTTCGAGCAGCGCAATGTATGCTTATAAATACATGAGCAGCAGAGAAACAAGCCAACGAAGAAATTCGATGTGTCATTTTTACCGGAGGCCTGCAGGACGCAGGTCACAAAGGCGTTGCGACAGGATGTCGCGAATTTAGCCTTTGCTCCTTACTTTTTGAACATCTTCTAAAGGTAAAAATAATGTAACGACTGTACCAGACCCTACCTCACTTTGGATATCTACACCATATGGATCCCCATAGTATAATTTAATTCGTTTATTCACATTATTTAATCCAATTCCGCTATGTCGCCCGACGGAGTCATCTGAATCATTTAAAGTTTTTTTCAAAAGCACCAGTTTGGAGGCAGAGATGCCAATGCCATTATCGATTACCTGGATGACAAGGTTTTCCGTTGTTTTCAATACTTGAATCTCAATATGACTGTTTTCAGTCTCTCGATCAATCCCATGAATAACCGCGTTTTCGACTAATGGCTGAAGGAGTAAAGGAAAAATATAATAGTCTTGAATATCGCACTCGATCTTAATATCAAAGTCTATTTTATCCCCAAAGCGCATTTTTTGAATTTCCAAATAGGTTTTGACCAGTTCTAATTCAGATTCTAGCAAAATCGGTTGATCCGACACTTCTAAACTGGAACGCATCATTTGGCTTAATAGCATCACAATTCTAGCGACTTCATGATCTTTATTGATCAATGCCTTCATACGAATCATTTCTAATGTATTATAGAGAAAATGCGGGTTGATTTGGCTGGCCAACATTTTAAATTCAGATTCTTTTTGTCTTCTTTTCCATTGTTCTTCATTAATTTTATGAATATACACTTCATTAATTAATTGTTTAATACTATCCGCTGTGACCTCTAAATCTCTATAAGCTCCCCCAATTTCATCTTCACCAAGATTCTGTTTTTTAATATGAAAACGGCCTTTCGCAATATTATTCATCGCATCTCGTAACTGATAGATTCTTTTATCAAATGATTGAATAAATAATACGATTAAAGTGATGGATGTAATGAGACAAACAAGTACGATCAGAAATCCCTTATACAAAACTTCCTTTGAATCTTTAATGACGTCTTCAATGGGAATTAAGGCGGTAATTTGAATCTGATTTTCCAGTGTTTTACTTGGCTTGAAGGAACGTAAATAAACCTTAACTTTTTCCTGATTAAAATTCGCATCATAAATAATCGATTTTTTCTCTTCTGATATCTCTCGATTCTGGATAAAGGCCGGTTTTTTTCCTAAATAACGCGGATCTTTACTATGGACGATTTTTTCATTATCTAAAGATACAAAGACATCGAATAATTCATTTTTGGAGATATCATTTAGATTACCAGGAGAAATATAGATGGCTAAAACACCTAATAATTCATGATTCTCTCCATAGACAGATCTTGTTAAGGTGAGATAATATTTTTCGGTCCATTTGTCTTGAGTATATCTCCAGGATATACGTCCCTGTCTTTCAACGGCTTCCTGATACCATATTTGATTTCTGGTCCCTTGATCCGCATAAACAAATTGAGAGTTCGTGATCATGTCTTTCGTCATAAAGAAACGGATATTTTCAATTTCATTATAATAGCGTAAATAGTTATCAAAAATCGGGTATTTTGCATAGGCATTATAGATTTCAAGATTATTTTCGTATTCTTGATCTACTACTTTCTTTAGGTCTTGACTAATATAAATTTGATCAGAAATACTAATCGCCCGATCCAATATCGTATTTAATCTCATCTCTAATTTATCTACATTGGCATCGACTTCATTAATGGTATTATTGAGGACGACATCTCTCATACTATAATTCAAGTAAAATCCGATGAGCAGCGTGGGGATCACAGTTACGAGCAGATAAATGCCTAATAATTTAATCTTTACCTTTTTATTTGTAAAAGAACGATAGAATTGCCCAAGGTATTTCACTGCATCCCCCACTCCACTTACATTAGATGTTGATTTGAAATATGATTCACATTTTAGACAATGTGGTCTAGAACTCCTATTCCGTTTTTTCTTCTTAATGATGTCCGGGTCAGCTTTTTTCGCTCGTTTCCATCTGTTTTATTCAATTATAACGTGTTAATCGAAACAAGTCTTTCATGAAGATAAAGGGAAACTCCATTCAGCGTTTTTTTCATCCCTCACTGAATCACAAGGATCTAAAGTTCACAATTCCATCCTCCTCACCAGTGGTGTATTTTCAAAACGCTTACAATCCTTACTTTTAATGGTAGCATAGGAAATAAGCAATAAATACACGATAAATTAAACCTAAAATCAGTCAAAATTAGTGATTTTTCGGTAGAAAAATGGCGAGGAATTCATGTATAAACTAATATACTCCTAGGATTCTAGTCGAAAAAAGTACCCCTTACGTAGATTTTTATATTCATTGACTGAAATTATGAAAGCGTCTAAGATGGGGATGATGATGAAATAGAGTAAGAAGGTGGGATAGAGGATGATAAATGATACATTGCCGAAGATTTGGTATGGGGGAGATTATAACCCTGAACAGTGGCATGAAGAAGTATGGAATGAAGATATTCGGATGTTTAAACTAGCGGGAATTGATGTGGCGACATTAAATGTTTTTGCGTGGGCCCGTAACCAACCGGATGAAGATACATACGATTTTGCCGCATTGGATGCCACTATTGACAGATTATATCAAAATGGCATTTATACGTGTTTAGGAACGAGCACAGCTGCACATCCTGCTTGGATGGCGATAAAATATCCTGATGTTTTACGTGTGGACTATCAGGGAAGAAAACGGAAATTTGGCGGCAGGCATAACTCTTGTCCGAATAGTCCGACATTTAGAAAGTATTCAGAAAGGATGGCCGAAAAACTAGCGGAACGGTATAAGGATCATCCGGCTGTCCTTATTTGGCATATTAATAATGAATATGGCGGGTACTGTTATTGTGACAACTGTGCAGAATCATTTCGGAATTGGTTAAAAGAACAATATCAGTCTATTGAAGCCGTAAATAAATCTTGGAATACCGCGTTTTGGGGACATACTTTTTATGATTGGGATGAAATTGTGCCTCCGAACAGCTTAAGTGAGGAATGGGATGGAAATCGTACAAACTTCCAAGGGATCTCGCTAGACTATCGCCGTTTTCAATCGGATCGTTTACTAGAATGTTTTAAAATTGAAAGGGATGCCATTCGTAAGCATACTCCGAATATTCCCATTACGACTAATTTAATGGGTCTTTATCCTGAATTAGATTATTTCAAATGGGGAAAAGAAATGGACGTCGTTTCTTGGGATAATTATCCTTCTATTGATACGCCTGTCAGTATGACCGCGATGACACATGATCTTATGCGAGGACTTAAAAACGGCAAGCCTTTTATGCTGATGGAACAAACGCCCAGCCAGCAAAATTGGCAGGCCTATAATTCGCTTAAACGCCCAGGTGTGATGCGTTTATGGAGTTATCAAGCTATTTCCCGCGGTGCTGATACGATTCTATTTTTCCAGTTACGTCGTTCCATTGGGGCAACGGAAAAATTTCATGGAGCTGTCATTGAGCATGTTGGGCATGAACATACCCGTGTTTTCCGTGAAACCGCTGCATTAGGAAAGGAACTTGGCAAGCTTTCGGACCAGTTGATTGATGCGAAAATTGAAGCAAAGATTGCGATTGTTTTTGATTGGGAGAACCGTTGGGGCATTGATTTAACAAGTGGTCCATCGATTGCTTTAGATTATGTGAAAGAAGTTCATAAATATTATGATGCCCTTTATCAACAAAACATTCAAGTGGATATGATTGGCGTGGAAGAAGATCTTTCGAAATATGATGTGGTGATTGCCCCTGTTCTTTATATGGTCAAAGGGGATTATGCTCAGAAACTAGAGGAATTCGTATCAAACGGCGGAACCTTTGTGACGACCTTTTTTAGTGGAATAGTTGATGAACATGATCTCGTCACAACAGGTGGGTATCCCGGAAAATTACGCAAGCTATTAGGGATTTGGGCAGAGGAAATTGATGCGCTTCACCCTGATCAACATAATCGGATTGTGATGAAGGAAAGGATGGGTCGATTAGATGGGGAATATACATGCAATATTCTATTTGATCTGATTCACTCCGAAGGCGCGGAAGTTGTGGCTGAATATGGGGATGATTTTTACAAAGGCATGCCTGTCGTCACCAAGAATACATTCGGTGCAGGTGATGCATGGTACATCGCCTCCAGTCCAGATGGCGATTTCTTAAGGGACTTTATCACGGAGATTTGCTCCGCTAAGGAGATAAAGCCGCTCTTGAAATCAGATCGTGGTGTGGAAGTTTCACAGCGTGTAAAAGCAGATCGGAAGTTCCTATTTGTCATGAACCATAATGACACAACAAGCTCGTTTGAATTGGATCATGTGCAAAAGCTTGATCTGTTAAGTGGAGAAACGCTTACTGGTACAGCATCGATTGCTGCTCATCAAGTAATGATTTTAACCGATTTAGAATAGAATACGGAAGTAAAAAAGCAGACGTGCTCCATTGAAATGGTGATAACAAACGTCTGCTTTTTGTCATTCCCAACAAGCTTGCTTTGCCTATTGTTCCGTCAGAATCAAAGGACCATTTTTCGTAATCGCTAAGGTATGTTCATATTGGGCAGAGAGTTTACCGTCCATCGTTCTCGCTGTCCAACCATTATCATCCATTTTGGACTGCCAAACACCTTCGTTAATCATCGGTTCGATTGTAATGACCATGCCTTCCTTCAAGCGCAAGCCTTTTCCAGCTGGGCCATAATGAAGAATTTGCGGTGGCTCATGCATAGTCGGACCAATCCCGTGGCCCGTAAATTCACGGACAACGGAAAATCCTTGAGGCTCGACATAAGATTGAATCGCATGACCGATATCACCAAGCCGATTTCCAATGAGTGCCTGTTCAATCCCTTTATCTAAAGCATTTTTGGTCACTTCTAGTAATGTTTTGCTTTTATCAGAAATTTCTCCGACTGCATAGGTCCAGGCTGAATCAGCCAAAGCCCCGTTCAAGTTTACCACCATATCAATCGTGACAATATCCCCTTCTTTTAGCTCCGTTTTGCGTGGGAATCCGTGACAGATTTCATCGTTCACAGACGCACAAGTGGCAAATTGATATCCTTTATACCCTTTTTGTTCGGGGGTTGCCCCATTTTCTGCTAAAAATTGCTCTACAAACCGATCTATTTCTAAAGTGGTGACCCCTGGTTTTATCCGTTTCGCAATTTCTCTATGGCAAGAAGCCAATAATTTACCAGCTTCATGCATCAAACTGATCTCTCTTTCCGTTTTTAAAGTAATCATCGTCCTTTGCACCTCTTTTTCACGTGACATCCCTTATATTTTAATATTGTATGTGAGTGAATACAAATATCCAATAAAAAAATCTCTTCGCAGGGAAGTTTTTTGGATTATTTTAACGGGGAAAGCCATCCAGCGCACCATAATGAAGTAGACGAATGTTCGCCCTTTTTTATAAAAAAATGGACTTCCCCGTCTGCAGAGCGGAGATCGTCCATTGTTTTTCAGTAGGAAATAATCCCTGCGAATAAATAGGCCAATACAAATAACAGGGAGATAGCCGCAACAAATACCGCATCCATTTTTGTATAAAAAGTAGGATAATAATAGGTGCGTCTCGCATTCATTTGAAATCGTTTCGCTTCCATCGCGACAGCGACCCTTTGCGCTCTGCGGATGCTTTGGGCAAATAAGGGCACCGTAAACATGCGCAGTCGCTCGAAAAAACCTTTTACGCCTTTCGAAAAATGAACCCCACGTACTTTGAGGGCATCTGAGCGTGTTCTTAATTCATCGACAATCAGTGGCAGTAAACGGATAGAGGCGATAAAACTGTAAGCATATTTAGGTGCCAGTTTCAATTGCTGCATGAACGCATAAAAAAGCAAGATCGGCCGGGTTGTCAATAAAAAGGTTAAACTGATGATACCAAAACAAAGGGTTTTGCAGCCTAGTAATAAACCATAATAGACGCTTTCTTCTGAAATTTTAATGAAGCCCCAAGACCACCAAATATGATCGCCTTTTCCAAACAAAATCATTGTCACTGCAGAGGAAATAAAAGAGAGCACCATCGGAATCGAAAATAGAAGTAACTTTTTCCACGAATAACCACTCCATCCATACAATAAAATGCCATTGAATACGGTTAAGTGAAAAATAAAGCCTAGATGACGATTGAAAAGAACGATAAGCAATAGGCTAAAAAATAGGACGAATTTTAAAGCGGGATTGACCCGACAGAGCCACGTTTCTCTAAGAGGAGTAAATAGATTCTGCATATAACCGCTCCTTGCGTTTAAACTCCATGTCTACTAATTTCCCCTGCTCAATCGTCCATATTTCTGTAGCAAAATGTGCTACAATTTGTGAGTCATGTGTGACCATTACAATGGTTGTTCCTTCCCTGCGTAAACTTTCAAGTTGCTCCAAAATCATAAAGGTGTTTTTTGCATCTTGCCCAAATGTTGGTTCGTCAAGCAACAATAGTTTGGCACCAGTCATAAAGGCTGTTGCGACACTTAACCGCCGCTTTTGTCCGATTGATAATTGGAATGGATGACGCTTTTCGCTCATGGGAAGTTGAAAAAGGTCGATAAGTTTTTGCACCTTTTTCAGCAATTCGGCTTCCTCTATTCCTTTTATTCGATCGGAAAAGGCTAATTCATCCCATACCGAATTCGTCACAAATTGCAGTTCAGGATTTTGAAAGACAAGGGAAAGACCTTCTGGCAGGGTTTTCCTTCGTTTTTTCCATTGGATGAACTTTCCCTCTAACTCATAATGACCGGTTGTACGCAATAATTGCATTAACGCTAATAGGAATGTGCTCTTTCCGGCGCCATTCTCACCGATAATCGTTAGCCAACTTCCGGGAGTGATTTCGGCCTTTGGAATATGAATTTTTTCCGCCTTGCCTCGGTAGCCGATAAAATCATCCAACTTCAATAATGGTTGATTGTTTTTCTGCTCTTCATCTCTGGTTTTGACAAGACTTAAATAAGAAGGGGACGCCAAATAATCCTCCCAAACCTCTGGATACCAAATCCCATATTGAATGAGTTCTTGTTTGTGAAAATGGAAAATGTTTTCTGGAACATCATCCGCAATGATTTCCCCATTATCCTTAAATAGCATGACACGGTCGACCCAATCAGCAATATGGTCAATTTTATGCTCGACAATCAGCACTGTTTTTTCATCCGCTACTTCCTTAACCGATTCCCAGATTTGTATGACCCCATCAGGATCCAATAAGGCGGATGGCTCATCCAGAAACAGTACATCTGGTTCCAGTAATAACACGGAGGCAAGCGCTAATCGCTGCTTCATCCCTTGCGACAGATCATGGATCTGCGTATGAATGGGAAGTTCTTGTAGACCAACCATGTCCAGCGCCTCTTTAATCCGAGTATCCATCTGGCTTCTAGGGATATTCAAGTTTTCCAAAACGAATGCAAGCTCTTCATCCACATAGGGCATACAAAATTGAGTGTCTGGGTCTTGAAAGACAAATCCCCATGATTCAGGTATTTGGATGGAATCATATTTAAGGGGGACCTCAATCGAATCCGGAATCATTCCACATAAAACTTGCAACAATGTCGACTTTCCGCAACCGCTTGGCCCTAGCAATAAAACTTTCTCCCCCGGTGAAACGGAAAAGGATAAATCCTTAAAAATCAAGGATGGTTCATTTGGAAATTTTAAACGGAGATTGGTAACTCCCAATGCATTCATTTCTTGTTGATAGCCCACTGGTCTACACCCCTTTTTTTCTGACGTTCTGATAAAAGTACCATATGTATGACATCTTAAATCGTTCGAAGTGAAAACATCCCACGACTCGAAGTTGACTCTCAATGGCTCAATACTCGAAGGGCAAGGGATCGAAATAAAGTCGCAATGGCGCACACTTGATCCTCAGCGGCTCGTACTCGATCTATTTATCTAATGCTGTATATTCTTCCTTCGCAACAGGTCGAATAAGATTGGTTACACCTGTTGCTTCTAATGCTCGGACAATGAAATACGCAAATACGCCAGTAAAGAGGAATGCACTAATCACACGCAATCCGTATTTGACAAAAATGGCCCAAGCTTCCAGATTGGCATAACCATAAACCCAATCTAAAAAGTAACTAGCCGCACAAGACATAACACCCGCTAAACCAGCTACGATGATACCAAAACGTTTGTAACGAAAAGTAGCAAAAAGTAATTCAGCCCCTAACCCTTGGAAAAATCCATAAATAAGAACCTCAATTCCATGACCAATAAAGGCGGAAAGACCGGCCGCCGCAACGCTTGCAAGCAAGGCCACACCAGGTTTTCGAATCAGTAAAAAGGCAAAAGGCCCCACCATAAACCACATCCCATAAATCAATTGACGAGCAACGGGCAGCATCGGTTTAATCACCGTGTATAAATCATCCCAGAATTTCATCAAAATGCCGAACACAACCCCAAGCATGACCGTAATCAGTAAATCGGTAAATTTTAATTTCTTCATGTCCCTACCCCTTCCATCCCATTTTTTATCCATACAAAAAAGCCGTCTAAAAATGCTCAGACGACGAGAAGGGCCCTATAACGATTCATCGCTCTCTACGCTGGCATTACCCAGATCAGATTAACGGTCAGTAGCGGATAATAGCTACTATCTCAGCCTGATTCCTCAAGCACCCGGACGGACTTTTATGTAATTAGCCTAAATATACAATAGTTTATGAGATTAAGCAAATGCTTCTTAAAATTTAGTGATATTTTCAAGAAGAAAATGTAAATAACCATGATCTTCTGCATAATGGATGCTATAATAATAGATGTAATAGAATAGGCTTTCAAGGGTGGTCAGCACCTGTTTATCGTCCCTGTCCCGGTTATTTTGATAGGGAAGGGGGGTGCTGCTATGAGTGTGTTCGAAGGATTGATGTTTGCCATTGCTTTTTCAAGCTTAATTTTGGCAATCTTGTCGTTCGATCGCAAAAAACAATCCGCCCTTGAGCCTACAAGCGAGGAGCGGATTATCGCGAACTTGCTGATCGCCTTTAAAGCGATTCTATTACTGAGACCGTTTGATGTTACAAGCATCATTCGGTCTTTTTTAATGTATTTATATCCACATTTATTATAACACAAAAAGAAAAAGATTAAACATTTTTTAACGCAAACTGTTCAATTCTTTTTTAGATAAGCGATCGTCTCCTCTTGGTCAATCTAATCATCTCCCCATCTTTCTTGCAAGAGCTTGATCTCCCGTACATGGGGGATGTCTTCTTTTGGGGTTTCCAAGATAAAAGGAATTTTTTGGAATTGTGGAGTTTTCATCAGCTGGTCAAATTGTTCTTCCGTGATATAACCTGATCCAAAAATGGGGGCATGCCGGTCTTTTCCTAGACGAGGTGGATATTTGGAATTATTCAAATGAATGACTTTGAGCTTATCAAAATAGCCATTTGCATTCCCCTTTTCTAGCAACTCCTCCCAATTATCCCCCGTCCATAACCCTGAAGCAAAAGCATGGCAAGTATCTAAACAAAAACCGATTTTTTCAGGATACTCACATAGGTTACGAACTTGAACAAGCTCTTCCAAAGTCGTCCCCATGCTTCCTGGTACTCCTGCATTATTTTCGATTAAAAGCTTTGCTTTTCCTTCCCAATGTTGAAGAATTTCATTCAGCATTTGGATCATGAGTTGATAGCTTGAAAGAGGATCCGAATGAATTCGTTTGCCAAAATGGACGACAACGCCAATCGAACCACAGGCTTCTGCGATTTCCAAATCATTGCGTAGAGAGGCAACGACTTGCCGTCTTTTTTGCTCATGATGAGGCGTTAAACGGCTGGGATACGGAGAATGGCTGACTGAAATCAAGTCGTTTTCGATACAAAACATTTTGCATTGCGCTGAATCTTCCTTGTTAAAATTTTTGACCCCAAGGCTTCGAGGATTTTTGGGAAAGTATTGAAAGGCCGCTGCATTTATCACTACAGCTTGTTTGGCGGCTCCCAAATACCCCTCTTTAATCGAAAGATGACAACCAAATTTCATCCCTACTCCCTCCTCACTCACTTCTGACAGACTGGACAATAAAAGGTGTTTCGCGAGGAAATTTCGACTTTTACAATCGGTGCCCCACAACATAACGATTTCCAATCCCCGCTAAAAATTCTTGATTGATCAGCGTTGTTTTCAATCCACCTCTTTTTGTTTGGATCCGTTCAAGAAAAGCATCTTGTAAAAAATTTGGATCAAGCGGTTCTGGACCAATATGGTCTAACTCCTGTTGTAGCTTGTTAGAAGACAAATAATGCAAATACCCTAATCGCAGTCCGATAAAATAGAGATGATGATCGCCAAAGCTTAATTGAATTTGCACGGTGCGACGCGGTTTTTCATCCGTTTTTCCATAAAATAGCCACCCACCAAGCATAAGATGCAAAAGCAAATGATCTCCATTCTCCAGATGAAAAATCAGGTACTTAGCCCGGCGATCAATGCCGTTCACTCTTTGCATGGCAACTTGTTGGGTAAAATCCTCTGTTGGCAGATTGATCGATTTTTCACGCTGAACCGCAACCTCTGTGATTTTTTTACCTTGAATTCTTTCTTGTAATAAGAATGCATAATTTTCCATTTCTGGTAATTCTGGCATGGGATGTCCTCCATTTTCATAGTGTCTCCTCATTATTCCTCAATTCATGAAAATAATGATGAAATTCCTTCTTGACTTTCACGTTACGTCAACGTTTATGATGAAATTATCAGGAGGTGATGAGGATGGAGTACACCATTAGCAAATTGGCTAAATTAGCCGGTGTTAGCACGCGAACGCTCCGCTATTACGATGAAATCAATTTGCTCAAGCCAGCTAGGATCAATAGCTCCGGCTATCGTCTATATGGGCAAAAGGAAATCGACCGCTTGCAGCAAATTCGCTTTTTTCGGGAATTAGATGTTGATTTAGACACGATCGTGTCGATTATGAACAACCCTCAATTTGATAAGACTGAAGCCTTACAGCAACATTATGCGCAGCTTGTGCACAAACGAATTCACCTAGACAACCTAATTCAAACCCTAGAAAAAACAATCGCCCATGAGAAAGGAGAATATACGATGACAAATGAAGAGAAATTCCAAGCTTTTAAAGAAAAACTGGTGACAGAGAATGAGGAGAAATATGGGGAAGAAATTCGCCGTAACTATGGAGATAAAACAGTCGATGCATCCAACGCCAAATTACGTGGTATGTCCGAAGAGGACTACACCGCTATGCAAGCACTGGAAAAAGAACTTTTGGGACTTTTGCAGCAAGCACTAACTCTAGGTGATCCGCACTCCCATTTAGCGCAAGAAGCCGCAGCGAAACATAAAGAATGGCTGATGTATTCGTGGGTAGACTATTCTGCTGAAGCCCATGCTGGACTTGCGGAAATGTATGTGGCGGATGAACGTTTTAAAGCGTATTATGACAGGGCTGGCGAAGGTGCAGCCGAACTTCTTCGAGAGGCAATCTTGATTTTTCTAGGGAAAAAGTAAAGGGGAATTTTATTCAGTGTAGGGATTCTTTGTCGCTCATTTACCATTTTTGTTTTCGTCGATTCAAACACATTTTGGATCTATTTTTTTGCTGGTCCTTCGCATTTTCGTAGACCCAAACATGCTTTGGGTCTACGTTTTTGCTGATCTTTCGTGGTTTCGTCAATCCAAACACATTTTGGATCGACGTTTTGACTGGTCCTTCGCATTTTCGTAGATCCAAACACCCCTTGGATCTACGTTTTTGCTGATCCTTCGCATTTTCGTAAACCCAAACACCCCTTGGATCTACGTTTTTGCTGATCCTTCGCGTTTTCGTAGATCCAAACACCCCTTGGGTCTACGTTTTTGCTGATCCTTCGCATTTTCGTAGATCCAAACACCCCTTGGATCTACGTTTTTGCTGATCCTTCGCGTTTTCGTAGATCCAAACACCCCTTGGATCTACGTTTTTGCTGATCCTTCGCGTTTTCGTAGATCCAAACACCCCTTGGGTCTACGTTTTTGCTGATCCTTCGCATTTTCGTAGATCCAAACACCCCTTGGATCTACGTTTTTGCTGATCCTTCGCATTTTCGTAAACCCAAACACCCCTTGGATCTACGTTTTTGCTGATCCTTCGCGTTTTCGTAGATCCAAACACCCCTTGGGTCTACGTTTTTGCTGATCCTTCGCGTTTCCATCAATCCAAACACATTTTGGATCGACGTTTCTACTAATCTATCGCATTTTCGTAAACCCAAACTCCCCTTGGATCTACATTTTTCCAGATCCTTCCCTTTTTATTATAAATTCTAATTAATCCCCAAAAATACTTTACTATATTAGAGTGATAAAGTATACTAATCATATACGATAACATCCTGGAGGGACAATATGATTGGGATTATTGATTATGAAGCCGGAAATTTATATAGCGTTGAAAAAGCGGTGAAAAAATTAGGCTACCAGACAAAATTAATTCGTGAAGCTTCAGAATTTACCGGAATAGATAAAATAATATTTCCTGGTGTCGGTAATGCCAAACAAGCGATGAAAATGATTCGATTAAAGGAACTTAATCAACCCATACAAAAAAGCATTGACAACGATATCCCCTTTCTAGGTATTTGCTTAGGTATGCAGTTACTAATGGAATTTAGTAAGGAAAATGATACAGACTGCCTCTCTATTTTTCCTGGGAAGGTTCTCCCTTTTCAAAAAAAGGTCAAAGTTCCCCATATGGGCTGGAATGAAGTACAGCAGGTTGGGACACATCCTATTTTCCAGAAAATTCCAGATCGAACAGATTTTTATTTTGTCCACTCTTTTTACGTCTCCCCTGCCCAAGAATCGGACAAGATTGGCATCACGGATTATGGTGCTGATTTTTGTTCTGTTATCGGAAAAGATCATGTCATCGGTGTACAATTTCACCCAGAAAAAAGCGCTGAAGCTGGATTAACCGTCCTACAAAATTTTTACAGATATGTCTAAGGGGGCTCTCTTCTATGTTAAAAAAACGAATCATCCCCGCTATTGATGTCGCCAATCATCAAGCGGTCAAATATATTCAATTTCGGAATCCAACTATCATCGGCGACCCCGCAAAACTAGGTCAGAAATATGCTGAACAGGGTGCAGATGAAATTCTTTATCTAGATACGACAGCTTCCTTATATCACCAGGATGTTAGATATGACTGGATACGCCGAGTAGCTGAACAGGTCTATATTCCCTTTTCTGTTGTAGGCGGGATCCGATCCATTGATGACTTTAAACAAGTGCTTCGGGCCGGGGCCGATAAGGTCGGTGTCAATACAGCGGCGGTCCAGCGTCCCGAATTATTAAGGGAAGCGGCTGATATTTTTGGTACACAATGCGTTGTGCTTGCCTTGGATGCCAAGCCGATTAAAAATCAAGATGGCCAAATTTTGCGTTGGGAAGTGTACACCCATTCTGCCCATCAAACAAGTGGACTTGATGCCATTGAATGGGCGCAACGGGCAGAAGAGTTGGGGGCTGGTGAAATTGTATGTACAAGCATCGACAGGGATGGGATGAAAAATGGCTATGATATTGAATTGATGCAGGCACTGACGGAAGCTGTGCGTATTCCGATCATTGCTTCTGGGGGAGCTGGCCATGTATCTCATATAGAAGAAGTCTTTACAAACGGGCATGTGGATGCAGCTTTAGTCGCTTCCTTATTACACTACCAAGAACTGACTGTAACAGACATCAAATCCTATTTACAGGATGCAAACATTCCCATTCGGATATAGCGCAAAAACCCAAGGAGGCCTTTTTCCCTTCCTTGGGTTTTTTTCTTCAAAAAATGGATGGATTCTCTCTTGCCTTTTTAGCCAACTGCTCATATATATCATGCAAAGTGAAACAGCCTACATGGTTGAGCTTTTCCACATAATGATCCCAAAGTTCTGCTGTCATTTGTGCATCCCCTAATGCATGATGCCTATTTACGATTTCAACTCCAGCATATTGACAATACTCATCTAAGGTAACCAAGTCACGATCTGTCTCAATTAGTTTAAACACAAGGGATGTATCGACAATTCTGTGTTTCCAAGCCTTTTTGAATAATTTCCAATGAAAATACTGTAAAAATCTTTTCTCATGTCCTGCATGATGAGCAACTAGTGTGCCTGTTTGTATAAACTGATAGAATTGAAGAAGGACATCTGAGAGAAGCGGGGCTTTCTTTAAATCGTCTTCTCTTAATCCCGTCAAGTCTTGAATATTTTGTGAAAGAGCTTGATTATAATGGACAAGGGAATAAAAGGTCTTTCTCTCTTCTGTTGAGTGATGATTGACCTTTACCGCACCGATGGAAAGAATTTGATCGCCTTGTTCGGGAGAAAATCCAGTTGTTTCTATATCGAATATGACGACGTTCATTTGCTGAAGCGGAATATATAAACTTTTTTCTGTCTCCAACTCTTTTTGCAGATTTCTTAAATAAGCAAGATGCTGTGCCGTATTCTTTCCAATAAATGGCGCTGGATTCCATTTTCGATTGATTTGTTTGAACCATTGAATCAGCGGATTAGCTTTCATTTTTAGACACCCTAACGACATTGGCTTCTACAAATGTAAGCAATTTATTTAAATCTGTTAGTATTCGCTTTACTTCATGTTTTTCTTGCTTATTTAAATTTCGTACATTCAAATAATGAGCCTCTTCATATAGAAAGCCTTCAGAATATTTCAAACGATACTTCATTAAAATGCGAAAGTTCTCCCGGTGAATCGGCAATATCGATTTATATTCCTCATAGGTAGATAGAGATTCCATTCGAGACAATGTGGAGGAATGGGAGATATTCTCTTTGATCGCTAATAACCGAATGGCATTCACATAGGGAAAATAAGCTTGCTGCTTTAAATCAATACAACCTGTATAAGCACCATTTTGAATCGGTAAAAATTGATGAAAGAACCCGATTGCTTTTATTGTATGCCTCGTATTTTCAAACAATCTCCTTAATAAATATGGATACTGCTGTACTTTTTTAAGAATCAAATTCTTTAACCTATAAATGACACGATCATTTGATTCAATCACCCTAGCATCAAGAAAAATTAATAGATATCTAAACGATTGCCATGTATCTTCATCGATCCACTGGTGAATTTGTGATTCCCATTCGTTTAACGATTTGCACCATAATGGATTGGAGCTCATGACATTCCCTTGGCAAAGTGGATAGCCGATCCATTCTAAACCTGCCGTAAGTCTCTTACCAAATTCAAGAAAATAAGCAGCGGTATCTTTATTCTCACAGGTATATACAATGCCATGGTCTTGATCGCTGCGATAAGCCTGTTCACATCTTCCAGAGCTACCTGTAACAAACCAAGTAAACGGACAGGGAGGAGCTCCATGATCTATTCTCATTTTCCTTAAGGTTATATCAAATACTTGCTTTGTTACATAATCATGAAAATCTTGCAGTTTATCAGATTGGCTCTGATAAACGACAAAATGAGCATCGCGCCACTGCTTAATGGAGGCATAGTCAGCATGAACATCCTGCATCATTCAACACTTCCTTTATTCGATCAACTCCATCGCTTCTGGTCGAAACCTCTTATATTCATCCAGAGATAGAATCGTTTCTCCTTTAACATGAAGTGATTCCATGACAGCTCGAAAGGTATCTAAAGAAGTAAATAACGGAATTTGATAACGTAGTGACAATTCCCTCATATAACTCCCCATTTTCTTTTGGTCCCTTCCCTTTGTAGGAATAATGACCGCTCCAGCAAGTCCTTGATCCTTAAATAACTGGTCTAAACTTGCTTCATCCTTGTCAACGCAAACGGCATCGACACCATGCTCCTGTAAAAACTGAGCCGTACCAGCCGTAGCCAGCAAATTCAAATTTGAAGCCGCCCATTCATCCTTTTGCATCGATAGCCATGTATTTTTTTCTCGATTCGAGACGGAGCAAAAAATCGTCCATGGTTGACCGCTATTTCCCGTATCGATTTGTTGAAATATGAGGGCTTTCTTTAATGCTTGCTTCCACGTTAAGCCCAGTCCCAGTATCTCACCTGTTGATTTCATTTCTGGACCAAGCACGGGGTCGACATGATCTAATTTATTAAAAGAAAAGATCGATGACTTTACAGCGGTAAAAGCCGGTTCTTCTGCTAATCCCGTTTTCTTTAGAGCTCCTCCTAACTGAACAGCTACAGCAAGATCGATAATCGGTATTCCCGTCACTTTACTAAGAATAGGCACTGTCCTTGATGCTCTCGGATTCACTTCCAAACAATAGATTTGCTCTTCATGGATAACAAATTGAATATTCAGTACACCAATCATCCCTACTTCTCTACATATTTTCTCTGTATACGCGACGATTTGTTCCTTTTTCTGGGAACTTAGCGTTTGGGGCGGGTAAAAACTTAGACTATCCCCAGAATGCACACCCGCTCGTTCAATATGCTCAAAAATCCCTGGGATAAAAACGCGCTCCCCATCACTGATTCCATCCAATTCGCATTCCAATCCTGGGATATATTGATCGATTAATAAGGGCCAGGTTCGGTCATAGGTAGAAAGATTTTGACGAATATATTGATCGATTTGATCCCCATTGTATATGACAGACATGGATTCGCCACCAATCACATACGATGGCCGAACAAGGACTGGGTAGCCCAAATGATTCGCAATCGTTTTTAAAGCTTCCGGTGAATGCGCTACCTCTCCTTTTATATGTGGGATCTTTAATCGGTCTAAAAGCTGGTAAAATTGTTGTCGATCTTCCAGCAAATCGATGGTTTCCAGCGTTGTCCCAAATAATTTGATCCCTTCCTTCTGTAATTCTACGGCTAAATGAATCGCAGTCTGACCGCCAAATTGAATAAACACGCCTTCTGGCTTTTCTTTTTGAATAATGGGTAAAATATCTTCTATAGTTAACGGCTCAAAGTATAATTTATCCGCAATCGAATAATCGGTGCTTACCGTTTCAGGGTTATTATTCACCACAATCGTTTCATACCCTTGTTTTTTTAAGGCCAAAACGGCATGTACGCAACAATAGTCAAATTCTATCCCTTGACCAATCCGAATCGGACCAGATCCAAGTACCAATGCTTTTTTGCGATCAGAACTCTCTACTTCATCCGTTCCTTGCCATGTTGAATAATAGTACGGTGTTTCTGCTTCAAATTCACCGGCACATGTATCCACTTGTTTAAAAGCTGGAGATAAGCCCAGCGCTTTTCTCTGCTCTCGGACTTGTTTCTCACTACATCCGATTAACTCGCCGATATATCGATCACTCCATTGCCATTTTTTCGCCTGTTTGAACAGATCATAGGGAAGTTCAGAGATGGAATAGGATTGGATGATCTCCTCGAAGTCAATCATTCCATTGATTTTTGCTAGGAACCATCGATCGATTTGGGTCCAATGATGAATACATTCAAGCGATATTCCTCTCCGAAAAGCTTCGGCAATCGCAAATAATCGTAAATCTGTCGCTTCTTTCATATGCTGCTCTAATTCAAGAGTGGATTGGGTTTCGATGAGCGGATGGGAAAGTCCATAAACTTTATATTCTAATGAACGCAATCCCTTATTTAACGCTCCTTCAAATGACCGTTCAATCGCCATCGTTTCTCCGGTTGCCTTCATTTGTGTCCCTAATTGACGATTGGCATCAGGAAACTTGTCAAAAGGAAAACGGGGAAGCTTGACAACGATATAATCAAGGGCAGGTTCAAAGGAAGCAAAGGTATTTCCTGTAATCGGATTGATGATTTCATCCAAATGATAGCCGAGCGCACATAAGGTCGCGATCCTTGCGATTGGGTATCCTGTCGCTTTAGAAGCTAATGCAGAGGAACGACTTACCCTTGGATTTACTTCTATAATATAGTATTGATTGGAGTTTGGATCGAGAGCAAACTGAATATTGCATCCTCCGATGACACCTAAGGCCCGAATGACCTTTAATGAGGCATTTCGCAGGATTTGGTATTGGACATCAGAAAGTGTTTGGGAAGGAGCGACAACGATCGAATCCCCTGTATGCACCCCTACTGGATCAAGATTTTCCATATTGCATACTATGATGCAGGTGTCATTGGCATCTCTGATCACCTCATATTCTATTTCCTTCCACCCTTTTATACTGCGCTCGACAAGGACTTGATGAATCGGACTTAATGAAAGACCGTTTGCCAATATTTTTTTCATTTCCTCTTTATTTTCTGCAAATCCTCCCCCTGCCCCTCCCAACGTATACGCAGGACGAATAATAAGGGGATATTCCACTTCTCTGGCAAACGATAAACCCTCGTCTATACTACCGACGATTTTTGACTCAGGAATCGGCTCCTGAATCTCCATCATTAAACTTCTAAATTGATCCCGATCTTCCCCTTTTTGGATCGCCTCCACAGACGTTCCCAATATTTGAACATGATACTTGTCTAGAATTTTATGTTGATGAAGCTGGACAGTTACATTTAATCCCGTCTGTCCTCCTAATGTACCGATGATTCCATCAGGGCGCTCTATTTCTAGTATTTTTTCAATTGTCTCGATCGTAATCGGTTCGATATAAATCCGGTTGGCCATCTGTTCATCTGTCATGATGGTCGCAGGGTTGTTATTGAGCAAAACCACTTCAATCCCTTTTTCTCTCAAAGCCATACACGCCTGGGTACCCGCATAGTCAAATTCAGCCGCTTGCCCAATGACGATCGGGCCCGATCCAATCACTAATACTTTTTTTATATCTTTATTGAATGGCATAGGACACACCTCCCCAGTGGGATGATTTCATTTGTTGTAAAAACTGCATGAAGATGAATTCTGTATCCTGAGGTCCTGGATGGGCTTCAGGATGAAATTGAATCGTCATGATTGGTTTTTCTTTATGGACCAATCCTTCAATGCTTCCATCATTTATATGCTGATAAGAAATCGTGAATAGCGTTTGATCAATGGTTTGATCGATGACGACATAGCCATGATTTTGTGAAGTCATATAGACCTTACCTGTTTTCATATCTTTCACTGGATGGTTTCCCCCACGATGGCCGAAAGGAAGTTTCGTTGTCTTCGCTCCATAAGCCATGGCGATTAATTGATGGCCGAGACAAATTCCCATTGTCGGGTATAGATTTGTTAATTTTCTGATCTTAGGTAGGTGCTGGATGGCATCTGCAGGATTCCCCGGACCATTGCTGATGACAATTCCATCAGGTTGCATCGCCATTATTCGCTCCAATGGTTCATGATAAGGGACGACCGTTACTTTACACTTACATTTCAGCAAATAATCCACGATCGATTTTTTATACCCATAATCAAGTAATACAACATGAGGTCCCGGATTAGCAAACTGCTCTATTTTCGTTGTCGTGACTTGATGAAAAAGGTTGCTTTCTGCTTGGAAGGAAAAATCTTCTGAAAGTCGATCCGAAATCACACCTTGAACGGTTCCCCTATGACGAATTGTTTTGACTAATGCCCTTGTATCTACCCCTGTTAGAGCAGGAATGCCAAACTGATCAAGCAGATCGATTAAGGCTCCTGTCTGAGCAAAGTGACTGGACTCTGTACATATTTCTCCAGCCACCATTCCTTTTACATAAGGTCTTTGGCTCTCATTAAACCCATCCATTATTCCATAATTTCCGATTAGAGGATATGAAAATACAATAATTTGCCCCATATAAGAAGGATCTGTCAAAATTTCTTGATACCCTGTCATACTCGTATGAAAGACCACTTCTCCGGAACTACCAGTTAAGTCGCCCAATAACTCTCCTTTGAATTGTTCTCCCGTTTCCAATTTTAAAAAACCTGTTTTCAATTTATTTCCCTCCGGTCCATCCTGCTGGCTGTTTGATGTTCTCCCACAAAAACACTTGATGTAGGGAAGATTTCAATATGCATAGATGTAACCCATCAATACAAGATTGATGAGTTTCATGGTCGAATCTATATTATAGAGCGCTTCTCACTCTCTATTATTCTCTAGTAGTAAGGTGAGAAGGGTTGACCTGTAAATCCAAGACAGGGTTGTGTACATCTTTCTTCTCAAAGGCCTCTGGATAGCCATAGCTACCGTGTTCACTGAGATCAAGACCAATCAATTCCTGTTCTTCAGTCACACGAAGGCCGTGTAGCACTTTTTTCATGACAACCAGGAGGATCCATGATACGGCAAAAGCATAGACTCCAGAAACAACGACACCTAATAATTGAACACCAAGCTGTGTAAAGCCACCGCCATACAATAGACCGGCTCTACCAACGCTCGCTAATTCTGGTGTGGCAAAAAAACCCGTTGATAGCGTGCCCCATACGCCTGCAATTCCATGGACAGATAATGCATAGATCGGATCATCGATTCTGACCTTCTCAAAAAATCTTGCGCTGTAAAAGACGATGATGCCGGCAACAAGCCCAATGACAATCGCTGCCCATGTTTCCACAAAGGCACAGGATGCGGTAATCGCAACAAGTCCGGCCAGCGTCCCATTTAACATCGTCGTCACATCTGACTTGCCGAGCACAACCCAGGAAATTAACATACCACTAACGGCTCCGGCAGCTGCTGCTAAACTCGTATTCAATGCTACGAATCCGAAAAATCCATCTTCGACGCCTAAGGTACTTCCAGCATTAAATCCAAACCAACCAATCCATAGAATTAAAACGCCTAATGCTGTATACACTTGATTATGACCCTGAAGTGTATTGGCCGTCCCATTTTCATTATATTTTCCAATGCGGGGTTTTAATAGAATCGTTGCGGCTAATGCAGCCATTGCACCTGTTAAGTGAACAACGGTTGATCCGGCAAAATCTTGCTTTCCATGTGCCGCCAGCCAGCCTCCTCCCCAAATCCAATGCGCGATCACTGGGTATACAAATGCCGAGAATAAAATGGCAAACACGAGATAGACCGATAATTTTGCTCGTTCGGCAAACCCACCAAAGGCGATGGCTAACGAAATACCTGCAAAGGCCATTTGAAAGATAAAGAATGATGAGGTTGAATACGTATTTCCTTCGGTTTCATAACCAGAATAAAAGAAATCTGTCAGCCCTACAAAGAAATTCCCGTTAGCACCGAAGATAAATCCATATCCTATTGCCCAGAAAACAAGAGAAGCAACGCCGAAAGAGAAAATGGTTTTTCCTGCAATATGACCTGCGTTTTTCATTCTTGTTGATCCGGCTTCCAGTAGAATAAATCCACCCTGCATGAAAATAACTAAAATGGCGCCTAACATCACCCAGACACTATTCAAGAAAAATAAGTTATCCATCCAATTCCTCCCTGTTGATCTCTTTCATATATGTGCACGACTTCATGAACACGCACTTATAACAGTCTATTATTCACGGTCCAACCAACTAAGCTGTATGCAGATGAACCGACTCTCAATAATATTAATACTGTGTCATGTATTGCTCGCGTTCCCATGGGTGAACTTGCGTGCGAAACATATCCCACTCAATTTGTTTAGACTCGACAAAGTTTTCCAGTAGGTGGTCGCCTAAGGCGTGGGTAATGGCGTCATCGGCTTGTAATTCCACGATCGCTTGAGCGAGAGTGGCCGGTAAATCTGAAATACCATTGGCTTCTCGTTCTTCTTTTGACATAGCATATATATTTTGATTAATCGGTTGTGGAGCCGGCAATTGAGATCGAATACCATCTAACCCTGCAGCCAATAATACGGCCATCGCTAAATAGGGATTGGCTGATGGATCGACACTGCGCACTTCCACACGTGTACTCATGCCTCTGGAAGCAGGAATACGGATAAGCGGACTCCTGTTTTTGGCAGACCATGCTACATAACATGGTGCTTCATACCCCGGAACCAATCTTTTATAGGAGTTCACGGTTGGATTCGTAATCGCTGTAAAGGCTGCAGCATGCTTTAAAATCCCTGCCAAGAAGCTTCTAGCCGTATCACTGAGTTGCAACGAGCCATCGGGATCATAAAAAACATTTTCCCCATTTCTAAAAAGACTTAGGTTACAATGCATCCCTGACCCATTGATCCCAAATAATGGCTTGGGCATGAACGTGGCATGCAGACCATGTTTGCGTGCGATCGTTTTTACCACAAGTTTAAAGGTTTGAATATCATCACAAGCCCTGATCGCATTTTGATATTTGAAATCAATTTCATGCTGCCCAGGAGCTACTTCATGATGGGATGCCTCGATTTCAAATCCCATTTCTTCCAATTCCAGTACAATATCACGTCTACAATTCTCCCCTAAATCTGTTGGAGCTAAATCAAAATACCCCCCTTGATCATTTAGGTTCATCGTTGGTTGTCCATGTTCATCTAACTTGAATAAGAAAAATTCTGGTTCAGGCCCTAAATTGAAATCTGTAAATCCGAGTTCTTCCATTTCTCCGAGAATTCTTTTAAGATTATTACGGGGATCCCCTTCAAAAGGCGTGCCATCCGGATGATAAATATCACAAATCAACCGCGCTACTTTTCCTTTTTCAGCCGTCCATGGGAAGATGACAAATGTGTCTAAATCCGGATATAAATACATATCTGATTCTTCAATTCGGACAAATCCCTCGATGGATGAACCATCAAACATCATTTTATTATCTAAGGCCTTCGTTAACTGGTCGACAGGAATTTCCACATTTTTAACGGTACCTAATATATCCGTAAATTGCAGGCGAATAAATTTTACATTCTGTTCTTCCACCATCGTCATAATCGTTTCTCTATTCATCGTATTCCTCCCACATAGTTGATTATTTCTAGCATGCATAGGATTCGTCTGTTTGATCCACTTCCCATTCTCCATGACAGATATAGGCCGCCGCTCCTTTTTTCCACACATGACCAAATTCATCCCAGTGAATGTTTAAATCTCCTCCAGGAAGATGGACGGTAATGGGAACATTTCGATCCAATAATTGATTAAGGGTCGAGGCGACAACCGCTGCACATGCCCCCGTACCACAAGCCATTGTAATCCCGGATCCTCTTTCCCAAACCCGGTAGATTAGTTCCTGTCGATTGATGATTTCGACAACCCCGACATTTACCCGTTCTGGGAAAAGTTGTGAGGTCTCGATCATAGGTCCTACTGTTTCTAATGGAAATTCTGAAATAGGGTCAGCGTATAGGATGGCGTGAGGATTCCCCATCGACACACAGGTAAGATGAAAGACATCCCCTAGAAAGGAATAAGGCTCATTTACTGCTGCTTGAAACGGGTCTCCCTGCATCGGAATCATCCCCTTCAGTAACCTTGGTTCCCCCATATCCACTGTGACAGATTGGACTCTTCTCTGCTGATTGGTTTCCACTTCAACCCCAACCACGCCACTTTTTGTTTCAATTGTGAAGTTCGGAGTTGCCGCAAACATATGATCATAGAGATATTTCGCTACGCAGCGCAAACCATTGCCACAATTCAAACCCTCTGATCCATCCTCATTAAAAATTCTCATTTGAAAGTCGGCTGTTCTAGAAGATTGGATTAAGATGATTCCATCTGATCCAATTCCAAAATTTCGATCGGATACTATTCTAGATAGTCTGGCATAATCCTTCACCTCACTCGGTTGATCCAATTCATTAAAAATCACATAGGAATTTCCTAATCCATGCATTTTGGTAAATAACATTTCATCCCTCCTTAGAAAATAAAGTCTACGGTGGAAAGTCTCCTTTTCATCTCTCCCATTACGCGCTTCTCTTCCCCAACCCCCTCTGCTTGAAACGTAACCGAAAAGCGAATATAATGACCGGATTCATCCCATGGAACCGCAGAGATTACATGATTTTTCAACAGATATTGGCTAAAGTCTTCTGCTGTCTGAAAGGTCTCACCGTTCTCTACCCTTTTTGGTATTTTTACGTAGAGGAAAAAAGAGCCTTTCGGTTTGGACACTTCAAATCCACATTCACGTAACGCATCAACCAATAATTGAAAGCGTCTTGCATATTTATCCGCTGTTCGCTTCGTTATTTCGGGATGCCGTAACGCATACGCAGCCGCTTTTTGAATCGCGATGAACTGCCCTGAGTCTTGGTTATCCTTGACAGTCGCAAAAGCTTTCACCAACTTGGTGTTTCCGGCAACAAATCCCATTCGCCAGCCGGTCATATTGAATGATTTCGATAAGGAATGAAGTTCGATTCCCACCTCTTTTGCACCTGGTATCGAAAGGAAGCTCAGTGGAGTTTCTCCGTCATATACAAGCGCGGCATAGGCAGCGTCGTGAATGACGATCAACTCGTGTTCTTTTGCAAAAGCGACGACTTCCTCAAAAAAGGCTGTTGTCGCAACGGCTCCTGTTGGATTATTAGGATAATTCAAATAAATCAGCTTTGCCTTTTTTAGACTTTCTACATCCAGCTTATTGAATTGAGGAAGAAAGCCATTTTCTTCCACCAAGGGGAGATCGATTACTTCACCTCCATAATATTGGGTAAATGTCCCCAAGACAGGATAACAAGGGGATGGCATCAAGGTGATGTCACCAGGATTGATGAAAGCCGCAGGAAGCATGGCCAACGCTGTTTTTAAGCCGATGGTGTGAATGATTTCCGTTTCGGGGTCAAGCCCTGCTACCCCAAAAACTTGCTCCATATATTCCGCCGCTGCTTCCTTGAACATGGGCACTCCATTATCGGCGTAGAAGCGATTTTCCGGCCTGCCCGCTGCTTCCGCTAGTACTTGGACAACCATTTCATCTGCCATTTCATCTGGTTCACCGACTCCCAGATCAATGAGTTCCTTAGATGGATAAGTCATCATCGCTTCTTGCTTCGCTCGTTTAATTTTTTCAAATTTGTATATTTCCTCTTCCATTCCAAATTTCGCTCCACCAATCCGGTTCGCGAATTGGCGCTGTATATACTCTACTGTCATGCTGTTTCCCTCTCATTCATGAAGACGTCAAGTCCATAAGATAGTGATGACATTGTTGTGCTGCTTCCGTGCCTTCTTGAATCGCCCACACGATTAAGCTTTGACCGCGTCTTGCATCTCCAGCAGCAAACACTCCTGGCTGGCTCGTTTGATAAGAGTCTTTCGAAACGGCAATCGTTGCACGCTCATTGACATCAATACTCATTTGTTCCAAAAGCTGGGTTTCCGGACCCTCAAACCCAATGGCAATGAAAACCAGTTGGGCTCGCCATTCCCGTTCAGTCTGTTTGATCTCTGTTCTTATTTTTTGACCGTGCTCATTTTTCTCCGTATGGACTTCCACACTTTTGACCCCTTTTAACACTCCCTGTTCGTCCCCCATAAATTGTAGGGCCGAGGTCGAATAGCTTCGAGGATCTTTTCCAAATTTCAAAGCTGCTTCTTCCTGCCCAGAATCCGTTTTGTGAATAATCGGATATTGGGGCCACGGATTTTCAGGGGTGCGGACTTCGGAACGCTTGGGATAAATATCGAATTGAACTAAACTTTTGCATTTTTGGCGCAGGGCTGTTGATACACAATCCGTTGCTGTGTCTCCTCCACCAATCACAATCACATCTTTTTCCTGTGCGGAGATGAAGTTCCCATCTTCGAAATTGGAATCGAGTAAACTCTTTGTATTTAGATGGAGATAATCCATCGCATAATGAACGCCTTTTAGTTCTCTTCCCGGAATGTCCATATTACGTGGCCGTGTTGATCCTACACAAAGAATAACGGCATCATAATCCAAACGTAATGCTTCCGCTGATAATTGTGTGCCTACCTCGACATTTGTAATAAAACGAACACCCTCTTCCTCCATCAATCGTACGCGTCGATCGACCACAGATTGTTCGATCTTCATTTTGGGAATTCCATAGGTCAATAATCCGCCGATTCGATCATCTCTTTCATATACCGTAACCAAATGCCCTTTTCGATTTAATTCCGTTGCACAAGTAAGTCCTGCTGGTCCTGAACCAATAATCGCCACTTTTTTCCCTGTACGAAACGTTGGTGGCTGCGGTCTTACCCACCCTTCTTCAAAGGCTTTGTCAATGATCGCCCTCTCTATATTTTTTATCGTAACGGAATCGTCAACTAGGGATGCTACACACCCTCCCTCACATGGCGCCGGGCAAGCACGACCCGTAAATTCGGGAAATGGATTGGTTACTGTTAAGCGTTCATAGGCCTCTTTCCACCTTCCCTGATACACAAGATCGTTCCACTCTGGTATAAGGTTGTAAATCGGACATCCCGTTGTCATCCCCGCCAGTAAACGACCATCTTGGCAAAAAGGGACCGCACAATCCATACAACGAGAAGCCTGTTCCTGTAAATTTTTTTCAGGAGGAAGACTCGCTATTTCCCTCCAATCATTCAATCGTTCTAGTGGATCCCGATAGTGTAAATGACCTCGTTGATGTTCAAGAAAACCTGTTGTTTTTCCCATATCTCTTCCTCCAATCTTCCTCTATGTGTACTGCTCATCAAAGGTTGGTGAAGAAGTTGTAAGAAGCTGTCGATATTCTTTAGAAATGACCCTCACAAAATGAGTGCTCTCTTCCTCCCAACGTTCTAGGATTTTTTTAGCTGTACGACTTTTTGTATAATGAAAATGACGTTTCATCATTGTTTTGACTACATGAAGCTCTTCGAAATCCCCCACTGCCTCAACAATGACCATTTCTTGATTACACAATTGACTAAAACTTCCACTCGGTCGATAAATGTACGCTATTCCGCCAGACATACCGGCTGCAAAGTTTTTACCTACTTCACCAAGAACGACCACTCTTCCACCCGTCATATACTCGCATCCATGATCACCGATCCCTTCTACAACGACTTGTGCCCCACTATTTCTGACACAAAATCGTTCACCGGCCATTCCATAAATATAGGCCTCTCCAGATGTGGCGCCATAAAAAGCAGCATTCCCAATAATGATGTTATTCGCAGGAGCAAAATGGGCCTTATGGGACGGATGGATGATGATTGTACCTCCTGAAAGCCCCTTGCCAACATTATCATTGGCGTCTCCTTCTAGTTTCATCGTCATCCCTTTCGGAATAAAAGCGCCAAAGCTTTGACCTGCTGAGCCTTTAAAATGGAGATGAATCGCATTTCCGGGTAAACCATCCTGACCATATTGCCGAGATATTTCACTCCCTAGTAGAGTTCCTGTCGAACGATCTGTATTACGGATCGCGAGGATCGCATGCATCGATTTTTTATCGCTGATTGTTGTACGGCTCATCGGCAACAGTTCCCGATAATCCAAGCTGTTTTCCAGTTGATGATTTTGTTTGACTGTGAACCGTGGGATTCCTTCCACTTTGTGAAGAAGAGGCATTAGATCTAAAGTCTTTGCCTTCCAATGATTGGTTTCGGATATGGTCAACATGTCGCTTTGACCAATCATCTCATCCATTGTCCGAAATCCCAATTCGGCCATATACTCTCGAACCTCTTGGGCAATAAAATGCATTAAATGAACAATATGATCTGCAGTCCCGGTCATTTTTTTCCGTAATTCAGGGTTTTGAGTCGCAATCCCTACGGGACAAGTATCTAAATGACAAACTCTCATCATCACACAGCCCAGTGAGACGAGTGGCAGTGTAGAGAAGCCAAATTCTTCTGCCCCAAGTAAAGCGGCAATGACCACATCCCGGCCATTCATCATTTTCCCATCCGTTTCCACAATGACCCGATCTCGCAACCCATTCATCATTAATGTTTGATGTGTCTCAGACAATCCAAGTTCCCATGGCATCCCTGTATGCTTAATACTCGATTTGGAAGCAGCCCCCGTTCCGCCATCATACCCACTGATTAAGATTACATCGGCCTTTGCTTTTGCCACCCCAGCAGCAATCGTTCCAACTCCTGCTTCAGATACCAACTTAACGTTGATACGGGCATTCGGATTCGCATTTTTCAAATCATAAATCAGTTGGGCTAGATCTTCTATCGAATAAATATCATGATGTGGCGGAGGTGAAATCAATTCAATCCCAGGTGTGGACCCTCTTGTCTTGGCGACCTGAATGGTGACTTTATGACCAGCCAATTGTCCTCCCTCACCCGGTTTTGCTCCTTGGGCCATTTTGATTTGGATCTCATCACAATTAATAAGATAATGACTGGTTACACCGAATCTTCCTGAAGCCACTTGCTTTATTTTACTCCGTTTCGAATCCCCATTTGGGAGCGGTTGGAATCGCTCAGGATCTTCTCCACCTTCACCACTATTACTCTTCCCACCGATTCGATTCATGGCAACAGCAAGGGCTTCATGGGCTTCCTTACTGATTGAACCATAGGACATGGCTCCTGTTTTAAATCGTTTAAAAATCGATTCTACCGGTTCCACTTCCTCTAATGGTACCGATTTTCGCTTATGAGTAAATTCCAACTGTCCCCGCAGCGTCACTTGCTGATCCCCAGCTTCTTGAAGCAGACGACTGTATTTTTTATACACTTCATATTTACCAGTTCGACAGGCATATTGGAGTGTGTGAATCGTTTCCGGGCGAAAGAGATGCGTCTCCCCATTATGTCGCCATTGAAAATCGGAACCACTTTCTAAAGATGGGCTGTTTTCTGAAAAGGCCTTTACATGCCTCATTCGCACCTCTTTTGCTATATCATCCAATCTCAAACCACCGATTTGCGATGTAGTTCGAGGGAAATAATGGTCTATGACCTCTTGACTAATCCCAATCGCTTCAAAGATTTGAGCCCCTTGGTAGCTTTGGATCGTCGCAATCCCCATTTTAGACATAATCTTGACAATACCTTTTGTTACAGCCTTCACATAGTTAGCTGACATTTCCGGCACTGTATCGGATTGCTGCTTTTCTAACATGGAATCCACTGTTTGATAAATAAGATAAGGGTAGATGGCATCCGCTCCATATCCTAATAAACAAGCAAAATGATGCACTTCTCTAGGCTCAGCCGATTCTACGATGATACTAACCTTACTGCGCTGTCCCGTCTGAATGAGATGATGATGGACCGCTGAAACAGCCAATAATGATGGAATAGGAGCAAAATCCCGCCCCGTTTCTCTATCACTCAAGATAAATAGATTACTACCTCTCTCCACCTCATCATCCACTGACTGCAATAAAATCCTGAGTCCTTGTTCCAAAGCTCCCTCTTGTTGTTGAAGAGGAAAAATAGTTGGAATCATGGCCGTTCGCCAATCAGACGTTTGCAGGCGGCGGAGTTTGGCTATTTCTGAATCCAATAAAATCGGGGTATTTAGTCGGATATTTTTATCATTTTTGGAGCTAGGTTCCAGCAAATTCCCTTTTGGTCCTAATAATACTTCTACAGAAGTCACTAATTCCTCGCGAATCGCATCAATTGGTGGATTGGTGACTTGGGCAAATTTTTGCTTGAAATAATGAAATAAAAGCTGTGGTCGATTAGATAAGATCGCCAATGGTGCATCATAGCCCATTGAACCAATCGGTTCACTCCCATTCAAGGCCATCGGTTTGATCACTTTTTCCCATTCTTCGATCGTATAGCCGAAAGAATGTTGGATCTGGTCCACCCGTTCCCTTTCCGCATCTGTTTGTTCAGATGCTTGGTCGCTGAAAATATCTGTTTCGCTTGGGAAATTTTCGAGAGGAATGATTTGTGATTGGACCCAGTCTTGATAAGGATGACTCGAAATAATCGTTTGTTTGATTTCATCATCAAAGCGAAGTTTCTTTTCCTGAAGATCAATCACCAGCATCTGACCTGGTTTCAATCGACCTTTACGAATGATTTTTTCTTCGGGAATATCGACGACACCTACCTCAGATGCGACATAGATGAAATCATCTTCCGTTACCACATATCGAGCAGGCCTTAAGCCATTTCGATCAAGGCAAGCCCCCAATTGAATACCATCCGTGAAGCCCAATGCAGCCGGTCCATCCCATGGTTCCATAAGCGCACTATGAAATTGATAGAAGGCTCTTTTTTTCTCATCGATCATACGATTTTTTTGCCACGGTTCCGGAACCATCATCATCATCGCATGGGGAAGGGACCATCCAGACAAGACAAGGAATTCCAATACATTATCAAACATAGCGGAATCACTACCACTAAGATCGATAATCGGTCTTAATTCTTCCACATCCAGTGTTGTAGATTGAAAGGCTGTTTCCCTTGCAAACATCCCATTAATATTTCCATTAATCGTATTGATCTCCCCATTATGCATCGAATAACGATTCGGCTGTGCTCGATTCCAACTTGGAAATGTATTGGTACTAAACCGGTTATGAACCATAGCCATGGCCGATTGATACAGTTCATCTTGTAAATCAAGATAATACTCTCTTAGTTGTTCAGGAAGAAGTAACCCTTTATAGATAATCGTTCTTGCCGAAAAACTCACGGCATGATACTGTCCTTCTGCACATATATTTGCTTCTGTCCATGCCTTTTCTATTTTTCTCCGAATTTGGTACAATATTCTTTCAAACTGAATATCATTCGGTTGTTCAAAAGGGGATTGGACAAAAACTTGTCGGATCATGGGTTGAGTTGTTCTTGCTTGAGCCTGTAAGAGGCGATCATCAGTCGGAACGGTTCTCCACCCATGAACGGATAATCCTTTGTCTGCAATGACGGATTCTATCATTTTTTCACAAAATTCCCTGGCATCCGGTTGTGGCGGCAAAAAGAACATCCCCACTCCGTATCTCCCTGGTTCAAGTGGCTCTATATTTTTTTTAATCCATTCTTGATAAAATAATGGATGAGGGATCTGAGTCAAAATCCCTGCCCCATCGCCTAATTGTTGATTTGCTCCTCGTCCTCCGCGATGATCTAATCTTTCGAGCGCGGTTAATGCCTGATTGATAATCGTGTGGGACTTTTTTCCATCTATATTTGCCAGCAGGGCTATGCCGCATGCATCATGTTCAAATTGAGGATTATATAGGCCACGTTGATGAACCGACCTCTTCGTTTGCATCTTCCATCCTCTCCTCTGTCCGTTTCGTATATGTATCGTATCATGCAAAATTTTGAAATGATTTAGAGTTATTGGAGAAAGATTTGCACTTTTTTACCTATTTAGAGGAAATTCAACATGTTAAAAAAAGCCAGGCATTTTTTTACCTGGCTTTTTTTAACGAATATCGGTTGGATTTTTCCCCGTATATTTTTTAAATTGTCGACTAAAAAAATGAAGATCGTTGTATCCAAGCGTATAAGCGGCCTCTGTTACGGTCATTCCTTCATAATGTAATAAATGCTCCGCCCGCTTAATTCGAGCTTGAATAATATAGGACTTCACCGTTTGACCAATCAATTGCTTAAACTTTTGCGAAAAATACTTTTGTGAAAGATTCGCACGAGCGGCCAAACTTGCGACCGTATGAGGTTCACCGGGGTGTTGTTGAACATAATTAGCTATTTCATGAACCGTTTCGATCAATCGATTGCTTGTGTTCGTAATCTGGGCGACATGTTCTCTTTCTTCTCTCAGTAAGTGAATAATTAATTGTTTCAAAATGAGTTTTGCTTCAATCTCCGCTCCAAAAGATTTTACAAGAAATAAACGGACATATCGGGCCAACAATGATTCAAAGCTGATTGTGTCAGAAAGAATCCGATGAGGAGACGGAATCAGTTGAGGAGTCTCTAGGACGTCAAAATGTATATACGTCAATACGAGAGGGTTTTGAGGATTATGAGTCGCCGTTGTTTCATCACCAGGTCGAAAAAGAAAACAATGCCCCTTTTCAATTGGAAACGACTTTCCATTAAGGACAACCACCCCTTCACCGCTCCATACATAAAACAGATCATAATTGGGCATCGGTTTATCTCTTTTTCGCCATTTCCAATAGGGTTCACATTTAATCGTAGCAAAGGCGGGCTTTAGAATATATTGATCCGGATTGATATTTAGCATTGAACTCCCCCTCAGTTGAGAACGATTTTCCGATCCATTGCATTTTGCGATTGTAGAAAAGGATTGAATGCAAAGCCTGTCATGAACATCATTATAGCAAAAATAAGAATTCTATGCAGGATCTTGTTTTTAGGAAAGGAGGAGTCCGAGGCGCTCGAGCAAGATCTTTACGTTAGCCTGATTTTCTTTATCTAAGGTGAACTGGGTTTGGACATTTCACCAAGATCTCGCCCTCTGGTCAGATCACCAAATTTTTTTAGCCTTTTCAATCTCCTTTAAACTAATAAGATTTTTTTGCATCGGAGGGGGACATATTCGATTATGTTTTTTTATTTTTTTATTAATCACTTCTACTTCTTTTTCTGTTTCACACGAATGAACGAGTTGGGAGATTTCCTTTTGCAGCCTTAACCACTCAGGTAAATATCCAGCATCCTTTGCCACCTTTTGAAAATTTTGAAAGAGATCCATTTCCAAGTATTCCTTAGGGAGTGGTTGACCTTTCCCTTTTCCTTGATAATTATCCTTCTCACCAGTTCGTTCTAAAATATCACCGATTAGATCATTATATTTTCTTTCCATCACTTACCTCCCATTTTATTTGGTGCTCAACCTTTTGTTTCCTATCCATTTGGATATTCCATTCTATCCTTATATTCTATATTTTAGGCATATTTCCCTTCACATGACTAAAAAATAGGATTATAATGTTAGCGTTCTTTTACTGGTCGTTGATCCCACTACAATGCTCGTCTTTACTTAAATTCTTGAAGTAGCGGACTTACGGAATAAACCACTTCATAGGATGCAGAATAAATTTCAATTTTCCTACCATCCTCTATCAAAAATTTGTATAATCTCTTTGAGGGGGATTGTTATGCACGTAAAAAACATGAATGAATTTTGTGCACGAGAAATCATGCAGTGGAAGTATATGCCTCCATATGATTTTTATAATATGGATGGGGAGGATGAAGATTTACAGGAGCTCCTTCACTATTCTTGTGTTTTTCAAGATGATGAACTGATTGGTTTTTTTTGCACAGGGGAATTCGCCCAAATTCACATAGGTCATGAAGTTGGCGTTTACCCTGAGATGGAAGGGCTAATAGATATCGGCATCGGTTTAAAGCCGGAATGGACTGGAAAAGGTTTTGGACAGGAATTTTTTTCCTTTATCATTCAGCACCTGCAAAAGGACCAAAATCCCAAAGCTTTACGTTTAAGTGTCGCTCAATTTAACAAGCGCGCGGTCAAACTTTATAGCCGCTTAGGCTTTATGACGCAGACATCATTCGAGGTAAATAACGTTCCCTTTTTAGTCATGACAAAAATTTTGTCCCCCAAGTCCGGTAAGTAGTCTTATCATAAGACTGCTTTCTTCCATTTTTAGAAAAAACTTAGTTGCGCCTAAAACAACTTTATCTGCCTTGGAGACAGGCCTTCATAGTCAATCCCCAACATTTCTTGAAATTCCTTCGCATTCCCTGCCGCATCCCCGCCTGAGTTGTTATTGAAAAGCACAATAATCTCTCTCGACTCTTTTTTCAAAGCAAGTATTCGTTTTTTCCATTCTAAGAGTTCATCCCGATTATATTTATATAAATAGCGAACCTCCCGCCAATTGGCATCATTCGGCTTATTCCAACCATACAGATTTCGCCCATGCATCCGAACCAATGTCCTATTAGCATTCGTCACAATGGGAACAATCGGAATTGATCCATTCCCTGCTTGTGGTTCATCAGCGATCGCGTGAATCCACCCTTCCTGTTTCATAAAACTCAGCGTGTTAGTCCGATAGGCATGGCTGAACCAAGATTGATTCCTAAATTCCAATGCGACCGGAATATCCTCCATCATTTTCTTGCAATAACGCAAATAATCCACATTTTCCTTCCGACAATCAAACCAAGGCGGAAATTGAAATAACACCATCGCTAGTTTATTTGTTTCTTGATAAGGGTGCAAAGATTCTTTAAAGGCCTGAAACATCTCCGCTTTCGTTTCAAAAGGGGGCTCCTCTCCACGCAAATGTCCCGTCATCCCTTGATAAGCCTTCACGACAAATCGAAAATTTTTTGGTGTTTTCCTTACCCACTTGGCAGCATTTCGAACTGGCTGAACCGCATAAAAGGAAGCATCCACCTCCACAACCGGAAAATGACTGCTATATTCCGCTAATTTATCCTTTGCTTTCATATGTGCTGGATATAAGCTATCATGATCTCCCCAGCCCGTTACACCGATGTAAATCAAAACAATCTCCCTCCTTTCATTATTTTACCATATGGATCAGGTGGACTTTAAGCGTTTTACAGATGGCTCCGAACTTCCTTAAGAGATGTGAAAAATTCAGTCTATTTCAAATATATGATATACTAATAGAAATAAGCAGATTACGAGGGGGATTCGGAATGTATGACAAAGGGAAAAAAGAGGTTTCCGGTCATGATTTGCTAAAAGAAAAGAATCTGACGTATGAAGATTATGCTTCCATTGATGATGGACTTCGTTATGAATTAGCAGACGGCCAACTAGAATTAATGAGCCCTGGAGCTTCTGTTACCCATCAGATGCTAAGCTTTGAAATGCAGAAAGTAATCGCCAAAAGTTGTGAATCCGAGTATTTGATTTTATGTGCACCACTAGATGTGATCTTAGCCCCAAAAGAGGTAAGGCAACCTGATTTAATTCTTGTGCACCGTCAGCGTATGAATATTATTAAGAAACATGGGATCGAGGGGCCCCCAGATCTTGTCGTCGAAATCTTGTCCCCCTCCAGTATTAAGCGGGACAAAATGGATAAATTAGAAACCTATGCCCTCTATCAAATTCCTGAATATTGGATTGTAGAGCCGCAAACGGGGATTTTAGAAGCCTATATCCTGCAAGGAAAGCAGTACAAGCTTGCCAATATTTTTCTGGAAGACGAAATTGTAACCTCTCCCCATATCCCTTGCCTATCCTTTACGATGGCAGAAATCATGGACAAAATTCCAGATTTAGAGGATGAGTAAGCGTGTGCTTGTTCAAACAAGCCAAATACGAATTTTGCAAAAACGAGTATTTTTTGATAAAATACGGATCATACTTTTCGATAGGCGATGGAGTTCGCTAAACTAGCGGAAACGCTAATGACTCCTACCAGACTTTTATCTGGTAGGAATCTGTTTTATTTTTGGTGATCCTATAAATGAGGTGAGAGTAGTGAAATATTGGGTTGTGGGAATAGCAGGGATGATCGGTGCTTCTTTACGCTATGTGATAGGGATTTCCTTTCAATATTGGTGGCTATACGATTTTCCGCTTGCAACCTTTGTAACAAATATGGCTGGGAGTTTTATGTTAGGATGGGTGACCCTCTTTTTTCCGCGCCTGAAGTTTCTACATCCCTATCTGGTTACAGCACTTGGCGCAGGGTTAATTGGCTCCTTTACAACCTTTTCTACCTTTAGTGTGGAAACCATTGAATTAATGACAAGCCAAAAATGGGGAATCGCTTTTCTTTATATCCTTCTTAGTTTATGGGGTGGACTTTTTTTTTCATGGCTTGGTTATCGATTAGGAGCCGCTGATTCTGCGATCAAAGGGAGGATGCGGAAATGATTCTACCGATCTTGCTCGTCGCAATCGGAGGATTTTTTGGAGCGATCGCCCGGTTTTGGGTGAGTAGTTTGATCAAAACTCAGTATCCAATTGCTACGCTCGTTGTCAATTTAACAGGCTCCTTTTTACTGGGCCTTATCATCGGCGCTAATCTGGAAAATTCTCTTCAACTCCTATTTGGAACAGGATTCATGGGGGCCTTTACGACCTTTTCCACGTTCAAATTAGAGAATATACAGCTCTTTAAAGAGAAAAAATGGGATATACTCGTTTTATATCTAGCCCTCTCTTATACCCTTGGCATTTTCCTAGCTTTTATTGGGATCAAAATAGGCGCTTCATTTTAAAATTCTAGAAAAAAGCAGTTGCCGAAGTTTGGGAGAGAATTGCTGATCTTCAGGGCACAATTGCTGATCTTTCTAGTAGGATTGCTGAGCTTACGGGCACAATTGCTGATCTTTTTAGTGGAATTGCTGAACTTACGGGGGCAATTGCTGATCTTTCTAGTAGAATTGCTGAACTTACGGGGGCAATTGCTGTACTTTCCAGTGGGATGGCTGATCTATTATATGGAGTTCGGAAGCTTGGTGTCGAATGGTCATCCTTCGAGGATGGAGCAAAAAAATCAGCGGGGGCCATCCCACTGATTTTTCCGAGGAACACCAACCAGTATGGACTGAAGAGCTCTAGCGAAAAGAGAGAGATTGCTGAGAACTCAGGAAACATATAGGCGGCAAAAAACGTCCAATTTATCCTTTGGGTAAATTCTTCCATACAAAAATAGCCCTCACTTTATAGGAGTGGGGAAGCTATTTTCTTTTTTTTATGAATAAGGGCTAAGCCTACTCTATAGCGATGACAATTCCTTTTTTACTTGTTCCCGGAATTTCTCATCTGTAAGGAACTTTAACTGAAAAGCATTGATGTTTTTAGATAGCTTAGCCTGCTCGATTGTGCTTAAATCATTGGCAAAAAAGGCTAATTCCGTCTGATTCCCTTCCTTATCTGTCGCATACATGGACATCGTCAGTACAAATGCAGTGGATCCACCCTTTTGCCCAGCATGAGCAAGCCATTCCTGATTACTTGGTTTCGTCATTAATCCTTCCATAATAGGATCAAGTTCATCATACACGCTTGCGGTATGAAATCAGTCTCGAATGGGCTTATTTACCCTGAACAAATGGTTTCCCAGGATCACAGTCTGGTGCAGGCTGATTGGTTGCTTCCGCCACTTTGATAAGGTAATAGCATTCTTCTCTATACATATGATCAGCCATTAAAGCCGAAAAAGAACCGAGTGCCTCTTTGCTTAATCCCATTTCCTCTAATTCTTCTAAAAAGCCCATAAACAATTTCATTTCAAGCGAAACATCTGTATTCATTCTATCTAGGGCAGGGAAGGATGAAAGATTCGTTTTCAAAAAGCTAGCCATTTCCACTGCTTTTAGATAAAATTCTTCAAAATGCTTCGTATAAAGGTCGCTTTTTTCCTTTACTCGTTTTTCTATGCGGTCAAGATTTCCGGAAATCGCTCCAGCATGCCCCGCTGCATCCAATAGCCAGACTAAATGATGATGCAATTCATGAAAGATAGGTGGAACTTCCGACTTTTTTAAGTACTCTAATACACGAAGATACTCTTCCACCTCATTGACCATATGATTAATAAAGCTTGGGGTCAGATTAATCGTGATCCCCCCTACTAATTGCCTTTCAATGATGGTTAATTTAAACGCTCGAATTTTTTGCGCTTCTTCATCAGCTTTCCTACTTAATTGAACCAAATCAGCCGTATTCACCTGACTAAGCAGTTGCTCAAAGATCTGAATAAATTCATTCGCTTTTTTGATATCTTCTTTTTCATTAGGTGCTAGCGTATCATGCAGAAACTGAGCGTGTTCCCCAAGAACTCGCAGCCAAAAACGATGTTCAAATCGAGCCGCACTTTGAAAATCCGTCGCCATTTATATTCCCCTCCCAATTTTCCCCTTATATATAAGAATATCGAGCGAAAAGCAGGAATATGTCTGCCAAACGGGAATTTTCCAGATCCCCCTGCAGGCTTTGGTCTGTTCATTTTAACAGAACAGGCTTGATATGTTTTCTACATCTTTTTGCCAACTTAGCTGATGAAAGCTTTTAAGATCCTTTTGAAGCTTGCATTAAACGGTCATATTCTTCATCTATTAATCCCTCATCCAAACGCTCAAATAAAGGCTCGATAAACAGGATCCGCTTAGGTAAATCACGCTGAGCACGCCATTCGCTTTGTTCCAGTTGTAGCATTTGGCGGATTTTCTCAGCGGAAAACGGTAAAAACGGGTGTAAAAGCTGAGCAAGATTGCAAATGATATACATACATGTGGCCATAGTAGTCGATGCAGAGAATTTATCCTGCTTCACTTGAAGCCAAGGCTGCTCCTGATCAAAATACTTATTGGCCTGACGAATATAATTAAAAATATCCTCTAATGCCTGTTTAAAATGCCCCGCTTCTATTTGCTCGCCAACCCTTTCATATAGGTCCTCTGTAACCTTCTGAATGGCTTCATTCACCTCTCCTTTTGGAACCCTATTTTCAAAAAACTTTTCCAGAAATTTCAGCGTACGATTGATAAAATTTCCATATGCTCCGAGCAATTCACCATTATGACTATAGATAAATTCTCTCCACGAAAAATCGGTATCACGATTCTCAGGGGCATTGATTGTTAAAAAATAGCGAATCGAATCTGAGTCATAGCGTGACAAAATATACGGCGCCCATACAGCCCAATTTTGACTTGTCGATAGCTTCCGTTTCTCCAATGTTAAATACTCATTCGAGATAATATGCGTAGGTAAAGGAGATTGCCGCAATCCTAAAAGAATGGATGGCCAAATCACCGTGTGAAAAGGGATATTATCCTTCCCATGAACATAATAAGCAATGGTGTCTTCCTTCCACCACTCTTCTATTTGTTCACCATGCTGTTTTGCCCATTCCATGCTTGCGGTTAAATACCCTGCAACAGCCTCAATCCAAACATAAATCTTTTTATTTTCAAAACCGGCTATTGGAACAGCGACTCCATTGGGCAAATCTCGCGTAACGGCACGGTCAGGTACGCCTTCCTTTAAATATCTCTCCGTTAAATCTATCGCATTTTCACGCCAGCTATTATGCTGTTTCGCTTGATTGACCCACGCTTCCAAGGCTTGTTGAAATTGACTAAACGAAAAATAAAAATGCTCGGTTTCTTTAATAATAGGTTCGTTTCCGCAAATTTTACAACGCTTATCGATTAAAACAAGTGGATCTAATAGCGTCGAACAATTATCACATTGATCCCCTCTTGCTTTAGCCCCGCAATTCGGACAAACCCCCTCAACAAAACGATCCGGCAAAAATTGTTGATCCGTCTCACAATAAGCCTGCTCAATTGATTTTTTATAAAGATAGCCGTTTTCAAGGAGCTTTAAAAATATTTCCTGAACAGATTGATGATGATGTGTCGCGTCTGTTCGAGTATACAAATCGTACGTAAAGCCAAGCTTTTGAAAGCATTCTACAAATTCCCTATGAAAATGGTTGGCGATTTCTTCTATCGTTGTATTTTCCTGATTGGCCCGAATCGAAATCGGTGTGCCATTACAATCACTTCCTGAAACATACAGAACCTTTTCCCCTTTTTGTCGATAGTACCTAGCTAAGATATCGCCGGGAAGTAAAGCGGCGATATGCCCTAAATGTAAGGAGCCATTCGCATAGGGCCATGCCCCACCAATCAATACCGTCATGTTCCATTCCTCCTAATTTTTTTGGTCAATAAAAAACGCCCTAATCACTACGATTAGGACGATTGCACTCGTGTTACCACCTATATTCACAAACAGCTCACACTATTTGCCTCACTCAGTACGCCTTACCGGGATACTGCTGCCGTTGTAACGAGTGCCATTCTCGTCGCAGCCTACTTGCGAAACGCTTTCGGTACGAAGCTCAAAGGTCATTTTCAAAAGGGTTCATTTACTTCATTTCCACCATCAGAAGCTCTCTAGCAAACACTGCCCTTTTTACTTTTCCTTCTCAAAGCTTTTATTTATGAAGGTTATTGTAATACTTTTGAAAATCAAATGCAAGTTGGGTTTTGAACGAAAACAGACTGAATCATTTCAATCAGCACGGATTTTCATTCATCTATAACTCCAATTCCCCTAATACTTAGAGTTGGGACATACCCGTTCCTTTCCCATGGAAGGAATATGCGAAACCGGTCACTTTCTTCCCCTATTTCGGCTGGGCAAATCGCATTCTACATAATGACCAATAAAAAGTCGTCGTTTGAACCTTTTCGCCCATCTCCCATAAGTTATCGACCAAACGCAATTCCACATTCCTTTTAAATAGTTCCGCAAACAAATCGGATACGATCCATTTATGGAGTGGAACATGACTCGTTTCACTCATATGAAATAACCGCATGGCTTTGCCTCCTTTAGAATTGATTTTTTGCCTTAGGTGGATTGGGTTCTTTGCACTCATTTTAATTTCTTCGGGTTAATCTCTATTTCTTCGTTTTAATTTCAATTTCTTCGTATTAACACCGATTCTTCATCCGCTTTACGCCGATCCATTCTCTTAAACAACCATTTTACAAAAGGAGGCACAGCGAAAAAGATAAAAAAGGTACGGAAGAGCTGATAGCCTGAAACGATGTATAAATCGGCGTGAATGGCGTGTGCAATGATCCCCATCTGGTCCATGCCACCTGGCGCCAAGCTTAACAAACCGGTGGCCTTTGAAACAGGTTGAATGATCGTTAACAACCATCCCAAGCCAATCCCGCCGATGACGAGCATGAGCCCACTTCCGATGGCAATGCATAAGCTTTTGAATTTATGAGGCATGTCATTCGGCCGAAGCAGTAGCCCAACATAAGTTCCAATCATCAGCTGCGCTAGATTAATCAGGGCTGAAGGCAAAAGGGGACCCTCCATGCCAAAAGCTTGTAGAACCGCCGTGCCAATCGCCGGTCCAATTAAATAAGCAGTCGGCATTTTGATTTTGATACAGATGAAGGCCATACCTACACAAACAATCGCAAATAAAAGTAGATTCGGAAATAAGTGGGCCCAACTTACGGATGTGGCGGCAGGTAAATCAATAGCCTCCTGTTCGCTCCCTCCCGCTTCACGAAAAATCGGCAGCATCACAATCAAGGGTGTTGCGACAATAATCATCAGCAGGCGTATCACCTGAGTCATCGTCACAACCCCAAGATTGATCCCCTTTGTTTCTTCCGCCAAGATTAAAACTTGTGAAAGCCCGCCTGGTATACTCGCTAATAAGGCTGTTTGATAATCACTATTGGAGATTTTAGAGACAACATAGGCAATAACCGAACAAAACAATAGCAATAACACCGTCATCAACAGCATATAAGGAATTTGACGCCCCATTTCGTGTAGTGCAGACGAAGTCATCGACAAGCCAATCGTATAGCCCACAATGATCATACCCGAATTTCGAATCGAATTGGGCCACACCAATTGCCAATGTAAGAGATTAATGGCCAATAATACGGAAATCATCGGCCCCAATAACCACGGAACAGGGATATGTAGGAACTGAAATACCCCACCGCCAATTGCGGCTATCAAAAACGTAAAAATCATTTTTTTAAATTGCATATAAAATAGTAACCCTTCTTTCAACTACACCTATCAATGTCCTACTACTCTGGAACATGAATAATCTTTCTTTCTACTATACAGGAATTTTATTTAGAATGTGCTTCTAAAGGCTTCTTTTACTTTTTTATCAGCTAACAACTGCAGCAAATAATTCCTAGTGATTATTTTTACCCTTTCGAATCATCTCACCGACGGATCATGTTCCTTCATCTTGGCAGGATTGAATTAAAGGTAAGAAACTCCACTCAAGCAATCATGATGGTTTTAGACGGATTTTAATCATTTCCTTGAATGCACTTAATGATTGTTATAAAATATAACAAATTGTATTTCTGCTATACCATTACTATTATAGAAGGAGTGAAGCTAATGATTACAAATAAGACATTTCTCCAGCCCACTCCTTTATATTTATTTTCTATCTGGAGCCAAAGTATTTAACTTTGGCTCCTTTATTTTTTTCTGGGAGGAATGAAAAATGGTTAAGTACAAAAGAGTGTTAATAAAATTAAGCGGAGGTGCTTTAGCAAGCAAAGACGGTGAAAGTTTTGGCATGGATACTTTAGAACACATTACGAATGAGATTATTTCGTTAACAGAAATGGATGTTGAGGTTTCTGTAGTTGTTGGAGGAGGAAATATTTTCCGTGGTCACTTGGCTAGTCAACGGGGCATCGATCGAGTGGAAGCTGATAATATTGGCACGTTAGGCACGATTATAAATAGCTTAATGCTTAGAGGCGTATTAAAAGCCAAGACTAAAAAAGAAGTACGAGTGATGACATCTGTTCCTGTTCCATCCGTAGCAGAACCTTATATACGATTGAAGGCAATGCACCATCTAGACAAAGGGTATATCGTAGTTTTCGGAGGGGGAAATGGCCAACCCTTTGTTACAACAGATTATCCAAGCGTTCAGCGTGCAGTTGAAATGAATTGTGATGCCCTTTTTGTAGCGAAACAAGGCATAAATGGGGTTTACACCTCGGACCCAAATATTGATCGAAATGCTAGAATGTATAAACAATTGAACTACAATGATGTCATTCAGAATAATATTAAAGTGATGGACCAATCGGCACTCTTGCTTGCGAGAGACTTTGACTTACCCGTTCATATATTTGATTTTAATGAGTCAGGATTAATGGGGAGACTGTCTTCAGGTGAACAGATAGGAACTTTAATTAGCAAAGGCAAAACATTGTTCATGGAAGAATAGAATTTATTAAAGTAACCCCGTTAGTCGTTTCAAATGATGAAAAAACAGTTTCCAGACAATCCAAAAGGCTACAGGCCAGTGCCTTTGTATTGCCAATCCGAGCTTTATTTCTGTTAAAGGGGCCACAGAAAATGCGGCCCCTTCGTTTTGGATTTCCGCTAAGCGGAAATCACCTCATATTTTGTGTTCACTGTTCATTCAGCCTCCTTTCCGAAATTCTATCGGTCCGACATCCTTATTAACTCACGAAACCTCCCCCAACAACAAGTGAAAGAACGAATTTAATCAATCTTTACCGGCGTCCCTATTCATGTCAACATCCATATTTTCATACGTTTTAATTTGCCTGTTTAAAAAGCACCCATTTTTATTTAGGAGTATCGACTTATAAGCGAAATCGATTTTTAATCATCCTAGCTACTTCTACAGCACTTAGTTCTGTATTATCGATTCGTAAATAATGTTCTTCTTTTATTTCTCCATCTTCTGAATTTAACCGAAGCGTGTCCATACTACTCAATAAGTGTTCTTCAGACTGTTTGATATTTCGTTTTGTTGGCTTTTGTTCGAGCCGATTCGGTGTTTGATTACGTTTGAGCCTTTCTTCCACATCTGCTTCTAGCTCAACGAAGTATATTTCAGCACCTTCAGAACGAAAGATATTGCAGATTTTCTCAACAAATTCCCAATCCCCTATTTTATTGAAAGCCCATACAAATGTAAAGATCATGCCATACTGATCACTTTGGGAAAATGTTTTAAAAACCTCTTCACGGAATAAGGTCGATAATCTCCACATCTCTGCAGTAAATCCAAAAAAAGGTTCGAGTAAATCAATGGTCATATGATTATGGAATAGTTTTAACTCAGTGATCTTTGCTAACTCTTGCCCTACTGTCATCTTCCCGACAGCTTGGGGGCCAAATAATAAAACAAATTTCAATAGACTCACTCCTACTCAGAATCAAACGATTTCATAAAGCAACGGAAGATAATAATGTGGTAAAGCTGCCCACTGGTGACCTTAAACAGGTTTAGTTCCACATGCTAATAGAAAAATCATCATCGCATATGAATCAGGATTCGTTAACAAATTTTCGAATGCCTTTTCAATACTTTGAAAATCACTTTTAGATAGGTAACCTTTTTTATAGAATGGTTCAAATCTTTTGGGATTAAATTGCTCTTTAAAACCCTCTATGCCAACTAAATCACTGTGGACAGAGATGGCATCCATTTCAATATTAGAAAATCCTGTTGATTCAAGTAATCGGGGTAAGCTACGTCCTATTTCACGATTCCCCCCTGCTTTCCCTTGCATAGCAATGAACTTATCAATAATAGAATGGAAATGGTCTATTTTGGGTTCAACTGCACCAAAGATCCCATCATCTAAGTCAATGATTACCAACTTTCCACCTGGTTTTAATACTCTAAAAATCTCTAAAGCAGCTTTCAAAGGTTCGTATAGATGAAGAAAAACTAAACGTGCGATAACAAAATCGTATTCATTATCAGGAAGGCCTGTATCATACACAGAGGCTTGTATAAATTCAACATTTGTATCGGATGCCTTATTTAATCGTTGTTTTGCTTTGACTAACAAATTTTCATCTATATCTAATGCTGAAATTTTGCTTTTTGGTAAGCTATCAACAAGTTTCTCGGTAATAAATCCGGGCCCACACCCAACTTCTAACACCTTCATCCCATCAGACAGTCCAAACCACTTAAGGTGCCTAAATTCTTTTTCCCAGCCCATCAATGCTTGCACCTGAAGACGCTCGACCTCCGCTTCCATACCAATATTGGAACGGGATATATTATAAGTCGAATTAAATTGATTCATTTGCTCGAACTCCTTTATTGTTATCATTATACTGGAGATTATTATCCCATCCCTAACTAATTAATGGATGAAAGAATTTTCAATACCCGACTCTAAAATTAGGCCATGTGAAAAAAATTTTTTTAGTTTACAAGTTGAATTTATGGAGGAACACCCTTTAATAAAAAGCGGTTTAAGTGACTATCGAGACAAATTCTATTTTTAAGGGAACTATTAAAAAATTCTCTGGCATGGCGATTCCAAATTCCTAGTTATTATGCAATTCTAGGATTTGATATGAAATCCCCTCTGACACTTTACACTCTCCCTTTGTTACATTATGATACCATAACTGAAACTTCTGATAAAATAGATCCAGTTTTTGAGGTAAGTCTATCTTCCAACTACGTTTTTTATTTTCTCCCTTTTCCATTAGTCAGTGTTTACAAGCTGAGACATTGATACGAAAACAGAGCGGTATCAATAGCGAGGGACCTTTTAGGCGAAGGCCACTTCTACCTTGCCTTCTTCGCGAGCGATTTCTAGGCAGGTTTTGATAAATTTTAAAATTGCCTTTTGCTGCCAATCAAAGATTTCCCCTTTTCTGTTTTGATATAAAAAGGCATGCTCCCCTAATTGCATAAATCTTTCTAAAGCTTCTTCTACTTGCGAGGGTGACAGCATAATAGTCGCTCCAATGCCACTCACTCCCCCATTATATTGGTGCGCATCAAACAAATCGTAAAACAAAGGTGCATAGGTGTCCCCCATAGTAAAACGTACATGCTGCAAGATTTGCCCTCTTTGGTCATATGAATATATATCGTGACTCACTTTATCATTCCTCCGTTAAAAATTTATTTTCGTTTGGAAAATGTTTGTTTGTAGAAAATTGTAGGAGTTTTCATAGATGAATAGGCTTTCATTTTTTGGAGAATAAAACGAAGGTAAGACAGGAAGATAGACCTAGTTAGATTTTTACATATTACGCTAGTTGGAGTCAAATAAAAATTTCGACATTTTTCGACCTGCACTCGAGCTTTACACAGGAGCTAACCAAGTATTTCCCGAGAAGTGATATACGTATACGCCCATTCCAAGCGTACCATTGCGCTTGGAATGGGCGTTTTTGCATCGTCCTAAAAGAAGCTTTTTAAAGCCCCGGAATATAGATCGTCATTTCCCTTCCATCGATTGTACTTTGAAAAGCATACACAGGTTGATAATAACCTTTGGAATCCAAATAATAGCTTACATCAACTTGATCAATATGTAAGGTTTCGAGCTTATTATCCTCGGGGTAGTATTTAAATTTCTATGTGCTTTGTCCGCCGTTAAGGGAATTTATTCGTCGTTAGACCGAGTTTATTCGCCGTCGCTATGCTTTTGTTCGTCGTGGGACACTATTTATTCGTCGTCATGCTCAAGCTGCCCCTTGTTGCTTTGATATTTACTTTTGATTAATAAAGTTTAACAAGTAATCTAACGGTAATACGTATTTTCGATCTATAAACAAAATCGTAGTTGAATCATCTTTGCTACCTCTGCCGCACTCAGTTTCGTATTATCCACTCGCAAATAGTTTTCCTCTGTTATTTCTCCCGCTTCTGAATTTAATCGAAGCGTATCCATACTGCTCAATAAATTTTCTTCTAATTGTTTAATATTTCGTTTGGTCGACTTTTGTTCCAATCGATTCGGTGTTTGATTCCGTTTAAGCCTTTCTTCTACACTTGGCTCAAGCTCAACGAAGTATATATCTGTCCCTTCTGAACGAAAAATACAAGAGATTTTTTCGAAAAATTCCCAATCCGATTCTTTATTGAAGGCCCATCCAAATGTGAAGTTCATCTCATACTGTTCACCTTTACAAATGCTTTAAAAACCTCCATTTTCCGACTTTACCTTTTGAAGATGGAGTAACTCTTGAATGAAGAATGTAACACTTGTATAAACAGCAAGAAAACTTGAACAGGAATAATCCTAATCAAGTTTTCTCGTTTTATAGCTGATCAGCTATCACTTTATTCTTTTAAGGCAATACTCTCTTCTGAAAAAAATTCATTTAATGCTTGTTTATTCTCTTCAAGATCGATGCTTAAGACTGCGCCAACATCGACATTCTGATCTGTAAATGAATCTGGTATAGGGATGCGTATTTTATCCATTTCTTCTGCCTTGTTGGTTATAATATCTTTTCCCATTGTAAATAAAATACGTTTATCTATATTTGTGTCCACATAAGATGCTACAGTACCAACAATTTTCGGAAGCTGAACAATATTATGGGCAGTAACAGCTTCATCTAAAACCTTGGCTAACACCTCTTGTTGTCGTTCAACTCGTCCAAAATCATTATATTGGTCTTTCCTAAATCGTACATAACCTAATAGTTCATCTCCATCTAACAATTGCTTACCAGGATGCAATGTCATACCAATACCGGTCGACATTTCTTTTTCTATATCCACTTCTATTCCATCTGGTGCAAGCAAATCAACTAGTTTCGGAAAGCCGGTAAAATTAACAACCGCATAATAATTTATATCTAAATCGAAATTATGTTTGATTGTTTTTCTAACTAACTCAGGTCCTCCAAATGAATAAGCCGAATTTAATTTTTGCATTCCGTAACCAGGAATATCTACATATGTATCCCGCATGAGTGATGCTAACTTAATTTGGTGAGTGTTTTGATTATAGTATCCAATCATTAAAGCATCAGAACGACCTTGTTCCCCTTTTCGAGCATCACTACCGATCAAGAGAATCTTAATTTCTCCAAACTTCACCTCCTCTCCTTGAAAAGGTTCCTGCTTAGTTTCTACCAAGTCACCTATTTCTTGATCATCTGCATTACTCGCTAATCCTTTTTGATATTCGTTAACACTATACATAATCAAGAACAAAACTAAAAAGCTAGTGAATAGGCATAATCCTATCATTGCTTTTTTTAATCTTGATTTTTTAGTCTTAGCTCTCAAATCATCCCCTCCTTTAAAACTCTCCTAATCTTTTTGCGACCATTTGCACAGCTAATGCATCATCAATATAACCAACAGGAAATATATAATCCGGTATCACGTCAACCGGCATAATAAAATATAAAAGGACGCTACCCATTAAAATTAATTCCGCAGAAGAAGCTCTTTTTAGACGGAATTTCTCAAAAAATCCATTTAAATATTTAATGAATGGTCCCACACTATCTACTTTCTTAATTTTTTGTTCAAAGCCTGATAATATTTCTTCTTCTCCATCAGAGGTTTGCACAAAGGTAGCATATTCCTTTAATTTTCGCTCGATGTTTTCCTCAGAAAGTTCAGCGATAGATGGCTCAAGTGAATGTTGAATATTTTCAATGTGCTCACTAAGCTCTGATTCAACTTTTTCTTCGCTAATCGGATAACCCGCAGCCTCTAAAAGCTTATTCATGGAAATATTTAAATGAAGAGAAAATTGGTGTAGATGTTCAAGCGTAGCATTTCGCTTTCCATTAATGATTCTCGATATAGTGGCCGTATCAATTGCAGTTCGTTCACTTAATTTTCTCATGGAAAGGCATTCTTTCTCTAATAAACTCTTTAAAAGCACGCCTAATTGATCATTTCCAGTTTGATTTTTCTTCATTGGTATACTCCCTTCTGAAAACTTATTTATCTCGCAGTAAACTATACAAAAACGTTGGCATTTTGTCAACACCCAGACCTGAGCTATTTAAAGGTCAGGCCCGAGCTTCTAACCTTCTAAACTTGCACCGATTTTTTATTTATAAAAAAAATAACACGGCGACAAAAATTAATAAGATGCCACTTATGAAAGTTCCGAATTCACCTAAAGTAAACCGACCTATGCGGACATTCATTAATTTGAAGCCCCAAGTCACCCCAGCCCAAATCGCAAAAAAGCTTCCAGCAGCTGCTAAAAATGAAATAAGGATTGGAGAAATCCCTAAAAGCCCTGCCCCTACCCCATTTGTGAGGGCATTAGCTGATAGAGCAACTCCTAAAATAATAGACTCTCCAGTGCCGATATAAGAAGAATCCTGGAGACCAACACTTTTGTTTAATGAATATGTTGTTTTTGGCGAATTAGTTGGTTTCGCCAATAAAATAATACGGATTCCAATTATCGCTAGTATTACAGCCCCTAAGATAGTTGGCAACCCACCATGTAGTATATGTGCGATCCAAATGCCAAAGTAAATTCCAACCACACTAAACAAAAAGCAAATTAAGGCAATGATACAATTGGAATAGGTGCTTATACGAATACCGCGTATACCATATGACAAACCTACTCCTAGATTATCAATACTGGATGAGATTGTTAGTAAAGCAATAATTAACCATGTTGACATACAATTTAAAGCACCCCTTTAACCATTTGCTTTATTGTACTATGTTTGTTGCTTATTGGCATCTTGTCTAAAAAAATTTGTTGGCGAATTGACAACAATAATTTTCAGACCAAACCTCTATCCAAAACCCTCCTCAATAAAATAGGTCAACGTCCACTTCAACATGAAAATAACCTAGAAATACTTACCTTTGAACAAAGGACAAGCGCCTTTTAATAAATAGGATGAACGGCTAAAAGCGCGACGACAATCGCCACGCCGTTATGACCTACATCCTGTAGGCCTCCGACAAGCAAATGTTCTGGAACCTATGAAGGGCGATCTTTCCCTTCATCGCAAAGTTGTTTAACCCGATATAACCAGCGCTAAGTTTCTCTAAAATAGGAAATGCCTATCACTTGTACCGAACTTTCCATTATTAATCTCGAAATTCCAGGGATTGTTATGTTCGATCCCTACTTTTGGGAAGCCCTTTGGAGACTAGTGCCCAATTGATACACACTTGCTTGTCATCATAAGTTTTTTTCAAGTATAATTTTCGGATCACCTGGTTTATCCGTATCTATCCCGAACTACATCAAAGCCATATTTGATATTCAAAATAAGCATGTTTCGCCATTTATTTTTTGTCTTAGTTTGGATAAGCTTATACCCTTTATCTTTTATGTACAAATGTTGCTCCTCCATTAGTTTAGAAGCAACCCCTTGACTCCTATGATGTTCATCAACGCCTCCAAGCCAACTGTAAAAAATGTCCGGGTTTATTTCATAACCAATTTTATACCCTACAACTTTTCCTTTTTTGCATCCTACAGTAAAAAGAAGTTTTGGCTTAGCTTTTGCCTTGCTCATGAATGTGTCGGAATCTTTGAAAATTGTTTCATGTAGACTTAGAATCTGATTAAGTAACTGCTGATCAGGAAAGCCAGCAATATTTACACACTTCAAAGTCATCCCTCCTTGAAAAAGATTCACTTAATCTAGTAACTTTATTGTGATTGCCACTGTCTTCTCTTTTTCTGGAGTATATATTTTATAAGTCTGATTAACCATTTCGTCAATTGAATCACCAACAGCATCCAAATCGCTTGCAGGAATGCTTTCGTACATTTCTTTAAATGTTGGATACTGCCTTAACCCGATAACCTCAACCACTAACGTCTCATGACTGTCTGGAAGTTTTGTAAATTTTATCGTGTCCCCTATGTTTAATTTTCTCCTTTTTTCATCGTATAACCTTACTTCCACCGTCTTTCTGCCCGAATTCATTGAATTATAAGGTGATTCATAAAGTCCCATTTTATGTTCCATTACCTTCACTCCCATTCATTTCTTATTAAATAAACCTGCCCCATTACTTCAAGTTCTTCCTTGATTTCTCTTTTATATTCTATTTATGATAAAAACTTTACGAATTTTCTATTCCCACTCCTAATAACCTTCCCATTGGAAAGTAGTAAGTTAGGTCGCACGAGTGGAGCCAAGCCAATTTACTATGAAGTCGAATAACTCTACTGAAAATGTGTGCTGACAAGGTGTAGATGGCAAAGTTCCAATAATTTTTTCAACAATCATTTCGGTATTATCTGACTCAATAAAACAAACAAGATCTGGATTGAGTGATCTCAAAGCATTAAAGTAACGTTTTTGGGGTTCAATCATTCTTAGGTTCATTTCAAAACCACTACGTCGTCTGGTGTTATCACCATTTTTCCTTTTTCTTAATTCAACTTCGTCTGTATATAGCACAAAATATTTATCTGGAAAACCGATAGTACGATTTAATAGTTGCTTTCGGTAAAATTCAGTGACAAACTCTAATGATTGTCCACCAAATAAGGTAAAATCAAACACCCAGTTGTACCAAAGTGGTTGAAAAAGGTCGATATCAATAACTATAAAAGGATAGCTAGATGATTTCCTCTGCGCAATCGTCCATCTTTCAACTTGCTTCTCGAAAAACCATTCTGGGTACATCGGTTCTGGCGATTTCCACAACGCATTTACTTCAGGTATCCAGTATCCTCCATAATTCATAGCAAGTTTTGAGGATGTAGTAGTTTTTCCAACTGCACTGGCCCCATCAATACTTATAATCGTCATAGTTTTCCTCCCTGAAAGTTCAATACCTTATGTTTCAAGACAAGGGTTTTGATATTTCGCCAAAAACAGTATGCTTAACATTCATTGTTGTAGAAATAATGTCGATAATAACAGCGTGTAATTCATCACCCTGTCCAGGATTTATTGAAAGTGTTTCTCCTATCTCCTCATACCATTTTCCCGACATCTTCGGTGATTCGTGAATATGTCCATGTAAAGAAAGAATAGGCTTTTCTATCATTATTTTTTGTCTTATCGCTTTGCTTCCAGCAGTTTGTTTATTTCTAAGTAAATCTAATACCCCACCACTTGGCGGAACATGTGTAACCCATATCGATTTAGCAATGGAAAAGGATTTTATCTCCTCTTCTATACTCGGTAAGGTATTCAAAAAATCACTTAATACTTTTTGAGATTTTCCGTTTTGATTTAAAACATAGCCAGATTCTAATAAAACAGAATCATTTGTAAGATCTCGCCGTTCAAAGTTTTTTAATTTAAAAGGACTTGGTGTCACTAACGGAAAACCGAAAATGGGTATTCTCGAACCGATATAGTGTGGCTTATTGCTCAAAAACTGATACCTTTGTGACCGTCAAGTAGAATGTTACAATTTTCGATAATTTATTTTTTACACTTTTTCAGTGAAAATCGTAGCTCGATGTTTCATTCGGTAGCTATCTCCATTTAAGTGAATGACTTCTGCCCGATGGATAATTCTATCCAAAATGGCTGTCGTTATCGCTGGATCCCCCAATAACTCACCCCACTCCTTTGGAGCTTTATTTGAGGTCAAGATAATAGAGGAACGGTT
>NZ_JALIFP010000018.1 GCF_022867885.1 Lederbergia sp. NSJ-179 | reverse complement strand
TTCATTTGTGGTATAATAGCCATACAGATGAACCCCCTCGGTTTAATGGTTTTTTGGTTACTAACTATTTTAAACCTTATAGGGCAAGGTTTCATCTGTTTTCTTATTTTTTGGGGTGGATTTTCGAATTTTTTCCATTCCCATCTCTTAAAAGTGCATTATACCGTCTCATTTTGGGGGAAAATAAATTCTGGTCTGTCCTTAACCCCTTGTCTCACTTGAGGTGTGAGACATCGCAATTACCTCGTGTATGATGTCCTAATTACGGGAATTCCTTGTTTTTCGATCGTCATAAAGCGTTCATGACACCCCAATTACGCGATTCCCTATCGTTCGGTCGTGGGTGTTTTGTTGGAAAATACTGACAATACCTGCTATATTCATATAAAAGGGGGAGGGAGCATCTATGGGAATAAAATTTACCAAAAGAGAAGAGTGGTTTTCTTTTTACGACGGAAAAGGGGAACAGATGGATCGAAAAACGGAAATTCGCTTTGATCCATTAACAGGCGAGACTTCACGGATTATCTTTGATGCTGGACTTACTTTAACACCACCTGATTATTCCGAAGCCGCTACCAATACAGGCGGTAAAAACTGTCCGTTTTGCCCTGAGAATATTTTAAACATGACACCTGTTTTTTCAAAAAATATCGCAGAGGAAGGACGAATTATTGCGGGAGACGCTATTTGTTTTCCAAACCTGTTTCCATACAGTAAACATAACGGCGTTGTCGTTTTTTCTGATCAACATTATGTCAGATTAGCTGAATTTACTTCCGAAATGATCACAAATGCTTTTATGGCTGCCCAAATCTATATTCAAAATGTCGTAAAGTCTGATCCTAAAGCAAAATATGCTTCGATTAATTGGAACTACTTACCGTATTCAGGCGGAAGTATTCTTCATCCTCATTTACATGTGATTGTATCGGAATCAGCGACTAATTATCAACAGCGCCTAAATGATGATACGGAAGCCTTTCAAGAAAAAACTGGCTCTGAGTATTTCGAGGAACTTTGTAAACAAGAAAAGGTCGCGGGAGAGAGATGGATTGGAGAAAAAGGAAAGATCGCCTGGATGCATGCCTTTGCTCCAAAGGGACATAATGATTTCCTTGCTATTTTTCAAAAAACCGAATCCATTCTTGATATTAAGAAAGAAGATTGGAACCATTTTGCAAAAGGATTGCAGGTTGTTTTTAAAGTCATGGAGGAACAAGGTTTTGCAAGTTTCAACTTACTCATGCAACTTCCAATCGATTCGCAACGAAAACAGCCTCCCCATGTCCGTTTAATTCCACGCTTTACTATTGGCGGGCTGGATACCAGTGATATTAATTATTTTCAGGCATTACACCAAGAACCCTTAAGTTATAAATACCCAGAGGACATTGCTGCAAAAGCACAAGGCTATTTTAATCAATAAGAAATTCCCTGACCAACCGCAACAAATGTCATCCCCTTCAATATGATATGGATATAGAAAGATTGGGAGGTGTCGGAATGGCTGTTGTGAAGGCCAGAGGATCAGACATTGATCTATTAGCAAGATTGTTAAGAGCGGAAGGTGAGGGAGAAGGAATACAGGGGATGCTGATGGTTGGCAATGTGGGAATTAACCGAATTCGGGCAAATTGTTCCGATTTTATAGGATTGCGTACCATTCCAGATATGGTGTATCAGCCTCATGCGTTTGAAGCAGTCATACATGGCTATTTTTATCAGAGGGCTAGAGAAAGTGAACGCAGATTGGCCAGACGTGCTATAAATGGAGAAAGAATTTGGCCGGCTAAATATAGCCTCTGGTATTTCAGGCCGGAAGGGGACTGCCCAGCAACCTGGTACAATCAACCCCTTGTCGCTCGTTATAAACTTCATTGTTTTTATGAACCAACCGGAGAAGAATGTGAAAATGTCTATAAAACATTTTGAGTCCTAATCAAGCATCTTATTAGATGCTTGATTTTTTGCGCCCTAAAACTATATCCAAAAAGTATTTCGAAATAATAAACTGCACCCGGATAATATTTCGCGAAAATCTCCGGGATAAGCTAGATGCGGATATGTTCTTTAAAAAGAACAATTATTAATACCTGGTGTTAGCATCTGAACTTACTCTTAGTACCAGCTATAACATGCGGAGGGAAAATATCGAAACAATAGTATTTCGTTCACACTAAGTATTTACGTTTAGGGTTTTATTACAATAAATACGATTAATTACAACAAAACTATTATAATCGCTAATTTATTCCGGATTAACGAGCAGTAAGCCCTCACTGATTGAAGTTTCACTTTATTTTAAGACCAATATTGGAGTAGGGCGTATGATAAAAAGTGAATTCTCGGTTTTCATAACGATATTTCATTTCATTTTTAATCCGTTGCCTAATATTCATTTTCATATAATCATTATATCTTACGAAAATGGAGTAAATGGAAGCGGGTAAATTTTTTAATGAGTCTAATTTGAATTCAATAAGTGCTTCGCCATTTTCTCTTACGGTCACTGGCAAAACATATTCATTATGGGCATTCTTCCCGTCACAAATTAATACATCTGTGATGGAATGTATGTGATCACCATATATCTGAAAGTGAAGAATGTATTGATTCCCTTGACAATAATGTTGTGTAAAGGTGATAAATATGGGCATAGGAATATATTTGTATTTTTCCTCAAGAAAGGGAATGACAAAATAAGGCTGATCATTTTTGATCACCACTTCTTTTACTTTTATTGATTTATCCCACTCCAACAGTTTTGTTACCGTATGATACCTGCCCTCACGTATCAATTCATATATGACCTTGTGAATCGGTTGTAAAAAATTCTCCGAAAAATCGTATGTTAATTTTTTTGTTGTCTTCAAAATTTGTTTGATTTTATAATAGTACAACAATTTTAATTTTGTGCTTTGAAAATGTGGTGTTGCAAGAAGACTTTTCATTAAATCAAATTCATACATTCGATTGATAATCATTTTTTCAATTTCAATATCAAATTTTTGATTTAAAATGTAATGGACTACTTGTACATTATATTTTGTTTTTTGTAAAATATTAGTTTGATTCGTTAAGCGGGTTTTTTTCGTTTCATCTAAGCGATTGACATAATAAATTGGCTTTGTTGTCGTTGAAATTGTTTTACAATTTGCGAGTACCTCAATAAAAAATTGTTTATCCTCTGCGAATTTCATCTCGGGAAACTGAATCTGCTGTTCTTTAATAAAACTAGTTCTCATCATTCTCGCAGTCGGACCAAGATGGTTAAAAATATGCGGGATGGATAAGGGAGAGACACTTCTTCTTTCTTTACAAGATTGGTGTTCACCAATTACTTTAGTGCCTTGACTATCCACTTTGATGGTTCTCCCTACAACATAAGGGTCTCCTGTTTCTTCTAAAATCTTATAAAGAACTTGTAAGCCATTTGAATCGAGCCAATCGTCTGCATCCAAAAAAGTAATATACGGGGAACTTGCTAATTCCACACCAATATTACGGGGACGACCGGGTGAACCAGAATGACAATCTAACGAAACTACGGTAATGTTTTCGTGGTCTCTTGCAAAATGGAATATAATTTCTTTTGAGCGATCTGTGGAACAATCATCAATGAATATATACTCGATATTGTTAAAACCAATTGTTTGATTCATCACAGATTTAATTGACTTTTTTAAAAAGCTTTCCCCATTATAAACGGGGGTAATGACAGTAACTAAATAATCTTTCTGTCTACTTGTTGACTGTTTATGCACAGTATAGGCTAGCTTTTTATTGGGTTTAAAATGTTTCAAAATCGTAGTATCCAAAAGTCTGTACTTTTGCATCATGTCTTTACGTCATTCCTTTATCCCGGGATTAACTGGTGGTTAGAAACGCACGGATTGAAGTTCCGCTTTATTTTTAAAGAAAGTCATTGACTTATACATAAAAATTAGCGATTATAACAATTGGATAAGCCAAGTTACTATATAAAAGTGTACGGGGGGTACTTTCATTATTTTGATCCAAAACAAAACTTCCATACATATAAATTTGCCATTCCGGTGATAAATGATGCAAATTGCTTGTAAAATAACATAGACAAGTTTTTTCAAAGTATAGGAGTGTACATAAATGGATACTTGGATTATAAATATCATGGAAAATTTTGGTTATATCGGGATTCTCTTTTTGATTATGATTGAAAATATTTTTCCCCCTATTCCTTCCGAAGTCATTCTTACCTTCGGGGGATTTTTGACGACTAAATCCGATTTAACCATCATGGGTGTCGTCTGGTTTGCTACATTAGGTTCTGTACTCGGGGCTGTTATTCTTTACGGGATTGGTTATTTAGTGAATCCAGATCGAATTGAAAAAATTATTGATCGCTGGGGGTATATTCTTCGTTTAAAGAAGGAAGATATCTTAAGGGCGGAGGCGTGGTTTCAAGCTCATGGTGCATGGACCGTTTTTTTCTGTCGTTTTATTCCTTTAATCCGCAGCTTAATTTCGATTCCAGCAGGAATGGCTCGAATGCATTTTCTGCCATTTTTTCTTTTGACGCTTGCCGGAACATTACTGTGGAATACGATCTTAGTCTGGATTGGGGCGGCAGTTGGAGAGTCTTGGACAAAAATCGTTGAAATCATGGACATTTACTCCTATTTTGTATATATTGGATTAGCCATATTATTAATCATCACGATTGGGATTTTTATAAAGAAAAGATATACATGAGAAGAAGGAATGAATAATGAAGATAACAGGATATACAGTAGAGGAATTACATGATCCAACTGGGATCCTTGATGGAACTCGATATGAGTTCTTTCTGCAAATTGAGGTACCGGAAGAGGATGAATTATTTACTGAAAATGGTTTGTTGCTAAGGGTGATTTTTGCTGATGTGAATCAATCGCAAAGCATTCTTCATTACGAATTTATGGAAAGAAATTCACATGCTATTTTAGATTTTGCCCTCGAGCAGGATGAAGAGGCATTGGTTTTTGACTTCTGCCGCCAACATTATCACGAAAAAAAGGAATAAAAGGGAAAGGGATCTCTCTTGTCCCTTTATTCTTTTTTTATTTTTTTTATTTGAATACCCACGTTTATCATATTCAATCACTTGACTTTTTCACATAAATTCGTCATAATATGAGAAAATTGATGAACGAGGAAAAAGGACTAGTATGCTGTGTTTGAAGTGCAAGAGAGCGAAATTTGTGAGCTGAAAGATTTCGTCACCATCAACCAGCAGAACCTGCCTTTGGAGTCCTATGGAAACAATAGGCGCAAACCTGAGCGTTATAGGCAAAGCGGGGTGCATTCTATGCATCCAATTCTGGTGGTACCGCGGAAGTAAAAAGTCTTTCGTCCTTAGTTTTTTAAGGATGGAGGGCTTTTTTTATTATTTTGTAAAGGTGATAGACATGAAAAAGCAGCGGATTGTTGTTAAAATTGGAAGTAGTTCCTTAACGAATGAAAAAGGGGAAATGGATCATGAGAAATTAATTGATCATGTCCAGGCACTGGCACATTTACGCAAAGCAAAACATGAGGTGATTCTTGTTTCCTCAGGAGCTGTGGCAGCTGGATTTGCCTGTTTAGGTTATCCAACCAGACCCGTAACCTTAAAAGGGAAACAGGCGGCGGCGGCTGTCGGACAAAGCCTTTTAATTCAATCTTATATGGAAAAATTTAAAGCTTTTCATATTACTCCTGCCCAAATTTTATTAACTCGATCAGATTTTGCCAATCGTGAAAGATATCGAAATGCATTCCAAACGATGTCCGAACTATTAGAAAGAGGCATTTTACCGATCATTAATGAAAATGACACGGTTTCGGTAGAGGAATTGACATTTGGAGATAATGATATGTTATCTGCGTTGGTGAGTGGCTTTTTGCATGCGGATCAATTAATCATCTTGACGGATATCAATGGAATTTATAATGCAAATCCTCGCTTTTATCCGGATGCAAAGAGATTTAATCATTTAGAGCAAATTCCCGATGATTTATTGAATCATGTAGATGAATCAGGATCAAGAGTTGGTACAGGAGGGATGAAATCCAAACTTTTGGCAGCCAAAACAGCACATTCCCTAGGAGTACCCGTTTTTATAGGGCAAGGGAAGGGTCCGGATAAACTCCTTACGATTTTGCAAGGAGAAGGCGATGGGACGTATATTTCCAATCCAGACATCGGGACTATTAATACGAACCGCCAATGGATTGCTTTTCATTCAACGCTTTCAGGCCGAATATATGTGGATCAGGGAGCAGAAGAAGCCATACTTTATAATGGAAAGAGCCTATTACCTGCTGGGGTTTTTAAAGTGCAAGGAACCTTTGAAAAGGGGGATGTTGTAGAAGTTTTCGGGGTGAAAGGTTTATTAGGAAAAGGAGAAGTAAGCTATTCATCAGATGAATTAAAAAGCACGATCCAACAGCGCCACATGAATAGGGAAACGAAACCCGCCATGGAAGTGATCCATCGTGATCGTTGGGTACAAATATAAATAAAGGGGGAAGAGAGGCATGAGTGAAGTAACGAGGAAAGGGCAGGCAGCGAAACAGGCAAGCTACACCTTAGTTAATGTCACAACAGAGGAAAAAAATCAGGCTTTGAAACTTATTGCGGAAGGGTTATTAGGATCGCAAGGGGAAATACTTGAAGCAAATCAAAAAGATCTACAATCTGGCAAGGAAAACGGATTGTCTTCTGCTATTCTGGACCGGATTATGTTAAATGAAGATCGTATTCAGGCAATGTCACAGGCTATCCAACTTTTAATCGAATTAAAGGATCCGATTGGTGAAACAATAGAAACCATTGAAAGAGAAAATGGATTACACATATATAAAAAACGAGTACCCATCGGGGTTATTGGGATGATTTATGAAGCAAGGCCCAATGTCACCATTGATGCGGCCACATTGGCTTTAAAAACAGGGAATGCCGTGATTTTAAGAGGAAGCTCTTCGGCTAAATATTCGAATATCGCCCTTGTCAAAGTGATTCATCAAGCATTGGAAAAAAGTAAACTCCCAAAAGATTCTGTCCAATTATTAGAAGATACAAGCCGTGAAACGGCCAAAGAACTATTCCGCTTAAATGAGTATTTAGATGTCCTTATTCCAAGAGGCGGAAAAAAATTAATCGAAACCGTCATACGTGAATCAACCGTTCCCGTTATTGAAACAGGTGCAGGAAATTGCCATATTTTTATCGATGAATCAGCCGATTGGGAAATGGCCAAATCAGTGGTATTAAATGCGAAATTACAACGCCCGTCCGTTTGCAATGCGATTGAATCTTTATTAATGGATGAAAAATGGTTTGAAAAATATGGGAGGGAATTAGTCAAAAGTCTGCAAGAAAACGATGTGGAAGTTTTCGGAGATGAAATCATCGTAAAGGAGTGTCATAATATAAAAGTGGCCACAGAGGCTGATTGGTCAACCGAATACTTGGGTTTATCGATCAGTGCGAAAATCGTTTCAGGTTTAAAAGAGGCCATTGAACATATCAATCATTACGGAACGCGACACTCGGAATCAATTATAACGAATCAGGATTCACACGCTGCTCAATTTTTAAATAGTGTGGATGCAGCGGTTGTCTATCATAATGCCTCCACTCGTTTTACGGATGGATTTGAATTTGGTTATGGTGCGGAGATTGGAATCAGTACGCAAAAACTGCATGCACGCGGGCCTATGGGCTTAGAAGCACTCACATCATCTAAATTCTTTATTTACGGAAATGGGCAAGTACGAAATGAATAGATAAGGAGAAAGCCATATGCAAGAGATCAAGGTACAATTAAGCCAGCATAAAAAAGATAAACCAGCACAAGAACAACTTCCTTTTGGTCGTTTTTTCACTGATCACATGTTTGTAATGGATTATTCAAAAGATAAAGGTTGGTTTGATGCTCGCGTTATCCCCTATCAACCGATTGTATTAGATCCGGCTGCGATTATTTTCCATTACGGTCAAACGGTTTTTGAGGGATTGAAAGCCTATATAACAAAAGATCAGGATGTCTTGCTGTTTCGACCTGAAGAAAATATGAAACGGATGAATCGGTCCAATCGACGTTTATGCATTCCAGAGATTGATGAAGATTTAGGCTTAGAGGCATTGAAAAAATTGATTTCCATTGATCGTGACTGGATCCCGAATAAAGAAGGGACCTCTCTCTATATTCGGCCATTTGTTTTTGCGACTGAGCCTTATTTGGGTGTTGCACCATCAACGACCTATCAATTTGTGATCATTCTATCCCCCGTAGGAGCTTATTATAAAGAAGGGATTAACCCCGTAAAGATCGCCGTGGAAAGTGAGTATGTCCGCGCCGTAAAAGGGGGAACAGGGAATGCCAAAACGGCAGGAAACTATGCCAGCTCTTTAAAAGCCCAAGAAGAGGCGGAAGCGGAAGGCTACTCGCAAGTGCTATGGTTGGATGGAAAAGAGCATAAATATATCGAAGAAGTCGGTAGTATGAATGTGTTCTTTAAAATCAATGGAGAAGTGGTCACGCCTGAACTGAATGGGAGTATTTTGGAAGGTATTACAAGGAAATCAGTGATTGAATTATTAAAACATTGGAATATCCCCGTTATAGAAAAGAAAATTTCAATGGAAGAGATTTACCAAGCTCATGGAGAGGGCAAACTTGAGGAAGCCTTTGGAACGGGTACAGCCGCAGTTATTTCTCCAATTGGAGAGCTTAATTGGGAGAATCATAAACTGACCATTCATAATGGAGAAACCGGGGAACTTTCGAAAAAAATTTATGATACCTTAACAGGAATTCAAACGGGAATAAAAGAGGATCCATTTAACTGGGTATTAAAAGTAGAGTGACAAACGCTAGAACGAAGTAACTAAATGGTCGATTTAAAGACCAATTAGTTACTTTTATCATTTTTCGGGAAAAATGATCATACTGAGTGTTTGAATAAAACCAATTACATAACAAGGAGTAGGACAATGACAATCCAGAATAAACAGGAACAGGTTCTCTGCAACAGTGAATATGAAACATTACGAAAAGTGATTCTATGTGAACCAAAGTTTATGGCGATCCGTGAAGTGATCAATGAAACGCAAAAGCATTACACAGAAGACAATATCGATTATAGTCTTGCTGTTGAACAACATCGTCATTTTACGAATGCCTTACGTGAACATGGGATCGAGGTATTATTGATTCCACCAAATCCAGCTTATCCAGAGCAGGTATTTACTCGTGATATTGGTTTTACGATTGGTCATCAAATTTGTGTTTCACAGATGGCTAGAAGTGTGCGCAAGGGAGAGGAAGTTGAATTAAAGAAAATACTCTATCCCTATCCATTCTTACATATCGCAGAAGGGATGATTGAAGGTGGTGATGTGCTTGTGCATCACCATACTGTCTACATTGGTGTGAGCAGTAGAACAAATAAACAGGCAATCCAATATCTTCAGAAGGCTTTACCCGGGTATCAGATCGTCCCAGTGCCTTTGCAAAAAAAATACTTACACCTGGATTGCGTTTTTAATATTTTATCGGACACAGAAGCCTTATATTTTCCTAAAGCCTTAGAAAAAGAGTCAATCTCGATGCTAAAGCAACAATTTGAACTAATTGAGGTAACAGAAGAGGAGCAATTTACATTAGGGACCAATGTCTTATCGATTGGAAATAAGACGGTCTTCAGTTTACCCGTGAATCAAAATGTAAATAAACAACTAAAAAACAAGGGATATACAGTCATCGAAGTTGATTTATCTGAGATCATTAAATCAGGTGGTTCATTTCGATGCTGTACATTACCTATTTTAAGGAGGTAATACATTTACATGATGAAGCCTGTTCCAGATGACCTAAAAAAGGGGTTAAAGCTTCTATTTGTAGGATTTAATCCCAGCATTCGTTCAAGTGAAACGGGACATCATTATGCCAATCCAACGAATAAGTTTTGGAAGGTTTTATTTGGAGCTGGTCTAACGGAACGTTTATATGATCCCGGTGAAGGGGAGAAACTATTGAAAAAAGGTTTTGGATTTACCAATATCGTTCCTAGACCAACAAGAAGTGCTGCAGAAATTACAAAGGAAGAATACCAGCAAGGAAAAGAAATATTGGTAGAAAAAATCCGCTATTACAAGCCGAAAGTTGTTTGTTTTGTAGGAAAGGGCGTGTATCTACAATATTCAGGAAAAAGGAAAGCGGAGTGGGGACCCCAGCCTGATCAAACGGTCCCTGGGGTCATCGATTTTGTTGCTCCTTCAACAAGTGGTCTTGTGAGGATGACGTTGGAAGAAATGAAGACAATTTACCGCCAATTGCAGGAACTTATAGATCTCTAGCACCTATTAATAGTCTTTGCAAAGGCGAATGTTCTTTTATCTTTCTGTTCATAAAAAATAATCCCCCTTGAAATGAGATGTAACAGTGTTTTTTCACATTTAATCAGACCATTTTTTACTTTTTCGAGGGGGATTATATCCAAGTTTGCCCGGAAAATATTTACTTCTTTGGAACTGTTTCTTGTTCTAATGAGACAAGTTGTATTTTGGATAAGTCTAAAGATTCGATGGTTACAAACGGTCTTTAGGCCTATCGATAATAAATTATGAATGGTATATTATTTAATAAATAAAATATTGGAAGGGGAAGATGTAAATGGTCGAGAGACAGTTCGCTTATCCTTATTGTTAGTTTTATCTGTTTCGATGGTAGTTTTAGGTCTTGCTAATAATGTAAGCGCTTCTTCTGATGGCGATGAAAATTCGTCAGTTGTACAAGCTTCCCCTGATAGGATATGGCATGAAGTTCTTAGAGTGGTGACTATATAGTTCAGATGAATATTTTTATTTTACACAAACAAAGGCACATGGCAATCTTTATCGTGGATGGTTGAGTAGACAGAAAATGATTGGGGGATGTGGCCTTTTTACAGGGTATTTATATAGGGATCCATTACCTTATCCTACTCCTTTTGTGATGCCGCCCAAATCACAGGCCGACACTGACGGGAATATCGCTAAACCTTTCTCTACCTCTTTAATGATGATAAACGAACCTGATAATGATTTAAATCTTATTTGCGAAAGATAGCTATTTAGTGAAGATAGATTCAGTAGTTTCTAATAAGCAAAAAACTAATTCTTAAGGAATCGGTTCATCCTGCCTTTTTTGAAATGATATATAAGCTAGGGATGATAGCGGAGATCAAAGTCAAAAAGCCCTTGCTTTTACGGTTTAAAAAAGAAGGGCTTTTTACTCATTTGAAAAGCATATAATATTAGTGTATGTATAAAGTTCGAAGTTTAATCTCATAGACTACGTGATTAGGTGGCCTGCCATATGATTTTATCGGTTCGAAATATTTCAAAATCATACCGCAAACAAAAGGTATTGGATCGCGTCTCTTTTGAGATAACGGAGCCGCAAATTGTTGCTTTAGTTGGTCCAAATGGTTCGGGGAAGTCTACCCTTTTGAATATTTTGACGAATATCCTTTCCGCTGATCAAGGAGAAGTCATGATTTTGAATAAAAGCAACAAGGACGCCAATATTTTCCGCGAGATCTCCTTTATGCAAGATAATTCTGTCCTCTATCATTATTTAACAGGATATGACCATTTGCAATTTATTGGTGATGTACAAGGAATTGCTAAAGAACAAATTGCGGAAACGATTGAGCAAATTGGGATATCTGGATATATTCATAAAAAGGTAGGCCATTATTCACTAGGGATGAAGCAGCATCTGCTGTTAGCGATGGCGCTCGTCAACCAACCTATATTATTGCTTTTGGATGAACCATTGAATGGTCTTGATCCAACAAGTGCGATTAAAGTGCGTCAGCTATTAATCGATCTGCATCGAAAAGGGACCGCGATTCTGTTATCCTCTCATCAGTTAGCGGAAATTGACCGGCTCACTCCCCATATTTTATTTTTGAAAAACGGGCAACTCATGAAAGAAGAATTATCTGTTCATGAAAATGTTTGCTATAAAATGACAGTTAAAGATGGGCAAACCGTAGAGAAAATGTTACAACAGGTGCCCTTTCCTTGGAAACGGAATGACAAACAATTTTTTCTTTATACAACCGATTTCCAGCAGATTGCTCCCCTTCTGCAGCATGATCCGCTTTTGATTCTCGACATTGAAAAAAGCTTGATTGGATCTGAAGAGCGCTATCAGCAGCTTTTTGTGGAGGGAGGCTGAGCGGATGTCACTACTCTTATTTGAACTGAAAAAAGTGTGGCGGCAAAAGAAATTATGGTGGATTTTCGCAATCATTTTATTATGCACATTTGGACTCTTTCAACGGAATCTCGTAGAACAAAAGGGGATGGTGGAAAGGGCTTATGAAAAAGTTGAACCGCTTTCCAATGGAGTCACGACAATTACAGAAGATCTAAGAGCAAAGGTCAATCAAACAGGAAGAACGCCAATAGAAGGTCTCAAGTTGGAAAAGGAAAACGGGGAAGTGGAGCCTCAATGGGAGGAACAATTATCGATTATTTATCAAATAAGAAATACTCTCTTTCAATGGCGCTTAGCAATTGAAAATAAACAATGGGCTGAGATTCCAAAGCGGGAAGGTGAGTTTTGGGCGAAAATCGCACAATATGAACAAGCTGGAGGCTTTTTTGGGGCTGTTCAAGGAGTGGAAAGGGAGAAAGCGAAAGCGAAAAACCAATGGATGATGGATCAGAAAATCGCCTATGTGGATGAACGTTATCCGGTTGTTCCTGCTTTATTTTTGCTGCAAAGTGCTCAGTTTCAACTTGGAATCTGGGGGCTGATTATTTTTGTGCTGTTTTTCGGTGGCACGATTAGTGATGAACGAGAACAGCAAACCTGGCTAACATTAAAAACACAGCCTATTCCGGGCTGGAAACGCATAATCACAAAATATATCAGCCTACTTATCTTCCTGCTCTTCTCTGTTTTTATAGTTGCTTCGATCAGCTTCCTCCTCCCGATCGTCTTTGGATACCAGCAACCGTTTTTTCATTATCCGATTATGATAGATGGTGGAGAGCATTTTTTCATTCGCCCAGCATGGCAAAATCTCTTATATAAGATGAGCCTATTTTTCGGTGCTGCTAGTTTTGCCTGTAGCTTGATTTGTCTGTACAGCCTTTGGATTAAAAAGACATTTACGCATTTACTTCTGCTGGGAATGTCGATTTTTATCGGTGTGATGGCGACCGTTCTATGGGAAGGGCTACAAATAACTTGGAATCCATTTTTCTCTTTTTATGAGCTATGGCAAGCGGCTATCCCTCGTTTTTCACCTTGGCTGTTTCTATTATCGATCAGTGTGTGGAATATTGTTTTGTTATGTATTGCTGCAAGGTTGCCTGAACAAGAGCTTGATCGCCAAACGAACCCCGTGCAAAAACCGTTTGCTCGCGGAAAAACCTCGTATGGGAAAAGAAAAGGGATGCGCCCCATCGTCTTTGAATACCGGAAAACGATCCGACAAGGCCTGTTGAAACAAACCTTGCTGTTACTTTGTTTCCTGCTTTGTCTTGGTTATATCTACGTTTTTCAGGAGGCGAAGAACAGAGAAGCCACTTATTTAGAGGAACTAGAAAATCCTCCTGCAGCCTTATGGGTTTTATCTGATTATGAACAGGAATTAGAGGAAATAGAGGCACTTGATCTTGATGAGTCTAAAAAGGAAGAACTAGGTGTAGATAGGATAGAAGAACAGATTGCCTCTTATAAAGAATTCATTGAGAAAGGACGTAAAGCAGTTGAAGCATACAGACAAGGGGACTGGAAAACATTTTATAACTATCAAAAGTTTACAATGCAGCAGGAAAATGGTGAAGTTCATTATGATAGCACATTAATAAAATTGATCGGGAAAATGGCGATCGATATCAGTTATGCAGAGAAGGATTGGATGATTGCTCATCAAGTTCAGCCCGTTTTTCCTGGAAAATATGCTTTAACGATTTTTCAAGATTTGGGGGATTGGGAAACTGGAAAAGATATATATATTAAGGGGAATCAGCGTCTCGATAGTAGTGGTTTATTTTTATTAGGACTCTATTTTGATAAACATGTTTATCTGATGGGGATGATCCTGATCTTTTTCCTTGTGGGCGGTTTTTTAGCCGATGAGAAAGGGAAACAGGCGACACTTCGCCTGTTACAAACGCAGCCGCTTTCCTTACGGAGTCTATTTTTCGGAAAACTTTTGCACTCCTATACCATTGCCCTATTGATCAGTATCATTGTCATTGGCTTTATTTTATTTTTAGGTGTACTATTCGATCGTTTTGGTGATTGGCAATATCCGGTTTTTATTTACGATAGTGCGAAGGTCGCTGAGTCAGCCAACTATACGGGGCACTATTCACAAGGAATGGGTTTTCACTTCCTGCCATTAGGAGAGTACATGATCCAAAACTTTGTGCTGGCACTTTTAGCCCTATATTTTGTTTTGACGTTATCCAACGTTTGTTCCCTGATCTTGCCGCATAAATTATCTGTGCTTGCTTGTACTCTTTTAATCATAGGTATATGCTATGTCAGCAGTGTTCAATTTTTCCCGAACACCGCCCATTTCCTTCCATTTATCTATATGAATGTCGTCAAAATAACGAAGGGGGAACAGTCTGTTTTATTCAACAATCCCTCTTTAACCTTTGAAACAGGCGTGATTGTGCTGCTTATATCGATCATCGTCTTGATCGTGGTTGCGAGTTTATTGTGTCGCCAAAAGAAAAAGAGTAGGCGGTTGATAATAGATTGAGGCTCCTCAGACCTGAACAAAAATGTATGAGTTGCATTTTCCTCGACGATCCATTATAATAACGAAAATTAATCGATACATTCAATGAGGAAGAGAGTAATGAGCAACTCCAGGCTTAAGCGAACTAGGGATGGTGGAAGCCTAGCGTCTGATTGGTCATGAAACGCACTTCTAAGAAGCGGCCTGAAATCAGTAGGGCTTTGCCGGATTATTCCGTTATCAACATAAAGCTGGTTCAAAATGGAACAATAAGAGTGGTACCGCGAGTCATCTCGTCTCTATCTATAGAGGCGGGATTTTTTATTTTATCCCGAATTAACTGGCAGTAAGACCCCCACTTCGAGAATTCGAGGGAAAACAAGAATTGCAAGTGGGGGATCAACTGAAAGTCAAATCCCCGATTCGTTCAGGCCAACAGGATGTTGGTCACAAAGGCGTTGCGACAGGACGTCGCGATTTTAGCCTTTGATCTTCTCATCAGTGGGGGATGAAAAAAACCCCCACTGAATGAAGTTTCACTTTATAAAGGAGTGTGAAGTTGTCATGATCCATTTTAACAAAGAATATGCGAAGCTTATTTCAGAACAACTAAACGAGACTTTGCCGTTAGAAGAAGTAGAAAATCTGATTGAAACCCCAAAACATGAAAAACAAGGGGATCTCGCTTTTCCCTGTTTTATACTGGCAAAAAAATGGCGAAAATCCCCTCAGCATATTGCCAAAGAATTAATGGGAAAATTACAAAGCCCGCTTTTTGAACAAATAATCGCTGAAGGACCTTATATCAATGCTTTTCTGCATAAAGAGACAGTGAATCAACAGGTTTTAAAACAAATTATGGAACAGGGAAGGGATTATGGTTCATGGGAGTTTGGCAATGGAAAAAATACCGTCATTGATTTTTCCTCTCCTAATATTGCCAAACCTTTTTCGATGGGTCATTTAAGATCGACAGTGATCGGGAATGCTCTAGCTAATATTGCAGAGAAATGCGGATTTAAAACGATTCGGATCAATCATCTTGGTGATTGGGGCACACAATTTGGCAAACTAATTGTCGCGTACAAACGTTGGGGAAGTGAGGAGCAAGTCAAGCGTAACCCGATTAAGGAATTATTATCACTATATGTTCAATTTCATACGGAAGCTGAAAAGGATCAGCAATTAGAAGAGGAAGCAAGAAGATGGTTTAAGAAACTGGAAGATGGGGATGAGGAGGCACAACAACTTTGGTTATGGTTTCGCAAAGAGTCCCTTCATGAATTCACTAAAATATATGATTTATTACATGTTCACTTCGATTCTTATCACGGAGAAGCCTTTTATAATGATAAAATGGAGGAAACGGTAAAAAAACTAATTGATTTAGAATTACTCGAACGTTCAGATGGAGCCCAGATTGTCGATTTAAAGGAATTCGATTTACCTCCTTGTTTGATTCAAAAATCGGATGGAGCCACTTTATATGCAACAAGGGATCTGACCGCCGCTCTTTATCGCTATGAACAGTATCATTTTGAAAAGGCCTTTTATGTAGTGGGCCAGGAGCAAAGTCTCCATTTTCAACAAGTGTTCCGCGTTCTCGAGAAGATGGGCTATACTTGGGCTAAAAGCATGACTCATATCCCATTTGGATTTATCTTAAAGAATGGTAAAAAAATGTCCACTAGAAAAGGGAAAGTTGTGTTATTGGAAGCAGTAATCGAGGAAGCGATAAAACTAGCCAAACAGAATATTGAGGAGAAAAATCCCCATCTGCCCATGAAGGATGCGGTTGCTCATATGGTCGGGGTTGGAGCGATTATTTTTCACGATTTGAAACATGAAAAACAAAACCATATTGAATTTTCCCTTGAAGAGATGTTAAAGTTCGAAGGAAACACAGGTCCTTATGTACAATATACGTATGCGAGGGCATGCTCGATTTTGAGAAAAGCTGAACATACTGAATGGCAAGAAAGTATAACCGGACACATCGAGCCAGAAGGTTGGGCGATCGTGAAACAACTCATGCTCTTTCCAACGGTGATCCAAACAAGTTTCTACCGTTACGAACCTTCCGAAATAGCAAAGTATTTATTCCAACTTGCGCAAAATTTTAATAAATATTATGCCCATGTTAAAATATTGCATAATGGCCCTAATCAGGCAGATCGACTAGCACTTGTAAAAGCGATCACGATTGTCCTTGAAGAAGGGCTTCATCTTTTAGGAATAGAAGCTCCTAAACAGATGTGAAACACTCTGTATAAGCGAATAATCCATCATTTTGAACGTAAATATGAGACGGAATAGGTTAAATATGAACATCCCATACAATTCATCATTTTCATACTGCATTCATCTCGCTATTTTTAGTATAATGATTTTGGACCGTTGCGAGCGGGATATTGATTGAAAGATTTATCGCAAATAAATGATAAGAGGCAGAAAAAATGAAAGAAATTTTAACGATAATGAAAGATTTACAAAAAAAATTACCACATGTCCAACTACTACAATCGGAACCTTTATCCAAACATACTTTTATAAAGACTGGTGGTATTAGTGATATCTTTGCTATCCCTCGTTTGATTGAGGATCTGCAAATCATTGTGCAATATGCCTATCAACACGACATTCCATTAACGATTTTGGGGAGAGGGACAAATGTCATTATAAGAGATTCAGGGATACGGGGAATTGTAGTAAGCTTGGAAAAATTCGATGAAATTAGTGTCAAGGACGAAGAAATATATAGTGGAAGCGGAGCAAGCATCATTGATGTGTCAAGAACAGCCCTTGAATCTCAATTGTCAGGGCTTGAATTTGCCTGTGGAATCCCAGGAACAGTTGGTGGAGCGTTAATTATGAATGCCGGTGCCTATGGCGGTGAAATTTCAGAGGTTCTCGTCCAGTCCACGGTCATTACACCAACAGGTGAAATCTTAACACTGGGTCCAGATGATTTTGATTTTTCCTACAGAAATAGCGTATTCGCAAAGGAAAAATATATGATTGTGGACGCAAGCTTTAAATTAAAAAAAGGAAATCCTACCGCGATTAAAGCAAAAATGGATGAAAATACATTTTTACGTGAATCCAAACAACCATTAGAGTATCCCTCCTGTGGAAGTGTATTTAAACGCCCACCTAATTATTATGCAGGGAAATTAATTCAGGATAGTGGTTTACAAGGAACACGGATTGGCGGGGCAGAAGTATCCAAAAAGCATGCCGGATTTATTGTCAATGTTGATCATGCAACATCTACGGACTATATCCAGCTCATTCGACACGTGCAAAAGACTGTAAAAGAAAAATTTGGAGTAGAATTAGAAACAGAGGTAAAAATTATTGGTGAGGAAGAATAAAGATTATTAGAGAACTTTATTGACGACCGAACACTCTGGCAAATCAGGGAAACGGTCGTCTTAAAGTGTTCGGGAGGGTCCAATCAGGCATCCCCTTTTTTTTTGGAATAATTGTTGCGGGATAGCCCATCCAACAACAATCTTTTTGCGTGAAAAAACAACCATATTTGTTCCATCCATACATATTATAAATAAGTTAAAGGATCTTAGTCCTACATGTAGCTGATCGGGAAATTCACGAACGGGAATTTAATCCTAAAATGATAAACCATTACCTGTTATGATTCGATTAATGGTAAAATAAGCGTTATGATCATTTAGTAATGGGGGGATTTTTCATTGGATACTAAATTTAATAGTCCAAAAGGATTTGGGAAAATTTTGGATCATACTTTTAGTTTAAGCAAGAATCACTTTGCCCAATTTTTTACTGTTTTCCTAATTTTTATAGGTCCTATTTTTTTATTGCAAGCTTTCATTAAACTTTTATCAGGTGCTGCTTTTTTTAAAGGGACTGGTGAGGGGGATTTTTGGCTGGAACAAACGATTATGAGCTATGAGGATACGCCGGCTAATATCATGGCTGATTTTGGGATCGGTCTTGTCAGTTTGATTAGTATTTTTTTATATCCGCTTGCACAGGGAGCTATTATGCTTATGATCAATCATGTTCGTAAAAACGAAGAATACACTTTAAGCCAAGTCTTAAAGGAAGTGTTTCCTCGTTATGGGTATTTATTAGCGGGTAGCTTCTTATTTGGAATGATTACCTTTGGTTTAATCTTTGTTCCGGTATTTTTTATCGTGCTCAGCGGGGCACTTGGAGCAATTATTCACCCTGCCGTTGGGGTGATTCTCGTCCTATTGATGATCATTGGTTTTATCGTGGGTGTGGGATATTTATTAACAAGATGGAGCTTCTATTTTGGCCCCGTCGTACTTGGAGAAGAACCACTAGGTCTCTCTAAATCTTGGAAAATGACAAAAAATCGAGTCTGGGTATTATTCGGATTGTATCTTGTTTTCTTCCTCATCATTTCCAGCATAAGTTATTCAGTTGAAATCTCATTTGCAATATTGCTAGGGAATAGTGTCTTTGTCACTCTTATTACAGGTGTTACTACTCTATTTACAAGCATGATCTTCTCTGTGGGATACTCCGTTATGTATTTTGATTTAAAATTACGTAATGAAGCAGAGGATTTAAAAGATTTAATTAATGAATATAATGTTCGTCCATAACGGACCTGAATAGGGTAGGTGATGGAAAAAATGTTAGATCCACAGAAAGCAAAACAAGATATAGAAAAAATATTGGATCGCAAGGAATATCAAGCGTACAACAAGGAAACACAAAACACGCTGCAAATTTTATGGTCTCGGGCAAAAGAATGGCTGATGGATCAACTTGCAAAACTATTTCCTTCTCTTGAAAATGTTGACAAATCGGCGAATATATTGCTTATTTCCCTTATTGTTATCGTAATTCTTCTACTCGCGATTGCCATCATTCTAATCGTTCGCAACGCAAGACGAAAAAGTAAATTTCGCGATCATCGACCCCTGCAAACAATGTCGGAGTTGGAATGGTCTTATCAAAGCCATCTAGCGGAAGTACAGAAAATGGAGGATTTAGGAGAATACACGAAGGCAACTCGCCATCTATTTTTAGCTTTGCTGCTTTATTTCAATCAAAGCGGTTGGCTTGAAGCAAAAGTTTGGAAAACCAATTGGGAATATTATGCGGAATTAAAAAGAACCAACTCCGCATGGGCGCAAAAATTTTATCTTTTAGCCCAGTTTTTCGACAAGGTCACATATGGTGAATATCAAATTAAAAAAGAAGAATATGAACAATACAAGCAAGAAATTGTGGCAGGATTAGCGGAAAAGCATACCGCCTCTGAGGGATAAGAAAAGGAGGAAAAACGAATTGCAGTCACAGACAGCGAATCGGCGAATATGGATATGGATGACTGTGCTAATACTTATTTTTATCCTATTAAGCTATCTGTTTTATGCGCCGAATCAAAAAGAGTACCCAGACTTCGTTTCGGAGTCCCCCTCTCCAACAGGAGTAAAAGCCTTTTATACATATTTAAATCAGGAGTTTGATTCCGTTCAAAGATTTCATTATTCTTCAGAGCAGTTACCAACGACAGATCAACATCAATTGCTGATCATGGTTGAACCCTTTATCATGCCTGATAGCAATGAAATGAAAGCCTATCAAGCCTATATGGAAGCAGGAAATACGGTTCTATTACTCTCTCGGACTCCTGATGGCTTATTTGATTTAGAAACAGAGCCGACGGAAGTAGACAAAATGGGGGAAGAAGATTCGGTGATTGACCAATCCGGGATGGAACAGAAGGCCCTTATATCAAACCCTTTGCGTCTAGTCGCAAAGGAAGAGGATGAAATCATTCTCCATGATAAGGAAGGTCCAATAGCTTTGCGAAGACCATATGGCCATGGCCAATTGTATGTTATCAATTCACCGGAGTGGATATCGAATAAAGAAATAGCAAATAACGACCATATTCCGCTTATCCTTTCATTCCTAAATGAGATGGCTCCAAAAGAGATTTTATTTGATGAATATTTACATGGTAGTCAATCAACGATGGCTACTGTGAATGCCTATCCGAAATGGTTTATTTTGTTCATGATCCAAGCGGCTTTGCTTACCATTTTATGGTTATGGAATACAGGAAAAAGATTTGGTCCGATCTTTATTCCCAGAGAAGATTCTGTTCGCTTTAGTGATGAGCGACTTAAGGCCTTATCATCCTGGTATTTAAAAGGTAAATTGTATCATCATAGTTTGGTGACACAGGTGGAGTATCTTAGAAAATTGATGCAAGACAGGTGGGGGATCTCTTCTACGAAGGAATGGGTTGACATTTTTGAGGAGGTATCTCGAAAAATACCCCATATACCGAATGAAGAACTCAAAAAGATGATCACAAATATGACAAACATCTTATCGAAAAAAGAGATGAGCAAACAAGAATATCTATATTGGTCGAAAAATATCGATCGTATAAGGAAAGAGGTGGAGGAAGGATGAAACCAGAATTAGCATCCTTACTGCAAAAATATGAAGAAAAAATCTTAGGACAAAGTACAAACTTAAGACTTTTACTATCCGCTATACTGACAGGCGGCCATGTCCTCCTAGAGGGAGTTCCTGGTACTGGGAAAACGAAAACAGTCCGAACATTGGCTGAACTTCTGAATGGCAGCTTCAATCGCATCCAATTTACACCCGATTTACTGCCAAGTGATATCACGGGGAGCAGTATTTACAATATGCAACAAGGGCAGTTTGAAACAATACATGGCCCCATCTTCACAAATATTCTGCTTGCAGATGAAATTAACCGGACACCTGCCAAAACACAAGCCGCTTTATTAGAAGCGATGGACGAAAAACAGGTCACCATTCAGGGCAAAACCTATTCTTTACCAGAGGTGTTTTTTGTTGTGGCGACACAGAACCCGATTGAATTCGAAGGAACCTATCCTTTGCCAGAAGCTCAACAAGATCGATTTTTATTTAAGCTTTATATTGAATTCCCTTCATTTGATGAGGAAAAGGCTGTCCTCCAGCAGGTGATTGAAAACAAATCCGAAGAAAATCCTGTGGATGCGGTGATGTCGTTAGATTCTTTTCTAGATATAAAGAAAGAAATAGAAGCAGTCACTTTGGGAGATAGTGTGCTTGACTATATGATGAAGATCGTCCGCAAAACAAGGGAGGTAGAATCGATTCGTTTTGGCGCGAGTACAAGAGCGGCTATCTCGATTGGAAAAGCAAGCAGGGCTTGGGCCTATTTAGAAGGTAGGGATTATGTCACTCCTGATGATGTGAAAGTGGTGGCGAAGCCTTCTTTACGGCATCGGGTACAATTATCCCCACAGATAGAATTGGAGGGAGCTTCCGTTGATCAGGTCATCCAAGAGTTGGTGGGGTCGGTTCCTGTTCCAAGATAAAGGAATTTTACCATCGAAAAGATTACTCATGATTTTCGTTTTATTAAGTATTGTTTTATGGTTATTCAGTTTTTGGGGGATTGCTTGGAATTTTGTCATCGGGATTAATGTACTTGTTCTTTTACTTAGTTTGATTGATCTCTTCTTTTCCCCTAAACGAAAGCAAATTCAATTTGAACGGACAATGACAGAGGAATTAGAACGTGGGCTCTCATACGAGATGACCATTGAAATAAACAACACTTCCCCTTTTGCTTTTACATACTCTTTTGTGGATGGCTTACCATTATCATTCGGGCGCCCTTTCCCTGTCCGTGGGAATATCGGCAAAGGGGAAAAAAGCCAAATATCGTATGAGACAACTGGTACTGTAAGAGGAAAATATGAAATCAAACATTTATATTTTCGTTATCGAAGTCTATTGGGATTATGGGAAAAGCAGATGCTCGTTGATTTAGAACAGACGATAAAAGTGATTCCTGATTTAACAGAGACAAGGTCGTTTTTGGAGGATGCCCAGAAATTTTTGTTATATGAAGGAGAGAAAATCAGAAAATACCAAAGTGGAATGGGGGATTTTGCTCAAATAAGGAGTTATGTTGTCGGGGATGATCCCCGCAAAGTCAATTGGCGTCAAACGGCAAAGTTGCAAGAATTGATGACAAATGAATATGAACCAGAGCATGGTAAATATATGACCATTTTAATTGATTGCGGTCGGATCATGGGGGCTGAGCTTGAGACTGGTAATAAGTTAGAAAAAACACTCGAGGCATCAATTACGGTCGCCGCAGCAGCGTTAAAAAAGGGGGATTATGTGTCCGTCCTTGCCTTCTCTAAAGAAGTGAAAAAATATATTCCACCTGCAAAAGGAATGGAACATTTACAAACCATTCTTCATTCTCTTTATGATTTGCATGTTGATGCCGTTGAATCCAATTATGGATCCGTATTTTCTTTCTTAGATACGATGCAGAAAAAAAGAAGTTTGCTTTTATTATTTAGCGATATTCGCACGTTTTTACATGAAGAGCATACGCTTATCTATTTAAAGCGGCTGAGAAGACGCCATTTATTTCTTATGATCGGGATTGAAGATATCCATTTAATCGAAAAGGCCAAAATAACTCCAAACTATGTAAAGATTGCGATGGAAAAAAGTATTGCCCAGCAGGAGATTCTTTTTAAGCAGAAAGCAAAAAGGAAGTGGGAAAGCCAAGGCCTCCAAATGACGGAGGCTCGAGGAGAGTACTTAGCAACAGCGGCTGTATCCCATTATATTGATATTATGAATCGACACCTTTTGTAGCTTGTTGACGATTAAACAACTGTTTTCCAATCAAAATATATAAAATTAATCCAATGATCGTAAGGATGGCAACAAAATATTTTGCTTCTAATGAGATGGCAGTCGGGGTGATATAGCCTTCGATCACTCCGGCAATAATAAATAAAGGGATGGTTCCAATAATCAATTGAATCGAACGAATCGCTTGTTTTTTTAACTGGAATCCTCTTGAATACGCACCTGGTACGAAAATCTTGTATCCCATGAGCATTCCTGCACCGCCAGCAATGAAAATAGCGGTTAGTTCAATCATCCCATGGGGGACGATATAAGCCCAGAAATCATACGATTTTCCGTGGGTCCAAAAGAGGCCGGCAAGAGCCCCGACAATGATTCCATTATAGACCATCACATAGACCGTTAATATTCCCAAAGTGATGCCACCCGCAAAGGCGAGAAAAGCAACCTGAATATTATTCGTCATAATAGAGGCAGACATCGTGGGGGAGTCCACTCCCCCATCACCGCTGCCTAATTGATTGGGATCAACGCTATGCGCCATGTCATCAGGAAGAATCGTATAGATATGAAGCGGGTCTGCAATGACAGAGAAGAAGCTTCCAAGCAATCCTAAAGTGAACAAGGCCATTGCGACTACGATGGCTTTCCATTGCTCTAGTATTAGGCCAACGAAGGTAGTCGTGAAAAAATGGAGGAACTGGCCCATGCTTGTCGTTTGATCTTTATATAATACATTATGGGCTCTTGAGACCAGCTCATTAAGATAACCTGTCAACTCTTCATTGGGAAAATTTGTTTGGCTATAGGAAAGATTTTGTGAAGCTTTTTGATATAAACTGTAGAATTGCTTCATTGATTTTGCCGTAATATTCTTTTTACTTTTACCGATTATCGCTGTTAAATGTTCAAGCTCTTTCCAGTTATCACGATGTTGCTGGGTAAACTGTTTGATATTCATATATTTGCACCTGCCAATTCTTTTGTAAACAGAATCAATGCTTATTATTATAATAATGTTTTAGATAAATAGAAACACTTTCGCAAAAATAAGTCTTTGGAGGTATCCCAATGGACCAGGAAAATATTGGAATTAAAACACCTGAATACATTTCCCTGCAATTTCAATTGGCGGGAATAGGCTCAAGAGCCGTAGCTTATATTATTGATAATGCCATTTTAACTGTATGTAATCTTGTGCTTATGATTGTGGGTGTTCTTCTCTATTTTGCCTTTCCTGACTCGAGCTTTTTTTGGCAAGCTCAAGGCTATATTATTGCCCTCCTGCTCATTGTTTTTCTTTTTATCAATTATGGTTATTTTGTTATTCTTGAATTTTTTTGGGGAGGGAAAACAATTGGCAAGAAAATTATGGGCATTCGAGTGATCCAGGAAAATGGACATAGCATTACCTTCCTTTCTAGTTTAATCCGTAATTTATTATTAATCATTGATTCCCTACCCTATTATCTAGTGGGACTCCTTATGGTCTTCTTTCACCCTAAAAAGAAACGCCTAGGGGATCTATTGGCTGGTACAATCGTTGTCTATGATGAAACGGCAAAAAGGAATAAGAAGCAATCTGCCATTGAAAAAGAAATTCAAACCAGAGGACTTACAAAAGAAAATATAACCTTAGAAGAGTGGAATTTAAAATCGATCAACATGAAGGACTGGAATCTAGTCCGTACGTACGTCCATCGATTTAAACAATTAGATGTGAAGGATCGTCTAGAAATGACCGAACAAGTGGCTCAAATTATTTTTCCGAAATTAGGGCTGGAAATGGAAAATAGAAGTAAGCAAGAATTAGAAAATATGCTATTGGTCATATATTTACATTTAAAAGAAGAATGGGAGTATGAAATGTAAAATTGACAAGAACAAATGCGGCATTGAATACTTGAAAAAAAGTCCATGGAGATTGTGAAAATCTCTGTGGTCTTTTTCCGGCTTTTTCAAAAGGAAAGCATAAAAATTGGCTGGTGTTGGATCTAGCTCCAGCGCCTAGCCCCGAGAGGCTCGCAGGATGCGAGTCCATCGGCGTTGCGCCAGGACGGCGCGCCTTTAGCCGATGTTCCACTAAATAACCCTGAACCTAGGAAGGGAAAGATCACCCTTCCTAGGTTCAGGAATATTTGCTTGTCGGGGCTGACCAAGGCGCTTGCGCTTTTCTTATAGGCACCGGGACAAACGCACATGAATACCATGATAGATAGATAGTAAAATGGGAGGAGAGAGAGATGAAGATTCATGTGGTACGGAGTGGAGATGTTTTATGGCAAATTGCCCGGGAGTATGGAGCTGATTTAAATCAAATTATTTTAGCCAATGAGATTAGTGATCCAAATGCGTTGGTCGTTGGTCAGTCGCTCGTTATTCCAGAACCGGGAAAAGAATACGTTGTACAGAGTGGGGACGATTTATGGCGGATATCTAGCCAACACGGGGTATCCATTCAAGAGCTATCGCGGGTGAACAATATTACAGATCCAAACATTTTGTATATTGGCCAGGTATTGCAAATTCCTTACTCACATCACGTGGTACAACGTGGGGAAACATTATGGGAGATTGCCCAGCGATATGGATTGACAGTGAATCAGATTGCGCAGGCAAATAACATAACAAATCTATCTGCTATCGGGATTGGTCAAACGTTACGGATACCAACACCAGCGAGACCTGTAACGGAAGTGAACGCCTATACAACTAGGATTAACGAACAAGGTGCGGGAGAAATATATTTGTTAGGGAGAAACTTCACGTACTTATCCCCGTTTATGCATAGCGTTAGGGAGGACGGTACCCTCACAGAGTTGCAGGATGCGCCCATTCTAGCAGCCGCACACGCAAACAATGTGGCGCCATTATTTGTTATCACCAATTTCCGAAACAGTAGATTTGATTCTGACTTGGCAGCAGCCATCCTGCGTAATCAGACATTGCAGGATACCTTAATCACGAATATTATAGATACAATGCAGGCAAAAGGCTATCAGGGATTAAACATTGATTTTGAATATGTCTATCCAGAGGATCGGGAAAATTATAATGCATTTTTACGTAAGGTTGTTTCACGCTTGCACCCAGAAGGATTTTCCGTTTCAACGGCACTTGCACCAAAAGAGAGTGGTGAACAACAAGGACTTTTATATGAAGCACATGATTATCGTGCGCAGGGGCAAATTGTCGATTTTATTATTTTGATGACCTACGAATGGGGCTGGGCAGGTGGCAGACCCTGGGCAATTGCACCGATTAACAAGGTTCGCGATGTCTTGGATTACGCCGTAACAGTCATTCCGCGAGAAAAAATTGTCATGGGAGCTCCACTATATGGAAGGGATTGGAATATTCCATGGGTACAAGGAACAACCGCCCGTACGATCAGTCCACAGCAAGGCGTAACGTTGGCAAGGAGATATGGGGAAGCCATTCAATATAATGAAACCTATCAAGCGCCATTCTTCCGTTATACGGATGAGAATGGGCAGCGGCATGAAGTATGGTTTGAAGACGCGAGAAGTATGCAAGCGAAGTATGATGTTGTGAAAGAATACGGCCTAAGAGGGATAAGCTATTGGGTACTTGGCAATCCATTCCCGCAAAATTGGCCAGTGCTGCGGGATAATTTTACGATCCGGAAATTATAGATGAGGGATCCAATCGGTTTTCTTCCATAAAAATGGCTTGGAATAGCTCCAAGCCATTTTTATTATTAGAGCCTATGAAAAAAAGAATGGGGGAGCCGATTTCCTCATTGGGGTTCTGCAACCTTACTGACGTTCTACCTGTCCTATTGGAAAATCTCCATTCAAACTAGACTCATAGGATTATATATGATATAATCTGAAAGTTGTTTCGGGAAGCTAAATGTTTTGATAGAAGCTGTCAAACAACAAACGAGTTCCAAGGAACCTAGCTTTTGACACATTTAATAATATTACATACATATGTTAGAATAAAAGTTAACTAAATACTTCTTTATTGAGGCAAAGAGAGGGAGACTGACATGGATTCACAAGCAAAGATACAGGGGACAGAGAAACTGGAGAAAATATGGACAAGGGATTTTGTTTTAATCTGCTTGGCCAATTTTTTTATTTTTCTCGGGTTTCAAATGACATTGCCAACCCTGCCTATTTTTGTGAAGGAACTAGGTGGCAGTGATCAAATGATCGGGATTATTGTTGGGATCTTCACGTTTTCCGCCTTATTATTCCGTCCGTATGCTGGTCATTCTTTAGAATCAAAAGGCCGGCGTTTTGTTTATATGTTCGGATTATGTGTGTTTATTCTATCCGTGGGATCCTATTCATTTATAGGCAGCATGGCTTTATTACTTGTTATGCGGATTATTCAAGGCGTAGGATGGGGATTCTCTACTACGGCGAGCGGGACGATTGCCACCGATTTAATTCCGGCGAAACGCCGTGGGGAGGGCATGGGCTATTTCGGCTTATCTGGGAATCTAGCTCTTGCCTTCGGTCCATCTTTAGGTTTAACCCTTGCTGGCGTTATCTCGTTTTCCCACCTATTTTTAATTTGTGGCGGGATGGGGCTTGCCGCATTGTTGCTTTCTTCCCAAATTCACTATAAGAAAGTAGAAGAATCACCCAATAAAGCGGCTGTTCCTAAATTTGATATATTTGAGAAATCCGCTATACAACCATCTTTGTTACTATTTTTTATCACAGTGACATTTGGGGGGATCGCTTCATTTCTCCCACTATATGCGACGGAAAAACATATTTCAGGTATTGAGTTTTATTTTTTGGTCTACGCACTTTTTTTAATGATATCTCGAACATTTGCGGGAAAAATCTACGACAGGAAAGGGCATCTATTTGTTTTTCTCCCTGGTACTGTCTTGGTATTTATTGCGATGATCTTGCTAGCTTGGCTACCTAATATAACGGTTATGCTTATAGCGGCTGCATTATATGGACTAGGATTTGGAAGTGTTCAACCGGCCTTGCAGGCATGGGCAATTGATCAAGCTCCATCTAACCGAAAGGGGATGGCGAATGCCACATTCTTTTCTTTCTTTGATTTAGGTGTCGGACTAGGGGCAATGACGTTTGGACAATTAGCTTTTCTGTATGGCTATAATGTCATTTATATAACATCGGCCGGATCAGTCATGTTATCCATCGTTTTATATCTTTATCTTTTAATCAAAACAAAAAATAGAAGCAAAGGACTTGCAAATTAAGGTTTTAGCTGGAGCTGTTTAAACGACAGTTCTTTTTTTATGGAAAACTTCTGAAAAATACAAATTGACAAACAGCTGATAGAGTGATATTATCTTTTTTTCTGATTCTTCTATAAAGGGAGGTTGAATTTTTTTCTGATTCTTCTATAAAGGGAGGTTGAATGTAGTTGATTGAAATAAAAGGCTTATCTAAATCTTTTAAGGTCGCCAAACGCTCGAATGGTTTAAGGAGCTCTGTGAAGGCGCTTTTTCATCGTGAACATACCGTTGTTCACGCACTTCGCGATCTTTCTTTTTCGATTCCACAAGGGGAAATTGTTGGCTATATTGGTCCAAACGGAGCAGGGAAATCAACAACGATTAAAATCATGAGCGGGATCTTGGTTCCGGATCAAGGTTCTTGCCAAATCATGAATTATACCCCATGGAAAGAGCGGATGCAATATGTCAAAAATATAGGAGTTGTTTTTGGGCAAAGGTCGCAATTATGGTGGGACGTTCCTGTTATCGATTCATTCGAACTTCTTCGGGATATTTACAAAATTACTCAAGCAGAATATAAAGCGAATATTGCCTTACTAGTCGAAACCCTTGATCTAGAAAATCTCATCTTTACACCTGTGCGCCAACTCAGTTTAGGGCAGAGGATGCGCTGTGAAATTGCTGCTTCCCTCTTGCATAGCCCCAAAATCTTATTTTTGGATGAACCAACGATTGGGCTTGATGCTCATTCAAAAATTGCCGTCCGAAAATTCATTCAAACGATTAATAAGGAAAAGGGGGTAACCGTTCTTTTAACAACCCATGATATGAACGATATTGAAGCGTTGGCAGATCGCGTCCTATTAATCGGGAAAGGGAGTCTATTATATGATGGCAAGTTACGAGAATTACGCAAACGATATGGAGGGCATAAAATTGTCACCATTGATTATCAAAAACAATCACAGCCATTTAACATGATCGGGGCAACCGTACTCTCACAAGCAGCAGAAAGAGCAGTGTTATCTGTCGATTCTGAAAAAATAAAGATATCTGACATCATTTCTCAACTATCAGACCAAGTGAATATACTAGATATCTCCATAAAAGAACAACCGATTGAAGATCTGATTGTCCAGCTGTATGAGGAGTACCAGCTATGAATGCCTATATCTCGGTTTTACGATTGAAGCTGCAAACTGGCCTGCAATATCGAACCGCTGCTTTTGCTGGAGTGGCAACACAATTTTTTTGGGGCTTTATGTATATTATGATTTTCGAAGCTTTCTACGAACATGCCATCCAGTCACCACCTATGTCATTAAAAGAATTAATTACTTATCTTTGGCTTCAGCAATCATTCTTAGCGTTTGTCATGTTATGGTTTCGCGATAACGAATTATTTGAGTTAATCACGACTGGAAATATTGCTTATGAGCTGTGTCGACCTTGTGATATTTATGGTTTTTGGTACGCAAAATTATTAGCTCAACGTTTAGCAAGTGCCATTCTACGTAGCTTTCCAATCTTAATTGTTGCTTTTTTATTACCACAGCCTTATAAAATGACCCTACCAGAAAATGGAACTACCTCACTATTATTTATACTAGCTTTGCTTTTGGGATTATTGCTTATGATCTCGATTTCGATGCTGATATATATTTCTGTATTTCTTACGATGTCGCCCACTGGTTCATTACTTATGTTCAGTATTATTGGCGACTTTTTTGCGGGCTTAACAATCCCTATTCCCTTTATGCCAGAATGGTTGCAGAAAATTGCCTATTTGCTTCCTTTCCGATTCACAGCCGATTTTCCTTTTCGTGTTTATTCTGGACATATTTCACATGGAGAGGCCGTAGAGGGGATATGTATTCAACTGATTTGGCTCGTCTTACTTGTGTTCATAGGACAGTTTTGTATTAAAAAAGCATTAAAAAGAGTGGTTGTACAAGGAGGGTAAGAGATGACCTTATATACCAAATACCTTAAGATCTTATGGAAAGCTCAGCTCCAATATCGAACTTCCTTTTGGCTTTTATCATTAGGCCAGTTTTTTGTACCTTTTTCCGTCTTTGCGGGCTTATATTTCTTATTTGAACGATTTGGACAAATTAAAGGCTGGAGCTTTGCAGAGGTAGCGCTTTGTTTTGCTGTGATCCATATGGCTTTTGCGATTAGTGAATGTTTTGCTCGCGGATTCGATGCTTTCTCGCGCTTAGTGCGGGAAGGAGGATTTGACCGGCTCCTTGTTCGACCAAGAGGTACAGTGATACAAGTGATCGGTTCCCAATTTGAATTTACGCGGGTTGGCCGGCTTCTGCAAAGTTTGATCGTCCTTATTTGGGCGATCCAAGCTTTACCAATTGAGTGGACAATTGTAAAAGGGATCACCTTGTTGCTGATGATTGGAAGTGGAGTATGTATTTTCACCGGAATTTTCATCCTTGCCGCCACCTTTTGTTTTTGGACGATCCAAGGGATTGAGGTAACCAATATTTTTACAGATGGCGGACGGGAAATGGCGCAATATCCTTTAAATATTTACCAAAAATGGATATCCAAATTCTTTACCTTCGTGATTCCTTTTGGCTGTGTCAATTATATTCCTTTATTATTTCTACTGGATAAAAATGAAGGGCATGCGTTCCTTCATATGTTCGCTCCAGTACTTGGAATATTATTTATTGTCCCTTGTCTATTCGTTTGGAAAATAGGGGTACGACATTATCGATCAACGGGATCTTAAACCGTCTTTGATTGACAACGAACCCCCACTTCAAACATTCAATTTGAATAGAAAAATAGAAGTGGGGATCACTCAAGAGAGCTAGGAATCGACTTTGCCTTAAATCAGCATAACTTAGATGCTATCTTCTTTGGGGGGCGATAGGGGCTCCGATATCGCCGCGAAAGCAGGCTATCCAACAGTCATCGTACCTGCGGGCTACAGTCCGAGTGGTGAACCATTCGGTGTATCATTTACTGGCACGGCATTTAGCGAAGAGAGCTTACTAAAAATTGCTTACGCTTTCGAGCAGGAGACAAAACATAGAGAGGCACCTGTTATGAAGGAAGATCGTGGTAAATAGGATAAGAAAACGATCAATCATGATGGTTTAAAAAGGTCGGCTCTATTAAAAAGAGCGCGACCTTTCTTAGAATTATTCTTTAAATGTTTTCTATATAAATAAGGTAAAGTTCAAAAAAACACAGCAGTTCACATACCTGTGAATGAGTTTCAAAATTGTCATTCCTACAAATAGCATTAAATAGGATAGTAGATAAATGACTTCTTTAAGAAGCTATATTCGTATATTAAAAATCTTTATTTTTCCCGTTTCCGTCTCCTAATAAAATAAAACAGGATCAGGCCTATCAATAATACAAGGATGAAAATGGGAAGATTTCCAATTAAGAAGACGACTAATCCAGATCCTGCGACAAGTAAGAAATTGGTGCTCGCTGCCAGCTGCTTTTTCGTTTTTTCCCATGTATTGAATGGCTTTTCCGCAATTTTTTGGATCGAATCTTCATTCATATAAATGGTAATCGTTGAATAATCCGTTTGATTTTTCAAAAAATTCACCTTGCCAGTAATTGTTTCAATTGCCTCTTGAACATCCGCTAAATCATTCGATATTTTTAGAAGATCCTCCGTTTTTTCCGCGTCCTCTAAGAAACTTAATAATCTTTTCTCAACCACTCGTTTCGATTGTAATCGAGCTTCTAAATCAACATATTGTTCCGTGACATCCTCACCAGAAATGGTTCGATCAAGAACCTCAGTCACTTCCTTTTCGGTTTCGCGAAGAAACGTTTGGAAATCCTTATCAGGAATGCGAATCACGAGCTGGCCCGCTTTTTGTGTCTCACTTTCACGATACATATTCGATTCAACGATATACCCTTTATATTGCTCCACTTTCTTTTCAATCGAAGCTTGAGCTTGATCCAGATCCTGTACAAGAACCTCTAACTGAACTTGATGAATCACCATTCGATCTGTTGCAGCGGTCGTCTCCGCTTGCTCTGAAGCGTTTTCTACTGACTGATTTTTACTTGAATTTTCCATCACACCGTCACTAGAACTTTCCGTCTTAGCGTTTGAAACATCTTTTTCTGAAAAGCCAGCGCTATCACTGCTTTCTTTTGACTGACTTGAACTACAAGCCGCAAACAATAATGGGATGATCATGAAGGACACGACAAACATTTTTTTCATCAAATATAACCCCCTTTACCATGATTGGACGTATCCAGCAGGGAAATGTTACAATTATTTTAGCTTGATTGTAAAAAAATGAAACTTTTGGAAGGACAAAACAGTATATATACTATACTAAAAAATAGGAGGACCCTTTTATGAGTATTTTATCTAGATTTAAAGACATTATGGCGAGTAATATTAATGCCCTTTTAGACAAGGCGGAAAATCCGGAAAAAATGATCGATCAATACATGAGAAATTTACAAAGTGATCTAGGGAAAGTAAAGGCTGAAACGGCATCTGTAATGGCAGAAGAACAAAGATCCAAACGTGCTTTAGATGAATGTGTGAAGGAAATTGAAAAGATGCAAGCTTATGCGGTCAAAGCCTTGGAAAGTAACAATGAGGATGATGCAAGAAAGTTTCTAGAGAAAAAAGCCCAGCTAACCGCAAACCAAGCCGAGTTACAGTCAGCCTACAGCTTAGCTTCCTCTAATGCGATGCGGATGCGGGAAATGCATGATAAGCTCGTTTCAGATATTGGCGAACTTGAGGCACGCCGCACAATGATTAAGGGAAAAATGGCCGTCGCCAAAACACAAGAAAGATTAAATAAAATTGGTTCTTCCATTACAGGAGCGAATGATTCTGTTTCTGCCTTTGGTAGAATGGAAGAAAAGGTGAATAAAGCGTTAGATGAAGCGAATGCAATGGCTGAATTAAATGCGAATCCTAAAGATGGCATAGATGATTTAATGACAAAATATGATACAGATAATGGTGTAGACGACGAGCTAGCTGCCCTAAAGGAACAAGTAAAAAACAAGGATGCCTAAATCTTTGAAAGCTGTAGCTTAAGCTACAGCTTTCCTACTGAAAAAAGTGAGGTGAACATGAGATGGTGATTCAGTATAAATGCCCAAACTGCGGGGACGATATGGCTTTCGACAGTGAAACAGGGACACTTTCCTGCCCAAGCTGTGGACGAAAAGATAATATTGAAGACTTTTCAGATGAGCATATCTTAACGACTTTCTCCGAAGATGAGGCGAAGGAATATCATTGTGAAAACTGTGGAGCGGTTATTCTGACAGATGCTGATACGACAGCGACAACTTGTAGTTTTTGTGGAGCCGGAGTGGTGCTTGGGGATCGTTTATCAGGAGTATTAGCACCGAAAATGGTTATTCCATTTAAAATTAGCAAGGACGAGGCGATTCAAGCATTCCGTACTTGGTGTAAAAATGGACGTCTCACTCCAAAAGGCTTTATGTCAGCGGATCGCATTAAAGCTGTTACCGGAATGTACGTTCCTTTTTGGCTGTATGATTTAAATAGTAAGGTCCATGTACAAGCAACTGGTACGAAGGTTAGGGAATATACGCGTGGCGATTATATCTATACAGAAACGAAATATTATGATGTGATGCGTGATATTAATCTTGATTATAAAAAGGTCCCAACAGATGCTTCGGAAAAAATGAATGATGAAATTATGGATAAATTGGAACCTTTTCATTATGAAGATTTAAAGGAGTTTAAAACTCCTTATCTTGCAGGCTATATTGCAGAAAAATATAATTATAATGATGACGAATTATATCCTCGTGTGAAAGCAAGAGTGCAGGATTTTATAGATTCCTATATTGACTCGACAATGGCGGGCTACTCTTCGATTAGCTTTAAGACAAAACAAATAGATACAAAGAAGAAGCAAAGTGCTTATGTCTTATTTCCAATTTGGATGGTGTATTATGATTATGATAAATCGGAGCACACCTTTGCGATGAACGGGCAAACAGGTAAGATTGTGGGGAAACCGCCGCTCAGCTTCGGAAAAGTGGCAGCGTGGTTTAGCAGTATTGCTGGCGGCAGTTTTATTACGCTTAAACTAATCGCCTTCATGTTAGGGGGCGGACTTTGGTGAAAAAATGTTTGTTCGCAAAAATGGTCCTTTTACTATTCTCCTTCTGTTTCCTTATTCCTCTTATCTCAAGTTCCGTTATGGCGGCTTCCGCAACAAAACAAAGAATCTATGATGAGGCTGGATTATTGACAGAGCAGGAAACCGAACAATTAGAAGCACTTGCGGAAGAGTATAGTGTAAAAAGAGAGACAGATTTTATTATTTTAACGACGAAGGATACAAAGGGAAAAGATATTATTCCTTATATGGAAGATTTTTACGATGAAAAAGGTCTCGGCTATGATCAAAAACATGGGAATACCGCTATTTTAACAGTCGATATGCAACATAGGGATTTATATTTAGCTGGATTTTATAAAGCAGAGAAATTACTAGATGATCACCGACTTGATCTAATTAGAGACAAAATCACTCCAGCAATGTCGAATAAAGATTATTTTACCGCTTTTCAAACCTTCATTTTAACGGCTGATGAATATATGGGGATCCGTTTTGGTCTCAGCCCGAATAACCTCCTTTTCCAATTATGGTTTCAGGCGCTCGTTGCCGTTGGACTTGGTGCAGTGATTGTCGGCGGGATGGCGTATACTTCAGGAGGCAGGGTTACGATTAATAATAAAACCTACGAAGACCTTGATACATCACGGGTCCTCCGCAGAAAAGACCAATATATTCGAACAAGAACGACGAAGCGCAGGAAACCGCAAAATAATAGCAGTGGAAGTTCAGGTGGTGGCGGTAGAACAAGTGGCGGCCATTCCCATAGCGGCAGTAGAGGCAGTTTTTAAAGAAAGCTATGAATAGAAAGGGAGGATATAGATGAGTTTTTTCAGAAATCAATTCGCGAATGTGGTGGAATGGGAAGAATTTAGAGATGATATGATCTTTTGGAAATGGAGTAATCGTGAAATTAAAAAAGGAAGTAGACTGATCATTCGGCCTGGTCAGGATGCTGTATTTTTTAACAACGGAAAAATGGAAGGGATTTTTAAAGATGAAGGCGACTATAATATTGAATCGCAAATTATTCCCTTCCTATCCACGCTTAAAGGCTTTAAATTCGGCTTTAATAGTGGGTTGCGCGTAGAAGTATTATTTGTCAATACGAAGGAGTTCACGGTGAAATGGGGGACAAAAAATGCGATCCAACTTCCAACGCCGCAATTACCAGGTGGAATGCCTGTCCGCGCCAATGGAACCTTTCAATTTAAAGTCCATGATTATATTGCCTTAATGGATAAAATTGCCGGTGTGAAGGATCGTTACTTAGTAGAGGATGTCAAAATTCGAATCACAGCTATCCTGGACCAACTTTTAATGAAGTGGATCACGAAGGAAGGAAAAGATATGTTTAATCTGCGGGCAAACGCCTCTGAGATTGCGAAAGGGATTCAAGAAGATTTAGATATGCAGATTATCGATAGCGGGATGACGATAACAGGTTTTCAGATTATGAGCTTTAATTATCCAAAAGAGATTCAAGATATGATCACCAAGACCGCTTCCCACGGCATGATTGGGGATATGAGCCGTTATCAACAAGTATCCATGACAGATGGCATTTCCTCCGGGAAAGTGAAGGGCGGAGGAACAGCTTCCGATATGGCTGGTATGATGATGGGCATGGGCATGGCGAAAGAAATGATGAAAAATATCGATAAGAAGGAAGAACAGCCTGAAGCCAACAATTCCGGCAATGCTGCAGACGGGAAAAAGCCTAATTTCTGTCCCAATTGTGGTACGAAAACAAGTGGTGGCAACTTCTGCTCCAACTGTGGTCAAAAATTAGCGTAACATGATCTTAGTCTTTAGACGACGCTTCCGCACGTCTTCGCCTAAGTGACCACGTCCTGTTGGCACGAACGAATCGGCCGATGAAAAGTCCGATTCGTTTTTTGTTTCAAAGGTAAGAAAGCATAAAAATTGGCTAATGTTTGGATCTAGCTCCAGCGCCTAGCCCCGAGAGGCTCGCAGGATGCGAGTCCATCGGCGTTGCCACAGGACGTGGCGACCTTAGCCGATGTTCCACTAAATAACCTGAGACAATAAAAGTCAAAACCGGACTTTTCTTGTCTCAGAACATTTGCTTGTCGGGGCTGACCAAGACGCTTGCGCTTTTCTTACGGGATAGGAAAGTATAAAAATTGGCTAATGTTTGGATCTAGCTCCAGCGCCCAGCGACTAGCAAACTTTCGGTGCCTTCCTACGATAAGTCAACATCGATTCACCCTTCGGGTTCATCGTGTTTCCTTTATCTCGTCAGGCCCCTAAAAAGTTTGTACGTCGCTAAACGGGCGCTTGCGCTTTTCTTATCCTCTTGAAAAAAACTTTATTTCCACCCTATCTGGTTTATGATAATATTATGGATAGATCCGTCCTAGTAAAGGGGTAAGAGAATGTCTGAGGAAAATATTACAAGAATACACTTACATGATAAGGAATACATATTGATTGGAACGGCTCATGTTTCCAAAAGTAGTGCTGAGCTTGTGAAGGAAGTCATTGATCGTGAAAAACCTGACTCTGTTTGTATTGAATTAGATGAGGCTCGATATAAATCGATTACAGAAGGTAACAAATGGAAGGATATGGATATTTTCCAAGTGATTAAGGACAAAAAGGCGTCTTTGCTGTTAATGAATTTGGCGATATCCTCTTTTCAAAAACGAATGGCCAAACAATTTGATATCCATCCCGGTCAGGAAATGATCCAAGGAATTGAATCAGCAAAAGAATTAGACGCCCAACTCGTTTTAGCAGACCGCAATATTCAAATTACCTTTTCCAGAATATGGGGAAATCTTGGCCTTAAGGGCAGGGCGATGCTATTGACGCAAGTGATTGCAAGTATTTTTAGTCGAGAGACGATTACAGAAGAAGAATTAGAAAAAATGAAATCCCAAGATATGATTGATTCGATGCTGCAAGAATTTACAGAGACCTTTCCGAGATTAAAAACACCCCTGATTGATGAGCGGGATCAGTATTTGGCTCAGAACATTAAAGAAGCGCCTGGTCAAAAGGTGGTAGCCGTATTAGGAGCGGCCCATGTACCGGGGATTACAAAAGAAATCGAAAAAGAGCATGATTTACAGCAATTATCTAAGCTTCCACCGAAATCAAAAGCTCCTAAGATTATCGGCTGGTCGATTCCCATATTGATTTTGTCTATTATTCTTTATACATTTATCGCCAATCCATCGGCAGGATGGCAACAAATGATTAGCTGGTTGCTATGGCATGGGTCATTATCAGCCATTGGGACAGCGCTAGCTTTTGGTCATCCACTCGCTATTCTTACGGCTTTTATTGCCGCTCCCATTACGTCGCTATCCCCGTTACTAGCTTCTGGCTGGTTTGCCGGAATTGTACAGGCTTACGTCAGCAAGCCTAATGTAAAGGATTTCGAAACGCTCGCAGAGGATGTTTTCCATTTTAAGGGGTTCTGGCATAATAAAGTAACAAGGGTTTTACTAGTCGTGATCTTAGCGAATCTTGGTAGTTCGATTGGAACCTTTATTGGCGGAGCGGATGTGATTCGGTTATTTTTGAAGCATATATAAATGGAAATGGCTTGTGGTTTGATCCCAAGCCATATTTATGATCCTTGTCGAATAGTAAATATTATTATATAGATTGTCATTGGGGGATGGGCTATGGGAGAAATTTTCATAGAGGCGACAGATGTAAGCAAAGAAATAGATGGGCAAACGATTTTAAATCAACTCTCCTTTCGGTTAGAAGGGAACAAAGCCATTGCCATACGTGGTCAAAATGGATCAGGCAAAAGCACTTTTTTAAAACTATTAGCGGGAATATATGAACCAACAAACGGAATCATAAAGCGAGGGAAATACAGAATCGGATATGTGCCAGAACATTTTCCCGAAACTTTACCTTTTCGACTAAATGAATACCTTTCCATCATTGCCTCTTTCCACGGCAATACCAAGCCAGAGATGAAGTCAACACTTTCAAGTTATATTCGTTTATTTTCGATAGAATCTTTTTTGGACACACCGCTTAAAAAATGTTCTAAAGGAACCAGACAAAAAGTTGGTCTTATTCAGGCCCTAATGATTAACCCAGATATTTTGCTTTTAGATGAACCCTTAACAGGTTTGGATCATGATTCTCAGCATCATTTACTACAGCTTTTAGAAAAAAGAAAAAAGAAATGCATGATCATTTTTACCACCCATGAAGATAGGCTAATAGAAAAAATCGCAGATGAAAGCTATCTTCTTGAATCAGGTACATTAAGTATTTCTAAAATGAAGAGCTTAAAGAAAAAACGAATAAAAATAAACTATAGAATGTCGGATATTTTACAAGATCTCGACTTGATTACACATGATCCAAAAGAAAAAATTGCCATTCTTTCAGTTGACCCTGATCAATGTGATGCTTTATTATTGCACCTATTACAAAACCATTGCTCGATTCTAGAAGTGGGGGAAGAGGAAAGAACATGAAGGGATTCATTTATTATCAATTCAAAAGCTATATACGCTCTTTAAAATGGATTCCACCGGTGATCATTTACATGATATGGGTATTTATTTTTTATACATATCAAGGGGTTCCAATTTTAAGTAGCTATGCCGTAACAAGTATCGCGTTATTATTGATCATGACATGGATCACAATCGGGATTTTCTCCTTGGAAAAGGAAAGCGAAAAACAGCTTTTATTTGTTCAATTATCTAGTAAGCTTCGATATCTTTATGGGAAATGGATCGTTTGCCTTTTATTTACTATTTTGCTACTCCTATTCGCCATTTTTTATCCTGTTTTTATCCATGCTTTTATAGGTCCTGTCAAGTTCGTGCATTATGGCTTCACATTCCATAGTCATTTTTACTCTGCATTAGCCGGTATCTTTGTCGGAACGCTGTTTAGTGCAACGTTTCTCGCTGGCAAAAAATATTCTTGGTTGGGGGCTATACTTGTCAATGTCATATCCATTACATCCGAGGGAATCATCGCCAAGATTACTATTTTGAAATGGCCGCTTTTCTTATTTCCACCGATTGGCCTCTTGATGTCGTATCTTAATGAGGGAGATGCCATCATCATTGAAAAAGGAATAATCTTCACCGTTATATGGGAAATAGTGTATATGATCATTGGTTTTATCATTGTCGCAAGATTGTTTATGAAAAAAGAAAGCTAGAAAGAAAATCTCCTACTAAATGGGTCTCATCTTCGAAGGCGCCTGTTTTTAAAATAAGAAAAACACCCAACAAAGATCACGAGAACGATCATACTATTTGCAAAAAGATTGATCATATTCACTCTTGGAAAATATAAATTCATTCGCGACACCCAGCTTTTTAACCAGGGATCATTGACCATTCCGATTACAGCCGTCTGCGCAATAAAAGCCCCCGCCACAATATTAATCCATGAAAATTTTATTGCGAGCTTGATAATGAATGGCAAAAAGAGGAGAGAGAGTAAAAGACTTAAAAATATTCCCATGATTGCCGGGATCATATTTTGTGAAACGTTGGAAATCACCATCACGCTGTCTAAACAAATCAAGAAATCTGTAGCCGCAAGCAGGAATAATGCTTTTATTTTTAATGAGAGGGTACGATCTCCTGGTCTCGTGAGAGTTTCGTCCGCAAAGGATCTTGTGGAAAGCTTAAAAGCGATAAAAAGCAAAATGAGTCCCATGAACAGATGAATGAGGGGGATCGCGAACAATCTATCAATCAACATCACATATACGGACCGTGTAAGGGTAAGCACAACGGCGGTGGGGACGACAATATTTAAGTTAGAATGTTTGCGGATGATAGCGCCTAAAATCAGTAAGTTGTCCAAATCGCTTACAAAAGTAATCAAAAAAACCTTTATCATTTCATGCATACCGATTCCTCTTTTTTTCTTCTTTTCATTATCTATCTGTATGCAGGAATATGGGATTCATTATAAAATAATGCTTTCCGAGAAAAGAGGAATATTTGATTTATTTTTAAATTGTAAATAAATCCATTAGACCTTATTGTAGATTCCTGATAATATGATGTGAATACATATTACACCTTGAGATTTTGGTATACATAGGAGAATCATAGAATGAAAAAATTTATTTGGATCGCTTGTCTTATTTATTGTTTGAATGGGTTTGGACATATTATCATTGGTACAATTCTTGAACCAATGGTCGCATCATACGGGATTCAATATGGTGATGGCGGACAACTCATTATGAATCAATTTTTGGGTTTTTTAGTAGGGGTATTAGTGGCGCCGTTTCTTGTCAATGTATTAGGTAGAAGGATGACGATATCCATGGCGTTGCTATTTTTCGCTGTATCCCAATTTGTTTTTGGTTCATTGCCAGATTGGAATATTTTATTATTCATTGCTCCTTTCTCAGGGGCGGGAATTGGTATTACGGAGACCATTGTTGCGGCATTAATTGTCGGGCATCTAAAGGAGAAAAAGGCGTCCATCCTTATTCTTGTTGAAGTATTTTTTGGTGTGGGTGCCCTCTTAATTCCAATGATTTCTGCCTTTCTTATTTCTAAAAATATATGGAAAGTCTCGTTTTCCTTTGTTGCCTGTGTGACTACGGCTACATTGCTATTCTGGTTTTTTTCTTCCTTTGGAGAAATGGACCCCGTGTTAAAAAAGCAAGCGAAGGAAATAGATGAAGACGGGAAAAAACCTGAAAGAAAACGATATACTCGAAAACAAATTCCAATCTTGATCATAGGCGCATTCTTTTTCTTTATGTATGTAGGAACTGAGATGGTCTTGCCTAATTATTTGCCGACGATTTTACATAAGACGACCCAGTTAGATGCATCCACCTTAGCCTTAAGTATTACCGTATTCTGGTTAGCCATGACGATTGGACGCATGACCATGACAGTTATCGTGGACAGAATCGGCTACACAAAACTATTTGTGATTAGCTGTATCGGGCAATTCGTCGGACTAACGATCTTTGCCTTATCTCCATCCATTTGGATGAGCTATATCGCGATCTTTTTTACAGGTTTATTAATGGGCGGGATTTTCTCGATTGGACTGCTGATCATTAATGATGCCTCTGAAGGTCATGAGGAGAGAACGACAAGCCTACTTGTTGCATTAGGTGGTTTAGGTGGAGCGTTTTTGCCGAAAGTCGTAGGGGAATTGATTGATCGTTACGATATCTCCGTTACATTATGGACAATTGTTGTCTTTGGCTTTGTTCTCGTAAGCCTAATGAGCGTTATTTTTTATCTAAAAAACAAATCACACAAGGTTCAAATCAAAACCAAGTATTCTAGTTAAAAATAAGCGGCCTCACGGGTGGGGTCTCTCCTTATATCCTTAAGGGGAGCTCCATACTTTAGGAGGAAAATCTTTAAAAGAGAGAGATATTTTAATCAATATTATGGTACAGTAATAGATATCATAGTAAACGGAGAGAGGAACAACATGATTAAAGCGATATTTTTTGACTTAGATGATACTTTACTTTGGGATCGAAAAAGCATTAAGGAGGCTTTTGCTGCGACATGTAAAATCGCAAAGGAACGTTATGGAATAGATGCGACAAAGCTTGAGGAAGCAGTACGTGAACAGGCGAGGGAGCTGTATGCATCTTATGAAACATATTCCTTTACAAAAATGATCGGGATTAATCCATTCGAAGGTTTATGGGGAAATTTTCCGGATAATCATGATCAATTTAAGAAAATGAAGAAGATTGTTCCCACTTATCGAAAGGATGCGTGGACACTAGGATTAAAGACTGTAGGGATTGATGATGCCGATTTTGGCTATGAGTTAGCGGAACGTTTTCCTGAAGAGAGAAAGAAGCTTCCCTTTGTATATGAGGATACATTTGATGTGCTCGACAGTTTAAAAAAAGATTATAGACTTTTGCTCTTAACGAATGGCTCCCCTGACTTACAGCATACAAAGCTTACGATTACACCTGAACTTAAGCCTTATTTTGAGCAGATTGTTATTTCGGGTGATTTTGGGAAAGGGAAACCAGATCCCGCCATTTTTGAATATGCCTTATCTTTAATGTCATTAGAAAAAGAGGAAGCGATCATGGTCGGAGATAATCTAATGACTGATATTCTTGGAGCCAATCGGATTGGGATGAAATCAGTCTGGATTCATCGCGAACAAAAGGCCTGCAGGACACAGGTCACAAAGGCGTTGCAACAGGATGTTGCGAATGTAGCCTTTAATCCTCAAGAACGGACAGAAGTGATTCCAACCTTTGAAATTCAAAAGCTAGGGGAACTGCATCAGCTTTTAGATGATTTAAAGAAAGTAAAATTATAGGCTTCTGTTATCCTTGTTCAAAAAAACTTGAAAAGTTGTGAGGAAATGTTGATTATCACCAAAGTAAATGACGAACTAAAATTCTTTAAACTTTTTGAAAATCAGAATAAGACAAATAATTATCAAACCATTTTGGATGAATAAAACCCCTTGAAAGGGGTTTTTGTATCAAGACACTAATTTATTAAAATTGATTCTTTTATTCAATGCCATAATAAGTGGCGCACCAATCATCATTACAATAAATTCACTCATTGCTACGCTAAGCCATGTAATCCAAAATGGGTAACCGAGAGCTAAATTCAGCTCAATGGCGATTAAAAACATTGTAAAAGAAAAAATGATTGTATTAAAAATCATTCTCATCCAAATGTTTTTAATAAAGTTGCTTGAAAATATTGTAATCGATAGTGCGATAATGGATTGACCCACACCAAAAAGAAGATCATATAATCCTAGATCTGTAAAAAACAGGTTTGCTAGAAATACACCGACCACAATGCCAAAGATGTATTTCTTATTAAAGACTACTAAATGGTTAAACATCTCAGATAAACGAAACTGGATGCTTGAAAAAGCAATTGGTTTAATCAAAAGAGTGACTACGATATATAGTGCAGCTAAAATACCGTTAATGACAAGTGTTTTTGTCTTCATATTTAATTCTCTCCTTAGTTTTTTTACGTGGGATGGTCCCGAACCACGTCTTACTATTGTTGAAAAAGTTCAACATGATCCATTATAGCGAATGTAGTGAAAATGTGAAGTTTTTTCGTTTGTTTTGGGTAGCTATGCGGGCAAAATATTTAGGTAAGGAGTGATAGATTTGGAAAAACCCCAGTTAAGTCTAAAAATGAAAATCCAACAAACGTCACTTAAATTTAAGTTATATTTTTGGGTTATTCGTTTTTTGAAAGATTATAAATGGCAACTGTTGGTTTTTATTGTATGTGAACTGCTTACAGCAGCGGTGATGTTACTGATTCCAAAGTCTATTAGTTACTTCATTGATGAAATCATACCAGGGGGAAATTTCAAACACTTTTCCCTGTTATTAATAGGAATAATATTTGCTTTAATTATTATGTTTGTCGCTAACGCAATTCGGACTGTAGTAGAACGGGTGATCAGTGAAAAGGGATCCCGTAATTTACAGTATCGAGTTTTCTACCATCTAAGGGATTTGGGATTTTCATATTTTGAATCACATGGAGTCGGCGAATCACTCTCCCTCTTAAATACAGAAGTCGCAGCTGTCCAAAGGATTTATAGGAGATATTTCCCTGGTATTATTAAGGAAATGATCGTAGTTATTGTTATAATAACCATGCTGACATTAACGAATTGGCAACTGACACTAACCATACTCCTATGTTTTTTTATTTATTATCTTGTTGGTCCTTATCTTGGGAAAAAGGCATATCAATTATCCAAAGAGAGGATGGAACGTGGAATTGAACTTAATCAGAAGATATATGAAAGCGTTTCTTCTATTCAAGAGTTAAGAGCGAATTCAGGTGAAAAGTGGGATTATGAACAATTAATGGATAAACAATCAAAATATAATGATAAAGATATATCAGCACGTATTTTTACGTCCCTGAGAGGGTCTGCTAGAAGAGTGAGCATCTATCTAGGGGCGTTGGTGATGTTTTTATATAGTTCTTTTTTAATTCATAACGGAAGTTTAACAGTAGGAGAGTTTGTGTTATTTTCCATCTTATATTACATGGTCGTTGACTCATTGACCACGGTTATTAAGTATATAACAGAGCAAAGCTTACTACTGGCCCAAGCGGAAAGATTGTATCGTTTATTTCAAGAGGAACCAAAAGTAGTAGATCCTAAGATTCCAATTCATCTTCCATTTATAAAAGGTAAATTAGTGTTTCATGATGTTTATTTTAGTTATGATAACCGTCATCGCTACGTCATCGATGGTGTGAGTTTTAAAATTGAACCAGGTGAGAAGGTTGCTTTAGTTGGTCATAGTGGTAGTGGGAAAACTTCATTATTTAAATTGATTTGTCGATTCTATGACCCTAATAGTGGGGAGATATTCTTGGATGATGTTCCTATACATCGGCTTACGATGGCGCAGATAAGAAACTCCATTGGATATGTATTCCAGGAGACCTATCTTTTCGGCACTACGGTCAAGGAAAACATTCGTTTTGGCTATCCAGATGCCACCGATTCAGACATTATAAATGTTGCCAAGGAGGCCAACGCGGATGAATTTATTATGAAATTACCCAATGGATATGACACTATCCTTGGGGAAAGAGGACTTAACTTATCGGGGGGGGCAAAAACAAAGAATCGCGATTGCACGGGCGATGATAAAAAGGCCATCGATTATTTTGTTAGATGAAGCAACTTCAGCGTTAGACAACGTTAGTGAGGGCAAGGTACAGGTAGCATTACAAAACCTCCTTAAAAATAAAACAACAATCACAATAGCGCACCGATTATCGACAATAGAACACTATGATAAAATTATCGTCATGGAACAGGGGAAAATAGTGGAAGCGGGGACCTACAAAGAGTTATTACATAATAAACGGAATTTTCACCAACTCGTTTATGGAAGCAATGTGCAGGAGGGAATGTAGATGGGGAGCTTAAGATGGTTATTAAGGTATATGCGATTAATCAAATTTGGTTTTTTCCTTCTGTTCATTATAGTTGCTTTAGAAACCATTTGTCATCTTTCTATTTTTGGCATTCAAAAATTTATAATCGATGGCGTGTTTTTGAAAGGCAAATACGACGAACTTCCATATATTTTAATGTATTTTGGAATCTTAATATTAGTATATACAACCATGTTTACGCTTGGGCCTTATTTAATGTTTCGATTGCAAGCCAAATTAAACTTACATATAACTGGCGATTTAATGCAATATATGTATAAGATTCCTATCCTTGAATTTCAAAAAGAACGGATTGCTAAGTTCACCCATTATTTTACAGATGATGCCCGAAAAATTTCAGAGATGATTTCTAGAGAGATTCCAAGGGGATTTCAACAAATATGTAGTGTCATTATACTAGTGGCTGTCATTAGTTACACTAGTCCAATTATTTCACTTTTTATTGTAATATTTAGTTCTGTCTATATTTTTCTTGGGCAATATTTTAGTTCAAAGTTAAAACAGGCACGTATGGATGTACAAGAAAGAAAATCCGATTTAATGATTCGTATTGAGGAAGGGATTGCTTCCACCCGTGAGGTCGTAGCATTCCATAGAACGGAATGGGAAAAGAAACTCTACAATCATTTATTTCAAAAATATTTTGATCGCGTTATGCTTGAAGGAAAGATGATAAATAAGCAAATGTTTGTAAGTGAACCGTTAAAGTGGGGAATCAATCTCTTTGTTTTAGCTTACGGCGGTTATCTCGTGATGGTTGGCGACATGTCCTTAGGAGTATTTGTTGTCATTTATCAATTCACTTCTCAGCTAATGAATGCCTTTCATTCCTTATTTTCCTTTTGTATGAATATTTCAGGTGAAATAGCATACATTGACCGAATCAAACACGTATTAGAGGGAGATCGAATAACAAGTGGCAATTTGCCCATGGATAAAAGTATAAATAGTATTACGTTTGAAACTGTTTCTTTCTCCTATTATGGGGAACAAAAAGATGTCCTAATAGATTTGTCTTTTCAAATTCCAATGAAAAAAAAGATAGCCATTGTGGGCCTAAGTGGGAGTGGTAAATCAACTATCGCTCAGTTATTGATGCGCTTTTTTGATCCAGAAGACGGCGAGATTAGAGTAAATAGCCATCCTTTAAAAGACATTAATCGAGACCAGTGGATGAAAAAAATAGGCATCGTCTTTCAAGAACCTTATATATTCTCTGGAACTATCAGAGATAATGTTACATTAGGTGCGAAAGGGTCTACAGATTCTGATTTGATACAGGCATGTAAACTTGCAAAAGCTCATGAATTTATAATTCAGTTACCCCAGGGTTATGATACTTCCATTAGTGAGCGCGGAATAACATTATCAGGCGGTCAAAGACAACGCATTGCATTAGCAAGGGCTATCTATAAAAATCCCGATATTTTAATTTTAGATGAGGCAACATCAGCACTAGATCTAGAGACAGAAAGAATGGTACAAAAAAACTTGGACGAGTATCGCAAAGAAAAGACAACGCTTGTTATAGCCCATCGCATTTCCACAGTTCAAGATGCAGACTTAATTATGGTAATTGATCAAGGACGCCTTGCAGAAGAAGGAACTCATAATGAACTAATGAGTAAAAATTCACTATACAAAAAAATATGCCTAACACGAATAGGTAGTGAGGAAAGTGCATAAAACCATAATAAATTATCTACTAGGGAAATCAGACCCTGAATTATGGTCGAGGAAAATGTACTGACTGATATTCTTGGAGCCAATCGGGTTGGGAAGAAAGCGATATGGGTTAATCTGAACAAAATGAACGGACAGAAGTAATTCCAACCTTTGAAATTCAAAAGTTAGGGGAACTACATTGCTTTTTAGAAGCAGAATGTACATGTCCTAAATACGGATGAAAAAGAACTAATTATAGCATTTTGGAAGGTATTGTAAAATGGTAGGAATAATGTTTGACTATATATAAAGTTAAAAAATTTATAGGGGTGGTTGATAAAATGGAAGAAACATTACTTCGAACCATTGGTTGTTTTAAAGGTGTGGCAACAGGTGATGCGATCGGTAAACAAACAGAGTCTCTAAATTTCGAGGAAATCAAACAGTGGTTTCCAGAAGGAGTTACGGGCCTACATGGTGAATCAGGAAGTGTCATGCCCCGTTATGAGGGTAGACATTACTTGTGGAGATTTGGAGAGACAACCGATGACACTGAGCAGACAACTTCCATTGCTAGAGTAATAGCGAACGACGGAAAAATCACGCATACTTCTGTAGGACAAGAATTAATGCTCTGCAAAAAATCAAACCGTCCTACATTACTTCTGGGGAAATTCCAACAAATTGGTGATCCCAAAAGAGTAGCATTTGAAGGTGATGGATGTGGAGCAGCAATGCGTTCAGCACCCATTGGTGTGCTTTACTCCACTCAAAGATTAAATGACCTCGTGTCAAGTGTTTTTGAAGCAAGTATTCCTACACATGGAGGAAGAATTGCAATTTGCGGTGCGAGTGCAATAGCAGCTGCAGTTTCTGCGGCCATTGACGAAAAGCAACCTTATGAAATACTACAACATTCTATATTGGCAGCTAAGACTGCTGAAAAATATCGTCCCGCATCTTCTGATGAAAGTGTAGCTGACCTGATTTTACGTGTATATGAAGATCTATTGAGCCAGGAATCTTTATCTTTAGAATTTATAAAAGATAAGTACATGCCATGGAAAACACCAAATATCATCGCATTAGCTATAAATTTCGCTATTCTTACCCAATCAGCAGAAAAAACAACTTTACTAGCAGCAAATCTTGGGGGAGATACCGACTCGGTAGCTTCAATGGGATCTGCAATTGCTGGAGCAATGTCCCCTCAAACTGTAAATGAAGAATGGTATCAAGCAGTTAAAGAGGTCAATGGTAATGAGCTTCTTGAATTAGCCCCAAGGATAGCCTCACTTCGGCGATAATCTTCTTAGTTTTGTGAACGAGTTTTAGAATCAGTTGGGTAGTTCTTCTTTTTTTTGATAATGTTAAACCGGGATGCAGGTAGCACCCTTCTCTTCAGCTAATGGGTGTGATGCTTCAACAAAGGGAAAGGGAGGGTTATAAAGTTGACAAATTCCACTGAGTTGATAGACAAAAAAATAGAATCAGAAAAAGGGGAGTATTTATTATCAATTGAAAATATTAATGTCGAGTTTAGCTTTTTTAAATTAGAAACATATTTAAAAAAGTCTTTGGAGCCTTTCTTTTCTATCCGTAATGAAGTTTACAATGGTAAGAATGCTTTAACGATAAAATGTTTTATTGATGAAAAAGTGGAGAATTATGCGGATGTGTTTAATAATAGTGAACAATTTGTTCATTTCTCACCCAGTATTCATGAAAACTTCTATAAAAAGAAATGTATTAAAGGGAATAATATCTATTATAGGGCCCTTGACACATCAACTGTGATTGTTGAAAATGTTCCTATAAATACAATAAATATAATAGCAACATCCAGCAATTTGTGCAAAGAGGTAAAAAGAATATTGAGAGATCAAATTTTATATGGGCAGTTGGAGAAGGAAGGAGCAATTCCTGTTCATGCTGCCTCAGTTAAAAGGGACAATAAAGGAATTATCATTCTTGGAGATAAAGGATATGGAAAGACTTCTACCAGTCTATCTTTACTAAATGGGGATGACACATCTTTTATTTGTAATGATTTATCCTTTTTAAAATTTGTTAATGGTATAGCAAAAGTCAAAGGAACCCCAGAATCACCGAGAATCGGTATTGGTACATTATTTCAACATGCGCAGCTGAGAGATTATATTCCCTCAGCATATAAGCAGTTTGAAAAAGATGATCCTAAACTATGGGAAATTGACTCAAAAGTGGAAATTGAATGGGATGAATTAGCGGAAATATATGGAGCACGGCTTTTGAATGGATGGAATAAAGTAGACATTGCTTTGTTTCCGCATATTAGTAAAGACTATAAAGAAATAGAAATAAAAAAGTTTTCGAAGAATGAGTTTAAAACAAAATTACTTGAAAATGTATTGAGCCCATATATGTTTAATATGGAACCATGGTTAGCATGCATGAAAACGTATAAAGGTAATGCCAAGTATAATATACAAATGATGATAGAAAAATTAAGTGAAACAATAATTGGATATCAGGTTAATTATTCGGGGAATATTACAACATTCAATGGGAAGGTAGATGCTTTAATTGGAATAGAATAAAAATTATATTGAATAATAAGTATCACTCCGTTAGGAAAGAACGACATGAAAGCATATTTAGCGCTTATAGAATGTGGGTTTGCGAGTTATGGTTGATCAAACTTTATTCCAAAGCTAGTAAATCCACATTTTCCTAACGGGTACATTCATGTAAAAATATGTGCTTTTCTTATAGTTTACGAGGGGGAGATGTATTTGAATAACTTTCATGAAAATAATCGAATGAAATGGAATATTGCCGCCGAAAGATGGAACAGTCGTGACATCAGTGGAGGATGGAAAAACTGCCATCGCGACCCAACCATTGCATTTCATGAATGTGAACTTGAATTTATTTCTAGCTTTGTAGGGGATCTTACTGGAAAACGTGTATGTGTATTAGGAAGTGGCGATAATTACACCACATTTGCTTTAGCTGGAATGGGAGCAGAAGTTACATCAGTTGATATATCAGAAAAACAACTTGAAATTGCGGCGAATCGAGCAAAAGAACTTGATTTAAAGAATATTACTTTTGTAAGAGCTGATGTTTCAGCTTTGCCGCTTGAATCAGAGTCTTACGATTTTGCATGTTCCAGTGGAGTGGTTGCTATATGGATCTCAAACCTAGATAAGTATTACGGTGAAGCCAATAGAATTCTTAAGCAAGGAAGTTATTTTATGATAAGCGAGACTCACCCAATCAGACGGATTCTAAAACAAGAACAGAATGATCGCTTGTCAGTAGAATATCATTATTTCAATAACGGTCCTCATAAATATGAATACAGCTTGACAGATGGAAAAGGGATTGGTGTAGCTGATGAAGCAGTCGTCCAAGGAAATATTCAGTATGAATTTACTTGGCGTATCAGTGATTATGTGAACTCAATGATTAATGTCGGATTTCAAGTTCAATCTCTGCAAGAAACAAAAAGTGATCACATCGACCAATGGAAGGAGAAAGGAATGGAAGCTTTGCCTCAGGCTTTAGTCCTCATTTCAAAGAAACTATGATTTGTATAATGTTACATCATCGAGGAATAAAAAGACCATTAATCTCCGACGATTAGAAAATACAGCGAATCTCACCTATTCACATAAATTTACCGTGGGTGTCGAATATGATATCTTGGATGATATGATGAATTTCATTCCAGCTTGTAGACGTTTTGCTACTTTATATGGCTATGTTCGTATATTAAGATCGTAGAAGAAAAGTGGAAAAATGAACCTCAGTGGTTAATAAGTTTAAGAGAGAATTTTGCAAAGGGTATGAAGGCTGAATCTTCTTGTTTTGAATTGGAAATTTAATTTTAGCTGCTTACGATGATGTAAATTTTTATCCCTTTAAAGCGAACGATGGTAAAGAAGAATATGCTGGAGACAGAGGTTATAATCGTAGAGAGCATTTAAAAGCCATTTATACTTCTAGGAAAGCTCTTTACTCATCAAAAAGTCGATGATGCCATTATAAATTCAATGATAGCATTTAGGAATTGAGAATGGTGTTCTTCTGATTGCCTATTCTTTCATTGAACCTTTTGTTGAAAAAAGCCATTTCGTTTATACTAGAATTTAAATGGAATACTGAACATAAAATACTTTAAGAAGTGTGGGTATACGATGATTGCAAAAACTGAAGAGGATTTTAACGGATTAAAAGAAATTGGTAAAATTTGTGGAGCGATTCGAGATGAATTAGTCCATTGTACCAAACCTGGAATTACTACAAAAGAACTCGATGAAATGGCGAGAGAGATGTTTGAAAAAGCAGGAGCTCAATCTGCCCCAAAAGGAGAATACGATTTTCCTGGATATACGTGCATTAGCGTAAATGAAGAAGTGGCGCACGGGATTCCAAGGAAACGGACTATTCAAGAAGGGGATATTGTAAATATTGATGTTTCAGGTTCAAAAAACGGATATTTCGCAGATACCGGAATTTCCTTTGTAGTAGGGAAAGGGGAGAGAACCTTACAGAAAATATGCGACGTAGCTAAAGAAGCATTCGACGCTGGTCTTAAGAAGGCAAAACCAGGTTCGAAAAAAAGTGGGCTCGGAAAGGCTGCACACAATGTAGCAAAACAACATGGCTTAACAGTTATAAAAAATCTTACTGGACACGGTATTGGGCGCTCAATTCATGAAGCACCAGAACATATTTTCAATTACTACTCTCACTGGGATGACGAAATTTTAAAAGATGGTATGGTCATTGCCTTTGAACCTTTTATCTCTACATTTGAAGAGGAAGTTTTCCAATCCGAAGATGGATGGACCTTCTTAACTGACAAAGGCTTTGTGGCTCAATACGAACATACGATTATTCTTACCAAGGAAGGACCGATTATTACTACATTGTAAGAGCACTCATACCATAATAGGGAACGATTATTGCAACACAAGTAGAAAAGTTCATTCATAGCACATTAGAAGCAAGATACCTCGCGGATTAACAAATCGAGGTGCTAGCAACATATCCATATTGGAATATATTGGAAATTTACATTAGGATAGAAAAAGAGCCACGCCAATGATCCTACCATGATAAGTGGTATTAACTTATCAAAATCAAACAGTTCAGCAAAAAGAATTTAATGGGAGGTAAGGATGGTGGAATTCAGAAAAATTACTTGGGATAATTTTATTGAGTGTATAGAGTTGCAGGTCACAGAAGAACAGAAAAGATTTATGTCCTCCAATCAACATGCCCTTGCAGAGGCTTACATCGCTTTAGATGAAGGTCAGGACATCATAACTTTTGCAGTTTATAAAGATGGAATCATGGTCGGTTTTATTTCCATGTATTACGACGATGGTGATGGTAATTACGAGCATAGCAGTTATGGTGTTTTTAAGATGATGATTGATAAATGCTATCAGGGTAAAGGCTATGGCAAAGAGGCCATGATAAAAGCGATTGATTTTTCAAGGAGTTTTCCTCATGGAAAGGCTAGAGTTGTTGAACTTACATATAAACCTGAAAATGTGATTGCGAAAAACTTATATACATCTCTAGGGTTTGTTGAAACGGGAAGTGTATTGGCTTGTGGTGAAGTGCATGCCGAACTCAAATTGTAAGCCAAATTAAGAAGTTTATAATAAACTTAAAAAATACTACCCTAGCGTTTTAATCTTATTTTTTTTAAAAATCCGTTATGTTTGGCGGCCATGATGATCAAGTAGTGTATCTATTTTTAAGTTTATAAACACGAACAGACTTCTACTATTACTCTGGTATAATGAACGGAATTTTACTCTAGTTCCATTATTTTATAATGTCATTGTTTCTTGAAGTTATGGTCTTTAAACTTGGTTATTTTATATAAAATTACCGGTGGTTACATGGAAGAACTACATTTTCCGAGCTATGAGAAATATATCGCATTTTATTAAGTTTACAGTGAGATTAATGATAATAGTAAAAAGGGATTTGTAGTAATAAAAGCTTCTAATTTCAAAGGGGGAAATGACATGGATAATATACTCACATTTTATGGAACAAGCGATGCTCAAGGTGTACCGAGATTATTATGTAACTGCCCCGTATGTAATTCGGAGAAGTCATATAATCATCGAACCCGTCCAAGTTGTGAATTTAATATAGATGATAAGAAGTTTTTGATTGACATTTCTCCTGATTTCAAGTGCCAATTTCAATTATATAATAATAGTAACATTCCCTCGACTGTGTTAATCACTCATGCACATAATGATCATATCGCAGGTTTAGGAGATTTCGCTGATTTGTGCTTTTGGAACAATAAAAACGTACAAATTGTAAGTCCTCCTAATATTATAAATAAGCTAAAGGAGCGTTTTCCTTATTTACTCAATAGAAAAGGATTAACTTTTGTAGGTACAACTAAATGGATTAGTGGTGACAATAAAATTTCTTTTCATAAAGTAAACCATGGGCATAACGGTTACTCCTATGGGATTCTAGTTCATAGAGAAAACGGTAACCGTTGGGCATATTTGTCTGATTCTTTTGATGTCTCAGAGGATCAATGGCTTCCATTCTATAATCTAGATTCACTTATATTTGGAACTTCTTTTTGGAAAGAAGATCAGCCAGCATATAAAAGATCTGTCTATGATGTAAGTGAAGCATTAGGTATCAAAAAAAAGTTAGGACCCAAAAAAATGATATTAACACACTTATCCCATGACATTGATATACATAAACATGGGAAGGAGTTACCGGACGATATAATGTTTGCATTTGACGGTTTGAAAATTACACTCAACTAAATTAATTATCAAAACACCTCAAATTATAGGTTGAGGTGTTTTTCAAAAACTACTACATATTTGGGAAATATTTGGGAAACTAGACCCAGCATCATTATGGTCGGGGGATAATGTCTCGGGGCTAATCGAGTTGGGATGAAATAGATCACGCTTCAGGATATAGAAAACACACAGCCATTGAACCAATTATAATACATGAAATAATAGAGTGTATTAGGGAAATCCATGGCGACGCCTGCCTTTCCATTGAATCCGAAGATCAATTGTATAGTAACAAGCCTGTTCTATTACGAAGACGAGTGACGAAGATGGTGTTGCATATATTTTAGAGAAATTAATCTGATCGCCCTTGAAGAATGGTGAGGTGAAAATACGAATTTTTATGATCTTAGGGTGGATGCGTGACATGCTTTCCTAAAAGAGTTGTACGAAATGCACGAACCCATTAGGAATGTATTATAACGAGTTAAAAAATGGAAATAAGGAACAGCTAGTGTTTTTTACTCAGGACTGAAAGAGGAGACTTTATGGGAAAAAAGAAAATAGTTTTTACTGGTGGAGGTTCAGCAGGACATGTGACACCTAATTTGGCGATAATCAAGGAATTAGATAAAGAATGGGAGATATTTTATATTGGTTCTAAAAATGGGATTGAAAAAGAATTAGTCCAAAAAATAAACATTCCTTACTATGAAATCAACAGCGGAAAATTGAGGAGGTATTTTGATTTTCAAAATATGACGGATGTATTTAGAGTCATGAAAGGATGTATGGAAGCAAGGTCAATTTTAAAAAAACTAAAGCCTAATTTAGTTTTCTCTAAAGGCGGTTTTGTTTCTGTTCCCGTTATTATAGCCGCTAAAACCCTTAGAATTCCCGTGTTTATTCATGAAAGTGATATGACACCCGGGCTAGCCAATAAAATCTCACAAAGATTTGCTACGAAAATATTTACCTCTTTTGAGGAAGCAAAGAAATTTTTCCCCGAACATAAGACGACCGTTATTGGTTCACCAATTAGAAAAGAAATTCTGAGCGGTTCGGCTGCTCGTGGGAGAGCTTTTCTTGGATTTCATTCTCCACTTCCTATTTTAACGATAATGGGTGGGAGCTTGGGGGCTAAAAAAATCAATGAAATTATCAGAACGTCTTTACCTGAGCTGACATCGAAATACCAGATTGTTCATCTATGTGGAAAAGGAAATAAAGATGACCAATACTCAAATGTCTCAGGATATCGCCAATATGAGTATGTACATGATGAACTATCGGATATTTTAGCTGCTTCTGATATCGTCATTACGAGAGGTGGATCAAACGCCATATTTAAATTTTTGGCTTTGAACATCCCGATGCTCATCATTCCTTTAGGATTAGATCAAAGCAGGGGAGACCAAATCCTCAACGCAAAGGCCTTCCAGGAAAAAGGCTATTGCCTTATGTTGGAGGAAGAAAAACTAGATCGTGAGACATTGGTGGATCATCTAGACTCAATCTATAAAAACAAGGAAAAATTCGAAAAGAATATGAAATCAACGCAAAAAAGTTCTGCCTTGCAAATACTTGTGAAAGAGATTGAAGACTGGAACTAACACTTCCTATGGCAAAAGAGCAAACATCATGGTGTCGCAAGCAAAATTTTATACAAAGGATGTTAAATGAAAATCACAAAGATCATTCAATGGACATTCAACACATAGTGGTTTCGTTTTGCAATGTATTTTTCCATGTTCAACAAGAAGGGCATGGTATTCTTGTAATAGTATTAGATCAGCTGGTAATTCATTCTCAACTTGTTTTCTAAAAAAATCATAGGAAGCTGGTACATCATTTCCAATCCGTGTAAATATCCTTCTTGCATAAGCATCAACGACAAATATCGGTTTATGAAATGCATATAGTAACATGACGTCTGCCGTTTCTCGGCCAATGCCATGGATGTTTAATAATTCACCACGTAATGTCTTTTTATCTATTTTTTTAATTTTCTCTATATCATATTCATACGTATTAAACCATTGTATAAACGCTTTGATTCGCTTAGCCTTTATATTGAAAAAAACACTAGATTTGATCAGTTGAGCAAGTTCAGCTTCAGGCAAACGCTCAATCGTTTTAGGATCTAAAAAAGGCTTTAATTGTACGAGAGCTTTTTCAACATTACGCCAACTTGTATTTTGCACAAGAATCGCACCAATCAGCATCTCAAACGGGGTTTCAGCAGGCCACCAATTTTGCGGGCCGTAATGTTGATATAAGCGTTCATAAATAAATGTGTATTCCTGCTGCATATTGTGACCTCCATTGTTTTGCTATTAAGAAAGATTGAATGGAGAAGTGAATCTATTGGCTCCATTTCATAGTTGGGAATTCTTGTGCCTGACTGAAATTTTTTGAAAAATCCACGTTTGAAACGTGGATTTTTCTTCTCATAAAAAAGTTCTTATTTTTTTAAAACATCTTTCAACAATAATTTCTGGGGCCTTTTCCGCGATTTCAAAATCTCTTGACCGATAATCGATACTTCGCAATTGATCGGTGAGAATAACTCCTTGAATACTAACATCCTCTGGGAGTTCTACCTCAAAGGGATAGCCTTTTACTTTTGAAGTTATCGGACAAACGATTGCAAATTTAGTTTTTTCGTTAAATTCATATGGCGATAATACAATACCAGGTCTTTGGCCAGCTTGCTCATGCCCGGATTGTGGGCTGAAATTCATAAAAACTAAATCGCCTTTTTCTGGTATATTCATTTACCAAATCTCAGCCCCTTCTGGTTTCCCCCAGTCAACTGGTTCGTGGCGATTTTCTTCTGTGATTTGTGATAGAAGGTCATCTAACGATATTTCTTTTTCAAGTGGCTTTAAAACAATTCCATCTTTTGTTTCTTTGATTTCTATTTCTGAGCCATTGACAACACCGAATTTCTTTGCTATTTTTTGAGGGATACGTACACCAATACTGTTTCCCCACTTTTGAGCTGTTGTCGTCATCCTAAACACCTCGTCTTTACTATTATTTAATTCCATTATAACATCTCCTAATTTTAATGTATATCCATAATATATACATTATGGTAAAAAAAGATACATAATCATTTTCTGAATCTTTTAATGGTGGCGAATGCCTGAAAATCCTTTGTAGCATAGTTACTTGGTTTTGGTGAACCGGAAGATTGGTAAATGCTATCCCAATTTATAAAAAGTTAGCACACCCACACTAAATAAAATGAATAGATCATTTCTCCATCGAGAATGGGTATGCAACAGTTTTGTTAAAGTTCAGGGATATCATCTCATTAGTAAGAAGGAAACAGAAGTCACTGAAGCGAAGTATATATAGTATTCAAATGAGAGGATTGGTTTCAATGGTTACTTTCAATATTATGCACAACAAAAAGCCTATGAAGATATTCTGTTGGCGAAAACCGAAAATGGAGATATTGTCGGATCGGTATTGCTATTTGGCAAAGGAAAGGCAGGGGACAACTTCAAATGGAAAAACATTTTAAGTGGTCAAGTGGGTGGATTTGGTGCACTAGGTGTCAAAGAAGATTTTAGAGAGACTGGAATTGGAATGGCCATTGCCTTAAAAGCAACAGAAACTTTGAGACAGAGAGGTTTTGAATATAGCTATTTGGGATGGACTTGGTTAACAGATTGGTACGGTAAAATAGGGTATCAAGTATGGCGAAGTTACCGAATGAGTTGGAAAAAGTATAAATCGTGAGTGTTATTTGGCAGACAACAAGAAAAGAAAAGCTAAACAAAATCTTAGAATATGAAAAATGGAAAGTAGGTAATGCGACATGGCTAGTTTAGATATAATATTTTTGTGCATTTTTATTGGTTTAATTGCCTTATTCGTCGTTTCTTTTATGCTTTTTATACGAAGATTAATAATCAATTCTTCCGAAAAAGGTAATCAATCCGTTGAAATTGAGAAAAAGCTTGATAAAATCATAGAATTACTTGAGAAGGAAAAAAACTTTTAAAAAACTTAGCAATTCCCGAAAAAACATCCCCGTATGTAGTATGTAATAAAGCTGATTAAAAACTGCGAGTAGTTCTAATCAGCTTTATAAGTTTAGTATATGGATATTCAAGGTGCAATAAATTTGTTAGAATACTATTTCGAAATCAGAGATTCAAGATAATCCAAAACAGGCTTTGCTTCATTACCACCGGCTTTTGCATGTACGATAAGAGGGATGGTATGCGGTCCTTTAGAATGTACCAACTCAGGGTTGTCGCTTAGAATGGCTTTGACAATGTCGAGTTTCCCTAGCATTGCTGCGGAAAATAAGTCAATTCTGGCACCGCGTTCTATTAAGAAAACTGCAATATCTCTTCTCCCCATATGAGCTGCGGCGCCAAGACCTGTTTCCCAATCCCCATTGCCCCAGTCCCAGCTAGCATTAATTAAGCCAGGTTCTTGTTCTAGTAATTCTTTAACCTTTTCGAAATCTCCATGAGCATTAGACACAAAATCTTTTACTAATACAGGTTTTAATGAATTTGACAATGGAAAAACTCCTTTCATTAAATACAGGATTTATCTTAATTGGCTTGCTCTAATCTCTCCAGCTCCTTTGTCATACTGGAATTTTCATATCATCACTTCATTGATTTATAGTGCATTATCATTTCAGCCAGTTCATCATTTCCTATTTGCCTGGCGTAATAAGCAGGCGTTTGATCGTTATCATTGCAAATTTCTTTATCTGCACCATGGTCAAGGAGAATCTTGATCATTGACATCCGGTTGAAATACACAGCAACGTGTAAAGGAGTAAACCCTGATCGAATGTTTCCTCTACACTTTGCGTTAGCATTGGCACCATTATCAAGAAGCATTTTCACAATTTTTTCATGATTTGCAGCGATCGCGGCATGTAATGCCGTGTTGCTAACTTTACCGTCCTTGCCAAAAAGATTTACGTCTGCTCCAGTTTTAAGAAGATATTCAACAGTTTTCTCGTTTCCAAAGTAAGATGAAAGACCTAACAGGGTATATCCGTCTTTGTTGTGACTATTTAATAACTCTGGAGAATGTCTTAATATTTCCTTTACTCGATCCGTAGCTCCAACCGCCGAAGCTTCGTATATATCCAGTTCTGCGCCTCGTTCAAGGAGCAATTCCTTGATCTCATTTGCATGGAAGTAGGCAGACATAAGTACTGCAGTTTCTCCTTCTATGTTTTTTGCATTTACAAGGTTAGCATCTTGATTTAAAATTTGTTTTACTTTATCAAGATTCTTAGCTTTAACTGCATCAACCATTTCATCTTTAAGACTTTTGACATTTTCAGCGAGATTTTTTGCCCGTATTAACAGATTTTCAGAAGATTGAATACCAATTGAAATAAATTGAGATGCTGCCTCTGAACGACTTTGGGATAAACCAGAATTAACTAATAAATCAACAGCCATTAAAGAGGACTCATCTAATCTGACTGAAATTACTACGTTACGAGGGTTCTTTTTTTTCTTATTCATTATTTCCTCCCTTCAATCATATCGTAATACTGTAATTGTTATTACATTAATACGATACCATAAAAATTTATGTAAATCTATTACAATCAACCTGCAACATGTTTTAATTTGCAGAAGTTTCAATTTTAAGTTTGTAACGAAACTTTTTATTGATTATTTTCATATAAAGTTTGGCATTAGATGTGAATGTTTCGCTAACGGCCGAAGAGCTGAAGAAAAATAGCAGATGGCAAAATACATGAATGGACAAAAAGTAAAGTTATATATGAGAAAAAAATGGTATAATTTTCTTTAATTGAAATGGAAGGAGGCGTTGTATTATGAAAAAAACGATCATTCTTTTGGGGTTGAATTTCAATTGAAAGGGTAACGTATCATTCCCCTATAAACTACGATCCCGTTATAGAAGGAGCGAATGGTGGGAAATGTAGAACAACAGAATGTATTTAAGATAGAAATTGACATGTTCAGTTTTCACTTACAAGCGGATCATAATTTTTGTTGGCTAAAAAATTACGGGGATGTTTTTTGTGTATTCGATGAGCAGGATTCAGGGAATATCAGCTTTGGATTAGAAAGAGATAGTAAAAAGTTTTTTGTAAAATATGCAGGCGCAAAACCAATGGGTTTTTTGGGTGACCAGAAAGATGCAATCGAACGTTTGGTAAATGCTGTCCCAGTTTATAAAAAGTTAGCGCACCCACACTTAATAAAATTAATAGATCATTTCTCCATCGAGAATGGGTATGCAGCAGTATTTGAATGGTTTCAAGGGGAATGTTTACATTCCCACTGGTCTTTTGCTGGAAAGGAGAAGTATACTAACCCGGAGTCACCCTTTTACCGTTTTAAGAATCTTGAAATTGAAAAGCGGTTAATGGCACTTGATACAATTTTTTCTTTTCACGTTTTTGTAGAAGCACAAGGATTTGTTGCTGTTGATTTTTATGACGGAAGTATTTTATACGACTTTAAAACGAATGAAACAAAAATCTGTGATATCGACTTTTATCGTCAATCGCCTTCTATAAATGATGTAGGTGAACAATTTTGGGGTGCTGCAAGATCGAAGCTCCAGAGGAGTTTATTTTAGGCAAACCGATTGATTCAAAAACCAATGTATTTACAATGGGTTCAATTGCATTTGGGTTATTAGGTGGCGAAATGAATCATTCATTTTCAAAGTGGGAAGTCGACCGGAAATTATATGAAGTAGCAATGAAAGCTACCGAAAAAGACCGAGATAAACGTTACCCCACCATTTTAGAATTTTATGAGGCCTGGAAGGCAGCTTTAAAATAATAAATGCCAATATATAAAAATTTGGACAAATCGCTGATTTAATAAACAGTGCTAAAGTTATTATAGTGGAATAAAAATAGGAGAATATAAATGAATTGTTTTATTGAAGAATTATGGGGATTAAAAAATGTTACTGCAATTCGTGATATAAAAGCCAAAGGCAACAGAATTGTTAAGATAATCAATTCAGAAGAAGGTAGGTTCGTTTTAAAAGCATTTGACCCGTCATTAAGTGAACAACAAATAAAGCATTATACTAGTGTTTTGTCTTACTTGGGAGCGAATGAACATAGGGTTTCGCCTAATATCTTGAAGACTATTGATGGAAAGTTATATAAGAGGCACAACTCTAGGTATATGTATATGATGGAGTATGTCTATGGAGATCATCTGCAAGAAAATAGCGAAGATGAATATGCTCTGGGTCAGTTATCTTCATTACTCCACAAAATACATGATTTCCCCATTAAATCAGGTTTAAATGTGGAAGAGCGAATTGAAAACATGTATAGAAGGTTTCATAACTATCCTTTTAAAAAAGAATATGATCAAATAATAAAATCTCTGCCTAATTTCAATTCGTTACGTCAATCGTTCATCCATTCTGATATTGGACCTCATAATGCTATAAGGACTTATGAAGGTAATGTAGTTTTTATTGATTTAGATGACGCTGGGAATGGATCAACTTTTATAGACATCGGATATCCATTAATTACTCAATTCATTAGATATAAGGATAGTGGAGAACTTGCTTTTAACGTTGAGAATGCACGGGCTTTTTATAAAGGATATTTTTCTAGAATGGAAATGAGTATCAAAGAAAAGGAATATATTTTTGATGGAGCAGTATTTATGCAGCTTATGTACATGCCAAGTTATGGAGAAAATGCAGTGGAAGCTATGTGGAAAATATTAAAGTATTCTTTGGATAATCAAGATAAAATACTTTCTGTATTATTTTAGGGAAAATCCATTAATAAGATGTGTGGAACTATTATAAAAGGAAGCCTGGGAGCCATTTCAGCTTTTATAGCAAGAGCAATGATAAGCGCTTAGGTTGCAAAACAAGGCAACCAAAAAGGTTCTAAAAATTTCACCTTTTCACTCCATTCCTGTTATAATTAAATTATATTTTTTACAATCATGTAGGTACATTTGGAGATTAAAAGGGGAGAAAATGTTGGAGAAATTTCAGGATTTTAAATACGTAAGACCAAAGTTAAGCAAAGAAAAGGAGAAATTTACTGAATTACTTGCAGCTTTTGAAGAAGCAAGCAATTTTGCAGAGGCAACAAAAGCAATCGATGCGATCAATATCCTGCGTAATCGGTTGTCTACCATGAATAATTTAGTTTACATTCGCTCATCCATTGATACAAATGATACATTTTATAAAGCAGAAAAAGACTTTTTTGATGAAAAGCTGCCGGAAATGGAAGAAATGGATACCCAATTTTATCAACTGCTTGTTAAATCAGCTTATCGACAAGAGTTAGAAGAAGAATATGGCACACAGCTTTTTCAGATTGCTGATAAAGCGATTAAATCTTTTGCTCCAGAAGTAATGGAACTAATGCAAAAGGAAAATAAATTAACTACAGAGTACAGCAACCTTATAGCAGCTGCTGAAATTGAATTCCAAGGTAATACATATACACTTGCACAACTAGCACCTTTCAAACAAGATAAAAATCGGAATACTCGGAAGCAAGCAGTTGATAAAACATTCGGCTACTATGCGGATAATAGTGAGAAATTTGATCGTATTTATGATGAGTTAGTTAAAATACGTCATGAAATAGCGACAACATTAGGCTATACAAATTTTGTTGAGCTAGGCTATTTACGAATGCAGCGGATTGATTATAATGCTGAGATGGTGGATGTATTCCGTAAACAGGTTAGAGACGTTATCGTCCCATTAGCTACGAAACTTTATGAAAGACAAGCCAAGCGTATTGAAGTAGATACATTCATGTTCTACGATGAGGACTTTAAATTTAAAACTGGAAACGCTACACCAAAAGGTTCTTCTGAATGGATTGTCGAAAATGGTAAGAAAATGTATGCTGAGCTTTCAAAGGAAACAAACGAATTCTTTCGTATGATGCTAGACCGTGAATTAATGGATCTCGAAGCGAAAAAAGGCAAAGAAGGTGGCGGCTACTGTACATTTATCGAAGATTATCAAGTACCTTTTATTTTCTCTAATTTTAATGGTACATCAGATGATATTGATGTACTGACACATGAAGCTGGTCATGCATTCCAGTCATATTCCAGCAGAACACTCGGTGTACCTGAATATGTCTTTCCAACAAGTGAATCAGCGGAAATCCATTCCATGAGCATGGAATTTTTTACATGGCCATGGATGGAGTTATTTTTCGAAGAAGACGCTGACAAATATAAATTTTCACATTTAGTTAGTGCTATTCAGTTTATTCCGTATGGTGTTGCGGTCGACGAATTCCAGCATCTTGTCTATGAAAATCCAAATTGGACTCCTGAAGAAAGAAAATCCGCATGGAGAGAAATAGAAAAGGTTTATTTACCACATCGTAACTATGATGATAATGCTTATCTTGAGCAAGGTGGCTTATGGCAAAGACAAGCACATATTTATGAAGCACCATTCTATTATATTGACTATACACTTGCCCAAATCTGTGCCCTGCAGTTCTGGAAAAAGAACCAGGAAAATCATCAAGTAGCATGGCAAGATTATTTAAATCTTTGCAAATTAGGCGGTTCGAAGCCATTTTTAGAGCTGGTGGCAGCAGCTAACATTCGCTCTCCGTTTGAAGAAGGAACGGTTGAAGCTACCATTGATATTATTGAGAAATGGCTTAATCAAGTAGATGATACAAAACTGTAAAAGATTTAAAACCAGATCAAATATTTGCAGATCTGGTTTTTCTGTGCGCCTCGCAGTCACAAATTCTAAGCGGATAAACCATTTTCAGCCTCGTATATAATTATATAAAAGCTGGACATGCTTGGGTATTCTTTACATTTCCCCTATCACAAAGTATAATAAAAACTGTAAAGTCGATTTCAATGAGCAAATCAATCATATAATAAGGGGTGCATTTTGTGAGTGCGGTAGTTACTGAATAGGAAGACGTATTATAAGGAAATAAGGAAGTTATAATAACAGGGGATTTTAGTGCGTTATACACCCCTTAGTTTGTTATGGACTTATTTCCACCTATGAAGATACCTACCATACTTTACAAACAAGCGCATCCATTCATAAATAAAACGATCATTATTGACGGTTTTATTTATGTACTTTTCTTTTGACTTGTAACGTAAGCTGCGGTATCTGCCGTGGCTTTTTTTATTTAAAAAAACTCATTGGAATCCAGCTAGGTGTCTTCATTGCTGATGAAATATCACATGGAGGAGAATGAAAGATGAATGAAAATACTTTTGAAAAATTACAATACAATGAGCTAAAAGAAATTGTAAAATCGTATTGTGTGAGCGGACTTGGAAAACAATTAATGGATACATTAACTCCAAGTTCTAATCTAAAAGTAGTAAAACATCGATTAACTGAAACCACTGAAGCCCGCGCCATTCTGGATGCAGGAGGAAACGTGCCATTCATCGGGGTTTCCAATATTGAACATATCATCGACAAATTAGATAAAGGCATCATTTTAGATCCTGAGGAGCTTTTCCGTTTTTCCGATTTTTTAAGGGGCTGCCGGAGGATTAAAACTTTCATGTGCAACAAAGAAATGTTGGCACCGACATTAGCGGCGTATGCTAATTCCATGACAGAATTCGCGGGGATAGAAGAGGAAATTAATTTTTCCATTAAAAACAATCAAGTTGACTCGGCCGCCAGCAAAGAACTCAAACGTGTTCGTTTTCAAATTCAATCCACTGAACAAAAAATCAAAGAACGATTGCATAAATTCTTAAACAGCAGTACAAATAAAAAATATATTCAGGAATTCGTTATTAGTATAAAAGATGATCGTTATACGATACCAATAAAAGCCTCATACAAAAATCAAGTACATGGTAGCGTTATTGAAATATCTTCTAAAGGTTCAACAGTCTTTATGGAACCGAATGTGGTAGGAAAATTAAGTGTTGAATTAGCGACATTAAAATCCGAAGAAGATATGTTGGAATATCAAATACTCGCTACTTTAACTGGGCTAGTGGCGGAGAATCTCCAACCGATTAAAATCAATATCGAGCTTATATCCCAATACGATATGATTTTTGCTAAAGCGAAATATAGCAGAACTATAAATGGGATTGAGCCAAATATTAATGAACATGGGAATATCAAATTAGTTGATTGCAAACATCCATTATTATCAGGTCATGTTGTTCCGCTTCAATTCCAGATCGGAAGTAATTATCGCAGCTTGATCATAACGGGTCCTAATGCTGGAGGAAAAACCATTGTGCTGAAAACAATTGGTCTTGTCACTTTGGCAACGATGTCTGGGTTTCATATTACAGCTTCGAAAGAAACCGAAATCGCCATATTTGACCGTATTTTTGTGGATATTGGCGACAATCAGAGTTTAGAAAATGCGCTTAGTACGTTCTCTTCTCACATGAAGAACTTATCGGAAATCCTGCAATCTGTAAACAATAATACACTGCTACTATTTGATGAGATTGGTAGTGGAACAGAACCTAATGAAGGGGCCGCGTTAGCCATTTCTCTTTTGGAAGAATTTTATCTTAAAGGATGTATAACCGCTGCGACGACGCATTATGGAGAAATTAAACGCTTTTCCGAATTGCATAATGACTTTATGAACGCGGCCATGCAATTTAATCATGAAACACTTGAACCATTATATAAACTGCTCATCGGCCAATCCGGAGACAGTAACGCCTTATGGATCTCTAGAAAAATGAATGTACCGGAACATGTTCTAAAAAGAGCAGAGGACTATATGAAAAATAAAGAATATCGCTTGGAACGAATAAATGAAAGTAGAGTTCGAAAGCCAAAACCAGTTGTTGAAAAAGTAGAAACTCATATCGATTATCAAAAAGGAGATCGTGTAAAACTGCTAGACCACGACGACATCGGGATTGTATACAAGGAAAAAGATGATGATCATAACGTTACTGTGTTTTATCAAAATCAATTTATTGAAGTCAATGAGAAACGATTGGCTTTGGAGTTAAAAGCAGTAGAATTATATCCAGAAGATTATGATTTAGACACTTTATTCATTGATTATAAAACCCGCAAACAAAATCGTGATATTGAACGAGGCTCAAAAAAAGCGCTTCGTGAAGTGAATAAGGAAATACGAAGAAATAAGCAAAAATAAGTAATGAGAAAAATCCTCACCTTTGTTTAAGGTTGAGGATTTTTTCACCAAATGACAAAGAGGACCTAATGATTAGAATTCCCCCACCTTCATGTATTCTTAACTATTCTTTACTCTCAATTCATAAACAATAAATATTATTCCATTATACTGATAAAGAATAAGAATATAGGAGGAGAATTTACTTGAAATTCAAAACTAGTATATTATTAAGTTCGGTTTTAGCTCTGTCTATCGGTGCAGCCCAGCCTATTTTTGCGGCAGAGATCCCGCCGTCGGTCATTACTTCCACCGTCACGGAGAACCCTAATAACAGCATGACACTCGCCTGGGAAACACATGATCAGGAGGTTACAAAGGCTGTTGCTCAAATCGTTGAGAAATCAGATCCTAAAGGGTTCAAATCTAAGAACAAATTAGTTTTCTCAAGTAGTGATATTACCTTCAGAAATGGACGTGCCTATAGCAAAGTTACTGCTAGCTCTCTTAAAGAAAATACTAAATACCTATACCGCGTAGGGGATGGTTCAGAAAAGGGATGGAGTGAGCAGGGCCAGTTTAAGACTGCCAGCACGGAAGACGGTTTTTCCTTTCTTTATATCTCAGATACCCAATTTAATACTGCATCAGGTGATGGGAAGAAAACAGAACAGATGTTAAAGAATGCGACAAAACAATTAAAGGATAAAGTTGATTTCACTTATCTAGCGGGAGATTTTACAGACACAGCAAATAATCCAGATCAATGGGATACTTTCTTTGATGTTTCCCATAATCTTTACCAGGATACATTTATGGTCCCTGTCATTGGTAACCATGATAGTGCCAGCGGACTTTACTTAGACCATTATTTTCCTTCGCCAGAGAGCGGAAAGCAAAATACAGATCTTGAGCTTCCCTATGTTTATTCATTCGATTATGGCCCTGCCCATTTTGCATCATTAAATACAGAAAATATAACTGATGAAGAGATCGATCAGCAAATTAAATGGTTGCGAGAGGATATGCAGGCTAGTGACAAGCAATGGAAAATCGTCTTATTCCATAAAGGGATTTATTCTGGGGCAAGCCACATTACCGACTCAGATATTATGAAACTTCGCATTGCGCTTTCACCGGTATTGGATGAATTAAAAATTGATGTTGTCCTCTCCGGTCATGATCATGTATACAGCCGCGGTTTTGTAAATGGTGATGGTACGAAGGAAAATGCTGAACTCGTTCATCCAGCCGACCCTTTCACTGTTTTTTCACCTGATGCACCGTTATATTATACAATCGCTTCAGGCGGCTTAAAATTTTATAATCCTAAAAATTACTCTGTCGCAACTGGTGATCCGCTTATTCCTAATTATGATTTCCTTGATGTTAAAAATACAAATGTAGAAGATGGAGCCTCACCAGAGGGAAATAAGATGACATATAGTGAAGTCACGGTTACGGATGAGAAAATAACTTTTAACACATCCTATACAACTACGAAGTCAAATGAAAACAAACATCTAGAAACTTTCTCTATTGTTAAGGAAAAGCAATATGAAAACTGGTCTGCAGACAAAGTATATGTTGCAGGGGATCGTGTTAACTATAAAGGTAAGACGTATGAGGCAAAATGGTGGACCCGCGGTGAAAAACCTTCTGATTCCGGCGAATGGGATGTTTGGAAGGAAATGAAGCATGAAGACCCTCATCATATCTCAGAATGGCAATCCTCAAAAGTATATGTTGCAGGGGATAAAGTATATGATAACGGTGTTCTTTACGAAGCAAAGTGGTGGACTCGTGGAGAAAAACCTTCTGAATCTGGCAAGTGGGACGTTTGGAAAAAACTAGACGAATAGTTATTCCCGGCATACTTCTTTCATGGAAGTATGCTTTTCTATTCTTAAGAAATTGCGGGTGATTCGTGACACCGGAAGTTCTCATTTAGAATCACCTAGCGACTAGCAAACTTGCGGGGCCAGCTTGCTTACACCAACACCGATTCGTTCTTCGGGTTCCCTCAGCTCCGTCAGGCCCCTAAAAGTTTTTACATCGCAAAACAGGTGCATACGTTTTGTACCTACTTAATTAAAACTATCTGCTTTTCCTAATCGCTTTTTCTACAAGGGACTGAAAGACATAGATGAAAACGGCTAAGGATACATTGATAAAATACCAAGCAGTATGTGTCATCTTTTTAAATTTGACAATTCCAAATTTATTCCCAATGTAAGGCATAGGATATGCGTTAATTAAATCTAATACCATATTTGTGATTAAGTACTTGCGGAAATTCCCATACGTTAATCTAAATATCCATAGTGTTGCGACAAAATAAGGACCTAAAATATACGTAAAATCGATTGGCCCTGGAGATATAGGGTTATTCGTTTTCCACCATTTCTTCTTGTTACAAATGAGACTAAATACACTTAAAAATAAATTGATAAAACTTGCAACAGGTAAAAACCTAAAAAAATTCCTTCTCCCCATAAAAGGGACAGTTAACCAGGGTAAAATAAATGTGGCGAGCGAAAATGCAATTTTCTTATTAAACTTAACCATTAAGCTCAAGTTCCTCCTTAATAAATAATATAATTTTCAATACTCTCGAAATGAATAAACGTTGAAAAAAACGAAATTCCCTTTTCTATCCTTACTTGATCTGTATTTTTTTTATATTCCACATGAGCGCATCTACACCTGTTGAGAAATGAGCGATCGGTTTTACTTCAGAAAGGTCAAATTGATAAGGTGTAAAAAGGGTGTTCCTATCTACTTGTATTTCTGCTTGTTGCAGCGGCCAAGGACGATGGTGGATTTCACCACAATAGAGGTTGACTCCATTATTCGAACTATATAAACAATAGCGCTCAGTGAGCCAATGATCCAGCGTCCCTTCTTTTGGATAATAAACTTCTGATACAGGAACGTATTGGCCCTTAAATGATACAGGAGTATTATCGTTTCCTTTACGAATACTATGGCAATGAAAGGTTTGACCTTCTTTTCGAAAAGAAATTTTCGCCGAATGATAGGGTAGATGATACCAGTTCTTTGCTATCTTTAAGGATGCCCAATTCTCAACATCAATGGACATAAAATAAATACCGGGTTTTCCATTGCATGTAACATATGTCCTTACATTGATTTCTGGAAATTTAGGTGTAAGGGAAATATTTGATATTCCAAGTGGATAAATCCCCTCTAAAACAAATAAAATGATGCCTAGCCATGCGGATCCATTAAAGGTGTCAATTTGTAAGGAAGAAGGAATATGTGGACGTAATTTTTCAAGTGGAACAGGCCAATGCAAAAACAATAGATTTCTCCAAGTTTGTCGCATAATCCACTTTTTCGAAGGGACAGGAAAAGGACGATGATCGATATTATTTAATAAGTTCATATAAATGACCTCCTTCTTACAAGAAAATAAGCACCAAAAGTCAAGAAAATAAGTATAAAGCAATGGGATCAACTACATTAAATATCATACGATTTAAAGATTTTTTTAGTCTTTCCGTAAAGGAAAGATTAATACATACTATCCCCGATGTAGCTGAGAGAGCAATTTCATATCAAATGATAATTATTTCTCCTCTTGGGCAATAATGGAAAATGACTGTTTAATTTATTCCATATTGGAGAAGTGATTATGCCGAACTTTTTAGATTATGTGTCTTTTGTACTGATATCCCTATTATTTGTTCTTATTTTAATAATACTTGTTGGTTGGCGTTGGATCATGAAACGAATAGTTAAACAAATGGGAAAAATCATTCTAACCGATAGTTATCAAGAAAATATTATGGAGTTACTACCAGGACTACGACATATGGGTATTCAAAATATAATTGAAAATAGTTTACGTGCAGAAACAGGCGATGTTCTCCATCGTCCGCTTGGTTCCTCAAAAACGTGGCCGAATTTAGATACAATTACGTTTATCCCTGCACAAACGTCTCCATTTCCCATAGATGGTGAGGAAGAGGTAGATGTTGTCGTTACCATTGGACCAAAAGCGAAAAAGCCGATGAAAATAAAAATTCCACTTATGATTAGCGGCATGGCCTACGGTATTGCCCTAAGCGAGGAAGTGAGACTTTCTTTGGCAGGAGCAGCTAAGAATGCAGGAACGGCTATTAACTCCGGTGAAGGCGGCGTCTTTCCTGAAGAATTAGATGCTGCTGGAAAGTATATTTTGCAATTTTCTAAAACAGAATGGTCAAAGGAAGAGCATCTTATTAAACGAGCCGATATGATTGAAGTTAAATTAGGGCAGGGTGCCTTATTGGGAACGGGAGGAAAAATTTCACCTGAAAATTTAACAGGTCGTGCCCGCAAGATAATGGGACTAAAGGAAAATGAGGATGCAGTCATTCACGATAATTTTTTTGAAGATCAAACACTAGATGATTTGAAAGAACTGGTTGATGAACTCCGTCATTTAACAGGGGGAGTTCCAATTGGCGCTAAAATTGGGGCTGGTGGAAAAATTGAAGAAGATATTGATCATTTAATTTACATTGGAGTGGATTATATTGCAATTGACGGTGGACAAGCAGCAACCCTAGGCGCCCCGCCAATTTTATCTGATGATTTTGGGATTCCTACATTACATGCAGTTTTCCGAGCTTCCAATCATCTGGAGAAGAGAAATAAAAAGGATCAAATTAGTTTAATTGCATCGGGAGGATTATTTGTCCCGGGGCATTTTTTAAAAATACTTGCACTAGGTGCTGATGCTGTATATATAGGTTCAACCATCCTATTTACAGTTGCCCATACTCAATCTCTTGTTCCACTACCTTTTGAACCACCTACACAAGTCGTTTGGAATCAAGGGAAATTTAAGGATCAATTTAAGATGGATGAAGGCACTCAATCAGCAGAAAAATTCTTAACAGCAAGTATTGAAGAAATGAAAATGGCATTAAGAGCGATGGGAAAACGCTCTTTAAAAGAGCTATCAAAAAAAGACTTAGTATCTTACGACGAATTAACGGCTAAAATGCTTCGTATTCCATTTTCATTTGAACCTTGGGAAGACAAAAAAATAAAGAAATAACAGATTGTTGGGAATCCATCATTTTTGAGAACGTTAGATTTAAATAGGTATGGTTTAGAAAATACTAAAAAAAATGGAAGTGATCGCTATGAATATTGTTATTGTTGGAAGTGGATTTGGAGGATTAAATGCGGCTATTGAGATTAGAAAAAAATTAAAAAAATCTCCACATGATGTCATCGTTATCTCTGAAAAGGCTGAATTTGTTTTTCGTCCATCCTTAATTTGGCTGCCTTTTCACAAACATAGCATTAATAAATTCACCTTTCCACTTCGTCCAACATTTGAAAAGATCGGTGTTACGTTCATTGAGAAACGTGTTCAAGCCATTAAGCCAAAACAAAATCATGTTATATGTAATGATAATGAAATCATTGAGTACGACTATTTAATACTTGCATCAGGTGCTTCTCCAGACTGGGCAAGAATAAAAGGATTAGAGGAAATGAGTGCATCTGTCTATGATCTATCATCCGCTCTTCAAACAGGAAAAAGGCTGGAAGAAATGGAAGAAGGTGAACCCATTGTCATAGGTGTTGCGCAGGAGAATCCAAACCCAGGTATTGCGTATGAGTTTTTATTTGAGTTATATACGTATCTTAGTGGGCGTCGTATCAAATGCCCAATAACGTTTTTCACATATGAAAAAGAGCTTTTTGACGGAAAAGGAACAGAGCCGACAGAGCAGCTTGAAGGATTAATGAGGGAAAAACAAATAACGTACCATTGTAATGTTTCAATTAAAAAGGTAGATGACAGAAAGATCTATTTGAATAATGGAAAACGACTGCCTTATTCTTTTTTACTCGTTTTACCTCCTTATAAAGGGAAGGAATATATTCCATCATCAAAAGATTTTAAGCATGAGAATGGCATTCTACCTGTTCATGAAACGCTCCAATCCGTACAATGGGAAAATATTTTTGTTGTTGGTGATGCAAATAATATTAAAGGAACAAAAACAGGGCGTGCTGCTGAGCTCCAGGGCGCACTTGCTGCTGAAAATATCATCAAACAGATGCAGCATGAACCACTTATGTTATTCCAACACGACACACTTTATATAATGGAGATTGGAAAAGAAGGTGCCATGTTTATCATGAATACTTCGTCTAAACCAGGAACATTAAAATGGACAATGAGTGGCATGATGCCACATATGCTGAAGCGAGCATTTGAAAAATATTACTTACTTAAGTTCAGCTAGCGATAAGGATTTATATGACACAGCATGCAAGATCAACCTAAGTGAGTGGGCAAAGGTTTTTGAAGCTTCAGGGAACGCACAAACATTTGTTTTGATGACAGCAGCGGTTTGGATTTTAGCGATTGGTTTATTTTATGTATAGGGTCAAATTGTGAAATAAAGTCCTCGTATACTCTTACAAAACTTTTAAAATGCTGATAGAATGATTCTAATAATTATGATAAAGGAGTGCAGTCTGTTTTGGCTTTCCAGTTTTAAATAAAGCATAGCTAGTATTCATCTTTCTTTAAACTAGTTTTAATTCCTACCTAAAAAGTTAAATCGGCTTATTTCTTCAAAAGCTTTTACCAAATCGTCATAAGAATGACCAAAGCAGCCAAAAAATTAAAAGTATCCGATTAAAAGACGGATGAATTAAAGAAGTGGAAAGAAACAGGGATATTTACTGAGGAAGAGCAGGTGGCGCTTGAGTTGGCAGAGAATCTGACGCTGGTTTCAGAAAATGGTGTCAGTGATGCGTTGTATGAGCAGGTAAGAAAATATTTCAGTGAAAAAGAATATGTTGAACTGGTAATGGTCATTATCCAAATTAATACGTGGAACAGATTGTCTATCTCCATGGGGAATCACGCCGACGGGACATAGGTCTTTATGAATAAATTGATCAAATCAACGGTTATAGGCTCTCACATTGTGTTTTACAGGCTGTATTAAATTTTAGACAAGGAGCCATTTTAATTACTGGCTCCCTGTCTTTTACATAAGGACACCTTGTACAACAAGTCCAAGCACTAACCCAAGAAAAATAGAGGACAGTGTACCTAATAAGAAATATTCCGCCCAGTTTCGATCATCCAACTGTTTGAAGCGTGCAATCGCCTTAGCAGCGATAATAAAAGCAATGGATGGGTAGGCGCCAATTACTGTAAGGATAATAACAAGCAATCTTTCTATATAACCAATCAATTTTCCGCGCGAACGAAGTGGGGTGGAGTAGGTAAAATAATGATATTTCTCCGTGAAACTACTTTCTGTTGTTAGTTGATTTTTTTCTTGTCTAGCCTTGATCTGGTTGTTCAATGTCAGTTCGCCTTCAAAGTTTGCAAACTCGGAGGGCAAGGAGCCGATGATATATTTTACGATATGGCCGCTGACACTTGTCGCCAAAATGTAAATGATGATCAGAAATAATACTGTGTTGACCATACTTAAACTACTTGTCCTATATAAGTCTAACAAACTTGCTGTCATTTCTGTCACTTTCATAGAAAAAAAGAGAATACAAGCTATGAGTATCATAATGACATGTAATACTTGATCTAATAGAAAGTATCCGAGCCTTTTCATATTATCCGTTGTGCTTTTTGGAATGGAGTCTAATAATTTTATTTTTGATAAATCAATCAAAAGGTGCGTGATCATCATAAAAGCTAAAGGCAGAATAAAGTAGGAGTTTATATGTTGAAATTCGTATTGGTATCCCCATATAATTGCAAGTGCGATTCCTGTTGTCAGTAGATGGTGAAGTAAGTGTTTTTTCAGATGTTTTATTTTATTTTTCACCATCTGGTCTGATTGCAGCCAAAAGTCAGCGATTAAATGGGCGAGAAATAGCAATAGTACAGTCATTATAATTTCCTTTCTTTAGGAAAATAATCGTTTAGATGATTCCTGATATGTTGTTTAATGTTTGTCTGCAGCTTATCTGTCAGATGCTGCTTATCTTGCATTCCTAATGAATCCAATACCTTCACAATGTCATAAAAAGCATGTAAGATGACTTGCGTTTTCCCCTGTTTCATATGATGGGATATTGTAGCTGTTGTTCTTTCGAGATATTGGCTCACTTTATTTTGTTGGCCGAGCATGACATATAAAGAACAGACGAGGGATTGTATTTCGGTTTGCTCGTTCATTTGTTCCTGTTTTAGAGTTAAGATCGTATTGATTAGTGTCTCAAACTGTTTACTAAAAATGGTGAAGCTTTGTTCATCTGAAAAATCCGGTAATGCAAAGTGAAATAGCGGTCTGTTCTGTTGTTTTTTCAGGTAATCATTGGCGTTTCTTGCTTGTTTCATTAATGGATGAATCCAAGTTTCTATGTTTATTTCACTTACATCCTCTTGAATATCGCCAATTGATAATCCAAAATAAGGTTTATGATTGGTGAATTTCCAAATCCGGCTTATATAAAAAGCAAGTGTATATGCCGTTGCATAGCCGCTGCTTATAACCACCAATTCATCGCCGGCACGGTGACTAATCTTTGTCACAGCCGTATTTTGTGTCCACTGAGTAATGTCACTTTTTAATTGCTCCAGATATTCACTTAATTCATTTCCGCAATTTTCTTTAGACGAATTACTTATATCCATGATGAAGACAGAGACTTCATTTGACATGAAGAAACAGCTCCTTCTTTATCCAAGGTATAGAGAAGTTTGATGCTATAATCGAATATAGCATAAGTTAGATGAAACAGTCAAACTTTTTAAAAGTTTGATGATTGGTTATATTCATCAAATAGGCTACAAAACGCCCATTAAATATCATTAAATATAATTATATTGACAATGTATTAGTTTGAGGATAAAATAACTGTGATAATGAGAATCATTATCACATGATGCGATTCTATTTTAGTTGTATTAGCTCAGATGATAGAGGACCCAGTTTCAGAAATACCTTCTGTGGTACTTATTAGACGATAGCATGCTCTTGAACCAACATTAAATTTGAAAAATATAAAAAAAGATGCTAAGGAGTACACGAGAAATTTAAACTTAGGAAGGGTTGTTAGATGATGACAGAATGCAAAGATGTAACGATCATTGGTGGTGGCTCAGCAGGATTATATGCAGCTTTCTATTGTGGGATGCGAGATTTATCCGCTCGCATTATCGAATTTAAACCTAAGCTCGGTGGTAAGGTTCATGTCTATCCCGAAAAAATGATTTGGGATGTAGGAGGTATAACACCGATTACCGGCGCTCAATTGATGAAGCAAATGGAAGAGCAGGCGCGTACATTTGATCCAGAAATTATTTTAAATGAAAAAGTAGAAAAGCTTGAAAAGAATCAAGAGGAGCTTTTTGTGGTAACAACCCATACAGGACATAAATACGTTAGCAGAACGGTTATTTTGGCAACTGGTGGAGGGATCTTTGAACCAATTAAATTGGATATAGAAGGAGCCGACCGTTTTGAAGTAAGCAATCTTCATTATACGGTTCAGAGCCTTGAGGCATTTAAAGACAAGAAAATAGTCATTTCCGGTGGCGGAGATACAGCAATCGACTGGGCCAATGAACTGGAACCCATCGCAGAAAAAGTATCATTGATTTATCGTGGTGAGCAATTCAAAGCGATGGAAGCGCACATTGCTCATCTGGAAGCTTCCTCTGCTGGGATCTATAAAAATACGAAGATAGAGAAACTAATTGCTGACGAGGACGGTCGTCGTATCAAAGAGATCTTGACAAAAAACCAAAAAACCGGAGAAGAGGTTCGGTTTGAAGTGGATGACTTAATCATTAATTACGGTTATGACAGAGAACTGAAATTTATTAAAGAAAGTCCATTACAAATAGAACTGGAACGTGACTTTTTCGTGAAAGGATCTGGGAAAGCAGAAACGAACATAGCTGGTTTATATGCTGCTGGGGATATTCTTTCATTTGATGGAAAGGTAAGATTAATCGCTGGTGCATACAATGACGCAGCAAATGCAGTGAACCAAGCAAAGCTGTATCTTAAGCCAGATGCATATACAGAGATTTATGTATCTTCACACAATGCGAAATTTGATGAGAAAAACAGAGAACTGCTTTCCCACTTATACACTAAAAACTAAAAGAGGTAAGAGCGGAAAGGTTCTTCGACGTTTTATTTCCTACTACCGATCCCATTATAAGAATCGTATAAGCATTGCAAATCAAAAATTCCCATGTCCGACGACACATGCCTTCCGTTGTGACCATTGATTTATACATACTTTCATTTCGCAAACGCAAGAAGGCCCGTAGCTTGCTCTAAACATGTAACCCTATCTGTGATCTGATCTCCTTTCTGGTGTAAGAACTTTTAGGATATCGGGGTAGTATCAGCGAAGCTGTCACCACCCGCAATAGGGGTACGGAAACGATTCGCAGATTGAGGGGCCACTATGGGAAATAATGTAATTAACAGCCGAGCCTATCAAAATGATAGGTTTTTATTTATTATAAAATAGGGAATCAAAAAATTCAGATAAGTGAGGAGGGATAAGAATTGCCAAGTATTCAGGATACCATTTACCCTCGGTTTAAAAGTAATCTAACCGAGAAGGATTTGGAAGAAGTGTACACCCCAGCAATGAATGAAATAGAGTGGGCAGAAGTTAAGTCTAAAGGGACCTTGCAGCAATTAGCCTTACTCGTTTTAATTAAAACTGTACAGAAGCTTGGATTTTTTATCCGTATTGTCGATATTCCAGAAGCAATTGTCGTACATATTGCGAAAAAAGCTTACTTGCCTTTGTCTGCAAAAGAAGAATGGAAAACGTATAATGAAACAAGAACGTCCAAACGCCATTTTCGCTTTGTTCGGGATTACTTCAGCTTCGGCCATTTGATCATGAGGCCCATAACATTTTGATTGAAACAATGAGCAAACTAGCCTTTAGCAAGGATGACCCAGCTGACCTAGTTAATGCTGCGATTGAGGAATTAATAAGTCAACGTTATGAATTGCCCGTTTTTAATACCTTAAAGGATGCAGCCAATGATGTTCGAAACAAATCCTATCGTTCCATCTATCATCAGATTGACCATACACTAAATGATGAACAAAAAAAGAATATAGATCAGCTTTTTCAGATTCCCGAGGGCTCTGCCTATAGTCCGTGGAATGAACTGAAGGAGGATGCGAAAAGAGCCACTTTATCACACCTCAACGATTTAATTGTACGTCGGAATTGATTAATAAACCAACACATTCCAACCGATTTGCTGGAAGATGTTCCTCACATCAAAGTGAAACAAATGGCAGCAAGGGAACAGGTGGTATGCTATTTTCTGTGTCGAAGGACAAGCGCCGCCGCCAACTACTTTGGATATACATAACGCAATAGGTATGGACGTTGGAAATGTGTCTTTGGCAAAGTAAAGGAGTGACCTTAAATGCTAGATATTGATAAAATCCGATGGATGATGAACCGGAGAGATTCAAGATGGTGGGAAGAAGACTCGTGGGAGATTTATAACAAGCTTCATTATGATATGTATGATACGATGGATTTCACATTGCTTCAACAGTATTGGCGCTTTTGTTTACAGTTTATTGAACCATTATTTTGAATCGGTGGAGTGCGTTTACAAAATAGGATGGATGTGAAAAAATATCCCGACAATGAAATTATCTTGAATTCAAGTCTTCAATCAACGGGCGCGTTAACGGAATAACCCAAGAAACCTTGTCCTGATTTTGGATTACCATATAGATGCCGATACACATCTATGTCCAGCAACTCCAGATCCACCAAATCATCTTCTCCATTAAGATGTGGTACTATTATTTTGCAATAAACAACAAGGGAGGCAACCCATGAACAAAACAGACCGATTGTTTGCCATCGTGCTGGAGCTACAACGTAAAGAAGTTGTACGGGCCGAAGATTTGTCGACCCTATTCGAAACTAGCGTGCGGACCATTTACCGCGACATTGAGGCGCTGAGTGAAGCGGGCGTGCCGATCATAGGAGCCCCTGGTACAGGATATTCCCTGATGGATGGCTATTTCCTGCCGCCGATCAGTTTCACGGTACCGGAAGCCGTGAGCTTGCTGATTGGAACAGACTTTATCGAACAAAGATTTGATGATGATTATCGTGTCAAGGCGCAAGCCGCTCGCGGCAAAATCGAGACCATTCTACCGGAAAGCGTTCGCAATGAAACATCTCGTGTACGCAACGCTATGCGTTTGCTCAATTCCGATAAACAGGCCCTGCCGCCAAAAGAAAAGGAATATCTAGAAAAGATCCGTCGGGCAATATTAGACAAGCGAAAAATTGGCTTTCATTATGTAAAAAGACTTGCAGATTCCGAGGGGAATCGCCATAGTGTTCGTAACGTTGCTCCCTATGGATTGGTGCTCGTTCAAGGATCGTGGATGCTTGTGGCCCATTGTGATCTGCGCCGAGACATTCGCCATTTCCGATTATCCAGAATGACGGAACTTATCGAACTGGAAGAACGATTTAAAATACCGGGGCACTTTAACTTTAGGGATTATACTCCTGCGGATGATCGGCACTTGCTGGTTCGTCTCCGATTTAACCTTGACATCGCAGATAAGGTGAAGGAATCTAACTATTATTACATAGAGGATATGGAAGAGCATCAAGATGGATTGGATGTGGTCATACGCGTTCGTCAACTGGAAGAAGTGTTGCAATGGGTGCTTGGCTGGGGAGCGGGTGTGATAGTATTAGAGCCTGAATCGTTTCGAAATTGGATTCGTGAGGAAGCTAAAAAAATGTTAAAACGCTACTGACATACTGTTGTCAGTAGCGTTATTTTATAATCGGAGTAAGTAAGCATAAAGGAGTGAGAGAAATGCGAAGTAGTATATCTTACATCGGTTGGAGGGATGATAGAATACGGAATTGTATCGTTTATTATAGAAAGGATGGTATTTCGTGAATTTTGCTTCTGTACGCATCATCACCGACGACGTGGGCAATTTGGGGTTCTTCAATATTTAGAAGAACATCCAAAAGCCTCACAAAAACAAGCGGAAGCCCTCCAAATTGATCGTACAACAATGGTATCTCATATTGATTATTTGGAGGAAATCCAGTGTGTGCAACGAGTGAGGAATCCAAAAAATAGGGGATTTTTTGCGTTGAGGGTCACGAAACAAGCCAAGGAGAAATTAAGGTAGGGGGAGCATTATCTCGAAACTATTGAATTGGATGTTCTTTCAGGGATTTCAGTCAATGAGCAAAAGGAACTCAAATCGATTTTATTAAGGGTATGGACAACCATATCGAAGAAGGAAAAATAATGAATCGTATTGGAAGAAAATTCGATTGTGACTGTTAATGGGTTTGGAACCCATGGAAAAAGGTGATTTTTAATGTTGTACAAGAAAATGGGTGAGTTATTCCCTAAAGCCCCTTTTGATTTTGAAAAAACCATAAGGTTTTTAGGTGGATTTCCCCCAACTAAAAAAGAACAAACACTGAATGAAAATCATCTAACCAAAGCCATTTTAATGAATGATCAAATATTTGTCTTTGATTTACAATCAGAAGGTGGTATTGAAAACCCAAAATTGATATACACCATATTTTCAGACAAGGATATCTCGGATAAGAGCTTAAAAATGCTTGAGAAGAAAATCGATCATTTTTTAAGTTTATCTGATGATCTCAAGGAATTTTATACTTTGGCATCGGAAGATCCGTGGTTCCAACACATTAATAAAAAACTATATGGCTATCATCAGGTTAAATTTCTTACTCCTTTTGAAAATGCCTGCTGGGCGATTTTTACCCAAAAGACGCCCACGAATATCGCCAAGGAAATCAAGATGAGATTCTGTGAAAATTTTGGTCAATCACTAGAAATAGACAATCAATGTTATTCTGCATTTCCCGAGCCGGTAAATATCCTTAGGGCTTCCGAGGAAGAAGTAGCAGAGACGATCAAAAATAAGCGAAAGACCCAATATTTGATGTCAGTCTGCGAAGCATTTTCCAATGTTGATGAACAATTCCTCACCGACGGAGATTATGATGAAGTTGAATACTGGTTAAAAGCCATTAAAGGAATCGGTGAATGGTCAGCCTCGTTTATTCTTATCAGAGGGATTGGGAGAATGGAACGATTACCTGTTAGCGAAAAAATGCTATTAAAGGTGTTTTCGGAAACTTATAAAGGTGATCAGGATGTTAAGGTGATTGCTAATCATTATGGAAATTGGAAAGGATATTGGGCCCATTATCTTCGTGCTTTGGGTGCATTTACAAAATAGAGTAGTATAAAATCGTTCAAGATACAAAATGCTAATATATACCACAATATTAAAGGAGATGAAGTACATGGCTACACCGCAACTCGACTTTTCATCTATTCAGGTAAGGGATCTTGAAAAATCACGTGAATTTTATCAGAATACCTTTGGTTTTGAAATTGAAAATGAAAATCCAGGAGCCTATGTCTTTAAAAATGAAAAGGGCGCTTCTTTTGCTATTAGAAAACCTTTGGTTGATTTGGACAGAGCAGGCAAGCTTGGATGGGGAGTCGCACTTTGGTTTTCCGTTCCTGACGTGGAAAAACGATATGATGATGTGCGTGGCAAAGAAGTGAAGATTGTTAAGGATTTAACAGACAGTCCCTTTGGTAAGGTGTTTACAGTAGAAGATCCTGATGGATATTATATCACTTTCCACGGATAAATCCCCCTTAGTTTGTACAAAGATATAAAATGTTTTGCCGTTAAAGGGCACTTTTCTGGAGTAAGATAATTATTTATGGACTGAACGGTAAAAACCGATCAGTCTATTTTCTATCAATAGGGTACACCCTATTGATAGAAATCTGGTTCCTTGATATTATTAGCTTGATAGACTCTCAATAACACCTATCAAAAATACATATTAAAGGACAAAAAATGATCTATGGATATGCTCGAGTAAGCTCACAAGACCAGAACCTTGATACCCAAATTGAACAACTTACAAATACGAAGCTAGGTTCCCTCATACAAAAAGTGAGATACCTAAAACAGTTATAGAATACATAGCTAAGCAGCTAGAAATGAAGCCCGATATTTTTCTGAATATGATTGGACCGGACGTACCATTACTTATCATCGTTCGGAAATCCGCACTTATTTTGGATTTCGCGAAGCTACTAAACAGGATGTAAATTTGATGACAAACTGGCTGTGTAAGCACGTTTTACATCATAGCCATGAATTCAACCATGTTGAGGACAAGTTATATCAACAATATAGAGAATTAAAAATTGTACCTCCCACCCCAGATCGAGTAGAGCGTCTTATTCGCTCTGCTATCTACTCTTACGAAGAACAATTTTTCACTACTATTTATCAAAGGCTTTCTAACCAGACCTTCGAGGGACTAGATAGATTAATTAATCAGTGAGAAAAAACTGATGATTCCCCAGAATCTGAAGAAGCATTAACGTTTCATGAATTGAAGTCCGACCCTGGGCGCGTTGGATTAGAAACGGTCTTCAAAGAGCTACATAAGCTTCAAACCATAAAAGGGCTGCAATTACCCTATAATTTATTTAATGATATATCACCTAAAATTTTAAAGAAATATCGAAGGCGTACAGCAACCGAGGATATTCGCGAATTGCGTCGGCATCCACCGGAAATTCGCTATACTCTTTTATCTTCCTTCTTTTGGATTCGAAGAGCAGAAATTACGGACGGTCTGATTGAGCTGCTTATACAAATTATCCATCGTATTAATGTTAGGGCCGAACGTAAAGTGGATAAAGAATTGATACATAATTTAAGGAAGGTAAATGGGAAAAACAATCTATTGTTCCAAATGGCTGAACAAGCGTTAGATAATCCAGACGGAATTATTCGGGATGTCCTCTACCCTGATAAAGACAATTTACGTAACGCTATTGCTAAGATTGTTAATGCCATTTTGCGAAATAAAATGACAGATATATGGGGGGAAGGAACAACTTCCTGTGCTTCTGATTCCAAGAAATTTGGTGCGTGGGACCAAAACCTTATAATGGACCCAAGAAACTAGACACGAAATGAGGAGATGTTAAAGTAGGTTTATGAAACAAAGAAAACGATATACATCAGAATTCAAATCTCAAATTGTGCTAGAAATCTTGAAGGAGGAAAAAACACTAAGCGAAATTGCTTCTGATCACGGAATTCATGTTAATCAATTGAGGCAATGGAAGAAAGCTGTTATT
>NZ_JALIFP010000017.1 GCF_022867885.1 Lederbergia sp. NSJ-179 | reverse complement strand
GGAGAAAAATTATCCGATGTAGACTTGCTAAAAGCCTACAAAGGGCAACAGACCGTAGAAAATCGTTTTCGATTTTTGAAAAATCCTTATTTCGTGGGAAGGATTTACCTAGAAAAACCTAAGCGAGTGGAAGCCTTCGCCTATGTCATGATGTTGAGCGTCATGGTGTATAGCCTTTTTGAGTACCTCATTCGTAAAAACATGGAAGGAGAGAACGAACCACTGGACTTAATGGGCGGGAGCAGAAATAGTTTTCGACCAACAGGAGAGTCTGTCTTGGAGATTCTGGATACAGTGGACATCGTACACTTTAAACAGGAAGAAGGAATAATCCGTGTATTATCGGTCAACGGAAAAGCTCGTGTGGAACGTATTTTAGGTTTACTTGGCTTGAGTGAGAGTGTTTTTACGGAGCCACAAGGTCAAAAGATTGTCGAAAAAACAGGCCAGTAACATAGGCTTAAAATCCTTTTGCTTCGTTAGTGTCGATATATGTTGTGTGCTGTCATTATTTATAAAACACTGTCATAAGAGCAATGATCGGTTGCCTTTATGACAGTGGGCTTTTCAGAAAAAATTTTGCGTGGTAGGTGTAGCGCGGAATATGGGAATGAAATATTGCCACTGAGAAAAAGATAATATGTAAAACGAAGGTGAAGTCGCTATTTTGCCAAGTTCAAACTATCATGCAACAAAAAAAGAAGCTACCTTCTTGCTCATAAAAGTAGAGAAGGTAGCCTCTCCTGAAATTAGCTACTTGTTTTATTTATCTCAATTGCTTTTTTCATTAAGTCGCGAGTTTTCTGCCGTCCCTCTTCCGTTACCAGAGGACGAAGCATAAATACCATTGGTTTTGTATCAATTTCTTGTGCTAATTGACCTGGTTTGCTTAACGAGCGATTCTTAAGCAAATATCACTCCTTGTTTCCTCTACATAAAATCGATAACGTTCATTTTCAAAGGATTGTTTGGAAGCAAAGTTGTAAATATCATTCCTTCCTGCTTCCTCATCAGAAGAGGTACCGCCGACTAGGCTAGATATGGCCATACAAAGGATAAGCATCATACTTGATGATTTCATTCAACTACTTCGGTTTCTTTACATTCATACATTCGTATAGTCACCTACCTTCGTAACCGCAAAGGCAGGTGTTGAGTTCTCCTTTCATAACCCGATATAAATCTTATAAGACAAAAAACAACTGAACATATTCCTCCAAACTCCTAAAAAATCATATAACTTGGTAATTTTTCATTCGCAAATACACGATGACATCTAAAACAATTTTAATAACCACTAAAACTACCATGGTAAGCACGATATTTTGTACAAAAGTATTAAGAATAAATTCTTGTTTTGAACTCATTAAAGATAAAAAATCCTCAATCCGATAGTGATTGATTGGAAACAAGTTTAATAGTTTATATATGATACCCCTTTTAATGAGTTGAGTGATTGCTTTCGGCAAAAGGAATAATCCTAATGCCATGGTTAGAGCACTGAACGGTGAACGAGTGATAGAGGATACATATAATGTGATCCCTACAATCGAGAGCAGACCAATAAATTGGAGAGCCCCAGCTATCAAGAACACTTGTAAATGATTGATTTCATCTGGAAAACGAAACAACCCTAATGAAAAATTTGTTTGAATACTCGTATCCCAACCAGTAAAACCACTATTATACACATAGAAAGCGACCAGTAAAATCACTTGAATCAAAAGAAAGAGAAAAGCGGAAATCAGTGTTGCTGCCATAATTTTTGCGATCGTTAATTTGTTTCTGCCAAACCTTGTAGACAATAACAACTGATTCATATTTCTCGAAGTATCGCTAGAGAAAACAAGAGAACAGACTAGAATAGTTACAATACTAGTAAGAATGAATAATTGACCCATGACTTTAAAAAGGTCGTACCATGTGACGTAGCTACCAATCTTTAAAGGTGTTTCAAATTGGGCAAACCCTATTTCTTTGATCGTTTTAGGGTTGATTTGATCAATGGTCATTTTTTCACCTTGCTGCATGGCGTTATTCATTTTTAAATAAATATCTTCATCTTTTGGAAAAAATGTATCGGCTATTTCATAAGAGAACAGATCAAAAGTTCTATTATTCACATCAATACTTTGATATCGATCGATATAATCTGCAAGGATCTCCCTTACGTTTTGATCTGTAAATTCTCCAGTACTTTTTTCAACGACCTTATGATAAAGTTTAAGACCTTCCCCTTGCTTCGTGTTGACTTGTGAATAATGAAAACCAATAAGCAATATACTTGCCAAAACAAAACATGATACAATTAGTGCGCCAATAAACGTTTTGTTTTGCCGTATTTTTTCCATTTCATATTTTACTATTGTTCTCATTTTTCAGCGTCCTCTCTGAAATAGTATAGATATAAATCTTCCAATGTTGGTTGGACTTGTTCGGCATTATGAGTAGGTTTTTCTTTTGAAATAATTCTTAATACTGTCCCCGTTGCTTCGTGCTTTTGGTTACTAATCACATGTTTGGCTACCATCTCATCCAGTTTATTTTTTTCAACGATGGACTCCCAAACGTACCCCTGAATGGTATTGACTAGTTCAGAGGAAGCGCCTCTGTTTTCAAGTTTTCCTTGTTTCAAAACAAGGATTTCGTCTGCAATATATTCAACATCTGAAACGATATGAGTAGAAAGAATGACAATTTTATTTTCAGAAAAAGAGCTAATTAAATTTCGAAATCGAACCCGTTCTTTTGGATCTAAACCAACTGTCGGTTCATCCAAAATTAATACTTCAGGATCATTAATCATGGCTTGGGCAATTCCTAACCGTTGTTTCATTCCACCAGAGTATTTTTTTATCTTTTTATTCTTTACATCTTCTAATCCGACTAGTTTTAAAAGTTCAAGACATCTTTTTTTCGCAAAATTTTTATTGATCCCTTTAAGAGCAGCAATATATAACATAAATTTCATCCCGGTGAAATCAGGATAATAACTGAAATCCTGTGGTAAAAAGCCTAAAGTGGAGCGAAAAGCATCGGGATCGCTTCGTCCATCGTCATGATTATATGTAATGGTGCCCGCAGTTTGTTTCACTACCCCACAGATAATTCTAAACAAAGTCGTTTTTCCTGATCCGTTTGAACCTAAAAGCCCGTAAACTCCTGGTTCTAAACGAAATGATACATGATCAAGGACAAGCGCATCGTCATAGTTTTTTGTTATATTATGTAGCTCAAGTAACATTAGTAAAACGCCTCCCATTTTTTAACTTTAAGCATATTCATGACAATAAATACTAAAAGGAGCATTGAAAAAATGTATCCTGCTCCCCAATACTTCATCTCAATTTCATAAATATTGAAAAAGTTGGCTAAAAACATAACACCCATAAGAATGAGCCCTGAACTGATCCAAAAAACAACAGATGAGAGAGTATTTCTCCAAATCGTGAACAGAGAAAACAAAACGATACAAGTAATATTAAAAGGAACAAGTAAATATAAAATGATTTTCCAAAAAGAAATGACCATCACACCCTGACAAATAAAAGCGAGACAAGTAATGAATACTAAATCGGCTAATCCAAAAATCAGTAATTTTATTACAATATGCTGCCGTAAATCATATTTAAGTGTTTGCTCTAATTCCCACATTCCAGATGTAAAACTACGAAATAATTCATCGATAAAGAAAATCACGGAGAAGATCACTGACACTGTGAGACATTGTATAATGAAGATGGCTGGGTCATCATAAATTACTTTCGTAATCAAAAAAGTCGTCAAAATAAGGAGAGCGAATTGAATCAGCCACGTTTGAAGCCTTGTAAATCGAATAGACGAACGAAAGAGGTCAAACAGAGAATATCTGCTAAGTTGCTGTTCCATTATTTTTTGCTTTCCTAAATCAATGACCGCTTGTCGCTGAATTTCATCGCTTTTAATTTCATGGGTCTTGATTTTTTTGATCATTTCATTATCCATTCATAAACTCCTCTCTATCCAATAATTGACTAAGTTTTTTAAGGCCTTGATGAATTCTTGATTGCGATGTAGGAATGCTTGTCCCAGTAATTTTGGCAATGTCTTTCACCTTTAAATCATAGTAATATTTCAAAATTAATGCTTCTCTTTGAATATCAGGAAGAGTATTTAAGGCGACTTGAATTTGGTTTGCACTTTCCTCCATGATTAAATTCGACATAATCGTTTCAGAACCAACATTTAATACGTTCTCATCTAATTCAGACTGTGTGAATTTCTTTTTGTTATAGTAGTTATTACACACATTTACAGTAATGGTGAATAAATAATTAAAGAACTTCCCCCTAAATTTATATATATCGATGTTTTCAATCACTTTCAGAAAGATGTCTTGGGTTAAATCTGCGGCTAAAACTCGATCGCCCAAACATCTTCGTACACAAAATGAAAAGATTTGATGATAGTACTTGTTTACTAGTTTCTCCCAAGCCTCGGTATCACCCGATTTTATTTTCCGAATTAAGCTATAGTCTTCGATCGTCCTCACCTATTCATAACAAAAATACTCCTCACTATAAATTAACAAAGTTCTATCAAAAATCATTTAAGTTTAGGGAATAAATTTCACTAAAAAGAAATGTGACTTGAAAACGACCGAGAAATGAAATAGAGATATTGCTTTTTACACAATACCTCTTTATTCAATACGTATTCGATTTTGGTATAAATTTGAACGTTGGCTAGAAACACTGACATGTTTCTCCACATCAGCATATCACAGTTTTTTCCACCATTCTTTAGAACATAAATAATCTCGAAAAAATTAGAAAACCTCCAGTTTATTTACCGCAGCAGCTAAAGCCTGGACAGATGCCTTCATAATATCTTGATTGATTCCAGCTCCCCAGTACATCCGCCCTTGGTGTGAAATCCCAATCTGCGCTGACGCCTCGGCGATCGAACTTTTGCCTAACGAGTGCTGCTCATAAACTTCTAGATTATAATCGATCCCAAAATATGCTTGGAGTGCGTTGCTTACGGCATCCAAGCTCCCTGTGCCTTTTCCATGTATCTCAATTTGTTGATTATCTTTAAGCAAAGTCAACGTTACTTTCTGCTCCCCATTTTTGTTAAATTGATAGTCAATGACTTGAAATAATGGATAATAATCAACATAGTGCTCGATAAATACACGATAGATTTCTTCGGCAGAAAGCTCTTTGTTTGTTTTATCTGATATTTTTTTAGTCAAATAGCCCATTTCTTCATTCATTTTATAAGGCAATTTGATCCCATAATTACTTTCAAGGATATAACCAATCCCACCTTTTCCTGATTGACTATTAATCCGAATGACGTCGGTTTGATAATTTCTCCCCAAATCTGCCGGATCGACCGGAATATAAGGTACATCCCACTTTTCCACATTGTTTTCTCTTCTATATTTCATGCCCTTCGATATCGCGTCTTGATGCGATCCAGAAAATGCTGTAAAAACAAGATCTCCAGAATATGGTTGTCTTTCATGAACCGTCGTTCTTGTTAATCTTTCATATTTTTTACGAATCGTATCGAGGTGACTAAAATTCAATTCTGGATCATAGCCTTGCGAATACATATTCATCGCTAAGGTAATCAAGTCGACATTTCCGGTACGTTCGCCAATGCCAAATAACGTTCCTTCTACTCGTTCTGCACCTGCCAGAACACCAAACTCTGCATCACTAACTCCGCATCCACGATCATTATGCGGATGAATGGACAATGTAACGCCGTCTCGATACGACAGGTTTTTATGGATATACTCAATTTGACTTGCATAAATATGAGGCATCGCATTCTCAACAGTTGTCGGAATATTAATGATGGCTTTATGTTCTGGTGTCGGTTTCCAAATATCTAGTACACTATTACAAATATCCAACGCATACTCAACCTCTGTTCCAGGAAAACTTTCGGGACTATATTGAAAATAAATATCGCCTTCTGTTTCTTCGGCAAGCTCTTGTACTAGAATTGCACCATCTACAGCAATTTGTTTAATCTCTTCTTTGGTTTTCTTAAATACTTGTCGACGTTGTGCTTCTGAGGTTGAGTTATAGAGATGGACAATGGCCTTAGGCACACCTTGAATTGCTTCAAAGGTTCTGCGAATAATATGCTCTCTTGCCTGTGTAATGACCATAATCGTCACATCATCCGGAATCATGTTGTTATCAATCAGGGTCCTCAATAGGTTAAACTCCGTATCAGAGGCAGCAGGAAAAGCGACTTCAATTTCTTTAAATCCGATCTCAACTAGTAGCTGAAACATCTCTAGCTTTTCTTCTACATTCATCGGAATCGGTAAAGCTTGGTTTCCATCCCTCAAATCCACACTGCACCATATAGGCGCTTTTTCTACCGTTTCTTTCTTTACCCAATCATAAGAAAGTGTTGGAGGCAAATAATATTTTTTCTCGTATTTTTGATGATTAAACATGATCAATTCCTCCCTAAATTTGAATATAAAAAAAGCCCTTCTTTCTCCAGCAACTTGCTATGGAGACGAAAGACTGATCTTACGCGGTACCACCCCGATTTCATGATAATAAGACATTATCATGCACTTTACAGATACAGGCATTCTTGCCTTATACCCTTTCCCTTGTAACGGTGAGTTCTCCGTTCTTAGCTACTCTCATTCCACTCTTCCTGATTTGACTAAGCCTGCTCTAAGGCGAGTTCCCCGTTTTCCTACTATTGCTTCACATCAACCAGCAACTTTCTGAAAGTTAGCCAACAGGTACTATTCCTTGTCATCGCATGTTAATTTTTATTTGTATATCATCATAGCAGATTCATATAAAAAGGCAAAGGGGTAGAGATCACTTTATAAATTGTTTTTTATGTACGTTACATTGAAGGTAGTGAATGTCAAAAAACCCTTTCCCCACACGTTGCGTGATCGGATACAAGTTGAAAGGAGTTCAACCCCTTATGGACAAAGAAACCTTTTCCGTTTTCAAACATGTTAGACGTCTCTCAGGAAAGCCGGTAGACCATCTAGAAGTGAACAAATGCTGGATGCCAACAGCAAAAAGCCATTAGAAATTAGGTGCGATACCAATTTCTGATGGCTTTTTCATTTGGAATGCGGCTCTCTCATCCACAATCGAGTCAGTGCCAATTCCATTAATCTTCCCCTATGTCCTGGTCTTGTTTTTTCGGTAACCTACCTGCTCGCTTAGCAGATTCTCTGAGCAAAAATTCAACGTGGCTATTAACACTGCGAAATTCATCTTTTGCCCATCGTTGCAGTGTATCGTAGAGTTCGGGATCAATACGTAATGGAAAGTTTTTTTTCTTAGCCATCATAAGACCTTTATTGGTAAAGTGATCCCGTATTAATAACGGGTTGGGTTCCTTGATCCGAAACAATGGCAACAAGTAAATTATTGATCAGTGCTACTCTACGCTCATCGTCTAATTCCACAATATGGTCTGCCTCTAAACGAGCAATCGCATCCTGTGCCATCCCAACAGCACCTTGAACAATTTGCTCACGTGCGGAGATAATCGCACTTGCTTGTTGACGTTGTAACATAGCTTGAGCAATCTCTGTAGAATAAGCTAAATGTGTTAAGCGAGCTTCAATCACCTCAACGCCAGCAACCTTTAAACGTTCCTGAAGCTCTGTTGTCAATTCATCCGATACTTCATCTGCATTGCCACGTAGTGTTAGTTCATCATTGGTAAACGAGTCATATGGATAGGTAGTCGCCACTGCACGAATGGCTGTTTCGCTTTGAATTTCAACAAATTGTTCGTACCGATCAACATCAAAAACGGCTTTCGCAGCATCAACGACCTTAAATACAACCACTGCTGCAATTTCGATTGGGTTCCCGTTCACATCATTTACTTTCAATCGATTACTATTGAAGTTACGTACTCTTAAAGAAATCGTTCTGCGTACAGAGAATGGAACGGTTATTAAGATCCCTTCCTGCCGTACCGTTCCCATATACTTTCCTAAAAATATAACTACAACAGATTGATTAGGTTGCACAATCGTAATCCCACTAATGAGAACAACAGCCATAATAATAAGCACAATTCCCAAAATAAGTTGTGATTGAAAAATACAAAACGCACCGATAGCAAGTAAAATAACAATCAAACCGATCCCCAGTATTCCGTTTAAGCTCCAAGCTTTCCGTTCCTCCATAAAATCACCCTTTCATATCTTATTTATATTATTATGATATCACTTTTATATTATAATGTGAATTCTTATGTAAGAAATCAGTTGATATAATTCGTCCAAATATTTTTCATGCTAGTCCTTCTTACGCTTCTTTTGCCTCGACCGCATGTTTTTAAGAAAAAAAACAATAAAGAATAACTTTGCCTATACCGACTTGCTTATTGTGAATATATTGAATGAGAAAACAGCATTTAAACGTAGGGAATTCCTCTGTTTAATGATGCAGCTTTTTATTCTATATATATATCACTTGAAAGGAGCATGACAATGTCTCTACCTAATATCCCCAATTTCACTCCTACTATTTCTGTATCAAGAGATGATGTAATCAACTTACTACTCGCTTCCATTGCCATGGAAGAATTAGGACTTTCTCATATTATTAATGCAGAAGGAGAAAAAATCCAATACGCATTAGGTACAATACCTGGTTTAACTATTCCATCCTCATTGGATGAAATTTTGGAGGTAAACGAGAGTGTACAAGATATGCTTTCAACTGCGATGAAGAAGGAACTAATCTTAGAGGACAAATTAAGACGTGTAACAAGTATCATACCTAGTGGTGATATTGGACCGACCGGACCTACAGGGCCGACGGGGGCTACTGGACCAACTGGGGCTACCGGACCGACCGGCGCTACTGGAGCTGACGGAGCTACTGGACCGACCGGGGACACTGGACCGACCGGCGCTACTGGACCGACCGGAGCCACTGGACCAACTGGGGCTACTGGTGCTGACGGAGCTACTGGACCAACTGGGGCTACCGGACCGACCGGGGACACTGGTGCTGACGGAGCTACTGGACCGACCGGAGCCACTGGACCGACCGGAGCCACTGGACCAACTGGGGCTACCGGACCGACCGGGGACACTGGTGCTGACGGAGCTACTGGACCGACCGGAGCCACTGGACCGACCGGGGCTACCGGACCGACCGGAGCCACTGGACCAACTGGGGCCACTGGTGCTGACGGAGCTACTGGACCGACCGGAGCCACTGGACCGACCGGCGCTACTGGACCAACTGGGGCTACCGGACCGACCGGCGCTACTGGAGCTGACGGAGCTACTGGACCGACCGGGGACACTGGACCGACCGGAGCCACTGGACCAACTGGGGCTACCGGACCGACCGGGGCCACTGGTGCTGACGGAGCTACTGGACCGACCGGAGCCACTGGACCGACCGGCGCTACTGGACCGACGGGGGCCACTGGACCAACTGGGGCTACCGGACCGACCGGCGCTACTGGAGCTGACGGAGCTACTGGACCGACCGGGGCCACTGGACCGACCGGCGCTACTGGACCAACCGGGGCCACTGGACCAACTGGGGCCACTGGACCAACTGGGGCCACTGGTGCTGACGGAGCTACTGGACCGACCGGCGCTACTGGACCAACTGGGGCCACTGGTGCTGACGGGGCTACTGGACCGACCGGAGCCACTGGACCGACCGGGGACACTGGTGCTGACGGAGCTACTGGACCGACCGGAGCCACTGGACCGACCGGCGCTACTGGACCGACCGGGGCCACTGGACCAACTGGGGCTACCGGACCGACCGGCGCTACTGGAGCTGACGGAGCTACTGGACCGACCGGGGCCACTGGACCGACCGGAGCCACTGGACCAACTGGGGCTACCGGACCGACCGGCGCTACTGGACCGGCCGGAGCCACTGGACCAACTGGGGCTACCGGACCGACCGGGGCCACTGGTGCTGACGGAGCTACTGGACCGACCGGCGCTACTGGACCAACTGGGGCCACTGGACCGACCGGGGCTACTGGTGCTACCGGACCTGCTTTTGCAGAAAACGGCTTTTCTGCCACTCAAGCAACAATAACTGTAGCCGGATCACAACAAATAGTCAGCTGGTCTACGCTGACACCTGGTTCTTACCCTAACCCTAACTTTTCCGCATTAAATGGAATATTCACAGTCCCTGAAACAGGCCGTTATTCCATTAGTGCAACAATAAACTATCAAACAACAGCCGCACTTACCATTAATCTGGGGGGGGAGTAGACCCAGCTTTTGAAGTTCAACGGATTACGCCTGATCCTGCAACATTGGTAACCGGCTTATTCCCTATATTGAACGTAAACATTGCTCTGCTCCTCACCTTAAGAGCAGTATTAGGTAACGGAACTGTAACTCTTGCAAGAGAAGTCGAGCTTAATGCCGGGGACCAGATTGGTCTATTCTATGTAGCTAATGGTTTAACCATCAGTTTAAATTTAGGTGGTAGTGGCCAGCAAGGTATTTATTGGTCTATCAATCAAATTGCATAACAACTTAGACTGGAGCATCCTTTTTGCTCCAGTCTGTTTATATGCTCTTTCTAACTGTATAAACACATTTCATCACCATACTTTCTTTCAATTATCCAAGCAATACTTTTTTCTGCATAAATTAGCTTTAATAGTCATCTACCCAATGGAGGAACAGAGCGCCTAGCCCTTACATATAATAATACCGCACTAACAAATCTATGAAGAAATGAGGAAATCCACTTGTCACAAGCGAATATCCCCAATATTACACCTGAGATTTCAATTGACAGAGATGATGTAATTAATTTATTGTTAGCCTCCATCGCCTTGGAAGAATTAGGCTTGGCCCATATAATTAACGCAGAAGGAGAAAAGGTTCAATATGTGTTAGGAACTTTAACAACATCACCTGATATGATTTCAGAATTAGACGACCTATTAATCATTAATGACAATGTCCAATCCACGCTTGAAGTTATTCTGAAGAAAGAATTATTACTACAAACCAAACTAAAAAACATCATTGAACTCATTAACTGATGTCCTTAAAAATTTTCATTTAAAACCATTCACTAAATACAAGAAAAGTGAGTAAAATGAATCATATGCAGAAAAGCCTACTTTTACTTTGTTTAAAATTTAAATTAGTGTGTTGATAAAGTAACATTTCCATCAGTGAAATTTCACTGATGGTTAGCGAAACGTATCAGGATATTCAGCGTCCGTTGATCCCGAGAATCGCAATAGTGGTAGGGTCTTACGGATTTATAAAGCTAGGAGGAAGAATCATGTCAATGCCAACCATCCCTGACATTACACCTATCGTATCATTAACTCGCTGTGAGACAATCGAATTATTATTATCATCCATCGCGCTGGAAGAGATTGGGTTATCTCACATTTTGAATGCAGAGGGAGAAAAACTGCAAGCCTTCTTGAAAAGACGTGATCATTGTCTAGATGATTACTTAATACTAAATCACAGTGTCAATCAAACACTTCGTACAATTGTCAAATCGCAAATGCTTCTTCAATTCAAGTTAGAGGATGTAGCTGATCTAGATGATCGTTGTGAGTGTACTTGTGAAAAGTCAAAGCATAAACCTAAAAAAGAAGATTTTCACAATTTTTATGATCCGCTCCGGCCTGAAGACCATAAGCATTGTCGCGAAAAATAAGGAAATTTCATGCAGTATTACTGCACGTTCGTTCTGGATGACCACCTGTTGAGGAGGAAATGTAAGGTGTGCAAATATGACATGACTGTCAACCAAGATTTTATGAAAAGTGAAACTGAATATCTAGCATATATGCAAGCCTTCTTACATTTTCTATCATGCTATTTACTAGAATTAACAAAAGATTCAATTACAGAAAAAGAAAAATGGAAAGCGGAGAAGCAGTTGCTAAGTTCCCTACTTATATTGGAGAAGTTGCATCACCATGTTATAGCAAGAAAAAAACTATTAGAACCCTTTTTTAAATTAAAAGAGGAAACTTCATCTATAGATATGATTGCAGAAAAATTAGGACATCAGTTGTTAAATACCAAAAAAATTTTTTCGAATCATCCCTTTCAATCAGATCAACTCAAGCAACAATGTGTAACCATTCTAAGCCATTTAGTAAGCTATTATCCAATTATCCCTGTGGTTAATCAATCTCCCCCTGGTCTACCGTGGGTTTCTCAAGATTTGTAGGAAGGAGAGCGAAACACATGAAACAGATTCCCACTATTAGTTTATGTATGATCGTTAAAAATGAAGAAAAATTCTTAAAACAATGCCTAGAAAGCGTTCGTACACTAATCGATGAGATTATTATGGTTGATACCGGCTCAACGGATCGAACCATCGATATTGCCAAAGAATTTCAATCACAAATCTTTTATTATAGTTGGGATGACCATTTTGCAAATGCAAGAAATTCCAGCTTACAAAAAGCCACCACTGACTGGATTCTATGGCTAGATGCAGATGAACAATTGGACCATAGTAAGATAGAAGAAATCCAACAAGCCGTGCAAAGAACAGAAGCGATGGCGCTCTCCTTACCTATCGTCAATTATAGTGGTGACACACTAGAAGAGTCCAAGGATCAAGCTCACCTATATTACCAACCGCGGCTATTCCGTAATTATCAAGATATCCGTTTTGTTCACCGAATCCATGAAACATTGGATATTCCTAATCACGCCTCTATAGAATATCTTGATACACCCATCTACCATTACGGTTATATTACAGAAATAACTGAAAGCAAAAATAAAACAGATCGTAATAAACACTTATTAATGAAGGAATATCATAAAACAAACCATAGTCCATGGATTGAATACCATTTAGCCAGTGAATATTATCGTGAGCAGGATTATCAACAAGCCTTTGAGCTCGTCAACCAGTCCTTGTTACAATTTTTATTAGCGTCTAAAAAACCACCAGCCCTCCTGTACAAATTGAAATATGATATCTTACTGAGAACAAACAGTTTAGAACAGGCACTTGCTGGAATAGAGAAAGCACTCCTTCTATACCCTGATTATGTTGACTTACATTTCTATAAAGGCTGTATGCTGTTTGAACAGGGCGATTATTCCAGTGCTTTGCACAGTTTTAATAGATGCTTAGAATTGGGCGATCATCATCCTCATTATCTGATCTTAACAGGCGTAGGAAGCGATAAGGCTCTTGAATATAAAAAAGACTGCTTAAATAAGCTCGGCAGAGATAAATAATGCCAGGAGGTTATCACTTGAAACATGTATTATATATCGGTTGGATAGGTTATCACAATCTAGGTGATGAACTTATGTTTGACTTATTCAAACATAAGTTCTCCAAGCTAGGGGAATACTATAAACTTGATCTTGTCAATAATGAAAAGCGCTATCTTGATAATGCTCCTTTACATGTCTATGATTTAATTGTCCTTGGGGGTGGCTCTATTATTAGTGGACCAGATCAGCTGATTCAGCCCTATATTATTGAAACCTTATACAAGGCTATACAATTAAATAAAAAAGTCATGATTTGGGGTTCAGGTATTGACTGGGCACCTAAATCATATATAGCGCCTGATGCCCCAATATCTTGGCAGGCATCACCTGAAATAAAACAAAAGGCACAAACTGTTTTTGCGGAAAGCGTTTGGACTGGCGTAAGAGGTCCATTGACACAACAAATACTCCAGCATTGTGGGATAAATACTCCCATTGAAATAAGTGGGGACCCTGCTTTTCTATTAGACAAAAAATCTACCGATGAAAAGACGAATAAACTGATTGGTGTAAATTGGGGAACCTCTTATCAAAATATTTATGGGCACGATGAAATCATACTTGAAAATCGGTTAGCCTCTGCCTTAAATCAATTGATTGCCAAGGGGTATAAGCTCTATTTTTATTTAGTATGGCACGCCGATTTAGAAGTCACCAAACGCCTGTGCCAGAAATTAACCAATCAGCAAGCCATTACGCTTGATGAAAAAGTATATCATCAGGATGAATTAATGGTTTTAATGAATCGTTTTGATTTCACGATTAACTTTAAATTACATGCCAACTATCTATCCCTTGCTGCACAAGTTCCATTTATTGCCCTGGGCTATCGTTTTAAAATATTTGACTTTGCTGCCTCAATTGATTTAAGTGATATGGTAATTGCAACCGATGATGCTCAGCTTTCCGATAACATTCTAGCTCTTGAACAACAAATCGCTACCAACAAACAGAGGATCATCAACAGCATGCAACAATATCAACAAATCTATCAAAAGAAATTGATGAAACCCTTTGAACAGGGACTCTATCTTTAAAGGTAAGGAAGCGTAGCAATGAGTAAATTAAAGATATTATTTGTAACGCGCAATGATCGGCAATATACAGTACCTGCTTCTTATTATTTTATTCAGGAGCTTAGTAAGCTGGCCGATTTGTATGTATCACATAGGTCTTGTGATATTAATGAGATCGTAGCAAGCTTAGAGGAGAAACCAGATTTTATCTATATCAATGATTATTTCGAAAATGGTTCTCCGATTATCAAGGGATTAAAAGATGTAAAAATCCCCCTTGCCGTAGGCCTTCATGATCTCCATTATCAAAAGCCATATCGAAAAGCGATGCTTGAAAAGGAAGAGATCAAACATATTTTTACTTATTATCGCGATAAATTTCTGCAATGGTACCCCGAATTCTCTGCACAGATGTACTGGCTTCCACACCATGCACACACAGAACTTTATCATGATTACCAACTTGATAAAAACATCGATTTATTGATGACAGGCTCTTTACTAGAAGACTACTATCCATTAAGAGTACTGATGCAGAAACGATTATCAAAGCGGGCAGAATTCACCTATCTCCCCCATCCTGGCTATCGTCATATAAAAGAACAGGAAAAGAATACGTATGTAGGTGCCCGTTATGCAAAGGTATTAAACCAAGCCAAAATCAGCCTCACCTGTGACTCTGTTTTCAAGTATCCTTTAATGAAATACTTTGAAATCACTGCTTGTAATTCATTACTTCTAGCCCCTTACTCGAAAGAATTAGGCGATTTGGGCTTTGTTCCTGGTGTGCATTTTGTATCAATTGATGAACAGAATTTTGAGGAGAAGGCTTATTATTATTTGGAACATGAAGAAGAAAGACAAACCATTGCACAAAATGGCATGCAATTGTCACAAAAGCGCCATTCCACCAAACAACGAGCACAGGATTTCATAAAGAAAGTTGAAACCATTTTAACAGACAGTTAGCTACCTAAAGGCAGATAAACGGTAAACGTAGCAAACTATCGATTCTTTTTGAAACGGGCCCTTTTCTACAACAGAGAAAAGGGCCTAATCTTACTGTTTATTCTTCGCATACTCTTTGAAAAATCTCTCATTATATTGTACCTGGGTATCATTTGGCCGATATTGCTTTGCCTTACTATTATGTTCAATTGCTCGGTCTTGGTCACCAATTTGCCAATAGCATACACATAACTGTAAGTGAGGATACCAAGTGGCATAACTCTCCTGATAAAAACCCTGGCTATCACTAACGTCTACCTCTATGGCTAATCGATACCAAATAATCGCTTTTTCAAACATATTCTTCTCCTTATATAGATCGCCAATTCGACAGGACACTTCTGGTCGTGGAACATCGTAGATAATAGACATTACCAATGCTTCAATCTCTTTCTCCAGATTCCCTAGGCTTCTATAGCAAGAAGCCATATTAATGCAAGCTCGAATTTCATCCTCTACCCACCCCTTTTTGGTAGCAAGGAACTCTCGATAATAAATGGCAGCCTTTTGGAATTGGCGATGATCCTTTAATTCATTGGCATAGTAAAACAAGTCACGTGGACTAAATTCCTCTCCTTGCTTTAAACGCTTTTCATATATTTTCAGGTTGCGATCTTTCGGCACAGATTCTATTGATTTATCTGCTTTTCGATGTCTGATCGCAACATCGGATGAAATAATATTTCCATATACTTCCAAATATTCATGAACAGGACCAATCCATTGAAAATTCCTTGATCGTTTGACTAGCCTATTCCTTCGATAACTGAATGTTGGATTATCAAATTCATCAAAGGCAATTTGATAGACCATCGAAACAGCATCCACTGATTCGTCCAAATTTTCTATTACTTGTCTTAATTTCTGTTGATTTTCCTCTGTCAATATATCGTCTGCATCAAGCCAGAGAATATAATCACCATGTGCTTGACTAAACGCAAAATTTCTTGCCGCTGAAAAGTCATCCACCCATTTAAAATCAATGACCTGCTCTGTGAATTCCTTAGCAATTTCCTTTGTATGATCTGTAGAACCTGTATCGACAATAATAACTTCATCACAAATAGGCGCTACACTTTTTAAACACTGGCGCAACACCTCTTCTTCATTTTTTACAATCATACACAAACTAACCTTAACCATACATGTACACCACCAATAATAAGATATAGTAATATATGATCAGAATGGTTATTGTGAACCTTATACTGGACTCAAAAATGGAAAAATAAAAAATGAGAAGATCAGCCATGTATTTGAACTGGTCTTCTCATTATCGTTTTCAAAAAGATGGAACTGTCGATTGTTTCATGCTTAAGAATAACTCAATCTTCTAAAATAAAAAAATCTCTTCCTAAATTCTACATGTATCTGTATATTAACACACTTTATCAACGCTCATTTGACAAAAGCGAAAGATAGGACTATGTTTAAAGACAATAATAATCACCGATTAATATTATCGACAACTGTTATTATCTTTAATCGTTTATCCAAAAGCTACATACGACCATAGAGCTTTAATATCCATGTTTAATACGGCTGTTGCATGAACTGAAAAATATGAATATGCACAGACATTAACCTGGGAGGAAAGGAATATGACACAACGAATGAATTATTTTGAACTTGCACCCGATGCGGTGAAGATCATGAGAGAGATGGAAAAGTATACGAAAAAAAGCAGCATTAAGAGAAATTTACAGGAGCTAATAAAGATCCGAGCTTCACAATTAAATGGTTGTGCATTTTGTCTCAATATGCACACGGCTGATGCAAGGAAAATCGGAGAAACGGAACAACGTTTATATTGTGTTAGTGCGTGGGAAGAATGCACTTTCTATTCAGAGGAAGAAAAAGTAGCTTTAGAATTAACGGAACATATTACACTCATTGCAGAAAAGCGTGTTCCAGATGATTTATATGCGCGTGTTCGCAACTATTATTCCGAAAAAGAATATTTGGACCTAATCGTGCTCATTAACCAAATCAACAGCTGGAATCGGCTCCTCTGAAAAAGTTCACATTCTCCTTCATCACCAGGGTAGATTTGAACACCTTCTATCTGTAAATAAGGTCGCAAGTAATCTATATGCCAGCGTTTCTTTTTTTCCATCTGGATATGCCTATTTACTCTTGCTTGAATATTTCGCTTTGCACTTCCCACATATATATAATAGCCTTTAGAAAAATGAAAACCACCCAATTTTCCGATTGTAACCGCCTCTTCATCCTTTGGCATAAATGCTTTTATCGCATAAAGGGTATCAGATTCTTCGATTGAGTAATCCATAGCTTTTATCGCTATTCACCTCTATATAAATTGTTCCGATGATACACATTCATAATTATAGCAATGTGTATTCCCTTTTACACAGCTATATCATTCTAGTTTTCCCTCAAGCTGCTTGATATCTTCTCTTGGTGGTAGGCCAAACATACGAGTATAATTGCTGCTCCTGTAGTTTTAACTGCTTTTGAAAGAGATTGCTAATTTCCAAGAAAGACATGGCATGTAAAAACCGCCCTCTGTTATACGCGCTTTAAATGGGGTTTAAACAAGTAGGGTGATTCATCCACTAGTCTTGAAAACATCCATTATTTTCATTCTGGCTATTTTGCCCGCCATCGGTAATGTTGCCATCATGGTCAATATAAATATGACAAGATAGAGAATTCCCACCCCGCCCAAAGGAATATACGTAAATATTATTCTAAAATAACTATCCATATTGTAGACTGAAAAAAGTAGTATAGTTGCAGACGCGCTACCCATCATGATGGATAGGATAGCCAAGACAACTCCCTGCCAGGCTACCATTTTCATCATTTGAAAAGGCGTTAAAAAAACGGAACGCAATACGGCATAGTCCCGTCTTCTCGCATGGATTCCCGCATTGATTGCATTCATTACGCCTCCCGTGCCACAGATAATAATAATCACCGTCACTCCCAAGAGCAGCATCAGGATTTGTTGACGTAAAGTATCTATACTACTAATCGCTTCCGTTATATGGCCCCATCTCATTTCTGGGTATTCCCGTTGCAAAAGATTTAGGTCCTGCTTCATCTGCTCCTCGTAACCATCCTTAACTTCGACATACATTTCCCATAAACTTAAGGGTTGGACAGCTGGATGGCTTTCATCTATAAATAATGCGTTTGCATGTTGAGGTAGCGCGTCCATCTTATCGGTAATATCAACAATGACAACTGAAGTGGGCTGATCATCGACAATGATAGAGACCATATCTCCCATCTCTATTCCCAGTTCATCTGCAACTTTTTTGGGCAAAACACCGACATCCTCTAATGCATTATCTGGCAATGAAGCTAAATGCCATTCAACCAAGCTCCTTAAATCCGTCACAACATAGTGTAGCAAAGCTTGCTCCGCATCTGTCGAACCATCAAGGTTGTTGTTTCCATTCATCTTTGCAAATTGCGTTACCGGCAGTGGCAAGACATTCTCCACCCCCTCTAGTTCTTCTATTTCACGCTTTAAATACCACGGCATTTCAGGGGCAGAGGTAAGATAGAATTCCTGTTGTGCGTTAACAAAAAAATCTGCGTTCAAATATTCTGCCTTGTCCACTGAAGCGGAACGCCCAGTAGAAAGAAACACAGTTGCAACAGGAACACACACCATGATCACAAGCGCCATTAATATGACCGTTGATAGCTGTGATTTTTCCACCATTAGCCTTTGAGCTGATAACTTTAGTGAACGGCTTGCCACCCAATCCGGCAATAGGGTTATGAATCGCAAGAAGGCCATTCCCACCCAAACCGTCCTACTTAATAAAGCCATACACAGGAATAGGCCGCCAAGCATACTGGACAATGCTTTCATATTGATTAGCGGAATACTACTAGTGTCTTCCGGTATAAGATAGTTAACCAGCCATAACAATAATCCGGCAATGGTAAAAATCACCCACCATACTGCTTTGCCACTTCCCTCATCTGTACTATCCATTGATTCTCGAAAGCTCTGTACGGGATCGGTATCGATCACCTTTCTGACTGCGCCAAGGGAAGCCAACAATATAGCAAGCCAGGATACAAATGCGGTGACCGCCATCCCTATACCGCCGGAAGAATGAGCTTCGGTAACTAAATTCAGATGCAACAATCTAGAAACCCATATGATCCCATGTCCACTAAATCCCCAAGCCAAAATAAAGCCCAAGAATGAACCGACCGCACCGATCAAAGCCCATTCATAGATGACCATTTTCATGAGTTGTCGCGTACTTCCCCCGACCGCACGAATGACAGCCAATTCTTTCAGACGCTCCCGGTATGTTGTTTGCATCAAATTATATACCAATAAGACACTTGCTATGAAAGCAATGATGCTCAGTATATATCCATAAACACGAAAAAAGGCGTATTGTTCCTCTTCTTCCACCAGTCCATTTAACGCATCTACACGTACTTCCCTTGGTAACTCTCTTTTTAAATCATCCCCTATAAAGGGAATATTGGCTTTTGGTTTCAGTTCAATCAAAATGGGATTCATCGTTTCCGGCAGCCCCATCATTTCTTGTAAAGATGCCAAATGAAAGAAGATCCAATTCTCACTAGACTCTCCTTTATTTTGAGTTGGCTGAACAACTTCAGCTACTCTCCAAATGACACTGTTCCCGTCAAGTAAATCAATTTCAATAGAATCGGATACTGCAACATTCCACTGGGCGGCCAAGCTTTCCGATAATGCCACTTCATGGTCCGACAAGTCTTGCTTGAATTTGTAATATTCCTTTGTCACTTTTTCATTGTCAACACCGACATAATGGAAAGCTGTGTCATCAATGACAGCGCTTTGATTTTCATATAGAATCCTGCCTGCCATTTTTCCTTCCAATGCTTTGCCCACCGATTGTATTTGATCAACACTATTTACTTTTTCAAGAATATCAGTATCCAAGCCGCTCCATTCATTTTCACTTGTCGGAGGAGGTGAACTGATCCTAATATCGGCTGATCCGTATTCATTCTCTAACCGCTGGTGTAAATCTTGATTGAACATGATATGTAGCTGAAACATGGAACAGAGCTGGCCGACGCCTAAAGCAATCGCCAATATCGAGAACAACATCCTGCCCTTTTTCACAAGAAGCATTTTGAGGGATAACTGCCACAACTTACTGACCAATATTTTCAACCATCCTTTCTACGAAAGAATCCTGATACCAATGAGCCTGTGAAGTAGACATGATATTCTCCCCTTCAATTTATAGGATCCTTATATCCTTGTTCAATTAGTTTCCAACCAATATGTGATCTGAAAGCTGTGATAGTTCACTTAACTAGTCTGAGTAAACGGTTGCAATTATAAGTTCTGAGTGTGGATCCAGTGTGCAGTATGTTCGTCTAAAATAACAATTGAGCAATTGGAAGAAAATAAAAGAGCCACTACAAATGGGAATGACATGAAATATGGGATATTAAGTGCAGGAGGATAGATAAAATAACCGTTTATCAATACACGAATGATGACCAATGCCCTCGGAATATGGCTTTCTGTATATATGAGCAAGCCAGCCATATTATCGATAGAGATTGGTCATCAATCTTGTTCTTATTGGTTTTTCCTGCTCTCACTTTACCGCAAGCTGATCGAGTACACACCTGAGTCGTTCCTGTTCATCCTCGAACTGGGCATGCTGACGCCATTCCTGCTCAATGCTTCCATCTTTTATATAAATAATGCGATCCGCATGTGCTGCTACAGTGGGTTCGTGCGTAACAAATAGAATCGTTTGCCCATAACTCTCCCTCATTTGCTTGAACAGCTGTAACACTTCCTCTGTCGTAGTCGAATCTAAATTCCCTGTGGGCTCATCTGCTATGAGTAGTGCGGGACGATGGATTAGAGCCCGGGCAATCGCTACTCTTTGCTGTTGCCCGCCGGAAAGCTGGCTGGGAAAATGCTTCCGCCGCTCATATAGACCAACAAACTCTAGTAATTGTTTTGTCCGTTGCAAAATTTCTTGCTTTTTCAAACCAGCAAGAACAAGGGGAAGGGAAACATTATCCCATGCCGTAATCCCATGTAACAAATTAAAGGACTGAAAAATAAACCCCATTTTTTCTCTGCGAAATCGAGTGGAGTGTGGTTCGTTGAATAGTAAGTGGTTAACATTTTTGCCTTCAAAATAGATATCCCCTTTGGAAGAGCGTTCCATCCCTCCTAAGATATGCATTAGTGTCGATTTACCAGATCCACTCGGACCCATGATGGCGACAAACTCCCCTTTTTCAACTTGGAAATCGACGGAATGCAACGCCACAACACGATTCCCCCCTAGCTCAAACGTTTTGGAAAGATTACTAATTTCTAAGAATGCTTCTGTCAATCTAAAAACCTCCCTGCCTCATAACTTCATAGTGCAACCCCATACTGTAATGGCACAAAACGTGCTAATCAGCTGTTTTAAATACATCCATAATATGCATTCGCGTTATTTTTCCTGCCGTAGGTATTGTTGATAGCACGGACAATCCAATCAGTATGAGATATAACACACCCACGTTTCCAAGAGGGATATGGTCAAAGATACCATGAAATCCACTTGAACTATTGTATATTGAAAAGAGTAGAATAGTTGCCGTTATTGTACCGATGAATAAAGATAGAACAGCCAAGATACCCCCTTGCCATGCAATCAGCTTCATCATTTGCATAGGGGTTAAATAAATGGAACGCAAAACGGCATATTCACGTCTCCTTGCATGGATTCCCGCATTAAGTGCGTTTAATACACCACCAATACCAGCAACTATTATGATGACTGTAATTCCCTGTAGCATAGCTTGGGACTGTTGGCGTGTAGTATCAAACGTCCGAAGCGAGTCTGTCGTCTGGATCCAGACCATCTCCGGATATTCTCGTTGCAAAAGCTGAAGCTGTTGCCTCATTTGTTCGTCATAACCATCTTTCATCTCCACTAAAATTTGGTTTAAGTTACCAAGCTGAATATCAGGATGGCTTTCAGTGATTAATAATTTGTTCAGTTGGAATAGATCCATCTCGTCAATAATTTCAACTATTGTAACGGAAGTGGATTGATCATCGACTATCAATGGTAGAGAATCGCCAATTTGGATTCCTAGTTCATTGGCCATATCTTGTGGCAGAACGCCTGCATTCTCTACTAGGTCATCTGGCAATGAAACTAAATCCCATTCTGCCAATGCCTGCAAATCTGTTACACCGTAAGATATCAAATGATCCTCACCTGTAGAAGTAGCTTGGGTATCGTGATCATTTAACCTAGCAGCACGAGAACTCGGTAATGGTAGAACCTTCTCCACCCCTTCTACTTCTTCCGTTTCATGCTTTAAATACCACGGCATCCCAGGGGAGAATGAATTTTCTTGTTCTGCACTGATTAAAAAGTCCGCTTGTAAACGTTCGGCATGAGAGGCAGCCTCAGGACGATTCATCGATTGAAACAACGTGGTGACAGGAATATATACCATTATCACAAGCGCCATTAAGATCACCGGAAACAGTTGCGCTCTTTCTACCATCAACCTTTGCGCTGATAATCGAAATAAACGACTCGTCACTCTTTCCGGTAACAAAGTGACCCATCGCAATAAGGTAACACTTAGCCAAACTGCTCTACTTAATAGGGCGATGATCAATAATAGTCCACCTATCATACTGAACAACACTTTAATATCCATCTCTGTAATTCGAGTATCCGAAAGAAAGAAGCTGGCCATCCAAAATAATAATCCGATCACTGCAGAAATGATCCACCATATACTTTTACCACTATGTGCAACCTCCCTATCCAACGATTCGCGAAAACTTTGTACAGGCTCTGTATAACGAACCTTCCTGACAATTCCAAGGGAAGCTAGTAGTACAACCATCCAAGCTCCAAAAGCAATGATTCCCATTCCTATGCCACCACTTCTTGATCGCTCTTCAACGATAAGCTCTAAATCTAATAACCTAGAAGCCCATACCACTCCTTGGCCACTCAACAACCAAGCGAAGACAAAACCGACTAATGAACCAATCGCTCCGATAATCGCCCACTCGTAAATGACCATTTTCATCAGTTGCTCAGGACTCCCACCAACTGCACGAATAACGGCCAGCTCTTTTAAACGTTCTCGGTATGTGGTTTGCATCATACCGTAAACCAATATCATACTGGCGATAAAGGCAATGACGCTTATGATATAGCCAAACCCCCCCAAAAAAGGTATTGATCTCCTTCTTCCTCCCATCCTTGGAGGGCATCTACACGAACTTCGGCTGGCAACTGACCTTTCAACTCACTACCTCTCATGGCCACATTAGCTCCAGTTTCCAACTCAATCAACACAGGATTGACCGTTTCTGATAGTCCCAATACTTCTTGTAATGATGGTAAATGAAAGAATATCCAATCATCATCTATAGCTTTCTCAGTTCTGTTCGTTGGCTGTACGACCTCAGCCACTTTCCAAGTGACATTTCCCCCGCTAAGTAAGTCGATTGTGATGGAATCAGATACCTTTACATTCCAATGATCAGCCAAGCTTTGGGATATGGCCACTTCATAGTCTGACAGGTCTTGTTCAAATTTGTAATACTCCTTTGTGAGCTTTGCATTGTCAACACCAACATAATGAAACTCTGTATCCTCTATTATAGCGCTTTGATTTTGATATAGAATACTGCTCGCCATTTTCCCTTCTAATGCTAGACCGACTGAATGAATTTGCTCAAAGCGATTGATCTCCTTCAGTATGGAAGTATCTAAACCACTCCATTCATCTCCAACTGCAGGAGGAGGTGAACTAATCCTAATATCTGCAGAACCATATTTATTTTCGAATCGTTCTTGCAAATCTCGATTAAACATCATATGTAACTGGAATATGGAACATAATAACCCAACACTTAAAACAATTGCCAAAATCGAGAAAAATGTTCTTCCTTTTTTGACTAGCAACATTTTGAGGGATAATTGCCATAGTTTACTAACCACTATATTCTACATCCCCTTCCGCAAAGGAATTCTGATACCAATGAGCCTGTGAAGTGAACATCTTATAATATTTTCCCTTGATATCCATTAATTGCTGATGCGTTCCTTGTTCAATCAATCTCCCCTTACTTAACACTAATATTTGATCAGCAAGCTGTGCAGGACCTAGGCAGTGTGAAATGGTCACTGTCGTTTTCCCTTTAGATAGTTCATGAAAACGATTAAAAATATCAAGTTCTGATTGTGGATCTAGTGAAGCAGTCGGCTCATCTAAAATAACAATCTCTGCTTCGCGCATTAAAGCACGCGCAATTGCAATCCGTTGCCATTGCCCTCCAGATAGCTCCTGACCTCTATTAAACTCTGAGCCTAACGGAGAGTCTAATCCATCCTTCATAGTTGTTACAAATTGATCAAGACCAGCCATTTCCAAACATTTCATGATCTTATTATCATTATCAATATCAGAAATGTTTCCCATCGCTACATTATCTCTTAGTGGATATTGATATTGCATATAATCTTGAAACACGGCAGTTAGTTGTTTTCTAAGGTATGACTCATCTATAGTATTAATGTCAGTGTCATCAAATAAAATACTTCCTGTTTTTACTTTGTATAGCGCTAACAAACAATTTACTAATGTTGTTTTTCCAGAGCCATTTTCACCAACAATGGCAATGCTATCTCCCCGGTTTATTTCGAATGATACATTATCTAGCACCTTTTTTTCTTGATTCTCATAACTAAAAGATATATTTTTAATATGAATTTTTGAAAAGTTGATTTTTGCGCTTGAATTTACATTAAGAGAGTGTGGGATATCCTCTGATAAAAAACTCTTTACATTATTTATATACAGTGTCTTTTCAAAAATGCCTGCAACAGATTGTGCTATTGTACCAAACTGTGTTTGAATTGTTAGAGCAGCCCCAGATAAAGCAACATAATCTCCTACTGTCAGCACCCCAGAATCGACTTGCCAAACCAAAATGACCGCAATTACCAAAGTTGCCAAGGATAATATAATATGAGAACTCACACTGACCTTACCCTCGTATACAGTATGACTTAGATTGACTTTTCGCAATTTATAATGTATTTTCTCCCAGCGTTCCAGTAGAAAAGTCCCTAACTGGAAAATACGGATTTCCTTAGCCGCATCTTTCCTACTTAAAAGACGAAATGTATATTCCATTTTTCGAGCAAGTGATGTGTTTTCCACTGTTTCCTTATATCTCCTATTTTTTAAAAAAATCAATAGAATTATACCGGGAAAACCAGCTGTAATTAAAATAATAGGTAGAGTCCAATGTGCATATACTAGAATTATTATGACAGAAGTGATGGAAATTATATTTTTTATTAGATCGATAATGTCTTGTAATAGATTAGCAACATTATAGGTTAGTGACTGCACGGCCATTTTTATACGATCATAGAGTATTGAATTATCAAAGTAGTCCAAAGATAAATTAATACATTTTTCTCCTACTAAGCGCTTTGTTCTAAATGTTAGGTCAGTATTTACAACTGAATTCACATAATTACTAAAAACCATTCCAATCGTTTCACCTATTTTTAATATGTGAGTTAAAGCCAATAATAATACTACACTAATAAGTAATCTTTTATCGCCACCCAATATCGTTATACTATCAATTATAGTCTTTTGTAACCATATATGTATGGCAGGAAATACCGATGTGACTAGTGCGATCAACAACCATGACATAACTAAATAAGGATGATCTTTCCATATCATGAGCGTGGATTCTTTAGAATGCTCCCACACCTTTTCAATGTTTGTTTTCATATATACACTTCCAGTATATTAAATAAAAAAGAGAAAAATTTACGCACTTTTAGCTTGACTAAACCAAGTAGCTATATCCCTTGGATGTAATTTCCCATTATTCATAATAACACCTTGCCGATTAATAACTAAAATAAATGGGTAGGTAGATATATTCAATCTTCTTCTCACTTCGTGCATAGATACTAAATAGGCATCTAGTTTTATATTATTGGAATTAATGTAGTGATGTACCTCTTGTTGTTGATTTCCAAAAAAGAGAAGGCCTATTGATACTGAATAATTTTGTGCTTGTTCTTCAAGAAGTGGTATTATTTTTTTACAATGTTTACAATTAGGACTTACAACACATATAATATTATAATGATTGTCCTGAATAATATGCGGAAGACGAACTGATTTGTTATCCATTGTCTCTAGTTTCACTGAAGGTACAACGGTCCCAGCTGTTACTCCCTCATTTACTGTACCCCTATGCATACCTAAGGAATATAAAAGAATTGATTGTATAATAACAACAATTAAAATCACCAACACCACAACTTCCAGCAACAAGTGAATCACCCTCTAGGTTTATATAATTTAGTTAATATGCTAGCAAAGAACAGGCTTATAATAGATAAACTGAGTAATAATAGGGAAATATAATTGAAATCAGTAAATGGAATATTGATTTTCGGAGTAAGAATGATAACTACTATAAAAAGTACTAAGATGAGACTATTAAAAATACCATCCTTACCAATTTTACCAGGTAAAATTGAACCATAACAATTGCATGTAATTTCAAGGTCAGTGAATACTGACAAGATATTTACTAATAAGAAGCAAATAAAAAGTAGAAGTGATGCCCATACAATCCAATTTGTTTCAAATATAATTAGGAGCAAACCTAGTAAAATTTCAATAAATGGAAGACAGATGCCAATTGTATACGATAGTTTCTTAGGTGAGGGAATTATTGTGGAAACGACTCTCGCAAATCCACTGATATCATTTAATTTCCCTATCCCTGCGATTATTAGATTTAATCCTACTACGTAAGTCATAATCAGGTTTAAATATTCCATACTACTTGCCCCATTCATAAATTAGTATAGTGAGCAATATAACCACTAGTTTTGTATTAAATAATATATGCTTCATAGTTATTTTTTTCGGAGTATTTATTTCAAAGCAACCACACCCTCGTTCTAAGGTTCTTCCAAAATTCTTTATAAGCAGTATTAAGAATAATGTTTGCATTATGATACCAATTATGGCTCCAAATGGACGAAGAAAAGGCACCACTATCCATAGCCCAATACATAATTCAAAGACAATTATGATCGGAGTAATGGTTCTCAACATAAATTTCGGGAAAATATTATACTGTTCAATTACTACCATAAAACCATATGGATTTTTAAGCTTTACTAGACTACTTTTCAAAAAAATCAAACATATATACATGCATAGTATTAAAATAATAATAAACACATTAATCATTCCTACGAATTTATTCCTGCCTCATGTAATACTTTTTGGATGTTAGAAATAGGTAAGGAAAATTGAGATACTGTTAATCCCGCTTGCATTACAATCAAGCAAGGAAGTCTATTTACATTTAATTCAAATAAAAAGTTACGATCTTTGGCAAGGGCATCTGAATAGTCTATTGTATAATACTTACAATTTGCATTAGATAAATAGCTTAAGATATTTTTACATTCAGAATAACGCTCAGGACTTAATGTCAAATCAACCAAAAGTATAACGCCAGTAAAAGTATTTAATCCTTTGCCCCTTATTGTTTTTACTGACGTTACACCATTATCAAGATCCATAAACATTCCGATTTTCCTGTATAAATACATGAACAGCACTATTTGCAATAAAACTGAAGTCAATATTAATATCACATTAATTAGCCCCATTGTCCTTTTTTATTCAAATCTAGAATTAATAAGTAAAAATGTGTGCCTAAGTTTAAATTTATTCCTTACGAGAATTTCACTTTATTAACATCTTTGGCCATTACCGGCCTCTTGACATGGGAATGTAGGTTCTTTATCAAAACAGTCAGTTTTTACCCAAATGCAATACCCATCTTCATCACAATCCAGAACATTATATCTACCTATAGACCCAGTTCTGTTGAAAAATACGCCTTCGGTACCCCATCCACACGCCCCTTTGACTAAATCCTTCGACAATCCGTATTCTACTAAACTTGGTGATTGATATGCTTCCATAAAAAGTCCTCCCTCTATAATATTTAGACTTAGGCACACATGTTTAACTTACTAACCTCTCTAATTTATACAGCCATATCTCTAAGGATAATAATACATAAATGTCATCTCTTACTAGCTTACCTTGTTTCCAATTGTTCATTAGGTTCTTCCATTCGCTCCGAGTAATTAGTCCAAATTCAGCAATTCGACATTTTTCTATTACCTGATATAAGATGGGCCAGTTTTCATTAAGACCTTTATATATTGTAGAAATCGAACCGATTTTATTTAAATTCCACAAGACTTTCTCTGGTAATTTACCTTCCATAGCTTGTCGTAATATTCTTTTATAAATTCCGCCTTGCCATCTGATATTACCAGGAGTGCTATATATAAACTCTATAAACCTTTTATCAAGAAATGGAGTCTGTACAGCAATACCGTATTTTCGGGCCACAATACGATCACAATATAAATGAGCGGTAATTCCTGAAAGTTGCTTAATGAATTCCTTTTGAGAGAATAAGCGAGCATATCTCACATCTTTATTAAAGTTGTCACGCATAGGTCTGAGCAATTGTTTTTGATCATAACCTCTGTTCAAATTAGGTACTATCCCAAAAAACCATAATACCCGTAAAAATGACTCTTGGGTTCTGTAAGAATATTGATAAGCGTTTTTTACTGAGTTAATAATCTTCCCTCTTTTTAATTGATCTGCGATAACTAGTTCAGTGCCATCCAACACATGATCTCCACCAAATCCAGTAAAAAGATTTTTTGCTTTGACAATATGACTCGTGTTCCAAAGCATTTTATCTAATATTGCATGCGTAAACGAGTTTACATGAGGCTCAAAGCTCCACGAAGATTGATCAGAAAAATCTCTCAGAAAAATTTCATTATCACAGTTTTGAAAAACACCTTGAGTTGAATACATTTGAAGAATAGGCTCTATATATTCTCTTTCATCTGATTCTCTATGTTCATCATAAACACTACTTATTGGTGTTATTTCACAGCTTTCGAATTGTTTTGCTAAAGCGAATATTGTAGGTGAATCTAGCCCTCCACTCATCCAAACTGCATTTTTATCTTCTGATGTCATTCTACTGCGTACAGCTTCCCCCATAATTTCAAGAAAATGCTCCTCATACTGTTCCATTTTTTTATATTTAATTTCTTTTTTGTTCTCTATAATGTTCCAGTAATTTGTGACGTTGACTTTTTTATCATTCATCATCAACCAAGATGCACTTGGAAGCCTAAATACATTTTTGTAAGGTGTGCTCGTTGTATCTACACAGCCATCAGATACATAATACTCATTAAAGTAATTATTATTTAAATTTGAAAGGTCAATTTTATTTCCTATAACATGCAAATCACTCGCAATATATACGACATCATTTTCTTTTAACCAAAAAAGTGTTTTGGTCCCCAATTGGTCCCTTGCACAAAACAATTCAAGATTATCTTGGTCCCACAGTACAAATGAAAATTCCCCTATTATTTGTTCAATGAAACTTTCCCCTAAATTTTTATAAAGATATAGGAATATGGCTTCATCACATTCGGTATATTTCTCAGCAATGCTATATCTGTTAATAATATCTTTTCGATTATCTATGCGGATATCTCCCACTATGTAATAATTATCAACTTGGATTATACGTGTATTTGTGTATAAGTCTGAAACACTACTGATAAAAAAAGCTGAATTGTTATTAATTATTTCATCGTGTTCCACACTTGCATTACACGAAGTCTCTAGACTTCTATATCGATGCAGTTCATCTAAATTTAGCGACTGTTCCTTTAAATCAATAATACCCAAAAACCATTTCATTGAGGAATCCCCCCCTTCGAAGTTAGAATTATCATAAAATCCTTTATAGCATCTTCTGGTTCAGTTAAGCTCATCCCGTTTAACTCTATCCATGCATGAGACTCAAATGGATGCTTTTTTACTCCAACAACCATATCTACCTCGATATCAGCTACACGCCTAATATACTTATAACTCAGCAATGAGCGTTGTATACATTCTGCTTCTAAGGGATAAAATCTGCATACTGTATTAATCAACTTGACTACTTGGTTTATGACTTGAAGGCTAGTTTCATCAACTGTTTTTTTGTTTTCTAAAGAATATTTAGTGGTATATTTATCAAATATGTACTCAAATCCATGCTTTTTTAATAAATAATCCACGTGAAGCAATGTTAGATAAATCGACATAAACAGGAACGTACGCTTTATTTTACTCATCTACTATCACCAACTCATGCTTACTTAGTTCAATTAATAATTCTCTTATATCTTTTTCTGCTACTTCACGAGATACATTATATGTTTGCACAATATTATCAATTATAGCTTTTTTACTATCACCTCTTTTTATCAAATCCCATACATATGTCCCCATGACGTCTAATCCAAAAAACTTACCATTCTTTGTGTTTAATAGAATATATTCTCCCTTGTCAGTTGTAGTTAAAATTGACTTAGGAATAATATATTTCATAATCCTCGCCCCTTTCTATAAACTGATTAATTTCAGCTACCAGTTACATTATATGTTATTTTTTTAAAATCAAAAGAATATTTATAATCTTTAGTAAAACAATTTGTAATAAATATTTTAAACCTATCAAGTTGGTTGGAATTCTACTAGTGGATTTAGTTTTTATTTGCAGTTAGAGCATTTAGTAATATGAACATAGTAGCAAAAACCTTTCGCAAGTCGAAATATCAAACGATCTTCACTACCTTTTCTTGTGCCTTTATATATAAAACGTCAGACAAGAGTAAAAAGTTCCCGTTTTTAGAAAAAAGGAAAGATTTTTTATGATATACTTCCTATATTGCTTGTAAAAGCCTATTACTATCTGAGGAGGAATATAAATCGTGTTTTATTTGCATGATGAGCACAATGAAAAAAAGCCGTTTTCATCAAAGTGTATTCAACTCCGCATACGGTATAACCAAGGACTATCAAATAGCTGAGGATATTGTTCAGGAAACTTTTATTAAATTAATTGAAAATCCCCCCGATATAAGGGATGAACATCTTCTTCAAAAATGGCTAAATGTAACCGCTTCAAATTTATCAGTAGATTATTTGCGCAAAATGAAACGTCAAGAAATTAACATGGAGCTTTTTTTTAACCAATGTTCTTTCCTATTCTCCACATGGCATTCTAAAGTAGAACGAGAGTTGGAAAACAAATTATTTGTAGAGCTTTTATCGGAAGCTTTAGATATTCTCCCACGGGAATGGTCTCAAATTGTATTACTTAAATATTATTATGAGATGAGCATTGAGGAGATTTCAACACTGTTAAGTGTGAAGAAGAATACAGTGAAAACTCGCTTATTAAGAGCGAAGCAGAAACTATCGAGGCATCTTTCAAAAAATGATGATATAATAGAAAGATTAACAACCTTTACTGAGAAAACTAGATAACCATAACGAATGTTATGCAGCTCAAGTTTTAGACATGACAACCTAGCCTTAACACTGACTGGAAAGAAAAGAATTAATGCGACTCTATGATTATTCCGCACTGCATTAAGTCATTAAGTACTGTTTTCCGCAAATAATTCGGTCAACCTCTTTCTATATTGGAGTAGCTACTCTTTTTTGCAACTACTCTTTTTGTGAGTAGAATTTTACATATAGCTTTCAGTTTGCTTAGGAAGATAACTTTCGGAAACCAGCACAGCGATCCATTAATTGCAGGTTATGAATAAGTTCTATAAGAGTCCATCTAATCCTTCCTTATTTCGAAAATCGAAAGATATTCTTAGTTATTGATATTTTCTTCTGCAGATCTTTAGCCGTTGAACCACCTGCATAAAATTGTCCATGCTTCCCCCACTGAATAAGAAGTCTGTTGGGGGAGCATGGATGATTTTATGATGACAAATAAATTATATATTAAATTAAGCTTTTATCCTTAATCCCCGATAGCGATTAAGAGCCGCGCAAAATTCTAGTTTTCTTGGTAGGGCCAGGTTCCCCGGATGAACAGTATAAGGCGAGATGGAATCCAGTCCAAATTGTTCGATATGCGTATAAATCCGGTCAGCAGCTTGAGAGATAGTGGTCTTTTCATCCAGTAGTTCATTTTTGAAAAAGTCCAGCATGACCGCAATACAGTTGGTTTGACTATCATCGACTAGTTGTTCTAGTCCAGACATATCGATCTGTTCCCTACCATATAAAATCGTATGTCTTCCCTTTGCTTTTACGCGATTTTCTTTCCCTGTTCGTGAAAAACTAACTTTTAAAGGGATTCTGGCGGAAATCTCACCAAAGCTATGATTCGATATATTTTCTCTTTTATAGCCATCGGTGCTTGCAATCGTCTTAGCCGCCTCTGTTACATCCTTCAACTGGTATTCATCCATCATGATAATATGATCGGCCACATCAAAATAATCCCCTGAACCACCTACGATCAGGATAGTAGAAACACCTACCCTATCAAACAACGGTTTTACTTTATTTGTAAATGGGGTGATTGGTTCTTTATCCGGGGCAATCAATTTCTGCATACGTCCATCTCGGATCATAAAATTTGTAGCGGATGTATCTTCATCAATCAACAGCAGCGAGGCTTCAGCTTCCAATGCCTCCATCACATTAGCTGCTTGAGAGGTACTTCCACTAGCATTTTCCGAAGAAAACTGTCGGGTGTTCTTTTTGCCTGGTAGATTGTTGATAAAGGGGCTAATATTCACTTTTTCAATATTTCGTCCATCTTCAGCGCGAATCTTCGCTGCGTCTTGGCGGGTAATGACCATTTCTCTGCCATCACCAGCAATGTGATGATATACACCGAGCTCCAGTGCTTGAAGCAGCGTAGATTTCCCGTGATAACCGCCGCCTACAATCAAAGTAATCCCCTTAGGAATCCCCATTCCAGTTATGGTTCGTCCACTTGGCAACGCGATTCGCATTTCAAATTTTTTCGGACTTGTAAAAGGTATACCACCTTTTAACGGCTTATCGGAAACACCGCTTTCTCGTGGTAGAATAGAGCCGTTTGCAACAAAAGCAACCAGCTTCTTTCGTTGTAATTCCTCACGGATATAGATTTGATCCAACATCAAAATCACTTGATTGATCATCGCTTCTTGATTCACATTACGATATAACAGCGATTGGTTGACAATTCGTGGAAGGATTTCCCTAAAAATCCGCGTTGCCGCTTTCCCTAAAATCCGTCTTCCACGAGCTGGCAAACCGATTTCAAGGCGAACTTCCAAGTGATCCGCTTTTATTAAAACAGAGGTGCGTTCCAATATTTCTTGGCCACAGCGATCAATCAAGATCATTCCACTCTTTCCTGTTCCTTGACCAGCTTTGTTCCATTGTTGAATTCCTTTCCAGAACGTTCTCGTCAAAAAATCAGAAACAGCAATCATTTTATGTTTTGAATCAAGCCATTCATCGGGAATTCCGGCCGTTTCTCTCTTCATCATAATGCGCATCTTAGATGGCGGTGCAAAGGGATCGACTTGAATATGATCAATCGCAAGCTGATATTGCCTATATTCGTATACTCCTTTGATTCGTTTATAAGCACTATATTTTCGTCCATCTAAGGATTCTAATAATTGCTCAAGATCTTCAGCGCTCTTCATATAAAAATCTCCTCTTTACTACTTGTCTCTTCTTTTTTGCCCCACTCATCCTACTGTATATATGTGGCAAATTATTATCCATAAAAACTTTAGATCATTTCTTCAATTGTATCAGTTTAATAAGGTCGAAACATTCGATAAGATTTTTTAAGGAAAAGACTTGATGTGTTATAGAATGGCACGCTGTCTATCCCCTAATTCCATTTCTTAAAAAATACGTCAATCCTAAATTCGTCCTCATATACTTCGGCAACGACCTTACCATCTTGTTTGTTGATCAGCTGTTGAACAATATGCAGGCCTAACCCATGCTGTCCACTCGTTCTGCTCCTATCCATGCTATATGTTCGGTCAAAAATACGTTCTAGTTCGTTCTGATCAAATGCCTCGATATCATTTGCTGCCCGTAACCGAATGTATTCCTCTTTTTCCATCAGATTAATCGTGAAATAGCTTTTAGCATAGCGCAACGCATTTTGAATAATATTAGTAATAATTCGGTTCGTTGCCTTTTTATCAGCCAAAATAGGCGATACGACTGCCTCATCTACCTCCACCGTTAATTGACTTTTTTCAAAATCTCCATAGAACATTAGCATTGTTTCTACCACCGCTTGGTCTAAATACACCTGTTCCATATCCCATTGCTTGTCCGATGACTCGATTTGCGAAAGCTCATAGAATACATCCACCATCATGGTGAGATTGTTAATCTTTTTTTGAATAATCTCCAAAAATTCCTTTTTCTCCACTTCTGATAAAGACGGATCAGTTAATAATTCCGAGAAACCTTTAATGGATGTTAAAGGTGTCCGCAAATCATGTGAGATATTCGTCATTTCCTGCTTCAGTTCTTTCTCTCTCTTTTGACTCTGTTGCTGGTCTTGCTTAAATAAATGAATCAGCTGGTTGACCTTGGTAATAAACCGGATGACTCCCTTACTATGCGTATTGGTTCGCACCAATTCATTCGTACCGAAATTCTCAATAATATTCGCTAATTGGTGTGTCATTCTTCTTAAATCCCAATGAAGATACAGCAACATCCCAACACTAATCACTAGCAGAGAAGCAAGAATAATGCTCATCAACCAGCTGCCCATTGCTATTCACCCCTTCCTTATCAATCAATGTTTTGTTTACCGAATTTGATTGCCCCTAATAGTAAAGAAAACACAGAAATTACAATGCCAGTAACCCAGTAACGATAATCAAATTGAGCCGAATGGTTCATAAAATTAATTAAGTTGTCGTTTAATTGTGTGCTTGGTGCATATTTATATAGCTCATTTATCCCTGAAACCCAGTGGAGCATCATTCGTAACAGATCATCAAAAAAGAGAAAAAGGAATAGCACTACGATAATGATATAGACTTCACCAATTTTCAGCATTCTCATCATATGAATGATAAAAAATCCGCTAAGGACAAGCGGGATCATATTGAAACTAGCGACCAAGAAATTCCTAACTGATTGTTCCTCACTAACGAAAAGACTCTCTCCCAATCCAATCATTAAAAGGAGACCCACTACACATACCAGCAGAAAATAACTTAAGGTTAGAATTAGCTTTGACCAAAAAATCGTGTTTCGGGAGACGCCAAAGGATACAGCTTGTTTGATGAGAGACATATCCTTACCAGTAAGAGCCAAATTAAAAAGAAAGCTTACGATGATAACTACTATCCCGCTACCAATCACATTTGAATAAAAGAAAGTGCTGGTTGCATAAGGAAAATCCGCTTGATGCTGTTTAGAATAATACAATACCAACGCCGCTGCTGTAATGAGAAGAAAACCAATGACACTCGTCAAATAAAGACTTTTTTTGCGTAGTAAACGATAGTTTTCACTTTTCATATAATTAATCATTCGTTATCCCCCACCAATCCTAAGAAATACGATTCTAAATTCAGTGCTTCCATACGAAACTCCATCACTAACACACCATTATCGATTAAGAGACGATTAATTTCGCCAGCTTCCTCTATATGATTTTGTATCGTTATGACTTGATCGGGGAGGACTTGATACTGGATATCAGCATAGGCTTGCTCTAATACCTGTGCTGTCTTAGCCGTATTATCCACTTTAATCTGAATTTGTTTCCTGCTTTTGTCATCTAATTCTTTTTTATCTAAATCTTCCACAATCTCCCCGTCTTTGATAAAGACAAATCGTGTGGCCAGTAGCTGCAATTCCGTTAAAATATGGCTGGAAACCAATATGGTTATTTGTTTTTCTTGATTGAGCTTCAGCAACAGCCTGCGCATTTCCCTAATTCCTTCAGCATCTAAACCATTAATCGGTTCATCCAGCACGAGACAATCCGGACTGCTTAGCAGACAAAGTGCTATACCTAATCGTTGCTTCATTCCCATAGAGTAGTCTTTGAAGCGTTTCTTCTGTTGATTTGCTAAACCAACAATTTGCAAAACCTCATAAATACGTTTCTTTTCCACAACTCCACGCTGAATTCGAAAATATTCTAAGTTTTGCCTCGCTGTAAAATCCGGGAAAAAGGCTGGTGTTTCAACCATAAACCCCATTCTTTTTTTGGCATCCACCAAATCACTTCCTGAGGCACCAAATAAATGAATATCGCCTGTAGTTGGCATTATTTGTCCTGCTAACATTTTGAAGATGGTTGATTTACCAGCTCCATTTTTACCAATCAAGGCACAAATTTCGCCTTTTTCCACTAAGAAATCAAGCGGTTTGATCACTTCCTCATTCTTAAATGTCTTCGTCAATCGATATGTTTGGATAATAGCGTCCATCTTGCCCGACTCCTTCGCTAAATTTTCTTGATATTCTTAGTTTAGCTTAGGTGTCTTTAATATCCTTTAAGCAAAACATAAAGAAATCATAAAGAATTTAAATTAGCATGAAACCGACTCCCCAAACGGTTTTAATATATTCATCCGGCGTGACTTCGGCTATTTTTTTGCGCAGGTTGGAGATATGTACACTAATGGTATTGTCATCCCCTACATAAGTCCCCTTCCAAATTTTTTCATAGATCTCCTGCTTGGAAATCCAATAAAATTAAATCGAAAGTATTGTTTTTCAGCTGCAACAGCCCTCCTGTACCTGAATAATCAGACTAGCCAAACCGAAATCATGTACACAATCGCTCGAATATATTTTTTATTCGTCGTTGAGATGGATTTATTCGCCGTCACCCGTTTTTATTCGTCGTCAGGCTACTTTTACTCGTCATGCTCGTTCTTTATTCGTCATCATGCTGCTTTTATTCGCCGTTAAGGCTATCAGACCCATTATTTGGCTCGGATAAAATCGCCTTCCAGCAAATAAGTATCTGCTCTCCCTTAAAATCCCCTTTATCTCATAACCAAGGTGTCTCCTCCTTTTGTTCAACAATTATTTCGAAAAGCCCTTTAATGCATTTTGAAACTCTCCCTTTGGGAAAATCACCTTTTCAGTAACATCATATAATGGTACAATTCGAATAACAAATGCCTATATTAAACCATGAAGAGGTTCATTTTCTTACGAAAAACTAAGTTTACTAAAAAATTAAGGCAATAATATGAACGAGGGAGGAAGTATTCATGGAATTTGTTACATTAAGCATGGGCTCGAAATTACCGATTGTTGGCAGTGGTACTAATACCTTTGGGAAAGCAGACCGTAACTATATGGGAGAGATCAATGATGATACCACTGAATTGGAAAATGCGATCGCCTTAGGATATCGACATTTTGATACAGCGATTTCTTATCGCAATGAAGCCGTTGTAGGTAAAGCGATCAAAGAAAGTGGTTTACCTAGAAGTAACTTCTTCTTGACCTCAAAAATTCCTGGTAAAGAAGAATACACCGCTAGTGAAGCTGCGGTGCGTCGTGGTGTGGAAGAAAGTTTGACAGCTCTAGATACATCCTATATTGATTTGTATTTAATTCATCATCCATGGGGCGATTTGGCAGAAATCCTTGGCGTTTGGCGTGTCTTAGAAGAATATGTCGATCAAGGAATTTTAAAAGAAATTGGTGTGTCAAATTTTAATGAAAAAGAATTAGGCTATCTTTTAGAACATGCTCGCATTCAACCAGCAGTCAACCAAATTGAATCCCATCCCGGAAAATGGAACGATGGAATTATCAGTTATTCCTTAGAGAATCAGGTCATCCCAGAAGCATGGGGACCACTAACTAGAGTCAGTGATGAAGCTCAAGAAACTCTAAGTGCAATCGGAACAAACTACAATAAAACGTGGGCACAAATCATTTTACGTTACCAAATTGAACGTGGTGTTGTGGTGATTCCTAAATCCCATAACAAAGAGCGCCAAGCCTTAAACTTAGAGATTTTTGATTTTGAATTAACGGAGGACGAACGTAAGATCATTGCGAGCTTGTAATATAGAACTTAGCTTATGCAATCAAATAGCACTTAGTAGGACAATATTGCTCATTAATTTTTTTGATGGAAAATAATGAAGTACTCTCTATTTAGTCAGTTGTAGATACTTATGACGCGGATTGAGGATAATGGCGAACCAATTTCGTATTTAAAACATACTAACACTAGTAGTACAGACCAAGTGCATGGTTTGTACTGCTAATATTAGTATGTTTAGGTTACCAATAAGTTAATTTTCATCTCTTCCAGAAAGAGAACAATGGACCGCTCGTGCCAAACAATGGATCAGTATCTGGCACAGGAACATTTTGAATGTTTTCTATTGCACACTTGAATAAGCTCTATTACCTCACCATCAAGTCCCTCATAAAAAACAGTCACCCAGCCATTTTTCAGCTTATAGGGGCCTTCTGAAGAAGAGAGTCCCTTTCCTCTCAGCCTTTTCATCCAGCTTTCTATGTCTTCGACTTGCCACGCTATATGGACTGAATGGCATGGGGGCGGAATGTCCTCTAATTCAATTAATTCGATTTTCACATCTTCATTTTTTAAAAAGGCAATTTTTTCACCGCTCAACGTAAGGAATTGCTCCATTTTAAAGTCAAACATACTTTCATAGAATGAAATGGAGTGATCTAAATTACGAACATCAATACCAGCATGATGCCACCTCATCATTTCTCTCCCATTGACAGGATCAGATTCATATCACCAAACTCATGCCAAAGATATTCGGCTGATAATGCTTCCTCATAAGCCTTCATAAGAAGTTTTTCATCAATAAAAGCACTAAGTAGATCCAGATGGCTTGCCTGCGGTTCATGAAACCCTGTTAAAAGTCCGTCCACTGCTCTCAGCGGGTACCCTTTTTGAATATATAGACGCGTGATCCCTTCCTGTGCTTCAACATTTCCAACATGATTAACCGCTGTTTCAAGGGCTCGAACGACGGTTGTTCCAACTGCAATGACACGTCCCTTATTTTTTTTCGTTTTGTTTACCAATTCTGCTGTTTCTTCTGGAATGCAAAATGCCTCAGGATGGTTACTCGGATCAGGCCATCGGTCATTTTCATAATAACTTAATCCAGCATGCAGCTGCAGATAAGCGATTTTGACTCCCTTTCGCTTTAATCTACTGAGTAGCTTCCAGGAAAAAGCTCTTCCTGCTGAAGGCATTTCCACTGAACCTGGAATGGAAGCATAAACAGTTTGATACATCTCTAACGGCCATGGTGTTTTAATATATTCATAGTAGACCGGCTCCCCGTATCGATAAATCGCATCATATAAATCCAATCCACTCTTTGAAAAGGAAAGAATGACCAAAGGCGCCTCATTTCCTTTTCCTATAATGGTTGCTGATAATTCTCCGGGTAGATCTATCTCTTCCCCTACTTTCAATGCGTCTTCTACAATGAGTGCTTCCCACTCATGATCAGATAATTTTCGGGATAATCGAATTTCAATCGTTTGCTTCCCTCTTTTTCCTTTTAACACAGGCGGAAGAGTGCGGCTATTATTTAGCACAAGCAAATCTCCCTCGCGCAAGCTGGAATCCAGCTGATCAAAATAATGATGAAAGCATTCCCCTGTAGCTCTGTCGAGAGTCATTAAACGGACATGATCCCTACTGATCCCTCTATATTCCGCAGGGGTACTTGCATCTAAATATTTAGGCACTTGGAAGGAACGGGTAGCCATTATTGAATGTCCCCTTGTTTATCTAAAAGGGATTGGGCTTCATATCTGATTCCGTTTACTTCCATGGATTCATTCAATGCGATGGATACAAATACTTTTGCTGTATCATTTGGGTCACCCAGTTCATAGTCACAATCCGGAACGGCAATCCAGTGCATCTCCGTATCCATTTCACCAGGATCAACCATACATACACTGACCCCTGTATCCTGCAGTTCGTCGGCCCATGTTTGTGTTAAGCCCTCCACAGCGAACTTGGAAATACCGTAAGCACCCCATTCCGCATATCCTGTTTTCCCTGCATCCGATGTGACATTAAGGATTCTTCCTTTATTTCGGGTTAACATGCCCGGCAATACACGCTTCGTGACAAGGAAAGGATTCATCGCATTCACTCGGAGTACTTCCGCAAAATCATGATCCGGATAATCAGCCAACAGTGTAGGTCCTGGTCCAAATATGGATGCATTATTAATTAATACATCAATCCTTCCAAACGCTTCTTCCGCAATCGATACGAAACGATCGACATCCTTAGCTTTAGAGATATCTGCATTGACTGCGACGACTTCTGCTCCAAGCTCCCGGGCTTCCAGCTCCACCTTATGCAACAGCTCTTCCCCTCTTGCACAAATGGCAAGCCGTACTCCCTGCTTTGCGAATGCCAAGGTCAATGCTTTACCAAGGCCTTTAGATGCTCCTGTGATCATAACAACCGTTTTCATAAAATTCACTCGCTTTCTTAATAAATGTCCTTACTATTACTTTATAGAAAGAGAGCATAGGAAACATCGGAAAGAAGACAGAAAGCTACTACTAAAAAAAGATGATTCATACATACAACTTTTGAATGAGAAGAATGCATTTAAAATCATCAATTCTTTATACCGATGACTTTCACCATTGAACATAGTCAAAAGGGAATGATAAATGAGTCGATCTATGACGGCCACCATTAAGAAAAGCGCAAGCGCCCGTTTAATGGATGAACGGCTAAGTTCGCGCCGTCCTGGCGCAACGCCGTTCTGACCAACATCCTGTTGGCCCCCGACAAGCAAATGTTCTGAGACAAAGAAAGGCGTTTTTGCCTTTCATTGTCTCAGGTTATTTGACCTCGAGCTGCCTTACCTCTAAAGAACGATTATCACGCTCTATCCAAGAGAAATCAGTTCAGATGGTTTTCCACTATAAAAAATCGATAAATGATGGAGTGCTCTTGTACAGCCAACATATAATAATTTTGTTGTTTGCTCATGTTTAGGGTAATGTACTTCATCGACATCGACCATTAGAACGGCATCAAATTCTAATCCTTTTGATACATACACAGGCAATAAGGAGAGTCCTCCTTCGTATGTTTTATCTTCGCTTGTAATCATTTTTAATGCTGGAAGTTCACTTTTCAAATTAGCGTAAACCTGATCACATGCTGATTCAGATCTTAAAATAACCGCAATCGTATTCATACCTTGATGTTCCATTGCATTTACCCAGCTGACGATTTTCTTCGTTTTATCCTCTGCTTGTATTTGTTGGATCTGCACATCTTCCCCACTCCGAAATACTGGCTCCGCATAAGCAGGTGGGTTTTCGAGATGACTTAGAATCTTATTAGAAAACGCAATAATCTCATAGGTGGAACGATAGCTTTTCGTCATTTGGAAGAATTTCGCGCGGGATGTACCGAAAAGTTCAATAAAACGTTCCCATTGGTCAATTCCTTCATCACGATGAATACCTTGTGCCAAATCTCCTAATATCGTAAATGATGCTTTTTTTGTACGTGCATTTAATACGGAAACTTGATAGGGTGAGAAATCTTGTGCCTCGTCAATGACAACATGATCAAACCGATCTTCTTTCTCGATGCCAAACCAATAATCGTGAATATCCAATAAAGGAGCTAAATCATCCAGAGCTATATTTTTCTTTGGCGGTAAAATGTCTTCTTTTCCCATTCTTTTTAAGATTTGTGCATAAAGCTCATAAGGTTTTCTATTTTTCCATTTACGTAAGTATTTTCTTAGTTGCGTCTTTCCCTCTTTTCGAGCTTGCGCTTGTTCTTTTTTCTCCTCATACATCTTTGCCTCAATTTCAATCCAACGTGTTAATTTTGCTTTAAGCCTTTCGTATTTCTTTACAACAGGGTTATCTTTAAAGTCTGTTTCTAGCCAGCTTTTTATTTTTTCTAGGGAAACGCCTTGTTTATTCTCCCAGGGAATAAAATCTTCTGCAGGAAGCCACTCTTTCTCTAATTGTGATAATTGCTCCCTTATTTTCTGTTGAAACGCTAATGTTCCTTTCAAGTTACCCTGATCAACACGTTCTGACTCAAAAAAGGCCTTTCTTCTTTTGCTAAGAGATTCTAGGTGGCAATTCGGATCATCAATAATCGTCATTGCCCACTTTGGAAAGGTTGTTTGCACAATATCCCCTACGCCCAATTCAGGTAGTACTTGAGATATATAATCCAGAAAGATCGTGTTCGGTGCAAAGATAATCATGCGATTTGCATTTAATTGCTCGCGATATTCATATAACAGGTAGGCCAGCCGATGAAGGGCTACGGTCGTTTTTCCACTCCCCGCTACTCCTTGTATAATGACGGCTTGGTTTAAAGGGTAACGAATGATTTCATTTTGCTCCCCTTGAATAGTGGCGACAATGTCACGAAGTCGATTATCTTTTTGATCGCCTAATTTATATAATAGAAATTCATCTCCTCCAGACAATTCCTGTTCTCCGCGAATATAGCGGTCTACTACTCTTTGCAGCTCTTGTTCATAAGTAACAATATTTCTTTTTAAATAGATTTCACCTTCAACGATGCCATCAGGAGATTGATAATAGACATCCTCTTCACTCCCACTAAAACCATAGAATAAGCTGGAAATCGGTGCACGCCAGTCCGTAATTATAACATTTCCGTTTTTCTCATCGAAAACACCGGCTTTTCCAATATACGTTACTTTTACCTCATCTGCTTCTTCCTCTTTAAAATCAAGCCGAGCAAAATAAGGATCTTTTTTAGCACTGATTAATGATTCTAGCATTCTCTTCCTACTCTCATCTAAGGCTATTTCACTAATATCATCACCAACATATCCAGATTTAGCGGCTACCTCCTCATATTGCTTGTTAATAATAGCTAATTTTTTGTTTAATTCCTTCTTTTCATCTTCAAATTGCATTTCGAATCCCTCCTTAACTGAATGTCTTGTTATTTTAGCAAGTAAAAATCGAAAAATATAGACTTATAAATATATTTGATGTATACTACTTAATAGAGTATTGCCAAAAATTCACTTAACATAAAATAGTAAAACACACATGAAAAACCATCATTATTGTTGGTTTTTCATGTGTGTTTTTTAGTGTTTTTTAAGGTTCTTCTTGCCGCTCCCACTGCGGGCGGGTATTGTATTTATCCCCCAAGCTTTTGTGAGCAATCCATGGCAGTGAACGGGACTGCGTTTCTTGTTCGGAATTGCAGCCGCCGTGGTCTTCCCTGAACCTGTTACACCACACATCATAATAATGAATGGATTTGAAGTGATTTGTCTTAATATGTCCTCTACATTTTCTTCAAAATTCATCAATACGATCACTCCTTCATAATTTCACCTTTTTCCTCTATATAATCGGGTTACTTGAATTTTCTGCCATAAATTTTGCAACAATTCGTCGTTGAGGTGGATTTACTCGTCGTCACTCCGTTTTTATTCGTCGTCATATTTGTTTTATTCGTCGTGCCACTTTCTTTATTCGTCATCACGCTACTTTTATTCGTCGTTAAGGTTTTCAAGCATCCTGCAGACCTTCTGCAAGCAAAAAATCCCTACAAATAGGGATTTACGGAATCTCAATCTCGATCGTCGTTCCTTTGCCTTTAGCACTCGTTAATTGAACGGTGCCTCCATGTGCTTCAATGATATCGCGGGAGATCGCCATACCAAGACCTGTCCCATAACTATTGCTAGTATTGGTTCCGCGATAAAAACGTTCAAATATTTGTTCTTGCTCCTCCTTAGCGATGCCTCTACCATTGTCCTTAATTGTAATACCATTATCTGTGACGATTACATCAACCTCAACATCGTCATCGTTATGAAGCAGAGCATTATAGATAAAATTAAGTAAGGCACGTTTCATTAAGTGTTGATCAATATTCCAGTTAAGCGTGGTAGCAGTGCTATCATATTGAATATGCTCCGAACTAAATTGTGGATCATTTAATAAATCAATCACGATCTCACGGACAAAGTGTTCCATATTGGTCGGTTGCTGGTGAAGGGGTAATTCCTGATTTCGTAACCGCATCGTTAAATTAAAGTCGTCAAGAAGCTCTCTCATATAAAGAGATTGACGTTCGATCACCTCAGCATACTCTAGTCGTTCCATATCAGATAGATTTTCACTCCGTAATAATTCCGCATAGCCCCGAATGGAGGATAGCGGTGTTTTAATATCATGTGAGACGTTGCTAATCCATTCATTACGCATTTTTTCTAGCTTTTGACGTTCCTGCTCGTGAGCCTGCATTGTTTCCGCTACATCATTCAAATTGGCAAAGACATGCTTATAAATTCCCGGTCTTTTCACTTTTTTCGTTATGAATACACGTTCCTTTAAGGAATGGATTCGATCAATTATACGATTAACAGGTTTGGTTAAAATTGTGCTGAATAAAAAGCCTATGAGAGTAGCGATTAATAAATTGACAATCATAATCGCTCCAAGGAATCGGGGAATATAGGTTAACATCTTTCCTTGATCAACCATCATAACATGACGCTTTTCTTGCGAGTCAGGAACAACCACTAAATAGCTGTAATCCTCGTAATCTCCGATAAAATACGTATTTAAGTCATCATCCATGTACTTATATTTATGAACAAGCTCCATGGGGCTATAATGCTTAGTAGCGTCCTCAGGCGCTTGGTAGGAATTAATCACGTTACCATTTTGATCGAGAATTTGTAACCAGGCACCAAATTGCTTCAAGGCTTCTTGGCCAGTAGGTGAAACAACTAGTTCATCGTCATTTAATTGTAAATATTTCTGGAAAGAACGGGTGAAATCTTCCCCGGAATTACGATCAAGGCCAGTATTCTCTTGATTGCTCTGATAGACGAGAAATCCAAACAAAATGATTGTATTTACAACAAATACAATTAAAACAATACTAAGCACAGATAATAAATATCGCAGCGTAATTTTCCATTTCAATCTATCTCACCTGCTTCCATCCTCTGATTCTTGGCTGTCTGTTAATGCGGGATAAAACGATAACCTAACCCCTTGACTGTGAGAATATGCTTTGGTTTCGATGGGGAATCCTCCACTTTTTCTCGAAGTCGTCGAATATGTACCATTAAGGTATTGTCAGCACCATAGAAGTCCTCTCCCCAAACGGTGCGGAATAATGTTTCTTTACTTAAGATTTGATTGGGATGCCGAAGAAAGCAGGCCATTAATCCGACTTCTTTTGCTGTTAACTCTAATCGCTGTCCATTCTTAGTTATTTCTGTTTCTTCTGTATTCATCTTAAATACCCCAACGGTTTTCTCCTTCTTTTCCATAGTTCGGGCACTTGATTCCATTGTATATATCCCGGCACGCCGAAGCTGAGCCTTTACACGGTAAGCCACCTCTTTTGGACTGAACGGTTTGGTAATATAATCATCCCCGCCAATCGCAAGCCCAAGTATCTTATCCACTTCATCTGACTTAGCCGATAGAAATAAAATAGGAATGCGAGATGTCTCCCTAATCTTCCGGCAAAGATCGTAGCCCTCACCATCTGGAAGCATGATATCTAAAATAGCGATGCTAGGTGCAAACTGCTCGAATTTCTCCCAACCCTCTTGTAAGGTGCCGGCTGTTTCTACTTCGGCAAAACCTTCCTTCATTAAGGTAGTTTTCATCAACTGACATAAATCCTTTTCATCATCGACAATTAATATGCGTGGTGCCTCCATATCTCTCATCCTTTCACGATGTATCTCTTATTTATCTCTTATCATAACAGCTTTTTATCGAGGAATACCTCATTTAAGAATTTTGTAAGGTAGACGTGAATTTCATGTAAGGGTGGCGAAGTATAGTGAAAGTATCAGAAAGAGGTGCATAACAAATGGAATATGTATTAAAAGTAAACAATGTCGAAAAAACTTACGGAAAAGGCACGAATACCTTTAAGGCCCTTGAAAATATATCGTTCACCATTGAACCGGGTGAATTTGTTGGGGTAATGGGACCATCTGGTGCTGGGAAATCGACTTTATTAAATGTATTGGCAACAATCGACTCCCCCACTAATGGAGATATCTTTATTGAGGAAGATAATATTGCCAAGATGAAAGAAAACAAGTTGGCAGACTTTCGTCGAGATCATTTAGGGTTTATTTTTCAAGATTATAATTTATTAGATTCTCTAACAGTAAGAGAAAATATTCTATTACCACTTGCAATTGCCAAGCAGCCTGCAAATGAAATTAAAGAAAAAGTACTCGGTATGGCTAAAACATTTGGTATTGAAGATTTATTAGATAAATACCCTTATCAAATTTCAGGTGGACAAAAGCAACGAACCGCTTCATGTCGCGCGTTAGTAACAAAGCCAAAATTATTATTTGCAGATGAACCGACAGGGGCACTTGATTCCAAGTCAGCAACTGATTTATTAGAGAACTTAAGCTCCTTAAATTTAGAACAGGAAGCAACAATCATGTTGGTCACACACGATGCCTATGCAGCTAGCTTTTGTCGCCGAATACTTTTTATTAAAGATGGCCAATTATCGCAAGAAATGATTCGGGGTAATCATACACGCAAGGAATTTTTTCAATTCATTTTAGACGAATTGGCAGAATTAGGTGGTGATGGACATGACATTATTTGATCTAGCCGCAAAAAATATCAAACGCAATATCAAACATTATGCACTCTATATCGGGGCAACGGTGTTTTCAATCATTATTTATTTTACTTTTGCTACGTTAAAGTATAGCGATAATATCAGTGGTTTAGCAGAAACATCAAGACAAACCCAAAGTATTATGAGTGCTTCCGCCTTTGTACTAATGATCTTTGTGGCTATTTTCATCCTATATTCCAATACATTTTTTATGAAAAAAAGAAAAAAAGAAGTGGCGCTCTATTCTTTATTAGGGGTCAGAAAACGAACAATCGGCTTCTTGCTTTTCTTTGAGAATATGATGATTGGAATTATTTCATTAGTTATTGGTGTAGTACTGGGATTCTTTTTATCGCAATTACTTTTGCAGATTTTATTGAAGTTAATGGGAATGGAGATGACACTTGGGCTGACTTTCTCTGCTAACGCCATTCTCAATACAGTTGTTGTATTTTTTGTCATATTCCTCGTTACATCATTACTGGGCTATCGTGTTATTTATCAATTTAAGTTGATTGATTTGTTTCAGGCAGCTAAAAAGGGAGAGGAACAGCCCAAAGCCCGGATCATTGCTGTATTGACTGGTGTGTTAGCTTTAATTTTGGCTTATTGGATCGCATTACAGGATTTTGCAACCTCAGAGGTGTGGCGAGTCTTGGGTATTGCAACACCCCTTGTGGTGATAGCATTAACGATTATTGGCTCTTACTTTTTATTCAATAGTGTGTTCGTTTACGTATTAAATAAAATGAAGAAAAGAGAAATTTGGGCATGGAAAGGTCTTAATCTGATGACAGCTTCACAGCTTCTATATCGCATTCGTGGGAACGCAAAAACATTAACGATTATTGCCACCTTAAGCGCGACAACGATTACTGCTGGTGGAGCCGTCTTCGGCATGTATTATAACACAGATAAGAATGTCGAAGCTTATGCGCCATTTTCCTTTATGTGGCAAGGACCACAATATGAAATAGAAGAAGAATCGGTAGAAGCAAACATTGAATTTGAAACAAAAAATATTCGGGTGCCTGGTGAGGAAATGGATAAAGAATACTCTATCATTGATCAATCCACATTTGCTCAGCTTGCCAAAGCATTAGATTGGGACGATATTGAGCAAATTAATCGGAAACAGACAGAGGCACTGTTGATTGAACCTTTCTATGATGAACGCTGGTCGGAGAAAATTGAAGAAGTCGTAGTGGGCAATAATCAGTATCAGATTCAAAAAATGTATCCCAAGTCTATTTTTAATGTAGAAGTACTACCTGGCAGTGTGCTTGTCTTAGGTGGTAAACAGTATCAAGCGCTTGCTGGAGAAGCAACAAAATTCCACGCCATTCAATTGGATAATTATAAGAAACATGACGATTTATCTGAGGAACTAGCTTCTTCACTTGATACCGAAAAATTCTCAAGTGCACTTAGAGATTATCAAGAGTCATTAAAAGCCTCAGGTACCCAGTTGTTTGTCGGTAGTTTCCTAGGTTTAGTGTTCTTATTAGCAACAGGAAGCATTATTTTCTTCAAGATGATGACAGAGGCAGAAGAAGATAAAAGTAAATACGGAATTCTTTATAAAATTGGTGTATCGAAACAAGAAATGAAGCGGACAATCCGTTATCAAATGGGCTTGGTGTTTATCGCCCCATTATCCCTTGGATTAATGCATGGCACGGTCGCTTTAATCGCCATTTCAAACTTATTACACATGAATTTGTGGGAACCAATCTTATGGTGGATGCTCGCTTATACATTTGTCTATATTATTTATTATTTTATTACCGTTCAATGTTTTTATCGAACAACGATTCAGGAGGGGAATTAATTTGAAAAAAATAGTTGCTGTTATTGGTGTTTTAGCTTTATTCGTCGGGGCTGTAGTGGTGTTGTTAACAGTTGATTTCAATCGCTTTGGGAAAGACCATGTATATGTAGAAGTAATCGAACCAACTGACATAACAGAAGATAAGCTGGACAATGGAGAGATTATGACTAGGTATTGGTACAACCAAACGGCGTATAATGAAAAAGGGAAAGCAGTGACAGTAGAATTCTCTGCCTTCAGGGAATTGCGTCAAGGTGCTTATTTAATGCTCTATGTAAAGAAGGGCAATGAAGTCACTTCTTTTGATGAAGTGCAATGGAAAGAGATTCCAAGTGAAGCACAAACAAAGCTAAAAGCAGAGAATGCTTCATTATAGTGGGAAAAGATTGGGACAAAACTGTTTTCACCAAAGAAAAAAACGAACTAATGGGAGGCATATAACCGCTCCGGAAATATACTTCGCTTTCCGCGGGCGGCCGGTGAGCCTCCTCAGACCTACCGGATGTAGGTCACAAAAGCGTTGCGACGTACAAGGACGTACTAGTGCAGGCGACGCAACAGGACGTTGCACTTTGAGCCTGCCGCCAGAACGGCGCGAACTTAGCCTTTGATCCTCATTCGCACTGCGGGTCCCACCGCTGCCTTTCATCCCGGTCGGGAGCACGTTCTCTAGTTGGAGAGCGTGTTCCTCACTCCTCACAGATCCGTGCGGGCAATATTATCACACACCGCCCTTCCTACCTCCATTCACAGAATATAGTTTCGGTCATATATGTTCACTTTCACTCTAGGATTTGGTAAAGGATATTTTCTAAGGAATAAGTTGAACTTATCCCAACTGAATGATTTCCTTTGGCTTCTTCGGTTCATCCATTTATATAATTCAAGGAAGTTCTTAACTATCTGTAAATTGTCCGTTATGCAATAGTGATTGAAATAACCATTGAGCAACCTACGTAATCTATCCATGATGTCCTCAATATCCATTCTTCGGTTGGCCTTGAGCGAGCAAAAAAAATAGAGTAGAAAACTTCTTTTGAAAAATATTGGTATATTCACCTAAATTACTACTAAACTAATAAAGAAATATTATGTTTCAGAATATTGTTAGTTATTTTTCAAGAAATGAAACAAGGAATGTAAATCCATTTTTCACGAGGGGGAAAAGGAAATGAAAAAGAGAAATGTAGCTAACATTTTTCTAGCTCTAACATTAACTGTTGGTGTTATGGCTGGCTGTAATGATTCAAAAGAATCTAGCGGCGGGGGTGGCTCTGTGGACAAAGACAGTACCATTAAAGTCGGTGCAAACCTTGAATTATCCGGACAAGTAGCTTCTTATGGATCATCTATTGCACAGGGGTTAGAGCTTGCAATGGAAGAAATTAATAAAGAAGGCATTGACGGAAAGAAAATTGAGCTTGTAAAAGTCGACAATAAATCAGAAGCATCCGAGGCTACAAACGGAGCATTGAAGCTGACTAGTCAAGACAAGGTCGTTACTATTATTGGAGCAGCGACAAGTGGAAATACAAAGGCGCAAATTCAAATTGCACAGGATAACAAAATCCCTCTCATCACTCCAACAGGGACTGCAGAAGACATAACCGTAAATGACGGAAAATTAAATGATTATATCTTTAGAACTTGCTTTATTGATCCTTTCCAAGGTGAAGTGGCTGCTAATTTTGCAACAAACGAACTAAAAGTTAAAAATGCTGCTGTTTACATTGATAGTGCCAGTGACTATTCCAAAGGTTTGGCAAAATCATTTAAGGACGTATTTGAGAAAAACGGCGGGAAAATTGTGGCAGAAGAAGCTTATGTAGCGAAAGATACCGATTTCCGTGCTACATTAACACGCATTAAATCTGCCAAACCTGATTTCGTCTTTATTCCGGGGTACTATGAAGAAGTTGGTCTCATTGTAAAGCAAGCCCGTGAACTTGGCATTGATGTACCTTTAATGGGGGCAGATGGCTGGGATTCTCCCAAGCTTGTTGAAGTCGCAGGTGGAGACGCTTTAAATAACACGTTTCTCACAAACCACTATTCTTCCGGTAATACCGAAGATCAAAAGGTTCAAGCATTCGTAAAAGCATTTGAAGCGAAATACGATGGCAAAACTCCAGATGCATTTAACGCACTTGGTTATGATACTGTTTATTTCTTGGCTGATGCCATTAAACGTTCCGGCTCTGCTGAACCCGAAAAAATTACAGAAGCACTTGTTAAAACAAAAGACTTATCTTTAGTTTCTGGTAATTTTACAGTAGACGAAAATCATAACCCTATTAAATCAGCTACAATTCTTGAATATAAAGATGGAAAACAAGAATTTAAAACCATTGTAAATCCATAAGTTGATTAGTAAGGGGGCTAGTCCCCCTGTTCTTTTTATCAAAAAAATTGACTTATAAAGTGAAACTTCATTCAGTGGGGGTTTTTTTCATCCCCCACTGAATAATAATGATCTTAGGCTAAATGCGCCGCGTCCTGCGGCAACGCCTAAGTGACCAACGTCCTGTTGACCTGAACGAATCGGGGATTTGACTTTCAGTTGATCCCCCACTTACAATTCTCGTTTTTTCCTCGAATTATTGAAGTGGGGGTCTTACTGCCAGTTAATTCGGGATAAAGTAAATCAAGGGAGGGTTCATAATGGAACTCATACAACAGTTAGTGAATGGGATCTCACTCGGTAGTATATATGCTCTGATTGCCTTAGGCTACACGATGGTGTATGGGATTGTTAAGCTGATCAACTTCGCTCATGGCGATATATTTATGATTGGAGCATTTGTTGGTTTTTACACCATAACGGTTTTGCATCTCTCATTTTTTCCTGCTCTCATTTTAGCGATGGTTATATGTGCCCTTTTTGGCGTTATCATTGAGCGAATCGCGTATAAGCCCCTACGTAATGCCACCCGGATCGCCGCCTTAATCACGGCAATTGGCGTTTCCTTACTTATTGAATATGGGTTTATTTATGTTCGCGGTGCCCAACCTGAAGCATATCCTGGAGATGTCTTAAATGTTGGGAATATTGAAGTATTTGGTGTAACCATTAGTGGGCAATCAATCATTATTTTAGGTGTGTCTGTCGTATTGATGATTATTCTTCAATTCATTGTTCATAAAACGAAGATCGGAAAAGCCATGCGTGCTGTTTCTCATGACGCTGAAGCAGCAACGCTTATGGGGATTAATGTAAACAACACGATTTCAGCGACCTTTGCGATTGGTTCTGCTTTAGCAGGAGCAGCTGGGGTCATTTTTGGAACGTATTATACTAAAATAGACCCGTTAATGGGAATTATTCCTGGACTAAAAGCCTTTGTTGCCGCTGTTTTTGGTGGAATTGGGATTATACCTGGAGCAATGGTAGGCGGTCTTGCACTTGGGGTCATTGAAGCATTAGTCAGTGCAGCAGGCTTTTCACTCTGGCGTGACGCAGTTGCCTTTGTTGTACTTATTTTGATTCTTTTATTCCTTCCGTCCGGCCTGTTCGGTAAAAATGTACGAGAAAAGGTTTAGGGGAGACAAAAAAATGACAAATATTAAAAATGCAAAAGGCTTTTGGCTCTCAATTTTATTAGCAGTAGTCATCTTTTTGGGCGTTCAATTTTTAATTAACGGAGCAATTTTAAATTCTTTCTATACAAACATTTTATTTTTAATGGCTATTAATATCATTTTGGGCGTCAGCCTCCATTTAATTATTGGGATTACTGGCCAGTTTTCTATAGGTCATGCAGGATTTTTGGCTGTTGGTGCCTATGTATCAGCCATTTTTACGATGAAGCTCCAACTTCCTTTTGGATTGGCACTAGTGGTTGGTGGAATTGTCGCTGCACTTGCAGGATTGATTATAGGAATACCGACCCTCCGTTTAAAAGGTGACTATCTAGCTATTGCCACTTTAGGTTTTGGTGAAATACTTCGCATTGTGTTACTTAACATCGAATACGTCGGGGGAGCAAGTGGAATGCAGGTCTCTCATTTAACTACTTGGCCCTGGGTATTTGCATGCATGATCATTACGATTATCGCCATCAGAAACTTTACGAACTCAACGCATGGCCGCGCATGTATCTCCGTAAGAGAAGATGAAACGGCTTCTGATGCGATGGGGATCAACACTACTTATTATAAAGTACTTGCATTTGCGATAGGGGCATTTTTGGCCGGAATTGCTGGAGGGTTATATTCACATAACTTTTATATTATTCAGCCTTCAAACTTTGGATTTTTAAAATCATTTGATATTTTGATTATTGTCGTGTTTGGGGGATTAGGCAGTATGTCAGGTTCCGTTATTTCTGCCATCCTTTTAGCCATGGTTTCGGCGTATCTGCAAGATTATCCTGAGACAAGAATGATCATTTACAGTCTACTCCTTATCATGATGATGATTTATCGTCCACAAGGATTAATGGGTACAAAAGAAATTACATCATTCTTTAAAAAACGTAAAACGGTTGAAGGAGGTCCGACGGATGGCAACAAACACACCATTGCTTAAAGTAAATCAAGTGGGCATCCGTTTCGGTGGTTTAAAAGCAGTAGCGGGGCTAAATATGGAGTTGTATAAGGGCGATCTTGTTGGACTTATTGGTCCAAACGGGGCGGGAAAAACAACTTTCTTTAATCTTTTAACAGGGGTTTATGTCCCGACTAAAGGAAGTATTTCGCTAAATGGTGAACGTCTAAATAATGTCCCGCCATATAAAATAAATCGTAAAGGAATAAGCCGAACGTTCCAAAACATTCGTTTATTTCGTGAACTTTCCGTTTTAGATAATGTAAAAGTAGCTTATCATTCACTTGCAAAGCATGGCTTTATCAGCTCCATTCTCAGACTCCCATCTCACTTTTCTGGTGAAAAAGAAATGGAAGAAAAGGCAATGGAATGTTTAAAAGTATTTAATCTCGATTTATATAAGGATGAAAAAGCAAAGAACCTTCCATACGGACAACAACGACGTTTGGAAATTGCACGGGCGCTTGCAGCGAATCCCAAACTGCTATTATTGGATGAACCAGCTGCAGGGATGAATCCGCTGGAAACACAAGAGCTGATGAATTTAATCTCCTTAATTAGAGAGAAATTTGGATTGACTGTACTATTAATTGAACATGATATGCCGCTTGTCATGGGGGTATGTGAACGCATCTATGTACTGGATCATGGGCAATTAATCGCACAAGGTACGCCAGAGGATATTCGTAACAACCCGAAAGTAATAGAGGCGTATTTAGGCGAGGAGGTTTCTTCATGTTAAAGGTTGATGACATCAATGTTTATTATGGAAATATTCACGCTCTGAAAGGAGTTTCTCTCGATATTAACCAAGGAGAAATCGTTACGCTAATTGGAGCAAACGGTGCTGGAAAGAGCACGCTCTTAAAAACAGTTTCTGGATTGTTAAAGCCAAAGCAAGGCAACATTATTTTGGATGGGCAATCAATCATCGGAAAAGCAGCTCAAACTATTGTTAAACTAGGCCTTTCCCATGTACCGGAAGGACGTCGTGTTTTTGCCAATTTGACCGTAGAAGAAAATCTTGAATTAGGAGCCTTTTTACGAAAAGATAAAGCTGGCATTAAAAAGGATATGGAAAGTGTATTTGAAAGATTTCCACATCTATTAGAACGCCGCAAGCAGCTTTCGGGAACATTATCAGGTGGGGAACAACAAATGCTGGCAATTGGCCGTGCCATTATGGCGCGCCCGCGACTTTTATTATTAGACGAGCCTTCTATGGGGCTTGCACCATTATTAGTAAAAACAATCTTCCAGATTATTGATGATATTAATAAATCAGGAACGACGATTCTTTTAGTGGAGCAAAATGCGAATATGGCTCTTTCCATCGCAAATCGTGCCTATGTTATTGAAACGGGCCGAGTCGTTTTATCTGGGACAGCAGAAGAATTAAATGCTAGTGAACAGGTAAAACAGGCTTATCTGGGTATGCAGTAATTCCCGTATTGGATAATCTAAAAATTGAGCCCCTTGGTGCATACACAAAATCCTCACCTTACTTTTTTTAGATGGGGATTTTGTGTATGCTTTATTTACCTCTAGAGATGCCATATTTTAACGCTTTTTCCCTGCTCCCTTATCCAATTTAGCCCTAATAAAACCCATAATCGATGGAAGAACGGAAATGATGATAATGAATAAAATCACACTCGAAAAGTTTTCCTTAATTATAGGAATATTGCCGAATAAATAGCCTAATGTTGTGCAAATACCTACCCAAATAATAGCCCCGGTAACATTGTAAATGAGGAAATACCGATAATTCATACGGCTGGCACCTGCAACAAAGGGTACAAACGTACGAATAAAGGGCATAAAACGAGCAAGCACAATCGTTTTTCCACCATGCTTATTGAAGAAGGCCTCCGCTTTCTCCATTTTTTCCTGATTAATCACTTTACCAAGCCAGCTATTGGGCGGGATCGACGTTCCAATCTTCTTTCCAATATGATAATTCACCGTATCACCGAGTACAGCAGCGCTCAAAAAGACAACAAGTAATAAAGTAAAATGAAATGCGCCAACCGCAGCAAAAGCACCACTTGCAAATAATAAGGAATCACCAGGTAAAAATGGGAATATTACTACTCCCGTTTCTACAAAGACGATTAAAAATAAAACGGCATATGACCAACCGCCAAAAATATTAATGATCTCTACAAGATGTTCATCAATATGAAGAATAAAACTAATGAGTCCCCGAATTAAATCCATACATGTTCTCCTCTGTTTGCGACAAAAGCTGAACGCCTTTTTACCCTAATCATCCTTATCCTTGAGATAAGACGGAAAAATTCATTTTTTCATCCCGCTCTATCATATGTCCCATATGATTCTCAATAAATGTAAAATAACCATTTGATCCTCGTCTTTTTATCCAGAGTTTGATAGATTTTTCAATCCTTAACAAACATTTTACATGGATAGCATAATATTTCTTAGCATCAAAATAACGCTCATCTTCCATTACAACTTCACGAACTTCTTTATTGGTATAGGGGTCAAAACTCATAAGAAGCCCATGCAAAAAAGCCTTATTATTCAAAGTAACGTGATCGCTAAAGTCGTACTCCACTTGTTTGATATAACCGTCTATAGTAAGTAAAGCCATTCGGATAGCGGTTAAGGCTTCCCTGTCTGTGCGGTTGGGGTCCTGACGGTGGAGCTTCAGCAAATTGCCTTCCATTGCGGCAAGAGGATATGTGTAATGCTCTTCTTGTCCCTTAGCAATTGTTCCGAAATCTTTGGCCATTCTAGTCGAAATTTTGTCTAAATTATATGAATCTACCACTATTTTTTCCATATATACATCCTTCCATTTTCAAAGCCATCGATCATCGAAATTTCTTCAATGACTTTTTCTTTTGTTTCTGATTTTAATGCCTCCACTAAGACACAACGTTCTGGAAAGTGCTGACGAACTTCTAACTACTATTATATCATTTTTTATATGCAAAGAGTTGGACTACTTTTTTATTATTTCTTAAATTCCCCATCAAAAATTACTCACCTAAAGATGATAGAGATTTTAAAAAAATAGATTAGTTTTTCGCTCCAAAGATTCCCGTACTCAGAAGAAAAAGCGAAAGTTTCTTTCCATTTATACAGGTTGATTGGAGCAGAAGGCGTTGTTTGGCATTTAACTCTGTTTTTCATTCATGTAAGTTTTTATGGTTGGTGGTTCATAAGAATCAAATTTTTCAAGTAACCGATTTGGTTCAACGTCTATAAGTGCCATTGAGCGATACTTTTCATGTAAAAATTGTTCCTTTGCCATATGATTAAACAGTTCAACGAGAGGATCAAAGTAATGATTAATATTTAGAAGACCACAAGGTTTTTGATGAAGTCCTAATTGAGCCCATGTGAAAATCTCAAAAAACTCTTCTAATGTCCCTGGCCCACCTGGTAAAGCGACAAACCCATCTGCAAGCTCTGCCATTTTAGCCTTTCTCTCATGCATAGAATCAACAACTATCAGTTTTGATAATCTTTTATGAGATATTTCTCTCTGCTCTAAAAAACTAGGTATAATTCCAATGACTTGACCGCCTTCACCTAAAACAGCATCGGCAACTGCTCCCATAACACCAATACTAGCTCCACCATAAACAAGTGTAATATCGCGTTTAGCCAGTTCTTTACCAAGTTTTTTGGCACTGTCTATATAAATATTAGATGCTCCATTACTTGAACCACAAAATACCGCTATGCTTTTCATTATGATCGTCCCCCTAACAAATCCAGCGTTTATATTATACAAAAGTCTTGATAATTTGTTAAACTTTACAATAGTGGAATGTAAGGAGTGAGATAAAATGGATGTAACTGAATTTCAACAATGGGTAAATGATTATTATGAAAATAGAGGCTGGTCTGAGCTAGATATTTTTATTCGAATTGGCTTTTTAGCAGAGGAAACTGGAGAAGTAGCACGAGCCATTAGAGCCCTTGAAATTGGGAGGGACAGACCGGACGAAGTAACAGAATCATATATAAACAGCAGAGAGGCTTTAGTAGAAGAGCTAGGAGATGTATTAGGTAACGTAATCGTGATCGCTAATAAATATAATATCTCTTTAGAAGAAGTATTTAATTCTCATAAGAAGAAGCTCTCAAAACGTTACTCTGATGAATGAATATGACCTTTTCCAGAGATACAGAGTGAAAAATCATAAGAAAGAAAACTTCACATACTTTTTCTAAATACCTAGAACTATGTCGATCTCATAAAACGAAGGTGAAGAAATGAACTTCATTGAATTCCTTTATTGAATTAGATTCAGTCAGCTTTATATGCCTGAATCTGAAAAACTGGAACTAGAATATAGAACACATCATTCTACAATTTCCTCACATAGCTTTTGCTTATTTCTCGAATATTTTTTCTAAGTTTTCCATGTATAAATCGCCGTCTATATTTAGGAATAAACGCAATAGGTGACGTGCAATTCCACTTTATATGTGATAAACTTGATATATCCACTATGGATGTCCTCCTCTGCCTAACATTGGCTTGCGAAACCTTTGTCATTATAGTAGAGGAGGACTTTTTATCATACGTAAGGTCCTTCCGTTTCTGTTCTCCCCGCGAGTAGCGAGGAGGCTTAATCTAGGCTTAGTTGTTGATCAGTATTCACAAAAGACATTCTATTATCTATATCACAAGAGCATCCTCGGATCTGAAGACGCAGTCCCTCTCATTCCGAAAGGGACTATAAAAAATAAAAGTGCAATGTCCCGAGCCCTGTAATGTAATTGATTTTAGGATTTAATGTCCTTTTTGTAAATAATCCATTCATTCTTTTTCATACTTGGCTTCATTACGCCAATGATCTAATTCAATCTTTTCTGTAGGTGTTTCTAACTTCGACTCCATATAATCCAAATCAATATCTTCCATATACATTAAAAATAAACGAAATCCCCATTCTCGATCTTGTGCACTTTTCCAATGTACCGCGGCGCGTAATCGATCCAATATAATATCCTCAATCCCAATCACATTTACTTTTCGTTTTCCTACTGGTACAGTTGTGACTTTCCCATAATCCCCAGCTAAATAATTATCTGGAATTTCCACTGAAACACCTATTTCAGGATGAAACCAGTCTTTTCCAATTTTCTCAAATCCTAAAGAATGTAAAATATCGTTAGCTTTGTCATACCCATCAAGGACAAAATCAATATCATGAGTGGTATATCCATTTAATGAGTAGATTTCGACGGACAATCCACCGACAATGATTGGTTCAATGTTCTGCTGTTCCATCAATTCAGTAAAAATTGCCGCTGTATGAAGCATTCGTTCAAATTTTGGTTTGTTTTTTAAAGCAAATAAGGATTCTTTAGCTTTATCTATATTTATCAACGCTAAACACCCGGCTTTCCTTGTCGTATTGCACTTCACCAGTCTTTAAGGCCTTTCGAATTTTTAAGCGCGCCAAACGGTTGAGTGCTAAAATTTCATCACGATCTCTTGGGCGAACTCTCCCCTTAGTCCAGCCTTCATCTTCGCTTTTGGAACGAAACTTATTAGCTGCATAATCAACGGATTGCCTTTTTGCTTGTATCCTTTTATTAATCTCATCTAAAGTCATTTTTCTCATCACTACACCTCTTCACAAAAAGGTATTACTACCATTATATCCTAGCTTTAGGAATGTTTATCAAAAAAGTGAAATCTTCAACAAAATTATTGAATTCATATTAACTTATTCTACCACTGATAACTATTTTACTATTATTTTCATTTTGTTAGAAACGGACGTTGAACTGTATCCCTTTTCACTTGCAAGCCTCGCCTCCACTTCAATCATACCTAAAGATCGGTAAGTGGCGGGTAGTTAATAGACAGGCCATACTCCATCCATGGTTATTGTTATTCTTCACTTAGCCGGAAATCCAACTCATGGGGACAGACTTCGGGAGCCTTTCTCCTGAAATTCCTCGTAGGACAGGAAAAATTCTTTCAGTAAATCCAAGTAAAGTCGTAAATAACCCATTTTCAAATGAAACTAAATAGCTTTTCTTCTGGTCCCTATCATACTCATGAAGGCACCTTTATATTTTCCAGATGATTCATCCGTTATTGAATCGTTTAACATTTGCTAAAATAAATCTATCATACATTTATAACATATTTTTTCAAAGCTTCCGACACACCATTCTCATTATTACCCCTGATCTTCACATCTGCACTTTTTTGAACTTCTTCAGGAGCATTAGCCATAGAAATTCCTATTCCCGCTAAAGATAACATAGGAATATCATTAAAATTGTCACCGATTGTCATTGTTTTTTCTAAAGGGACTTTGTAATAATCAGTTAATTCCATAAGCGCCTTTTCCTTTGAAACATCACAATGAGTTACCTCTAAATAATTCTCTTTCGATAAATAAAATGAACTGGTTTTTAACTGCAAGTTAGGCCAATATTTTTGAAGCAACACAATCTCTTCCGGACTTCCAATCAACAGAAGTTTATGGAGAGGTAGTACTGTTTGCAACATCAATAACTGCAAATTTTTGACAATCGGTTGTTCATTAGTAATAGAAGCCTCGATTTTAGCCCATTTGTCATACTTATCTACATACCAATCTCTTCCAGAATAGAGATTTATGGATAGATGCGGAAACTCATGTTTTGTGATATCAATTAATATTCGAACTTCATCTTTATTCAACTCATGACTAAGAATCGGCGTATAATCATCCAGTTTGGCATTTTTTAAAACAAGTGCACCATTATAACAAGCAATTGGATTATCAGTAATCTCCAATTCCTCCACAATTGGATACATCCCTCTAGGGGAGCGTGCAGATGCTAGAACGAAGGGAACATCTTGATCTTTTAACAATTTTAAACTCTCTTTCAAGTTACTATCTACCACATGCTTATCATCTAGGATTGTGCCATCGATATCGCTCATCACTAGCTTTATGTTCTTTTCCAATGGTTTCCATCCCCTTGTTAATAAATTATTTTTAAACTAGAGTTTTCTAAGCTAGACTCTGAAACAGCTGAGTTTTCATTCGTTATAAAATAATCAAATTCACTAATATCCCCTATCGAAAAAGTAACCGATTTTTCAAATTTACTGGTTTCTGCTAATAAAATTTTGACTTTGGCATTCTTTAAGACTAATTGTTTCAAATAAGCATCTTCTTGATCCTCAAAACTGATTATCCCATTTTTCAAACCAGCTGCTCCGATAAATACAACATCAAAAGAAATATGGTTCAGAATCTCTGCCTCATTGAGAGCTGACTAGCATATCCAAAACGTGGGGAGGTAATAAACCACGTTCTGCTTGGAAGTAAAAGTCACTGCGGCTTAACTCTACACAGAGAGAGTAAGAGTCGGAATAGTTAGAGTGGTGAGCAAATCTGGAGGCCAAAAGGCTTTAACGAATACTGCAGCCCCGAAAACACGTACCTTTTAAAACTGTTTATAAAGGGAATGCGAAGCGCCGACCTAGTGAGTTAGTGGGGAAGGTCGATGTTCTATGGGTAGAAATGGTCAAGTGCACCATAGAAGCTGCCGAGGGAGGGGTTTTGGCATCCAGGGAAAGACTTTCAGAGATAACGACGAGAAGGTCCTACTTCCAGCTGGGATGGCAACAACCAGCAAAGACCAACCATATAAGCGTGGCGGGTTGCCGGGACGACTATTAAAAACAGGTGCGACAGGCTTGTAATAAACGGGGTAACATTAGGGAAACGTTAAAATGTTGGCTGTACCCCTTACTGGGTTGAATGGGTATTAGACTATAGAGATTATATTTTTTACTAAAAGTTACCGAAAACACAAAGACCACCCGTTCGTCTGTGAACGGGTGGTCTTTACGGGGAGCTCGCAACATTAAACTACTTCAGGATTCCCTTTATCAGTTTTTGTCCCGCTTATCCTGATAATCGAATCACCTGTTTTTACAGCACCAGTGATTTCTTGTACTTCAAATTCAATAAAATCCTTATAGTTGGTCACAACAACTCAAGTTACAGTTGAAATGCCTTTTCCCCTGATTGCATCGATATCAAATTTGACGAGTGTCTGTCCTTTTTTCACTTTATCACCCATTTCGATAAGGGCTTCAAAGTGTTCGCCTTCAAGTTGGACCGTATCAATTCCGATATGGATTAAAAGCTCTACGCCATCGTTTGACGTTAGGCCTATGGCGTGTTTTGTCCTGAACATGACGGCTATTTCCCCATCAACCGGTGATTTCAAGACCCTTGATCAGGTTCAATTGCGATTCCCTTTCCAATGATTTCTTCTGAGAATGTTTTATCGGGTACTTGATCCATTGGGATTATTTTACCTGTCAGGGGACTAACCACATCTGTGCTCCCAGTCAGGGCTTGTTTAGGTGTGTTTAACTGTTCTTCATCTGGTTCGGATTTCCCTTTTTCATCAGCCTTCGTTTGGTTAGTTGTTAAGTTGTTCAATTCATATTTGGTCATCATTGTAAAGGCAAAGCCCAGTGTGAAGCTTAAAACGATACCAACAAGAATCGCCCAAAATGCTGACATGTCACCATCTGGTGCGATATAAGCCGGCAGGGAAAAAATACTTGGTGCTACAAATGAAAATGTTTTTACTTTAAACAGTACTGCAACACAACCGGCAATCGCACTTGCTGCCATGGCAGCAAACAATGGTTTTTTCAATTTTAAAGTAACCCCGTACATTCCTGGCTCGGTAATACCAAAGATAGCTGACAGTCCGGTTGAGAATGTAATCGAACGATGCTCGGGTTTCCTTACTTTCACAAACACGGCTAAAATGGCTCCAGCCTGGGCCATATTACTAATTAAAGCAAATGGCAGCCAAAAATTATCAAACCCATTGCTGGATATGCTCTGGATGGCTGTCGGCATGAATGCATAGTGCATGCCCGTCATGACTATAAATGGATTAAATCCTGCAAGGAGCAGACCAGCTAAAGGACCGACAGTTGAAAATAATAAGGTTAACCCTTTTGATAAATAATCACCAATATAAAAGCCAAGTGGGGCAATGACTATCAAGAGAATTGGCACTGTAATTATTAGAACCAGAACAGACGACAGAATGGCTTTCAGCATAGACGGCACTATTCTGTTAACCAATCTATCAACATAACTCATCACCCAGACACCCAAAATGATTGGGATGACAGACGAACTATAGTCCATATAAGGGATGTCAAAAATCCAAAACTTCATCGGCTCCAGACCTTTTGCAGATCCCGCAATCAATGATGGGTACATTAATACCCCAGCCAGAAAAACAGCAATAAATTCATTGACAGAAAATTTCCGTGCAGCAGATACGGCGAGTAGGAAAGGCAAAAAGTAAAAAGCTGCATCGGAAATCATTGTAAATACTTGAAAAATGCCGCTTGACTCTGGCATCAGATCTGTAAGGTTTATTAATGCCAGAACAACTTTCATCATACCTGCCCCGATAATTGTTGGTAAAATCGGTGTAAAGATAGCGGCAATCACTTCTAATAATCCGTTGACTTTGTTTTTGAAACCTTTTCTTGGTGCCGATTTTTCGGAAGCTTGCTGCTGTTTTGTGTCATGTCCAATTAAACGGTTGATTTCATCTGACACTTTATCGACATTATTACCTATGATTATTTGAAATTGTGACGATGTTTCCTGAATATCCAGCACACCATCCAATTGTAACAGTTCCTCTTTTTCGATTAGACTGTCATCCACTAAATTAGTGCGTAATCTTGTCATGCAATTCCAGACCAAAGAAATATTATCTTTGCCACCAACAAACTGAATGATGTTCTTTGCTAAATTTGTCTTGTCCATCTTTTTTCCTACTCCTGTATTTATAGATTTTCGCCATCTGTTTCGATGACCTCTTTATACCAGTAAAAAGATTTTTTCTTGTAACGTTTGCCTGTTCCATAAAATAAAGGACTTTACCTCGTTATAATATTATTAATATATAACATGGTATTATGAAGGGAAATCATTATAAACGCTGTGAATAAAGGCTTTCACCAAAAATCCTCGTTATAAATTCCGGGAACGCAGGTTTAAAATAAATAGGAAATAAAAAAGGAGATATTGCTTTTACACAATATCTCTCATTTTTCTCCATTTCCTCTGGCGGGATTTTGGCGTAGAACCTATTCATTTTTGATTGTTTCATCTATTTTACGTACCATCGAGATGCAGTCAAATCAACGTTTTCAATTCAAATGCTCTTAGTGAATTATTCCCATTTAGATATATATCACCCAGGACAATTAGACATCTTAGAAATAGCTAATTCACTAGACATTAAAGTTCATTTTATAAACATTTCAAGTAGAGCCTATAAAGGTGAAATTATTATTGATTCACGTTTATCGTCCGAAGAACAATGGGAAGATTTTGCATATGAACTTTGTCATGTTCTATTTCAATATGGAAACCAAATTATAAATATAAATAGCCTTTTTCTCGAATATCAAGAATGGAAAGCAAATAACTTTGCATTACACTTCTGTGTTCCTACTTTCATGCTACAAAAATCGTTAATAAAAGATCAAATTGCAAGTATACCCGAAGCTATACCTTTTATAAAAAACCAATATAACGTTACAGATGAAATTGCAGAAAAAAGATTGATTCATTTTAGAAATCAGTTACAAATATCAAGATTACTACAACAACTTAATGCGTAATGACAATAAAGTTGTCCCCTTTTGAAGGGGTGAAGCCACATTATTCCGTTGATAAATGCGGCTGATTTCAAAAATAGTTGTTTACTTTTCACATTCGCCCGACCCTACGTTAAGAAACTTTTTATATTTCAATAACAGTAACATGATGAGAAATCCCGAGGCCAATCCCGGTATTACAAATAGGATGGGTAGCCAAACAGGCCCCCATAACATCCCAAATAAAGTGAATTTTGTAGAATAAATCACACCAACCGTTACCCAATAGGCTGTAAATACAAAGGGAAGAAAAGAATGAGGATGCCTTCCACCTCCAGCGTCTTTCCAAGCATCCCATATTGCAAAAATAATCAGGCAAGGGTAAAACATCAACCATGCATAATTCGTTTTCTCAATGGCTTCATTGATACTCCCATGAAAACTTAATAATATAATTTGGTGAAAATTGGACTGAACATTAACCAGAAACACCAAAGCAATGAGGAGTAGTCCCTTTAGAAATCTGCCGTTTAGAATTTGACCAAGACCCGGTAACACAATACTCCAAAACAGTTTCTCATATTTATTTTTCCGGTTCATATAATCCCGTCCAACTGATTCTACTGGTTATAACTTTTTTACTGCAAAAGAAGGGCAACATAATTCAGCATTGCCCGATCTTAGTCTTTATTTACCCTGTCCTTTTGATAATTGGGTTCTATCCTCCATTGGAGGTGGTTCCTCCATCAAACCATGTTGAATCATGAGGTCTCCTCCCTCATTTGCAAAGTCGAAAATATCTTTAACAATTGGTATCATTTTTAAAGGTAAGTCTTTCCTTAGACTGAAGGACGTACCTATAGCATCGCTGCCTAAGCCAAAACTACTCAATAAGGACGTATTATAAATCATAAGCTTATCCGAAAAAGGCGACATTGTTGAATCTGTAACCCTACCTGCTGGTGTGGATGGAGGATTAATATCACTGTCCAATAATATTTCGCTGGATTTTGTAATGATTGTTTTAGACAACTCTTTACCTCGGAAAAAGTGTTTCCGAATATCTTTTATCTTAGCTACTTGAGCAAAGCCTGTCATTAATTTCATTCCGTCTACATTCACTTCAATCGCTTGGTATAGATAAGCGACTTCAACTGTATTTAATGATCTCCTGTGACCCGTGATTTTAAACCCTGACCGATAATCCTTTGACTCAGCAAATTCAACATGGTTGGGTAAGGTGACAGCCGGGGATTTTGGAAGTACACCTTTGCTTAGCAAAAACTGTGTCGTTTTTTCATAGATATCCTCCGCAAATGCTGAGCACCTTTTGTATAAATCCGTGATGTCTTTCCGGTAACTCATCGTTATATGTAATGCATGTAAACCTGAAGCAATTTTCATCATCGTACGTAAATACATCACCTCATAAATGTCATCAAACAATTGTGGCGCATGAAGGTTTACATCATTTTCTGTAAACCCAATTGGAACTGCTGCCCCCTCCTGTTTAAAAAGTTTACTTAGTTCATTAACAAAATTACTTTCTCCTTCGTAAAATGTTTTCAATATTTCTGTAGCTTCTGGATCTTGGTTATGTGATAAAAAAGATTCAATCACTCTTACCATCATGGTCTTTTTTTGATAAATGATCCAAAGGGTTGCAAGCTCGGATGATGTTATCGGTATATGTCCTGTTGACATTTGATCACTCCTCATGCTTTATATTTGTCAGTATGTTTTACCACCTTCTGAAAAATATTCATTTTAGGATTACTTGGTTGTAACTCTCGATATGAAAAAAGAAGTAATACTTCACTTTAAAAACGTTACATACCACTTCTTTTTATACTGTAGGTAAGCACCCGTTTGCTGAATAAAGCTGGAAAATCATTTCATCTATTGCAAAGGATTAACTTTTAAATAAAATTTGCTCTAATGAACCATACTGAGAGACGCGGGGACAGGTTCGTCATCCCGCTTGTAAGAAAAGGGTAAGGCGCCCGTAATCGGTGACAAACAAATGTTCCGAGACAAGAAAAGTCCGATCTTGACTTTTATTGGCGCGGAATTATGACCTCGAGCCGATGGCGCCTGGAGCTGGATCCAACACAAGCCAATTTTTATACTTCCTTACCTTGGGACAATAAACCTGTCCCTATGTCCTTTAACATATATAAAGAAATAAGTCTCGCATAAATACTGATCCTATAATGCGTTTTCCGTTTTCATCAATTAATTTGCAGCTTGTGGTTTTCAAAGTAAAAAGGGGTGTCCTTAGGTCACTTTTGTGACCTAAGGACACCCTCTTGTCGACCGATGCTTTCGGACTCGTGAATATTCTATCCAGCTTTATTTGGATTATTTCCATTGGGCGATATCATCAATTGGCAATCGAACGGGAGGACGGCCTTCGTCCGCCGCTTTACCAATAGAAATAATAACGATTGGGATGTAACGCGTGGCATCAAGCCCAAATGCTTCTGCAATTTTTTCTTTGTTGAATCCAGACATCGGATTGGTGGCGTAGCCGTGTGCGTAAGCTGTTAGCAATAATTGCATAGTGACAAGTCCGCCGTCAACCATTACGGATTCGCGCTTTTCTTGTACAGAGAAACGATCAAATAACGGTACGACAGTTGAAATGATTTTTTCCTTAATCTCCTGCGGCATGTGGCCGAGTTCCACCGCTCTACCGTATATTTCATCGGCGCGGTTCGCAAACTCGAGATCACCAAACACGGCAATGACCGCTGAGGAGGTAATAACTTGTGTCGAATTAAACGGTGCAAGCTCAAGCAGCTTCTCCTTGGCTTCCTGACTTTCAATGACAACAAACCGCCAGGGCTGCAAATTGAACGCTGACGGCGCAAGCGTTGCCTCCTTCAATATTTGGCTCATTTCCTCTCGGTTTATTTTTACTTCTGGATTGTATTTTTTAATGGTACGTCGTCCGTAAATAACCTCGTTAAAATCAGTATTTGTTATAGTCATCATGTTTCCTGCCTTCCTTAAATTTATTGAGAGTCGAGAGAAGCGTGAGGGCCACTGACAAGCAAACGATCAATAATATCAGTCAGTGCTTGCCTTTTCTCTATATATTCTTGTTCATTCCATGAAAAAATCCCTTTGTCCAACCAGAAGGAAGCGCCCACCAGTAAAAATTCTACAGCTAGTTCTGGTTGCTGTGCATTGAATGCCCCTTCTTCTACACCTTGTCTAACGATTTGTTTTGCATAGGGAAGTAAGGCCATAATTTCGGCAACAATCCATTTTTGATGCATTGTGATGTTGTTTTCTTGATGAATGTATTCAAGTACGTCCACATCTTGTTCATTCGGAGAAGCTTCCGTAAAGATCCGTGTAAGCTTCTCTAAAGCATTCCATTGAGTACTTTCGACTAAGTGCTTCGCTTTTTCAAGTCGTGAGGCCAAGGTGCGTTCACATGCGGCATTGATGATTTCTTCTTTGGATTGAAAATAGTAGTAGAACGTTCCCTGCGCAACTCCAACTTTCTTGACGATATCTCTGACGGAGGTATGCTCATACCCCTTTGTGGCAAACAACTTGATCGCGGCATTCAAAATCTCATCTCTGCGCTCCTGTGGGTCTTTAGAAATTCTCGGCATTATTATAAGTCTCCTTTTTGTTCACTCCTGTCATATTTTTAATCATACATGTTGACTGATAGTCAGTCAAAGTATAAACTTATTTTACACACTGACTGACAGACAGTCAATAAAAACAGGAGGAATTTTTATGAACAAACGAAAGATTTTATTGGTGCTTGGACTTTCTGCCGCGATTGTTTCTCTCGGTCAAAGTTTGTACGTTCCATTGCTCCCAGACCTTCAGCGTGATCTTCACACTTCTTTATCATTAGTTAACCTCACAGTTACTTTATTTACGGTCGCGATGGCCGTGATGCAGGTTGTGCTTGGACCTGTCGTCGATCGCAGCGGCCGCAAAAGAATTCTAATTCCCGGGATGATTATCTATGTACTGGCTACGATTGGATGTATGTTTTCTTTCTCTATTGACATGCTTCTCGTTTTCCGCGTCATTCAAGGAATTGGTGCGGCTGCAGTACCTTTGGTTGCTGCAACCATGATCGGAGATGTATTTGAAGGTGAAAAGCGGGCTGAGAGTATGGCCACATACCAAATGATATTGGGGATATCCCCTGCTGTTGGGCCTTTAATTGGCGGCCTGATCGGATCTGTATCCGGGTACACTGGCGCCTTTGGTTTTGCGGCGGCCAGTGCCGTTCTCATTATGTTTACCGCCTTGTTCTTGTTACCCGAAACCATGCCAACAATTTCAACTACCACAGGTAAAAGAAAACAGCTTGGACTAAAAGCATTTGGACGGATTTTTCAAAGCAAAACCGGTCGTGTCTTGTTGTTGAGCGGTTTCGTTCTTTATGATCTCTTTTACACATTTATTGTATTCCTACCCACGATATTGGCGTCCCAATATAATTTGGGCGCTGCCACTATCGGGGTTTTTTCCCTGGTGTTAATGGCGTTTAATCTTGTTGGCAGTAAACTCAGCGGAAAACTTCAAACCAAAATTGGTTCTGTAAAATCATTGTTTTGGGTCAGCTTTTTTATAGTGGCCAGTCTTGTTATTTTTGTTTTTGCCGCCCAGCTTTCGCTTATAACATTGCTTATTGCATTAATGCTTACCGGTTTTGTAAGTGGACTGGCAATGCCTGTGATGCCAACCTTATTATCGGCAGAATTTGTTCAAGAGCGAGCAACTGCGATGGGGGTCTACAACTTTGTCCGTTATTTGGGTATGGCAGCAGCACCGATGATCGGTAGTATTTTATATCCCATCGGCGGTACAGCTTTGTTGATTGGAGTAACGGCTGCCTTTGTTGGAGTCACCGCAATGGCTACTCGTCAATTATTGCCGAGAAAGAGCGAACAGACAGCTTAACCAACTATCATGGTAGCAAAACGGTTACGAACGACGGAAACAAAAAAATCGAGCAAATATTCAGTGCCTCAATTGAATTATTTTTCAAATACGGCTTTCAGAAGGTTAGGGTGAATGAGATTGCGTATAAAGCGAATTAAGAGGGTTGATACAAAATGATGGAGTTGTTCTTTTATGGGGAAGCTGGCGCGCACAGCTTCAGGAAAAGTGAACCGAATCCCTTTTTTGCGAAATTAACAATACTTTGTAATTATTAGATTCTTACCTATATACAACTAGTACCGTCAATAGATTTATATATTAAGAAAAAAACTATTCTAATATGATTTTATTAATGATCATCTTGCAGTTGAGTGTCAGTATTTACATCTAATAATGCTGCTTTTAGAGTGTTAAGGGTCTCGCCTTCAGCGATTGTCTCTATTTTAAGCATTAAAACCGTTTCGGCCACACGACCCGAGTATGGGAAGCAAGTAACAAGCTTCGATATCTATACTGCTGTATTAACTACGTACTCCTGACGAATGTAAGAAATGGATGGAAAGCCGAGACAACCATTTCCATTAAAAAATCCAATCTCGGCTATTTTGCCCGTATTTAAGACGAATGTTGCCAGCTCTTTGGAATACTCGTAATCATGATCAAGCCTATTCCGGACTATTACCCGTCTCACTTCCTATCGCGAAAGGAGTGTATACATTTTCATAAGCCACATGCATTGTCATTCCTTTTTGGGCATGATCTAGATTGTGGCAGTGATCCATCCATAGTCCGGGATTATTTGCCAAGAAAGCAACTTCAAACGTCTCGCCGGGTTCAATATTTACAGTATCTAGGACAAGTGGGCTACCACTAATCGGTTTTCCATTTTTACTAATGACTTGGACATGGTGTCCATGAAGGTGCATCGGATGATCGGCAAAACTCCGATTTACAAATGTTGTCTTCACAAGATCTCCCTCCTTGACCATAAGGGTCGGAGTATCAGGAAACGTTTTTCCGTTAATAACCCACTGTTGTCCTGCCTCTCCGTTATAGACTCCAAAATAGGTCTGATCTAGAATGAGTGTAAACGTTCTGTCGAACACGGTCGAGGTATTGAATGAAGCCTGTGCCGGTGATCCATATTTAGTAATATCTAAAATCTCTCCTTCATCGAGCACATTTCGTTTCCCATGTCCGTCTGGGCTATACACTATTCCTATTGGTTTGCCTTCCATTAGCATTGCCAGCGTAACGGCAGTGTCAGGCATGATGAATTCGATATCGTAACGCCCCCCTCCTCCGATTCGTAATAAACTAGTCGTCAGAGTACCTGGCTCATTCAACTCATACCCATCGATGGCTACAACCTTGAAAGGAACGCCGTTTAAAGAAAACGTGCGAGTTAAATTACCCGCATTTATGAGACGGAGCCGTATGGGTGTTCCCGTATTAACCGTTTTTCTTTGGAATGTATCTGCCGTATCGAGGGCTGGAATATTCCTGCCGTCCGGAGTGATCCAATCATGAGCGACAATCGTCGTATCCATCGTTTTTGTTTCATGTTGATATTGACTAGATGGATGTATGATAAATGCCCCGAATAGCCCCTTTTGCACTTGGACGGAGGACTGCTGGTGAGAATGATACCAATGAGTTCCCACTTCTTTTACGACAAAACGATAGGTATATGACTCTCCAGGCATGACGGCGTCCTGCGTCATCCCGGCCACTCCATCCTCACCATTAGGGACATCTACTCCGTGCCAATGAATGGTAACCCCACTATCGATATTTTTATTCACCAATCGTACTTCCACCAAATCTCCTTCATTGGCGACAAGCTCTGGGCCTGGGCTCTGTCCATTAAATGTCCACGCTTCAATGGATTCGCCGGAAGCAAGACGAATCTTCTTTGTCTCAGCGTAGAGGACGTATTTTTTGTCTGGTATGTCTGTTTGAGGTCCTTTCAACTCCACAACACTAATCGACTTACTGTCTGAATTGGAATCATGACCGTCATGGTGGGCATTTGTATTTTTATCTAAGCTGGAATCTCCACCCCCAAAATCGGCAGTATGGTGATGAACCATATTCATCCTGCCGGGAAATTCACTCATCTTTTGAGAAACGACTAATCCTGTTATGGCAACTACAAACACCAAAACGAAATATACAGCTCCTCTTACGATTCTTATGCTATATCGGGGAAGCCGATTTTCCAGAAGCCTTATCCTTCTTCCATGGTAAAGCCATAGCAGACCTGCTGAAGTGATCAGTGCCCCACCATAAATCAAAAGATCTTTTGTATTAGGAATGGCAGGAATGTCTATCGTTACTAGAAAAAAGGCAAGTACTGCTCCCACAGTCATGACATGTACAGACACAATAAAGAACAGTGAAGACTTTTTATTGGTTTCCCTCGATAAGTTAGGCAGCGCAAAGATCAACACAATTGCCGCTGGCAAGCTTAACAGAGGCAATAGGTTCAAGACCCGGTCCATGATAAATAGCCATCCGTAATTCACAAAAATTATTATAATATCCAGTACCCAAACCATGATTAGGGCGGTACCGATGTAGACGCCAATTTTGGCTGCTTTTAGCCATAATCGGAAGCTCGATTCACTCTCTCTCACATATTTGAGGTGATTCGCGGCATAGCCAGTAGCCCCTGAGACACCCACTAGTACCAGTAATAACAAAAATTCTACTCCCATAAGAAATTCGAACACGACTATTCCCTCTTTTCCTGAAATTTATCTTAATTATTAAGATACATGAATGAACCATGTTTATTTCATAATATCAATCAGTCGTTACCTTTACCTCAGTCTTAAGGCTGGTTAAGAGCTCCTAAACTTTAGTTAAGATTGCCCAACATATATCGCTCAGTGAATGGATCCCTTTATGCTATACTTTATAAATCGAAATCAATGAAAGGTGGTATGTATGATGCGACCGACACAAAAAGACCTTCATCTAGCACTTTTAGAAGCTTCCAAACAGTTATCCACTCAAACCGTCATGTTCCATCAAGCGATAGCTGGGCATCTTGGCCTTAACATTACAGATCATAAGTGCTTAGATTTGATTCTAAGCAGAGGAAGAGCCACTGCAGGACAGCTAGCTGAATGGACGGGACTAACCACGGGTGCTATTACAAGCGTGCTAAATCGCCTGGAAAAAGCGGGCTATATCCGTCGGACGAAGGATCCTAACGATCTCAGAGTGGTCTATGCCGAGCCGCTCTATTCGCAATTGCATACGATTAAAAAGGCATTCACTCCATTAAACGATGCCATGCTTGAACTCTACTCGAAGTACAGTCAAGAGGAGTTACAGACCATACTCGATTACTTGATTCTCTCCTGTCAATCTCTTCGAAATCTTACCGATGACCTTCGTAAACCGACTATAGAGAATCAGTAAAGCCGATGTTGTTAGAACATCGGTCACCTGTACTAGCATGATTGGGGCAAGTGTAATATTCTGGATTGAACGAAGGGAATCCGATTGCTTTCAGCGAGTTATAGAAATACACCAGTGGATATTATAGATTACTAGTTGTTCGTCATTGAATGAATCCCCGCCTTCAATCGTGACAGTCCAACTCCATTTATCTTAATAATTAAGATAAACAACAAAAAAATGACGTATTACGGTTACAAATTTAGAACTAGTTTAAGTCCTATACTTAGCAGGCGATGCTGAAACCTATACCACTCTCGCACTGCAGCAACTGTATGGGGGTTAACCCTTAAGGACAGCCTTCAAGCCGGCAGCTGTTTGCGGCTGCTCTTTCTTCATTGATTGACGCATGAAAAATTCAGCTACCTTTGGAACGTTGTCAACTTCAATTGAGAAATGAACACGGCAAGATTGATCCGAGATCGGCTCAATACGATAGCTTTCACGAAACGATTGTTTTTCATCGGGAACTGTCTCCATTGTCAACAATTGATCCTGAACAAGCTCGGTCACGATCATGTTTTTTTCACTCTTGAAGCCTGAGTATTTTCCACTTTCGAAATACTTGCTCCCCAACTGAGCCGGTCCTTCAGGAGTGACTCGAGCCTCCATAATGCCTTTAATCCAAGAAGGTCGCCCCTTTAGATCAATGAGGCGTGAAAAAACGACAGATGCGGGATAATCATAGATTTCGGTATATTCAAATGTAAGCATAATGATTTTCCTTTCCTTAATTGATATAATTGTTTTAGCGAAAAAGGATGGTCGACAGGGCATTGGTTAACACTTTTTCCATTTCTTCCTTATTCTCCTCAGTACCCGGTTTTCGCCATCCGATATACCCATCAGGCCGCACGATGATAGCCCCTGAGGAAGTTATTCCGTATGCGTCAAGAAAATCGTTTTTGGGATTGCTGAAGTCACCTTCGTGACCACCAACCTGATAAATATCTATCAGGAGACGGAGTGTATCTTTAACATGTTTAGCAACCTCCACCCAGTTTTGCCCGTTTGATCCAACGAGTAAGACAAATCGAGAACCAAATAGATCTAATGAAGAAATGGTAACTCCGTCCCGTTCGAGAACGATGTGTGCCGCACGGGTTCCCGGCTGTCCCTTCCATAACTCGGGCGACTGTACAATCGGAAGGTTCTTTCCGTCCGCTTCCGGTACAAATGCCCCGTCTTGATAACGATACCCCATATTGACATCCAGGGTACTTACTGTAATTCCATCCGATCCCTCGTGTTCACGCTGCTGAGAAAGCATGACGACCTGCTCTGCCGTATAATCCGCTACAGGCCGCCGTTCAACATCGTATGTCGCAAGCAAACCCGAACCGGCTTCACCGCGCAAGACGGCGGCCAGCTTCCAAGCAAGGTTCTGCGCCTCGGCAATGCCAGTGTTGCCTCCCAAACCGCCGCTTGGAGGTTGAACCCGTGCGGAATCGCCAACTAGAAAAATGCGGCCTTGTTGGAAGCGATCTGCTACGCGAGCGGCCATTTCCCAAGTCAATACTTTTTTGATCTTAACAGGGATGTCAGGAATGCCGATTGCTGCCCGAACTAATGCAATACAACGTTCCTCCGGATAATCGTCAATTGTTTCCTCTTCGGGATCATATATAACATCCAACCGGTATATATGAGGCCGCCTGAAAGTTCCAGGATACAATACAAGACTTCCGCTTACGGTATCGTTGGCGAAAAAACACATATGCGCGTTTTGCCTTCTAAACAGTTCATGAATGTCTGCATCAAAAACGACGCTGATCAGATGGAAAAGCGTACCTTCTCCATGTTGGCCAATATCTAATTGTCTACGGGTTCCACTTTTACTCCCATCCGCTCCTACCATATACTTGGTTCGGACACGGCGTGTTTCGCCGCTGATTCGATCACGAATCATGGCCGAGACGCCATCCTCGTCAGCTTCGAATTCGATCAACTCTGTGTTGTAGCGCAAATCGACACCGGCTTGCTCGGCCTGTGTCCGGAGAACCGGCTCCAGCAGATCTTGTGCCATACCGTTTCCTTCAACTGGACTAGCATCCGTAAAGTAAGCACTCATATCTTCCATCAGATTATCAAACACTTGCCCAGCCAAACTCTCTACAAACATAATGCCAAACTCCCGCGGAAAAGGGGGTTCTTCACGGCGAATCTCCTCCTCGATCCCTGCTGAACGGAAAATTTCCATCGTTCTGGCCGTTAGGCTCGAAACGCGCGGGTGAATGGACGTTCCTGGATGACGCTCAACGACTAATGGCTTCATTCCCTGTCGAGCCAGAAAAAGGGAGAATGACAGGCCTATCAGACTTCCTCCAACCACGAGGACAGGCACCGTTTCATCGAATGACGAAGATTTATTTAATCGTGTATTCATTAAAAATCAACCTTTCTTATATAAGTTAGTTTTCTTTCTCGCGCAGCTCTTCCATGCTCCATTTCAGCTTTCTAGCATGAATATCCTCGATGATGGATTGGATCCATTCCTTTTCTGCCGCAAGTACTTTTTGTTGATATTCAGCCTCCAGTAAAAATAAGCGCGGCAGCCCCACCGATGCTCCTTTCTGAAATTGATCTTCAAGATGTGAGAGTGTCTTTTCAAGAGCGCTTACTCTTTGTTGGAAGAGCAATGCGACATCTTCAGGCGTTAACAATGCCAGAAAAGACACGGCAGCAGGAAACTCTAAAAACTCCTGAGCCGGTGTAGAAATCATTTCCCGGATCCATGAATAGGCAGCATTTCGACCTAAATCCGTGATTTCATAAACAATTAAATCGGGTCTCCCTTCATTCTTTTTCTTTTCTTGGATGGCAATGGCCTCGTCTCGATGTAAACGATCAATCGTTTGGTAAATACTCGTTCGATGACGAACGTTAATAACCTCATCTTTCCCCCTCTCTTTAATAAGCTGTTGCATACGATAAGGATGCATAGGCTCCTCAATCAAAAAACAAAGTATGGCTAAAGCGACAGGTGATTTTTTAATCATGTTGTTTTTCATAGTAATGATATTACTATTAATAATATGACGCGTCAAGATGAACAGCACATATTTTTTTGATAAGCGAAGTGGTAAGGATTTCGAGCAACGCGCTATCGGCCAAACGGATGGGATCGAGATTGCCCATATCGTTTAGTTGCTGAAATTGAAGGGTTCTGTTCAACAAACTAACATGAGCATAACCAAATTCCCCCAAAATACCACTTTTATTTTTGATACAAGTCTTATGAGACACTCTTATCCTTATTTTATCAGTCTACTATACTTGTACCAGAAGAGTACAAACGCAACAATTCCATAACAATTTAAAGCTAAGCTTGAGATATCGAGTGGGATGCAACCAAGCGAAAAATTAATAAACACGGCGATAGCCTTCTTAATCCTGACGTGTCTTATAAAAGGGCGTGCTTAGTACCCCCTCCGAAAACCTATTTTAAAAAGGCGATGTTAAATTCGCCTGTTAAAACGCTATAGTTTGATTAGTACATTTTTACTTTTTTGAAGATTAATGTCATTCGTCAAAAATATGTGTAAAAAAGAAAAACAAGTGCTTATCAGTAACGATAACATCTTGTTCTTCTTTCAGTTATAGGGAACTTATTAGTTTAATAGAAAATCTATTTAGTGACTTTCCACACGATAATCCGAAATACCAACAACATGGAGGTCATCGTATAGATCCAGGGATTACGCAATCGAGCAACTTCTAGAGTAACGAATAAGATCCTACTTGCCCTCCTTCTCTTTGATGATTATCAGCAGGTGAAATTATTTTCGACTTCTTTCATCGATGTAGAATAAATGTTGTATAGAGTAGTTCCAAAATCTCCTCAGGTGAATATCCCCGTACTTCCCGTTGGAACAGGTAGCCATCACTTTTTAATGCCTCAAGTAACATGTCGGCTTTGAAGATGTTGTTTCGAACGGCTACTGTTTCTTTATTCATCTCATTAAACAGCTCTACCAGCAACCGGTGCAATTCATCATATAAAGGACTGCGTGTTCCTGATTTTTTTCGATTTGTTGACGCGGAATCCTCGACACCTTTCAGCAATTGTATTTTGCTTTCCCTGAAACGGAGAAATAAGCGGAGAATGCCTTTTAATCGCTGCTCCGGCGGGTCTTTGTGATTGTGCTCCAAATATGCTTGAATGTCTTCGAAACATAAAACAACATTGTCTTTTATTAAATCTAGACATAATTCTCCTTTGTTTCTATAGCGACGATAAAGCGTTCCCGGTCCGATTCCGGCTTTTGTGGCAATTTGATTCATGCTGACCTGTTCAACCCCATGTTGTTCAAACAACCTGATGGCCGTATCCAATATTCGCTGGCGGTTCGCGGCAGCATCGCGGCGTTCCGTATGTGTAAAGCCTATTTTTCCATCCTTCATCTTCATCACTCCCAAAAATTCAAAGCAAACCCTTGACAATCGGAGACATCTCCGTTTATTATGAAATGGAGATATCTCCACTTCTTAATATTAACCAAATAAACGGGAGTTGACAATTCATGCAAAATCATTCTGGAAAAGCTGCATTATTGGTCATGGATATGCAAAACGGGATGGTATCACGTTTTGCCAGAAACGAGGAGGTGCTGCAGCCAAATCAAAAAGCGATTGCAAGTGCCCGTGCACACAATATCCCGGTTATTTTTATACGTCTCGGATTCAGCAAAGGTTATCCGGAACTCAACCGACAAAGTCCAATTTATGCCCGGGTTGCCGAATATGGCGGTATGACGATTTTCGATGAAGCGACACAGATTCATCCATCCGTTAAGCCTCTAGAAAACGAACCGGTTGTCACAAAATATCGGGTGAGCGCCTTTTCCGGCAGCAATCTTGAGGTCATCCTGAGCGCTCAGGAAATCGATACACTCATTCTTAGCGGTATTACCACGAGCGGTGTCGTGCTATCGACATTGCGGGAGGCTGCAGATAAAGATTATTCACTAACCGTACTAAAGGATGCCTGTCATGATGGCGATCCTGAAGTTCATCACATGCTGATGGAGAAATTATTCCCTGTGCAGGCAAATGTAATGACGGTCGACGCCTGGATCGACACATTGGATTGAACAACAAGGGCCTGTTTCGGAAACGGTGGAACAGGCCTGACTAAATCGGATTATCGAAGGAAGGAAAAAAACTTGTTTTACGCTGGAAATAAGAAAAACGAGGCTGCAAGTAATAATCATTTTAATCAAAAACTGATATTGCCCATGATTTTAGGTTCAATCCTCAATCCTATCAACTCTTCTATTATGTCAGTGGCGTTAATTCCAATTGGGCAGGCATTTGATGTTCCGCCTTCGCAAACAGCATGGCTTGTTTCCGCTTTATATCTTGCCACTGCGATTGGGCAGCCTGTGGTTGGGAAGCTGATTGATCTTTTCGGTCCCCGGTTGCTCTTTTTAATTGCAACATCTCTAGTCGGAATCTCCAGTTTCATCGCCATTTTTGCCCCGAGTTTTTGGTGGCTGGTCGTTGCAAGAATTCTACTCGGGTTGGGAACCTGTGCCGGTTATCCCGCATCCATGTATCTTATTCGCAGTGAAGCTGAACGAACAGGCGAAGAAAGCCCAAGTAGCATACTGGCAACGCTCGGGATTGCGAACCAAACGATTGCCGTGATCGGGCCTGCATTAGGGGGCGTGCTCATTGGTACCGGGGGCTGGCAAAGTATCTTTATCGTCAATATCCCTTTATCGCTTGCTTGTATTCTATTGGGCTACTTCCGCTTCCCAAAGGTCTCATCAAAGGCCGCCGGAGAAGAGAAAAAGCTCCTTTCTATTGATTTTACGGGAATCATTTTATTTGGCATCACCTTAACCACTCTTTTGCTGTTTTTGATGAATCCAGGTTTGTCGAAGAGTGCTTTTCTATTGGTTGCGGTAATAGCAGGGGGGATTTTTGTGATTGCCGAGTTGAAAATGAAAAATCCTTTTATCGATATTCGCGTATTCAGCGGAAATATCCCCCTGGTACTCACTTATGCCAGAGGTTTACTTTCAGGTTTAGTTGCTTATTCCTTCATTTATGGATTCCCTCAATGGCTGGAAGACGGAAGGGGGCTATCCGCCTCCATTGGTGGGCTGTTGATGTTGCCCATGTCTTTAACGGCGATTATCGTGACCCAGGTGACAGGAAAAAGTCCCGCCATCCGTTTAAAATTGATTGCCGGCAGCATTGTTCAATTCATTGCTGTTACATTGCTGCTCTTTACACATCATACAACGAGTGTTGTATTTATAGCCATAATTGTTCTTCTGTTAGGGATACCACAAGGCTTGCTGAATCTGGGTAACCAAAATGCCGTCTATTATCAAGCGAATCGAAGACAAATTGGTGCTTCAGCCGGTTTACTCCGAACGTTTATGTACTTGGGCGCTATCTTAGCTTCTGCGGCAAACGGCCTGTTTCTGAAATCCGGGGCGAATACACCAGGGATTCACCATATTGGTTTATTTTGTGGCGGCGTTACCTTGGTCCTCATCTTGATTACCTTGTTAGATCGCTCATTAAACCTCGTGAGCCATCAAGCCGAGGCAAAAAGTTAAACACAGGGTAAATTTATGATGAAACAATCTTCTATTATTACGGTACGGCAACGATTCACAAAATATATGGCCATTTTGACAAAACTCAGCCAAGTATCTGGATTATTGGTTGAGTTTCGTGGTCTTTTTCGCCCCGGACATTTCTTTATCGAGTAGAAACTCCAGTTAATCCCGTGCAGATTCTGAGGATGTTTTTTTTACTTCATTATTCTTTTGGTAAAAATCTCCCCCCGTTTTTTCTCCAAGCCTCTATTTTAAGTTCATTGTTTATGAACGCTGCAGTAAATGCGCCCATAGAAGCGGCAGCAATCGTCTGATGCATTTGCGATGCCACATCCCCAGCGCTGTATACGCCGGGGTTTATCGCAGAATGCTTCGTCCGGTTTTGCTTCGGAATCTACTCTTTTACTGTCAATTAATTAATTTAATGCAGCATTATAATTTGAAATAATAATTCCTACCAAAGAGGACAAATTATAATTTCAACTTACTCTGCATAAGATTAGACTAATACACAGCGAGAAAGGTGATGAACCGTATGGAAAATAGACCACGAAATCAAGCCTTCTTCGGAAATATACCACAACCGATAAGGAATGATGGCGCTGGTTGGTGGGATTTAGGTCCAAGGGACATTATGCGAGACTACGAGAACCCCGACATGCTTGTTCCGCCCGCCACCGATGCTGGGATGCTTCCTAACTTAAAGTTTTCTTTCTCCGATTCCCATATGCAGTTAAATCATGGTGGCTGGTCACGCGAAGTGACAGTTAGACAACTTCCAATTGCGACCACGATTTCTGGGGTGAATATGGCTCTTACTCCAGGTGGTGTGCGTGAATTACATTGGCATCAGCAAGCGGAATGGGCAATCATGCTTGTGGGGCGAGCACGCATTACATCAGTTGACCAGAACGGGAGGAACTTCATTGCTGACGTAGGCAAAGGAGACCTATGGTACTTCCCTCCTGGAATTCCACATTCAATTCAAGGATTGGAAGAAGGTTGCGAATTTTTGCTCGCCTTTCCTGACGGTAACTTCTCTGACCTCAATACTTTAAGTATCTCCGATTGGTTCTCACATACGCCAAAGGACGTCCTTTCAGCTAATTTCGGTGTTCCAACAAGCGCTTTTGCCCATATTCCAAATCATCAACTATACATTTTCCAAGGAACTATTCCTGGTCCACTCGAAAGTCAACAGGTAGCAGACCCACAAGGTATGGTACCAGAAACCTTTACACATCGACTACTTGCACAACAGCCCATTGTTACTCCGGGCGGGAGTACCGTACGTATAGTCGATTCAACCAACTTTCCTATTGCCACTCAAATTGCTGCTTCTTTGTTGGAAATCAAACCGGGCGCAATGAGAGAAATGCATTGGCATCCAAACAATGATGAATGGCAATATTATATCTCAGGTACAGCTCGCATGACGGTTATGGCACCGAATGGTACGGCTCGTACTTTCAATTATCGTGCTGGGGATGTAGGATATGTACCGCGTGCCTTTGGTCACTACATCCAAAACACAGGTAATCAAACCGTGTGGGCTTTGGAGATGTTTAAGAGTGACCGCTTTGAAGATGTTTCACTAAATCAGTGGATGGCGCTTACCCCTCATCAAATAGTACAACAGAACCTAAATGTAGGACCGGAATTAATGAATGCGTTGCGAAAGGAAAAACAATATATAGTTTCATATCCGGGGTATCCCGACTCCCCCAGAAAGAGTAGGTAATACAACCGAACCAATTTGTTTAAGAAGTAAGTGTTAGACATATCTAAAATTCCCCTACCAAATTTTATTTTTGGTAGGGAACCATATTATTTTAATCAATATGCTGACTTCTGTGTTGCCCACAAAACGTGGGCAACACAGAAGATCCTTATCCTGAATACATGAGCAGCGGAGAAACAAGCCAACGAAGAAATTCGCATTGTCATTTTTGCGGGACTTTTTGAACACCCTTTTAAAATAAAATGAGATATCACCTCTATTATCAGTGATACCTCCTCACTCCCCAAAGCCTCAGCCCACTTTTATTTTATAATTATAATTGTTCACCCATCGTGCTCTCTCATTTTAAAAACTAGTTCCTATACATCTCTGAATTAGGTACATTAAAAATAATAATAAGCCAGTTTTCGCAAAAGAGAGACTTTAGAAAAAATTCTGTATAGCCTTTTTCAATCAGTTGTTCCCTTATTTGCTCAACAGTAAGTCTGGTAAAAAGTCGGGTCTGTCTGGCTCTGACTCTGACTATCCACGATTTCCTTTATGTCCTTTAGAAGATTCGATAATTTTTCTTCCGCCTTTTTTCTGCCTCTCAAATGAAAAGCATCTTCACAACAGATTCCTGTTTCCAGCTCGTAAAGGCCCTTTCTAATGGTATCCCGACTAACGTTAAATTCCTCAGCTACAAATGATTGACCACCTCTTCCATAAGCTTTGGCGGGTTTGGCCAAGGCTATTGTTTTATCTGAACCAGTTAATTTATGGATAGTATCATGTATATGTCTTTGAATTTTGCAAAAAAGTTCAGTATCATAGTATCTATATCCTTTGGTTTGTTTTTTGTTTTCTCTCCATTACATTAAAACATAACCAAAGGATAGTTTTGTATCTTTTTCCATTAATTGACTAGTTATTTATTTGAATGTGCCTACTAAAGAGATAACCATTTTAATGGCGGGTTGGTGAGAAAAAAATATATTGTATACTCAAAATTCCTCGTGACTATTGAGTATTGAATTAACCTACTTGTGGTACGATTCACTGTACAGTATCAAAGCACAAAACATCATCGAACCACAAAAAGATATTTATCAACATAGAAGAATGGGCCACTCCTTACTCTGGAGTGGCTCTTACTTTTGTTCATTCAACTTTCTCCCTTAAGAATTTTTTGACCTTAGCCTTTTTACGCCCAAATTGTACATAATAAAATGTAACCGTCACAACAACTAGAATGGCTAGTGCTAGAAAAATGTTGCTATATATAAAAGAAGCGCTATTTTGATTTAGCGGATTTAAGCGAATGGTCGATGTGCCAAAATCAAGTACCTTGCCGATCGCAGCTGTTGATACAGCTGCTGAAATAAAAGTGATCATGGTAAACAAACCCATTCCTACTCCCGTATGCTCTTTTGATAGCGTTTGTGAAACAGTGTTCGACATAGCGATTAGCATGAATGACTGACCTAGGACAGCAAAAATAAGAAAGATTGCAATAAGGACTGGCGACATGCCGACGACTGAAGACAAACAGATAAAACCGATAATAAGAAGTGTTGCTGCAGTATACACAAGAAACGGATTTCCCTTTTCATCAGCCAACTGTCCTCCCCTCCGTCCCAATAATGCAGCCACAAGAGCTGCCGGCGACATAACAATTCCAATGAAAGCCGCTGACAATTGGTTTATAGAAGAGAGTAACTGAGGTGTAATAAATGGAATAGCAAAGCTAACTCCAATCATTACGAAAGCAATGATAAGACTGAATGAAAACGATTTGTTTCGAAATATAGCCGGATCTATAAATGGCGCTGAAGCGTAGAAAATACGTAATAAGAACAAAATAAAGAAAATGGTCCCGGTCGTAACAAACCATATATTCCCATTTGTTAAAGCCAGTAACAAGGTGGCTACTGTACCTGCCAAAAGTGTTCCGCCGATAAAATCCATTTTGCCGGCACTCCGCTTTTCATCATTTAAATATTTACGATACATTGGCAATGTCAGCAACGATAGAAGGGAAATCACAAATAAAACTTTCCAGTTCCACATACTGCTTGTCACCCCGGCCACAATCGGACCTAAAGCCGAACCTAGTGCGAACCCGATTGCAACGGTACCCAAAGCACGTCCACGTTTTTCGGGTGAAAAGTAACGAACCGGAACGATCATTGAAATCGCTGGAATGACAGATGCACCAGCTGCTTGTACAATTCGTCCCACAATAAGCATCAAAAATTTAATAGCCACCAAACCAACAACTGATCCAATTGCAAAAAGTAATAGACCAAAGGTCAACAAATTCTTTAAGCTATATGTGTCTGACAATTTTCCATAAGTTAACGAGCCAATTGCATAGACAATCATATAACTCGTGACGATCCAGCCTGCTTGTGATAGTGAAAGCTGAAACTGTTTACTGATATCTGGAAGTACAACATTAAACATGGTTAAATTCATGACGGCGATAATGAGTGTAAAGACAAGAACGCCTAATAATAACTCTTCATTATTCCTTTGAATTCTATGATTGGTTTGCATTAAGAGATACCTCATTTCTTTAGTTAAGCATTGTTGAAGCAACACTCTTTTATTTCTTTGATGATTAATTTATCGCTCAGATATGTCTGTGATACGAAAAACATCGCCGTCATTTAATGTGGCGATGTTTTTCTGCGATTCCGCTAGACAAACTTCAAAATCTACTGTTCGAATTTTTTCGCTTCTCTTCCGGCAATATGGTTTCGATTACGTCCCAATGCTCGGCGATTTTTCCATCCTCTACGCGGAACAAATCATAGAAAGCAGTATGCTGACCATTAAATAGACCTTCACTCACCACAAGAACAAAATCACCTTGTCCGATAATCTGATGAACTTGAGTGTATTGAAATGTAATACCTTTCTCCTCGAGTGCCTGCATTGCAGCGTGAAGACCGGAAAGGCCATCTGCAATATGTGGACTATGCTGAATGTAGTTATCCCCATCAAAGTATGAGGTAAGCAGATCTGGGTTCTTTCCAACTAAGATATTCTCTACAAAACTTTTAACATATTCTTTGTTTGCAACGGTCTTGTCTATATCCTTAATTGTGGTCGGTCCGTCAATCATCGTATGATTGCTTGGTGTCTTTTCTACCTTTTCTTGCAAATTATCCCAATGTTCAACGATCAGTCCATTCTCAAAACGAAATATATCAAAAACGATTTTGGGGCCGAAAAAATCATATTCAGAATGAAGTACAACATAATTTCCGTCCACTAACGCACGCTTAACACTTACCTTTGTACCTATTTCCTTTAAATGATCAAGTGCGCCAAGCATGGCATCACGACCATCGAGTAAGGACTGATTGTGCTGAATATATTGATCTGGATGAACGTAAGCCGTAATCGCTTCGGGGTTGCCGCTCTCAAAACTTTCCAGCACGGCGACTGCCTTACGAACAAGCTCATTTTTAGTATTTATTGTCATTTCAAAAACCTCCGTATTTATTAAATTTCACATTCTTTAAGTTAGATTAGTATAATCCCTGATTGACCAATTCCTAACTATTAACTTCCACTTTACTTCCCCTCCTTCAAATTTATAGGCATCAGATAAATAATGAACGATATGTTGTTTATTTATCTAATACCCATTATAATAAGAGGAGATACCATAAACAATATCCAATATTTTTGTTTTTGATGGATAATATACAATTCGTAGAAATTTGTCGCTTAACGATCTAAATTTATTTTTTGAGAGGGGACGAAAAAATGAACAAGAAAACCGATCTAAGGGTATTGCGGACGAACCAATCGATTCGAAAGGCATTTTATGAACTTATTCAGGAAAAAGGCTATGAAGCCATAACGATCCAGGATATTGCCGATCGCGCAATGATCAATCGAAACACTTTCTATCTTCATTACCAAGATAAGCCTGATTTATTAGATAAATGTGTGGATGAGTTATTGGAGGAAATAAAAAACGCAATCGCTCAATGTCCTATCAGCATGAGACCTTTTAGTATTTCTACACTCGAGACCGTCATGCAGACTATATTGGAGCACATTGCGCATAATACCTCTTATTATCAAGCGATGTTAGTTGGAGAGAATAAAATTTATTTGTTTCAGTCAAAAATGGAGAAGATTATTAAAGATAAGTTAAATGAGGGCTGGACTTCTTCTCAGGGAAAATCTACTTTAAAAATATCGAAAGAATTGCTACTCGAATATCTCGTATCAGCTTTTATGGGGGTCATCATTTGGTGGATCAAAAACGATTTGCCCCTTCCTGTGGAAGAAGTTTCATCACAATTTAGTAAAATCGTTGCCTATGGACACTTCAAAGCTGCCGGAATCGCCGTCGAAGAATAAAATTAGTAAGAAAGAAATAGCCTAAGTACTGAGTATAAATATTTTGCCGTATAGAAATATACTAGCGATAAACCATGTTGGAACTGAATTACTCGCTAATTCCAGTTAACTCGATGGATGTAAGCAACACGCGGCCTGCAACATCAAAAGCGACATGAACGCACTGTTTACTTATCAACAAAAGAATAAAAAGTTACGATCAAACAAATGAGTAAGAGATGCAGGGAACCTAACTACTCAAAAAAGAAGACAATTCTAAAGTTCCAGAATTACGACCGATCTCAAGTAGGTGAATATGTAAAGCAACACTTGATGAGTGCCGGAGCGCAAAGAGACATTTTTACGGAGGCGGCTATTGATGAAATCTATCAATTTTCCAATGGGACTGCAAGATTGATTAATAAAGTTTGTACACATTCCCTGATCTA
>NZ_JALIFP010000016.1 GCF_022867885.1 Lederbergia sp. NSJ-179 | reverse complement strand
GTTAGTCTGAATTCAAACCATTGGCGTGTTTGTCAAGAGCGATTGCGGCAGCTTACCACCACATTTAGATCTTAGAGCTACTTTTGGGCTTTTGTTTTCATAGAATTTTTGACACTACCTTATGAAATTAGTATTTTGCTTTCACATTATTGATATCAAAAGTTTGCGGTTTTATCATCGTATTTCGATTCCTTGAATGCTTCATGATGGATGCGCTAGAGGTACTAGGATTATCGGCTAGCCAGATAGAATGTCCCAACTCGTGCACAAAAGTACTTTGTACAAAATTCAAAAAATTCTTTGCATCAGCCGAAATCGTTCTTGAGTTTAATTCAATCCGAAAACTTTTCAAATTTTTCCCTGAGTAGGTAGCATAATTTCTTCCATAATCAGTGTAACTATACTGTGCAGCCGTTATCGTATTAGAAGAACTGCTACTCTTATTAAACTTTATTTTTGCACCGGCATTATTCCAGCTGGAAACTGCTGCATTCATCGGAATTTGCCATCTATCATTATAACTGTAAGTTTTAATAGGAATTGTTTTGGACGGCCATCCATAACCAAGGTATGTTGCAGCATAAATTGTTCCACTACTTACCATAAGCAATACCAGCAAGACTGTAAGACTTGTTATAAATTTTCTTGCCATGGAAATACCCCCATTTAAATTGTTTTTTACAATTTTGTTCAATCCACGATGCAAATACATTAGACTTAACAAATCACCTCCCCCAATAACAAAATCACAAATACGACTTTTTCCAACATCCATTGACGTTATTTCTGTCAGTTAAACTAGGGGCAAAAAGCTTACTTCCATTAAATGTTTAATCAAGCTGTATAATCATTATATGAAAAAAGAAAAAAAAAAGTCAACCTAATAGTTGAATAGTTCAGAAATTTATTACGATTTATCATTTATTACAATATTATTCGTTATAATCAGTGGGGGTTTGTCCAATCCCCACTGATTGAAGGGGATCAAAAGAAGGTCGCAACATCCTGTTGCGACGCCTTTGTGACCTGCATCCTATAGGAGTGCACGTCGGGGATTTGACTTTCAGTTGATTCTCCACTTACAATTCTTATTTCTCCTCGAATTTTTGAAGTGGGAGTTTTCCGTGTGGTTTCTCTTATCACACACAATTCGGGCATTTTCCATAAATTTCAAATTTATGGTCTTCTACTTCAAATCCTTTTAAATCAGGCGTGACAAATTTCATCGGGCAGGCTTCAATCGCTTCTGTCCTTCCACACTTCATACAAATAAAATGATGATGATGATCATGCACGGCACAAGTAAAGCGGAAATGCTTTTCCCCATTTAAATCCGTTGATTCCAAAATGCCCAATTGATGAAACAAGGAAAGATTTCGATAAATTGTGTCAAAACTTAAGCCCGGAAAATCCGGATGCATATGGGAGAGCACATCCCTTGCGGTTAAATATTTATTCCGATTGGCAAATATGCTAAGCATTTGTTCTCGTTTGTCCGTTACCTTGTACCCTTCATCTTTAATAATTTGAATAGCTTCCGAAACATTCATTGACTTTCACCTCTCTGCTTCCCTATTATACCTTTTGCACGCATGCGTTTAAATAGAATGACAAAAAGTAGAATGAAAATCGACAAAACAACGATTGTTCCACCAGGGGCTAAATCAAGATAGTACGCACTAATCAATCCTCCAATAACGGAAATCTCGCCAAGAAGGATGGATAACCCAATCGTTTGCTTAAATCCTCTTGCAATCCGCATACTTGCCGCGACAGGTAAAGTCATCAACGCCGAAACAAGTAAAATGCCAACAATCCGCATCGAGGCAGCAATCACAAGAGCCGTCATTAGCATAAACAGAAAATGTATCACTCTAGCAGGAATCCCCGATACTTTCGCATGCTCTTCATCAAACGATAAGAGAAATAATTCTTTATAAAGAAAAATAATTAGGGCACCTACAAAAATCGTAATGGCTAAAATAAGATATAAATCCGTTCTTGAAACTGCACTGACACTTCCAAATAAATAACTAAATAAGTCTGTGTTAAACCCATCCGCCAGCGAAATGAAAATGACACTGACCCCAATTCCGCCTGACATTATGATCGGGATAGCCAGCTCCTGATAATGCTTATAAACCAAGCGAAGTCGTTCAATCAAAAGAGATCCGAGTACAGAAAAACCTAATCCAAAATATAAGGGGTTCAGTCCTGCAAAAGCGCTCCATTGTTTACTAAAAAATAAGCTTGTGGCGATTCCTGCTAATGTGACATGACTTAATGCATCTGCAATTAACGATAGTCTTCTTACGACAATAAAAGTACCTAATAGAGGGGCAATTAAACCAATTAAAAGACCTGTTATCAACGTATTTCGCAAAAATTCATAATGAAATATCGCCTCAATCAAACGATCACACCCTCTTGCTCATTAGAATGGTCATGAGATAATAGATGGACATCATGCTGATAGATCGCTGACAAATCATCTGCGTTAAATTTTTCGAAATCGCTCACATCCCCATGGAAATGCAGCGTTTTATTTAAACAGGCAACATGAGTGACTTTATTCGTCATGGTCCCGATATCATGAGTGACTAAAATCAAGGTAATCCCTTGTTCTAGATTTAATTGTACTAACATATCATAAAACGAACGAACGTTTTTCTCATCCACCCCAACTGTTGGTTCATCAAGAATAAGAATATCAGGTTTTGAGACAATGGCTCGAGCAATAAAAACACGTTGCTGCTGTCCCCCTGATAAATCACCAATATTTCTGTGTACAAATTTTCCCATCCCAACAGCATCGATCGTCTTCATAATCATTTGTTTATGCTGATCATTTAAAAAACGAAATAATCCTAGTTTCCCTGTTAATCCACTTGCAACCACTTCAAATACAGTAGCTGGAAAACCACTGTTAAATGAGTTGGCTTTCTGGGAGACAAAACCGATTCGATTCCAATCTTTAAATTTGGATAATGATTCTCCAAACAGACGTATTTCCCCTGCTTGCGGTTTTAATAATCCAAGCATTAATTTCAACAAGGTTGATTTCCCTGATCCATTTGGGCCAACCAACCCTAAAAAAGCCCCTTTTTGAATAGATAGATTAATATGTTCCAGCACCAGTTCCCGTTCATAGCGAAAACTTACATCTTTTATCTCAATCATCTTTTCACACATTATTGAACATCCTTTTCCAATAAGAATCGTTCCGATTTAATACATACGAATTATACACCATCTTATCTCCTTTGTAAATAAGAAGCGAGGATCCTTTTGCGACCTTTCCGTGATCTGAAAGCTCCTTGGGACTGATTCTTAGTTACCCCGTTATTTCGGGCACGGCCGACGCTTTCGCTGTGACCTGTTTGGACTTTTCTCGCGTTTTCGGGCACGGCCAACGCTTTCGCTGTGACCTGTTTGGATTTTTCTCGCGTTTTCGGGCACGGCCGACGCTTTCGCTGTGACCTGTTCGGACTTTTCTCGCGTTTTTGGGCACGGCCAACGCCTTCGCTGTGACCTGTTCGGACTTTTCTCGCGTTTTCGGGCACGGCCAACGCCTTCGCTGTGACCTGTTTGGACTTTTCTCGCGTTTTTGGGCACGGCCAACGCTTTCGCTGTGACCTGTTTGGACTTTCTCGTGTTTTTGGGCACGGCCAACGCCTTCGCTGTGACCTGTTTGGGTTTTTCTCATGTTTTCGGGCACGGCCGACGCCTTCGCTGTGACCTGTTTGGGTTTTTCTCGCGTTTTCGGGCACGGCCAACGCCTTCGCTGTGACCTGTTCGGACTTTTCTCGCGTTTTTGGGCACGGCCAACGCCTTCGCTGTGACCTGTTCGGACTTTTCTCGCGTTTTCGGGCACGGCCAACGCTTTCGCTGTGACCTGTTTGGACTTTTCTCGTCATTTCGGGCACGGCCAACGCCTTCGCTGTGACCTGTTTGGGTTTTTCTCGCGTTTTCGGGCACGGCCGACGCTTTCGCTGTGACCTCTTTGGACTTTTCTCGCGTTTTTGGGCACGGCTCATTAACCAGACCCACTTAAGTCAGGAACAACTTTCCCCTTTTTATGAACGTTTGCCTGCTTATAGGCATACATTTTTAATTGGGGAGTGATAAAGGATGAAAATGATTAAAAATATGGTCAATTATAAGGTGAATTTGATTACGGGTGAGGAATTATTGAAATATGCAAAGCAATTCAATTTCCATGTTTCAAAAGAAGAGGCAGACAAGGTTGCCGCCTATTTAAGAGGAAAAAACTTAGATATTTTCGATGACCGGACTCGGGCACAGATCATTCGAGAAGTAGCCAAAATTTCAGGTCCGAAAACAGCCAAAGAATTAAATAAACTATTTATTCAATTTACAAAATAAGAAAAGCACAAGCGCCTTGTTCAGCCCCGACAAGCAAATGTTCCTGAACCTAGGAAGGTGACCTTTCCCTTCATAGGTTCAGGGTTATTTGACCTCGAGGGGCTAGGCGCTGGAGCTAGATCCAGCATTAGCCTAAATTTATGCTTTCCTTATAAGAAAAGCCCAAGCTCCTTTAAATAGGAAGAACGGCTAAGGGGGCGACGACAATCGTAACGCCGATGGACTCGCATCCTGCGAGCCTCTCGGGGATAGGCGCTGAAGCTAGAACTAGCACCAGCCAAATTTTGTATTTTCTTATCTTATAACGAAAAGGGAGACATATCCTCTGCGAAGGAGTCTCCCTTTATTTTATTCGTAAAAACTATGCCCCGATTATTTGTTCTTGCAAATGCTCATTAAATTCGCCCTTTTTGATCATGTCAATTTCATGCTTATAGGGAGCCTTTTTATTTTTCTTATCTGTTCCAACATAAGGGGTTTCCAAAATTTTAGGAATCTGCTCAAATTGTGGATGCTTAACAATGTAATGAAGCGCATCAAAGCCAATATGACCAAAGCCAATATTTTCATGACGGTCTTTTCGAGCGCCACGCACATTCTTGCTATCATTAATATGGAGAACTTTAATCCGCTCTAATCCTACGATCTGATCAAACTCTTCTAACACGCCATCAAAATCATCCGCAACATTATATCCTGCATCATGTGTATGGCATGTATCAAAACATACGGAAAGTTTATCATTTAAATGCACACCATCAATAATCTTTGCTAATTCATCAAATGAGCGGCCACATTCTGATCCTTTTCCAGCCATCGTTTCAAGCGCGATTTGCACCTGCTGGTCAGCCGTTAATACCTCATTTAGACCTTCAATGATCTTTTGGATCCCTTTCTCTGCCCCTTCTCCCACATGAGCTCCTGGATGTAAGACAATTTGTTTGGCGCCAATCGCTTCTGTTCTTTCTATTTCTGAACGGAGAAAATTAACACCTAGCTCAAAGGTTGCCGGATTGACGGTATTGCCAATATTGATGATATAGGGAGCATGAACAATCAATTCCTCAATCCCATTTTCTTTCATATGGGCTTGTCCCGCTTCAATATTTAAATCCTCAATCTTCTTTCTTCTCGTATTTTGTGGAGCTCCGGTATAAATCATGAACGTATTAGCTCCATAGGAAACAGCTTCTTCACTTGACGCAAGTAACATTTTTTTACCACTCATGGATACGTGTGATCCAATTTTCAACATACTCCACTCCCCCTATATTTTAACTCTTTTTTCGATTTTTGCTTTTCTCTCGTCTAACCATCTGTTCTCTTTGTTTTTGTATTTTCTTTTTATACCCAGGTTTGACCTGTTTTGGTTTTCTTACAAGCTGCCTTGCTTTTTGCTCTGCCTCAGAAGCAGTTTTCGGACGTTTTTTTCTTCGATTACGATCAGTACTTTCTACCCAATTACCACGTTCGAAATCTAAATAGGTAAAGGAAATCCCCATTTTTTCTAATTTTACTAAAGCATCTTCATCACTTGGTTGATAGATGGTGACAGATATTCCCTTATTCCCCGCTCTTGCTGTGCGTCCTGCACGATGAATATAAAAGTCAAGGTCCTTCGGTAACTCATAGTTAATAATATGACTGACACCTTGAATATCAATTCCGCGTGCTGCTAAGTCAGTCGCGACAATATATTGATAATCGAGATGACGAATTTGTTTCATCACTCTTTTCCGTTCACGTGGACGAATATCCCCATGAATCCTCCCAACTTTCATCCCCCGTTCAATGAGTTGGTCTGCCACATGATCGGCCATCTGCTTAGTATTGACAAAAACGATGGCCAAATAAGGATTATAAGATTGAAGCATATCATGAATGAGTGCGATCTTTTCACGACTTTTAAGGGGAACTAAAATATGTTCAATATTTTCAGCCGCTTGTTTTTCAGGATTCACTTGTTCAAATTTAGGATTTTCCATGTATTTTTTTAAAAATGGCTTGATTTTTTCAGGAATTGTCGCTGAGAAAACAAGCATTTGCAAATCTTCCGGCATTCTACCAGCGACTTGATCTACATCATGTAAAAAGCCCATATCTAACATAAGATCGGCCTCATCTACAACTAAAATTCTAGCCTTATGAACAAATAAAGCCTGCTCCCGGATCAGATCATTGATCCGACCTGGTGTTCCAACAATGATGTGAGGCTGTACTCGCAGTTTTTCTACATCCCTCTGTTTATCAGTGCCACCAATAAAACGTTTAGCTGAAATGGACTTCGTTTCATCATATTGTAATAAGTTTAAAATCTCTTGATATATTTGATCTGCTAACTCCCTTGTTGGTACAGTTATCATCGCTTGGACATGTTTTTCTTCAGGATCGACTAACTGCATAATCGGCAAAAGATACGCATGTGTTTTTCCTGTACCGGTTTGGGACTGACCAATCGCACTATGACCCTGTAAAATCAAAGGGATCATTTTTTGTTGAATTTCGGTCGGCTGCCGAAAGCCCATCTGTTCAATCGCATGCGATATAAACGGATGGAATTGAAACTGGTTGAAATTATGCATGACTTTTTCACTTCCTTTAAAAAGGATCATCTCAAATAGTTAATTATATATGATAAAGCTTAGATCTACAAATATACTTGCCATTTTACGTTATGAAAAATATCATTCAACTGATATGACGATTATCCAAACTTTCCCTAGATTTTTGCATAAATTAGGTGTAGGAAGGAGGTCATTTAATTGGCATTACGTAATCCAGGTCCTATGATGCCGCAAAGAATGGGATGGCCAGCACGTAATATCGGCCAATCAGGACTGTTTGGTCCAGGCCCTAGGGGGACGCCATCTTTCGGACAACAACCGAACCTACCAGCGAATAGAGGGTTATTGGCACGATTATTCTCAAGACAGGCTGCTCCTGAAGCCGCATCCATGTTCGCAAGAGGCGGAGGAACTCAACCATCTTTTCTTCAGGGAATTACAAATCCGCAAACCATCGGTAACTTTTTAGGAAAAACGCAGAATGTTTTAAATACAGCACAACAAATCGGACCACTTATACAGCAATATGGACCAATAGTGAAAAATCTTCCAGCCATGTGGAAAATCTATCAAGGATTAACTTCTTCATCAGGGGATGAGGAATCCAAAAGTACTTCAACATCTACTGAAGAACAATCGCTGGAGGATATACTGGATGAAAAGACGGAGGAGCAGGAAACGGAGAAAAATAGGAAAGTAGAAACGAAAAAAAATAAAGAGACAGGGACAGTCCCCCGTACGAAGGAACGGAAGAGGGGGGAATCTGTACCAAAACTGTATATTCCCTGATAAGAAAAGCGCAAGGCGCCCGCCTATCGGCGACAAGCAAATGTTCTGAGACAAGAAAAGTCCGGTCTTGACTTTTATTGTCTCAGGTTATTTGACCTCGAGCCGATGGCGCCTAGAGCTAGATCCAAACATTAGCCAATTTTTATACTTTCCTATCCCGTAAGAAAAGCGCAAGCGCCTTGTTCAGCCCCGACAAGCAAATGTTCCTGAACCTAGGAAGGGCGATCTTTCCCTTCCTAGGTTCAGGGTTATTTGACCTCGAGGGGCTAGGCGCTGGAGCGAGATCCAGCATTAGCCTAAATTTATACCTTCTCACCTGATGAGAAAAGCGCAAGGCGCCCGTTTAATGGATGAACGGCTAAGTTCGCGCCGTCCTGGCGCAACGCCGTTCTGACCCACATCCTGTGGGCCTAACGGCTAAGGGCGCGACGACAATCGCAACGCCGTTCTGACCTATATCCTGTTAGCCTCCTGTGTTTGGCTTTTTTATTATTGTCCTTTATAATAGAGTTGAAGTTCAATAGATTACAGGCTAAAGCCTCTAGTCAGGAGGATTTGGATGAAAGTTATTAAAATTGCCCCGCGTGGTTACTGTTATGGTGTTGTAGATGCGATGGTCATTGCTCGAAATGCGGCTTTAGATAAAACTTTACCCCGTCCCATATATATATTAGGGATGATCGTTCATAATAAACATGTTACGGATGCATTCGAGGAAGACGGCATCATTACATTAGATGGGCCGAATCGAAAAGAGATTCTTGAAAAAGTGAAGAGCGGAACCGTTATTTTCACAGCCCATGGCGTTTCACCCGAAGTTCGTGAACTGGCTAAGAAAAAAGGGCTGACAACGATTGATGCCACCTGTCCTGATGTCACTGTCACCCATGATTTAATTAAAGAAAAAGAAAAACAAGGCTATGATGTCATTTATATTGGCAAGAAAGGGCATCCCGAGCCTGAAGGGGCTGTCGGTGTTGCTCCCCATATTGTTCATCTTGTTGAAACGGTAGAGGATGTTTCAACATTAAATATCGAAAATGATAAAATCATCGTCACCAACCAAACGACGATGAGTCAATGGGATGTTCAGCTTATCATGGATAAAGTGAAAGAAAAGTATCCTCGAGTGGAACGACATAAAGAAATTTGCTTGGCAACCCAAGTTAGACAGGAAGCCGTTGCCGATCAAGCGGGTGAAGCAGATGTGTTAATTGTGGTTGGGGATCCAAAAAGCAATAACTCCAATCGCTTAGCACAAGTATCGAAGGAAATCGCAGGAACTCTTGCCTATCGGGTCTCAGATGTTTCTGAAATTCAAATGGAATGGCTTATGAAGGCGGAAACTGTTGCTGTCACAGCTGGGGCTTCCACACCAACGCCAATTGTTCGAGAAGTAATTAAATTCTTGGAACAATTCGATCCTGCTGATGAAGCAACATGGAAATGCGAACACAAAGTACCATTAAACAAAATTTTACCGAAAATAACGAAGACGTCTCTTACAACAAGATAGGAAGGAAAAAACACAAAATTTCACTGGTAAATTTTGTGTTTTTTATCGTTCTAGATCCTATAAAAATTTAAAAGGATTGGTGTCACTTTCTGATGGAAAAACATGAACAGCAAGATTCTTGCTTTTACATAAATGTTGTAGGCGCTCGGCCACGCCTTTTTTCATGATTTTTTCGACAGTATGGCCAGGATCAACTATATTTAAGCCCATATTCATGGCGTCATGAGCCGTATGGTAATAAAAGTCGCCCGTGACATAGACATCTGCTCCTTTGAATTTCGCATGGGAGAAGTATTTATTTCCGTCCCCGCCTAATACAGCCACTTTTTTTACCTTATCTTCTAGATTTCCAACCACACGTACTCCTGGTGAATCTAACACCTCTTTTGTAAACAAGGCAAACTCCTGAAGCGACATCTCCTCCTTCAGTTGACCGATTCTTCCAAGGCCAAGTTCCTCTCCTTTTAAAGCAAGATCGTAGAGATCATAGGCTGGTTCTTCATAAGGATGTGCCTTCAACATAGCGGAGATCATTTTATTTTCGAATTCTACTGGATAAACAGTCTCTATTCTAACTTCTTGAACCCTTTCTAATTTTCCATGCTCCCCAATATGTGGGTTCGTTCCCTCACCAGGTAAGAAACAGCCTGTCCCTTCTGTTGAAAATGAACAATGGCTATACTCACCAATCGCTCCAGCCCCAGCTTCTCCTAAGACGGCTCTCACTTGCTCCGCCTGTTCAACCGGAACATAGACAACCAATTTTCTTAGTTTTTGTTCATATGTTGGAACAAGCACAGATGTATTTTCTAGCTGTAAGGCTTGAGCGAGCATATCATTGACTCCACCCTTGGCAATATCAAGATTTGTATGGGCGGCATACACAGTAATATCATGCTTAAGTAGTTTTTCCACTATTCTCCCTTGCGGCTGATCTGTCTGAATCTTTTTCATTGGTCTGAAGATCATCGGATGATGGGCAATAATCAAATCTACCTCTTTTTCAATTGCCTCATCGACGACATTTTCGAGCACATCAAGAGCAATCATAATATTATTCACGGATTTTTGAAAAGAACCAACCTGTAAACCGATTGGATCCCCTTCAAATGCATATTTCTTCGGTGAAAATTCTTCAAACAACTGAATAATTTGACTTCCATTCACTTGCTTCACGATAATTCCTCCCTCACCATCTCAATTTTCTGCCGTAATGCTTCTTTTTTTGCTCGAGTTGCTTCCTTATTTTCCGCTTTATTTAACTCCTGTAAAATCTTTTCCCATATTTGCAATTCTGCACGCCATTTTTCCCTAAAGTTCTTCTCTTTATTTTTTAATAAAAATGGACCTAGAAGGAGCTCCTTCGTTATATCTGTATAAGGAAGGGCGGGATTTCCTTGTTCCGCTACAAGGATTTCATAATATTTTTCATCCTCTTCTATTAGCCGTTCATCAATAAGCTGCCAATTTTGCTCATAGAGCCATTTGCGCACTTTCTCGGCTGCTATATTGGGTTGGAGGATTAAACGGCTTACAGAGGAAAGCTTGTGCTTCCCGGCCGTCAAAATTTCTGTCATCAGAGCTCCCCCCATTCCGGCAATAATCACACAGTCCACTTTATCAGACAAATGGAGAACGGCTAAACCATCACCTTTTCGGACATCAATTTTGTCCGCTAACTTTGCCGCCTTTACTTGCTTACGAGCAGACTGATAAGGTCCCGCTGCCACTTCTCCCGCAATGGCAGAACATGCCAACCCTTTTCTCACAGCATAGCAAGGCAAATAAGCATGATCCGAACCGATATCAGCAATATTCATTCCTGGTTCAATAAAAGAAACAACCGTTTCCAATCTTTTCGATAGTTTTTCGCTATTCATTCCATCACCCTATTATAAAGATCAAAGGCTAAATTCGCGACATCAATCGCCACGCCTTTGTAACGTGCGTCCTGCAGGCCTAAAGTTAAAAGAGTTCTTTGCCAAATGCAAAGAACCCTTCTCCATTTATTATTTTAAATTTGCGACCCATTCAGCCATTTCATCAATATTATCTGGTTCTACCAATCCAGGTGGCATTGCGCCTTTACCATTTTGTAAAATATCGGCAACTTCTTCTTTGCTAAGACCTGTTCCATGAAGGGAAGGACCGGCACCACCGTCTAGATTTTCACCATGACAGGTTATACACGTTTTTTTAGCAAATGCTTCAGGTTCAAAAGTGACCTCTTCTCCGCCACCTTCTCCTTCGGCTTCATTCGCAATTTCTTTAGCATCCCCAATCCCTTTTATCCCGAGAAAAAACATGAGTACAAGTCCCAATGCAAAAATTAAAAAATAGGGAACGAGTGGATTTCGTTTCACTATCTTAACCTCCTTGTAAAATCACTATGTATATAATAACAATTATGCTTCAAACATCTATATTTTACTCGAAATGTGTAAAAAGTAAAAGCTTTAATATGAAATGTCATGCTTTATTCATGAATTAGTCAAAAACGGATGCTCAAATAACAATGAATACGATGAGTAGTACTATAGCCAATAAGCCTGTAATACTAAAGAAAAGCTGCTTTCCTATCATACCCGCCACTACCCAAATGAAACAATTGATGAGTAGAAGCCAATATAAACTGATCGATGCATGATCAAAAAAGGCATCATTGATTTGAACGGTGTATAAAAGGAATAGAAAAGCAGCTGTCATGTAAACAGACATGGCATTGATCTTGTTCTGCCGAAAATAAAACCATATAATAAAAAGGAGGACGACAAAAGTTGACAGGAATAGCGTTTGCATTCCGAATGAAATAGCTGTAATATATGTTATTACAGCCATCACTGCTATCATGATCAAAAGCAGCAAATAAAAAAGGAGTTCGAATTGAAATTTCTTTTTGTTTCTGTATTTCTTTTTTTGTTGTTTCTTTTCATCTCCTTCCGTATAAAGCGCAATGAGATAATCACAGTAATGTTCGGGAAGCATTTTATGCTCTTTCCAAAAATAAAATTCGTTTAACAGGATGTTTTTTTTCTCATCCTTCAATGGTAGCCGCCGCCTCACTTTTATTTTTGCATTTAAAAAAAGAAAAGCTTACTTCCGAAAACAGAAGTAAACCATTAGTAATCGGGATTATTCTAAAAAGTCTTTGAGCCGCTTACTTCTACTAGGGTGTCGTAGTTTCCTAAGAGCTTTTGCTTCAATTTGTCTAATACGCTCTCTCGTTACTCCAAATACTTTTCCGACTTCTTCGAGTGTGCGTGTGCGACCATCATCCAGGCCAAAACGAAGCCTAAGCACATTTTCTTCTCGATCTGTCAATGTGTCAAGTACATCTTCTAATTGCTCCTTTAAAAGTTCATACGCGGCATGCTCTGATGGAGATGTAGCTTCCTGATCTTCAATAAAATCACCTAAATGGGAATCATCCTCTTCCCCAATCGGTGTTTCTAAAGAAACAGGTTCTTGTGCGATTTTCAGGATTTCACGAACTTTATCCGGTGTCATATCCATTTCTTCTGCGATTTCTTCTGGTGTAGGTTCACGACCCAAATCTTGGAGTAATTGGCGTTGTACCCGAATAAGTTTATTAATCGTTTCAACCATATGGACAGGAATCCGAATTGTTCTTGCCTGGTCAGCAATAGCTCTCGTAATCGCTTGGCGAATCCACCAGGTTGCATACGTACTGAATTTAAAACCTTTATCATAATCAAATTTTTCGACCGCTTTGATTAGCCCCATATTCCCCTCCTGGATCAAATCGAGAAATAACATTCCACGGCCAACATAGCGTTTCGCAATACTGACAACAAGCCGTAAATTTGCTTCAGCTAATCGTTTCTTTGCTTCCTCATCACCCTGTTCAATCCGTTTAGCCAGTTCTACTTCTTCTTCGGCTGATAGAAGGTCTACACGCCCAATTTCTTTAAGGTACATTCTTACTGGGTCATTAATTTTTACACCGGGAGGGACACTTAAATCATTTAAATCAAATTCTTCCTCGTCTTCTTTTTGGATATCACTCACATTCGGATCTGCGTCCTCATCTGAATCTTCCAGCAATTCTACCCCTTGGTCCGTCAAATGCTCATAGAATTCATCTAATTGATCAGAGTCCAACTCAAAATGACCTAGTTTTTCTCCAATCTTTTCGTATGTTAAGGTTCCAACTTTTTTCCCTTGCTCAATTAATTGTTCTTTTGCTTGGTCTACGGTGAGTTCAAGATCAGTCTCATTGGAACGAGCTGATTTTTCAGCCATGGATTTTCCTCCTTCCAACATTGGGCCAACACGGTGTTGGCCATCACTTAAGCGTGGTGTGATGGTCATGAAACACGCGCTTATAGTGGTAACAAACATCCACTGCATAAAATCATAAAGAGCGGCGTAGCTCTACTATTTCTTTAGCCAATTCTATTGCCTTTGCAAATTCTTTTTTTCGTTCAGCCGCTTTTTGTTCTGCCTGCTTTTCTTTTATCTTTAACAATTTCGGATATTTCAACACATGACACACATAATCATGTAATTCTTTCTCACTATATTCATAATCAACCGTCAACATTTCTATTTCAGAAACAATTTTCCGTAACTTGCGATCCGGCAGATAGTTCATAAATAAACCAGGATCTGGGGTATGTCCTTCTTCATAGTAGCCGAGCAGGTATGTCACAATCGCTTGATGCTCGTCATAATGGAATGTACCTTCCCCCATCATTTCCATGATTCGGTAAACTAATTCCTTATGTTGCATCATTTTCGCAATTAGTTGTCGTTCGGCCACTGCGATTGCCGGTAAAGGCTGTCTGTGAACCTCTGTCCTAGACGTCGTTTCCTTTACCCTCTCCTGAGCTTGTCCTCCATTCATCTTACTAACTTTCGTTTGAGTCAGCTCATTTAATTGCATCAACAAGGCTTCAAGGGATAAAGAAAATTCCTCAGATAGCTGTCTTAAATACATTTCACGTTCTACAGGATTCCCAAGCTTGCCTATTTCTATAATAGCTTTTTCGACAAAGTCCAACCTATCTCCTTCATTTTGAAGATTTTTTCCTCTTCGAAAATAAAATAGCTTAAACGCCATCCAAGTTTGGGCGTTCCCTATTACATCATCACGAAATTTCTCAGCTCCATATTGATGGATGTAGTCATCAGGGTCAAGTTGATTTGGCAGTATCGCTACTGTAACAGTCATACCCTGTTTTTCAAGCAAGGAACCAGATTTAAAAGCTGATTCAACCCCCGCATCATCAGAATCCAGACAAAGAATGACGTTATTGGACAATCTTTTTAACAACTGAATATGTTGTTCAGTCAAGGCTGTACCCATCAGGGCTACCCCATTTGAAACTCCTGCTCGATCAGCAGAAATCACATCGGCAAAACCTTCAAATAATACGGTAAACCCGAGTTTACGTATATGTCTTCTCGCATGATGGTAATTGTACAGTAGTGAACTTTTGTGAAAAAGCACCGTTTCTGGAGTATTTAAATACTTCGGTTGATCTTCAGGTGTAATGGCTCTTGCAGAAAATGCCACAATTTTACCTTGTTCATTCAGTAATGGAAACATAAGCCTATTTCGAAAACGATCAATAAAAGCTTGATCTTTACTCCGCCGGGTTAATAACCCCGCTTTTTCCATTACCTCCAATGAAAACCCATGTTTGTCTAAATAATTGACAGCAAAATCCCATTCAGGTAAAGAATAACCTATATTAAATTTTTCGATGCTTTCTTTTGTAAAACCTCTTTCAAGTAAATATTTAAGAGCATCGGCACCTTCATTGGTGTTTAAGAGTAAATGATGGTAAAATTTGGTTAATAATTCATGCGCCTTGATCATTTCTGCTTGGTCAGGGGGTAATCTGCTTTCCTTATGCTTAAATGTATCGGGATCTATTTGAAGTTCTACATTTCCTTTAGTGGCGATTTTTTCGGCCGCTTCCTGAAATGATATTCCTTCCATTTCCATTATAAAAGAAAAGGCATTTCCTCCCATTCCACAACCAAAGCAATGAAAAATTTGCTTTTCTTGTGAAACAGAAAATGACGGAGTGTTTTCCCCATGAAAAGGGCAAAGGCCAAAAAAATTACGACCTTGTTTTTTAAGCTGAACATATTCACTGACAATATCAACGATATCTACCGATTGTTTTATCTCAGCAATCTTATCCTCAGGAATTCTTGCCACAAAAAACATCTCCATCTATCCAAAAAGTTTTGAACATCCTGCTTGAAGAGAAGTGCATTTATTTTAATTCGACGCAAATCTTGAATCTCCTTCAAAATTCGACAACAATTCGCAAAGACTTGTCACGAACCTGTGTCGATCATCTTCAGTAAATGTCCTAGGTCCCTTTCCGTAATTTCCTTTTCTTCTTTCTAAGGCGGATAAATAACGAAACTCGAGCGCCGTTTCAATCGATTCCTTTTGATAGATTTTCCCGCGTGGAGATAGCACATGAACATTCTTTGCCATGACAAGGCTGGCCAATCCGATATCCTGTGTAATGAGAATATTATTCGGGAGAATATGATTGACGATATAAAGATCTGCAGAATCTCTCCCTGGGTCTACAAAAATCCAATGATCTTTATCCATTATATCCGCCGGTTTATGATCATATGAAGCGACAAAATAAACCTGCCAACCATAATGATCCGCCACATTTTTTATTTCTGTCTTAACGGGGCAAGCATCTGCATCAACAAATATACGTTTATTATCTATAATTCTACATCACTCCAGTGATTCCTTCTTATAAAGCAAACTATTTAAGGAAAATTGTCGTTTTACCCCGTTACAGTTCATTCTTAGTTGTCCTTAGTGTAATCCCAAAAGTTTAGCTCTAAACCTTTTTTATATATTTATTAGAAACACAAATTAAGATTATAGCTTATTTCTTTTTATTTTTCCACGATTTTATTTTGATTATGAAAGAAATATTGAAGCTATTTTGTATGATTCATATATCGAATGATTAAATTGGCTGTTTCCTCTACTGCTTTATTCGTTACATCTATAATCGTGCACCCGATTTTTTTGGAAATAAGATCAAAATACTTTAATTCCTTTTTGATTCTTTCGATATTTGCGTAACTCGCATTATCGTCTAATCCTAGTGAAAGTAATCTTTCTCTTCTAATATGATTGAGTTTTTCAGGGCTTATTTTTAAGCCAATACATCTTTTTGGATCAACTGTAAATAACTCTTTTGGAGGATCTACCTCAGGAAGAACTGGAACATTGGCTACCTTAATACTCTTTAAAGCTAAATGTTGGGATAAGGGGGTTTTGGAGGTCCTTGAAACCCCAATTAAAATAATATCTGCTCTTAATAGACCACGAGGGTCTCTTCCATCATCATATTTAACGGCAAATTCAATTGCTTCAATGCGTTTAAAATAATCTTTATCTAACTTCCTTACTAATCCAGGTTCATTCAATGGGGCCCTTTCAAATTTCTTTTCAAAGTTATCCATTAAGGGGCCCATTATATCAATTCCATTAATTTGATGCATGTGGGTCATCTTTTTCATATATTCTCTAATTTCGGGTTTGATTAATGTAAAGACAATCATACCTTGATCTTTAATGGCGCTTGCGATAATTTGATCAATAGCTTTCATATCCTCGATATATGGATAGCGTTTTATTAAGGCATTGGAACCATTAAACTGTCTTAATGCTGCAATGGTCACAAGTTCAGCGGTTTCCCCTACAGAATCTGATACAACATAGATAATAGGTTCAGTCATGCCAATCACATCCTTTTTGAAAGGCTATCACATTTTCCGATGATAGCCTTTTGTTCCATTTCACTATTTGACAATGATTTTATTCATATTCGCAAAGTTAGTAATTAATTTAGCCAAATGCTTCATTTGCGCCAAGCGATTCCGTTTGATCTCCACATTCTCTGTCATCACCATTGTATGGTCAAAATACGTGGAAATAAACGGTTGTAGGGATGCGAGTGATTGATAACGGGCAAGGGCAGATGGATCCTGTTCAAACAGTTTCTCTACTCTTTGCCATTGCTCATACAATTGCTGTTCAAATTCGTTTTCAAATAGATCCCGGTTCACCCGATCGGTTTGTTCCGCTTTACTCGCAATATTTATAACTCTAGCCAGCGACTCAATCACGTTTTTGAAATTCACATCGTTCTTATTATCATCAAGAACTTCAGCCCGTTGGACAATCTCTGGAATACTACTCAATTCGCTATCTAATACAGCTTCCACAAGATCATAGCGAATTCCTTTCTCTTCTAATAAATAATTTAGTCTTAATCTAAAAAATTTCTCAAGTTGTTCATAAAGTTCCTCATTTTTCTCTTGATGATTCACCTTTATCGCTATTTTCAAAACTGTCGACAAAGGTAAATGCCATTTTTCTTCATGTAATATTTTGATAATCCCTGCTGCCTGTCGCCTTAGGGCGTAAGGGTCTTGTGAACCTGTAGGAATTAAACCGATCGAAAACGAAGAAACGATGGAATCAAGTTTATCGGCAACACTGATAACAGCACCAATCATAGATCGAGGAGTAGGATCTTCTGGATGAATGGGCTGATAATGCTCTTTAATCGCTTGGGCAACCTCCATTTTTTCCCCTTGAAGCAACGCATATTTCTCTCCCATAATGCCCTGCAATTCTGGAAATTCGTCCACCATATTCGTGACCAAATCAAACTTACAAATTTCTGCCGCTCTATGAATGGAGGCTTTCTTCTCAGCAGAAACCTCTAATACATTCGCGATTTCTTGCGCTATTGTTTGGATCCTTAACACTTTTTCTGATAAAGTTCCTAATTTTTCATGATAAATAATGCTGTTTAATTTCTCTAACGCTTGCACTATAGTCATCTTTTGGTCTTCATGATAAAAGAAATTCGCATCCTGCAAGCGTGCATGCAACACTTTCTCATTACCTCTTATCACGGTTTCTAACTGGCGATGATCCCCATTTCTTACTCCAATAAAATAAGGTAAAAGCTCACCATTTTGATCCTCAACAGGGAAATACCGTTGATGCTCCTTCATAGAAGTAATTAATACCTCTTTCGGCAATTCTAGAAAGCTCGCTTGGAAAGAACCATGGAAAACAGTCGGATATTCAACCAGATTGGTTACCTCTTCTAATAAATCGAAATCCATCGGAATGACCCATTGATGTTCTTCGCCCAGCTTTGTAATTTGTTCTTCAATTGCCGCTTTTCTTTCTTCATAATCTGCGATCACATATTGACTGAGTAAAACTTTTTCATACTCAGTAGCCGAAGTTAAAGCTATATTCTGTCCTAGAAAACGATGGCCCTTTGTCATATTTCCTGCCGCTATATTTCCCACAGAAAAGGGGATCTCATTTTTCCCAAATAAGGCAACGATCCATCTAATTGGTCGTATATAACGTAGCTCTAAGCTCCCCCAATGCATACTGTTTTGGAAATGAAGAGACGTAATAATCGCTCCTAGTTCTGTTAAAATACTTTCGGTTTCTTGCCCCTTTTCAAATTTTCTTATATAGGCATATTCGATCCCTTTTATTTCTTTAAAGAAGATATCTTCTACTGTTACGCCTTGTGATTTCGAAAATCCGATCGCTGCTTTGGACCAATTTCCATCCGCATCGATCGCAATTTTTCTTGTAGGCCCTTTTACCTCTAATTCTGTATCTTTTTGTGATTCCGCCACATTTGAAACAAGAATAGCTAATCTTCGTGGGGTCGAAAAAACTTGAACTTTGCCAAAATCCACTTTTCTTTCTAATAGCCAATCTGTTGTTTTTTTCTTTAATTGCTCGACAGCATCCAATACAAATCTGGCTGGTACTTCTTCAAGGCCGATTTCTAGTAATAAATCCCGATTATTCATGGCTGGCCTCCTCCTTTTGTTGTAAAATAGGAAAGCCAAGCTTTTCTCTTTCCTCATAAAAGGTTTTAGCAACTTGTCTCGCCATACTTCTCATTCTTCCGATATAAGCGGTTCTTTCTGTCACAGAGATAGCCCCTTTTGCATCAAGCAAATTAAACACATGCGAGCATTTCAATATATAGTCATAAGCTGGATGAACAAGACCATATTCCATTTGTTTTTTGGCTTCCTCTTCATATGTGTTAAATAAATCCAATAACATTTTTTGATTCGATGTTTCAAAAGCATATTTAGAGTGCTCGAATTCCGGCTGATAAAAAATATCTCGAATCGTAAAACCTTCTGTCCATTCTAGATCAAACACATTTTCCTTATCTTGAATATAGGAGGCTAGTCTTTCAATTCCATAGGTTAATTCCACTGAAACTGGTTTGCACTCCAAGCCCCCCACTTGTTGAAAGTAAGTAAATTGTGTGACTTCCATTCCATCCAGCCAAACTTCCCAACCAAGACCTGCACAACCAAGTGACGGGTTTTCCCAGTTATCTTCCACAAAACGAATATCATGTTCCAAGGGATCAATCCCTAATGCCTTTAAAGAATCCAAATACATTTCTTGGATATTGTCTGGCGATGGTTTCATAATTACTTGAAACTGATGATGTTGATACAATCGATTTGGATTTTCTCCATAACGTCCATCGGCTGGTCTTCTGGATGGTTCGACATAGGCTACATTCCATGGTTCAGGTCCAATCGCACGTAAAAAAGTATACGGACTCATCGTTCCTGCCCCCTTTTCTACATCATAGGCCTGCATAAGAATGCAACCATAATCTGACCAATGCTTTTGAAGGGTCAGAATCATTTGTTGAATATTCATTACTTTTCATCCTCCATTTGAAATAACGTAAAAACTCCCATCTCTATGCATGAAAGCATAGGGACGAGAGTTTACCCGCGGTTCCACCCTATTTGCTACCATTCGTAGCCATCTTTTTTCACGTTTACTGTTCCGGAATGCCATTCACAGACCATTCATCCCCGGCTTTCACTATCCCGGGCTCGCTGAAATGAAATATTTTCTGCTACTCTTTTCCTTCTTCACAGCATGCAACATTTTTTCTTATAAAAAGAAAATAGCCGAAAGTTGAATAAAAGTCAATTATTAACATCAAATTGACTTTTCCAGTTTCCTAATTGGTCCAAAAATCGTTTGGTCTTTAGTTTTAAACCAGAATATTCATCATAATAAGTTGAAATCACATCACGAAGTTGCTTTTTTGTTTCCTCTTTTACTGAAATAGACCCTAATCTGTGGATATCAAAAAAATAAAATAATCTCAGTAATTTTATCGTATTTTGGGAGACAGGAAAAAAATGAGGATCTTTATGAAAACATTCTTGACAAATCAATCCATTTTCCTTTATTGAAAATCCAAATCGGGATTCTGTGTTCCCACAAAAAACACATTGATTCATTTCAGGATATAAACCAAACACATTCAGCATTTTCATCTCAAATAGATTCGTTATAATATCAGGATCATATCCCTCATTTATATAATGCAATGTTTGGTAAAGCAGTTCAAATAAAAACGGATTAATCTCTTTTTCCTCTGTCCCTTTATCAAGTAAATCGACAATATAAGAGGAATAGGCAGTCTTAAAAATATCTTCCCTAATATATCGGAATGATGAGATCATTTCCCCTTGCTGAATCGTCCCTAATCCTTTTGTTCCACTTATAACAAAATATCCGTATGTAAAGAGCTGGGAAACGCTAGCCAGCCGATTATTCGGTTTTTTAGCTCCTCTGGCCATGCCAGCAATTTTCCCAGCTTCCCGGCTATAGATTGTTACAATTTTATTGGATTCACCATAATCTGTCGTTCTAATTACGATGCCTTCATATTTGTTTACCATATTTTTTATCCCCTTTCACTGCGATCACAGTCCCGGGATAATTCACACGTTTAAGTCACTTGTGTGCAGTCTGATTCGTCCGTGTTTTCTCCATGCGGCAGAATATTCAAATGCTCTTCCTTTTCAAGTTCTTTTAGAAGCAGGTACGTATTGACATTGCCTGTTTCTTTAAAAACTTTCCATGTAAATTCATACATTAAAATTCCCGCCTTTCCAAGTGATTAATAATTTCGCTTGTACCGGTCTTTCAAATGAAAGGATGAGCGAATATACCTTTATTTTGTCATGCTCTTTCTCCACCATACGGCGTAAAATTTGTCAAAGTGCCTAAAGTGTGTCAATATTCTTCTTCCGTAAAGCCAAAATCACGTAGATGGAACGCTTTGTTACGCCAATCTTTTTGAACTTTTACCCATAATTCTAAATAAACTTTTGATCCGAGTAATCTTTCAATGTCCTCTCTTGCCCGTCTTCCAATTTCCTTCAACATTTTCCCTTGCTTTCCAATGATAATCCCTTTTTGAGAATCCCGTTCAACCACAATGGTCGCCATGATATCAATGATTTCCTGTTCTTGTCGGTGTTCCATTTTATCCATCATAACGGCAAGGGAATGTGGAACCTCTTCTCTTGTTAAATGAAGCGCTTTCTCACGGATTAACTCTGATACAATGAATCTTTCCGGGTGATCGGTAACCTGATCAGCAGGATAATATTGTGGCCCCTCCTCCAGTCGCTCCTGAATTTGTTCCAGTAGGCGAGCAACATTATTTCCCTCTATCGCTGAAATAGGAATAATTTCTGCAAAATCATATTTCCCTTGATACTCATCTATAATGGTTAAAAGGGCATCTGGACGGACGAGATCGATTTTATTAATGACGAGAAATACAGGTGTTTCGACTCCCTTTAATTTCTCTAGAATAAATTCCTCTCCCCGGCCGAAACCTTCCTCAGCATTGACCATAAATAAAATAATATCTACTTCTTTTAATGCATTTACGGCAATCTTCATCATAAAGTCGCCTAATTTATGCTTTGGTTTATGAATGCCTGGTGTATCTATAAAAATCATTTGTGAATCATTTGTCGTTAAAACGCCTTGGACTTTATTTCTTGTAGTTTGTGGTTTATCACTCATAATCGCAATTTTTTGACCAATGACACGATTAAGAAATGTAGATTTTCCCACATTTGGTCTTCCAATTATGGAAATGAAACCGGATTTAAATGCTGCTTGATCTTGAGTTTGATTCATCGTGTATATCCTCCGCTGTAAATGCAAATGGCAATAATTCTTCAGCTTTTATTCGTTTTTGCTTTCCTTGAAGATTCGTTAGAACAATTTCCATATCCCTAGGGCAAAACTCGGCGATCACTTGACGGCATGCGCCACATGGAGGAACCGGTCTATCTGTATCCGCAATCACGGCCAACCGGGTAAATTCTTGATCCCCTTCTGAAATGGCCTTAAAGATGGCCGTTCTCTCTGCACAATTCGTCATCCCATAGGAGGCATTTTCAATATTACAGCCCGTATAAATCTTCCCGTCTTTTGTTAATAGTGCTGCGCCAACAGGAAATTTAGAATAGGGAACATACGCCCTTTCTCTTGCTAGTTTTGCTGCCTTTACCAGTTGCTCCACCTTCAATTAAGTTCTCCTCATCTTTCATAACTTATTTTACTACATTTTCATAATAAAGTTATCATTTTCCAGAAAGTTTTTTGAACATTTCCATATTAGTGTAGGAATCGCTGCACATTTATTTTACCGCACCTTCTCTTCACATTCAAATATTGCCACAGTTTTTTTAAAAATTAATGAAAAAACCTGTTATTCATTGTTGAAAGAATAACAGGTTCCTTAAGATAATAGTTCCCAAATTTTTGGACCTAATATGAGAAATCCGATTAAAACGGCCATTAAAGTATAGATCAGCACCGCTGCAGCGGCTAAATCCTTTGCCTGCTTCGCCAAAGGAAGGATTTTGTCTGTAGATAAATCAACAGCCCTTTCCATAGCGGAATTTACAAGCTCCAAAGCCATTACACCGAAAATGGAGATCATCATAAAGATCCATTCTATCTTATCGAGTTGTAGAAAAAAGGAGAGTATGATCACAAATAAAGCTGCAAAAATATGAATTTGGAAATTCTTTTCTGATTTTGCTGCAAACCGAATCCCTTGGATCGCATATTTAAATGCTAATATTAAGCGCATCACTGAAAATCGCCCATTACCTCTCAAGACCAAAACCTGCCAATATTTCATTTTGTCTAGCGAACATTCGCTTTTCATCCTCTTCATTCATATGATCGTACCCGAGCAAATGTAAGAAACCATGAACAGCTAGAAAACCTAGTTCCCTCTCAAATGAATGTCCATATTCATTTGCCTGCTCACCCACCCGATCAAGAGAAATAACAATATCCCCAAGAACGCGGGGAAGATGGGCTCCTTGAATAGAAATTTCACCCTCTCCGCTTTCTTCAAGGGCAAATGAAATAACATCTGTCACTTGGTCCTTTCCACGATATTCCTTGTTCATCGCTTGTATTTTTTGATTAGACACAAACGTCAACGATACTTCTGCATCTTGATCCATTTGCTCTATTTGAGCTGCATATGTCAAAAGCCTTTTTACAATGATCAAATGTTCCTTTGATAATTGTCCAGTTTCATCCATAGCATCAATTACTAGTCCCACTATCGATCACCTTCTGCTGTTTTATGTCAGGATACTCAATACGTGAATGGAATATTCCATTTAACGTCTCACAAAATACTTTTTTTATCTTTTCAATCTCTTTTAAAGTTAGATCACATTCATTAAATTGTCCATCAAGCAGCTTATCTTGTGCAATTTGGTGAACAAGAGTACGTATTTCATCCGGTGTAGGATTTGTTTTGGAACGAACAGCCGCTTCCACACTATCTGCCATACTGATTACAGCTATTTCTTTTGTTTGTGGTTTTGGTCCTGGATAGCGGTAATCACTCTCATGAACGTTTTCATCTTTTTTCTTTGCCTTATAGTAAAAGAATTTTAAAAGGCTTGTTCCATGATGTTGTTCGGCAATATCGACAATTTCTTTTGGCATTTTATGCTTTCTCAATTCCGCCGCCCCATCTGTTGTATGCGCCAATATAATATCTCTGCTCGTTTCAGGAGGCAGTTTGTCATGCGGGTTCTCGATATTCAATTGATTTTCAATAAAAAAAGGTGGTCTTTTTGTCTTCCCGATATCATGATAATAACACCCCACTCTTGCCAAAAGGCCATTGGCGCCAATCGCTTCACAAGCTGATTCAGCTAGATTCGCCACCATTACACTATGATGATAGGTTCCTGGTGTTTCTGTCAATAACTTTTTTAATAATGGATGGTTGGGATTAGAAAGCTCAATTAATCTCATCGTCGATAAAATTCCGAATCCCGCTTCGAAGAATGGCAATAAGCCAATCGCAAATACAGCAGAGAGTAACCCTGAAACGACCGCATATAGAACGTAATATAAGTATTCTGTTGGTGTATACTGCCCACTTCCCCCGAACATTAGAAAAAAGATCAGCAGTAGATTGATCAATGAAACAAAAATCCCCGCACGCAAAATATGATTTCTTTCATTACGGCCTGATAGAAATAAAACACCTGCCAATCCACTAAACAGAATATAAATCGCTACTTCTACGTTAACGGCTCCAGAGATGCCATCGTGAAATACAATACTTCCACATGCAGCTAGCATGATGGTCATAATGAGTGCAAAGCGTTCATTCATTAATATTTTGATTAACATTGGGGCCATTGCTGCTGGAAAGATATAAGCAATATCACTTAGTTCAGCATCCATTAACCCAATGATTTTCATGATCACTAAAGAACAAATAAAAATAAAACTCGAAAGCAATAAATAATTTTGTTTCTTCTCTTCAGGCAAATCTACTCTGGAAAAATACGTGTAGACTGTACCAATGACAAGGATGACAAATAGAGCAAGTCCAATTAATGGCTTCATCGTTGGATTACTTTTTAATAAACCTAATAGTTCTAATTGTCGATAGGTATCCCGATCAATTAAATGTCCTTCTTGAACAACAATTTGCCCTTGTAAAATTTTCACAGGTTCTACTTCTGCCATTGCTTGTTTTTTTCTTTCTTCCGTCAAATCGGCATCATATAGATCATTCGGCACAATCGCATATTGCCCAAGTTCCTCTCCCGCTTTTTCCATTTCCTCAGATAGACCAGCCGATTTAATTTGATCCACAACACGCTTCTTCGTATCGTTTAATCCCTCATCTCGGATTTTCTCATTCATTGCTGATTCAACATACTGGATGACGATATTCTTTGTTTTTTGTAAATCCGTTTCATTTGCCTGTAAAAGAGAAATTAAAATGGCATCAGAAATCGAGTCCGTAATATCCTCTGAAACATTCTCCGTCAATTTCGATTTTAAGACTTTCAATCTGTCCTCTATGGGAATCTCTTTTTTTGTATCCTTTTCCTTTTTCTCCTCTGTATTTTCCGTTTGCTCTGAGGCATGATTGGTTTCAGAAACAAAATCAAAAATAGAGGTTAGCAAAGAAACTCGATTTTGTGCCATCTCTTTTTTGAAAACGTATACTTTATCCACAGCTTCCGCTGCCTTTTCACGTTCCTCAGCTGTCTTCATTTCATCTTCAATCGTTTTCGGTGAACGAATTGTTTTATCAGCCACTTGAAACTTTTCCATATCATAGGTCTCTGGCTTCATATTATGGTAAAGGATAAGCAAAAGTACGATAGCTAAAAGACAATAAATCAATGCTGTAAACACTTTATAGCTTAAAAAAGATCGAATTTTACTTATATATTCATGAAAGTTCATAATGACCTCCATCCCCGTAAATTGCTGATGGGTACATTCAGCTAACTAAAATGATAGCAGTTTTTTGCGAGGAAAGCATTATATTTACGGAAAAATATAACGAGCTGTTTGACAAAAAAAGTCAAAACAGCTCAGATTGGCGTATTAAGATCTCGGTAATTGGTCATTTAATTCATAAGCTTGAATGATTCGAGAAACAAGTGGATGACGTACAACATCACTTTGATTCAAGTGGATGATCGAGATTCCCTTTACATCTTTTAAAATAAGCTCGGCTGCCATTAATCCGGAAGTTACTCCCTTTGGTAAATCCACTTGGCTTGAATCTCCGGTAATGACCATTTTAGACTCAAACCCGAGTCTCGTCAGAAACATTTTCATTTGCGCCTGAGTGGTATTCTGCGCCTCATCTAGTATAACGAAGGCATCATCTAATGTCCTGCCTCGCATATAAGCAAGAGGCGCTATTTCAATCGTTCCTCGATCTATTAGACGTTGTGTATGCTCTACCCCTAATACATCATTCAGAGCATCATATAAAGGACGCAGATAGGGATCCACCTTTTCTTTTAAATCGCCCGGCAAAAAGCCAAGACTTTCTCCTGCCTCTATAGCTGGACGCGTCAAAATGATTTTATTCACTTGGTTCTTTTTCAGAGCGTTTACAGCCATCACAACAGCCAAATAGGTTTTTCCCGTTCCCGCCGGCCCAATGCCAAATACGAGATCATATTTACGAATGGCATCGATATAATGACGCTGACCTAAAGTCTTTACACGAATAGCCTTCCCCTTTGTGTTTCGGGTAATCTCTTCCTCAAACAGCTCTGCAAAGTATTCAATTTTCCCTGCCTTTGCCATTTTGGAAGCATACGCTACATCTCTTTCACTTACTCGGATTCCTTTCCTAATCACTTTAAGTAACTGTTTAATGATTTGTGCAATCTTTTCGGTATTTGTTGGGTCTCCTGAAATCGTCATCGTTTCCCCGCGAGTCACAATGGAAACATCCCATTGTTCCTCAAGTAATCGAATATGGTTATCAGCATTTCCTAATAAAACATATGCTTCTTCTGCATTTTCTAGGTTAATCTTTGCTGTTGTAGTTTCTTCAGACATTCGTTAGTCTCCTTGAATGATCGGTTTTTCGATGGCGATATTTTCAATCACCTGAAAATTAATTGATAATGTAACTTTACCATGCTCTACTTTGTCTTGCAAAATTATTTCCTTATCGATCTGTGCATCAGGGGGAATCTTCATTTTCACATCTCTTCTTGCTAATTCTTTGGCTGCTTCCAATGCTTCCTTTTCGTTTAGATTGCGCTGTATTTCTTCTTTTTCTCGAATCGTTTTTTTGGAATATTGAATAGGAAGTTTCTTACCTAGAAAAAAGAGATCCCTATTTTCCACTTCGGTTTCATACTTTGAAAACGGGATCTTGCTAAACCCCCAAATGGGTAGATGAAGCTTGCCCATTTTCAATGAATATTTCCTCATTTCTTTCCCATTTAAAACCTGCAGAGGCGTATCAAGTGGAAATGTAACCTTGGTATTATACCATGTATATCCCCATACCTCTCCTTTTGCAATGACTCGCAATGGTTTTTCTTCTTGTCCAATTTCTCCGGAAACAAGAATTTGTCCCTTTTCTACAAATTGATCTCTTTTTACAAGCGCTTTTCCCTTTTCAACAAACATCCTTGCAATGACAGCTTTTTTATTGGCCACTAAGTGGCGTGGGCTTGCTTGCTCTGTTCCTTCTGGTTCCGTTTTCTGAACCACTTGAAAGTGATAAGTTGTCCCTTTTAATTCAACACCAACCCACGTAATATTATCAATTTTTTCTGTCAGCTTTTTTTGAATGATATCTGGTTTTTCTGCAAATAAATGCATCGATCCTGTCACAATCCCTAAATCGGTTAATTCCTTCCTAATCTTATGTTCTGTTTCCGGGTCTGCTCCTTTAATCTGGATTCCCCAAGTGATATTAGATAAAAATAAAATTAAGGCAAAAAACAACAAAATACCGATAAGAAAACCACTATTTTTTAGTGTTCTCTTCCACAGGAATGGCATTCCTTCTCCCCGGATAAAATATAGTGAACAATCCGCTTTCCTTGCAACATGTCGTAATTTTTGCAAATCAGGCCAGGTGATATAAAAAAACACGGTTCCTTGGTGATCCCTTTTCACATTCCAAATACTTATTCCAGAACGAGCAAGACGATTTAATAAACGTTCCATTCCTTGTCCTGTTGCCTTTACTAATACTCTGCCAGTCAAAAATGTGATCCACTGATTTTTCAACCATGCCACTCCCTATTCATTCAAATAATGAACTTCCTCTATATGACCCTCAAGCAGAATTTCTTCTGGAAGAATGGTTTTAAGCACAAATGATTTTCCCTTTATCAATAATTGCCCCTGTTTAAGGAGTAAACGCAATTCATTATCTTTAAAAACAAGAAGGCCTTTATGGTTTTCAATGTAAATATGTAGATTTCCCACCATCGTCACTCTTGGAAGATCCATCATAATATCTGCGGGAAGTTCCATTTTGGATGTCATCCAATTTCTAACTTTCTTTGACCATTTTTTACTCACAATAAAGAACCCCCTTTCCACTCATGTGTATGAGTAAAAAGAGGGTTTCATCACTGGTTTTTGATTGAATAGGTGAGAAAACAAATCACAAGTTAATGGGAGTCTTATATTTTCCTTCGTTGATAAGGTTTTTTTGCTCTTGGTGGTCCCAGAACTTCAGACATAATCATTCCATTTAAAATATTTTCTTTCTTTACCTGAAATTCTGGTAATCGCTCTTTATGAGCATTCGTTTTTGTCTGAATGGTTTTTGCCTTTTTTCGATGTAGTTCTTCGTTTCTATATAACTCCTTCAGTTTTACTTCCATTTCTTCTTTTTGTTTATAAATATCTGGCTGATTTTTCAATTGATCGGCCGCTTCTTTTAAACTTTTTGCCTGTGTCATTTGTTCAAAAGAGGCAGGTTTTTCGTGTGCTTCTTCATTCATTTGAACAGGACGTTGAACAGGTCTTGGGTGCTCCTGCTGCTGTTGTTGGTTTTTTAGCTTACCTCGATTAAAGAATAAACCCACAAGCGCTATAATAATAAAGAGTATAAATTGTTCCACAGGAGTTCCCCCCTTTCGTTAGGGATCTTACTGATCCTTATGGTCATTCTTTGGATTAGACATTCTTCCAATCGAATCTCTCATATCTGTATCGGCATCAATATTCTTAAGGGAATAATAATCCATCACACCCAGTTTTCCTGATTTCAAAGCTTCTGACATCGCTAATGGTACTTCTGCCTCTGCTTCGACAACTTTTGCCCTCATTTCCTCGACTCGGGCTTTCATCTCTTGCTCGTTGGCTACCGCCATTGCTCTTCTTTCCTCTGCCTTCGCTTGGGCAATCTTCTTATCTGCTTCCGCTTGGTCTGTTTGCAAGTGAGCACCAATGTTTTTACCGATATCCACATCAGCAATATCAATCGAAAGAATCTCAAAGGCTGTTCCAGAGTCTAACCCTTTTGTTAAAACTGTTTTAGAAATCATATCAGGATTTTCCAAAACTTTTTTATGGTTATTACTGGAACCAATCGTGGATACAACCCCTTCACCGACACGGGCGATTACCGTATCTTCCCCAGCACCACCGACAAGGCGGTCAATATTCGCACGAACCGTAATACGCGCTTTTGCTTTTACTTCTATCCCGTCCATTGCTACACCGGCGATAAAAGGTGTTTCAATCACTTTCGGATTCACACTCATTTGTACGGCTTCTAATACATTTCGTCCGGCAAGATCAATCGCAGCTGCACGTTCAAATGTTAGTTCAATATTCGCACGTTGTGCTGCAATCAAGGCATTTACGACCCGATCTACATTACCGCCTGCCAAATAATGACTTTCTAATTGATTCGTTGTGACTTGCAGACCCGCTTTATGTGCTTTAATTAAAGGGTTGACCACCCTGCCAGGAATGACACGTCGTAATCTCATTCCAATTAAAGTGACAATCCCAATTTTCACTCCGGCTGCTAAGGCCGAGATCCACAGTCCAATCGGTACAAAAGTAAATAATACTAATAGAACAATAATACCAATGGCAATGGCGACCAATAATAAAATTATATCAGGACTCATATGATTTCCTCCTCTGTTTCATTCTATATTTTGCGAACGACAATTCTTGAACCTTCTGCTTTAATAATTTTCACCTTTGTTTTTGCTTCAATATAACTACTTTCAGCTACAACATCTAGCCGCTCATCGTCCACCACGACTGTACCGGATGGCCTTAAATCAGTTAACGCAATTCCTTCTCGACCAATTAGATCAAGCCGATTGACATTGGATACATAACCGCTCTCTGTATTGGTAGAATCTGTTAAAATGAGTTTTTTGAAAAATTTCATTCGTTTACCAAACACCTTTATCATTATAATGATGGCCACCACGGCAAGAAATAGTGCGATAATCACAGAAATCGCCATATAAGCAGTATTCTGCCCTGCCATAATAATACTGCCGATAATCGCTACCGCTCCCAAAAGTCCGGCAATTCCTCCCGGGAGAAAAAACTCTGCTACAATCAAAATGAGACCAAGAACAAAAAGGATCATCGATTCATAACCTGCCAAACCGGCAATGTAATGACCATAAAAGAAAAGTAGCAATGCCGTCAATCCCATTCCACCTGCTACGCCAAATCCTGGCGTATAAAGCTCCACTACAAGACCTAAACTAGCAACAGATAATAGAATGGGGACAACTACCGGATTCGTAACCAACTTTGCTAATGACTCCGCAAAAGTACTTGAAACGGTTTGATAATCTGATCCTTCATATCCTAATGTCGCTAAAAGCTCATCCATATTTTTGATTGTGCCCTTTGAATAACCTACTTTTAAGGCATTATCAGCATCTAAGGTTAACAGATCTCCTTCTTTTTTTAATTTTGGAAGTGAGACATCTCCGATCGCCATCGCTTTCGCAATTTCAGGATCTCTTCCTTTTTGCTTGGCAGCGCCTTCCATTGCAGCAATCCACATACTCTCCGCTTTTTTTCCAGCCGTATTGCCATCTTGATTAATAATGGCGGAAGCACCCATCGTTGCATTGGGTGTCATATAAATTTCATCCGTATGAAGGGCAATATACGAGCCTGCAGATAGTGCCCGTGAGTCTATATATGTCACGGTTTTTATATCTTTATCTGTATTTAGAATCCGACTGCCAATGTCCATTGCCGCATCCACTGCACCACCCGGGGTGTTCATATCAAAAATAATCACATCAGCCTTTGCTTCCTCCGCTTCATTGATTGCACGGTCAAGATATTTAGTTAGGCCTTTTGTAACATCTTCTTTGATCGGGATGACATAAACATCAGCCTCTTTCCCTTCCGCGGAGACAGGTACAATGGCAAGAATGGCTGCTAAAGAGAGACAGATGGCAATCAAAACTTTCCTCATCATTCTTCCCCCTTTCCGAAACGTATATAATCATTTATACGGATAAGACAAAGAAAAGGATTCAAAAAAGATACGTTTGTGATTAAGAAAAGTTTCAATCGATTCGCGATTGAGATGTGAAAAAAAGCTGACAAGCTATTTGCTTATCAGCTTCTTAGGGTTCTATCATTGTAAGAACTCATTTTCATTTACTATGATAAATGTTTTTGAACAAGTTTGCTAACCAATGAACCATCCGCTTTACCTTTTACCTTTGGCATCAGTACACCCATCACCTTTCCCATATCAGATTTAGAAGAGGCCTTGGTTTCCGCAATAGCTGCGGCGACAATCGCTTCCAATTCTTCTTCATTCAATTGGGCAGGCATGTATTCTTGTACAAAAACAAGTTCGCTTTGAATTTTTGCTACGAGATCCTCACGACCCGCTTTTTCAAATTCATGGAGGGAGTCCTTGCGTTGTTTCACTTCACGAGAAAGAACTGTCAATTCTTCATCCTCGGTCAATTGTTTTTTGCCGAGCTTAATGGCTTCATTTTGAATAGCTGCTTTCAGCATTCGAACGACAGAGAGTCTGTCTTTTTCTTTGCTTTTCATCGCTTGTTTCATATCTTCATTTAATTGGTCATGAAGACTCATGATCGCACCCTCTTTAATACTTCCGTTTTCTTGCTGCTTCTGACTTTTTCTTGCGTCTCACGCTTGGTTTTTCATAAAATTCGCGCTTTCTATATTCTTGCAAAGTACCAGTTTTAGAAACTGTACGTTTAAAGCGGCGAAGAGCATCTTCAAGCGATTCGTTTTTACGAACAACTGTTTTTGACATTTCTCTTTCCCTCCCTCCGAACATAACAATCACATGTTCATACACGGTAACCCATGTACCATGCAATTATATAATAAGGTGAATATATGGTCAACAATCTTTCATTTTAAGTTTACCGATTTTCATTAGATGTGATTCATCAACCAGACATTTTCGAAACAAGAAATCGTTGGATTGATTTTTTTTACACATTTTATGCAATATAATTAACGTGCGGTCAGGCACATTTTTTATAAAGGTTAGTGATGGGATGAAGATGTTGATTTCCGTTTTGGCTGGACGCTTTCCGCGGGGCGTGTCTTGAGCCGCTTCGTCGCTTCGCTCCTGCAGGGTCTCAAGCTGCACGCTCATTCCCGCAGGAGTCGCCAGCCGCCACTCCAATCAACGCATTTCTAAAAGGGTATGCATCTTCACTAGAATCATTTTCCCGCCTTTAAGTGAAGGAATTTCGACAGCGATATGGGAAACCTTCAACTCATACGTCTTTCCTTTGATTTCTGCTCGAAAATTGATTTTCCCCTTTCTTCTAAGAGATGAATCGCATACCTTCAATTTCTTATTTTGATAGTGCAAATAACGATTTTTCTTCATTTGAGTAATAAAATGATCTTCCTGCCCAAAAGATGAATTTATGTTAAAATAGAGTAAGGTATATGAATATAACAAATTTTTCAGATTTTATTTTTGCGAAATGGATTTTTAAAGTAAGGAGGCAGTTATGAAAATACAAGCGTGGATTATTTCTATATCTGTTCTTTTAGAGATTATTTTCTTCTTGACCCTTACTGATCTCTCTTGGAAACTCCAACAGTTTCAAGAAAATACTGTAGATTCAATTTCTGTTGACAATGTTGTTGTGCAAATCACTATTTATGGTATTTTATTTGGTATTTTCTTAAACTGGCGGGAAATTTCTTTAATTATTACCGGGAGGGTTTCATTCAATTGGTTCCCAGCGGTTATTTCAGTTCTTCTGCTTGTTCTTGTCTTTATCCCCTATCATAATTGGATCTCTTGGTATGGAGTTCAGACGAACAGTTGGATATCTTTTATTATGGAAAGCATTCTCGCAAGGATTCTTATTTCGGTTTTTACTGGCATTTTATTCGTCCGCTCTTTTGTAAATAATTAACTACAACTGAGAAAGTAAAATGGGGCTGGGACAAAACTCCAGTAAAAAAAATTAAGGCGTTGGAGCTTACACTAAAAAAGTGTGACCCCCACGCCTTTTTTGTCGTTATTTTAGTAAACAAGAAGGACACCTTTTTATAAAATTAAAGTGACCAAACAATAATTTTGGAGGTGCCCTTATGTTTAAACATTATACCATGAACCAAGTAGTTTTGCTGCTAGATTTAGAAATTAAATTGAAAGAAAACGCTATTGCCTTAGCGATCAATGATCTTGTCCAGAGTATTCCGGAAGAGGCTTTCGAGGATTTCATACGACAAACCGTGAAAAATGAATTAGCACTTGCATTGATGGCGGTGAACTTGAGAAAAAGCCCCGCCATGAACGGTAAAATCGTGATGGAGATGGGGAAATCTCTCAACAAAGGTTCCAAGCAAATTTTTATTGCTTGGAACCTTTTTATTTTACTATTTCTGGCTTGTTATGTCCTAGCCTCTTAGGGCGAAACTACAATTACTCTTGCCCAAGGTATTTTTTTAAATATTTTTGCTGATTTTTCATAAAATCTTCGTGAGTGGTCTCTAAAACAATCTCCCCATCAGCATTTTTTAGGGTTACGGGTGTATCAGGATCAATGGGTTCTGTTTTTTGATTCTTCATTCTTTCTTGCATATGCGCTTCTGAATAATTTGGTTCGTTGTCCTTCTGGTTATTTGCAAGGGCACTTGACGATGCAAGTCCAAGCAATAAAACGACTGTTACTATCATTAACAATGAGCCAATTTTCTTCATTAACTTTTCCACCTTTCTGAACTAATTCATTATTACAGTACTAGAAGAACTAAAATGCGCCAATGTTGCCGTTCCAGCTCTTTCACCTGTTATGAATTGAGTAGAATTACCATCGAGAGTACGCCAATTGTAAGTTCCCCCTCCACCTGTCCAGTTAAACACTACTTGTGAACATCCTTCTTCACCTGGATATAGTAGATCTGAAGTTGTCGGCTCACCATAATAGACGGTAATATCTACGTGAGTACTATCGACATTAGATACCGTGTAACTAGTTACATCATGGCATCGAGTTATATTATTTACACCAGTAAAATTCATCTTATTAGGATCCCATCCTACTTTATATAAAAAGGCTCGATTTTCAGACGACTTGTTAGTTAGATAATTGTTTGCGTATACAGTATTACCATTACTCACGTTGGTTGGTCCATTATTAATATATACTTCCTGAATATTATTTGATCCCGAAGCAGAGTAAGTGTCAGTGGTCGCATTATAGGTCATGGTGAGGTTCGTTGCAGCAAAAGCATTAAAATTGAATGAAAAGAAAATCAAACTAAAAAACAGGACTGTAACCGTAATCATTTTCTTCAACACAATTTCCTCCCTCTCCATTTTTATATTTTACAACTTACCTTTGTATTCCTAGAATTTCTCAAGCACCTCCTTTATATGAATCTATTTGACGAATCTACAATCACTATAACATGTCTTAATTATTATTGAAATGAAGATTCAGAAAAATGCGTTTTTTCTACCATCATCCAAAAAAGGACTAATTTCCTATGGTGATTTATTTGAATTATGTGATTGAGTACCTGAATATTTTCTTCGAAATAGTTTTTTCTAGAGTTTTCAAAAATACTATTGTATGGATTATTGATTTTTGATACACACTGATAGTGCTAGATCACTGGAACATTTTTAGATTTTGCCAGCTTCAAACATATCAATATTCGGAAATAACTTGTTGTGTTAATTCATATAACCTCTTGCTCTGGTTTCTAGTATTTAGCGGGAATAGGAGCCGGAAACATATAGTAAATCCTCCTATTTTTTTCGTATCTAATTATTCAATCAAACTGTCTTCTTCTGACCCATTATGGGCCGATTAGATATCACTCAAAAAAAGTGAAACTATCCTTCTACAATAGCGGGTTGATCCTATGCATGACTGTTGAAGGAGTCAACAAACTGCTTGACTGCTTTACAAAACTATAAATTTGCCTAAAATTGTTTTTTCTTATTTGCATGTCTTCCCCATCTCGCCCATATATATAGTCTTAAGGGGGATGGACATGCTGCATGTATTGTTTTTTGCTTTATTAGCAGGTACATTTCTATTAGGTATGACATGGATGAGAATGGGGCTTTTTCATTTGTCAGGTAGCAACATGGAAAACTGGCTACAAAAGTTCACAAACTCTCCATTTATGGGAATGCTAGCAGGAATTGGTATGACAGCCATACTTCAAAGTAGTTCTGCCGTCACCGTCATTGCAGTTGGGCTTGTCTCAGCGAGAATCCTAACATTTCCACAAACAACCGGCATCATTCTTGGTACGAATATCGGGACTACCGTCACTTTAGAATTTCTTACCTTTGATTTAAATCATCTGATCATTCCTTTCATTATTGCAGGAATCCTCTTACAATTCTTTAAAAATACGAAGCTGAAAAGCTGCGGTTATATTTTTCTAGGGATTGCAATCATTTTTGCTGCTATGAACGGATTTGAAATATTAGCCAAATCTATAGAAGATGTTCCGATCATGCAAAGGCTGATTGGTTTAATGAAAGGGAATATTGCCATTTCATTTCTCACCGGGACTTTTTTAACGGCGATCATTCAATCAAGCACCGCTATGACGGGAATCGCTATGACCTTTTTAACTTCCGGGACTTTTGACTTAAATACAGGAATAGCGATTATGATCGGTGCGAACATCGGTACATGTGCGACCGCTTTACTTGCCAGTATAGGTGCGGGAAATGAAGCTAGACTCACAGCCTATGCTCATATTTGGCTAAACTTGGCTGGCGCTCTCCTGTTTTTACCTTTCATTTCTGTTTTAGGACATGTAAGCTCTGTACTTTCCGATGCGCCTGACATGCAACTCGCTCATGCAAGCGTACTATATAATACCGCATGCTCTTTACTTGCTTTACCATTCGCAAAAAAGTTCGGACAATTTATTATATGGCTTCACGGAAAATAAAAGGGAGAGTATGATCATCTATTCCTGAACAATCTCTATTCCTGAGCTTGTTCCAATCCGTGTAGCCCCGGCCTTTATCATTCTATCGGCGTCTTTCTTCGTCTTAATTCCCCCAGACGCCTTAATTCCCATAGCCTCCCCAACTGTTCGCCTCATTAACTCTATATCCTCTACCGCTGCCCCACCACCAGAAAAACCAGAGGACGTTTTGACAAAATCAGCTCCAGCACTTTTAGCCAGCTCACAAGCTTGACGCTTTTCATCATCTGTTAAAAGGCTTGTTTCAATGATGACTTTCACGGATGCTTTGCCACTTGCAGCAGCGCAAACAGCACGTATATCTCGTTCCACAAGCTCTACATCACCACTTTTCAGAGCACCAATATTGATCACCATATCCACTTCAACAGCCCCATTTTCGATCGCATTTTTCGTTTCAAACGCTTTCGTTTCAGGTGTATTCGCCCCAAGCGGAAAACCAATCACTGTACAAACCTTCACATCTGTTGCCTGTAAACACTGGCTTGCAAACTGCACCCAAGTTGGATTGACACATACCGAAGCAAATTGATGGAGACTGGCTTCTTTACATAATTTCATAATTTGCTTTTTGTTCGCATTTGGTTTTAATAAAGTGTGATCAATCAATTTTCCCATATTTTTATCCAAGTCATATCACCTCAAGTATTGTATCTCTACAAATAAGCATATCATTTTCACCTTTTTTGAAAAAGAAAAAGCTACCCATAGATGGGATAGCTTTACATTACATAGCCATAGAATTTGTTTTTTCCAATTCATCCATTTCCCTAACGAATTTTCCTTCATTATAGGGATAACCGGACTTAGAAATCTTCACTCGAATCAATTTGCCAATCATCTCTTTTGTAGCCGGGAACACAACTTTCATGTAATTATCCGTATATCCTTCATATAATCCACTCTCAGGATTTTCTTTAAAAGGTTCTTCTGGAATGACTTCGAGAACCTCATTCTCAAAACGCGAGGCATATTCTTTCGCAAGCTGGTCTGATAAAGCAATCAAGCGATGCACACGGTCATTTTTGACCTCTTCATCAATTTGCTCTTTCATTCTTGCCGCAGGGGTCCCTGTGCGCATGGAGTAAGGGAAGACATGGAGCTCAGAAAATTTATGTTTCTTAATGAAATTATAGGTTTCCATAAATTCTTCTTCTGTTTCTCCCGGAAAGCCAACAATCACATCAGATGTCACCGCAAGATTTGGTAGAGCTTTTTTCAGTCTTTCAAGACGTTCAGCGAAAAAGGCCATTGTATATTTCCTTCGCATTCTTTTTAAAACAGTATCTGAACCTGATTGCAGCGGGATATGTAAATGACGGACAACAAGCTTCGATTTTTCCAAAACTTCAATCACTTCATCCGTTAATTGGCTTGCTTCGATGGAAGAAATGCGAATTCTTTTCAGCCCTTTCACCTGATCTTCAAGATCACGTAATAAAGCAGCCAAATTATAATCTTTCAAATCCTCTCCATAACCACCTGTATGGATGCCTGTTAGAACAATTTCTTTATAACCAGCATCCACTAACTGTTGGGCTTGGCGAATCACTTCTTGGGGATCACGAGAACGCATTAATCCACGTGCCCAAGGGATGATACAGAAAGTACAAAAATTATTGCACCCCTCTTGAATTTTCAAAGAAGCGCGCGTTCTATCTGTAAAGGATGGGACATCCAATTCCTCATACACACGATTTTTCATGATATTACCGACACCGTTAATCGGTTGTCTTTCTTGCTTATATTGCTCGATATATTCAAGCATTTTCACACGATCTTGCGTTCCGACAACAATATCAACTCCAGGAATCGCCATGATTTCAGCGGGAGATGTTTGCGCATAACATCCTGTCACACAAATTACTGCCTCGGGATTTTTGCGGATGGCCCTCCGAATAACCTGGCGGCTTTTTTTATCCCCTGTATTCGTTACTGTACAAGTATTTATGACATATACGTCCGCCCGGCTTTCAAAATCAACTCGTTCATATCCTTGATTTTGAAACAATTGCCAAATAGCTTCTGTTTCATAGTGATTGACTTTACAACCTAATGTATGGAAAGCAACACTAGACATTACCTCACCTCAATAATTCAAAATGATAGGAAATAGCAGCCAGTGTATATAGCGGCGCTGTTTCTGTTCTTAATATCCTTGGACCAAGGCCGCAAATTTTAAACTCATTTTCTACTAGTACGTTTTTCTCTTGGTCTGTCATACCACCTTCAGGACCGAAAACAATGATTACCTTTTCGCTTTTTTCCATTGTCGAGAGGATTTGGGCGAACTGGCTTATCTCCCCTTCTTTAGCAGCCTCCTCAAAGGCTAAGACTTTCCAATCAAAGGCTTGACTATATTGGATTAAATTCGCAAGCTTCATCGGAGATTGAATCAAAGGTAGAGTCTGCCGATGGGATTGTTCAGCTGCTTCTTTCGCGATTTTTTTCCATCTTAAAAGCTTTTTTTCTGCCTTCTTCGCTTCCCATTTTACTATAGACCGCTCAGCAATAAAAGGGGCAAACTCTGCTGCTCCTAGTTCTGTCCCCTTTTGAATGATCCAATCTAACTTGTCTCCTTTAGCCAAGCCACTTGCAATGGTGACATGAACAGGAAGCTCCTTATCTTGCTCTTCCCAATTGATAATCTTTGCCTCTATCTTTGAATCATAAATAGTTTCCAATGATACCAAGGCTGTTTTTGAATCGGAAAAAACAACCCAGAAAGCGGCTCCTTCTTTCATCCTCATAACATGAACAATATGATGGTAGTCATCACCTGAGAGGATAACCAAGTTTTGGCCTTTGTATTCTTCATTCAAAAAATACCTTTGCATGTCTTCACTCCATCACGTTCTTCTCGCAATGAAAGTCACCCAATCTTCCATCACAAGGGTTTCCGTTATTTCAAACCCTCCCTGAATAAGGGCTGTTTGGACTTCCTGTTTTTTGGGCTGAATGATTCCGGAGGTAATGAAGTATCCATTTTTACGAACGAGTGATGCAGCATCTTTGGTTAATCGAATAATGACATCTGCTAGAATATTAGCCACAATCACGTCGACGTTATCAATCTCCAGACCGTTCAGTAGATCGCCTTTACGCACCTCGATTTTCTCTTGTAGTTGATTCAATGCAATATTCTGCTCGGCTGACTCAACAGCAATTTCATCCAAGTCAAGGGCAATAACGTTTTTCGCATTTAAGAGAGCCGCTGCAATACTTAATACCCCAGATCCTGTACCGACATCAACAACTGTATCTCCTGCTTTTATTATTTTTTCCAACGCTTGAATACTCATCACAGTAGTTGGATGTGTCCCGGTACCGAAAGCCATACCCGGGTCTAATTCGATGATTAATTCATCACTTGAAACCTTTTGATAATCTTCCCATGTCGGAACGATCGTAAAACGCCTGGAGATTTTGGCAGGATGATAATATTGTTTCCAAGCTTGCTCCCAGTCCTCTTCTTTTACTTCTGTTGTTGAAACATGGTTCTTCCCAATATCAATATCGTAATGGGTTAAGTCCGAAATCTCCTGTTTAATCGAATTAATTGTTTCACCAATAAAGCTATTAATCGGTAAATAGGCTTTAATTATGACCCCCTCTTCGGGATAATCATCCGGATTCAACTCGATGATTTCACCAAACCAGTTTTCCCGTTCCTTTGTCAACTCCAATGGGTCTTCGATCACAACTCCACTTGCTCCAGCTTCATGTAAAATATTACAGATTGCCTCTACTGCTTCATTTGTTGTATGGATACTTATCTCGTTCCATTTCATAACAGACCGCCTCGTTATTTTTCTCAACTTTTAAACGTTCGTCTTACTTTATCAAAAAAACTTTCATGTTGCTCATCAGGAGTGTTGCCACTAATTTCCGCAAAATCCCGGAGAAGTTGCTTTTGTTGTTCAGATAATTTCGTAGGTGTAATCACCTTCATTTGAACATGTTGATCCCCTGTACCATAACCACGAACATTTGGAACACCTTTGCCGCGCAAACGGAATTTCGTTCCTGTCTGTGTTCCGGCAGGAATTTTTAATTTTACTTTTCCATAAAGAGTAGGAACCTCAATTTCATCGCCTAATGCCGCTTGAACAAAGGTAATCGGCATTTCACAATAAATATCATCCCCATCACGTTCGAAGAATTCATGGTCCTTCACACGGAAAACAACGTATAGATCTCCGGATGGACCACCATTTATTCCCGGTTCCCCTTCACCCGCAACACGCATTTGTTGTCCTTCATCTACACCTTTCGGAATTTTGACATTAATCTTTTTCCGCTTTTTAACTTTTCCATCTCCGCCACAGGTAGAGCACTTTTCTTTAATGATTTGACCTGTCCCATGACAATGTTGACATACTCGACGATTGACAATCCGTCCAAAAGGCGTATTTTGTTCCACGTTCAATTGACCTGAACCATGACAATGTGGACATGTTTCGGGGGAAGTTCCTGGTTTTGCCCCACTTCCGTGACAGGTATCACAGGTTTCTTCTCTTGGTATTTCAATAACTGTTTCTTTTCCGAAAGCAGCCTCTTCAAATGATAAAGACATTGTATATTGAAGATCAGCACCTTGCCTAGGAGCATTTGGATCACGGCGGCTTCCGCCACCACCAAAGAAGGTATTAAAGATATCTTCAAATCCACCGAAACCAAAATCGGCGCCTCCTCCAAAACCTTCTCCCCCAAAACCTTGAGGTCCTGAATGGCCAAATTGGTCATATTGGGCCTTTTTTTGATCATCGCTTAATACTTCATACGCTTCCGTTATTTCCTTAAATTTCTCATCTGCCCCTGGTTCTTTGTTAATATCAGGGTGATATTTTTTGGATAAACGTCTGTATGCTTTTTTTATCTCATCCTTAGATGCATCTTTCGTCACACCTAATACTTCATAATAATCCCTTTTGCTCATCTAAACACACTCCCGAATCTTTTCACATAAGGTATATTCTAGCATATTTCAATTGTAGATTGAAAGTGCCGTCCTATTTATCGAGAAAAGCCAAAGCCGATAATGGCTTTGGCTTTCTTAATGTACAATAATTATTTTTTCTCCTCTTCGTCCTGAACTTCTTCGTATTCGGCGTCTACAATATTATCGTCTTTGTTTCCTTGTCCTGCTTCTCCCTCTTGACCAGCTTGTGCTTGTTTTGCTGCTTCTTCATACAGCTTCATCGAAAGGTTTTGGACAATTTCTTGCAAAGCGTCTTTCTTTTGACGTATTTCTTCAAGATCATTTTTCTCAATGGCAGCTTTTAAGGCTGCTTTTGCTTCCTCCGCCTTTTTCACTTCTGCTTCATCGACTTTACCTTCAAGGTCTTTTAATGTCTTTTCAGTCGTAAAGACCAATTGATCTGCTTCATTTCTAAGCTCAACTTCCTCTTTCCGCTTTCTATCAGCTTCAGAGTTTTCTTCCGCTTCTTTGACCATTCTTTCCACTTCTTCTTCTGAAAGGCCAGAAGAAGATTTGATCGTAATATTTTGCTCTTTTCCTGTGCCAAGATCTTTCGCGCTAACATTGACAATACCGTTCTTATCAATGTCAAATTTCACTTCAATTTGTGGAACCCCGCGAGGTGCTGGTGGAATATCGGTTAATTGGAAACGGCCCAATGTTTTGTTGTCTGCTGCCATTGGTCTTTCTCCTTGCAGAACATGAATATCAACCGCTGTTTGGTTATCGGCTGCGGTAGAGAACACCTGAGATTTGGCAGTTGGAATCGTTGTGTTACGTTCAATCAACTTTGTAAAGACGCCACCCATTGTTTCAATACCAAGGGATAGTGGTGTTACGTCTAGAAGGACGACATCTTTCACATCCCCTGTTAACACACCACCTTGAATTGCGGCACCCATTGCAACAACTTCATCAGGGTTTACACCTTTATGGGGCTCTTTTCCAACCTCCTTACGGATCGCTTCTTGAACCGCAGGAATTCTTGTGGAACCTCCCACTAAAATTACTTTATCGATCTCAGAAGCGGATTTTCCTGCATCTTTTAATGCTTGACGAGTAGGTCCCATTGTTCTTTCCACAAGGGATGAAGACAGTTCCTCAAATTTAGCCCGTGTTAAATTGATTTCCATATGAAGCGGACCAGCGTCACCTGCTGTAATAAATGGTAAGGAGATTTGGGTAGAAGTCACCCCAGAAAGATCTTTCTTCGCTTTTTCCGCCGCATCTTTCAAACGTTGCAAAGCCATTTTATCAGTAGAAAGGTCAATCCCATTCTCTTTTTTGAATTCCTGCACAAGGTAATCGATGATCACTTGGTCGAAGTCATCCCCACCAAGCTTATTATCACCTGCAGTAGCTAACACTTCAAAAACTCCGTCTCCCAATTCCATAATGGAGATATCAAATGTTCCTCCACCTAGGTCATAGACGAGAATCGTTTGATCTTCTTCTATTTTATCAAGACCATAGGCAAGAGCAGCAGCCGTTGGTTCATTAATAATTCTTTCAACTTCAAGCCCCGCAATCGTACCGGCATCCTTCGTTGCTTGACGTTGTGAATCATTAAAATAAGCAGGAACGGTAATAACTGCTTTATCAACCTTTTCACCTAGATAGTCTTCCGCATATGATTTTAAATATTGCAAGATAACAGCCGATAACTCTTGAGGCGTATAATTTTTCCCTTCGATTTCCGTTTTAAAGTCTGAACCCATATGACGTTTGATTGACATAACTGTATTGGGGTTCGTAATGGCTTGACGTTTCGCCACTTCCCCAACTTGACGCTCACCATTTTTAAACGCAATTACAGATGGACTTGTTCTATTTCCTTCTGGGTTGGGGATAACTTTAGCTTCTCCACCCTCTAGGACTGCCACACATGAGTTTGTCGTTCCAAGGTCAATTCCGATAATTTTGCTCATTTATAATACCTCCTGTATCAATATAAAGATCCTGCTAACTATTGGTTTACCTTAACCATGGATGGCCTGATCACGCGATCTTTTAAGATATAACCCTTTTGAAATTCTTCCACAATAGTATTCGATTCAAACTGTTCATCCGAAATTTGCATAACAGCTTGATGGTAATTGGGGTCGAATTTCTTACCAACCGCTTCAATTTGTTCAGCGCCTGCTTGCTTAAGGGCCTCAATAATGGAACGATAAACCATTTCAACACCGTTTAACAAAGCTTTGGATTGCTCATTTTCAGGCTCGATTGCCATTGCACGTTCAAAGTTATCAATCGCAGGCAATAACTCGGTAATAAGCTCTTGCGATTTATACTTTTCTCTTGCCTCTAATTCTTGACGGGCACGTCGACGCGAATTTTCAAAATCCGCATATAATCGAAGATAGCGATTTTCAGCCTCTTCTAATTTTGCTTGTAATTCTTCGATTTTGGAAGTTGTTTCATCTTTCTTTTCTTCTTCGGAACGGGCCTCATCTACGTCAGTTTCTTTTTGTTGCGTCTCTGCTTCGGATTTATGATTAACCTCATCGGTATTTTCAACTGTTTCTTCCATTAGATCATCTTCTTGATTTTTTAGATCAGCCTGTTCATTTACATCTTTATTCATAACAGTCACCTCCTTAAAAGAAAAGCGCAAGCGCCTTGATTATAGGATGAACGGCTAAAGGCGCCGCTTCAATCACTACGTCGATGGACTCGCATCCTGCGAGCCTCTCGGGGGCAGGCTCTGGGGCTCTAGATCCAGCGAGAATTTAAAACAAACAGGGGAAATCAGCAGAAACCCAGCTGATTTCCTCGCGTTTGATTCACCTATTGATAAAGTCTTGTTAAAGCAAGAGACATATCTTTGCTCAAGAAGTCTAAAAGACTAATAACTCTGGAATATTCCATTCTTGTTGGACCAAGGATGGCGATTGTCCCAACATCTTCATGACCAATAGAATAAGTTGCCGTAATAAGACTAAAATCTTCCATCATTAAATGATTATTTTCCTTACCAATTTTCACATTAATTCCCCGTGGTGTATGTTTAAATAGTTCGTATATCCCTTTCCCTTCTTCTATCATATCCATGAATGAACGAATTTTTTCAATATCATTGAATTCGGAATGGTTTAACATATTTAATTTTCCACCAAAAAACAGTCTTTCATTAACCGGAGAATCTAAGGTTTCCATAATAATTTTAAAGAAATAATCATATTGTTCAATATGTCTCTTTAGGAGATTTGCCACTTCTTTATAGATCGTTGGTCTTAATTCAGAAATGAGTACCCCTGAAAGTTTTTCATTTAAAATATTGACTATTTTTTCAATTTCTCCTGCTGCAACATCACTAGGTAAAGTAAATATTCGATTTTCTACATGCCCAGTATCTGTGATAATAATGGCGACAGCCGTATTATCGTTCAAGGGTATCATTTGAATACTTTTTAATCGGTTTTCTTTCACAGCGGGTCCTAATAAAATGGCCGTATAATTGGTTAATTCCGATAAAATCCGAGCCGACTTTTGTGCTATATTTTCTAACTCGTAAAGTCGCTCACTAAATATGGAATGAATTTTATTTATGTCTTCCTTCTTCAGTTCTTGGGGTGACAGTAAATGGTCGACGTAATAGCGATACCCCTTTTCAGATGGGACCCTGCCAGAAGAAGTATGCGTTTTTTCGATAAATCCCCATTCTTCTAAATCAGCCATCTCATTTCTAATCGTTGCCGAGCTAATAGGAAACGGAATATTCTTCGATAATTTTCTTGAGCCGACAGGTTGGGCAGATCGAATAAAGTCATCAATAATTACCTGCAATATTAATAATTGACGATCCGTTAACACTTTCATCACCTCTATTAGCACTCTATAAACATGAGTGCTAAATCTATAAATAAAGTATCAAAATGCCTAGATGATGTCAACAATTTGTACTTAAAGATAAGAATTTTTTAGAAAAGAAAGGCTTGAAAAACCTCATTCCCAAGAAATCGCCCCTTCTGTGTTAAACGAAGATGATCAAGATCGTTTTCCAATAACCCTTTTTGAGTCATTTCCTCGACCGCTTCTCGGAAAATTTGCAAAGGATCCATAGAAAACTTTTTCTCAAAATGCGAAATCGAGACCCCCTTTGTTTTCCTCAAACCAAGAAACATCTCCTCTTCCATCTTCTCTTTTTTGGTTGGAATATGTTCTGAAAATAGAGGGCGCTTCTCCTTTGCAATAGGTTCCATATATTTTTTTAATGGACCCGCATTAGAATATCTTGCCCCAGCCACATAACCGTGTGCTCCGGCCCCAAACCCATAATATTCTTCATTATTCCAGTAGACAAGATTATGCTTGCTTTCATATCCAGATTTAGAAAAATTACTTATTTCATATTGATATAATCCTTTTTTATCCATTTCCTCCATTAATAAGCGATACATATCTGCCTCTTCATCTTCACTAGGAAGTGGAAGTTTCCCTTTTCTCATTAAATTATAAAAGATGGTTTTCGGTTCTACGATTAATGAATATCCAGAATAATGGGGTAACTCCAAAGCCAGTGCTTTTGTCAGTGTATCTTTAAAATCGATGATTGTTTGGCCAGGTAAAGCATAGATTAAATCAATACTAATATTCGTAAACCCTATTTCTTGGGCCTGATCAATAGAGCGATAGACATCTTGAACACGATGGGAACGCCCTATTTTTTCAAGTAATTCATTATTAAAGGACTGAACTCCAAAACTCAATCGATTCACGCCATAGTCAGCAAGAATCTTTAATTTCTCTTTCGTTAAATCTCCTGGGTTTGCTTCAAACGTGACTTCTCCCCGTTCAAAAGGAAGGTGATCGCGGATTCCCTTACAAAGAGTTTCTAATTGTTTTTCATTTAAAGCAGTGGGCGTTCCCCCACCAACAAAAATCGTTTCTAAATCAGCCTTGGATGTTGGGTCAATCATCATCTTAAATTCTTGAAAGAGCGATTGCAAATACTCGTTAACAGGTTGGCCTTTCAGAAAAAATTTATTGAAGTCACAGTAATAACAGATATGTTCGCAAAATGGTATATGAATATAGGCAGCTTTCATCTTTTTACACTTCCAATCAAAAAAGGAGTTAGCCTTCCAGTTGGACCCCTCTCCCTTATCACTTTATTTTCCGTCATCGTCCCGCCTTAACACCGCCATAAACGCTTCCTGCGGAACTTCTACCGATCCCACCTGCTTCATCCGTTTTTTTCCTTCTTTTTGCTTTTCCAATAATTTTCGTTTTCTGGATATATCACCACCGTAACATTTAGCCAATACGTTTTTCCCCATTGATTTAATGGTAGAACGCGCAATAATTTTTTGACCGACAGCCGCCTGTACTGGTACTTCAAATTGCTGACGGGGAATCAATTCTTTTAGTTTTTCTACGATTGATTTTCCCCTTTCATAGGCAAAATCACGATGAACAATAAAGCTTAAGGCATCTACTTTTTCACCATTTAATAAAATATCCATTTTCACTAATTTCGAAGGTTTATACCCGATCATCTCGTAGTCAAAAGAGGCATATCCTTTTGTGTGCGATTTTAATTGATCGAAAAAGTCAAAAACAATTTCAGCAAGTGGAATTTCATACATCACATTGACTCTAATATCATCCAGATACTGCATGTCGACGAAATTTCCTCTTTTTGCCTGGGAAAGCTCCATTACCGCACCGACATAATCGTTGGGCACCATCATAGATGCTTTTACATAAGGTTCTTCCACATGATCTATTTTTTGTGGGTCAGGCATATTAGAAGGATTATCGACCTTGATTTCTGTACCATCGGTTAAATAGACTTGGTAGACCACACTTGGTGCAGTAGTAATCAGCTCAATTTTAAATTCCCGCTCGATTCGTTCTTGAATAATTTCCATATGAAGCAGACCTAAAAATCCACAACGAAATCCGAATCCAAGTGCTTGCGATGTTTCTGGCTCATATCTGAGAGCAGAATCATTTAATTCTAATTTTTCCAAGGCTTCTCGGAGATCATTGAACTTATTCGAATCAATCGGATATAGTCCACAAAATACCATGGAATTTAATTTTCGATAACCTGGTAGAGGCTCTGCAGCAGGAAAGTCTACTTTCGTAATCGTATCCCCTACTCTTGTATCTGTTACATTTTTAATAGCAGCGGTCAAAAAACCAACATCCCCTACTGTTAGTTCTTCGACTAACATCGGCTTTGGCGCATGAACACCGACTTCTAATACCTCAAACTCTTTTCCAGTGGCCATCATCTTTATTTTGTCTCCGGCTTTGACCGTTCCTTCCACAATTCGTATGGAGGCGATAACCCCTCGGTAAGCATCATACAGTGAATCAAAGATCAAGGCTTTTAGCGGTGCATCAGGATCACCTGTAGGAGCAGGTACTTTCTCAACAATTTCCTCCAAAATCTCCTCTATCCCTATGCCTGCTTTCGCGGATGCGAGTACTGCTTCACTTGCATCAAGGCCAATGACATCTTCAATTTCCTTCCTGACTCTTTCCGGATCGGCAGCAGGTAAATCAATTTTATTAATAACCGGTAATATTTCTAAGTCATTATCTAATGCTAAATAAACATTCGCAAGGGTTTGGGCTTCGATCCCTTGGGCTGCATCCACAACCAGTACAGCTCCTTCACATGCGGCTAAACTACGTGATACTTCATAAGTGAAATCAACATGCCCCGGTGTATCGATAAGATGAAAAATATAATCCTCACCATTTTTGGCGTGATATTTTAATTGAACCGCATTTAATTTAATGGTAATTCCCCGCTCCCTTTCTAAATCCATGGAGTCAAGGAGTTGGGCTTTCATTTCTCTTGCTGTTAAAGCTTTCGTTTTTTCCAATATTCTATCTGCCAAAGTTGATTTTCCATGGTCAATATGGGCAATAATAGAAAAATTTCTAATCCGTTCTCGTCTCATTATTTTATCTTCACGATTCATTGCTGTTCACTCCTGTTAATCGACGCATGATTGCTAGGCTAAATTATAACAGTAGTGTCCGGAAAAGTGAAATAGAAAAGAACATAAGTGTTTGACTCGAACCACCTATGTTCTGGTTGTATATAATTATGTTTTAAAAAAGACTTGCAAAAAAGTTAATCACAGCTTGGGCTATACTGGAGACCATATTTGCCAATAACTTTCCAGCTTCTGAAAAAAAGTTAAACGCCTTGGCGTCCTCTAATTTTTCTTTTTTCTCATCTAAATTAAAGGAGGAAAGTTCATTCCCTAATACAGCCGCATTGATCTTTCCATCCTCCGTTTTTTTCACATCTACTGGTGTTGTGAATGAGGAATCTGTATATCCCTTCATTTCATTCATTCCTTGATTTGCTTTGTTTAAACCGATTACAACACCTGCGACTAAAACCAGGGACAGTAGTAGTGATTTCATAACAAATTTCCCCATTCCATCCACCTCTCTATCATCAGCTCTACTAAATTATATGCAGATTGAAAAATGGTAGAACAAATTTACCGTGTTTTAAACCCAGTATCTGACTGATCAACGGCTGAATGTAAGGCAGCGTTCAAGCCAGTTGACAATAAATTCGCCATATCTTCAATAAATACATCAACTTCTTTTGGAGTCACCATCAGATTATGTCCTAAGGGGGCTAAAACTTCGGAAATGAGCTCCCTCTTCTCCTCTTCATTTAGTACACCTACCATTCCTAAAAAGGTCTGTCTTTCATTTTCTCCTGGTAGATCTTCTTCGGTTAATTTTTTCTTTTCCCCGAAGGTCAATCCTGCAGGGGCTAGAGATCTTGATGGACGCCCTGATTCTTTTAATTCCTTGCCGAAATGCTTTAGGATAAAATCAATCGTGTCACTCGTAATCGTTACAGCATCCACGACAGTGGGAACTCCTATCGAAATGACGGGTACACCCAGTGTTTCCTTACTTAATTCCTTGCGCTTATTCCCTACTCCAGAGCCAGGATGGATCCCGGTATCAGAAATTTGAATGGTCGCATTCACCCTTTCAATCGACCTAGAAGCAAGCGCATCAATGGCAATGACAAAATCAGGTTTTGATCTTTCCACAACGCCAAAGATGATATCACTTGTTTCAATACCTGTTAGCCCCATAACTCCAGGAGCAATCGCACTTACAGCACGATACCCCTTTTCAACATTTTCTGGTTGCAACTGAAATAAATGTCTCGTGATGATTAAATTTTCGCAAACACTTGGTCCTAAGGCATCTGGTGTCACATTCCAGTTTCCCAATCCCACAACTAAACAACTAGCGTCTTTAGGAATGTTCAGCATATGTAAAAATGAATGGAACTCACGAGCAAATACCTCTTGAACGTTTTGTTGTGTCACACTATCTTGTGATCGAATCCCTTGCACTTCCAGGGTAAGATAATATCCTTGCTTTTTCCCTAATCGTTTTTCCCCTTCAGGTGTAATCGTTGCCATGGAAATTTTTATATCATCTTCCATTTTTTCCTGAATGATGACCCCTTCAATTTCCTTTTTTTCAATTTTATGCTTCTTTTTTCCTGTTAATTGTTCTAAAGCTAATTCAAATGCTTCGGTTGCAAGATCCGTTCGAATGGCATATTGGTCTAAATGTATCTTATTATCTGTCACAAAAAATACCTCCCACTCTAATCTTTTCTTTTTCACATCTTTTCCCTACTATCTGATTTTCATTCAGAAGTATTGCATTCTTTCTATCTGTTTGATAAAATATCCAGTGTTCTTATTGTTGAAAATGGTATTGGTCGAGTGATATAAAAATCTCGATGTTGTACAGGAGGTGAAGGGAATGCCAAATATTAAATCCGCTATTAAAAGAGTTAAAATCAACAATGCTAAAAGTGCGCAAAACGCTTCAGCAAAATCAGCTATGCGTACAGCGATGAAAAAATTTGAAGTTGCTGTTGAAGCGAACCAAGAAAACTCAAAAGAATTGTTTAAACAAGCAGTAAAACAATTGGACAAAGCCACAACTAAAGGGTTAATCCATAAAAATACTGCCAACCGTCAAAAAGCTCGTCTTTCAAAAAAATTGAGCAAATTGGCATAAACCAATAAGAAAAGCGCAAGCGCCTTGTTCAGCCCCGACAAGCAAATGTTCCTGAACCTAGGAAGGGCGATCTTTCCCTTCATAGGTTCAGGGTTATTTGACCTTGAGGGGCTAGGCGCTGGAGCTAGATCAAACATTAGCCAGAATTTGCTTTCCTATCCTGTAAAAAAAACGCCCCTCGGGGACGTTTTTTTATTTTACCCTTCTTTATTTAAGTTTCCTAATTGAAGTAAAAAAAGCTCCAATGCCACTTCTCTTCCTGCTCCTCCTGTTTTAAGCTGTTGATCTGTTTTGGCTAGGAGTTGAATAATGGCTCCTAATTCCAAATCCGTAAATGCATGTGCTTGTCCAGTGGCCAATTTTACTCGAAAAGGATGTACTTTTAATGTACTTGCAATTTGTGCTTGTCCATATCCGCGTTTTATTAACTCCTTCACTTGATAAATTAAGCGAAATTGAGTCGCAATTAAGGCCAAAATTTTGATAGGCTCTTCATTTTGTTTTCGTAAGTCATAATAGATCCTGAAAGCCTCGTCCATTTTTCGTTGCACCACTTTATCAATCAAATCAAAAATATTTTGTTCAAGAGATCGGGATGCCAGCTTTTCTACTGTATCCACATGAACGACTCGCTCTTTTCCAACATATAAAAATAATTTTTCCAGTTCTGAATGAAGGCGGGTTAAGTCTGGACCAACTAAGTTCAGTAATAAATCGATTGCTTTTTTCTCCATTTTTACCTGTTGATCTGCTGCTTGTTGCTCAACCCAAACTCTTAATTCTCTTTCATTTAGTTTTTTCCCCTCCACAACCTCCGCATGTTTCTTTAATAATTTTGTGATTTTTTTCCTTTCATCGAGTTTTTCATAAGCCCCTGAAAACACCAAAATCGTATAGGGGGCCGGTTCTAATATGTAGCTTTCTAACTTTTTTAGATTATGTTCCACTTTCTCTTTCGGCTTTTCTGAAGTTAAAAAAATGGGGTTATGCAAAATCACTAATTTTTTTTCACCAAAAAAAGGTAAGGTTTCTGCATCTTCTAAAGCTTGTTCAATCGGCGTTTCTTCTACATCATAAACGGATAAATTAAAGTCCATTTCTTCATTTGTTAACACATTTGTCACTAATTTTTGTTTTGTTTCATTGATTACATAACTTTCTGTTCCATATAATAAATATAAAGGAGAAAATTGTTTCTTTTCTAATTTATTCCATATTTTCATGGTCAAGCCCTCTCTCGTTCATCTACTATTTATATCGTATGAAAGCTGGGCTAATTTGACAAGTGGAAAGAGACAAATCAACAAAAGTTGATTTGTCTCAGATCTATGATGAACGCCTCAGATAAAAGTCCTAGGAGTCTTTTTCTGAAGCGGAACATAGCACATGTGCACAGTTCAAGTGGTTTTTTCTGCAGAATAAGAAGCGCCAAACTTCTTGTACCTATATTGTGACCTAGTTGCTTAAAAGTATGGGTGTCAACTCTTGTCAACAGTGGTAAAGGAAAAAGTGGATTTTTTTTTAGACTTCGTCTATACTATAGTGGAAACAGGAGGGGTTATCTTTGAACGAATTTGAAAAAAATGTTCAATCAAAACGTAATGATGCGATTGATTCTGGGGTGGGCTTTGTTGTTGGCTTTGTCTTCTTTGCTGCTATTTTTGTAATAGGAGCAGTTATTGAAATCATAGGAAAATAATTTTTTTAAAAAGTATAAAAATTGGCTGGTGCTAAGTCTTACCAAGCAGCTTAGCACCGAGCAGCTTGCATGATGTGAGTCAGAGCGGCGAAGGTGTGCGGATATGGCGACCCTAGCCGTTTTTCATTCTCTTGCGCTTTTGCTATTTGCTATATCCTATTGCAAAATGGTGGAAAACGTTCCTTCCTCGTTTGAAAATTTATAATGGATGGCACCTTGTTCATCCGTACGAAATATTTTTACATCGGATTCTTTAAGATGCTTCAAGACATCTGGATGTGGGTGCCCATAGCGATTATTTCTTCCTGCTGAAATAATGGCATATTCCGGGTTAATCCGTTCCAATAGTTCCGTACTTGTGGATGTCTGGCTTCCATGGTGGCCAACCTTTAACACATCTACCTGCAAATCATTATACATACGTAATAATTCCATTTCACCTTCTCTCTCTAAATCCCCTGTAAACAGCCATTTTAATCCACCAAAATAAGCAAACAAGACAAGGGAAGAATTATTATCCATATATTTTTCATCAACGGGATAAATGAGTTCAAAGTAGCCGGATTTATTTTCCCATTTTGTCCCTGCCTTCCTAACAGATACTTTCGTATTTTTTTCTTGTGCTTTCAGAATAAGATCTTTCATCATCGGCTTTTCCCAAGAATTAGGAGGAATAAGAACTTCCTTCACCTTTATTTGTTCTAAAAGCTCTTCCCCTGCCCCCATATGATCGATATCTCCATGTGTCACAATTAATTTGTCTATTTTTTGGACTCCTTTACTTTTTAAAAAGGGGATTAATATATCTTTCCCCGTATCAAATGGTTGCTTTTGTATAGTCCACTCTTCTTTTGGAAAATCAATTTGACCTCCCGTATCGATGAGATAATTTCCACGATTATAAGGTAATTGAATAAAAATGCTATCCCCTTGTCCAATATCGATAAAAACCACTTCACCTTTTGGGGAATAATATAATGAAATAAAATGGATGATCAAGATCAACAAGAGAGGGAACGATGCAAAATAACGAAATCTTTTCCTTTCCCTCACAAGGAAAAAGATACATATTCCACCGATCACGAAAATGAGAGTCAAACCACTTGGTTTACCAGTAAGAATAGAGGAAAATTCCCAAGAACTAGCGAACATGGCGATTTGCTCGGACAATGCCAAAATCTCGGCAAAACCATTTGCAACCAATAAAAAGATCCCTTTATGAACGAACTGTAAGAGCCAAATAAAGATGGTAACCGGCAACACGACTAACGAATAGTAGGGAATAAATAATATATTTGCGAAGATACTGACTAAGGAGAATTCATAAAAGTGGAACATTAAAATAGGCAAGGAAACAAACATAGAAGTGATGGATGAATCGAATAATGACTTTAAAAAAGAGCCTTTTTCCACTAAACGACTTGACGTAATCACCAATCCGAAAGATACGGAAAAGGATAATTGAAATCCTGCTTGATAAATAATATAAGGGTCAAACAAAGTGAAGATCATAAAACTAATGGCAATCGTGTCCAACGTTGTAATCGGCAAACGCCATTTCTTAGAAGATAAAAGGAGAAGCATCATCAGAATGGCTCTTATAACCGGAGGGTTTGCTCCAGTCATAATCGCATATAGAGGCAGAGTACAGATAAAGATCCAATATATCATTTCTTTTGTTAATCCTATTCGCCTGAAAAGGTAATAAAGAAACCCCATAATCAACCCAACATGAAGACCAGATATGGCCAGTAAATGAATAATTCCCAATCGTTGATAGGATTCTAATACATCCTCATCAAAAGATGCACGATCACCGAAAATAAGTGCATTTGCATAAGGAATAAGCTTGGCAGGAAAATTTTCCTCTACAAGACGAATCCCTTGTTCCCGAATATTTTTTAATTGGTTTAAAAGTGAGTTTTGATTCGGGGCGCAATGGTGAAAAGATGATTTTGAAGGCTGGAAAATCCAGTGAATATTTTTCCTTTTTAAATATTTGGCATAATCAAAAGCATGTTCATTCGTGTTTTCCCTAGGGGCCATTAGTTCTCCCGATATCTCACAAACGGTTCCCGCTTGAATCGTTGCCATTAAAAAATCCTTTTCTTTCTCTGTTTGAATCATATACTGTAACTGAAATTTTTCACGGTGGGTAGATACAATCGCTTTTAAACGATCACCATCTATAAGGGGGGGTTCTCGAAAGGTGATAGAAGTTGTGATTTTCCCTTGTGTATAAAAGGAAATATGACTTTTTGCTATTATAAATCCAACACCTGAAAATAATAAAAAACAAGCACAACTGGCTATGAAGAGCTTTGTATTTTTCTCCAGCATCACTCTTCCCATGATCGTAAAGACCATTAAGAAAGAAAATAGATGAAACTCAAATATCATTAATAATCCTGAAAGTGCAGTAAAAGCAAGAAAAATCCATTTACCTATAAACATAGCGCCTCCATTTTTAATAGAAGGCTTCCCCTCCATTTGCAAAAAAACTGATGTGACTTATACCCGCAAATCAGAGGAGATGCCTCTTCCCTTATTCTTTAGGAATTTTGTGCAAAAGACAAAAAGATGTCCTTATCCAGTGGTACTTTTTCCATTTTGACATGAGCTTGTTCAAGAAGTTCAATGGCATAGGGGTGATTTTTATAATCCTCTGCATAATAAATCGCCTTTATTCCTGCTTGGATAAGGGCTTTGCAGCATTGTAAACACGGAAAATGTGTCACGTAAATTTCCGCCCCTTCTGTTGCAACCCCAAATTTCGCACATTGAAGAAGAGCATTCATCTCAGCATGGATTGTTCGAACACAATGATTGTCAATTACATAACACCCTTCATCTATACAATGAGTGCCACCAGCAATCGATCCATTGTACCCTCCAGCAATCATTCGTTTATCTCTTACAATGGTTGCGCCAACCGCGAGTCTTGTACAGGTGCTACGAGATGAAAGCAGATGACTTTGTGCCATAAAATATTGATTCCACGATAGTCTTTTCATAATTTTTTTACCTCTCCACTTTTTCTATAATATTATAACAGATACAGTCTTTCTATTATTAGAGGATGTTCAAAAAGTCCGATAAAAAGACATAAGCGAATTTCTTCGTTGGCTTGCTTTTCCGCTGCTCACGTATTAACTGCATACGTTCCGCTGCTCAAAGCTACGCCGCCTCGAACTTCTTGGTCCTTTTTATCCTCCTTTTTGAACTCACTCTATTATTGAATTTTAATTTGTTCTTTTAATTTTTCGAAAGTCTTTTCACCAATACCTGATATGTTCATAAGCTCTTCTATTGTTTTAAATGGTCCATTCTCTTCACGATACTCAATAATAGCAGCTGCTTTACTAGGACCAATCCCTGGCAAGGTTTCCAATTCATTGGTGTCCGCCTTATTGATATTTACTTTCTGATCATCCTTACTGTTCATATTGTCTAAGCTGGTAAGATCTTGTTCTATTTCTCCTATTTCCGGAATATAGATGACCATCTCATCATGTACCTTCATCGCATAATTAATTTGGTTTTCATCAGCAGACGTTGATATCCCACCTGCTCTTTCAAGAATATCATAGATTCGCTCACCTTCAACTGCTTCATATAAACCAGGTTTTTTAACAGCTCCTTTTAAATCAATAAAAATACTTGCCGAATCCGTCCCATTATCCTGATTTTCCTCTTCCATTTGGCTTGTTACTGGTTCAGTCCATACAGGGTCAGTAACCGCTGCATCGTCCTTTTGAAAATATTTAAATAAGAAAAGAAAGAGTAGAATCATGCCAATCACAATTCCAATGATAATATGTTTATATTTTTCAAGCCATATTAGCAATTTTCACTACACCTCAGATCATTATGAATATTTTGTGAGCACTGGCATACATTTGTTAGGAGTAATGGATGAAGGAGGGAGAAACGTGAAGGTCGGAATTATCGGAATCGGGAATATGGGTACTATTCTTTCTGAAGCACTTCTCGCAGGAAAAGCCATATCTCCTTCAGACCTAAGCATTATCAATCGTACCAAGGCGAAAGCTGAAAAGTTTAAAGATAGATATCAGGGAGTTACAATAGCATCTGACTATGAAGAATTAGTCCAAACATCGAATCTGATCTTTCTCTGTATGAAGCCAAAAGATTTTTATACTTTTCTTAATCAAAACAGTTCATTTTTTAGGAAGGATCAATGTCTTGTCTCAATTACGAGTCCTATTCAAACATCATGGCTAGAAAAAATGGTTCCAAGTTCTTGTGTCCGACTCATCCCAAGCATAACCAATCGTGCTCTTTCTGGAGTTACCTTGTTCACTTTTGGACTTCATTGTACAGAAACTTGGAGAAATGAATTACTTGAAACCTTTTCAACTATTTCAACCCCAATCCTTATTTCGGAGGAGATTACAAGGGTTTCTTCAGATATCGTAAGCTGTGGGCCGGCATTTTTTAGTTATATCACAAGGCAATTTATTGACGCAGCCGTATCTGAGACCAAAATTGATGGAAAAACGGCAGAAAAGTTATTTGAACAAATGTTAATTGGCTTAGGAGATTTACTAAAAAAAGGTTTTTATTCATTATCTGAATTGGAAGAGAAAGTATGTGTGAAAGGTGGAATTACAGGAGAAGGCATCAACGTATTAGAAAATGAACTAGGAGATGTATTTGAAAAAGTATTTCAAGCGACACATAAGAAATATGCAGAGGAAGTCCAAGAATTAAAAAAGGATTTTGTCGATCAAGAATTAAAAAAGGATTTTGTCGATTAAATATAGGTTTCGACATATTTTATAAAACTCCTGCTAATAAATAAAAAATTTTTAAAGGAATGAAATCAAGAAGTTGGCTGTGCCTGAAATAGCGGGAAAAGTACAATTCGGGCACAGCGGAGGGTAAAACTGGAGCCTGCCTTCTCCCCCATTGCTGAAAAATAATGAGCCTAAAGAGCTTCATTCACTTTTGACAGGCAAAAAAGATCCTTTCTGACTGTTCGTCAGGTTTTTTTTCGGTAAAATCTGCTGTGACCGATAGGATCGTGAACCCTGTTTCATTTAACCAGTTTGTATAGTCTTCCAATAAGTAGGTCCGTTGCACGTGGGATTCTTCAAAACGATCATATTGACCAGTTTGATCATCTTTTAGAAAGAATGTAAGATCATGCTCTACTGTATAGGGAGTATCCTCTGGGTAGCAATCCCATATATAAGAAATTTCCTCCCCGACATAGGAAAAGGTTTGATTCATAAATATATTTTCGATCTTATAAGCTGAATGGACGTCAAATAAAAATAATCCTTTATTCTCCAAATGGGCATAAGCACGCTGAAATGTTTGTCTCACTTGATCTGGTGTTGGGACATAATTTAAAGAATCACAAAAAATCGTAACGATATCAAAGGTCCCTAATCCTTCCAGATTCGACATATCTTGTTCATATAGCTCCAAATTGATACCGGCTTGTTCAGCCTTTTCACGAGCGACCATTAACATATCTGGGGATAAGTCGACTCCAGTGACGTTATACCCATTTTGAGCGAGAAGTATGGATAATTCACCTGTTCCACACGCAAGTTCTAAAATACGTTTGCCGTTAACATGATGGACTTGTTTTGTATGGTCAGCAAATTCCATCCACTTCTTATACGGAACATCACTCATTAATGAGTCATATACTTGTGCAAACCGTCCATACATTTAAGGATCCACCCTACTCAAAACATTGATAATCGGAGCATCTCCCCATAGTTTCTCTAGATTATAATAACTCCGCTCATCTCGCTGAAAAATATGGGCAATAACATCCCCAAAATCCATGAGAATCCATTTTGCTTCATCGAAGCCTTCCACTTTTCGAACCTCTGTCCCTATTTCTTCTAAAACATCTTTCATTTCACGAGCGATCGCTTGTACCTGTTTTCCAGAATTAGCATGACAAATGATAAAATAGTCAGCCAGAAGTGATATTCCTTTCATATTCAAAACAACAATATCTTCCGCTCTTTTGTCATCAGCGGCTTTCACAATTTTTTTAAGAAGTTCTTCTGTATTCAAAAACGAATTCCTCCCTTTCTTATCAAATCATTATATGCTTCAAATGTATCAGGATAAATAGCCGATTTTTTACTCAGCAAAAACACAATCGTATTACTTAACGCCTTTACCATCGCCTCATCCAGATTTTTTTTTGCGAGGTCTCTTGTCTCTTGAATCCCTGGAAAATTTCTTTCCGGTTCAATATAATCAGCCAGAAAAATAATTTTCTCAAGTCGGGACATTTTTGCCCGTCCTGTTGTATGATACCGGATCGCATTTAAAACATCCGGATCATCCATACCAAATTCCTTTTGAACGAGATAAGCTGCGACAGGTCCATGCCATAACTCCGGATGGTAATCAATGAGCCGACTATCCTCTTTAGCTGAAAGGATCCAATTTTTCAACTGATCAACTGGCATGAGTTTAGCGTAATCATGAAAGATAGCGGCTAATTCTACTTTTTTTACATCTTCTTCATATTTCTCCGCCAATCCAACTGCCGTTTCAAGTACCCTTACTGAATGCTTGTACCTTGGTCCATCCCCTAACGCCTTCTGCAAAATGTCTAAGGCTTGTTCACGATTCATATAAACCATTCTCCTCAATATACTGGATAACATTATCAGGTAAAAGATATTTTATGGAAATGGACTTTTTCCTTTTTTCTCTAATCATGGTAGAGGAAATATCCATTTGGGGGACATCTATATAACGAACAGGGTATGGACTATCCAATAAATAATTTGGCCTATTTACGCCGATAAATTGAACAAGTTGGACCAATTGATCAATTCCATGCCATTTAGGCAAATATTCCACCATATCCGCCCCTATTATAAAATAATATTCCACCTCTGGATTTGCTTCTTTTAATTTTATCATTGTATCAAGGGAATACGACTTTCCTTGTCTTGCTAATTCGATTCTTTCAATCATAAAGAAAGGATTGCCTTTTATCGCCAATTCCAACATTCGAATTCTGTCGGATTCCGTTGTTCCACTTGTCCTCGTTTTATGTGGAGGCTCTTGATTAGGCATAAAAGCAATTTGATCCAGATCCAAAGCATGTAATACTTCATTCGCAATAATTAAATGACCTAAATGTGGAGGGTCAAATGTTCCACCTAAAATACCGATTCTTTTTTTCTCAATGAATAAACTCCTCATATTATGGTAACTCCAATTGTTTATTTTCCGATGACTCCCTATATAAAATAATCGTATTGCCTATAATTTGGACAAGCTCCGCCTTTGCCCCGTCCGCTAAAGCAGCAGCAACGGTTTCACGATCTTCCTCACAATTTTGCAAAATGCTTATTTTGATTAACTCCCTTGCTTCTAAGGCCTCTCTTATTTGCTTGACCATATTTTCCTTGACTCCACCTTTTCCTACTTGGAAAATCGGATGAAGGTGATGAGCAGTCGATCTTAAAAAGCGTTTTTGTTTTCCGGTAAGCATACATTTCCTCCTAATTGTTCCATGACAGTTTCAGTCATTCTTTGTATATTTGGACTTTGACCTGTCCATTTTTCAAAAGCCAATGCCCCTTGATAGACAAACATTCCCAATCCATTTTGTGTTTTCGCCCCGCGTTTCTTTGCCGCTTTGAGAAATGTTGTTTCAAACGGATTATAAATAATATCTGACACAAAAGCATTCGGATTCAATTGTTCTAATGATAAAGGAGATTGAGAGACTTCCGGATACATTCCAATAGAAGTTGTTTGAATAATAAGGGAATATTGACTCAGTTTTTCCTCGGCTTCTGTTAAAGTCAAAGCAGTCGAATGACCTTTATAGGGACAATCTTTTATAAGCTTCTTTGCACGCTCCATAGTTCGATTGCAAATATCAATATGATGAATACCTTTTGATAATAAAGTATAAAAAACAGCTTTTGCTGCTCCTCCTGCCCCAATCATTAGTACTTGCTCATCTTGCAAATTCTCTTTCCACTCTGCTTGCAAAGCCTCGGTAAATCCTTCTCCATCCGTATTATAGCCGATCCACCGATTATTTTCCCTGATCACCGTATTCACTGCTCCAATTGCCTTGGCTAAAGGATCAATGGAATCTAAGAAAGGAATAACGGCTGTTTTATGTGGAATGGTTACATTGAATCCTTCTACCCCTATCGCTTTCATTCCTTTTATGGCGATTTCCAAGTCCTGTCCTTTAATATGGAATGGATGGTAATGGGCTTTAATCCCCATTTCATCAAACGCACGCCCTTGCATAACTGGGGACAAAGAATGGGCAATCGGATCACCAATAACACCATATAATTTCATTTCAAACATTTCCCCTTTTTCTCTCTTAAAGTGTGTGTTCCCAAAAGGAGGATAAACCGAACTTTTTTGAACACCCTCTTAAATCAATGATTTTCTTAAAAGGACACTGACACCCTTTGGTGCATAGGCAGCTATCTTTGCTCCTTTCTCTGGGACTGTTACCCATCCTAATCCTGAAAAAACAATATCCGTTTTCCCTTCTCGAATCGTAAAATGATGCCGGACAAGTTCTGGGAAAGCTTCAAGTTCATCAGCCTGTGGTGGTTGAAGCATTTCACCAACATGATTTTTATATAAAGCATCCGCTTTTTCTAACTTTGTTCGATGAATGGCTAGTTCATTGCCCATATAACAAACAAATGAACGTCTTCCACCTGTCTCATAATCTAATCTGGCTAGACCTCCGAAAAATAAGGTTTGCTGCTCATTTAGTTGAAATACCCTTGGTTTCATTTCTTTTTTTGGTGTAATCATTTTTAAATCTTTTTTTCCTACATAATGAGCGATTTGATGATGATTGATAATTCCTGGTGTATCTATTAATGATTTCCCATCGTCTAAAGGAATTTTAATGATATCTAAAGTAGTTCCTGGAAAATGGGAAGTTGTTACCACATTCTCCACTCCTGCCGTCTCTTTTAAAATTCGATTGATTAATGTTGATTTTCCTACATTGGTACAGCCTACAATATAGACATCTTTTCCCTTTCGGTAGTGATCTATTTTTTCAAGCACATCTTGAATGTGAAATCCTTTTTGCGCACTTGTAAGAAGAACATCGACTGGTCTAAGACCTAATTGTTTTGCTTCACTTTTCATCCATTGGATCACCTTATTAGGCTTAACGGATTTGGGGAGCAAATCTGCCTTATTCCCCACAAGCAAGATGGGATTATTCCCAACAAAGCGATGCAATCCTGGAAGCCAGCTACCATTAAAATCAAAAATATCCACAATTTTGACAATAAGACTATCCGTTAAGGCTAATTGATTTAAAATGTTAAGAAAATCCTGATCTGTAAGGGAAACATCTTGAACTTCATTATAATGTCGTAAACGAAAACATCTTTGACATATGACTTCTTCTTTATTTAAAGAGGAAGTTGGTGCATAACCGATTCCTTCAGGATCTTCAGTTTGGATAGTTGCCCCGCATCCGTAACAAATAATTTCCTCTTGTTTATTCAATGTGAATCCTCCCAATCAATCAAGCCTTTACGCTTGAAATTCGCCATAATTCTCCGCTCTATTTTTCGATTAAATTGCGTAAAAAACCCGTCTGAATTGGCAACAGGCATGACCAAAATGGTATGAAACCCCATTCGATTTCCACCAAATATATCGGTTAATAATTGGTCCCCGATAATCACGGTTTCTTCCCTTTCCAACCCCATCTTGAATAATGCCTTTTTAAAAGCTGCACGCATTGGTTTTCTTGCTTTAGAAATGAAGGGAATATTTAATGGATCTGAAAATATTCGTACCCGTTCTTCATTATTATTCGATACAATCGTGATTTTAATGTGATGACGTTTCATTTCATTTAACCATTCTATTAGTTTCGGTGTTGCATTCGGGCGATCCCATTCTACTAACGTATTATCAAGGTCTGTGATAATTCCCTTAATTCCTTTTTCCTTTAATACAAAAGGAGAAATATGATAAATGCTTTTCACATATTCTCCAGGCAAGAATTTATTTAGCAATGATTTGCACCTCTATTTAAAAATATATATACATCTTATCTAATTTTTGACATATTCGCATCTTTTTTGTTAATACAAAAGACTTTTCGACATTTTTCTACTTTTCTGCAAGTTGTGGATAACTTTATTCACTATATTATAGTGAATACAGCAAGTTTTATCCGACCTATTTTCAAGTTGCCCACAAGTTATCCACCCCTACCTGTGGATAAAAGGAACACTTGTTCCAATGCATTTATTTTGTTACAGTGGAGATAGCGAAAGGAACTTATTATTGTATGAGAGCATGTTTGCTTTTAGACCAAAAATTGCTGGAGGTGAAGCTGATGAATAAGCTATCAGACGAACTATTGATTGAATCTTATTTTAAAGCAAAAGAACTCAAATTGAGTTACGACTTTATTCAGCTAATTGAAGTGGAGCTCCACCGGCGATCATTAGAAAAATACACAAAAAAGATGACGTTAATCAACAAATAGAACCTTGTTTATTTTCAAAGCGCTCTAAAATAGGCGCTTTTTTATCCCGAATGAACTGGCAGTAAGACCCCCACTTCAAGAATTCGAGGGAAAACAAGAATTGTAAATGGGGGATCAACTGAAAGTCAAATCCCCGATTGGTTAGGCCTGCAGGACGCAGATCACAAAGGCGTTGCGACAGGACGTCGCGAATTTAGCCTTTGATCTTTTCAAATCAGTAGGGGATGGAAGAAACCTCCACTGATTGAAGTTTCACTTTATATTTCTTTACAATGGATGATCTTTCCTATTGGTTCTCCAAGTTGAACAGGTACAGGCAAGTTTTCATGTGTTCGTGCTTTGAATGTGTCTTTTTGAAATAAAAGGATCACCGTTGATCCAAAGGAAAAGTAGGCTATTTCTTCTCCTTTTTCCCATGTTTCATTGTTGTTTGTTATTTGAACAGAATTTATCAACATGGCACCCACTTTTACCATTGCGAATGGAACATTTTCATGCTGCAATTCTGTTATCACCCGGTAATTACTTGCTAAAGTTGCTTTCCCATATTTTAATCCTAATGAATTGACTGGAAATGATCGATCTCCAAGGCTATATTGATTTATTTTTTTAGCTGAAAGCGGAGAGTGAATTCGATGATAGTGAGAAGGACTTAAATAGATGATCATATAATGGCCTTCCACAAATTGAGCTGCTCGCTCCTTTCCCCCAAGCATGTTTGCAATTGAATATAACTTTCCCTTCACTAAGATATCCTGATTTAAATTAATACGTCCGATATCTTCAATTACCCCATCAACAGGACTAATCACTGTATCATATTGCCGGTCAAACGAGCGTACACCAGCTTTTAATTTTCTTGTGAAAAAAGAGTGCAAATTTGGATATGTTTTCCATTCTCCCTCCATTTCTTCGTGATTAATGTGGTATAGTTTGGCATAAGGTTTAATGAATGGCCGACTTAACCCAGATTGGGCAAATCGATGAATAAGGGTAGAAAAGATTGGTCCATTCGTCATTCGTATAAATGTACAGTATAATTTACTCTTCAACATTTCTTCCTCCATTAAAATTCATGTTAACATTTTTTTAAGAAAGTATTATAATTGAATAAAGGAGCTTTATTAAAAGGAGGTGGTTTAATGTTAACCAATGTTATGGACATCACAATTCGTTTATTAAAAGCAAATGCTGCAAACCTACTGACACTTTGTAATTTGGGATTAGGTGGATTTGCTATTATCGCCTGTATGAATGGTCAACCTCATTTAAGCTTATTATTCATTTTCATTGCTGCACTTGCTGACCGATTTGACGGAATGACCGCTCGAAAATTCCATATTGAATCGGAATTAGGAAAACAGCTTGACTCGATGAGTGATATAATTTCTTTTGGTGTTGCCCCCGCTTTGCTATTATATCAAGGAATTTTTCATATGTTTGGTTTTCCAGGAATATTTTTTACTATTTTTTATATAGCTTGTGGAGCTTTTAGACTTGCCAGATTTAATATTACCGAAAGTAATGGTTATTTTACAGGACTTCCTATCACGGCTGCTGGATGTTTGCTAACATTCAGTTATCTTGCCATACCCTATTTGCCATCGCACTTTTTTATCTTTTTCAGCTTTATTTTATCTATACTAATGATTAGTACTTTTACATTAAAGAAGGTGTAATAAAAGCCGGTTCAACTCTAGTAGAGTGGGCCGGCTTTTATTTGGCTAGAGTTTATTACTTTTGAGTCATTTTCATAAATTCCTCGACGTCTTGTATGCAGAGTTGAATTCCCTCTTCCCAGAATTCCTTTTGGGTCAAATCTACATCTAGGTGTTTTTTCGCAAGGTCCTCTACCATCATGGAGCCGGTATCTTGAAGAAGAGAAATGTATTTTTGTTCATACCCTTTTCCTTCTTTTATAGCCTTTGCATAGATCCCCAATGAAAACAAATAACCGAAAGTATATGGGAAGTTGTAAAACGGTACACCCGTAATAAAGAAATGTAATTTTGATCCCCAAAATAAAGGATGGTATTGTTTTAAAGCATCTCCGTAGGCTTCCTTTTGGGCTTGAACCATCAACTCATTTAAACGATTTTTACTAACAACGCCGTTTTTACGTTCTTCATAAAAACGAGTTTCAAATAGAAAGCGCGCTTGGATATTCATCAGTAAAGCAACAGATCTTTGAATCTTATCTTCCAATAAGGCCAATTTTTCCTCTTCATTTTGTGCATTTTTAACCGATGCATCTGCCACAATCATTTCTGCAAAGGTAGAAGCTGTCTCAGCAACATTCATGGCATAATTCCGATTTAGAGGTTCCTCTTGTTTTAAAACATAAGAATGAAAAGCATGTCCCAATTCATGAGCAAGAGTAGAAACATTAGCAGGAGTCCCAGAATAAGTCATAAATATCCTAGATTGCCCACTATTTGGAAAAGAGGTACAAAAACCACCTGGACGTTTACCTGGACGATCCTCCGCTTCAATCCAACGATCCTCAAACGCCTTTTCAGTAAAACGTGGCAACTCGTCACCGAACTCGTTAAAATGCCTTAAAATAAATTCTGCACCTTCCTGGTAGCTGTATGTTTTATTCGCCATCCCTACTGGTGCATCTAAATCCTGCCAGCCTAGTTGATCCACACCAAGAATCTCAGCTTTACGCTTAAGAAATTCTACAAATGGCTTTTTATTCTCTGAAATAACTTCCCACATGACATTTAATGTTTCTTCCCTCATACGGTTATAGGTTAAAGCTTCCTTCAAAAAATCATCCCACCGACGCTGCGTATAAACGGATAAACGAAAACCTGCAAGATGATTTAAAGTTTCAGCTAAAAGATCAGACTCACGATCCCATGCTTCCTCCCATGCTGTGAAAATCTGCTGGCGAATTTGAGGATCATGGGAGGAAAATTTATTGGAAGCTTGTCCGACAGATAGCTCCACTTTTTCTCCATTTTCCTCAAACGGAATTTTAATTTTCCCAACAATCGTATCATACAGTTCGCCCCATCCATGGTATCCATCTACACTTAAGGCATGAATGAGTGCTTCTTGCTCTTTCGATAGTTTTTCGGCTGCCGTTTTTCTTTTTTCATTTAAGACAAATTGAATTTCTTGAAAAGGCGGTTTTTCAAGTAATTGTTGCCAAACATGTTCATCTATTGACGATAGTTTTTCGTCGAATATAGTAAGGGCAGTTTCAAATTTTGCCTGTAAAGTAGTGACAATCCCGCGTAGTTCGTTTGCTTTGGTGTCATATGTATTCTGAGCTTGTAAGCAGCTAACAAACGCCCCCGCCTGCCCCATATTATCCGAGATTGTTTGGATTTGTTCTAATAACGCTAGAAGGGAAGAGTTTTCAGAAACCTTAAGTATTTCCCATTCGTTCACCTCTTCCTCTAAGGTTGTTAATTGCGATTGTAAGCTTTGCAGATGCTCCGCAAATTGTGGGGAATCACTTCCCCCATCAAAAAATACATCTAAATCCCAAGTCCATTCATAATTATGTGCCAATGAAAATTCCTCCTTTTGTAAATCAAACTTGATTCCTCCATTTTATTATAAGAGACTCATCCGATTTTTCATAATATTAGAGGTTCTACATGTTTTTCCCAGGGACAAGCAAAACTGTAGAGATACATACATATACATGGGGATATAGGCAAAAGTGGAGGTGAAAATTTGTCCGGACTACTAACCGCAATCGGGTATTTATTCAAAGAATTAATCTTCCTTGTCTCATATGTTAAAAATAATGCTTTTCCCCAACCTTTGTCTCCTGAGAAAGAAAAACTTTATTTGGAGCAAATGGCTGAAGGGGATGAGAATGCACGTAACCTTTTAATTGAACATAATTTACGACTTGTAGCTCATATTGTCAAAAAGTTCGAAAATACTGGTGAGGATTCCGAGGATTTAATTTCAATCGGGACGATCGGATTAATAAAAGCGATTGAAAGTTATTCTTTTGGTAAAGGAACAAAGCTAGCTACCTATGCCGCTCGTTGTATAGAAAATGAAATACTGATGCACTTAAGAGCATTAAAAAAGACAAAAAAAGATGTTTCTTTGCATGATCCAATCGGGCATGATAAAGAAGGAAACGAAATTTCTTTAATCGATGTTTTAAAATCGGAACTTGAAGATGTTTTTGATACAATTCAATTAAATATGGAATTAGAGAGAGTGAAAGAATATATCGATGTACTGGATGAAAGGGAAAAAGAAGTGATCGTTGGCCGATTTGGCTTAAACTTACAAAAAGAACGAACACAAAGAGAAATCGCAAAAGAATTAGGGATTTCAAGAAGCTATGTCTCGCGAATAGAGAAAAGAGCCCTTATGAAAATGTTCCATGAATTTTACAGAGCGGAAAGAGAAAAACTTAAAAAAACGAAGGACGAATAGTCAATAGGCTATCAAAAGACCAATTGCAATCTTTTGATAGCCTATTTTATTATAAACTTTTGATCATTTCTAAGACTAGATTGGTTGAATGAACAGCCGCGGTTTCAAGAAATTGGTCAAATGAGATATGGGATTCCTTGCCTGCAATATCCGATAACGCACGAATAATCACAAATGGAACATCAAACTGCCAAGCCACCTGAGCAATGGCGGCTCCTTCCATTTCAACCGCATAAAGCTCTTTAAACTGTTGGCGAACGAACTCTGCCCTTGTCGGATCGTTCATAAATGAATCCCCTGTCGCGATTAGGCCTTTAACAGCCCGAACGCCCTCCAATGTTTTTGCTGCTTCTTCGGTCTTCTCAACGAGAAAAGGATCGGCCTTAAATGCAGGTGGCATCTGCGGAACCTGACCATATTCATATCCGAAAATCGTTGCATCGACATCATGATGCCGAACCTCTGTTGAAATAACTAAGTCGCCAATCTGTAGATCAGGGTGATATCCACCTGCAGAACCCGTATTAATGACGACATCTGGTCTAAATTTCTCTAGTAAAATCGTTGTTGCCATGGCTGCGTTTACCTTGCCAATCCCCGATTTCAGCAGGATGACTTCCTTTCCTCCGAGTGACCCACTTGTAAACTCACTGTTGGCTATCATCTCTGTTTTTATGTTCGTCATCTGCTCTCGTAATAGGGAAACTTCCTCTTCCATTGCCCCGATGATTGAAATTTTCATGTAAAATACTCCATCCCTATCTTTCTTTATTCTTGGCCCTTATCATTTTCTATTAATTTCTTCACTTCTGTTGGTTTCCAACCTTCTCCGTCAATCCAATCAAGATACACTCGATAGGTATCAGAACTTCCTTTTTCCGAAATCGTCATAACTGCCTGATTCTTCGGATCAGCACCTCTCTTTGTCCACCAATTCGTTATATTATCCGCCGAAGTGCCAATCGCATAGGCAGCCGCTTTTTCTTTTTCATTCCAATCAGTGGATCCCATTTCCCAGGAGGATTGATGCTCTCCAGTTTGCTCTGTCCCGATCGGTTTCCAAGACGGATCGATTATCACCTTTTCAACGTTTGGTTCATCACTCTCTTTTTCGATCCGTTTATTATCATCTGGCTGCTCTTCTGTTTCATCAGGTTCGTTTTGCTTTTCTTGAGACTGTTTATTTTCTTTTTGTTTTTCAGTGGTGGACTTATTTTCCATCTGTGCCTCAGTCCTTGCCGCCTCTTCTTTCTTTAATTTCTCTGTTTTACTATCCGTAAAAAAAATACTTCCACCTACGATAAGAATGAGGATAAGGACAATCGTAATTAATGTATTTAATATGATATTGGTTTTCCTTCGTTTCGCACGCTGTTCATAACGCGAATTGATTCGATTGAATTTATCTGGCATATAATCCTCTCCATTTCCATTGTCTTTATCATATCATGGACAGGAAAAAACGTGAATAAAAAAATCATGACGAAAGTTTTAAAATTGACCATCTTTAGCGGCCTGTCAATACTTCTTCTACTCTTCCTCTATATCATATACCATCTGCACCAAATCAGCATAAAGGCTAGAAACGGATCCTTCATTTTCAGTCACTCCCAAATTGACCGTGACAAGTGAATATTTTGGTTCTTGAAAAGGAAAGTACCCAGCAAACCATTTGTTATATAAAGGCTGCCCGTTCGATTCAAGACCTGTTTGTGCTGTACCACTTTTCCCTGCCACTTCATAAGGAAGGTTTTGAAAATAGGCCCCTGTTCCTTCAGGATCTGTCACAACCTCACGAAGCAATTGTTGCATTCTTTGTGCAGAAGCAGGAGAAATATGCTGATCCTCCTTATATTGCTCTGGAAATTTAAACATCGCCCCTCCATCTGCATATTGAATTTCGGAAGCTACTCGAATGGATTTAGCTTTTCCTCCTCGTGCAATCGTCGCCATCATATTGGCCACTCCTATGGGAGATACTCGAACTTCATGCTGACCAATACCAGTTTGCGAAATAAAATTATGGTCAACTTTATGATCACTTTCTAAAAAAATTCTTCCTGGTGAATGAGTAAATTGTTTAAAATCTTCGAGGTAAAATACATCCCCTTCCCAGCTCTGAGTTCCTGTTAAGCCAAGCTTTTCAGCATACTTTTCCAATAGATTAGGATCCTCTTTTTCCACCTTATTGGCAAGCTCCGCAAATGTACGATTACAGCTACGTGCAAAACTTTCCTTTAAATCTAATTCACCTAATTCGCGAGTAGCAAGATTTCCCCTTATATCGAGATTACAATTAAAGCGATCTTGATTACTTACCAAGCTCTCTTCAATAGCCGCTGTGGCAACAACCGTTTTAAAAACGGAACCAGGAATATGTGATTCAAACATCATATTTTTCGTCCCTTCATCTTCGAAAGGCTTCCCCACATTTAAGGATGGTCTCGAAGCAATGGCTGCGATCGTCCCAGACTGAATATCTAATAAAACCGCTCCCCCTCTTTCGATTTGATGCTGATCAAGTAGTGATTCCATTTTTTCCTGTAAACGCCGATTAATCGTCGTTTTCACATTAAGCGGATAGTATGGATTGTTCTGACCTGTATATTTAACATCTATTCCAAATAAAGGGTTTCCGATTGCATCAACATGAAAAATTAATTTCGATGGGGTCTCTGGTAATAAAAATTCATCAAATTGTCGTTGCAAACCCGTCACACCAACTTTCAAATCGGCGATATGTTTATCTGGATATCTTTTTTTCAGTTGTTCATTATTTTCTCCCGTAAGACCAATTAGTTGGGCGGCTGGAAAATCGTGGGGAATCCATTTTCTTTTTAAAGAAATCGCACCTGGTATTTGTAATTCATTAATTGAAGCGGCTTGCTTTTCCGTTAATTCTCCATAAATAAAAGGCGATTTCGCTTTCTGTATTTTTTCTGTTAATTCAACGGGTGGAACATCAAGAATATGGGCCAGTTCTTTATGGTCCCAATCGATCCCCTTTAAAAAAGGGAATAAGACAAGTACCATCTCTTCCTTATGGGAAAGCGGTTTTCCTTCCGTATCTAAAAATACACCCCGCCCATCATCAATTAACACTTGCTGGGTTCTTTGTTTCACACTTTCTTCCAAAAGATTGACTTTATGCTCTGAAAAATGTTCTGTTTGAAATAATTGAATTTGCATTAATCTACCCAATAATGCAACCAACATCAGTAAAATACTGAAAGATAATAGCAACACACGTTTTTTGCTCATTCAATCACCTCAAAAAACAGTGTTGCCTTTTTTTCCGTTTGTCAACCTTCTAGAAATAAAATAAAGGACAACTCTCATGCTGAGGAGTTCATTTTGTTAGGCATTGGGTATTATCAGCATACGGATAACCCAGAAAGATGATCCTTTTGATAAATCCTTCTTGCTTTATGTACATTTTCCACTTTTCATCTTTCAATCTTCCCCATTATGAGATAGGTGTGAGCCTTTCGCTGGTAGAACAATATTAATCGTCGTTCCTTCATTCACTTTACTTTTGATTTCCATGGTACCACCATGATTTTTAATAATACGTTGGCAAATCATCAATCCCAATCCGGTTCCTTTTTCTTTTGTACTATAAAAAGGTTGACCTAAGTTCTGCATTCGTTCTTCGGGGATCCCTGGTCCGTTGTCTTTGATCCTTATTTCAATTCGACCGTCTTCGAGGTTTCGTGCGGAGAGATGGATCTTTCCTCCATCCGGCATAGCTTCAGATACATTTTTCAGAATATTGATAAGAACCTGCTTTAATCGATTCGCTTCTCCCTGTAGAATAGGGTCAGCCAAATCGATGTTCGTCTGGATATCTATATTATGGAGGAGAGCTTCAGATTGAAAAAGTGCAATGGTACTTTCGAGTAGTTCTTGCACGTTCAATTTTTCCATTTTGGACGACTGTGGTTGAGCGAGAATCAATAAATCGTTTATAATATCTTCAATTCTCTTCAATTCCTCCAAAACAAGGTCTAGATAACGAATGTTTCCCATTTGATTTAATATCTGTATAAACCCCTTGATGACAGTCAAAGGATTTCTAATCTCATGGGCGATACTTGCTGCAAGTTGACCGACGACCGAAAGTTTCTCTGTTCTGTCCATCATTTCCTCTGCTTTTTTTTGATCCGTTAAATCACGGATTTGAATTTGAAAAACCTCTCTTCCTTTACGGATGGTCGGAATTAACTTTATCATGACATATTTGATTTGACCATCACACCGGTTCACAGTCAACTCCACCGACTGGTTCAATTCGTTTTTCAAAAGCAAATCTTTCAGAGCTTGGCTTGATTCAGTGGAAAGAAGTTCAAAAACAGATTAACCAATAATTTCTTCTCTCCTTGTTAAACCGAATAATTTCTTTCCCGATTTGTTGATATAAATCCAGTAGCCATCTTTTGTGATGATTCCAACGGTATCATTTAGGTTCTCAACCAACAGGAAAAAATATCCAATCTGACTTCAATCATGTCACATGGTATAACGATAACATGTAAAATATCGTAGAGATTGACCATAATCTGATGTTTACACTATTATGGTCGTTATATTCAAAAGGCAAATGGACAACAATTTTCATTCATACAGGACTCGGGAACACACTCCATTTCAAACAAATGAAGCAGTAAAAACCTTAAACTCATAAGGTTTTTACTGCTTCGTTTTCTACGCTATTTCTTAAACAGGCCTATGATGTCCGCTTTTTGATTTTTTGAACATCCAGAAGGTTCCTTGATTTTTTTCGATTCTCCCTGTTTTAGCGGATAACCTTGTGACCTTCGCTCCATATTATTTTATTGGATAGATACGATTCGCACATTCATTTCTCCGCCTGGAGTTTGTACAGTTACTTCCTCATTTACTTTATGTCCAAGCAAGCTTTTAGCGATTGGAGAATCATTGGATATTTTCCCTTCAAATGGATCTGCCTCCGCACTCCCAACAATTGTATAAGTTTCTTCATCACCATCGGGAAGTTCCATAAATGTGACCGTTTTCCCTAATGTGACCATATCGGAATTAAGATCATCATCCTTAATAATTTTGGCATTGCGAATCATATTCTCTAATGTTGTGATTCGACCTTCTACAAAAGCTTGCTCCTCTTTTGCAGAATCGTATTCGGAGTTCTCAGATAGATCTCCAAAACTTCGAGCGATTTTAATACGTTCCACTACTTCTTTTCTCTTTACCGTTTTTAACTCTTCAAGTTCCTGTTCAAGCTTTGCTTTACCAGCTTCTGTCATTGGAAAAACCTTTTCGACAGCCATTCCCTTCACTCCTTATTTATTTACCTAAATGAATAATGATTATTTGTATGTAATACATGACAACGCGCCCGTATAATAGGCGCGCCTCTTCTTCATGTGAGTACATAATAGTATCTATGCTATATTATTACAAAAAAGACTTTTGATCAAGGCAGGTGTAACCTTTTCTTATTTACATATGATAAACCATTATATCACATTATATTTTGCGACTTACTGCTAAACCGTCACCTACAGGAATAATCACTGTTTCAAAATCCTTATGATTCATTAACCAACGATTAAAATCATCGAGCTTTTCTGCTATTTTAGCTAATCTTTTATTCTCGTTTGATGCTGGATCGGCTACTAGCCCCCTAAATAAAACATTATCTACATAAACACAGCCACGAGGAGCTAATAAGTCACTATACAACTCAAAAAACTTCTTATATTGTCCCTTTGCCGCATCAATAAAAATCGCATCAAATGAACCAAGGGTTCTTACACTCTCTACAACATCCAGGGCATTTCCATGTATAATCGTGATTCTCTCTTCAACACCAGCCCGGCGTATATAAAAACGTGCCTGTTCTACTTTTGATTCATCTATTTCTACTGTTACGATCTGACAATCCGGCAGGGCCTTGGCCATTCTTAAAGCGGAATATCCAATCGCTGTACCTATTTCTAAAATTCGTTTCGGTTGCTGAATTTTCATGTTGTGCAACATCACTTCAATCCCTGTTAACTCCATAATAGGAACATGTTGATCTTTTGCATATTGCTCCATCTCATGAAAAATAGTCTGCCGATCTGGAATAAGGGATGTCAGATAAGCCTTAACCGATTCATCCATTTATAATCACTCCGAAGCTTCCTTCCTTTTATCCGTTATATGCTTTTTCTTTAAAGCATTATGCTCTTCTAATGTTTTTGCAAAATAGACGTCACCTGTTCCATATTCTGCCAAAAAGTAAAGATAATCTGTATCAGCGGGATTCAAAACAGCTTCAATGGACTCTTTACCAGCATTTGCAATTGGTCCGGGAGTTAGTCCTTTATGTTCATAAGTATTGTATGGAGAATCAACTTTTAGATCCTCATACATGGTTCTAACTTTGTGTTCTCCCAATGCATAAGCAATGGTTGGATCTGTTTGTAACGGCATTCCCGCTTCCATTCGATTGAAAAAGACACTTGCTATTTTATGGCGATCCGCTTTAGCTGTTGCTTCTTTTTCGATGAGAGAGGCCATCGTGAGAAGTTCATGGACATTCATATCCTTTTCTGCAAGGATTCCATGAAAATCAGCTAATACATCCTTCGTTTGCTTGATCATCGTATCTATAATTGAATCTAGTGATGGCTTTTCCTCATAAAAGGAATAAGTAGCAGGATATAAATAGCCCTCAAATGGATGTTTAATGTTATCAGCTTTCAAGTCTTCTGTTATGATTTCCGGATATTTTTTTGCAAATTCATCCACAGTTTTCGGATCATCTAATTTCTCCATAATCTCTTTAGCTGAGTAATCTGTGTTTTTAGCAATGATTTCAGCAATTTGATCTAATTGGAGTCCCTCTGGTACCGTTATTTTAAACACCGCTTTGTTCACTAATTTTCCGGTTTGTAAGGCGTCTGTTATTTCTTTCAATGTCATGGAAGGAGAAAATTTATAATTTCCAGCTTGGAATCCAGATATATTATTGAATTTCACATAATATTTAAAAATCGTTCCATTTTTGATAATCTTTTTCTCTTCCAATAAATTTCCGATGGATGTGGTGGATGAACCAATGGGCACTTCCACTTCCTTTTGCTTTTGGTTTTCTGAATCAAGTGGTTTTAACGCTGATTTAATATATAGATATCCTCCTAGAATCATTCCGCCAGCAGCCAAAATGAAAACTAGGGCAATAATGGCTACAATTTTTCTAATGATTCTCGCCTCATTTCCTCTCTCAACTAAATTATTTTTGATAAGCATTTTCTTTGCTGTCTTATTACTTTCCTCTTGACTTTTGTTCGTCACGCAGTAATCCCCCTTACGAACCAAAACTTACTTTCCCTATCTTTTTCTCGTCCATTATACTACAAAAATTGTCTAATTTACCCGCTAAATAAATAAACATGAAAAAACTAGATTGAAAAAGAGGATTTGCCCCATCGCTGATTGAAATAGGTAGTTATAGAAAGGGGGGATGAAAATGTGACAACACTTTTGTATGGAGGGCTATTAATCTTTTCGTTCATCATTTCTATACTTGTGTCAGTATCATTACTCAAAAAGAAAAAAAGTTTAGCCAGAATAGGGGCTTTTATCGTAAACACTGCCATTTTAATTTCCGCAACATGGATTTTATACCATTTTGATGCTCAAGCAAAAGTATTTGGTATTGGTGATTATTATATATTGGTATTGATGATCCCAGTTCTAACTTGGATCAATTTCCTAATCCTTGAAATTTCCGGGGAAAATTTCTTAAAAAGGACCTAGCCCCTTCCTTCCAATTGGGCTAGGTCTTTCCATTCATTTTTTATTCCTCTTCTTCTGCCAGAAAGGTATTTAACATTTCTTCAATCATATTCCATTCTTCCTCTGTTTCGATCGGTTCAAGATTACCTCCATCACTTTCCTCACCTTGGTCATAAGCAGAAGCATGAATTTCTATATCCTCGTTTTCCTCTTCATCTGCTTCGGCAGGGAAATATAAAACATAGGATTTATTAAATTCTTCTGAATCAAAGGTAAATAAGATTTCGTGTAGCTGCTCATTTCCCTCTTCATCTACAACCGTAATAAATTTTTCAGCGTTTTCCATTTTTTCACCTCATTATTGTTGGCTATCTAAATAGCCTTGTAAAATCATGACAGCAGCCATCTTATCAATCACTTTTTTCCTTTTTTTCCGACTAACATCCGCTTCAAGTAAAACACGTTCCGCAGCCATCGTGCTTAGGCGCTCATCCCATAACAAGACGGGCAAATGGAAAATTTCCGCCAATTTTTCGGCGTAGGATTTTGAAGCTTGTCCTCTAGGACCAATGGTGTTATTCATATTTTTCGGGAAGCCCACAACTACTTTTTCTACATGATACTCTTCAATTATTTGTCCAATTCGCTTAAAACCAAAGCTGTTTTTCTCTTCATTAATCGCAATGGTTTCAATTCCTTGAGCCGTCCAACCCATTTCATCACTAATAGCGACACCAACTGTTTTTGAACCAACATCTAAACCCATAATTCGCATATATTATTCCTCACGATATTGCTTTAAATACGCCTTAACCAATTCTTCGATAATTTCATCCCGTTCTAATTTTCGCATCATGTTACGTGCGTCTTGATGGCGCGGAATATAGGCAGGATCCCCCGAAAGTAAATAACCGACAATTTGGTTAATGGGATGATACCCTTTTTCTTGAAGAGCTCCGTACACATGAAGCAAAACCTCTTTTACTTCCCTTTCCATTGGATCTTCATGAAAATCAAATCGCATTGTTTTATCAAAAGAGCTCAATATATAACACCTCTCTTAAGACATACCGTTTTCAGATAGGCCCAATTGTTAAACATTACCTTTATTGTACATGATTTCGACTTGGAATCAAACGGATTTCACCCAATCCTTGACATAGTTTAACGCTTCTTCCAATTTTTCGGGATTTTTCCCGCCTGCTTGAGCCATATCAGGACGACCACCGCCGCCGCCGCCGCAGATAGCAGCCACTTCTTTCACTAATTTTCCCGCATGGTATTTCTCGGTTAAATCCTTCGTAACGGCTGCGATAATATTTACCTTCCCATTTTGAATCGAGGCTAAAACAATAATCCCTGAAATTATTTTTTGCTTTATATCATCCACAGTTGTTCTCAAAGTATTCATATCTGCTGCTTGAACTTTATTCGCTAACACTTTGATCCCATTAATCGTTTCAACTTGCTCAAGCATTTTCCCTGCTTCTTGATTCGCTATTTTGGCTGATAAAGATTCATTTTCTCGATGGACCTCCTTTAATTCACCCAATAACGATTCAATTCTGTGGACTAGATGATCAGGTTTCGTTTTTAAAAGCTCCGTTACTGTTTGAAGCCTCTTAAGCTCTCCATTTACAAGTTCATAGGCGGCCTTGCTAGTCACCGCCTCAATTCTCCTCGTACCAGCTCCAATGCCACTTTCCGACAAGATTTTAAAGAAGCCAATGGTCGCACTGTTTCTTACATGGCATCCTCCACAGAGTTCAAGGCTATAATCCCCAATGGATACTACTCGAACAATATCTCCATATTTTTCTCCAAACAAAGCCATTGCGCCTTTTTCTTTTGCCTGCTGAATCGGCATATTTTCCATTGTAACGGGGTGAGCCTCCCATATTTTCTCATTGACAATTTGCTCAATTCTTTCTAGTTCACCTTGTTTTACTTGACCAAAATGAGAGAAATCAAAACGAAGACGGTCAGGACCCACATAAGAACCCGCTTGATTCACATGGCTTCCCAAAACATCTTTTAAAGCCTGATGGAGCAAATGGGTGACGGTATGATTTTTTTCGGTTTGGCGTCGCTTCGCTTCATCCACTTGAGCATATACGACCATTCCTTCTTTTAATTGACCGGTCTTCACAATCGCTTGATGAAGATTTTGTCCATTGGGTGCTTTTTGCACCTCTTTGACTTCTATAAGTAGATGATCAGCTTGTATCTGACCATGGTCAGCAATTTGCCCGCCACTTTCGGCATAAAAGGGTGTTTTCTCAAGGATACACTCTATTTCATCCCCAGCTTTTGCTGATTCTACAAGCACCCCATCTTTCAGAATAGCTTGTATTTTTGTTTTAACATGTAACTCTTCATATCCAATAAATTCACTTTCCACATGTAAATCGCCTAATATGCCTCCTTGAACATGCATGGATTCTGTATCTTCTCGTGCTGCTCGAGCCCTTTCACGCTGCTGATCCATCGCCTTTTCGAAGCCATCATGGTCTATCTCCATCTTTTCTTCCTGAGCATATTCTTCCGTTAATTCAACCGGAAATCCATACGTATCATACAATTTAAACACATCTGAACCTGAAATTATTGTTTTTCCCTCTGCCTTTGCCTTGCGGATCATAGCCGATAAAATGTCCAATCCATCATGAAGGGTTTCATGGAAACGATCTTCCTCATTTTGAATGACTTCTTGGATAAAATCTGTTTTCTCAAGGACATTGGGATAATAATCCTTCATAATCTCGCCTACAACTGGGACTAGCTTGTACATAAATGGTTTTTCAATTTGAATTTGTTTCGCATATCGCACAGCTCTTCTCAATAATCGACGCAAGACGTATCCGCGACCTTCATTCGATGGAAGAGCCCCGTCGGCAATCGCAAAGGTCACGGTTCGGATATGGTCAGCAATCACCTTAAAGGCTGTACCAGTTGATTCTCCATAGCTCATACCGGAAAGCTTTTCAGTTGCATGAATAATCGGCAAAAATAAATCTGTATCAAAATTAGTTGGTACATTTTGAATGACAGAGGTCATTCTTTCCAAGCCCATCCCGGTATCAATATTTTTCTTTGGGAGCGGTGTATAGGTACCATCAGGATTATGATTAAACTGGGAAAAAACGAGATTCCAAATTTCTAAATAACGTTCATTTTCCCCGCCTGGATATAGTTCGGGATCATCTGGATCATCTCCATACGCTGGACCTCGATCATAGAAAATTTCCGTGTTTGGACCACTTGGCCCTTCGCCAATATCCCAGAAATTTTCCTCTAAACGAATAATCCGCTCTTCAGGTAAACCAATCTTTTTATGCCAAAGTTCAAATGCTTCGTCATCTTCTGGATGGATCGTCACAGATAATTTTTCCGCTTCAAAGCCAATCCATTTCGGATCAGTTAAAAATTCCCATGCCCATTCAATCGCTTCCTCTTTAAAGTAATCTCCAATCGAAAAATTCCCAAGCATTTCAAAGAAGGTGTGATGTCTGGCTGTTTTTCCTACATTTTCAATATCATTTGTCCGAATTGATTTTTGAGCATTCACAATTCGCGGGTTTTCTGGCTTCACCCTTCCATCAAAATATTTTTTTAGCGTTGCAACCCCACTATTAATCCATAATAATGTCGGATCATCATGGGGAACCAATGATGCACTTGGTTCGATTGCATGACCTTTTTCCTGAAAAAAATCTAAATACATCTGTCTAATTTCTGCTCCTGTTAATTGTTTCATTTTATCCACCTCCGAAAATATAAAAAGCTCCACCCCTACACAGGGGCGAAGCTTTGTTTCACGGTACCACCCTGATTCGATCAACGGAAATGATTGATCATCTCAAGTCACCTTAACGCGGCAAACGGCAGGGATTAGCTGCTCTCAGGATTGGCGCATTGTTATGATGCGGTTAGAATTTCTTTCAGCCATGGAAATTCTTCTCTTTTGTTTGCTTTTCATAACAACTGGATCCATCAACAAGTTTCATGTATATATCGAATTATAAAAAGAGGTTCACGATTTGTCAATCTTATGATTGTCTTGTACGAATCAAATAATCTCTAGAATGAAGAATGGCAATTTTAATTACAGCAAGAATCGGTACGGAAATAATCATGCCAATCACACCTCCTACTTCTCCCCCAATCACGAGCGCGGCAATAATAAATAACGGGTGCATATGAAGAGATTTCCCAACAATGAATGGGGATAACAGATTTCCTTCTATAAACTGGATTATTAGCATGGCAATAGTGGCAAAAATCGCTAATTTCACAGAAGACAACAAAGCAATAGCAAGCGTTGGAATTAAGCCAATGAGTAATCCAAAGTAAGGAATAATATTGGTTACTCCAATAAATAATCCCAACATAACAGGATATTCCACACCAAGAAAAGCAAGTGTAATCATAGATAAAACAGCAACAAAAATACAGACCAATAGTTGCCCCCGTATATATCCTCCCAATGAATCATTAACTGCCTCCAAAAATCGCTGGCCATTTGCTCTCCATTTTTTAGGTGCTATATACCATGTTGCTCTTTTCAATAAAGACACATCTTTTAACATATAAAAAGAAATAAATGGAATAACAGCGATGACAACAAGATAATCAATTAGTTTCACTAGAAAAGTAACACTTTTCTCCATCCACTTATTAAACCATCTTTCCACATCATCAATTCTCTTATCTATTTGGTCTTGAATTCCATCAGGATAATGAGAAGTGGAAGCTTCCAAATGATGAATCCACTCTCGGTAATGACGGATAAAAATGGGCAGTTGATCTGAAAAATCTTTTAATTGCTTAATAAAAAAAGGAATTCCCATATAAAGACCATAGCCAATACCCGCGAAAAAAATAATATAGATGGAAGAGATCGCCAGTGTTCTATTCATCCCCATTTTTTCTAAACGAACCACGATAGGATGTAAGAGATATGCAATAAATCCACTTAATAGGAAAGGCATCACTCCAACAAAAATGGCCTTTAAAATGGGAGTCCATAATGGTTTAATGAGCAAGAAGCAATAGAGGATTAAAAAAATGAGTAAGACAATACTTAATCGTAAAATAAGTTGGAGATGACGCTCTTTCAAAAATTTCCCCTCCTCCTTTTTAGTTTCCCTTTTATAAGAAAATTTTATGTAAGAGAGGTAGAGGAAACCCCAAAAGGAGGCTTCCTCTTATTAGCTAAGCTTACGGAGTTGCTCATCAAATAAATCATCCAATGAACTAAGACTTCCATCTTCCTCCACTTGATGAGTATGGATGGTTTCATTTCCAATGGACAATTCAATAAAGCAATTCCAACAATAATATTGATTGACGCCGATTTTACCGAGATCCTTACTTTGGCAATTCGGACATTTCATCATGATCATGACCACCTCGTAGCTTATTGACTGACATGACGATTGTTTCTTCACTGATCTTAGGTGGAAGTGAAGTCCGAATTATTCGTTTCCCTTTTGTAATATCAGAAAAGAAACCATCTGTCAGCTCATACCCTACGATCGTGCCCATTTCTTCTAAAAAATATACATCATCCAATAAACCTAAGGTTTCCCCCTCTTGAGAAATGGTTTTTATTTTAGCAAGAGGCTGATCATGTGTCATGGTATAGGTCCGTTTATTTTTACTATATGGAGAAAGAAGTTCTTCATCCTTTAAGTGGATCCCATTCTCATCCCAAGAGGTTAATCGTTCCACTGGCAAAAGAAACTTCTTTCCCATTAAACCTTTTTTCTGTAACAATAAATGGGTCACTCGGCCGTTGGACTGAATACAAATATCACAAACAGAACCAAAAAGATCTCCGTTTTTATCGTATACAGGCGCATCCTTTAAAAGGGAAAAGGTCCGCAAAGAATCTACTCCTTTCCGAACACTTTTATTTTCCCTCCATCTCCATGAAATCATAAGGCGTAACATTTTCCATCCCAATCATTGGGTCAATGAGCATGAAGGTTTCTTCTGTTAATCCTTCTACTTTCGCCTCTTCTTTTTCCACTTGTGATTGGATCGTGATCAACTTTTCATATAAAGATGTTTTTCTTTGTTGATCATCTTCCCGCTTTATCCCGATTTGGAATGCTTGTTCTTCCCCGCATAAAACTAAGGATTTTTTGCTTCTGGTGAGGCCTGTATATAATAAATTCCGTCGTAACATCCGATAATAACTGCGTACAACCGGCATAATGACGATTGGAAATTCACTACCCTGTGATTTATGAATCGAACAACAGTAGGCAAGGGTAATTTGATTTAAATCGGATCTTGTATAGGCAACTTCTGTCCCTTCAAAGGACGCAATCACCATGTCTTGTTTTTCAGTATTTTCCTTTGCTGTTAAAATGGAAATGATTTCACCAATATCCCCATTAAACACATTCTTCTCTGGCTGATTGACAAGTTGTAAGATCTTATCGCCAATTCTATATTTCGTTTCTCCGAAGGAAAGTTCCTTTCTCTTTCTGTCTTCGTTCGGATTAAATATGGCCTGTAAAATTTGATTCAAGGCATCGATTCCGGCTGCTCCACGATACATGGGCGCTAATACTTGCACATCCATCGCCGTATAGCCCTTTTTCTTTGCACTTAACACAATTTTTTTAATAACATCACCCATCTGATCGGTTTGACATTGAATAAAGGAGCGATCTTTTTGTGGCTTTAATAAGTTTTGAGGGATCTCACCTTTTTTGACCTGATGAGCCAGTTCAATAATGGAGGAGCCTTCCTCTTGACGATAAATATCTGTTAATTGAACAACAGGAACAACTTTTGAACGCAGTAAATCTTTTAATACTTGTCCTGGTCCAACCGAAGGCAATTGGTCCTCATCCCCAACCAATATGACTTGAATCTGCGAGGGAAGTGCTTTAAATAACTGATGGGCAAGCCATGTATCAACCATCGACATTTCATCCACAATGATGAGTTTTCCCTCTAATTCACGTTCTCCCTCAGCTTCCAAATTTTCCTGAGCGGTCATACCAAGCAGCCGATGAATCGTCATAGCAGGTAATTCGGTTGACTCTGACATTCTTTTTGCGGCTCTTCCGGTTGGAGCCGTTAACAGAATCGGAAATGGTTCTTCTTTTTTATAAGCGTGTGGATCAAGGGAGCATCCATGCAGTTCCGCATATAGTTCGACAATTCCTTTAATCACAGTCGTTTTTCCTGTTCCTGGCCCACCCGTTAAAATCATCATCGGATTCGTGAGAGCTGTTTGAATAGCCTCCCTCTGGGATGGAGCATATTGGACATTTAACCGTTCTTCTAACTTGCCTAATGCTAATAAAAATTCCGACTCCGGGAATTGATCCGCATATTCCGTTTGTTTCATCACCCTGTTGAGATTTGTCACAATACCTTTTTCCGCAAAATAGAGAGAGGGCAAATAGATTCTTTTCTCTTCGCCTATTATTTTGCCTTCCTCCTCAAGGTTTATGATCTCCTCTGCAATATTCTCATAGGGGATTTCAATATTCTGACTCTCTTCCAGTAATCCCTTCACCTTTTCCAAAAGCTCTGCTGACTCCAAGTATACATGTCCATTTTTCAAACAATCTTGCTCTAACATATATAGGCATCCCGCTTTAATCCGATCGGGATGATTGCCAGTAATACCTAATTGTGAACCTAATTCATCTGCACGCCCAAATCCAATTCCTTCCACATCTTCAATCAATTGGTATGGATTCTTTTCCAAGATCGTTAATGTTTCCTCTTTATAAACCTGATAAATTTTCATCGATATTTGTGGACCAAATCCATACTGATTTAATCCCACCATAATTCTTTCAAGCCCTTGATGTTCCATGAGCGTCTCATAAAGATCCTTAGCTGTTTCTGATCCCAATTTCGGTACTGAATCAAGTAAGGATGGTTGATCTAGAATTCGGCTTATGGCATTTTCCCCTAGAACATCGACAATTCTTTCGGCTGTCTTTTTTCCAATGCCCTTAAATAGTTCACTGGATAGGTAGGCAACAATTCCCTGCTTTGTTTGCGGCATAACTTTTTTAAAATGCTTTGCATTAAACTGATGACCAAATTTGGGATGCTCCTTCATTTGCCCATAAAAAACATAGGATTCTTCGTCCTGCAATTTTGGAAAATGGCCCACAATAACGGCCTCTTTATCTTTTATTTCCGCATCCGTTTTCTCAACCCTTATTCTGACAACTGAATAGAAATTTTGCTCATTATGAAAGATGGTCACAAGGTGTCGCCCTTGTATATATTTTTCCTGCTCAGAAAAAAGATCAAGCGAATTTTGCCGCACATCCATTCTCTTCTCCCCTTAAAGCCTTATTCTTGATTTTCCATTACTGTTTTTTTAGCATTTACTGCTAATAGATGATCTGGTTGAATGGTAATAGCTTGATCCAATAATGATAGGACTTGATCACGATCAGCCCCTGTCATAGCATAGGCAACGGCTACATTATAAAAAGCATCGGCATGATGAGGATCAGCCTCGATCACCTTCTCTAATTGGGCAATGGCCTCTTTATAGGAGGCTGATTGAGCTAGGGAAAGTCCATATTGAAAACGCGCCTCAATATCTTCTTCATTAAGCTCAACACTTCGTTGCAGATAGGGCAGTGACAGAGGATATTTTCCTAAATAGCTAAAACACATCCCTAACATATAATAGACATCATTTGAATCCATCCCATTGGTAAGCGCTTTTTCAAACATTCCCGCAGCCTGTTCATATTTTTCTTGGTTAAAATAAAAATTTCCATAGCTATAATAAGAAGCCGCTACTTGATCATCTAGTTCAATCGCCTTGTTTAAGAAGGATTCTGCCCGTTCTATTTCCCCTACCGAAATAAGAACATTAGCAAAGTTTACATATCCAATCGGATCTTTTGGGTTTTCTTCGATCACTTCTGTAAATAATTGGATCGCCTTTTCCATATTTCCTGCTTGTAATAACTCAATACCTTGTTTATTCTTATCCATACGTCACACTCCGAACAATTTTCTAATGAAATTATAGCATAAAAAACAACAAGCAGAGTGATAGAAAATCCTCACTCTGCCTAAGAACGGACATTAGCCCACATATAAAAGTTTCGTATTGTCCTTAAATATTTGATCAATTACTCCTCCACCCAGGCATTCTTCATCTTGATAAAAGACAACAGCTTGTCCGGGGGTGACAGCTCTTACGGGCTCTTTAAAGATCACTTCTGCTTCATTTTGCGATAAAAGATGTACTTCTACTTTGACATCAGGTTGGCGATAGCGAAATTTGGCTGTGCATTCAAAAATGGCTGGTTTTGCAGCATCCGATATCCAGTTGACATTTTTAGCTAAAATGGCATCCGAGTAGAGAGCCGGATGATGGAATCCTTGCTCCACATATAAGACATTTCGTTTTAAGTCTTTCCCAACAACAAACCAAGCCTCTCCCTCTCCACCAATGCCAAGACCATGGCGTTGACCAATCGTATAATACATCAGGCCATCATGCACGCCCATCTTTTGGCCTGCTAATGTTTCCATATTTCCTTTTTGTGCTGGTAAATAGCTTTGTAAAAATTCCTTGAAATTTCTTTCGCCAATAAAACAAATACCTGTACTGTCTTTTTTTGAGGCTGTCGCCAATCCCGCGCTTTGAGCTATTTCGCGAACTTCCTTCTTATGCAAACCGCCCAAGGGAAACATTACTTTTTCCAGTTGTTTTTGACTTAATTGATTCAAAAAATAGGTTTGGTCTTTGTTCTCATCCACACCTCTTAACATTTTCACTTCTTCTCCACTATGATCTACACGTGCATAATGCCCTGTCGCAAGATAATCCGCGCCAAGATTCATGGCATGCTCCAAAAAGGCTTTAAATTTAATTTCTTTATTGCAGATCACATCTGGGTTAGGTGTTCTCCCTGCTTTATATTCATCGAGAAAATAAGTAAAGACTTTATCCCAATATTCTTTTTCAAAATTAACGGCATAATAAGGAATGCCAATTTGATTACATACTTTTATGACATCATTATAGTCCTCTGTTGCGGTACAAATCCCAAATTCATTCGTATCATCCCAATTTTTCATAAAAATACCGATCACTTCATAGCCCTGTTCTTTTAATAAAAGAGCGGCAACAGAAGAGTCAACGCCACCAGACATCCCTACAACGACCCGGGTATCTTTTGGGGCTTTCTTCATCTTATATCTTCCTTTCTATTTTGAAACCTGCGAACAATTTTGGCAATCTCCTTCGCTGCTTGAACAATCTCCTCTTCCGTATTCCCCAAACCAAAACTAAAGCGAATCGAATTTCGAATCCGATTCGACGATTCACCAAACATTGCCACAAGCACATGGGAAGGTTCTACTGATCCTGCTGTACATGCGGAACCACTAGAAGCAGCAATTCCAATCAAATCAAGATTCACAAGCATGGATTCAACATCTGTTTCTGGAAAACTAATATTCAGAATATGTGGCAAACCTTCTTCAAATGTGCCATTGATGTTCAATACAATTTGTTCTGATTCTAATGTTTGAATCAATGTTTGTTTGAGGTGAGAGAAACACTCTACCTTCTTTTCTAATCCATCCATTGAAATTTGAGCGGCCTTAGCGAAACCAACAATGGCTGGTAAATTCTCCGTACCAGCTCTTCGCTTCCTTTCCTGCTCCCCACCGTATAAAATGGGGGCAATGCCAGTGTCAGCCTTTATATACAGAAAACCAATCCCTTTTGGACCGTTGATCTTATGCGCTGTTACGGACAGCAAATCAACACCTAACTCTGTCACATCTATCGGCTTCAAACCAAAAACCTGAACGGCATCTGTATGAAAAATAGCTTGATGGGATCGTAAAATTTTTGCTATTTCCTTAATAGGTTGTAATGTACCTACTTCATTATTTCCATACATAATCGTCACAAGTATCGTATCTGGACGCAAGGCTTCTTTTACTGATTCCAAACTGATTTGTCCATATTCATCAGGACTTAAATAGGTTATTTCAAATCCTTCCTTCTCAAGAGACTGGCAAGTATGGAGGACAGCATGATGTTCGATTTCTGTTGTAATAATATGTTTTCCCTGCGCACGTTTTGCCCTGGCTGTTCCTAAAATGGCTAAATTATCCGCTTCTGTCCCACCGCTTGTAAACACAATTTCGGCAGGTTTAGCTCCAATACTCTCAGCTAAAATAGACCGGGCATCATCCAGTTGTTTTCGCGCTTCTCTACCAAAAGAGTGAATACTCGAGGGATTTCCATATGTGGTATTTAGGGTTTCCATCACTTTGTCCATTACTACCGGATGAATTGGCGTTGTTGCAGCATGATCCAAATAAATTCTTTCCATTATTATTTCCCACCTATTTCGACTTAAATATAGAACATATAAGGGGTATCCGTTCCATCTTCTTCGTAGTTGGCTAAGTCTTCGATCGTCGTGTTATCTAATACTTCTTTTACGGCGTCACGAATTTTCATCCATAAATTTCGTTTTGCTGGTTCTTCCTCTTCAATTCCTTCAACAGGACTAATCGGTCCTTCTAATACACGGATAATATCTCCCGCAGTAATTTTCGCTGGCTCATCGGCAAGGATATAACCACCATACGCCCCTCTAACACTTTTGACTAATCCTGCATTTCTTAGTGGACCCGCTAGCTGTTCCAAATAATGTTCAGATAGATTATAGGTTTTCGCAATTGATTTTAATGAAATGGGACCTTCTCCATATTTTTTCCCCAATTCGATCATAATCGTTAAGCCGTATCTTCCTTTTGTTGATATTTTCATAATTCTGCACTCCGTTCTATTCGTTTATCTAATGGATTAGGTTTCCGTAAAAATTTATTTGCTATAAAACGACACTGTGGTAGGGCGAATCCAATGAAAGTCCCCACCGTTAAACTAAATATAATGGTTCCATAAAAAACAGGCCCACCTAATATCCAGCCGATGATAAGGACAATAACCTCCATGATACGTCTCACTGTCGCTATTTTCCAGCCCGTTTTTTCTTGTAAGGCGAGCATAAAACTATCCCGCGGACCTGCTCCCAATTGTGCCGAAAGATATATTCCCATCCCATAAGCATTAATAATCATACCGATAAAAAACATCATGAATTTTTCAACCATATGGTTTGGCTCAATTAAATAAGGAATTTTCATATACATGTCAATAAACAATCCTACAAGGATCATGTTCAAATAAGCGCCAAATTGAGGCCATCTTTTCATTAAAAGAGATGAACTCCCTAAAACAATGAATCCTATGATAATAGACCATGTCCCAATCGTTAAACCGAACTGATAAAATAAACCTACATGTAAAACATCCCATGGTGATACCCCAAAATTAGAGATGATCATGAGGACAATACCAAAAGACATAATAAGAAGCCCGATTACGAAAAGAAGAAATCGTTTATAAAGTACTCTGTTTTTCATTCAACCAGACTCCTTTGCATTACATCATTATAGCATACTCATCCTATTGAATGCATATATCTGAGTATTTTGGTATGATAGTAACAAAAGCGCAAGCGCCCGTTTAGCGACGTACAAACTTAAATATAAGGATGAACAGCTAAATTCGCGCCGTCCTAGCGCAACGCTGTTCTGACCAACATCCTGTTGGCCTGAGATAAAGGAAACACGGCGAAGAATGAGCCGATGTTGACTTATCGTAGGAAGAAGCTGAAAGTTTGCTAGTCGCTGGGCGCTGGAGCTGGACGACAAAACTCATAATTAGAACTTATTCACTAGCGAGGATTTTATAAAATCCTGGCAAAAACAAAAGCGCAAGGCGCCCGCCTAAAGAATGAAAAAGGATAAACGGCTAAGGGCGCCACGTCCTGTGGCAACGCCGTTTTGACCAACATCCTGTTAGCCGCCGTCCTAGCGCAAAGCCGTTCTGACCAACATCCCGTTGGCCTAGTTTGGGAGAGATATTTGTGAAGAAACAACCGTTAGCGTATAGAATGCGTCCAAGCACCATCGAGGAAGTGGTTGGACAACAGCATTTAGTTGGAGATAACAAAATTATAGCAAGAATGGTCAAAGCAAAGCAATTATCATCCATGATTTTATATGGGCCCCCTGGAATTGGGAAAACGTCGATTGCTAGCGCCATTGCCGGTAGCACCCAATATGCCTTCCGAACTTTAAATGCTGTCACAAATAATAAAAAGGATATGGAAGTTGTCGCTGCTGAAGGAAAAATGAGCGGAAAGGTTATTCTCTTGCTTGACGAGGTGCATCGTCTTGATAAAGGCAAACAAGATTTCCTACTCCCTTATTTAGAAAATGGTACAATCATTTTAATTGGCGCCACGACAAGTAATCCATACCATGCCATTAATCCAGCTATAAGAAGCCGCTGTCAAATTTTTGAACTTTTCCCGTTAACGGAAGAGGAAATTAAATTAACTTTAACACGAGCATTGCAAGATCCTAAAAGAGGTCTAGGCGCTTATTCCATTTACATTGAGGAACAAGCCCTACAGCATTTTGTCACAGCTAGTAATGGAGATGCCAGGAGCTCCTTAAATGCTTTAGAACTAGCTGTTTTATCGACAGACCCTGACGAGAACGGAATGATCCATATCACAACGGAAGTTGCAGAAGAATGCTTACAGAAAAAAAGCTTGGCCCATGATAAAGATGGGGACGCCCATTATGACGTTTTAAGCGGCTTTCAAAAGTCAATTAGGGGAAGCGATGTGAATGCTGCTCTTCATTATTTGGGACGCCTGATTGAAGCCGGTGATCTGCCAAGTATTATAAGACGACTTTTAGTGACCGCTTATGAAGATATTGGTCTTGCCAATCCACAGGCGGGACCTCGAACCCTTGCCGCTATCCAAACAGCTGAAAAAATCGGCTTCCCTGAAGCACGAATTCCACTTGCCAATGCCGTGATTGAATTATGTCTTTCACCAAAATCGAATTCAGCCATAACAGCGATCGATAAAGCGATTAGTGATATAAGAGCGGGGCTAAGTGGAGAAGTACCGCTTCATTTAAAGGATGCGCATTATAAGGGAGCAAACGCACTCGGGAGAGGGATTGATTATAAGTATCCCCATAACTATGAATCAGGTTGGGTAAAACAACAATACCTCCCTGACAAACTTAAACATAAAGAATATTATGAGCCAAAACGAACAGGGAAATTCGAACAGGCCTTAGCGAATGTTTATGAAAAAATAAGAAAGAGTCGTCATTCATAAAGTGAAACTCCAATAAGTAGAATTTAAGGGGGATACTCATCTATTCGGTTTGTATTCCCCATTGCGCATGAGAATTTTTCTGCCGCTGTAAGATGCTTATTCGGGTCAGGGTAACGATAAGAACTGTTTTCCCCTGATTATTTATGCTTTTATTATTGCCATAATCTCTTCGCCTGTTTTTTGATCAAGTGCTCCTGTCGGTTCATCTGCCAATATGAGATTCGGGTCAGTGACAAGCGCTCTCAGCGATAGTGACTCGTTGCTGCTGTCCACCTGAGAGCTCGCCAGGCCGTTTATGCATATGATCCGCTAAGCCAACCGAGCTTAAATAGTGCTGAGCCTGTTGCTTTATCTGTTGTTTTTTCCTATTTATAGGATTCCAGTTTAATACTCCACGATACAAGAGTGGAAGCATGATATTGTCTAAGGCAGTTAATTCGGATATAAGCGCAAAATGCTAGAACACAAAGCGTAGCTAAGCCATTATGGCCCATATTATGAGGGTAAAAATATGTGGAAGGATTCCCCCTGTATCGACAAGAAAAGCAATTTTAAAGGATAGGGCTTGATTTGTCGCGCCAACAATGGCCAATTGGATGATTCAGGGGGTGGATCGTTGGCTGTCCCCTCTCTATAATAGATTGTATAAATCGTAACACAAAATAAAAAACAAGGCTCTTCGCTATTTAATGTTGAAAAAACAAGTTACTAGGATCTTTCCGTTTCTATCATTTACTGATAATTTGACACTGAATTACTAGAAAGAGTAAAACCAAGAACCGGACTAGGGATGAGTTCGATTACTCGCTCCACATTCACCACCTGTAACATGAATAATCGCCCCGATGTGTGGGCATACTTATTTGTGGACTAGGGATGAGTTCGGTTGCGAGCGATACATGGCTCCAAACTGTAACTCATTCTTTTTTGTTTGTGTGCAACCAAAGGTGAAAATAGTCATGATTCCATGATCAAGTCGAGTTTAT
>NZ_JALIFP010000015.1 GCF_022867885.1 Lederbergia sp. NSJ-179 | reverse complement strand
GCTTCCTTCAGATTCACACCTCACGATGGACACCCTTGCCTTTGGCTAACAGTTCCTACTGCCAAGCCTGTAGTGGACTTTCACCACCAAGTTATAGCCCATGCCGGGCGCACCTAAAACAAAAGACGACCTCAATGTCGTCTTTTGTTGATCTAGGATGCGTATTTGTTCTTAACACGGGCTGGAGCTTTGCTTGCTAATCCATAAAAGGAAAGGGAGGCAAGAAAAGCGGCGGAAAAAATAACGATGCCCATGGGTCGAGCTGAATATTCTCCTGCAATTCCAACAAGGGGAGCGGAAACGGAACCGAGAACAAATGGAAGTAATCCTAGTAAAGCCGCTGCACTGCCGGCAATATGTCCCTGTGTCTCCATAGCCAGTGAGAAGGAGGACGTTGAAATAATCCCAATGGATGAAACGAAAAAGAAAATCGGAATCACAATTGTGACAAGGGGTCCCTTAAAAAATACAGCTAAAAGTAATGCGCTACTTGCAAGCAACGCCATCGATAAACCAATTTTTAAAAAGCGTGTTTCCGATATCTTATCAGCAAAACGTCCCACTACCTGTGTCCCGATCATAATGCCAATGCCATTCATCGCAAATAAGACACTGAATAATTGTGGGGAGGCTCCATAAATATTTTGATACACAAAAGGTGTTCCAGAAACATAGGCGAAAATGCCAGCCGTAATAAATCCTTGTGTAAGCGCAAAGCCTAAAAACTTGCGATCCATTATAAGAGAGAGAAAATTTTTAAAGGTTTGCCCCACATTACTCGGGACCCTATTTTCCTCAGGTAAAGTCTCATTTAATTTTAATAAAACAAACGTAACAAGGAGAATCCCGACCAATCCAAGGACAAGAAATACTCCAGTCCAATTTGTGAACATTAAAATACTGCTGCCAGCGACTGGAGCCAGAATGGGTGCTAAATTATTAATCAGCATTAGCAAAGCGAAAAATTTTGTTAATTCCCGACCATGATACAGATCGCGGACGATCGCACGTGAAATCACAATACCGCCTGCAGCCGCAAAACCTTGGGTAAAGCGTGCCAAAATAAATACCGAAATAGTTGGTGCAAATGCGCAGAAAATGGAAGCAACAAAATACAAAAATAGAAAGAGTAATAATGGTTTTCTTCTTCCTTGTACATCACTCATTGGACCAACAATAACCTGACCTAATCCTAGTCCTAGTAAACAAGCAGTTAAGCTAAACTGCACAAGCGAAGCATTTGTGTGAAAGTCATTTACGATGGTTGGAAATGAAGGTAAATACATATCGATGGTGAGTGGCCCTAAGGCTGCCAGTGAACCAAGCAATAAAGCTAATTTCACTCTTGAACTTTTTTCGAAACGTTTCAAATTATAAACACCTTTCCTTCAAAAAAAATATAGATACTTTTAACCATAAAAAAAGAGACATTCCTTAGCAATAAAAGATCCTTGACAGCTAAAAAATTGTTAGCATCAAGGATCTTCCTTATGATGATTCTGACTGGTCTCGAACCAGCGACCTCTACCCTGTCAAGGTAGCGCTCTCCCAGCTGAGCTACAGAATCAAAAAATATAAGGGTTCAACGTATGTAAACCACTTTCTTATTCAATTGACAATATTAATTATATAGTGGTCGCAGGGAAAAGTAAAGTGGTTTTAGTTTTTTCTATATTTTTGTGATGATTCAAGTACTCAAACAAGATATTCTCAGTAGCGGTTTAGTGGTCTAATATTTTCTCCATGTGTTTGAGATGACCAAAAGTTAAAAAACAACAGATTGTTCGATTTCAACAAACGCTGGAACCCTTGATATATATGGTTTTGTGAGAAAAACTGTAATTTGTTTAATATGATAGGGATATAGAAATGAGAAAAAATCAAGAAGGTAGCGAAATAGAAAAACCCTGTAACCATTGATGTCACTGGGTTCATAAGGAAAACTGTAATTTGCTTAATATGATAGAGAGTAGTAAATGTTAGCATTTAGAAAAAACGTCGCATCCTTACTCTCCCAAGGGATTCAGCCATTTTTTCTAAAAAGTTCATTTTAACAAAAACGCCACACCCTTACTCCCCCAAGGGATTCAGCCATTTTTTAAAATTTGAGATAATCGTCTTTAAAGGCGGTACAAAACGTGGACAGTTAGAAAAAACGTCGCATCTCTACTCTCCCAAGGGATTGGGGTAGTTTTTTTAAAAAAGTGAGTTTTCTAAAAAACACTTAGTTAACCCTTATTTTAAAAGGGTTTAGTGAAGCAATTTTGTACTTTGAGATAATCGTCTACAAAGGCGGACATTCCGTCTTTTATATATTTTTACCATTATTTGTTTTCTTCTAGGGGGATTTAGAATCGTCCCCCTTTATTTTTTTGTTTATTAATTCAGTTTTTATATAACTATTTAAGTAAAGGTGGTCAGCACATGGCTAACATCAACGAATATGGGTATCAGTCGATTCGGCAGTATGTCATTGACAGTTGGAAATTTGTGGAACTACAAGATGAAGATGGAGAAACAGTAAAACGTTTTATGGAAAAAAGAGTGAAGGTTGGAACAGATGGAATGGGTAGACCCATCTATGAGACGGAGCCAGGCGCAACAATCTCAGGTGACCCTACTACGCAGACAATAACGCTTACAGTCGTGGCTAGTGGTGATGAATTTACAGGGAAGACAGTTGCTAAAGTTGCATTGTTTGATGTTGATACAGGCGGAAAACCAATCGCTAGTGAATCTCTCTCTAACAGTTTTACATTCGAAAGCGCAGAAGATGAACTAACAGTCAACTTTAACTTACAAATTCCGAAGGTAAACTAACATGGCACAAGAAACGGTAACTATTACATCATTTGCAAAACCTTTTCAGAGTGTCTTAGAGCGTTCTGGGCGCAAGTTGGAGGTTATCCTAGATTTTATAGACGATATTGTTTGTGGCGTTGAAGCATTAGGAGAGAGAGTAGAAACAACTAACGTAGAAACGCATGAGATTGATTTTTACATCAATGAAATCAGTTTAAATGTAAATCATTCAGGCGTGAACAAAAAAATCCGGGCAACTCAGTTAGTAAAAACTACTATAGATCAATTTTGGACGTCAATAGATACATCCATTTCTGTAGCACCCAAAAAGCCAGTGTACTGTTTCGTGTATCTTATGGAAAATCAATCTAATACAAATAAAAAAGAAAACGCAACAGAAATGAGCGTGATTTAATGTACGCAAAAGATACAGTTCGACTTTGTGTTGAATTCAAAGATTTTGATGGAAATCCCATCAATCCAGAAAATGTTAAATTGACTATTTATGATACCAATCAGGCAGTCATCGAAAAAATCACAGATGGAATAGTCGATAACGAAACTGGACAATATTTTTACGATTATATAGCCGCTGATTCAGATTTTATTTTTGAATTTAGTGGTTTTTATTTTGATAAACCTGTCCTCTCTCGTCAATTGGTACAGGTTAAATTTAATTAAAAAGGAGAATCAAAATGGAAAAAGAACAAGCAGTAAATCAAGAAAGCCAAAAGGAAGAAACAGTGGAGGAAGTCAAAGAATCAGTTGAAGAAAAAACTGAAACAATCGAGGAAATCGATGAGAAAACACATCAAGAGGAAATCGCTGAAAGAATGCGAGAACTTGAACAAATGAAGAAAGATTTTTTTCAACGTGATGTTGAATGGACACTCAAAAAAAATGGGCTTGAAGCATTTGCGGAGATTATTCACGTAGAGGATGATGCGCAACTAGATCACGTGGTCAAACAATTAACTAAAATTGTTAATGACATTAAATTGTCCGTTGGTTACGTACCGAAAGAAAACGCAAAGCAAGATGACTATGATCTACATACCAAAAACAAAGACACTAAATCTATGATTGGTTCAAAACTTTCAAGAATTTTTAAATAAGGTGGATATTTTATCTACCAAAAGAATAAACTAATAGAAATGGAGATTAAAAATATATGTTCGAATCTACTAATTTTACAAACGCAGAAAAAATTTCATTAAGTCAAGAAATCGCATTGGTCGGGGTGCAAGCTACACCTTTCACTTCTTTACTAATGGCAAAAGGAAATATTGAAAAAGCACTATCTACAGTATATACATGGAGAGAAAAAACTTTAGACAACGCAGATGACATTTCAGCGGTTGAAGGTTCAGATGACATTGTGTTCTATGAATCTGCTAGAGCCGAATTGTCTAACATTCTTGAAATCTTCAAAAAGGGTGCAAGTATTTCTGGAACAGCAGTCGCAATGAAATCTGCTCAATTTGCAGAGGAAGTCAACGATCGCCTACTGGAATTGAAAATCAATATGGAAAAGAAACTCATCAATGGAATCAAAAAGGATGGTTCCGCTACTCCATTCAAACGTCAAATGAGTGGCTTGATTGAGTTTGCAGACAAAGGAAACGCTGTTGCTGTAACAGGCAATATTACAGAAGATAACATTAAACAAGCTATGCGCAAACTTTGGAACAATGATTTAGCAGAAGGTCAAGTATATGCTTTCCTTAATGCTGATTTGAAAGAGCAAGTTGACGCTATCTACAAAGATAAATATGGCTATACTCATGCTACTACTTCTTTTGGATTGCTAGTTGATGAGATCAATACTAACTATGGAGCAGTTAAATTTGTGCTTTCTAAGCATGTTCCTGCTGATAAGATTGTATTCTTTAATGATTCATACGTTGATTTAGCTTATTTGCGTGAACCAATTTTTGAACCACTTGCAAAATCTGGCGATAGCATTAAAGGTCAAGTGATTGCGGAAGCTACACTAAAAGTTGGTAGTCCAAAAGCTGTAGCGGTTCTTTCCGTAGGCAAAGACAAAGAATAAATTATATCCTCACGTCTTTTGGCGTGGGGATACTTTAATACACTAAAGGAAATCACATAAGAGAAGGAGTTGAAAAAATGAACAATACAGGTTAATCCTTTTTCTCTATCAAACTAGGCATTTGCCTGTTTCTTGGTTTATAGAAACCATGTGAGAAAAAGGAATAAAAGGAAGTAACAAACATTTGAAAAAGGAATGACAAGTATGTTCATTCGCAATGAAAAAAGATTTATTAGAAAAATACCCATCTTGGGTACACGAATTAAAGAGCATAAACAGAAATTTAACTTTAACAAACGATTTGGATTCGTTGATTAGTTGTTCCCTTTTGAGTCATCTATTTGGTTTAAAAATAAACTATTTTTATTCGTTCAATAAAATATCTCAACTGAATCAATCAGATCAACGTCAATCAATTGGTGTGGATTGTGCTTTAAAACAAGGATTATGTTTCGATAACCATGTCACAATGCTTGACTTTACAAGCTATATTAATCCCCTATCAGCAAACATTAACGCCATTGAGAGTGTAAATAGAAACCGTTACACAGACAAATTTGCCATGAGTACACTCATTCAATTGTGGAGCTTATATAATCTTCCTCTACCTTCTACTCTTGAAGGAAAAATGATTCTACTATGTATTGACGTGGGATTTAAGGCATATTATGACGAAGAATTTAGACCTATCTTTCTATCATATCTTGAGCAATTAGAAATGATGGAATTGGCTGAGGTGCTTGAATCGCATATTAGAGATCAAATGTATGATTTTATGTTAAACCATGAATTGGACAGTGGAATCATTATGAGAAATTCTGGCGAGCTTTCTATATATACCACTGGAAACAATCCTAACTCCTTTTTGTACGGGCTTGATCTCAAATGGATAGGTAAACATCTAGGATTTAATATCGAGCTACCACAAGGCGTATTTGACGTTATAGAGCGTTTTGAAACTAGAACAATAGATTGGCATGAATTGAACCAGAAAACAATTGACAGAGCGTTTAGTTACGCTTTTATTAACAAAAATAAAATTATGATTTCATTAAAGGAGAATCGGCATGAAGGAAATTGAAAACTTAAATAGCAGTCACTTATTTTTTTGTTATACGAAGTCCCTTTCTTTATTTTTAAAGGACAAAGGTATTCCGTACATACTAAAAGCTAAAAGTATTAAAGATGATAATATTTTTACTTTGTATGCCAAAGGCGAAAAATTACAGCAGGCATTAGATGAATTTAATTCCAAAAATAAATCATTAATCAAAGAATAAAGGTTGTCCGAAAAGTGTATCATTTTTAGTACAGATTTCGGACAGTTTACAGATAAACACTATATAAAGATAAACACATAAGTAAGTGGTTATGAAACTTTCTATAAGAACAGGAGAATGATACATGAGAATCAAAAAAAAACCACCATACATAATGATTAGCGACAGATTAATTACAGAGGATAATGAATTTCATCTAAATGAAAAGGAATTATATTTGTATTCTCTTTTAAAAAGAAAGATGAATTATGAGGAACTTACAGAAACAAGTATGTCATTTTTAAATTTAACGTCTCCAATTAATTTTGGTTCTAACCCAACGAGAGCCAATGAAACAATCAAACGAACTCTATTAGATTTAATTAATAGAGGATTGATTAGAGTTATGAATCCTGATGGCGAGATAATCAATGACTTTAAGCCAAGTGATCTACTAATCATCCAATTTGCTGAATCGGACATCAAAGGACACACAGAAATTCCTTTTAGCAAGTTTAATAATTTTCAATCCATGACTGATTATTATATTTATGTTGCTACGGCTAGATGGTTTAATAGTGGTGATGGTTCATTTAATTGCTCATATAGTAGATGGGCTAAATTGCTAGGTGTATCAGAGTCCACAGCAAAAGAAAAAATAAAAGATGCAGTCAAAAAGAAAGTCATCTATAAAAATATTGGTGACTACATAGAGGACGAAAAGAAACAAAGAATTAATTCCTACCGTATTACTCCCTACAAAGGAGAAGAAAAATCCTTTATGACCAAAAGGGAGGAGTCAGGAGTTAATAATCCTAATGGAAAGTTTCATTCTCAGTTCCATGAGAAAGATTTGCAAGATGTCACTACCATTTTTTCCACCTTTAAGGATTCAAATGGGAATAACGTATTCCCCATTGCTGAGGATTATGCTTTTTATATGGAAGTTAAAAAAGATATTGAGCACAGACAACCGAGCGAACTAGAAAATAAGCTTATCCTTGCAGCAGAAAAGCGAATTAACATTTTGAAGAAAGCTAACACTTCTAAATTTCAAGTGGAATGGCGAAAAGGGATAGAGATGTTTGAATGTCAAGATACTGAAAGTATGCATGAAGTACATAAATCGCAAGATGAGCCAGAAAATGTAGCTTCATTATTCTAGAGAGTGAGATACGTAGTCACTCTCAAACTAGGACAGAATGGTCTAGGTGATGTTGCAGAAACTATCGGAGAAACTGAGCGTAGTTTTTAAAGGAGTATTGGGGCGTTCAACGAGGTAATTTTTATGGCAATCAGGTAAAGGACAAAATGTCCAACACCAAAACCACAGCAGACATTGCGGAAACTATCGGAGAAACTGAACGGACAACTAAGCGTATTCTCAAACTAAACGACCTAATCCCGGAAATCCAGTCGCTCATATCGGAAGGTTCAAGCTAGTACATTAAGATTGGGAGGTGTCACATTTGACCCTCCCTTTTTTGCGTTCAATAACAATCAAAAGGAGAAGATAAAATGGACATTTACGAAGAATTAAAAAAGTTAAGTTACAAAAAGCAGACATATTTTAGATGGAGACACGATCTCGAATACGACAAACGGAAAGAAAAGCATAGTGAGCAAGAGTTATGCAGGATTTTAGGCGTTAAGACGCTGAATGAATACATTAAGTGGGAACAATCAGCACAATATCGTGAGTTAGTAAATTTAGTATTAGAAACCAAATTTGCAAATGATCTTGAAGAAGTTTATAAAGTGACATCAGAAAAAGCGCGCCAGGGTGATGAAAAAGCAATCAAACTACTTTTGGACTTGCAGAAAAGGATTAGTGAGGTTAACAAAGCCAACAGATCGAAACAGAATAATAAGTCAGATGAACAAGAATCAGCGTTTAATGACTTGGAGTTGTGATCTAAATGGCTAAAAAGAAGATGACAGCAGAAGAAAAGATAAAAAAAGTATTATCAGATTTTGAATTATTCTCCAAGAACTTCCTTTACATAACCGACAACGAAAATCAGGTCATTAAATTTGAATTAAATGAAGCCCAGATTGAAATTGATAAACTAATGAATAAGAATCGTTTTATCATCATTGGTAAAGCACGTCAGTCAGGAATATCTACATTTGTTCTAGGTAAAGCATTGTGGAGAGCATTGACGAAACCAAATGAAAATATCCTTATTGTAAGCTATAAAGGTGATTCTGCTAAAGCATTATTCGAGAAATTGAAGCAGATGAATGATTACATACCTAGAGATAAATTTAAGGGGATTTTCCCTACTGTTCGCAGAGATAACCGCTCAGAATTGTTCTTTTCAAACGGTTCAAGGATTAGTTCTGTGACAGCAGGTTCAAAGTCCATTGGGCGTGGTTCTACATTTACATACATTCATTTGTCGGAGTTCGCTTTCTATCAAAATCAAGAATCACAATTGCTATCGGTTGAGCAATCACTTGCAAAAGGTGAATCCTCTCAATTAACAATTGAAACCACATCTAACGGAACTTCTAACCATTTCTATCGCTTATATATGCAAGCCATGAAGGGAAAATCTAAGTATGTTCCCTACTTTATTCCTTTCTATCATAAATTGTATAAAAAACAGTTTGCCCATGATTATAATGAGGCGGAAGAATGGTATAAAGCTACTCACAAAGGAGTTAGGTTAAACAAAGAGGATTTAGATGATGCAGAAAAGATTCTATATGATGCAGGGGCAAATTTGAAGCAATTGATGTGGCGATCATGGAAGATCATGGATATGGAGAATGAACAACAATTTATGCAGGAATATCCTTCTACACCTTTAGAATCATTTATAAGCACAGGTAGGAGCGTGTTTGACCAGCAGAGAGTGTTACAACGTATGTCTCATTTGATTGAACCATTAACCAAAGATGAGCTTACAGGAGAGCTACCAGACCATTTGATTAAGTATGTTGGAAAAGGATTAGATATATTCCATTTACCGCAAAGAGGAATGAAATATTATGGTGGAGCTGATACGAGTTCAGGAAGCGGAAATGACTATTCAGCTTTAACTATATTTGATAGTGACGGACAGCAAGTTATGAGTTTTTATCATAATAAAGTTGCTGTCTATTTATTTGCCGAAATATTAAATGATCTAGGAAGATATTATAATTATGCCTTTTTGACGGTTGAAAGAAACAGTTATGGATTGCCTGTGATTGAGCGGTTGCGAAAGGATTATGAATACATGAATTTGTTCAAAATGAAAACCTTTGATGAACGTGGTAGAAAGAAATTGCAGTTAGGATTCACAACAAGCGAAAAGACGAAAGCAATCATGATTAGTGATTTTAAGGAGCAGTTTGAAAAAGGACTTATAAATATCGAATGTAAAACAACTCTCCAACAAATGCAAATGTTTGTTGAGACAAATGGACGAATGGGAAACAGGCGAGGAAATAGTGATCTACACCATGATGACAGCGTTATTAGTTCTGCTTTGGCTGTACAGGGAATGAAAGCCAACAAGTGGTATGTAGATGTAGATTGAACTTCTTTGTATATGGAGAACTAAATTTCGTTTCCCTTGTTGTAGTGTCAAATTTGCCCCTAGTCAAATTAAACACAGGGGGATTAGGAAAGGAATTAGAAAATGGACTTAGAACAATACATAAAAATTAAGCATGATAATGATCCTCATTGGTTTTTTGAGGAAATTGGGACAGTGTCCAATCAACAGAGAATCCAAAAGATATTGGACAACAAAGATTATCTTGAAGGCAACCATAAAATATTAAAACGACCAAATTATATATATAATGGAGAGACAGTTGAGTCCAGGAGGATTGTATTGCAAACCGCAAAGACGTTGCTTCAATTCCAAGTGGAATATTTATTGAAAAATGAGATTCAGTTAACTGGAAAAGAAAAAGTTGTAGATACATTTGCTACTGTAAATAAGATGGGTAGATATTCCTTTGTCAACAAGGAGATTTTAGACAAAATGCTCAAATTCGGTCAATGTGCTGAATATGTCTATTTGGATAAAGGGAAAATTAAATCAAAGATTCTAGACCCATCAGAATTTACCGCAGTTTATAATAAAAATAATGAAATTATGGCTGTGGTAGAACATTTTGTTTATGATGCAATTTCCTATTATACAATTTATACTGAAAATATGGTACAGGAATATAGCAACGAAGGCGGAGAAATAAAATTAGTTGCTCAATATGCCAATCTAAGTGGACTACCAATTGTTTATTCAACCCAAGATGAATATGGTAGCATTGAGGGAAGAAGTGAGCTAGAGGACTGGAAAGGCATTCTAGACAACATGGAAGATTTACTTAGCAAAACTATGGATGCAACTTACAAAGCAATCACAGGGATTCCGGTAACCATAGGACAGCAATTAAAGGGTTCACTTCCTGCCGATATTGTAGGTGGTGGAATTAATTTAGATGATGGTGCATCATTTAGCTTTCAGGCCAACAAGACAGATATTAAGTCATTCGAGAAGTTGTACGATACTTTGAATCAGAGTTTGTTGGATATATCTATGACACCTGCTGTAAGTATGAATAAGACAGACATTAGTAATCTTAGTGAAGTAAGTATCAAGTTGCTATTTTCTTTAGCAAATGTTAAAGCAGGATTGAATGAAAGCTATTTAAAGCGTGGATTAATTGAACGATACGAGAAGATTAGGAAGCTATTAGAGTATCGTGATGTAAAGATGACAGATGATGAGTTCTATTCATTGGACTTTGTGTTCACATACAACCAACCGAGCAACGAGACCGAGACGATCAACAACTTAAAGACGCTTAGAGAGATGAACGCTGTGAGCATGGAGACAATGTTAGAAAGAAGTCCTTATACAACGGATGCTATTCAAGAGATGGAAAGGTTAAATAGTGAAGGCGTGAATGTGAGTGCTGAAAGCGGAGAAGAAGTACAATAGACACTTTAGTTGATTAAAGCGAAATTAGAGTGTAAGTTAGGAAGGTTGATTTTGTGGGGAATAGCATTGGAATAGAAAAATATGGGAAAATGATTATACGAAAAAATTTTCGCTGTTATAAATAATGCGGTGAGCCATCAAAAAAAAAAAGAGACAGAAAAAGCCAGTGATAATCTCCCTTCGCTGTTAAGACGAAAATCCAGTGACAACAAGGGTTGCTGTAATATACAATAAAAGCAAAATTTTATCTCAATTTTGTACTGAAAATTATGGAAATTATATGGATAAATATACATATCCTAAAAACGTTGATATTATAGGGTTTTCAATTTATATCGAGTCCACTATATTGGTAGTATAATGACTATTATGTTACGATCATTGACAAATATCAGTAAAATATAGAATAAATATACAACAATATGCATGATTACCCCTAAAATGAAAGTGAAGCCGCTACCTTACCACTTTTTTCACGAACAGAAAAATATTTTCAGTTGGCGCTATCTTTTTACCCATCCCCCTTATTAATTATGGTAAAATATGCCTAATTAAATTTTAAGGGAGGAGAAAAGTAATTGTTAAATTCCAACAAATTATTTTTATTGTTGTTATTGCTACCCCTGATGGTTGCCTGTTCTAATAATTCTATAGAGACAAATACTAAACAAGATGCAAAAAGTAAGATTGAAGAAGTGTCTGAACAAAGAGAACTTACCGAAGAAGATCAAAAGTACATACAATTACTAAAAGAAGAAAAATATGACAAAGTAATAGAAGAAACAAAAGAATTAAATGATGATGATTTGTTAAAAGATTATTATTTCTTAGCTGTAGCATTTGATACAGCAGACAAGATTGATATGAAAATACAAGATGTTGATAGCGAATTAGTGGTCGCTTCAATACTCCAAAACCAATACGGAAATATTAAAGATTCAATAGAAAATGTTTCTTTCATACCAGACGAGTTAAAAAAGAAAGTTAATGAACTGAACGAACTAGCAACAAGTAAATATACCTATTATACTGATGCTACTGAAGAGCAAATGAATGAAGCTAAAGATAAGTTTGCAGAAGAAGAAAAAATAAAAGAAGAAATAGAATCCGCTAATAAACCTAGAACTGTGAGAATAGGAATGACTGAAGAAGAAGTAATAAATGAAGGTTGGGGCGTACCCAAAAAGAAAAATAGAACCACAAATAAATATGGTACTAGCGAACAATGGGTTTATGACGGAAATAACTATCTCTATTTTGAAGATGGTATTTTAACTACCATTCAAAATTAAAAGGAATTTCCTCCTACATGTCGAAATAGGTAGATATGGGGGAGGTAAGTGTGATGGACATTAAAAACGAAGAACGAGAAGCACAATTGAAAGTAGCAGAAGTGAGACGTGAGCTAAGAGATTTTTCCAAGAAGTGGGAGAAGAGCAAAGAGCCAGCTTTTGCGCACCAAAAAGATGTTGATGAGTTGAAAGAAGTTGTATCAAAAGTAAATAAGATTGCAGCAGAGTTCGAAGCAAGTTTTAATAAGTATCAAAAACTAAAAAAACTAAGAAAATCTGAGGATAGAATGAACAATCACAAAATAAATGCAGAAAGTGCTATTGCTCTTAACAAAATTTTTAATGAGCTTAACAAAACAAACGGGGCATTTGATGAAGGTTATGATTACATCGAAGATAGATTTAAAACTATCGGATCAATGAACGAACTGTTTAATATGCCAGCGCTTGTAGAAAACATGAGGAAATTCCTCGAGGTAGCAGACAAGTCACATTCTTAGGAGTGTGGCTTTTTTATTGCCAATTTCATCATATGGAGGTGTTCATCATAGAAAAAATAATTTTAATCTGCTCATTCCTCCTATCCTCCATTTCCTTTCTAATTGGAACGTGGCACATCTCATTGACAGTCCTAGCTGTCTTCATGGCAATTGACATTATAACAGGTATATTTAAAGGAATTGTCACAAAGAAAATGGATTCTAAAGTTGGCTATAGGGGATTTATCCGCAAAGCAGGGATTATGTTAGTTATAATTATCGCAAACTTATTAGATTTGCTAACTGGTGCAGAGTTCCTATTCCGCTCAATGGCTGTCCTTTTCTACATTGGCTTAGAATCCTTATCAATCATAGAAAACTTAGGACATATTGGTGTTCCGTTGCCACAACAGATCAAAAAGTATTTAAAACAACTCTCAGAGGAAGGGAAGGATAAAAATAATGAATAACTTGCAACATGTTGAGATGGAGACAAAAGGTATTGAATTATCTCAGCAGGAACTAATAGTTTACCTTCAAGAGAATGGATTGAATCCACATGAAGCATATCAAGCTGATTCTCATAGTTCTAAAAAAGCTATCTGTCAAACAGCTCTATCAATTCTTGAATCAGTCGCAAATAACCCTGAATTAATGAAGAATATCAAATTAGATGACATGACAGTGAGCGAATTTCACGACAATTTAACGAAAAGAATTGACCAATTGACAAGAAAGATCAGGGGAATGCGCACAGATAAAGCACAATCTGACATTTTCTTTTTGTTTAGATAAGGCGGTGAATATAGATGAAGCTATTCGATAAAACACTTATTGCTGATACTTTTAATTCCATTTCTAAACCTGTCTTATTTAATAATACAGGGGGTCAAGGATATTATTTGGATGTAGTTATTTCAAATGCTCATTTGGGAATGCATGAAAGGCGGCATATTCATTCTCTTTCTAAATTTAATCAGGGTGATATGGTACATTACGCAGATGCCACTTATCTTGTAATGGAGGATGTTGTTTCGGGTCGAGGTGGAAAATTTAAGTCCACAATGGAATATTGCAATTATACAATCATTATGCCACCAATTGAAGAAAAAGTAAAAGTTGGTACAGATGATTTTGGTAGACCTATCTATGAGACGATCTATTTTCCTAATAGGGATGTTCCTGCAATTGTCAAGTATAAAGACATTGCTGTAGTGGGACAGTATTCCATTTCCTTTGCCTACAAAACAATGAATGTATGGATTCAAGACAACGCAAAAAACAGACGTGATTTTAAAGTTAACTATGTATTTGAAATGTTTGGTCGCAATTATAAGGTGACAAATGTTGATATTGTCAGGAATGGATTGTTGGAAATATATGTTACCACATCTGAAACATCTCTACCTGAGCTACCTGAATTTGAGCCACCAGGCGATTTAGTACCAGAAGTTCCAGAAGATAAAGATAAAAAATAAAAAAGGTTGGACAATAAGCCCAACCTTGAAATTTGATACTATAAATCCATATTGTTAAGTGGATTAAATTTATTGTTTTGATCTCTCAATGCTGTTCCCCAGATGGCTAAATACTTTTCTGTCATAGAGAGTTTTTTATGTCTTAACATCCTTTGTAAAGTGAATACATCTCCACCATTCATTAAAAATCTGTGGGCAAATGTATGACGGAATGTATGAGCCGATAGACGAACATCTTTAAAATTCATCACTTTTGATAGACGTTTGAAAATATTTTGTACAGCATTTTCGGTTAATTTTTTATTGTAGGCATTAACAAAAACAAAGTCGCTGATTTGATTGAAGTTTCGTTCACAAAATATCTTGTATTCGACTAATTCTTTGATTAATTTTTCTGTAACAGGAATTGTTTGTTGCTCTCTACCTTTACCGAAAACGGCAATAGCGTAGTTATCAAAATCAATACTTGACCATTTGAGATTGCAAAGTTCGCCTAAACGAATGCCCGTTCCCAACAGTGTAATGATTATGGTATGATCTCTAAAAGCATAGAATGTTTTATCTCGATTTTTTAGACGTCTGTAATAGCTTAACATTTGCCTAATATGATTATCGTTAAACACTTCAATTTTGACGTCTGTTTTTAATGCTTCAATTTTTTTGCAGGGGCTTGTCTTGATATATTCGCAATCAACCATAAAATTAAAGAATACTCTCAAATTCTTTAACTTAGTATTTACAGTGTTAGGACTGTTTTCCCTTTCTTTTTTGCAATACAGCAAATATTTTTTAACAAAATTTGTGGTTATTTCATCGACATCTACAATATCCCTTTCAATACAATATTCGTGAAATTCTTTGAGCGTAATCATATACGCTTCAATTGTTCTGTCAGATAAATTTTGGAACTCTTTTTCATCCTTAAATTCTTGAAGTGCAAATTTGAACAACATAAAAAAACCACTCCTTTTTAATATGTTTATCAAATAAGAAAGTGGTTTGAAGTGTTCGTTTTATTTGTCATTACGACAACTATACTATTTTACGTGAAAACCCAGTATTATCAACGATTCAAGCTAACTGGTTGATTTCCTTAACTGTCAAGGTAGCGCTCTCCCAGCTGAGCTACAGAATCAAAAAATATATCAGAACAATTATTAATATACATGAAAATGGGCTTCCAGTCAATTACTTTTCAGGCTAAAAAATCGGTGCCACAAAATATATAAATTTTGTAGGCAGAGCTATTGGGGTTTTAGAATTAGCCAATCCGGAGAATGATAGAAAGGAAAGTGGGAACAGAAAAAATGAGGCCTATTGACGTGCTGTACTTTCTCACAAGCCTCATAGTATAATGATAAAATAGGGAATTTTCGTACAATAAGGGGATAAGTAAAATGGGAATAAGAAATTCGGACGAAGACAAATCAGGGTTGAATGGTTAAAGCTGTCAGAATTATTGGATTATAGACTGTACCCGCAAACCATGCGGAAGTATATCATTGATTATTTGACAGGTAAGGAACTTCCAGTTTATTTGGGGGATATAAATTACATACATAGTCGGGGAGGGAGATAGCAAATGCAAAAGATTGCTATTATTGGATCAGGAGGTTCAGGGAAGTCTACCTTTGCAAGGAGATTAGGAGAATTATTGCAGATTGAGGTATATCATTTGGATGCTTTATTTTGGAAACCTGGGTGGGTTGGCGTTTCTAAACAAGAACAGAGATTAGTTCAAAATGAATTAGTAGAAAAAGAAAAATGGATTATTGATGGAAATTACGGGGGGACCATGGACATTCGCTTGAATAAAGCGGATACAATCATTTTTCTTGATATTCCTCGAATAATTTGTGCTTACCGAGTAATAAAACGGTGGATTCAATACAGAAATACGACTCGACCTGATATGGGAGAAGGATGTGAAGAAAGGATTTCGATTGAATTTCTAAAATGGGTATGGGAATATCCCAAAACTAAGAAACCTAAGATATTGAAAAAATTGGACTTACTTTCAAAGGGGAGAGAGGTTATTATTTTAAAATCTTCCAAAGAAGTAGAGCAATTTTTGAGTAAAATAAATGATTCTCAACTCCTATTTGCTGAGAAAAGCAAATAGGATGTTTTATTTCCATTTATAATTTTCAAGCATTTTACTTAAAAGCTTAATAGATGAATTGTCATTGTTTTTTAGCCATACTAAACACATATCTAGATAAACATTCTCAGAATTAAGGTCAACGAAAACAATATTAGGGTTGTCAGCTTGTTTAAAAGAGCGAGGAAAAAAGCTAATTCCAAGTCCAGAAGCTACTAACGCTAACGCATTTTCATAACTGGATACATAATGGATTTTTTTTGTATCAAAACCTGCGATTGAAAGCCGCTCACTGATTTTCTTTAAACAAATTGGAGCAGATTCATTATTAGTCATGATCAGATTTTCATTATATAGCTGCTCAGGGTTCACGTTGTTTTTTAATGATAGTTTGCTATTATCTGGTACTGCTACACAAACAAGATCGCGAAATAGTTGCTGGATTTCAAGTTGTGGAATATGTTCTACTTCTGACTTTTCAATAAATATTACATCAAGGGAGTTATTTAAAATTTGTGAAACAAGAGTTCCCCAACCGTTAATATTTACTTCTAAATGAATATAAGGATACTGTTTTTTAAAATCCCTAAAAATATTGGGAATATAAGCCCAATTTACAGGTCCGTGATAGCCAACCCTCAGGTTACTATTTACTTGTGAGGAAATGTGTTGAGCTCTCCATATAGCTTCTTTATAGTTGTCTAAAAGTTTAATGAAATCTGTTTCTAAACTTTTTCCAGCTTCGGTTAATCGAACGGATCTTTTATCACGTATAAAAAGTTTTACCCCTAATTCTTCTTCCAACTTATTGATATGCATCGTCATCGTCGATTGAGACACATATTGTTCTTCGGCAGCTCTTGTAAAGTTTAAACATTTAGCTAAACTTAAAAAACATTCCATTCTGTGTATATCCAAGGCGCTTCACCTCTTTATAATCCATATGTTAATTTCATTGATAGGAATTTGTACTTTCGTATACTGGTTAGAAAACGATAGCCAGTTTTTGTGTGAAAGTTGGGTTGATAAATAGTATGGGTAATTACTTTTTGCAAACATGAAACCGTTCTAAGATGTTTGGTGAATCGCTTGTGAAGTTCTTCACTTAATTATACGCTATTTCTTTTTCCTAATTCAAGTTAGGTTTCAAAAACATTAGAAGCTCATCATTTATTCATTGTATTAATCATCTTTTTCGATTACTTCATCTGTTTTTTGAATTTCCGATTATTGTTGTTGTAGATTACAATAAAGTAGTACTAAAAATAGAAGGGAATGAGTTGAATGAACCTAGATGAAAATAAAATGAGTGTATGGGCTATAGCTCCTGACCCCATTAAAGAAGCAGAAATTAGTTCCAGTTTAAATACAGAAGTACTGGTGGTAGGTGCAGGAAATGCTGGATTTTTTGCCGCAATTGCTGCTGCGGAAAAAGGTGCAAAAACAACTCTGATTGAAAGAGAGAGCCACCTTAGTTTAATCAGAACTTATATTGGTGGTGTAAAAACAAAAGCCCAGAAAAGGGCTGGGATTGAAATAGATAAATACGAACTAGTAGAAGAAATTTGTCGATATGCCTCACATAGAGTAGACCAAAGATTAATTAAGCTATGGGCGGATAAAAGTGGTGAAGTTATTGATTGGTTAGAGGAAGAAATATTAAAACCAAATGGAGCATATCTTCATGCAGAATCTGATACTGGCAACCCAAATGATTTTTATAAAGCATATCCGACACAGCATGATGCGCAAACAGATGCAGATGGTTTTTCATTTGCACCATGCCTTGAAGATAAGGCTTATAAGTTGGGTGTCGATATAAGATATAATACACCAATGGTACAACTTATTAGATCAAAATCTGATGAACGAATTACAGGGGTTATTGCAAAGGATGAGGATGGAAACTATATTAAAATCAATGCATCCAAAGGGGTTATCCTTTGTACTGGTGGATATGCAAATAATGTAGAGATGTTAAAAGAAATAAACCCTATTGCCTATAAAGAAAATGTTTATTGTGATGCTCCAGCTAACTATGGAGAAGGTATCTCAGCAGCTACTTGGGTAGGTGCAGATAAAGATGAAGTTCCTACTGTTTTGGTATTTGACCGTGGAATTGTTCCTCCGGGTACAAAAGCAAGTGAAACCTATATTCAGCAGCCCTTTAAAAACTTTTTCTGGTTTGGAAGTCAGCCGTTCTTAAAAGTTAATTTAAGGGGAGAACGATTTGCGAACGAATCTGTTCCTTATGATTGGATTGTTAATGCTGCAGGTTTGCAACCTGGAGATCTGTATTGTCAAATTTGGGATTCAAACTGGAAAGAGGATGTTGCTCGCTTCCAAACTCTTGGGTGTTCAAGAATCCAATATCCTAGCCCAACAGGAGGCTTGCAATCAAAAGTATCAGTGCGGGGTTATGAGGGCGCAGAAAGAGATATTGAAAAGTATGTAAACATGGGATATGTTAAAAAAGCAGATACAATTGAAGAATTGGCTGAAAAACTACAAATCCCTGCCGACTCTTTAAAAGCAACCGTTGGACGTTATAATGAATTAGCTGAAAAGGGGATTGATGAAGACTTTGGAAAAGAAAAACACCGTTTATCTAAAGTAGCAAAAGCTCCTTTCTACGGATGTGTATTAGGAGGGAGAATTCTATGCACACTTGATGGTTTACGGATTAATACAAATATGCAAGTATTAGATAAAGAATCAAATCCAATTGAAGGTTTATACGCGGCAGGAAATGATAGTGGCGGTTTCTTTGGGGTCAGTTATCCTGAACATATACCTGGACTTGCTTGTAGCCGTGCTTTTACATTTGGTCGTCTTGCAGGTCAAAAGGTTGCTTCACATTAATTTGATCCAACTCAAGAACGAAAAATGAATTTTATCAAAGATAGAAAGAAATTCACCTATATTTGTGAAAATAACCACTAACGACTCGTTGTATTAAGACATTTAATAGATTAATTTTTTTAGCTATACTTGTGAAAATAATCACATGAATGAAACGGATTGATTTAATATAGGGTGTTAGGTTGAGAACATCGTCCAACTCGTCTAACACCTCTATTTAACAATCAATCACTGTAGGAGGACCGTATAATGGATGATCGTCAATTTAGAAATGCAATGGGGAAATTTGCAACAAGTGTAACAGTAATCGCAACAGAGGTAGAAGGACAGATTCATGGGATGACAGCAAATGCATTTATGTCTATATCAATGAATCCAAAACTTATCGTCATCTCAGTTAGAAAGCAATCAAGTATGCTAGATCTGTTAAAACAAAGCAAGTTCTTTTCGGTTAATGTATTAGCGTCCAATCAAAAAGATGTTTCGGCGTATTTTGCAAACCAATTAAAAGAATTAGAAGTAGAGTTCGCTCGACTGGATGGAAAACCAGTAATCAAAGGGGCAATTGCTCAAGTATCATGTGAGATAGCTGGGGAACATGTGGAAGGTGATCATACGTTAATAATTGGGAATGTAACAGATGTTCATCTTGAAGATGAAGCACCTCTGATTTTCTACGAAGGTAAGTATTGTACTTTAGCTAAGGAAACATTAGTTTAACAAAAAGGGAAGGTGATACTGTGTGGAAACCATTTATTTAAACCGGGAGAATTTGCCTTTTTGGCATGAAAAGGCAAAACTAAATGTTGTCGCGTTAGGTTTCTTTGACGGTATTCACAAAGGGCATTGTAAAGTAATCAAGTCAGCTGCACAAATAGCCAAAAGTAAAAATCTTTCTCTTTCCGTTATGAGTTTTTTTCCTCATCCAAAAACTGTTCTTTCAAATGGAAAAAAACAAGTAAACTATTTAATGCCACTCTCCAAAAAAGAGGAGGCACTTCAGAAGCTAGGTATCGATACCTTTTATATTGTTGAATTTGACAAAGAGTTTGCTTCTCTTCAGCCTGGCCAATTTGTTGTGCAATATTTGCTTAATCTTGGGGTTGTTCATGCAGTAGCTGGTTTTGATTATTCTTATGGCTATAAAGGTGTGGGAAGTATGGATCGCCTAAAAAGTGATTCCGGTGGGCTGATTGAGGTAACGAAAATAGAAAAATTTGAGTTGAATGGAGAGAAAGTAAGTTCTACCTTTATTCGGGAAAAGCTTTTAAATGGGGATGTGGATGAATTGAGCACATTCCTAGGCCATCCATATGAAGTGGAATGTGATTGGAATGGCCATGCATTAAAAGTTCAACCTTATTACACACTTCCTGCACCAGGGATTTACGATGTTACACTTAAAGGAAAATTCGGTTCGATTAAGACTTTGATGATTGTAATGGAAAGTGGAGAAGGTCATTCGTTGCATTGTTTAAGTAAAGTCCCAAAATATTTTACGGGTACACTATCTATAGTGTGGCATCGTCCCGTAAAAAAAGTCTACGCCCAGAAGTCGACAAAAAAATTAGTAGGAACTATTTAATAGAAAGATTCAAGAATATCTCCATATGAATTTTTCTGCGATCAGGTTTGACGAGGGGGTGTAGGGTCAAAGCCCTTTCCCTTTATATAGAGGTCAATGTTTATAACCATAAGGAAATTGGAAAGGTGAGCAATACCGCGAGCGGGGATAACGCTCAGTTAGAATGGAAGGGTCTTGAAAAAGGGACGACGTATAACTGGTATGCCATCGCTGAAGATCAGTACGGCGGTCGAACGGTTTCTGATATTTGGCAGTTTTCCACAGAAGCGCCAATTGATGCAGCGTTGATAAAATCTCTAGTCGAGAAACTAGAAACAGATGGGGAATTCGAGAACGAACAAGCGGCGCATGCCCTCACACTCCATTTGACGACTGTCGATCACTACGAAAAGAAAAACGCGGCCGACAAGGTGATCAAGCATATGAACAGTTTTCTACAATTGCTCGATCATCAGAGGAACGAGAAGTTGATTTCCGAGAAAGCCTATAACACGCTCAAGACAAAAGCAGATCAATTGATTCAAAAATGGCAACAATAATGCTGGCAATCTAGCACTGAATTTCACGAAAATCTCTTCACCCCAGTAATTCGAGGTGAAGAGATTTTGTTTAATGGAAATATGAGGTTTGGGGTATTTACTGTTGCTGTAGAGTTAATTCAAGAAGTTTTTCCTCATGCTGAGCTACCTTGCTTAGTAAAAAATTCGTGGTTTTCTGTGTATCCGTTACGTCCAAACGCACTCCATCAACCTTTTTTTCCAACCGATCGAAACGCTTGTCCATCTGCTTAAACCTTTGATCAATCTGCTCAAATCTTTGATCAATCTGTTCAAACTTTTGATCAATTTTTTCAAACCTTTGATCCATATGTTCGGCATGAAGTTTGAGTGCATTTAATATTTCCTTTAGTATTGTTTCTTGTTCCACGCTTTTCACCTCCTTACGTATAGTATAAAGGAAAAGGGAAAAATGACAAGTGAAGAAATGGAGGAAAAATTCTAAATGAGTCTTAATTGGATTTAGTCAAAGTGGGAATCTACATCAGCTTATGGATTTTGGGCAGGACTTCATCTTGTGAGACGACTTCAGTTGTTGCCAGCCACGGCAAAATCCACCAGGGTATCTCTAGGACTTGCCTCTAATGATAGAATTGCAGCCGTTTACATAGAGATGACGATAGAGAAGTCAGGCTCTTTAACTACTCTTTCCTGTCTAATAGGCACGGTTCTAGCTGCAAATAAATCCACAATCAAAAGCCCCCTTTCAAAAAGAGGCTTTTGATTGATTGGTCTTAATCATGAATGACTTTCCAATTATGATTGACAGTTGCGGTAACTGTTTTCTTCTCAAGGAAATAATTGGCAATGAGCTCAGACACATCAATAGGAATATCTTTTATCACTGGCTTTCCTTTATACATAAAGTATTCTCCACCACCGCCTGCACGGTAATTATTCATTACAACATTGTATTCGGCATCCGGATCAATCTTAGCGCTTTGATACTCAAGCTTCACAATCCGTTCTCCTTCAGGCCTTGATATATTCATTAAATAATCAATACCTTCCCACATATCATAGTTATAGTGCTGCGGTTTAGGAGTGGTAAAAGCGGGATTCACTTTAATTTTTTCTCCATCATACTGCATAAAATAAGCGGCCGAACGCTCAAGGGCAGCTTTCATGTCATGTCCGGTAATGCGGATTACTTTTAACGTATTGGGATAAATATAATTTGAGACAACATCTCGCATTGTGACGTTTTCAGGAAAACCCGGTGATTGATTGTCAAAAAGGGCTGTATTTGATATATCGACACCGGCGGCTTCCATTTGAACACGATTAATAAATTCGATTAAAGGATTATCCCCTAATCTGATTTCTAGAGGATCCTTTACAATCATATCCCCTTTAATCTTGCCTATCGGCTGATCCAGCCATTTTTGTGTATTTTTTTCGTATCTCTCTACTTTCTTCAATAAGCTCCTATCTTCCTTTATTCCTTCTACGGAAATCAACTCAGACTGCTTGCTCACAACTTGCCACGACCCGCTCTGATCGTTAAGATCCAATGTTACCTTACCAAGTACACGTCCGTTGTTCCCAGGTTGAACAACAATGACACCATTTATTTCTTTTCCGAAAATTTGCCGATGCTGATGCCCTGTCAATAAGACATCTACTCCCTCTACTTCCTGACAAATTTGATAACCCTGATTTTCGCCTGTTAGTGTTTCTGTTGGTTCTCCTGTGTCCAAATCTCGTTCAAATCCTCCATGATAAGCAACAATCACCACATCTACTTTTTCCTTTTCTTTTAAAATACGAACCCACTTCTGCGCCGCTTCCACCGCATCTTCAAAATGCATGCCTTCAATATGTTCAGGTTGTTCCCAATTAGGAATATACGGTGTTGTAAGGCCCAAGATACCAACTTTAAGGCCTGCTTCCATTTCTTTAATAAAATAAGGGTTGCCATAATACGGATTCCCTGTTTTCACATCTAAAATATTCGCCGACAACCATGGAAATTGGGATTCAGAAACGGCTGCTTTCAATAGTTCCTTCCCATAATTAAATTCATGGTTGCCGAAAACAGCAGCATCATATTTAAGCTCATTGGCAAGAATAATCATTGGATTATCCTGTTGTTCCTTCATTATTCGTGCATAGTGATAGGATAATGGCGTCCCTTGAATTAAATCACCGTTATCAAGTAAAATGATATTTTCGTTATGAGAGCGTTCTTTTTTAATAAGAGTAGCAATTTTCCCTAAACCCACGTCAGCCTTTCCGTTCGTTCCATAGTTAATCGGAAAGATACTCCCATGAATATCGCTTGTTTCTAAGATGACAAGTTTCATTTTTTTCATCATATGGTCCTTTCAAGTTTTTTAATAAGTATATACAAAAAAATTTAGTATTATTTTCTATTATGTTATATGATATAAGAGGTTTCTTCAAAATTCTACATCTGGAGGTAAATATATGTTTAAAAAATTTGCATCACTATTTTTGGCCCTTGGCGTAGCTGTCCTTATAATCTCGGGTTGCGGCAAAGGAGAGAGCACAAAAGAATTTGTTCCAACTGAACTAAAAATAGGCTTCGTGCCATCGCAAAACGCTGAAACATTGGAAGCAAGAGCGAAACCACTTGCACAGCTGCTTGAAAAAGAACTTGGCATTAAAGTAAATGTTCAAGTAACAACGGATTATAATGGCGTGGTAGAAGCAATGGGATCGAAAAAACTTGATCTTGGATTTTTGCCGCCGACAGATTATGTTTTGGCGCATGAAAAAGGTTATGCAGATGTACTTCTTCAAGCACTACGTTACGGAGTAAACCCAGAAAACGGTGAAGAAACGGATGAGCTTGCTGAATATTATTACTCAGGAATTCTCGTTAAAAAAGATTCGGGGATTAAGACCCTTGCTGATTTGAAAGGCAAAAAAATCGGTTGGCAAGCACCAACTTCTTCTGCAGGCTATGTATGGGCTGCTGTTGAAATGAAAAAAGAAGGAATTGACGCTCTAAACGATATGGAAGGTGTTACCCTTCAAGGGCATGACAAAGGAGTGTTGGGAGTCATCAATAATGACTTCGATGCAGCAGCTACATTTGTTGATGCTCGGAATATCGTAAAAAATGACTACCCAGACATTTTCGACACGACTACTTATATGTACTTAACGGATAAAATTCCAAATGACACGATCAGTGTTCGCCCAGACATGTCGGCTGAGTGGAAAGAAAAAATTGCCGATGCTTTCATTAAAATCGGCGAAGATCCTGAAGGTCAAAAAATCATTAAGGAGATCTATACTCATGTGGGATACAAAAAATCCGATGATGCTAACTTCGACATCGTTCGTGAATACGCTGATGAAGTAAAAGAAGTCGGTAAATAATAATAGCTACTAGAGTTAGACGTAGTAAGGGAGTTCTCATAAGCTTAGCTTACGGAACCCCCTTTTTCTATACTAGTCTTTTTCTTATCGAGCTTGAAATTAAATCAATGACCGTAACCATCACAATAATTCCTAAGAGTATGATTCCAACTCGGTCCCAAGAATGGCCATTTAAGGCAAAGATTAGTGGAGCACCGATTCCCCCTGCACCGACGATCCCTAGAATGGATGCAGAACGGACACTGATTTCAAAACGGTATAATGTATAGGACATAAACTCCGGCAAAACCTGCGGGATGACCGCAAACCAGATTGTCTGTATTTTGTTTGCGCCAGTTGCTGTTAAGGCTTCGGTCGCACTAAAATCCATATTCTCTATGGCTTCCCCAAAAAGCTTCCCGAGCATTCCAATCGAGTGAAATCCGAGTGCTAATATACCGGCAAACGGACCAAGACCTACAGCTTTGATAAAAAGAAGTGCCATTATCAACTCAGGGAATACACGGATTGAACTTAATGTGACTTTTCCTGAACTAGAGAGCCAGCGATATTTGCTCATATTTCTGGCCGCCCAAAATGCAAATGGTATGCAAAAAATAGCCGAGATGAATGTACCAAGAACAGCAATCGCCAAAGTTTCTAGAAGTGCACGAAGTAAATCTTCACCATCTGGATGATAAATATAGCTCCAATCTGGATGGAGGAATCCGTTTATGATCCCTTTCATTGCTTGGTGAGCCGTGTCCTTAAAAACGATTTGTTCCGCTCCGGCGAATGCCCAGACGTAAATAGCCAAAACAATCACAAGTATGGTCCATTTTTTAATCCTTTTTACAAGTGGTTTTTTAACTGTCATAGCAATTTCTCCCGTATCCGATTACTTATGCCATCTACAATAATAACGACAATAAACGTATAAATAATAATGGTTAGGACTCGATCATATTGGAAAAATCCGAGTGCGTTATTCAAGTATAAACCAATCCCGCCAGCACCGACATAACCCAATATTGCAGCTGCGCGAATGTTTATTTCAAAGCTATATAGAAAATAAGACATAAAGTGTGCTGTTACTTGCGGAACAACCCCGAAGAAAATCCATTGAATTTTGTTTGCCCCGACAGCAGTCATAGCTTCCAATGGACCATTATCAATTGCCTCGATCGATTCATACAAAAGTTTACCGATTATCCCAAAAGAGAATATAGTAATGGCTAAAATACCTGCAACCTCACCTATTCCAAAAATTGGAACGAACAAGGCGGCAAGAAGGAGTTCTGGAATCGTTCGAATGGTATTCATGATAAATCTAGATAGCTGATAAAAGAAGGGGACTTTGACAACGTTGCTCGATGACATAAGGGCTACTGGGATTGCAATAATCCCGCCAAACGTTGTCCCAAGCACTGCCATCCTTATGGTGACAAGCATTGGATCTGTGACCGACCAAAAATACCCCCAATCAGGCGGGAACATCTCGGCAAGAAGCGCCCCCATATTCGGCAATCCTTGAATAAGATCACCAAGCGAGACTCCTGTCTGGACTGCGCTCCCCCATAAGATTAAAAGAAGGAATATAATCGTCAAATATGTTTTTAGACGTGACGGCTTTTTTAAAGTGACAGTTTCCATTATTCTGCTTCTCCCAACAATTCATCATCTTTAATTTCGCGGCCATAAATTTGCGAGAACACTTCATCTGTTGCTTCTTCAACCGGACCATCAAAGACGATTTCTCCAGCTCTAATCCCAATGATTCTCGTTGCATATTGCCTTGCTAGATCAACAAAGTGAAGATTTACGACAGTGGTGATCCCAAGCTCTTGATTAATTCTTTTTAAGTCATCCATGACCTGAATCGTCGTAAGTGGGTCCAGAGATGCAACCGGTTCATCGGCCAAAATTATTTTTGCCTCCTGAGCCAGTGCTCTTGCGATGGAGACACGCTGCTGTTGCCCACCAGATAGCTCATCTGCACGTGAGTATGCTTTTTCTTTAATATTAACTCGATCTAAGGCGTTTAACGCCAGCTCCACGTCCTCTTTCGGAAAAAGTCCGAGAATGGTTCGAATCGTTGAATGATAAGCCACCCTGCCAGAAAGTACGTTGCGAATGACAGAGGAACGTTTTACAAGATTGAAGTTTTGAAAGATCATCCCGATATCGCGGCGGGCCAGCAAAAGCTCCTTGCCCCGAGCTGCGGTTATTGACTTCCCATCAATGATTATTTCTCCATTCGTAATTTCATGAAGCCTGTTAATGGAGCGGAGAAAAGTCGACTTACCTGCGCCTGAAAGACCTACGATTACAACAAAGTCACCTTTATTTATCGTAACGTTAATATTGTTCAAGCCACGTGTCCCATTTGGGTATACTTTTGAGACGTTTTTAAATTCAATCATAGTTCATTTAATTTCTCCTTTATGAGTAGTTACAGACAATATATTTTGCCAAAAAGGGACCTCATTCATCATTAACTGTACCAGTCTCCCTTTATACATTCAAGACAGATGAAGAAAAATATCGAAAAATATATTGCTGAAAGCCGCAATCAAAATTGCAGGATGGTTGTGAAAATATAAAAAATGGCGCTTAACCCTAGTTTTGCAGCTCATTCAATTAAAATATTAACCCGGACTCATTGGTTTTATTAATGAATTCGGGTATTTTATTTTAATTCCTTGTCATATCTTCTAACACTTCTAATCTACTTCCTGCTAGTTATAATCCAACAGGAGTGGGTATCGTCTTTCTTTGTGATTATGATTTTGGCTAAGCAATTGTTAATAGTGCTGCTGAAGTGGAGTCTGTAAAGTGGATGGCAGCTCAACAAGTATATGAACACCCGACAGTTCCCAACTATTTAAAAAAGAACTTTAGTTGTGCTGAGGATAGAAAGTAATAAAATCTTCCGTTTAATGTTAATCTGGAAAAAGAAAAGAGCAGTTGGCCTTGTAAACTAAATTCAATCAATTCAAGGCAATCTAGTAAAAAGCTTTTAGTGGTAAGAGGTGGTAAGATTATGCCTTGTTGCAAAAGAAATATACTATTTTATTAACTTTTGAAATAACGAAAAGGACTTTGCGGAAATCCGCTAACAACATTACGGTGATACCGCAACAATTTATGATAACATGGATAAAAGTATAGCTAAGGAGATTGACTTATAGAATTCAGGAGGAAAGCAACTGATGGCCATAGCATCCGAAAGAATCAAAAAATCAGTTGATACTATTATCAGTGATGGGATAAAACAAAGCGAATTGAAAGAAAAGCTTTTAGCATTTGTTGATTTTCAAGCGAAAAAAGGCTTTCCTTTTGGAGAATTGCTTATGTTGCATTACAAAATATTTAACGGATCCGAAACGGAAGATATTTATTTGGCCGCAGCCGCGGTAGAAATTTTAATATTATCTTTTGATATATTAGATGATTTTGAGGATGGCGATATAATGGAAAGACCGTGGTCAGCCGAATCTCATTTATCATTAAATGCTACGACAGCACTCCTTTTTTTATCAACAGATGTGTTGAGGAAAACACTTTTTAAGAACAAGGATAGAGGCGTTTCTATTCTAATAAAATATGCTCTTCAATCGATCAACGGACAGCATAAAGATCTCTTAAATATTTGTAGAAATGAAGCCGATTACATAGAGATGACGATAGAGAAGTCAGGCTCGTTAACTGTTCTTTCATGTCTAATAGGCGCGGTTCTAGCGACAAATGACTGTTCAGCTCAAGTGGAATAATATTCTACCTATATCGGTTTGATTGGGCAAATAAATAATGATTTAGCAGATATACAATCATGGGAGGAAAAAAATGATATAATCAATAAAAAATATACTCTTCCTATCATCTTTTTATTGAATAACCTAGATGAAGAAATCATGTTTATTAATGAATATTATAACAACAAGATCGAGAAAAATGTGATCTTAAAGAACCAAGGGCTGATTTCGAAAAAGTTTGTTGAGACAGGAGCAATACTATATACTAAAGTCATTAAGAGGTTCTACCAAAACAAAGTGTTAGCTGAACTAAAGGGGATTCATATTGAACCATGTTATATGGATCAATTATTAAAATATATTAAATAAATAGTATATTAAGAGGGAAAAGAAAAATGCAGAATATGATTCAGTTTTTAAGTCATAATTCCGAGGTTCTAAACAAGGTGAAAGAGGGGACAGCGAGTTTACTTGGAATTAACCCAGAAGAGAAAAAAGCCATTTTGGATGTGTTTTTTGATGGGGGAACGACTCCTGAAGATTATTATTGGAAATAAACACTGTTAACCATCTTTTAGCTAGTGATTGCTTTCGGAGTATTGTACAATCGGGATGATCATCCCGGTTTTTTAAAGGAGTTAAAATGGAAAAGTTTAGTAAAACAAATGTGATTGGCTTACTTCCGATTTTAATCATAATAGGGTTAGCCGCTTACTTTACATCCATTGTCGTGAAATTTCCATTAATTGGAATGAAAGTAACGGAAGAGCAAAACCAATGGATTGTAAAAAAAGTATACGATAAGGGTTGGGCTGCCAATCACCCGATTGAAAAAGGCGATATCGTAAAGCTTGTCAACGGAAAAAAAACAGAACAGCATTTAACCGTTATTCTGTTTAACCGGGTAGAAATGGCAGACTCTATAACAATTTTAGATAAAAACTCAAATACTAACTCTTTTTCGATTTCTTATAGTGATTTGGACACGCAGTATGTCATCTATTTGCTATCACCATTTCTACTTACTATGACAACATTAGTATTAAGTGTTTTCCTTTATCAGAAGAAAAAGGGTGACAAGTCTGCTATAATCCTTATCTACTTTTTAATGGCAATCGGCGTTAGTTATTTAAGTGCGTCTGCTTCTGCTCGAGGGGATGTAGTTGGAAGAGTAGTAAATACGATTACGTTCCCAGGCTCTGTCATTCTCTTTGTACATTTTATAAGAAGTTATCTATGGAGATCGGGTTTAATATTTATAAAAAGTAGATCACTGATCGTATTGTATTTACTTAATGTGATTGTTTTATTAATTATGGCCAGCAATCTTTTATTTTATAAATGGGACTTCCATAGTGAAATCATTGAGATCATCATCTTCTTATTATTAATAAGTTATTTGCTTTTTCTTTTAATTCGAGTTTATTTAAAATATAACAACTCTGAGGTAAAAAGCGTTTTAAAAATTCTTTTATTCACAATATTTTTAGCTTTCAGTCCTTTTATCTTTTTATCTGTGCTTCCAGATCTTTTTTTTCGCAAAGAAATAATTTCAACGGAAATCACTGCTCTATTTTTAATTTTTATTCCTATCTCATTTGCTTATTTGCAGCTGGCTGAAAGGTTATTTGATATTGAATTTGTATTGAACCGTTTACAGTATTATACTTTACTTGCACTTCCCTTTGCGGTTATAAATGTTCTAATCTTAAGTATTGGCATTCACTTTCCAGTTGTTTCTCATCAGGCATTTATCACTTTTTTGCTTTTATTTATTTGTGCAATATTGTTTTTATTTGCGAAGGAATCTTTAGATTACAAATTTAGGTATCATTTATTCTCACCTAAATATAATTTTGAAACCAGCCTATACGCTTTTTTTCAAAGAGCAAAGTACGAGTCCAAAGTCTCTAGTTTGCTTAGACTACTTGAGAATGAGATTAAACATGTGTTAATGGTAAAACAAGTTGTTGCAGTTGAGCTATTTACTGAAAATAATGGGAACAACTGGAAAGTTAAAAATGGTAATCCTTCTGTTGGTTGTAGTTTTCTAGAAAAAATTGATTGGTCACATCAACGAATAGGTTCTTTGCTTGAGGGAAAGGATGGATTTGGAATCGTCGTAGAGGAAAGTAGTGAACATAAAACACTAATCCTCTCTACTATGAAAAAGTCAAAAACAAAACTAAATATCCAAGAAAAAATATGGTTGGAGACTTTGGCCTATTTTTCAAGTGTTTTGCTTGAAAACTTTCTAGTAATTGAAGAACTCTTTGAGGAAATTGAAAATTATAAAGATGATAAAAAATTCCCAACTTGGTTTTCAAGATTAATGTTTTCTATTTCGGAAAAAGAAAGGGCTACTTTATCCATTGACTTACATGATTCCGTACTTCAAGATCAATTACAATTTCTTAGAGATATTGAAACGATAAGCGGAAAAATTGTAAATAGCCCAGTTAAAAAAGACTTATTTTATCTCAAGGAAAAAGTACTGGATAATATCCATCTAATAAGAGAAACGTGTAATGAACTTCGTCCCCCTTTTTTGCATGAATTAGGGATTGTACAGTCTGTTCAAAACTTAATTGAGCAAACAAAACTACGTTGTGATTTTATTTTAGATACTGATCTGGATCCGCAGATCAAATGGCTTGACCAAAACTCTGAATTAGCTTTATATCGTGTTGTTCAGGAACTATTAAACAATGCAATGAAACATTCCGAAGCCTCAAAAGTAGTCATATCCCTACAACATCACAAAGAAAGTATATCATTAATATACTCGGATGATGGGATCGGGTTGGATGTAGAGAAACTTAATGACTCGTTTAAAACAATGGGGATTATCGGGATGAAAGAACGAATAAAAAGTTTAGGAGGAACAATGACCATTCAATCCACGTTGGGAAAAGGAACGAAAATATCGATTGAAATCGGGAGAGAGCAAAATGATACATGTGTTAATAGTCGATGATCATCCTGTCGTTAGTGAAGGAACGGAAAGCATGATTGAACAAGAGGAAGATATGCAGGCGCATATTATTTTAGAAGCGGATAAGGTTTTAGACCTACTAACTGAAAACAAATATGAAATTTATCTTATCGACTTATACATGCCAAAGTTAAACGGGATTGAATTAACCAAACTAATTTTAAAAGTGGATCCTGAGGCTATTATTCTGATATATACTGGATTTGATATATTGCCACATTATAATTTATTAATAGAGGCAGGTGTATCAGGATTTATTAGCAAAACTGCCACACAAGAACAAGTGATCAGCTCAATCAGATGCGCATTAAGAGAAGAAGTCGTGATTCCGCTTCAATTATTAAAGCAACTCAGGAGAGTTAATGCTGGACCGTCAACTGATGAGGGAAAACAGAATTTAGGGGATATTACCCTAACAAGTAAAGAACAAGAAATACTACTTGGCGTATCAAAAGGTTTAACAAATAAAGCGTTGGCGGTAGAGTTATACATGAGCCAACGTACGATTGAATATCACTTAACAAAAATTTTTTCAAAACTTAAGGTAGGTTCTAGGACCGAAGCCCTCTTAAAAGCAAAAGAATTTGGATTGATATCTCAGGAAATAGTTAATAATTAATAGCTACTCTTCTTAGTGATTGTAGAAGAAATTGATATATTTCGAAGAAGCAGTTTATCGTTATTATTTTAAAAATATCAGATACAAAAAGGTCGATTGCGGTACAACGCAACTGGATTAGCGGTGAAAGTAGGGAGAAAGTATGTAAGAATTATAGTTAAGATTCATTTAAGAGGGTGTTCCTAGTCATAAGAAGGGAGGGACATGTTTAAAAGAAGGAAATATTTTTATATTACCTTTTAGAGGTAATATGTAATCGCTAAAAACTAAGAGAAGATGGAACCGCTAGTTTATGTAGCAAATCCAAAGGAATACACCTTTTAAAAGTAAATGAATCTTGAGAAAATATGAGGGGAGAGTATAATGCAAAAGAGTAGGCTGCAGAAAAAATCTTTGACACTTTTTGCTTTGGTATCGTTCGTTACTATCATGTTATCTAGTCAAGTTTTAGCAACTTGGTATACTAGCACAATTACATTACCTCGTAACGGTTGGTGGTACACTGTTGATAGACCTGCTACATCAAATGTACAAAAAACCAAAGTAACGAATCCCACATACGATGTTGTTTCGAATATTGTCAGTTTGAAAAATGTACAATTATCTACAAATAAAACACATAAAAAAAATCAGAACTCTATACAAAATCATAATACTGGTGCTAGAGGGGCAAATGTAAAAGCGGCTTTTCGATCATCTCTTGTTAATCAACATACAAACAAAGTAAACCTAGGTTGGGAGCCTTAATTAACCGCGAAAAAGCATTCGAGGGTGTTTGAATGCTTTTTCGTTTCCTTGATAAATTACAATAAGGAGAATGCATATGGTTTATACTTTAATCCAAGAAGATTTAAAGAGATTGTTCGTGAAGAAGTTTACATGGATGGCGATTATACTCTATTTGCTTATCGCTGTGGCAAATCTAATGTTTATTCGTAGCGAAGAGCCCGTTGGTAACCCTGATTTTACACCTACTCCGGCATTTGAATATTTTGTCATGATCCAAGGTGGAGGGTCTGGTGTTTTAATGATTTTTTTGCCTTTGCTGGTCACATTAGCCACGGGAGACTTCTTTATCAAAGAGAGACGCTCTAGTCTATTATCGTATAGTTTAATGAGGGCGAGCATGCGGCAATATATTTGCTGTAAACTCGCATCAATTGGCGTCATCAGTTTTTTATTCCTATTTTTGTGTCAACTCCTTTTGTTTATTGGTTTGCTAACGGTTTTTCCATTAACGAAACCTAGTGTAGATAATGTTTTTTATGCAACCGATTTATTTTTACATAGTCCATGGATGTATTGCATACTCATTATCTTTAACAGTGCCCTCATGGCTTTTTTCTATAGCTGTTTAACGATTATTGTAGGGATTGTTTTTCGGAACTTCTATGTTTCTATCATGCTTCCGTATGTTTCTTTCATCGGATTATCAGAAGTTTTTATGTCACTCCCGCTTTTGATTGACGGTCAACTGGGAGGACTGTTCTATGATCTCGCGCCAATGTCTATGGCTGGAGAGTACATCACAAACACATTCTATTGGGCTGTTATCCCTCTATATTGGATTGTTCTAGGAGGTCTAAGCTTTCTATTAGCGATCTGGTTGTTTGAATGGAAATTTCAAAGGGAAAAGCTTTTGTTACTGTAAAAGGAGAAGATATGAATGGCAGCAGAGAAAAGAATTGTCTTTCACCAGGTTGATAAACGTATAGGCGAACAATCGATTTTAAAAGACGTTACATTTGACGTGCGAGTTGGAGAAGTGGTGGGGATTATTGGCGCGAATGGCTCTGGAAAAACAACGATCCTTCGACTAGCTGCAGGGTTAAGTTATCCATCAGCAGGAGACATTATTATAAACGAAAAACGTGTCCAACCAGGATTAGTAGGGAATTTACCAGGCGGGATAGGGGTGCTTATTGAATCCCCGACATTTTTAGACAATTTAACTGGTTTTGATAATCTTTATTATTTGTCAAAAATTAGAAAACAAATTAATAAAGATGATATTTATCAAACACTCAAACAAGTCGGACTTGATCCAAATAATAAAAAGAAGGTGAAGGCATACTCATTAGGAATGAAGCAACGTTTGGGAATAGCTCAGGCAATTATGGAGAGACCGGACATTATTTTATTTGATGAGCCGACAAATGCGCTAGATCGGGAGGGAATATCATTATTCGGAAACATCATTGACGAGTGTAAAAAAAGAGGAACAAGCTTTTTATTTGTCTCTCATAGTATGGAGGATATTCAAAATTATTGTGATCGTGTTTTTAAGATTGAAAATCAGACCGTTGTCTCACAAGAAAACATTCGTTATTACGCAGTGATGCTAAAAAAATTAGAAGATGTAGAGACAGTGTTACGAATGAAGGCTGACGCCCGTATCGGTGAAAGACTGGATGGAAATCCGGTTATTCGCATCCCTTTTGAAGCAGAAAAAAAGATACATTTGTTTTTTGATGATTTGCAAATGGACTATCGTATATTAAAGGATGAATGATTGTGTTGTTTCTATTTGAAGTCACAAAATATTTAAATAACCATTGGAAACGACTTTCCGTTATCACAGGCATACTTATACTTACAGCCATTTTTAGTAAGAAAAATGTATATGTTCTTTTAGAACTATATGATTTAGTCCCAGAGGGAGCTATTCTAACTGTACAGGATTATTTAGTTGGTCTTTTTAATTCCGCACAATTTGTGATGTTTTTTATATTTCCTGTTTTGTTTGCGGTGTTAATCGCTGATTTAATCACGGTAGATTTTGATGATGGATTTATTCATATGATTCTTGCAAGGGCGGAAAGTAGGTTTCATTATATTATAACAAAATGCGGTGTTATTTTGATGATGGCGGTCCTCTTTACATGCTTAGTTATTGCTACTGCGCTCTTGGTAGCGACTGTTTTTCGTATCCCTTTTTCAGGGGATCGATATCACTATCTTTTTTTAGCAGACCACAATGCCAGTTCTCTCTTTATATATTTCATTATTTTAAGTTCGTTTATACTTGGCCTAACCTTTATTGGAATGTTGACCTTAGTTCTCTCCGTTTATACGAGAGGTGCTGGGGTTGCGGTAGGTGTGATGATCCTATTAGGATTTATTCACAACGTTTTTTATGTAATCGATAGTCCTTTTTTACTTTGGCTACCCTTTACACAGTATGTTGTAGGAATACATGAAGCTTATGCTCCATTTGGAATTCCGGTTTCTTATTTTACCAGCGCATTCTCTAGTCTATATTTGCTAATTGGGATCATTTTCACCTTTGGACTATTGATGGGAAAAATGCGTTCATGCGATATAAACAGAGTGAGGTCTAGTGAATGAAAGCACTCATCCATTTACAATTTAGGTCCGTATTTACGAAACAAACGTGTTTAGTAACGCTGCTTTTTTTCATTCTTTTTGCTTTTTTGCAGGGATTCCGATTGCGGCAATATTTCCTTGTCTACGAATTAGCAGGAAACGTATTAGACTTTCTATTGTTTACGGTTGGGGGTTGGCAAAATCCGACGGTATTTATGTTTATCTTATCATGGATACTTCTCATGTTTGTTTTTCTTTATTTCTCCCTTCTGTCCGCAACCTGCGTCGATCAGTTATTTAACTACGTGTTGACCCGGTTGCAAAAACGCGGGAATGTGTGGATTGCCAACTGTGTTATGCAATGTATCTTAAGTGTCCTGTTTTTCCTATTATTTGCTTTGCTCCATCTATTGATCGGTTGGATGTTATTTGAGAACAACTGGAGCTTTAGTGAATATAGTTTGGAGTTTTATCCAGAATGGGTGAATCCTTCTCTATCTATACAAACCATTTTATACCGGATTAGTCTCATATTTATTAGCGGATTATATGCGCTATTTATGATGTTCCAAATGATTTTACTTTTACCATTTAACAAAACCTATATGTACCTCAGTTTTGTTCTACTTTTAATGGGCACAAGTGTGGCATATGTATATGCGCGTATACCGAGAATTTTTGTCCCATTCTTTTATTCTAGTACAATATCTTTACAAGCAGACCAAGCAGCTTTTATCTCGGCCTTTATAAGCAATATTTTTATTCTCATTTTTTGTGGGTTGATGGGATACTTCCTGTGGAGGAAACGGGAGATACGGAATTAAGGAATAGAATATTTCAAGGGTTATATTGTTGAAGGCTAATGCAAAGTAGAGAATTTTAACTAAGATCAGATATAAACATGACAACCATAAAAACAGATATTCAAATAAACGGGAAGCTCTTTTACTGCTAATATTATATGATATGGCGATGAAAACGAGAGATCAACCATTGAAATACGATACAAGCGGTAAAAAAGTAACAAGTTTTAATAAGGTATCTCCAAAACATAGCACTGGTCTTCTACTTGGACATTCAGTAATACACAAACATATTGGACTTCTAAGAAAAATACGAAGCAGGCTCAGGCTTATTCACAAGCAAAATTTGTTTTAGGTGTTGCAACGGATAAATTTTCGATTGGAGTTCAAAGTACAACAGAAGGTATTACATCAACTGGAAAACCTTAGACTGAATTGAAACAAACAATATATATTATTAAGCTGCCATACTTATTAATATAGATTGTTTTACACTTATTTATAGAATAAAGATACTAGGGTGAGACGTTATGTCAGAACAAATTATAAAAGTGGAACGTTTAGAAAAAAAGTATAAAAAAAGAATAGCATTAAATGATATTAATATAGAAGTTAAAAAAGGAAAAGTTGTCGGCTTGTTAGGTAAAAATGGAGCAGGCAAAACAACCCTTAATCGTTTAATCGCGGGACTTATCTTTCCTACATCAGGTAATATAAAAGTATTCGGTGAAAATCCAAAAGGTGGTCAAAGAAAAATAGGTTTTTTATCGGAGAATATTTCGTTATATCCTAACTTAACTGCAAGAGAAAATTTAGAAGTAGTCATTTTGCAAGAAGGAAAAACCCCTGACAGAGAGAAAATACAAAAGATTTTAGAAACAGTGGCGATAGAAGATAGTAGGAAAAAGGTAAAGGATTTTTCCCTCGGAATGAAGCGCAGATTGCAAATTGCAATGACGATGCTAGCAAACAATCGTGAACTCCTTATACTTGATGAACCAACAAATGGTCTAGACCTAGATGGCGTTTTATGGCTAAAAAATATGATTTTGCAATTAAAAAATGAAGGAAAAACAATTTTACTTTCAAGTCACTCTATTTTACAAATGGAAGATATATTAACAGATTATCTAATTTTGAACAAAGGTAAAATTGCTGATTATGGAAATATATCTAGAATAATTGAGGAAGTTTTACATACTAAATTAAATTATGAGGACATAGAGAAGGCGAAATCTTTATTAACTACAAATAATGTAGAATTTAGACAGATTGACAATGAAATGATCATTACATTGGATGAAGAGTACTCACATTACTTACAGATTCTAAATAACTGTGGCATATATCCTATTTCTTACGATGTCAAGAAAAAATCTCTTGTAGATAGATTTCATAAATACACAGGGCGGTGATGGATATATTTAAGCAAATTCGAGGGGAGTATTTAAAGCTTAAAAGATTACCAGATTTAATACTAATTTTGTCTTTGTTTTTCGCCTTTTTAATACTCATGTTTTTCCAAAAAGGTATAAATGGTTCATCAGGTTTTTACACTCCTGAGTTATTGTCTGTGCAGTATTTAATCTCATTTAATTTACTCTTATTATCATTAGTTGGATTTATACCTAGTGCAGTTATCGGGGCCTATATTTCTGGTGTGGATTATAAAAATAATACAAACGTATACATGATTACAAATTATGGACGAATTCAATCGATTATGATCAAGTTAATCGCTTTATGCACTTTTTTACTAATATTTGTCAGTTTTGTTGTATTCCTAAGTGCTGTAGAAGCTTTGGCCATTAATGGTCAAAACTCTCTACTTTTTAAATGGAAAATGATCATTCCGCAGTTCTTTTCAAGCTACATGATCTTATTAGTAACGGCTAGTATAGGTTTTATGGGAGCAACACTAATGAAAAAAGTTTATGGCGGTATTGTCATTGCAATCATTTTACCTTTATTACTTGAGCAACTAACTACTATTGTATCAATACTTAACAATATAACCCTAAGCCAATGGACATCTTCGCTTATTGCCCATTCATTCCAAAATATTGAAAACGATCCACAAGTTCAATTTAGTCAGGTAACAACACAATCATTTACAAGTATCGTATTTACAATATTTGCGTTCCTGTTAATTATGTACTTTTTAACACTCTTAATTACTATAAAAAGAGACTTCAAGTCTTAGGAGATTCTATATGAAAAAAATAATAATAGTAATATGTTCAATTTTAATTGTTGTTTTTATTGCACTTAATCTTATTCCAAACACTAATAATGCTACAAATACAGATGGCTTAGAAATTAATACATCGTATCTAGATGATTCAACTAAATTTGTAAGTGACATGGAATTTAAGGGGAATTTACAAAATAAAAAAAGATTAAATATAAAAACAATTTTACAGCCAAATAATACAATCACGATAGAAAACACATATTCAGAAAGCGGAATGGACGTAATTATAACGGATAAAAGTGGAGAGAAGGTACTCTCAGAAGCTGTTAAAGGGTGTAAAGAGCTATCATTCGAATCTCAACCTGGAGAAGGCACTGTCGAATTGCTATTAAATATTGGGAAACACGAAACCAACATCAAAATTAATGAAGGCGTTCAAAATGATTAAATGGATAAAGGGAGAAACATTAAAGGTAAATGGTAATATCTCCCTTAGGATTAGTTTATTGCTACCTTTTTTGTTTATGATATTTATTACATTTGATCCATTTCCATATATGGAACTTCAAATTCCAAGTTATTTTAGTTCAACTTTCTTACTGTCATTAACAATTTTTGGAATTATACCCTGTATTGTTTTGGGAGCTTTACTAGCGTATGGGGAGGTAGATTCAAATACTCTTCATTTGCTGATTAACTCTGTTGGTAGAATCCGTTTATTTTATTATAAAACGATATTCATTTTTTTAGCTTCATTTTTATTAATATTGGTAACGACATTGTTTGGTATTGCAGTCCATTTATTTGTCGGGGCCCCTGGACAAATATTCAATATGGAGACACTGGGACAAATATTTATAGTGAGCATTATTTGTTTTTGTTGGGGAGAACTCGCTTTTATTTTTTCTCTCATTACGAAAAATCTTATGTACAGTGTAATAATTCTCTTTATGATTAGTTATTTTGAACCAATTCTTTATCCCTATATAAATGAAAATATGTTGAAATATTTAATGGTTTTTAACCAAAAGGCAATACTGTCACCTTTCTTCCCAAATTTAATTGAAGGAAGTTACATCATTGTTCCTGATCTAGATTTCCCTAGTATAATGTGGAGTAGTGTTTATTTATTTGTACTAATCGCAGGCATCATTTTATTGGGAGATCAATATATTAGAAAATGTTCAATTATTAGCTAATCTTCGTACGTGGTCGGTGATTATGCGTGTTAAGAAAAATGTCGTATTCTGCATGAAGATGTTGACCGAAAATCAGCACTAAACCATTGACACCTGTTTCAGAAGCATGTCATAATATAATATATTTATTTTTAACCATTATCTAAAACATATTTTCATTTAAGTGAGTGTTCAAAAAGGAGGATAAAAAGGACCCGTCGGCCAAAGGCGCTGACACTAGCACATCCTGTGCGTCGAAAGTTCGAGGCGGCGCAGTTTCGAGTAGCAGAATGTATGCTTTTAAATACATGAGCAGCGGAGAAACAAGCCAACGAAGAAATTCGCTTATGTCTTTTTACCGGACTTTATGAACATCCTCTTTAAAATAAATTGTGGAGGTTCGCATTATGACGACAAGCGCAGATCCGGGAAAATATACAGTAAACTCAACCATCTCGTTGAAAGGCATTGTAAAAGCTATTTTCAAAGATACTGTTCATGTCCAAATAGGCGGAAAGATTATTACCCTACCTCTTTCCAAAATTAATAAAGAGCTAAACTAAATAGGTCATGGTCAGGAGCCCAAGGATTTTGGGTTCTTTTTTTATGTTATGAAAAAATGTTAAAAGTCTTTGGTGGATCTTTGAGGAAATGGTATTCTTAATGGTAATGAAATAGTTTACTATTATTTAATCGTTAACGAGGAGTGATTGGTATGGATGTGTATGTGATTACCGGTGCGTCAAAAGGAATTGGCTTTGCCTTAAGTAAACAATTATTACAGAAAAATCATCGACTGATTTGTGTTGCTCGTACAAAAAATACAGGATTATTACAGATAGCAAAAGAGAGACATTGTCCATTGTTATATATTGAGCAAGATTTAGCCCAAACGGAAAAGCTTCCACAGCTCATGGAACAAATCTTTGCAGCTGTTCCAGAGGAGTTTCAATCAATCACCTTGATTAATAATGCAGGTTTGATTGAACCGATTGGTAAGGTGGAAAATCTGTCGCCTGAAGCGATTGCGACAAATATAGCTGTTAATTTGACCGCTCCAATGGTGCTAACTTCACTATTTATCAAAAGACTAGAAAAGTTTGCTGTGACGAAGAAGATTATCAATCTTTCATCTGGTGCAGGGCGGACCCCCTATAGTGGCTGGAGTAGTTATTGTGCCGGAAAAGCTGGGCTCGATCATTTTACAAGAGTGGTATCAGTAGAGCAAGCGAATGAAAAATATGGGGTGAAGGTGATCTCCATTGCCCCCGGGATTATTGATACTGGCATGCAGGAAAAAATACGATCCAGTAAGAGAGATGAATTTGCATTGGTTGATCAGTTTATCGACTATAAAGAAAAGAACCTGCTGCAGTCGGCCGATCAAACAGCGGAAAGACTAATAAAAGTAATCCAACATCGATCATTTTTTAAGTTGGAGCCTGTTTTGGACATACGGAATCTATAGAGCCAGTAGCTGTGTTGTACTAGTTACTCTTTTTCTAAGAGAAAATAATTAGTATTTGTCGAAATTTATTTCAAGTCATTGTAAAATGGAGGAAGGGTCCCTTTGCTTTCAAATTTGTTGATTATTTTTACAGAAATTATTTTGCCGGTTTTTGTCTTGATCATCATTGGGGTTATTTTGCAAAGAAAATTCAAACTGGATTTGTATACGCTTGCCAAAATTAATATTTATTATTTAAGTCCTGCTCTCATTTTTATAAAGCTATATGAAAGTGTGTTTTCTCCCACGGTTTTTTTCGGTGTTATTTTATTTTGTTTGTTGTTTGTTACAATAATTTATATGTTAAGTTCTTTAGTTGCAAAATTATGGAAGATGGAAAAGTCGAAAAAACTAACATTCACCAATAGTACTGTTTTTTATAATTCAGCAAATTACGGGATTCCAGTAAATGATTTGGTTTTTAAGCATGATCCGTTTGCCATGTCCATTCAAGTTATTGTTGCGGCCTTCCAAAATACCTTGGTATTCTCCTATGGGGTCGTTTCAATGAAATCGATGACGATTGGAAAATGGAGAGCCATTTTAGATTATTTTAAAATGCCTTTGTTTTATGCAATGACGATGGGCATATTGCTGAATATATTACATGTTTCTCTGCCTGACTTTTTATTAACACCGATTACCTATATATCTGATGCTTTGATCGCTATTGCCCTGTTAACATTAGGTGCCCAGATTGCTCATATTCGAATTTCATTTGCTTATATGCCGTTGTATTTAAGTATGGTTTTTCGGTTGTTGATTGGACCGGCTATCGCATTAGCAGGATTGTGGATTGCAGGTATAGACGGAGTGATTGCGCAAGCATTGCTTATTTCTACAGCCATGCCAACATCTGTCAATAGCTCGATTATTGCCCAGGAATATAATAATGAACCTGAATTTGCGGCACAAACTGTTGTTGCGTCAACCTTATTAAGTTCATTTACTTTAACACTGGTGATTTATATTGCCTTAAACGTTTTTTGAAGAGGGAGAGAGAAGGGATTAGATGAAAAGACCACTACGGGAGATTTTATCCGAAATGTCCACGAAGGAAAAAATGAATTACATATGGGAGTATTATAAGTATTTTATTATTGGTTTTATTGTGTTGGTTATTTTTATTGTATATACAGTTTATAGCATCGCGAATAAAAAAGAGGATATCTTAAACATTGTTTTGATCACGGATTATGCGAGCCCGGAGCAAGTTGAACAGGTGAAAGAAAATTTGTATCATAACTTTTTAACAGACGAAGAACGGGATACCTCCAATATTATTATCCAAACACTTAGGCTGAAGAGTGAAGATATGCAAGCAGGAGTGGAAATGCAAAAATTAGCTGCGCAGCTGTCGGCTGGAGATATTGACTTTTTTATTGCGGATCAAGATTTTTTTGAGCAGATGAATCAAGAAGGGCAGTTATTATCCTTCCAAGAGCTTGAAGGAATAGATGATCTTCCGTTTCAAAAAGAGCAATTATTTTATGCGGATGATAATGATCAGAAAGTAACTGGGGTTAACATTTCTTCTAATCCCGTTTTTCAAGACCTTATTCAGAAAGAGGAAGAAAAAATCCTTTTTATTCCAATCAATGTAAAAAATAAAGAGGTCATTTCGCGTTTTGTTCAGTTTTTAATTGAGAATGAATAAGTGATATTATGAAAGGAATGAAGAAAATGAACCTTCAAGCGAATAGTAAGGAAATTTTTTTGCTGATTAAGAATTTAGTGTCGATTCCAAGTCCTTCGGGTCATACGAGGAAAGTGATCGATTATTGTGAACAATATTTGCAAGGTCTTCAGCTTGAAATGAAACGGAATCGAAAAGGCGGACTGCTGATTACCATACCAGGAAAAGTAACCAATCAGCACCGGATGTTAACGGCCCATGTCGATACTTTAGGGGCAATGGTAAAAGAAATTAAACCAAATGGAAGATTGAAATTATCAATGATTGGGGGCTATCGCTGGAACTCGGTTGAAGGGGAATACTGCGAAATTGAAACAGAAACCGGAAAAACGTATACCGGTACGATTTTAATGAAACAAACTTCCGTGCACGTCTATAAAGATGCTGGAGATGCCAAGCGAAATGAAGACAATATCGAGGTTAGAATCGATGAAAGAACGGAATCAGCTGAAGAGACTAGCAAGCTCGGCATCAATGTCGGCGATTTTGTTTCTTTTGACCCACGGGTTCAAGTGACGGAAAGTGGTTATATCAAGTCCCGACACTTAGATGATAAGGCAAGCACCGCGATTTTATTACGTTTGATAAAATGGATCCAAGAGAATGGAGTGGAGCTGCCCTATACGACTCATTTCCTTATTTCTAATAATGAAGAAATTGGCTATGGCGGCAATGCCAGTATTTCACCAGAAACGGTTGAATATTTGGCAGTGGATATGGGGGCATTAGGGGAAGGCCAAGCTTCAGATGAGTATACTGTTTCTATCTGTGCCAAGGATTCTAGCGGTCCTTATCATTATGGTTTGCGAAAGCATCTTGTCCAACTAGCCCGTGAAAACAAGATTGATTATAAAGTGGATATTTATCCTTATTACGGCTCTGATGCCTCCGCCGCCATTCGGTCTGGTTTTGATATTGTTCATGGATTGGTTGGACCAGGAATAGAGGCTTCCCATGCATTCGAGCGAACGCATGAAACCTCGCTAATCAATACGGAAAAGCTCCTTTATGCGTATCTGCTTTCCCCTATTACGACAATATGATAAGGAAATATATTATCGCATTCGCTTCACATTAATCGTACCCGGAACGCTGTAAAAGCGCAAAAGAGTAACAGCGAAGGGCTTGGCCGTGCCCGAAATCGCTGTAAAAGCGGAAAAAGGTAACAGCGAAGGGGTTGGCCGTGCCCGAAATCGCGATAAAAGCGCAAAAGGGTAACAGCGAAGGGCTTGGCCATGCCCGAAATCGCAATAAAAGTGCAAAAGGGTAACGGCGAAGGGGTTGGCCGTACCCGGAACGCTGTAAAAGCGCAAAAGGGTAACAGCGAAGGGATTGGCTGTGCCCGAAATCGCGATAAAAGCGCAAAAGGGTAACAGCGAAGGGGTTGGCCGTGCCCGAAATCGCTGTAAAAGCGGAAAAAGGTAACAGCGAAGGGGTTGGCCGTGCCCGAAATCGCTGTAAAAGCGGAAAAGGGTAACGGCGAAGGGGTTGGCCGTGCCCGAAATCGCGATAAAAGCGCAAAAGGGTAACAGCGAAGGGGTTGGCCGTGCCCGAAATCGCGATAAAAGCGCAAAAGGCTAACGGCGGAGAGGTTGGCCATACCCGGACTCGCTGTCAAAAGCACAAAAAGGTAACAGCGAAGCCCTTGGTCGTGCCCGAAATCACGTCTAAGGCCCAAAATGGAATTTCTAATGATTATTCTGTCGTTAGGAATTCCATTTTTGCATTGAAATTCTATCCCTAAGGGAATATGATAATACAAGACTGAATTTGGAAGGATAATGAGAATGAAGAAACGATCTTTAAAGGAAGAAATAGAATCAAGAAGAACATTTGCCATCATTTCTCACCCGGATGCTGGGAAAACAACGATGACGGAAAAACTTTTATATTTTGGCGGAGCCATCCGTGATGCCGGAACTGTTAAGGGAAAGAAAACGGGAAAATATGCGACGTCAGATTGGATGGCCATTGAAAAACAACGGGGAATTTCTGTCACTTCCTCTGTGATGCAATTTGATTATCATGATGTGCGGATAAATATCCTTGATACACCTGGACACCAGGATTTTAGTGAAGATACGTATCGAACGTTAATGGCGGTTGACAGTGCTGTCATGATCATTGATTCGGCCAAAGGGATTGAAGAACAGACATTGAAATTGTTTAAAGTTTGTCGAATGCGGGGCATCCCGATTTTCACCTTTATTAATAAATTAGATCGTCAAGGTCGGACTCCGCTTGAATTGTTAGCGGAATTAGAGGAAGTATTGGGAATTGAATCCTATCCAATGAATTGGCCGATTGGGATGGGAAAAGAATTTTACGGAATTTATGATCGCTATCACAAACGAGTTGAACAATTTCGGGTAGAAGAGGAAGAGAGATTTCTAAAATTGGATGAATCGGGAGATATTATTGGGGATCATCCAATCAAAGAAACCTCCTTGTATCAGCAAGTATTAGAAGATGTGCTGCTTTTGGATGAAGCGGGAAATGAGTTTTCTACTGAAAAAATTAAAAACGGTACATTAACACCGGTATTTTTCGGAAGTGCCTTAACGAATTTCGGGGTACAAACATTTCTCGAAAGTTATTTAGAATTTGCTCCAGCTCCACAGCCACGCCAAAGTACGGAAGGACTGGTCCCTCCTTCCTCTGATCAGTTTTCTGGGTTTATTTTCAAAATTCAAGCGAATATGAATCCAGCTCATAGAGACCGGATTGCTTTTCTGAGGATTTGTTCCGGACAATTTGAAAGAGGAATGAATGTAACGTTAGCTAGGACCGGAAAACCGATCAAATTATCGCAATCCACCCAGTTCTTAGCAGATGATCGGAGCACGGTCAATACAGCAGTGAGTGGAGATATTATTGGTCTATATGATACGGGAACCTATCAAATTGGCGATACGCTTTTCGAAGGAAAGCAAATGATTCAATATGAAAAATTACCACAATTTACACCAGAGCTTTTCGTTCGAGTCACCCCGAAAAATGTAATGAAACAAAAGAGCTATCATAAGGGGATCGAGCAGCTTGTGCAAGAGGGCGCGATTCAATTATATCGAACATTTCGGACAGATGATTATATCCTTGGGGCTGTTGGTCAGTTGCAGTTTGAGGTATTTGAACATCGGATGAAAAATGAATACAATTCTGATGTAGTCATGGAATCAATGGGTACAAAGATTGCCAGATGGATTGAAAATGACAAAATAGATGAATCTCTCTCAAGCGGAAGGAGTATGCTTGTCAAAGATCGTTATGATCGTCCACTATTTTTATTTGAAAATGAATTTGCCCTTCGTTGGTTCCAAGATAAAAACCCAGATGTGATCTTAAGCAACCCGATGGATGCCCATGAATAATTTTGCCATCCCCCTGCTCATCCTATTAGATGGGCAGAGGGATTTTTTTAAAGAAAATAAACGAACTTCAGTCCCAAAAATGTTAAAGTGAAAGGGAATCTTGCTATAATAGATGAACCAACCATGAATGAAAGGGGGCCTTGTAGTGAATGTAAGTCATTTTTCGATTAGAAGACCGGTGTTTACAGTGGTGACGATGTTTCTTGTCATCATCCTTGGAATCGTCTCTGTCATGAAAATACCATTAACCCTTATTCCGGATATGAATCCTCCGATTGCCGTTGTCGTGACGTCTTATCAGGGAGCAAATCCAGATGAAGTCGTAGAAAAGGTCACGAAACCCCTTGAGGCTAGTTTATCCACCTTACCAGGTATCAAAAATGTTCAATCTTTTTCAGAAGAGGGCTCGAGTCTCGTTCTTCTTGAATTTTCTTGGACAACCTCAATCGATGATATTCAGAATGATGTGCTACAGCGAATCGATATGACACCTGTTCCCGCGGATGCAGATAAACCGAAATTTATGAAATTTGATCCAGCCCAATTTCCAGTTATTCAATTGTCACTAAAATCAAATCAAGGGGAAAAGAGTTTACGCCTCATAACGGATGATTTGGTCAATGAGTTGAAAAAGGTGGACGGAGTTGCAAATGTGAATGTATCAGGGACATTAATGGATCAAATTAGGGTTACTTTAGATCAAGATCAATTAAAGAGAAAAAATCTAACTCAAGCTGATATTGTTCAGGCCATTCAGGCAAATCATATCTCTATGCCAGGTGATACGGTTCTAACTGATGAACAAGAACTGACAACAAGAGTCATGAGTACGCTTCATTCTGCAGAAGAAATTGCCGATATTCCTATTACCCGGAACCCCTTGACAAGGGATAAAGTTTTAATAAAAGATGTGGCGGAAGTGAAAAAGCAGCCGCAGAGGTCCACTAGTATCACACGGACAAATGAACAACCATCTGTCTTATTAAGTGTTTTACAAGAAAGCGATGCCAATACAGCCAATGTGTCGAAAGCATTTCAAAGAGAATTAGACGCACTTTTGCAGAAAGATCAATTTCAACCTATTCAGGCTGATGTTTTATTTGATCAAGGAGATTATATTCAATTAGCCGTTGGAAACATTGCTTCTTCTCTTATCATCGGTGGATTATTAGCCATGCTTGTTTTATTTTTGTTTTTACGGAATGTGAAAAGTCCGATTATTATTGGGATAGCAATACCCTATTCTGTTATTGTCACCTTTGTATTAATGTATTTTGCCGATTTTGCCCTTAATATCATGACATTAGGTGGATTGGCTTTAGGTGTGGGGATGCTGGTCGATAATGCCATTGTTGTCATTGAAAACATTTATCGGCACTTATCCATGGGGAAAGATCCAAAACAAGCCGCACGAGATGGCGCAAAAGAGGTTGCTGGTGCGATTACCGCATCTACTTTAACGACTGTCGCTGTGTTTCTACCTGTTGTATTTATTAGTGGGATACTAGGCCAGCTATTTAAAGAATTTGCTTTTACCATATCCTTTAGCTTGGTAGCTTCTTTGTTTGTTGCCTTGACCGTTGTTCCCATGATTGCGAGTAGATGGCTGAAAACACCTAAAGGAGATTATGAGGCAAAAAGGCGTCGTTCCAAGTCCTTGAATAGATTGGATCGTTCTATTCGCTGGGCATTACACCACCGGTTCATTGTGATCCTCATTTCCTTGGTTCTCTTTGGTGGAGGAATCGTAGGAATGAGTCGATTAGGTACACAGTTTTTACCCCCTACAGATGAAGGTTTTTTTAGTATCAATGTACAATTAGAAAATGGCGCAGCATTAAGCAAAACGGAAAAGGCAGTCGAGATCCTGGAAAAAAATCTTAAAACGGAAAAAGATGTTGACGTTTATGTAAGCTTAATTGGGGCTACACAGGAGTCCTCTTTCCAAGGTGGAGGAAAAGCGAATATAGCAGAAATGTATGTGAAATTAAAGCCGCTTGCAGACCGTAATCAATCGGTATTTGAATTTGTTGATCAAATTAAACCGAAAATAGAAAAGGAAATTCATCAAACGAATCCTGCTGCCACAATCAATTTTAATGTAGAAGCAGTTTCCGGATTAGCGCCACAGACACTAACGTTTCAAGTGCATGACACAAATAAACAGAGATTAGACAAAAATGTCGAAAAAATATATACGGCTTTAAAGAACAAGGAACATTTGCGGGAATTGGCCATCAGTACAGCGGAAAGCGTAGAAGAGGTACAGCTTCAAATTGATCGCGAGAAAGCCTTTGAAATGGGACTGGCTCCAGCGCAAATTGCAACAACCGTTCATGATCTGACAAGAGGCGTTCAAGCCTCACAAATCCTTTCAAAGGACGATCATGTATACGAAGTTTTTGTAGCATATAAGGAGGACATTACAAGGGATCTTGATCAATTGAAGAAACTACAAATCAGAAAACCTGATGGTTCCTATGCAAAACTGGAGGATGTCGCAAAGATTGAAAAGGGAAAGGGACCTGTTAAGATTCAGAGAATCAATCAGCAGGATGCTGTTCAATTTACATTAAAATATAACGCAGATACGGATTTGGGCACGGTAACAAGGGACGTAAACAAAACGATATCGGATTTAAATCTTTCTGATGAAACAGCCATTAGCTATAGTGGAGAGCAAGAGCTTTTGCAGGACTCTAAAAACGATATGATCATGGCTTTGATATTGGCGATCATTCTTATTTATATTGTGATGGCTGCTCAGTTCGAGTCATTTAAATATCCTTTTGTTATTATGCTTACCGTTCCTTTAATGGTTATTGGTATCGCGATTTCGTTGATTGTCACCCAACTTCCATTAAGCATTCCCGCCTTTATCGGCTTAATTATCTTAGCTGGGATTGTGGTGAACAATGCGATTGTGATTGTTGATTATATAAACCAAAGAAAAGAGAAGGGCCTTTCAAGTTATGAAGCACTTGTTGAATCTGTTAAAGTCCGGGCAAGACCTATTTTTATGACAGCCTTAACAACCATTCTTGGACTTGTCCCCATTGCGTTAGGTATTGGTGAAGGAACGGAAATGAATCAACCAATGGGAGTCACAGTGATTGGGGGACTTTTGAGTAGTACTTTATTAACCTTGTATGTTATCCCTGTTGTCTATAGCCTGCTCGATCCAGAAACAAGAAAGATGAATAAAAAAGTACAAGAAAATAGTGACAACTAGAATGACTAGAATGAAAAAGTCTTTTCATGATGCTCTTTTTTCTATATGATAGAGGAATCGTAGAGTTGTTTGGAGGATCATAGGGAATGAAACAATTAAAGAAGCAAAAATTGACGAAGATTACCCCGTTTCGAATGCTGGTCACATACTATGTCATAACAGTGGCTTTATCTGCTATTGCTTTAAGTTTGCCATTTGCTCGTAAGCCTGGGGCCGAGTGGTCGGTCATGGATGCTATCTTTACAGCAGCCAGTGCAGTGAGCGTCACTGGTCTGACAACCGTGAATATTGTGGATACTTTTACAACTCCAGGTATTTTTTTACTCATGGGAGTTCTACAAATCGGTGGGATTGGCATCATGTCGATTAGTACCTTTTTTTGGTTATTAATTGGTAAAAAAGTGGGTTTAAGGCAAAGGAAATTGATCCGGACAGACCAAAATCAAATTAATCTTTCTGGGTTAGTTGCTTTATTAAAACAAATTGTCTATATTATCTTCATTATTGAACTGATTGGTGCGTTTGTATTAGGCACTTATTTTCTAAGAATTTATCCGGATTGGCAAGATGCTTATTTGCAAGGTTTATTTGCTTCCATAAGCGCAACAACAAATGCCGGGTTTGATATTACCGGGAATTCCTTAATTCCTTTTACTCACGATTACTTCGTCCAATTTGTCACAATGGTTTTAATCATTTTGGGTGCAATTGGCTTTCCAGTTTGGATTGAAGTTAAAAATTTTCTTTTCCATAAAGAGGAAAATATTCGTTTTCGTTTTACATTGTTTACAAAAATTACGACGACAACGTATTTCCTATTATTGGGCGTAGGGACGATCGTGATCTTATTGATTGAATTTGACGGTTACTTTGCTGGTAAAACTTGGCATGAGGCCCTGTTTTATTCTTTATTTCAATCCACCTCAATGAGAAGTGCAGGGCTGTTAACGTTAGATATCAATCAGTTTTCACCTTCTACTGTTTTATTTTTGTCCACTTTAATGTTTATTGGGGCTTCTCCCAGCTCAGTTGGTGGTGGGATACGAACAACAACATTCGCTTTGAATATTTTGTTCTTGTTTCACTTTGCAAGGGGACGATCAGATATAAAGGTTTTTAAACGAGAAATTCACCATCAAGATGTGGTAAAATCTTTAGTTGTATTAATGCTTGCTGTTATTTTGGGAGGGCTATCCATTTTTATTTTAACCCTAACAGAAGAGGCCAGTTTACTATCGATCATTTTTGAAGTGGCTTCTGCTTTTGGAACATGTGGCGCTTCTATGGGAATTACAGCAGATTTATCAACTATAGGCAAGTCTTTACTGATCTTGCTAATGTTTATTGGTCGAATTGGGATTCTTTCCTTTTTGTTAACGATGTCCAATAATGAAGATGCCCCAAATTTTCATTATCCCAAAGAAAGGGTCATTATTGGTTAGCAAGGAAGAAAATAAGAACTTGGAGGTTATGATGATATGGATCATAAAATGAAGATAGGAATCGTTGGATATGGGAATTTGGGTAGGGGCGTAGAAGCGTCTATTCAAGTAAATGAAGATATGGAACTTGTGGCTGTTTTTTCAAGAAGAGATCCAGCGACTGTCAAAACGGTGGCATCGAATGTAACAGTACACTCTATTACAGAGATAGAGCAGTTTAAAGATAAAATTGATGTGATGATTTTATGTGGGGGGTCTGCAACAGATTTACCAGAACAGGGACCTGAAATTGCCACCCTTTTCAATACGATTGATAGTTTTGATACCCATGCAAAAATTCCTGAATACTTTGCTAAGATGGATGAGGTGGCGAAAAAATCGGGAAAAACAAGCGTTATTTCTGTTGGATGGGATCCTGGCATGTTTTCCATAAATCGTTTATTGGGTGAAGCTATTTTGCCAGTAGGTCATACATATACATTCTGGGGAAAAGGTTTAAGTCAAGGGCATTCTGATGCGGTTCGCCGTGTGGAAGGGGTCAAAGCGGCCGTTCAATATACGATTCCGATTGAGGAAGCCGTAAACAGGGTCAGAAATGGGGAAAACCCCGATCTTGCCACAAACGAAAAACATTTACGTGAATGCTATGTTGTTCCTAAAGAGGGAGCCAACACAAAGGAAATAGAGGAAACAATAAAAACTATGCCACACTATTTTTCTGATTATCATACAAATGTTCATTTTATTTCAGAGGAAGAATTCCAAGCGAACCACTCAAAAATGCCACATGGTGGTTTCGTCATTAGAAGTGGAAAAACAGGGGACGATCATAAACAACTGATGGAATTTTCTTTGAAACTTGATAGCAATCCAGAATATACAGCAAGTGTTTTAGTAGCTTATGCAAGGGCAGCCTATAAAATGAATCAAGCCGGCAGTAACGGGGCAAAAACAGTCTTAGATGTTCCAATTGGTCTTTTATCAGCAAAATCAGCAGAAGACCTAAGAAAAGAGCTACTTTGAGCAATGTGCTTTAAAAACACCACAACTGACTTTTAGTCGGTTGTGGTGTTTTTAAAGGTGCTATTTTTTGTTTCTTTGAGACTTTTAAGCAATTGTTTCCATCTTGACCATTTTAATTCGATAAAAGGCTGGACAATCGTTGTTATTAATTTGCTTGAAAGGAGCAGGGTAAGCAAAAAAGAAACAATGATTAGAATTAACATGCTTTGCATCGGATCCAAGTAATTTTCCACATTGCTCCCTCTGAACGTCCGGATGATAAATCCATGTAACAAATAGACATACAGTGTATTTGTTCCCCATTGTGTAAAGAATACTCTTTTATGTGGAACAAAAGCGAAAAAGCAACTGGCCATTACGAAATTAATCGCATAAACTCCTGTTCTTGTAAATATGCCAAGGATCGTAATAGACTGTAAATCACTATACGGATTAGAACCAAGCAGCCATTTTTCATCTAAGTTAGGAAAGTTGACAAGTAAAATAGCGACAGAAGTAATAATGATCGCTGCAAATACCTTTGCTTGAGAAGAAGATATTTTTTGGAAATGTTCCTTTTTTAAATAGTATCCTACAAGAAAAAAAGGAAAAAATACAAAGGTTCTTGATAAACTTAAATAACCGGAAATCCAATCAATATAACCAACAGCTAAGCCTAAAGTAAGAGCAAGAACAATCGCTCCTGCCGGTTTCCATTTGTTAAATGCAAGGATCATTAAATGCCAAAAAAATAAGCTGACTAAAAACCAAAGTGACCAATGAGGGTTCAATAGGTCGAAACTTATCGTGGATTCACTAAAAAGAAAATAATAGAAAATAGAGTAAATTACCTGAAAAATGAGATAAGGGATAATCAATTTTTTTAATATTTTCTTTATATAACCTTTTTCATAAATCCCTTTAGCAAAATAACCAGATATCAAAATGAAAGCCGGCATATGAAAGGTGTAAATGAATTTGTAAAGGTTTGCTACGAATGTATTTGTATCAACGTATGATTGAATCAAATGACCGAAAACCACTAAAAAAATTAAAATAAATCTTGCATTATCAAAATAAGAGTCTCTTTTCGTCATAAGTTTCACCACTTTTTGACTTGTTAGCACTATTGTACCCGACTTTAAGGAAGGATAACATTACGTTTCGTTAAAGTTTGTATGACAGATGTTAAATTCTTAGAAATGTCTGTAAAGAAAGGAAACGATTAGGGCTTTTATAGAACAATCGACAAACTTCGATAGATTCATTAAAATACGTAAAAATGGTATAATTCTTTTGGGTGTAAGGGATTCCATAGGGAAAATTTTAAGGAAAATGTGAATAATTGATGATAAAAGTTAAAAAAATTGTCTACTTTTGCGAATCTATTTACATTTAATAGTAATGTTGAGATAATGTCATAGTTGAGTTTTCAGGAAATTAATTGGAGGAGAACGGGGTATGTACTATGGCGCAAAAGAACCAAAAAAATTATTAGCGCAAATTCAAGAAAAGCGTAAAGAAATGTACTTATTTGGTGAGTTATATGGCTTGAACGCAGAAAAAACGATAATTTGCAGCCAAGAACTAGATTCAATGATGAATCAATACTATAAAATGTGTCAAGTGGTAAAAAACTCCAATCAAAGTAAGATTCCAAGAACAAGTGTGGCCAATCAATTTGTTAAACAACAACGGCTGCAACCCGCAAAATAGACTGTTTTACATAAGAGATGTATAGGCGATCAAAAAAGGATCGAGAAGGATGAAAGGTAGCTTCTCTTGAAATAAATATGTCTATTGTCTGGAACACGGTTCACGCAAACAACTTGTTCCCTACCCGATGACCGATCGATTAAATTCATTTCGCATAGGGGGTGCTTGAAGAAAACGAGAGCAAATGATATGAAAAACTCCGCTTAACTTAAACCGTAAAGGCGGAGTTTTTGCTTGAAAGATAAGAAAGAAAGTTTTTTTAGATATTTTTTTGAACGAAGGCTGTTGATGTCTAGCTCCAGCATTAGCTAAATTTCTTTCTTACCTTGTAAAAAAGAGATTGCCGATGGGTTACAAAACGGCAATCTCTTCTTATTTTAGGACTGAGTAATGATCGAAATTTTATTGTCATTCACAACGGCCTTTAATTTTTTCGCATCCGCATGGTCAAGGATATAATCTGCGATTTGGTCTTCAAGCTGTTCTTGGATCGCTCTGCGGAGTGGGCGAGCCCCAAAATCAGGATGATATCCTACTTCGAGGATTTTTTCTTTGACTTCATCAGTTATTTCAAGCCTCATGCCTTGTGCCGTCATTTTTTGCTCAAGCTCAATTAATAGTAATTGAATGATTTGAAGAAGATCTGTTTTCTCCAAACGATTAAATTCAATAATACTATCAAACCGGTTTAAGAACTCAGGTTTAAAGAAGGAACCAAGATTTTGAAGAATACTTGTTTCTTTCATCGCCTCGCTTTGATTAAACCCGACATGGATAGGTTTTACAGTCGTTCCTGCATTACTTGTCATAATAATGACCGTATCTTTAAAACTTACCGTTCTACCTTGGCTATCTGTTAGACGACCATCTTCAAGAATTTGTAAAAACATATGTTGAACATCTGGGTGAGCTTTTTCGATCTCATCTAAAAGAATGATACTATAGGGATTTCGCCGAATTCTTTCGGTCAATTGTCCCGCTTCCTCATGACCAACATAACCAGGAGGAGAACCGATTAATTTGGACACACTATGTTTTTCCATATATTCACTCATATCTAAGCGAACAAATGCGTCCTTTGTACCAAATAATTCTTCTGTTAGTGTTTTAGCTAATTCGGTTTTCCCGACCCCGGTTGGACCTACAAATAAGAAAGAACCAATCGGACGATGTTCGTCCTTTAAACCAGCACGGCTGCGACGAATGGCTTTCGCCACTTTTTTCACGGCTTCTGTTTGTCCAATGACTTTTGCAGCCAAATTTTTCTCAAGGCTTTTCATTTTTTGCTGTTCATCACTTTGTAATTTTCCTACAGGGATTCCTGTTTTACTTTCAATAATGTTTTGAATATCTTCAACATGGACCGTTAGTTTTGACTCTGTAGAAGTCGAATGTAACTTTCTTTCAAGCTCAGCTTCTTCATCTCTTAATTTCGCGGCTAGTTCATAGTTCTCTTGTTTTAGTGTGTTTTGTTTTTCCTTCTCGATTTCAGCTAGACGTTGATGAATAGCCTCATGGGATTCTTCTTTAATCGATAAGTTTAGTTTAGAGCCGGCTTCATCCATTAAATCAATGGCTTTATCAGGGAGATATCGATCTTGAATATATCGAGCCGAAAGCTCCACACATGCTTTAATAGCTTCATCACTATATTGGACTTGATGATAGCTTTCATATTTACTTTTAAGTCCCATCATGATTTCGAGTGTTTTTTCTAATGAAGGTTCTTGGATTTGCACGGGTTGGAAACGTCTTTCAAGGGCGGCATCTTTTTCAATTTGTCGATATTCTTTTAAAGTTGTTGCCCCAATTACTTGCAATTCTCCACGTGCAAGTACCGGTTTAAGTATATTTCCGGCATCCATCGAGCCTTCAGCAGATCCAGCTCCAACGAGCAAATGAATTTCATCAATAAAGAGTAAAATATTTTTACGCTTTTGTAATTCTGTAATTAATTGCTTCATTCGTTCCTCAAATTGGCCTCGAATCCCTGTGTTGGCCACTAATGAAGCGACATCTAGCAAATAAACCTCTTTATTTTTCAATTTTGCTGGTACATCTTGTTCAATAATTTTCAGTGCCAAACCTTCGGCAATAGCTGTCTTACCAACACCAGGTTCACCGATTAAAACGGGATTGTTTTTATTGCGGCGATTGAGAATTTCAATCGTTCTTTTGATTTCTTCCTCTCGTCCAATCACCGGATCAATTAAGCCTGCCTTTGCGGCTTGGTTTAAATTATGTCCAAATTGATCTAGAAAACCATTGCGCTTTGTTTGTGTTTTTACGGTTTGGTGTGGATGAGCCTGCCCGTTTTGGGAGAAGTTTTCAAATAAGTCTTCGAATCCACCATTAAATCCCGAACTCATCATAGGGTTTCCCAAACTGGTGCCCAATTTTTCTTTTTCTTCTAAGTAGCATTGATGGCATAAAGCCAATGTTTGTTTTTGTCCGTTGATATTAAGGTGAAGATGAATATTCGCTTGATTCGTTTGGCATTTCGCACAAAGCATAAATATCAATCCTCCAATATATATTTTATAAAATTGACTTTGACTAACTTTGACCAAAAGTTGATGAAAGAAAAGGCGAATAGGAAGAGGAGAGCTTGACCTTATTCGACCTTATGGGTTCATTATACACTGACCTTTTTTGACTTTCAAGCATAAAATCGCTATTTTTATGATTTTTTTTAAATAATCCCATATAGATATAAAAACAAGTTTTTTCAATAAAGGGTTATATCACAAAGATTATTAAGCGAAGTGGGGCAGTGAATTGAATAAATGGACAGGGGCATTACAGATAGCTGCGGTATATGTTGGTACAGTTATTGGCGCCGGATTTGCTACAGGTAAAGAAATTGTAGAATTTTTTACACAATATGGTTTATACGGATTAGTGTCTATATTGATAGCGGGATATTTATTTATTTTTTTCGGGATGAAGGTGATGATCAAATCCATTGATATTCAGGCGGCCTCGTTTATGGACCTAAACAATGATTTATTTGGACAACATTTGGGGAAAGTCATGAATATATTTATGACACTGATGCTAGTAGGAGTATGTGGGGTCATGCTCTCAGGGGCAGAGGCCTTGTTTTCAGAGCAATTAGGATGGGATAGGGCCTTTGGTTCTGTTATGACCATCATCCTTTGCCTCGCTGTATTATGGGGTGGTGTGAAAGGGCTATTTGCTGTGAACACATTTGTAGTACCCATCCTCATTCTGTTTAACTTCTTACTGATGTTTCATTCCCTTTCAGATCCATCCTTATGGGTGAATTTGCTGTACGTACCAGACTTTAGTAATGTCTGGAAATCGATTGGTTCAGCTTTTTCATATGCGGCTTTTAATCTTACACTGGCCCAAGCTGTCCTTGTGCCAATTGCAACGGAAATCAATGATAAAACAATGATCAAGCTTGGTGGGTTCATAGGAGGTCTGTTATTAACGATTATTTTAATATCCAGTCATATTATTCTATCTACGCTTCCTAATCTCTTAGCCTACGATATTCCGATGGCCACGATAGTAAAAAATTCCATTAGTGGTATTTATTTTATTTATCTATTCATTATTTATGGAGAGATTTTTACTTCATTGATTGGGAATATGTATGGAATTGAGAGGCAAATAAGTTATTTTGTCCATTTCAAACAAATTTGGATTCATATTGTTGTCATTTTCGTCGTTTATATGATAGGTAGGATGGAATATGGGCAGCTTCTCGGTCTCCTGTACCCTTTGTTTGGATATATTAGTTTAATTTTTTTACTATTACTATGGATCAAGCCATTGATAGAAAAAAAATAGACACGGAAGATCTGTTATCCTGTGATACACTTCCGTGTCTTTGACACTTTAGGCAAGCGGGAATAATACAAATAAAAGCAAATCAAAAATAAGATGAGAAATGATTAAGAGTGGTAAGCTTCGCTTCCAAACATACAGAATACCCCATACTAAACCGCTAAAAAAAGCAGCTAAGATTAAAAGGAGATATCCAGTTAGACAAAAAGCTAGAGCATTCAATGAGGCTCCAATAATGACGGCTGCTGTAGGATGTATATATCTTAGTATTCTTTTTAGTACAAATCCTCTCCAAAAAAACTCTTCACCCGGAATAATGACGAAAATAAGTAGAAGATATTGCCACAACCATTCTAAAGAAAAATACTCATACAACTTTGTAATTTGATTCAAGGCATTCACGGGAATAAAAGATAATAACCACTTTCCGAATGAAAATAAGACATATAATAGAATCCCAGAGGGGATTCCCCAAAAAATCGCTTGTTTAATAGAAATCTTATCCTCCGTTTTTTCGGCAATGATCGTGATACTAATGAGAAATAACATCGTTGCTGTATATAAATACCAGAAAACTTGATGCTTGTAATCAAAAGTAATGGAAATGAGGCAACAGGCTAAAATAAGACTTCCAATAAGTTTCCAATCTTTCAAACACCTAACCATAATAAAATCCTTTCTTAAAGTTTCACCAATATAATTAAAATCATCAGAATAAATGCAAGCGATGTCGCTTGCATTTATACATGGATAGATTCCTTAATGATTTTATAGTTTTTATGATTGATAACTGTTTTCTCCTCTAGCTCAAAATCACGGTAATTTTCCATATACGTTAAATCTACAATAACGGAATTTTCATTCACCTTTTCAACTACCCCTTGAAGACCATTTTTGAATTCAATGATGTTACCGATTTCAGCAATTTTCAATTCAATCTCTCCCTCGCTCATTCATCTGGTTTCATAAATTTCCAAGGTGCAATCGTGTTGTTTCTAAGATCATGATTCAATGATTATGGATTCTCCATATTTTGCACTATTTTTTAGAAAAGCGCAAGAAGAAAAACCGCCGATATGTTTCAATAAATTTAGGGAAAAAGGGGAAAAGATAAAAAAAGATAAAATTTATTCGATTTTCGTTACTCAATGATTGACGAAACAGGCAAAATTAGCTAATTTTGTATAGAGGGTACTTTTAACTTAGAAAAAGGAGACGATATAAATGATCGAAAAACAATTTACTGTTACAGCAGATACTGGAATTCATGCGAGACCAGCAACTGTACTTGTTCAAACAGCAAGTAGATATTCATCTGATATACAATTAGGGTTTAAGGATAAAAAGGTAAACCTTAAATCTATCATGGGTGTTATGTCACTTGGAATAGGAAAAGATACTGTCATTACAATTAGTGCAGACGGTAGTGATGAGGAAGAAGCAATGGCTGGTATTGAAGAATTGCTTGAAAAAGAAGGACTTGCCAAGTAATGTCCAGCATTTTAACAGGGATAGCAGCTTCTAATGGAATCGCCATCGGAAAAGCATATCTGTTTATTCAGCCAGATCTTTCTTTTGAGAAAATTGCTATCTCGGATGCTGAGGAAGAAATAAACCGTCTTTACTCAGCATTAAATGCCGCTAAATCAGACCTAGAATTCATACGTCAACAGACCATAAAAATTTTGGGGGAAGAGGAGGCGGCTATTTTTGATGCACATCTCCTTGTTTTACGTGATCCTGAGTTATTGACAGCGATTACAGAAAGGATTCGGAATGAAAAAATAAATGCTGAAAGTGCGTTAAAAGAAACAACTGATCATTTTATTCAGATATTTGATCAGATGGAAAACGAACGAGGAAGTAATCGAACTGTAATCAAAATGTAACCGGGAAGAATGTGTATATATTGTTAATTAGTGGTATACAATAAAATATGATTGAATGACAATATTCATTCATTCTCATTTTTCCCCCTTTTTTGCGCTGGAATAAAATCCAGCGTTTTTTTTAATGGGATAGGAAAGGAAATTTTGGCTAATGTTGGATCTAGCTCCAGGCGCCATCGGCTCGAGGTCAAATAACCTGAGACAATAAAAGTCAAAACCGGACTTTTCTTGTCTCAGAACATTTGCTTGTCGGGGCTGAACAAGGCGCTTGCGCTTTTCTTACAGGATAGGAAAGGAAATTTTGGCTAATGTTGGATCTAGCTCCAGCGCCCAGCGACTAGCAAACTTTCGGTGCCTGCTTGCGTAAGTCAACATCGATTCACCCTTCGGGTTCATCGTGTTTCCTTTATCTCGTCAGGCCCCTAAAAAGTTTGTACGTCGCTAAACGGGCGCTTGCGCTTTTCTTAATGAACAATCACCCATTCTTTTTAGAAATGTATGCCTTTTTTTAGCGAAAGTTGTATGATTAAGGTAAGATTTTAACAAGGGAGTGATGTCAGTGGAAATGGGATTAAAAGGGAAACGAGTATTGGTCGTCGCATCGAGTCAGGGTTTAGGTAAAGCCATTGCGGAATTGTTTGTCAGAGAAGGCGCCAATGTGATGTTGGCGAGTAGGAATCAAGATCGCTTGAAAAGTGTTCAATCACAACTTGAAGAATTTCGGCAAGGCAAGGTTGGGATGGTCACTTGTGATATTACGCAACCAGACCAAATTCAACATATGGTGGATGAAACCGTAAAAGAATTCGGCGGAATCGATATATTAGTGAATAATGCTGGTGGACCACCGGCTGGCGGATTTGAAGAAATAGATGATGACGCTTGGCAAGCTGCATTTGAGTTGAATTTACTTTCCTATATACGTATCATACGAGCGACATTACCGTATCTTAAGGAAGATGGTGGACGAATTATTAATATCGCTTCTTCGTCTATACGAGAACCAATACCAGGGCTTATTTTATCCAATACATTCAGAATGGGAATTTTGGGGTTAGCGAAAACACTTGCGGACGAATTAGCCCCATTTCATATTTTAGTCAATACGGTTGCGCCTGGACGAATTTTAACAGATCGAATCTCACAACTCGATGAAATAAATGCGAATAAAAAAGAAATATCAAAGGAAGAAATCAAAAAACGCGCAGAAGAAAGGATTCCATTGGGAAGATCAGGGACACCAGAAGAATTTGCTAAAGTCGTTGTTTTTCTAGCGTCAGAGGCGAATACATATATGACAGGTAGTAGCTTTTTTGTTGATGGAGGTAAATTAAGATCCGTTTAGCAGGAGGGGAATGATCAATGAGTGATAAAAAAGCGGAAATTGGTTTTATTGGGTTAGGTGTCATGGGGAGAAGTATGGCAAAGAATTTATTAGCCAATGGATATTCAGTCTCAGTGTTTACGAGAACGAAAAAAAAAGCAGAAGAGTTAATAGCTAATGGGGCGATATGGAAAGACTCCCCTAAAGAAATGGCGATAAATACCGAAATAATCATTACAATGGTTGGGTATCCGCAAGATGTGGAAGAAGTATATTTCGGCAAAGAAGGAATCTTTTCGGGGATAAAAACAGGTTCCATTGTGATTGATATGACTACATCTACCCCGTCTTTAGCGAAGAAAATTTATGAAGCTGGTAAGCAGAAAGGGATAAGAGCATTAGATGCTCCTGTATCAGGCGGAGATATTGGAGCTAAAAAAGGGACGTTATCGATCATGGTCGGAGGTGATCAACAAACTTTTCTAGACTGCAAACCTATTTTTTCCATACTTGGTGAGAATATTATTTTCCAAGGAGCGGCGGGAGCAGGACAACATACGAAAATGTGCAATCAAATTGCGATCGCATCAAATATGATGGGGGTCACAGAAGCCTTTATTTATGCCCAACATGCAGGGCTAGATCCTGAAACGGTATTAAAATCAATTAGTAGTGGAGCGGCAGGCAGTTGGTCCATGTCAAACTTAATTCCTAGGGTGATTAAGGGGGATTATTCGCCAGGTTTTTTTATTAAGCATTTTATTAAGGACATGGGGATTGCTCTTGACGAAGCAAAAAAAATGGATCTTTCTTTACCCGGTTTGGAACTTGCTAAGAAATTATATGATATTCTCGCTGAGCGAGGGGAAGAAAATAGTGGTACACAAGCACTAATCAAATATTGGGATCAACCTATGCAAGATATTGGCAGCGATGAAAGGTAGGAAAGCAATGGATCAGAATCAACCAGACATAGTATTAGAATGTGACACAAATGAATTAGAAATTATCCAATTCGAAATAAATGGCCATCTATTTGGCATCGATGTGTTAAAGGTGAAAGAAATTATTCTTCCTAGCGCTACAACTTCTCTTCCGCACTCACATCCATATGTATTAGGAATCATCCAACTACGTGGAGAGGTATTGCCAGTAGTCAGTTTAGAAGATGCCATAGGGATGGATAGAGTAGTAGATCGTGATCTTTCAGAGGATAAGTTTATCGTAACAGAATTTAATGATAAGCAGGTTGTTTTCCATGTTCATAATGTGGAGCGAATTTTACGAATATCTTGGGATAAAATGGAAAAACCACCATCGGATTTATCGAATGTGATTGGCGTCGTTAAAGAAAACAATCATAAGATCCTGATGTTGGATTTTGAGAAAATTATGTTGGATATCAATCCAGAAGCGGGCATTCATCCTGTATAGTTCATTTTGCTTGTAGGCAAATACAATCAGAAAAACGGATACCATGTTAGTGGTTATCCGTTTTTAATTGGAAATATAAAACATAGGATTCAAAGAGGTAAACAGCTTAGAAAAAGCTATCCCCAAGTTTCTTGAATACAGGTTTTTGTGTATTCATTGGTCTTGGATCATTGTTCTCTTTGATGCCAGTGTATTTTTGAAGAAGTCGCTTTGCTGTATTAAGGGACATGCGGGTTTTAGGGTTGCGGGAATGCTGATTAAGATGCCCAAGATGGGGTAGCTCTTCAAAATCTTCTTTAGTAGGTGGTATGTGGAACAAATAATCTCCGCACTGAACCAAGACATCTGATTGCTGCTGGCTAAACTTGGGATTTCTCGAAAAGTGGAGACCAATTTTTGTGGCTTTTCGCTCCTGGATCATTTTGGTCAGAGCGTTCTTTTTCAAGATGTATAAATATTTAGGATTTATTGCCGTTTTGGCGTGGCGGTTAACCGTAAAAATGGCCTGTGAAAGATTTGTTACAGACAGTTCCAATGCTTTACTGGTTTGATCATCCATATAAAGTACACCTTTCCAATTTTATTTACTTTTTATTATATCACTGATCGTCCCAGAAAGGAAGGTAAGGAAGGTATGAAACCTTTGCAAATCCTTAAATAAACGAAGTTTCTCCTCCTCTTTTGGTCAAGACAGTTCCCAAGTCTTTTATAATGACATTGTCTTTTAAGAAAGGAGTTTGACAATGTCACAACTAATCAGCATTATTCAAAGGCTTCAAACGATGCAAAATATAGGAGATCAGGAGGAGAATCCTCAAAGATTATTTGAAGTAAATCAGAAAGTTCTTTGTCAAGTGAGATATTTTCCGGCTTCCCATACATATGAGGTGGAGGAGTATAGTCAGGATCATGATAAACAGAAATATCAATTCGATGATATTGATATGGCTGCTATTGAGATCTTTGATATGATTCAGGAGGAAAAAGAGCGTTCTTAAAACAAGTGTTCAACGGTATAATAAAATTGTGGTAATAAAAGCGTTTTCTCACGTGGTTTATGTTAAAATAAGAATGAGTAAAGATTATAAAGAGATGAGGGACTGAAATGATTTCCTTACAAAGTCATCAAAACATGAACCCGCATATCAGTGATTATATAATCCCATCTGAAAAAGTTGCCCATGTCCAAATTGGAAATAATTTGGAACATGCTTTGCTTGTCCTAACAAAAAGCGGCTATTCTGCTATTCCGGTATTAGATGCACGTTTTAAGTTACACGGCTTAATTAGCTCCCCACTTATTACAGAATCGATTCTTGGATTAGAACGAATTGAGTTTGAGAAATTGAGCGATAAAAAAGTGGAAGATGTCATGCAAGTTCAAATTCCCAAAATACAAGTAGATGACGAGTTTGAAAAGGCCCTTGATTTATTGATTGATTATCCTTTTTTATGTGTTGAGGACCATGACGGGTATTTTGAAGGGATATTCACAAGGAGGGTACTCTTAAAGGAATTAAAGAAACAAATTGGCAAGTTCCATCATGTCTAAATATTAGCTCCCATTTCGGGAGCTGATATTTTTTAACGCGCTATTGGAAATTTCACTATATGTCATAATATGTCCATAGGAGAAGTCAAAACTGTATTCAAACAAAAATTGGCTGCCACATGTAAAGGAGCTGGTTACCTATGTCTCTATCTGACTATCAGTTATTAGTGGTGCTTGCAGAGGAAGCAAATATGCGTAAGGCAGCGGAGCGGTTATTTGTCTCACAGCCGGCACTCTCACAGCGACTGCAAAATATTGAAAAATATTGGGGGGTCCAATTATTTATCCGTACCCAAAAAGGCTTGGTATTAACACCCTCTGGAGAGCTTGTTGTGAATTTTGCAAAAAGTATAATGGAAAAACAAGAAAATGTGTTTGAAGAACTGCAAGCACTCCATTCAAAAGTACATGGTACATTAAAAATAGCCTGTGCTTCTATTGTGGGTCAAAATTGGCTTCCGAAGGTTTTAAAAGAATTTGTTCGAATTTATCCGCATGCAAAGGTTTCGTTAATAACAGGGTGGAGCAGTGAAATATTAAAAAGTTTATATGAAGGAGAAGTTCATATCGGTATTATCCGTGGAACAACAGACTGGAAAGGAGTAAAACACCATCTTTTTGAGGATCAATTGTATCTCGTCGATCGAGAAATACAAAAGGTGGAAGAGGTATTAGAAACGGATCGCCCTTTTATTCAATTTAAAAGCGATTCAAATTATTATCAGGAAATCCAGGATTGGTGGCATCGTCAATTTCAAACTTTTCCAAGACGTACCATTGTAGTCGATCAAATCGAAACTTGTAAACAGATGACATTTAATGGAATTGGGTATGCGATTTTACCGGCTATTACTCTTTCTGATTCGGAAACAGATGTATATAGAATTCCTTTAATGGACGATAAAAATCATTTTATTAAACGGGACACATGGCTACTAGGATATGAATCCGTTTTTGAACTGCGGCAGGTACAAGCATTTTTTGATATCGTTCAGTCCTTTATTTCACATAAATACGACTGATCTTGTTTTTGATTGTATAAGGGGGTCTGTTCAATGATTCAAAAGAGAATCCGTTTCTCTATTGTTGTATTTATTTTCATGTTTTTATCCAGCTTCTCTTTCCCTGTTCACGCGGCAACTGCTGCGATAGATCTTACTATTGAAGAAGGTTACAACGGCGAAGTAAAAATGAATAGAGGGTATCCCGTTAAAATGACTTTAAAAAATAGCGGGGCTGATTTTAGTGGGGATTTGTTGCTCCCGTATACGACTGGGTATAATCTTGGCGGAAAAAAAGTGATCCATATAGAATTGCCTAAGGGCAGTGAAAAGACGTATGAAATCACCCTGCCTGGGAGCGCAGAAGAGCCGTTCAATTATAAACAAAAACCGCCTCTTCTCTATGAAATGAGTTGGAAAAGCGGTAAAAAAATCCCGTTCAAGGCCGTCCATCATTCCAATAAAAGAACGATTGATTATAATCAAGCAACGATTGGTTTGATCAGTGAAAATCCAGACCGATTAAAAAAATTACAACTGATCCAATTAATGGGCGAGCCTGTCATCACAGTCCCATTAAATAAAACAAATTTACCTATAGAGGAGCAAAGCTTGGAGTTTTTCGATTTTCTACTGATTGATGATTATCCAGTAAGTGAGTTGTCTGATGAACAGCAAGCGGCCATAATTGCTTGGATCCATCAAGGGGGAACACTGATCGCAGGGGGATCATCGAAAGGACATCATGCCTTTGGCCAATTGGAAAGTCTTCTGCCTATGCAGATACATAATCAAAAAAACATTCAAGATCTTTCATTTTTAACAAGCGACAAAGAAACACCGATCCATTTTTCATCGCTAACGATTCATACAGGCTCTACGCAAGCAGACGCCGAAATTATTGAACATTCGGGTAAAATACCGGTCATTCTAAAACGACCATTAGATCAGGGAGAAATATGGCAAACAGCCTTTTCCATTGGGGAAGAGCCGCTTTCATCATGGGAAGGCTTTGAGAAGTATTGGGAAGATTTTTTTGCATCGATCCCATCGGGGCTTTCATCTAAATTTCAATCTGATGGGCTCTATCAATCCATCTATAATGAATTAGGATCGGTTAATGAGCTATACCCCACATCCAATTTCTCACTGCCAATCGTACTTTTTACTCTGTTAGGCTATATCATCCTGATTATCCCGATACTGTATGTTCTTCTACGTAAAATGGATAAAAGGGAACATGCATGGTGGATCATCCCAGCGATATCGTTGATTGTTTCGGTTAGTATTTTCAGTATTGGGGCAAAAGAGAGAATGGCCAAACCACATTTGTTTGAGCTGGGACTATTTGAGGCCGATCCAAAAGGGAATTTAGTAGGTTCCTATTCTGCGAGCATTTTTTCAAATCGAAGTGGGGACTATCAATTATCATTTCCAAAGGCGCACATTTCGGGTGCCCCAGTGAAAACCGGGGAGAGTTTGCTGGATGGACAAAGTTTAACAGACGCAATTGTTTCAGAAACGAGAGGAAGTCAAAATTATGAGTATCCAGATGTGGGCTATTGGTCAGCGAGAACGATGGTTGGATACGTGAATAAGCAGGAGGTCGGTCAATTTCAAGTCGATTTGAATCTAGAGGGTGAAAAATTAAAAGGGAAAATTACCAATCAATTTCCTTTTCATTTCGAAGAGTTATTTATTTGGAGTGGTGAACATATTTATGAGCTTGGTGAAATAAACCAAGAGGAGACATTAGAGGTTGATTTAGACTTACAAAAGGGCATATTGACAAGACCGATCAGCCTTGGGTATACAGGAAATCAAGCAGATACCGAACTGGAAGAATTAAAAAAAGAGGAACTACTAAATGCTTTAGTTACATCTGATAAAATTGTAAACAATAATGAACCAATTGTTTATGGATTTACAAAGGATAATATTGTCGAAGCAAATATTCGCCATAAAAAAGAAAAAAATGATCGCGTGCAAATCATTTATCAACCATTTGAAGCAACGGGAATGGGCACGGGGCCATTTACGATTACTCAGGCGGAATTAACGACTGAACTTCGTGCGATTACGGGAAATATACTATCTCCAATGGATATGTATAATGAGTTAGAATTGGGGACGGGCGTTTATGAAGCGGTCTTAACATTACCAGGCCAAATTGACTTAAAAAAGGCATCGTTCGATTCCATCAGCTTTACTCTTGATCCATATGCAGAACTGACATTATCACTAATGGATTATAAAACGGGTGAATTTGTAGAAGTCGATGAAAATAACGAATCAGTAGTATTAAAGGACCATCCAGAACGCTTTATTTCTGAACACGGGCAATTAACGGTCCAGTTAGAAAAGAAGAATGGGGAAGAGAATCCTTATATCAGCTTCCCAGAGTTTACGGTGAAGGGGACCATGAATCAATGATTGAAATCAAAGAATTAACGAAAAAATATGGTTCATTTACAGCCTTAGATACTCTTACACTTCAGATCGAAAAAGGTACAGTGTTTGGAGTAGTAGGTCATAATGGTGCTGGTAAATCAACGACCTTTTCCATACTAGCCACATTACTTGCCCCTACTTCAGGAACAGCCTTTATCAATGGGGCTAGTGTTACAGAGGAGCCGGAAAAAGTTAGAAACTATATTGGCTATATGCCCGATTTCTTTGGGGTATACGATCAATTGCGAGTAAATGAGTATTTAGATTTTTATGGAGCTAGTTACAAAATCCCTGTCAGCGAACGAAAGGAATTAATTGGACAGCTCTTGGAGTTAGTAAATTTATCATCCAAATATGATGCTTATGTTGATTTACTGTCACGCGGGATGAAGCAACGGCTTTGCCTCGCAAGATCACTTATCCATGATCCTGATGTTTTAATATTAGATGAACCCGCTTCAGGACTTGACCCAAGGGCTCGGATTGAAATGCGTGAAGTGCTAAAAGAATTAAAAAGGATGGGGAAAACGATTCTTATTTCCTCTCATATTTTACCTGAGCTTTCGGAAATGTGTGATGAAATCGGTGTGATTAACAAGGGGAAATTGGTTGCACATGGCTCTGTTAATGAAATTCAGCAACAACTTCAGGCGGACAAAATCATTACCGTTATGCTCTTAGGTGAAGCCGGTAAAGCGATCGCCTTTTTTGAAGATGATCCAGATGTTTCAAAAATGACGGTTACAGAAGAAGGTATATTGCAATTTCATTATGCTGGTGATCAACAAAGGCAAGTTCAGTTACTGAAAAAGGCCATGTTAGCCGATCTCCCGATTATTAGCTTTAAACCATTAGAAACAAATTTGGAAGATGTGTTTATGGAAATTACGAAAGGAGTGGAGTGAAGTGAATATGAAGCAGTTTTGGATTAATCCAGTACTTAATAAAGAATTTAAACTAAGATTCCGCTCTTTTCGGACATTTATAGGATTATTGGCTTATTTGGTTGCCATCGGGATCGTTGTGATTGGCTATATTTTACTGAATAGGGTTGTAACGGGTGGATCTTCGTATGTCCGTCCGGAGGAAAGCCGACTGATGTTCATGGTTCTTGCTTATATTCAGCTTGGCTTAATTTTATTCATTACTCCTGGTTTAACTGCGGGTGTCGTTAGTGGGGAAAGGGAGAAGCAAACGTTAAATATTTTATTAACAACCATTCAGAGTTCCACGAGCATTATTTTTAGTAAACTTTTCTCTTCGATCGTCTATTTGGTGTTAATGATTGTCGCAAGTCTCCCTTTTTATTCGATCGTGTTTCTCTATGGGGGTGTATCCCCTACAACCCTTTTTAAGATTTTTGGTTTTTATTTGTTTACAATATTTGTTTTTGGCTGTATCGGAATATTTTTTTCGACATTCATTCGAAGAACGATTGTCGCGATGGTTTCATCTTATGGCATCTGTTTATTCCTTGCAGGAGGAACAGCCTTTTTGTTTTTGATTCTGATAAGCTATACGTATTCACAAAATTCTACTTTATTATTTCCTTATATATTGGCTATGTTTAATCCGGTCATGGCTTTTTCAGCGATTTTTCAACCTGAAATAAATGAAATCATCGCCAGCCAAACAGGTGTCCCCTTTCCGATTATCTGGAGTTATTTTATTGTCTATTCGCTTTTGGCGCTTATGATGCTTTTTTTAAGTATTAAGAAATTACGTCCTAATATGAAACGCAAAAAAGGGTGATGGACGGTGGATACAAAACAAGCATTTTTAAGTTTATTAATAAAGGTAAGGTCACAGCTAAGGTTAGGACTATTTTTGAAAAGGTTGCAGCAGTTTCTATTCACTTCGGCCTTATCGTTGTTATTGCTTAGTCTGTTCGCTCGTTTTTTCGTTATTCCGTATCTATTTATCTATGTTTTGACCGTGATTGCGGCTCTGTTGATTTGCTTTTCCATATCGGCTTGGAAGAGTGCTCCCTCGCTCCAAGCAGCGGCGAACCTTTATGATATTTTTTCGGGAGAAAATAGAGCTACAACCGCTTTATCTTTCTTACAAGAAGACGATAAAATCTATGAGTTGCAAAGAAAAGATGCCCTCTCACATATGAAAAATGTGGAGCAAACTGTTTTAAAAAGAAAAAAGCAGTATGTTCATCCACTTCTAGTCTGTCTTATTTTTATGGTTGGGATGTTCGCCATTCTTAGTTTATCGTTCCCAAATGAAAAAATAGAAGAGGCGAAAAAAATAGAAATAGAGAGAAACATCGTGAAAAAGACGAAAAAAGAGTTGCGAAATGAGATAGAAAAGTTAGAGAATGCTGGGGCAAGGAAAGAATTGGAAAAGACGCCTGAAGCGTTGCAGGATGTGAAACAAGCAAATGAAGCGTTAAAAGAACTGGTAAAAAAACGAGAAGAAATAGAGTTAAAGAAAATAGAAGCAAAAGAAACCCAGGAAAATATAACCGAACTTGTAGAGCAATTGGAAGCTCAGCAATTAGAAAAGCTCGCTCAAGCTCTTCAAGAGGGAGATGCAAAAGGTGTGAAGGAAGAACTCAATCAGTTAAAAGAAAAGTCTTCCGCCCTGAATCAAGAACAAAGAAAACTACTATCCGCATTAAGTCATCAGGATGATCCTTTATCGGATCAAGCGGTTGAGGAGATTGCCCAAAAATTTACGGAGTTAGCAGGCAATCACGATCAAAAGGGTTGGGAAGAGGCACAAAATCTTTTAGATAAGGAAATAGCGGATTTAGCTTCGACGATGGAAAGTCATCAGTTGAAGCCATCCGCAGAATTTGCAAATCAAAAGCAAGATGGAACAGGCGCTGCACCGAATACTTCCAAACAGCCTAAAAAAACCGGACAATCTGCACAAGGAAGAGAAGAGGGACAATCAGGAGAGAAAGGAAATAAAGGCCCAACCCAAGAAGGGCAGGGGAAAAAAGGGACAGCAGGAACTGGTGGGATGTCCAATAACGGCGGTCAAGCAAACTCTTCCAGTAGTGGTGCAGGCCAAGGCTCAGGCTCTAGGGAATTGGCTATTCCGGAATCCATCGATGGAAAGAAAAATATGGAAATTGATTCAGGGAAACAAACGGGTAAAGGACAACCTGCTGAAAAAACAGAAGGGAATGGACCTGTGCTAAAAGGCTCTGTCCGCCCTTATGAAGAGGTCTATCAACAATATGAAGAAGCATCAAGACAAAGTATCGATCGAATCGAAATGCCAGAGGAAATCGAGTCGATCGTCAAAAATTACTTTTCAAAGATAAAGCCAGAGAAGGAGTGAGGATTTCGTGGCACATCTCCAAGAAGAAGATTTTCAACAAGCGGCAGGGTTGCTGAAGGAGGTAAAGAAGGAAATACAGTCATTTATTGTCGGACAGGATTCAGTTATAGAAGAATTGCTCTGGACCATTTTTTCCGGGGGACATGCCTTACTGGAAGGATTGCCGGGACTTGGAAAGACGATGCTTGTTCGAACGATAGCGGAAGTGATGGATTTATCCTTTTCCCGGATTCAATTTACTCCGGATTTGATGCCCTCCGATATTACAGGCACAATGATGATTCAACCAAATGAAGAGGGGAAACAAATTTTTGAGTTTTTTCAAGGGCCTTTGTTTGCCAATATTATACTGGCAGATGAAATCAATCGAGCTACACCAAAAACGCAAAGTGCTTTATTGGAAGCAATGGGGGAGAAAACGGTCACCGTTATGGGGGATACGAAAGAGATGTTGGTGCCATTCTTTGTTTTGGCGACACAAAATCCGATTGATCTAGAAGGAACGTATCCATTACCGGAAGCGCAAGTCGATCGCTTCGCCACAAAAATTCTGGTTTCCTATCCTAATAAGCAGGATTTAAAAACAATCATTCTGAGAACGACTGGTTCCGAACAGCCGCTCTTAAAGAAGATGATGCAGAAAGAAGATGTTCTTCATATTCAAAAGCTTGTGAAACAAATATTGATTTCAGAGGATATTTTAGAATTAGCTGTCCGTATCATTGCGGCCACCCAACCAACGGATGAGGACGCATGTGATGAAGTGAAAAAATATGTACAATATGGGATCGGTCCTCGTGGATTGCAGAGCTTAATTATGGTAGCAAAAAGTCGCGCCTTAATGGAAGGTCGCTATCATGTCTCTATTGGCGATTTGAAAATGGCTGCTAAGCCCGTTTGCCGCCATCGTATTTTAATAAATTTTGAAGGGGAAGCGGAAGGTGTCACCCAAGATCAGATTATCGAGCAAACGATAAAAACGGTTCAAGCGACTGGTGCTGTCCAATGACAAGGATCTCTCCCCAATTTCTAGCAAGATTACGCAGGTTAAGAATTGTCTATGATTCGAAACGAACGGGAATGCAGAAAGGAATTCGCTCTTCTCATCGTTTTGGCTCCTCCCTTGAGTTTTCTGATTTTAAGGAATTCCAACCAGGCGATGATATTAGGCAAATCGATTGGAACGTTTATGGAAGGACGAGACGCCATTTTATTAAAAGGTATCTGGATGAACAGGAAATCAAGGTGGCCATTTATCTGGATTGCACGTCATCCATGAGAGCGATTGAATCGAAATGGACTCAAGCGAAATCTCTAGCCGCCTGTTTAAGTTTTATTTGCTTAGAAAATGAGGATCGATTATCTTTTATCCCCATTTCAGCACCAAGCGCTAAAAAGATTGAGAGAAAAGGAAGGACTCATGCGCAATCCGTTTTACTTCAAATTTTACGACTGAGTATGGAGGAGACCACCACTTCTTTCATCCGCGGGTTAGAAGGAAAAATGGAAAAAAACACACAAATCGCATTCATCATTACAGATGGGATGGAGCCAATCGAAGAATATGAGAGATTACTAAAAAAATGTTCTCCGTTACATACAAATATTATTTTCATCCAAATCTTAAGCGAAAAAGAGGGAGCTCCAGAGGTTCATGGAGATGCCAAACTAATCGATAGTGAGTTACAGACTGAAATCAATTTAAGTGTTAGTCCAAGGCTTATAACGGCCTATCAGATGAGATTACAAGAGCATAATGAAAGATTAAAACAGCTTTGCGTTAAAACGGGAGCAGAGTATTTTCTGATCAATGATGTGAAAAAGATGGAAGAAATTTTATTAAAAGATTTTGTACTTAAAGGGCTTGTTCAAAAAGGAGGATAAAAAGGACCCGTCGGCTAAGGGCGCTGACGTCAATAGCCAACTGCCGACACTAGCACGTCCTGTGCGTCGAAAGTTCGAGGCGGCGTAGCTTTGAGCAGCGGACTTGTACAGGATGTACTGACTTCTGCGTTGCCCACAGGACGTGGGCGGTTTTAGCAGAAGAACCTTCATCCCGATACGTGAGCACAAGGAAAGCTTCCCTGAATCCGCATCGCACGAAGGAAAAGTGGTTTTCTTTTCCAAGGAGCGGAAAAGAAAGCCAACGAAGAAATTCGTAGTGTCATTTTTACCGGGGACCTGCAGGACGCAGGTCACAAAGGCGTTGCGACAGGATGTCGCGAATTTAGCCTTTGATCCTTACTTTTTGAACATCCTTTTAAAGGGCTATTGCAATGAGGTGACCAAATTGGGTGTAACAAATCCAGGATTTTTATTACTAACAGCATTTATTGGGGCAGTATTGCTTTTTTATATGTTTCGTAAACAATATGAAAAAATGATCATCCCGTCTAATTTGTTGTGGGAGCAAGTGATGAACGAATGGCAAGCATCCCCTTGGTTGAATAAATTACAACGCAATCTATTATTATTGCTACAGCTTATGATTTTATCTTTATTGATGCTAGCCCTTGTCCATCCTATTATTAAGACGAAAGGCATTCCTGGGGAACACCTTTTATTTGTCATCGATGATTCAGCCTCCATGGCAGCCATCCATAATGAAATGACCCGATTTGAAGAGGCTAAATCAGATCTAAACGAGTATATAAACCAAATGGATGATCAGGAGATTACATTGATTTCTGCTGGGCGAGAGCCACACCTGCTGCTAAATAAGGAGACAGATAAAAAAGTGATTCGACAGGTAGTCAATGAATTAGAGCTCTCTTATGAACATAGTGATATGAAAAAAGCGATACGATTGGCGGATTCGTTAGCCAATGCGGAAGATTCCTCTCTTTATATATTCTCTGATTCTTTGAAACAAGAAGAATTAACTCATTTACCAGAGACACTGCCGGTTACCGTTGTGAATCATGGAGAGAATGGGCCTAATCTAGCGATTAAGTCTTTCGGTATTGGAATGGAAGACAAGCAAATTTCTGCAGTCGTTCTCATTGAAAATCAAATCAATCAGCAGGAAGCGGTCGAATTACAGGTGCTTTCTGACAAAGACATTTTATTTTCAGATACCATTTCAATAGAAGCGAAAGAAGAAAAAATGATTGCGATTCCCGATTTGCCGCAGAAGGATTATTATAAAGCCCAGATTTTGGTGGAGGATGATTATCAGGTTGATAATCAAATGATTGCGATTCATCAAGTGCCTTTTTCAAAAATATATGCCCTTGGCGATGTTAGTCCATTTGTATTGAAGGGACTTGAAAATATCGGCTATGATGTGATCCAATTGGATTCCGCTACGCAGGAGATGGATCTCACAGACGGAATGGTTGTGACGGAGAATATCGGGGTGCAAGACTGGCCTGATCGGCCAATATTAGCGATTACACCTGAGCAGCATGAAAAAGTGCCATTGAGCGAGCAAATAACCGTCACGAATGACCCGCTTTTTCAGTATGTCGATTTTGACAAAACCTTTATTCAATCGGTTGACCGGACAGAAGCCGCTTTATCTCTTCCCGTTATTGCGGAAAGCGAAGGATTCCCACTTATTCAAAAAGGGATTTTGAATGACACGGCATCCATTGTCATTCATTTCCCTATTGAAGAATCGGATTGGCCACTGCGCCCTGGATTTCCAATTTTTCTTTATCATGCGGTACAATGGCTTTCTTCCCAAGATGCTTTTTTAGGCTTTTTTCAGCCAGGTGAAGAAAAATGGATGAATGTGAAGAAAGAGACGGCACAATGGAAGCTCTTTAATGAGGAAGGAGAATTTATCCGGACTTATTCCCTTGATAAGGAGAGTTTTGTGGCACCGCGAAAACCTGGTTTATATCAGATTATGGTCCAAGATAAAAAGAAATATTTAGCGGTTCAATTAGATGATCGAGAAAAATCGATTCCCTTTCAGCCTTCGTTTCATGTCCAACACGGAGAAGACAATGGTAAAAAAATAAAACAAGCCAATGAGCGTCTATATGATAAAGGTTGGTTTTGGCTCGCTTTTGGAGCTTTGATTCTATTGTTTGTAGAGTGGGAGGTGACAAGACGTGGGACTAGAGTTTAAATATCCCATCTTGTTTGTTCTCCTTATTCCGGTAGCGGTTGTTGTTTTTTTATTTTATCTACAAGCACAATCATTTTCTATAAAAGATAAGAGAATAATCGCTACCCTTAGAAGCCTCTCTTTTCTATTTTTGATTGCAAGCTTGACGATTCCACAGCTAGTTCACAAGATAGATGAGAGAAATGTGGTTTTTGTGGCGGATGTCTCAGCAAGTATGAAGGGGACAGACGAACAAATGCTAGATTGGATTTCAAATAGTTTGGATGAGAAACGGGAAAAGGATGGCTTTGCCATTGTGGCAATGGGGAAGGAAGCTGGTGTTGAGCAAGCCTTTCACCATCAAAGCGAACTGATCCAGAAGTTTTCTGGGGAAATAGATCCTTATGACACCAATTATGAAAAAGGGATACAGCTTGCCCAGTCGATTCTACCGACACAAAGAAATGGCAGAGTCATTCTCTTATCTGATGGAAACGAGACAGCCGGAGACTTACTCGCAACAGCTAGACTTTTAAAACAAAAAGGCATTGTTTTAGACTATGTTCCCATTGCAGGAGAACATGAGTCGGATATGGCGATCACAGAAATGGAGGTTCCTCCCATTCTTTATGAGGGGGAGACCGTACAAATAAAGCTGAAAATCACAAGTAATGACGAGAAAAAAGCCCGTTTAAAAGTTTTTTTGAATGATAGTGAGTTGATTCGGAAGGAATTGGAAGTAAAAGAAGGAACAAATTTATATACGTTTACCCATATAGCAGAAAATACTGGTTTACACGTATACAGGGCCGAAGTAAATGCAGAAGAGGATGCCTTTTCAGAAAATAATCAGCTTTTTTCCGTTTCAAATGTAAAAGGGCCTCCAAGGGTATTAGCTGTTCAGAATGAGGATGAACCAGGTCATTTTGCTGCATTGAAAGCATCAGACATGGTGGTCGATCAAATCACACCAGAATTGTTACCATCCAATCTTTCTGGGTTTATCCAATATGACTCTATTTTGTTTGACAATATTTCTGCTACAGATGTTGGAGAAAATAAAATGATGTTGATTGAACGGGCGGTAAAAGAATTTGGAGTAGGTTTTGTCATGGCTGGTGGAGATGAAGCTTACGGACTTGGCGGTTATTTCAAAACGCCCATTGAGGATTTATTGCCCGTACACATGGAAATAAAGGGAAAGGAAGAATTGCCCTCCCTAGGATTGGTTATTGTGTTGGATCGTTCCGGTAGCATGGAAGGGAGCAAGCTATCACTGGCGAAAGAAGCAGCGGCGCGATCTGTTGAATTATTACGAGACAAGGATACACTTGGGTTCTCTTAATAGATTAATAGACATAAAAAACCAATATTACCAATGTCCAAAGGCACATTTCACATGTTATTTCTAATAGTATCAAGAAAAGAAAGAAGTGGTTTTTCGCTTCGCTCAAAACAATATAAAAAGCACCTTTCCGGGTGCTTTTTATATTTCCATACCTCTATCCATTTCATGACGATTTTCAACCTTGTTTATACGCTCAATACGCTCAAATTTGCCTTTAGGGGTTTTGCTTTTTATTCATTTAATTATTTTTTTACCCGTTTAACAACGAAAAATATCACTGCAATAATTCCACAAACTAAAAGTGCCAAGATACCAAAAGTAATCAACAAATTAGTCATTGAGCTCTACTCCATGAAGGAGATGTAACTGTGTACTGGTCTCCCTTAGATGTAGTTACAGTTGCTTGGCTATACATAGTAGTGTATGAAGGTAATACAGATGAATATTTTTTTGTCTTATCCATTTTAGTTGAATTTAAATTACTAGTTTTAGACATACTAACACTACCTTTATAAACTCGTCCTACAGTTGGATATTTACCACTCCACCCAATAATTCCATAAGCTGAATGGTGTGTTGCTAATGAAACTTTTTTTAAAGATCCTGAATTTCTAGTTAATGTTAAGTTTCCTCTAAAAGTAGATGTTCCAGCAACATATGCTATATTTTGATACATAGTACCTTTTAGTGTCACTTTAGTTCCAAATTTACTTAAAGTCTTTGAAACAGCCTTAGAACTACTGCCAGCACGTAACTCGATACCCGAATTATTTTTCAGGTTTTTGGCTTGATTTAATAAAAAAATAGTATCTTCCTCGGACAGAATAGAACCTTCATCATAATTTTCAGCTATAGAAATTTCCCTTTCATTTTTTTCCTCATCAGTCATAGATTTGTATAATTTTTCATCCTCTGCCGTTAAAACTTTAGACGCTTCTTCTAAAGTCACACCCTCAATAGCCTCCGCATTTACATTAATAACTGGAAAAACAAACGGTAACATTAACAGAAAGCTAAAAAGTAAAAAATACATTTTCTTATTCAATTTTAAAATCCCCCTTAACATTTAATATAAATACAAATAAATTTAACCATAATTTTCTAAAAAAGTAAAATTGTAATATACCATCCGATTCAAAAATAAATTCCAAGACCAAAATGCACATAGAAAGCCTGCACTTTATAACCGGCCACATCCAAATGCTTGGCACCTGATTTTTCAAGCCAAAATCAACGATATTCATAGGATGTACTCCCCTACCCCCATACTCTATAAATCCTTATAATATATCTTTCTCTTTCAAACACTAAAATACCATTATTGGTTTCTATCTTTCTCCAACATTTGGAAACTAGTTCGCCGGTTCTTGCTAAGTGGCAATATGGCTTAGGAAAAACAATTGCTTATACTTCTGACTTAAGTGGAAAATGGGCAGGAGAGTTTGCAAGCTGGGATAACTGGCCATTGTTTTTGAATCAACTTATTACTGATACCTTACCAAATGGGAATAGTGAACCCTATTCTATCACTGTTGATACCCAAAATAGTGAAACCCTTGTTCACTTAACGTCTTCAAATAATAATGGTTTACCAATCAAAACACAAATCGTTTCCCAGTCAGGAGATGTGGTGGACACAAGTATGAAGATGACCGCACCTGGGAAATATAATTTGACAATGGAACAGAAACCAGGATTGTACTTTTTGAGCGTGAAGGAACGAACTGAGGATGGGGAATCAAAAGTGTTTAAAACGGGTTTTACCGTACCCTATTCCGAAGAGCTTTTAATGAAAGGGAATCGTTTTTCCCTTTTACAGGAGGCTGCTGAGCTAACAGGCGGAAAACAATTAGAAAACAGTAAAGAGGCATTTGCTGCCTTACCGGAAAAAACAGAAAGAAAGCAATCCATTGCTCCATGGTTCATCCTACTGGCTTTTCTGTTCCTTTTTATCGAAATTGCCGTTCGAAGATTTGGATGTCCTTCTTTCGGTATTCTAAAGTGGAAGTTTGCTTCCTCAAAAGAAAAGCGAAAAGGTTTGGTTGGTGGGGAAAATCGGCGACCGCGAATGCCAACCCACACAACGGATAAAAATCAAGCAGACGTAACCAAGGATAATAATCTTATAAAATCAAAAGTTTCACATCAGGTGAATAGAAAACAAACACAAGGACCAAAGGATCAGCAAAACAACCGCCAAGAAAATATGAAAAGATTATTAGCAGCAAAGAAAAAGAAGCGGTAATCCGAAAGACATCAGGCAAATTGGTTTATAAAAATTGAAACAAATGATAGGATAAATACAAAGACACTTAGGAGTACATTTTTAAACAATAATCACTTCTTGCTTATAGTTATTATAAATAGGTTTGACAAGACTTTTTAGAATAATTATAATGTGAAATATCAATAGTTGAGAAGATATTATGATTTTCTCAATTAAATAAATACCAAGAAAGAGGGATTTTTGCTATGGCAGATCGTATGGTAGGTAAACAAGCACCACGTTTTGAAATGGAAGCAGTTATGCCTAATAAAGAATTTGGGAAAGTCAGCCTTGAAGAAAACATGAAAAATGACAAATGGACCGTCCTTTTCTTCTATCCAATGGATTTTACATTCGTATGTCCAACAGAAATTACAGCAATGTCTGATCGTTATGATGAATTTGAAGATCTTGATACAGAGGTTATCGGAGCATCAACGGATACCATCCATACTCATTTAGCTTGGATTAACACAGACAGAAAAGAAAATGGTTTAGGAGAATTAAACTATCCACTTGCTGCTGATACAAACCACTCAGTTGCAAAAGAATATGGAGTGCTTATTGAAGAAGAGGGTGTTGCTCTTCGTGGTCTCTTTATCATTAATCCTGAAGGTGAACTAATGTATTCTGTAGTGAACCATAATAATATTGGTCGTGATGTTGACGAAACACTACGTGTTTTACAAGCCTTACAAACTGGTGGTCTTTGCCCAGCAAACTGGAGACCTGGACAAGAGACACTTAATGTTTAATTAGATTTCACATTTTATTTTGATTATATAAAGTGGGACAAGCCATCTATGCTTGTCCCCATATTTTGCACATTTCTTGGAATAGATCCTAATTCATTGAGGGAGGTTTTTCATTATGAAACTACGTGCACCCATGCCTGCTTTAGAAGGAGCAACCGCTTGGATAAATGGTGAGAGAACAAAAGATCAACTAGTAGGTGAAAAGCCAACATTAATTCATTATTGGTCCATTAGCTGCCATCTTTGTAAAGAAGCGATGCCACAGGTGAATCAATTCCGTGACCGATACAAGGATAAATTAAATGTGATTGCTGTCCATATACCAAGATCTGAAAATGATCTTGATCTTGATGAGATTAAAACGGTTGCTGAAGAACATGGAATCACTCAGCCAATTTTTGTTGACAGTGAATTAAAATTGGCTGATGCTTTTGAAAATCAATATGTTCCCGCCTACTATGTGTTTGATAAAGAAGGCAATTTGCGTCACTTCCAAGCCGGTGGTGGCGGGATGAAAATGCTTGAAAAAAGAGTAAACCGTGTATTAGGCGAATTGGAAAAATAAAAAAACTCTATTCATTATTTTTTGAGGATGCCCATAAGATTTCATGGGTATCTTTTTTTATTTTTATAATCAATTCCCTCGCAACCTGGCTTGAAAACGATTATAATAATCAGGGTGAAAAATACACAAATAATTTGAGGTGAGGAAGATTTCTTCTTGAAAAATGGCGATTCAGACTTTAGATGTAGGGAGATCGGATATTCGAATGAAAAAACGATAATTTACAAAAAACAGTGGAAATTTATTTCGGAAACCGATATATTATGTAGTACGGTTGCAAGCCTAAAGGAGGGATCAAATGCAAACGTTCAAAAAGTTAAAGCAATATTATTGGCCATATAAAAAATTCTTTATTATCTCAACATTTTTCTTGTTTGTTGTTACGGCCATCACTGTGGTTTACCCAATCGTTCTTCAGCTGACCATTGATAATGTTGTATTAAATCAGCAATATGATTGGATCGTCCCTTTGACGTTAGCATTTTTTGGAATTATGCTTATAAAAGCAATTGCGACATTTTTTCAGCAATATATGGGGGATTTATTCGGAATTAGCTCTGTGTATCGACTACGAAATGTTTTATACGAAAAACTTCAATTTTTACCGTTTCGATATTATGATAATGCAAAGACAGGGGACTTAATGTCACGACTTACAGCCGATGTTGAATCATTTCGATTCTTTTTATCATTTGGCTTTGCGGAAATTATAAGACTTGTATTATTATTAATCGTTACCTTTGGTGTCATGTTTTATTATTCTGTTCCACTAACTTTGGCAACCATGGTTTCACTACCTTTTTTATGTATCGTTGTTTATAAGTTTGATAGGGCTGTTCATCCAGCGTTTCGGAATATCCGTCGATCTTTCGGGAGATTGAACACAAATGTTCAAGAAAGCATTTCGGGTATTAATACGGTGAAGTCTTTATCGCGTGAGGAATTTCAAAATCAAAAATTTAATGTTTCCAATGAAGACTACAAAGACCGTAATATCTTCATCTCGAATATTTGGGCTAAATTCTTTCCGTTAATGGAGTTCCTTGGAGATTTCTGTGTAATTGCGTTACTGTCCTTAGGAGGATATTTTGTCATCAAAGGTTCTTTACAGCCTGGTGAATTGGTCGCTTTTTATAGTTTAGTTGGCTTTATTTTATGGCCCATTATGAATCTAGGATTTACCATCAATCAGTTTTCACAATCTAAAGCATCTGGTGAACGCTTATTAGAGATTCTTGAGGCTCAAGAGGATATTACGGATAAAGAAGATGCGTATTCCCCTGAACGTCTTGAAGGAAGAGTGGAATTTAGAAATGTCTCCCTGCGCTATGCGGGCGAAGATATTTCATCCTTAAAAGATATTAATTTTGCAGTCGAACCGGGTCAAATTATTGGACTTGTCGGCGCAACCGGCTCAGGGAAAACGAGTATCACTCAATTGATTACTAGATTTTATGATGTTGAATCTGGTGAGGTGCTTGTTGACGGTAAAAATGTAAAAGACTATTCATTGAACGCCCTGCGGAGTAATATTGGATTTGTACTCCAGGAAAGCTTTCTCTTTTCCTCTTCAATTAAAGCAAATATTGCCTATGGTCGGCCTGATGCAAGTATGGAGGATATTATCGATGCAGCGAAAAGAGCAGATGCCCATGAATTTATTACACAGATGCCTAATGGGTATGATACTGTTCTCGGTGAAAGGGGACTTGGATTATCTGGTGGTCAAAAACAACGTATAGCCATTGCACGTGCCATTTGCTTGGATCCAAGTATTTTAATTCTGGATGATGCCACAAGTGCTGTAGATATGGAAACTGAATTCAAAATTCAAGGGGCGATGAGAGAGGTCATGAAAGGACGGACTACTTTTATCATTGCTCATAGAATTTCATCTCTGAAACATGCAGATGAAATACTTGTATTAGAAAACGGAAGAATTGTAGAAAGAGGAACCCATGAGCAATTGATACATGGAAATGGTTTGTATGAAAGGGTCTATAAAATTCAATTTCAAGACCAAAAGGCGATTTTGCAAGGGCAGAGAGGGTGAGTAATAGGTGAAAAAAGCAAAAAAGGTAAATCCGCTTGTGATGGAACGTTTTCAATATTCCACAGAGCAATTGATTGATAAACCATTTAACTGGAAACAACTCTATCGTTTATTGAATTATTTAGGTCCTTATGTGAAAAATCTTCTGCCAGCATCTATTATCACTGTCTTGATTACGACCGCCATCCGATTGGTCATTCCGATTATGATTGGTGTCTATGCCTTGGATAAAGCGATAAATACTGAAAAGAATATTGCTTATTTAATGTGGATCGTTTCCGGTATAGCAGTCCTTTATATTATCAGTTATGTGGCCAACATTTATAGAATTAAATGGAGTAACGAATTAGGACAAAAAGTGATTTATGATTTACGTAAACATTTGTTTACCCACGTACAAGGATTGTCCCATCGCTTTTTCGATCAGCGCTCTGCTGGATCGATCCTTGTAAGAATTATGAACGACACGAATTCGCTTCAAGATTTGTTTACGAATGGGGTTATTAATGTATTTATGGATATATTGATGCTCTTTGGTGTCATTATCATCCTATTCACATTAAGCCCACAGCTAACATTGGCCGTTTTAGTGGTCCTTCCTTTGATGTTTTTTCTTTCTACAACACTTAGGAGAAGCATTCGCCGATCCTGGCAATATATGCGACTAAAGCAATCAAAATTAAATTCGCACTTAAATGAAAGTATCCAAGGGATCAGGGTCACGCAAAGTTTTACACAAGAACAAGAAAATATGGCTTATTTTGAAGGGGTTAATACAGAAAACTTTGAGGCTTGGCGGCTGGCAACGAAAAAAAGCGCCATGTTTCGTCCGTTAGTTGACGCAACGAATGCCGTTGGAACTGGAATATTATTATGGTATGGTTCTCATTTAATTCAGATTGGTTCTCTCTCCCTTGGACAATTCGTCTCTTTTGCTTTTTATATTGGCATGTTTTGGGAACCAATCTCAAGACTTGGGCAACTATATAATCAATTATTAATGGCGATGGCTTCTTCGGAAAGGATTTTTGAGTATTTAGATGAACTTCCGATTGTTGGTGAAAAAGAAAAACCGCTTAAACTCGGGAACATTGAAGGACATATTCAGTTTGATCAAGTAGAATTTTCCTACGATGAAGATAGAAAAGCTTTAAACGGAATTTCTTTGGAAATGTTGCCTGGCCAAACCATCGCACTTGTGGGCCATACGGGTTCAGGGAAATCAACGATTGCGAACCTCATCACTCGTTTTTACGATCCGACAGCCGGTGCAGTTCGCATTGATGGGAAAGATTTAAAAGATGTTTCTCTAAGAGAACTACGTCAGCAAATAAGCGTTGTGCTTCAAGATACATTTATCTTTTCGGGAACGATTATGGAAAATATTCGCTTTGGTAATCCTTCAGCAACAGATGAACAAGTAAAGGCTGCTGCAGAAGCGATTGGTGCCGATAAATTCATTAAAAATTTACCGATGGGCTATGAAACGGAAGTCGAAGAAAGAGGGAATATTTTGTCGGTGGGTGAGCGACAACTATTATCCTTTGCAAGAGCACTTTTGGCAAATCCTCGTATTATTATTCTAGATGAAGCGACTGCTAGTATTGATACAGAAACAGAAGTGCAAATTCAAAGAGCTTTACGGACTTTACTTGAAGGAAGAACATCGATTATTATCGCCCATAGACTTTCAACGATTAGGGATTCGGATAAAATTTTCGTTCTTCAACAGGGAGAAATTATTGAAGAAGGGAACCATGATGAATTAATGGCGTTAAAAGGCGAGTATTATCGTTTAATTGAAGCACAGTTTAAAGTAATGGAGGCTATTTAACTTTAAAAGAAAAAGGAGGTTGACCGGACTTACGGTCTACCTCCTTTTTACGCCTTTTATTTAAAGGAGAAAACATAATGATACGAATCTCGTTATTTAACTTTTTCTATTATTGGGTCATTTCGCTTATCAACGCCTTTTTACCATTATTATTTCGATTCAAAGGTTTAAGTCCTGGGCAAATTGGGATTGTTCTTTCCGTTGGACCGATTGTGGCCATTTTTTCTCAACCCCTCTGGGGAATTATTTCAGACAAACGACAATCCGTAAAAAGTGTCATTTTATTTCTTCTTGTAGCTGCTTTTATAACGGGACTTGCTGTTTTTTTCAGTCCAACGATTGTCTTGTTGGTCATTATGATGATGATTTTTCACTTCTTTATGTCTCCGATTCAACCTTTGCTTGATAGCCTATCGACTATTTTTGCAAAAGAGAATGGTGTCAGTTATAGTTCGATACGGGTGTGGGGGTCGATAGGTTTTGCAATGGCTTCATTTGTATTGGGTACAGTTTGGGGGAGGCTTTATTTATAAAATGGGCTCCATCTCAGCATTGGTTGGGGCGATTCTCTTTTTTGTATTACATATGAAAGATAGAGGGAGACAAAAACAAGCACAGAAAGCTTGATATTTTTCCTAACAAGTTTTGTTTCTATTTAAGGCATGATATAATTTGTTCTACTCCTTCGTGAGAGTGAATGAATTTAAGAGTGGAGGATCAAATATGGAAGCTGGGACAACAGCCATATTAGAAGTAGTACGAGAGGCCCCTTTTGGTTATTTTTTATCGGATGGGGAAAATGATGTGCTTTTACACCATCTAGAAGCGAACAAATCCATTGAGCTTAACCAAAAAATAGAAGTATTTTTATATCAAGATCATCAAGGGAGATTGTCTGCCTCTCAGACAATTCCTTCTGTCCAAGTAGGAAAATATGACTGGGTTGAGGTGGTCGGCGTTAAAAAAGGCCTTGGTGTTTTTATTGATATAGGGCTCAAAAAGGATATTCTTGTATCATTAGATGATCTACCAGATTCCATGGAACTTTGGCCTAAAGAAGGGGACAAGTTATTCTGTACATTGGTTAGAAATAATAAAAATCGCCTATTTGGGCTGCCTGCAACAGATGAAGTGATGCGAAAACAAGCAAAACCAGCGGATAAAAGTTATTTAAATCGATCTGTCGATGGGACTGTGTTCCGCGTACTGCTTGTCGGGTCCTCGATCGTGACAGATGAAGGTATAATAGGATTTATTCATGAATCAGAGCGAACGGAAGAGCCACATTTAGGAGAAAAGATAACGGGCCGCGTCATCGCTGTAAAGGAAGATGGCACAATCAACCTTTCTTTACTGCCAAGAATACATGAGAGGCTTGATCAGGACGCACTTCTCATTTATGATTATTTAATGGGGCGGGGCGGAACAATGCCCTATTCAGATAAAAGCCAGCCTGAGGATATAAAGAAGCGTTTTAATATGAGTAAGGGGTCATTTAAACGTGCATTAGGAAAATTATTAAAAGAAGGAAAGGTCTACCAAGAAGATGGTTGGACGCATGCAAAAAAATGATGGAGAATATGTAAAATGAACGCATAAATGTAGAGCAGAATGGCGAAGACATATGGGTGTGGCGACCCTAGCCATTCTTTCTATACCAAGGCGCCTTGCGCTTTTCTAATAAGGTAAGTATAAATATAGGCTAATGCTGGATCTAGCTCCAGGCGCCATCGGCTCGAGGTCAAATAACCCTGAACCTATGAAGGGATAGATCGCCCTTCCTAGGTTCAGGAACATTTGCTTGTCGCCGATAAGCGGGCGCCTTGCGCTTTTCTAATGGGGGAATGATTTGTGAAAAAACAATTTGCTGTTATTGGTCTCGGGCGTTTTGGTGGAAGTATTTGTACGGAATTATTAGAGCAGGGAATGGAAGTGTTGGCAATTGATAGGGATGAGGAACGAGTAAACGAATATGCCTCCATTGCCACTCATGCAGCGATTGCTGATACGACAGATGAGGCTGCTTTAAAAAGTTTAGGGATAAGAAACTTTGACCATGTCATCGTGGCAATTGGTGATGATATTCAATCCAGTATTTTAACGACCCTTATTTTAAAAGAGCTAGGCGTACATTACATTACAGTCAAAGCGCAGAATGATCATCATGAAAAAGTGCTTCGAAAAATTGGTGCTGACCATGTGGTGCATCCGGAACGTGACATGGGAAGAAGGATTGCACACTATATCGTTTCTAAAAATATTCTCGATTACCTAGAGCTCTCCGAAGAATATAGTATTGTGGAAATAAAAGTGAATGAGTTGCTCGCAGGGCATTCATTGATCGATTTAGATGTTCGCGCAAAATATGGAATCAATATCGTTGCGATAAAAAGAGGGAGAGAAATTATTGTTACACCTCCTGCTGAAGCCCCTTTGCAGAAAAATGACATTTTGATTGTCATTGGGGCAGATACAGATATTAATCGCTTTGAAAAAAAGGTGTTAGGATAAGAAAAGCGCAAGCGCCTTGGTCAGCCCCGACAAGCAAATGTTCTGAGACAAGAAAAGTCCGGTTTTGACTTTTCTTGTCTCAGGTTATTTGACCTCGAGGGGCTAGGTGCTGGAGCTAGATCCAACATTATACTTTCCTATCCTGTAAGAAAAGCGGAGGGGCAGCCCTCCGCTTTTTGCGTGATAGGATTAGACTTCCATGATAATGGGTAATATCATTGGACGTCTTTTAGTTTTTTCGTATAAAAAAGGTGTCAGTGTATCGATAATCTCATTTTTTATTTCGGCCCATTGAGTTGTCTTCCGATCCATCACTTTATTTAAATGCATTGTAATATTTTTTTGAGCTTCATTAATAAGATCCCCGGATTCTCTCATGTAGACAAATCCTCTTGAAATAATATCCGGTCCCGCCATAATCTGATGATTTTCCATATTAATGGAAACCACCACAATCACTAATCCTTCTTCAGATAGAATCTTCCGATCTCGTAACACAATATTCCCAATATCACCAATTCCGCTACCATCAATATAGACGGAACCGGAAGGGATTTTTCCTGCTACCTCTGCTGCATCACTGCTAAGAGCAAGCACCTCACCGTTATCCATCACAAAACAATTTTCCTCTAACACACCACATTCAACGGCTGATTTTGCATGCATTCTTTGCATCCGAAACTCACCGTGAATAGGCATGAAAAACTTTGGTTTCATAAGACGAAGCATGAGTTTTTGTTCCTGCTGTCCGCCATGTCCGGAGGTATGGATATTATTCAATGATCCAGCTATGACATCAGCCCCAGCTCTATATAATAGATTAATCGTTCTATTAACACTAATTGTATTTCCAGGAATAGGTGAAGATGAAAAGACGACCGTATCACCAGGCTGTATTTGTATTTGACGATGCGTACCATTCGCAATTCTTGATAAAGCTGCCATTGGTTCACCTTGACTTCCTGTACAAAGAATAGTCACTTTATTGGCAGGAAGACGATTTAATTGTTGTGGGCTAATAAATGTTTCCTTTGGTGCCTGTACATAGCCTAACTCTTGGCCTATTTCAATTGCTGCATCCATACTCCGTCCAAATACGGCAATTTTTCGGCCGTTTGCGACTGCCGCATCGGTAACTTGTTGCAGCCTATGAATATTAGAAGCAAAAGTAGCAAAGATCACTCTGCCATCGACCTTGCGAAAGATATCATCAATGCTATCCCCCACTTGCCTTTCTGACATTGTAAAATGAGGAACTTCCGCGTTTGTACTGTCAGATAAAAGACAAAGTACACCTTCTTTTCCGATTTGAGCCATCTTCGTTAAATTTGCAGGCTCTCCAACGGGTGTAAAATCAAATTTGAAATCCCCTGTATGCACAATATTCCCAGGTGGAGTTTTCACTACAATGCCGTATGAGTCAGGAATACTGTGTGTCGTTCTAAAAAAAGTAACAGAGGTTTTCTTGAATTTAATGATATCTTCCTCATGAATTTCGAACATTTGCGTTTGCCTTAATAACCCATGTTCTTCGAGTTTGTTGCGAATAAGTCCCATCGCAAGTTTCCCTGCATAAATAGGAACATTTACCTGGCGAAGCAGGTAAGGAATTCCACCGATATGATCTTCATGTCCATGTGTGATAAAGAGTCCCTTAATTTTATCGCTATTTTTTACTAAATAAGTATAATCTGGAATAACATAATCAATTCCAAGTAGCTCATCTTCCGGAAATTTAATTCCTGCATCGATGATAATAATTTCATCTTGAAATTGAACTCCATAAGTGTTTTTTCCGATTTCACCTAATCCTCCAAGAGCAAATACTGCTGTTTGATCATTTTTTACAAATTTCATGATGAATGATTCTCCTGTAATTTAAATTGCGGGCTGTTTTTTTCATACTCTAAATGCGCCCCCTCTAAAACTTGTACAAGTTCAATATTAATTGGACGTTCTTTTAGCAGACGTCTCACCTCACGCTCATTTGCAGCCTCTATATATAGGGTCTGCGTGTTTTCGCGTACGGGCATTTCCTTCTGCTCTGCTTGATAATAAACTTTAAAAATCATAATACCTCTCCTTTTTTACTGATTGTCTTTTTATAAATAGCAATATTGTTGAAGGCTCTATTGGGTTCTAATAAAGAATAAGCCCTCCGAATAACAGAGGGGCTTGATTGAAAAATAATAATCAGGTCAAGCTATCGTTTTCTTTCTTAGCAAATCCTTCCACTGTTTTAAAAGCTTTTTCTTGAGCTTCTTCAACATTGTGGATCACTCCCTAATTCTATTTTAACCGATAATAGGCGAAAGTAAAAGTAACTTATCGATTAAGAGGTCCTTTTTGTGCATTTTATCTAAGTTTATTATATGCTTTTAAAGAGAGTCTATCATCATTCATCAGGTGGAAATAACTGGAGGAATAAAAAAATGAGCAAAATTGTTTTCTTCGATATAGATGGGACTTTACTGGATGATCAAAAAAACCTATCTATATCTGCGAAAGAGGCGATCACCAACTTACAAAAAGATGGAATTTACACAGCTTTGGCAACAGGAAGAGCACCTTTTATGGTGGAGCCGTTATTAAAAGAATTAAATATGGATTCATATGTTAGTTTCAATGGGCAATATGTTGTATTTAAAGGAAAGGTTATCTATAAAAATCCTTTACATCCTAAGCATTTAAGTGGATTGGAGGAGGAAGCCGGAAAGCATGGTCACCCAATTGTTTACATGAATGAATCCATCCTAAAAGCAAATGTCGATTATGATAAACGAATTGCAGATAGCTTGGGAACTTTACATTTGGAGCATCCCGATTTTCAATCTGATTTTTACTGGAAAACGGAAATTTACCAAGCCTTACTTTTTGCAAGTGAGGGGGAAGAGGATTATACCCATGAGTTTAATGAATTTCGTTTTATTAGATGGCATGAAAATTCTATAGATGTTGTTCCAAAAGGTGGATCTAAAGCGGAGGGGATTAAAAAACTTATGGAAAAACTAGGTTTTAAGATGAAGGATGTATTTGCTTTTGGCGATGCCTTAAATGATATCGAAATGTTGCAAACGGTTGGTACCGGAATCGCTATGGGAAATGCGTTAGATCCAGTGAAAAAAATTGCGGATATTGTCACAACCAATGTGGAGGATGATGGAGTAGCCAACGGATTAAAAAAAGTAGGTTTGCTTTAAAAACATATAAAAATGAACCTTTCACCAAAGAAATATATTTGCACTTTGATGAAAGGTTCCTATTATCCAATTGGGATCGCATCTTCTGGCGCTAGTAAAGGATTTTCTTTATCAATACGATCATAAAACATAATCCCATTTAAATGATCTATTTCATGTTGAAAGACAATGGCTGGCATCCCTTTTAATCTTAGTTTTACTTCTTTTCCGCGTTCAATATCAAAACCTTTAAGAGTGATACGCGCATGGCGAAGAACAACACCGGGAACATCCCGATCAACAGACAAACAGCCCTCTCCAGAAGTCAAATATGACTTTTCGACAGAATGGCTGACGATTTTTGGATTTATTAGGGAATAGTAGAATTCCTTCCCATCTTCTTCTTCAAGTCGAACAGCGATCATTCGTTTTGATATATTAATTTGTGGAGCGGCAAGACCTACTCCCGCACGCAACTGATATTTTTCACTAATTTCAGGATCCTGACTATTGGCCAAAAATTGTTGCATTTTTTTTAATGTATCGATATCTTCTTGCGAAGGAGGCATTTCTACTTCTTGTGCGATTTCTCGCAAAACCGGATGGCCTTCTCTCACAATATCTTTCATTCGAATCATAGAACCATTTTCCCCCATTCTGGTTGCCTTTGAATAAAATTAAGGTTATAAGAAAAGCGCAAGGCGCCCGTAATCGTCGACAAGCAAATGTTCTGAGACAAAGAAAGGCGTTTTTTTGCCTTTCTTTGTCTCAGGTTATTTGACCTCGAGCCGATGGCGCCTGGAGCTAGATCCAAACATTAGCCAAATTTTATACTTTTCCTTATAAAATTATCTTATTTATTCTCAAGAATGTTGTCAAATTATAGCTGAAAGGGTATAGTTTTTAATGGAAGATGTTAGGAGGGTTTAGATGAAAAAACTGATTTCTTTTCTAGTCATTGGTCTATTTGTAGCTACGATTGTTGCATGCTCATCTCCTGAAGAAAGCGCTTATCAAATTATGGAGGATGCTGCTTCAAAAGAGGCCGATTTTGAAAAACAGCAAGAACCAATGAACAAATTAGAATCGAACGAAAAGGCTTTGTTTGATCAAATCATGGAACTTGGAATGAAAGAGTTTGAACAAATTCAAAAATTAGCCGACAAGGCTTTGACGAATTTAGACGAACGAGAAAAGCTTATGAAAAAAGAAAAGGAAGCTCTTGAAAAATCCAAGGAAGAATTTCAAAAGGCAAAGGCAGAATTGGACAAAATTAATGATGAAAAGTTAAAAAAAGAAGCACAACAGTTGGAAGACATAATGAATGATCGATTTAATGCTTATGATGCCCTTCATTCTGCTTATCTTAAGGGGCTTTCTGAAGATAGAAAGATCTATGAACTGGTGAAAGATGAAGAACTTTCAATGGATTCACTTCAGGAGCAAGTTGAGGCCTCTAACAAAGCATATGAAGAAGTAAAAGAAGCGAATGGCACTTTTAACGAAAAAACAGAAGAATTTAATAAGAAAAAGTTGGAATTCTATAAAAAGGCTGGATTTAAAATTACCTCTGACAACAAAGAATAAAGGGAAACAACGGTTGAGTTCCTGTTTTCTGCTTGAAAGTTTTGCTTATTTCATATCTGCTCACATAAAAGGTAATCTATAACAGATTCAAAAGAAAACTATTTATATAACAGGGAGGCTGCCATTTGTAATACAGTTCACAAAAATGATTATCTGGACTTCCTGTTCAGTGCAGATTTATTGACGCGTTCTACCTTATCATGTAAACTGAACAAGTGAAAAGTTGTTTTAATTTTTTTGTGGATTGGATTAATACAGTTTGTTTTTTCAACATGGATATTCTTTTTTTGTTATTCTTCATAAAATGAAAGTTTCTTTTTATGTACTCAAGTTTCGGACATGCTAAATAAGCCTTAACGCTTGGTATGAAAGGGATAGGTACAATTCTATTATCATGCTGTCCCAGCATGAAGTAGTGGATTTCGCAAATAGTCAGGTAATTTG
>NZ_JALIFP010000014.1 GCF_022867885.1 Lederbergia sp. NSJ-179 | reverse complement strand
AGGATGGCTCACAAACAAAAATTAATGGTGGGTAATCCAACCTCGTAAGCCATGCAAATCCTTCTGGCTGTAACATAGTAGAAGATCCACGTTCTACCCCACCTTAAAAATTAAAAATCCGTGTCTTGACAATGGGGTCCACTTTAGGGTATTGGAAGGAGTTTCTTACTGAGATAAACAAAGTATTGCAACATGATGGATACGAAATCTATCCTGCAGAAAAAATATCTAACCGTGATATATATAGTTGGAAACTATACCAATTAGAAAATGAGATATTTATTCCTTTTTCTCAAAGGAATAAAAAAGCAATAAAACAGAAACAAATAGTGTTTAAGATTAAACGAGAAACAAGAAACCAAATTTACCAAATTTTTGAAAGATATGACTACGAAGATGGAAAAATAAGCGAAACAGGTTGGCAGTATTATGTTTTAGTAAGTGAAGAAGTTCTTCAAGATATAAAGAGGTTTTATACACCTAAGTGCTTCAATAAAGAAAATCAATATGTTGAAACTAACGTTCTTAAAAATTTTATTTTGTCCACTTCGCCTTATTGTGTGATAGATGCGATAGAGTTTTTTGATAAATACTGCAATAGTGATTTTACAATAGAGATTAATGCAATATTTAATCTGAATGATATTTCTTTGAAGTTAAATAACGGAAAAGTTGAAAGTATTGTAGATAGTCATTTAACAAAAAGCTCATTGGCTTCGATTGGTGAGGCAGGACTCAAAGAACTGCTGCAGGAAGCTAATGGATATTATGAAAAAGGGAATTTAAAAATTGCTGTTGAAAAACTCTGGGATGCATTTGAAAGACTAAAAACATATTATGCTCCAACATTAGATAAGAAAAAATCAGTAGGTAGAATTATTGATGATATGAGTGGTAACAAGGAACCTTTTATTAAAATGTTTGATAAAGAATTTCAAGAGCTTACAGCGATTGGAAATAACTTTAGAATCCGTCATCATGGAACTACAAGAGTTGATATTGAGGATGGTAGACATTACGATTATTTTTATAAACGCTGCCTTTCTTTAATCACGACCGCCATTCGATATTTGGATAATGGTGGGGTGCTTTGATACATTAAAAAGGACAATCCCTAGCTATTACAGTGGGAATGTCCTCTTTTTATATAAATCATTGCCTTTAGATTGTTATGGTGAACCGCATCAAAAGTAATTAGGAAAGTGTATCGCTCGTCAACAATGATGTACAATTGAAATAAAGTCCTTACATTGTGGAGATATTCCATATTTGATAACCGGAGAAATTAAACCAGTAAGAATCAATGCACCCGCCATTGATTCTTACTGGTTTTTACTCTCCTCTATTCCTCATCCACCAAATCAATAATTTCCCTTATATCTGTAATATCCAAGGCTACAGCTATTTTTTCGAGGTGTTGGAAGTTTATGTTTTGCCGTTTGTGATTGGATAGTTCGCTAAGCGTAGCGTGCCTTATATCGGTTAAGCGTGAGAGTTCCCGTAAGGAAATATCCCGCTCTTTTAACAACTTTTTTATTTTTACGACAACTTTTTTATTCATAATTCACCTTAATTAGGAAAAAGTGGTTGACTATACTGAAAATTTACCATATACTCATGGTGAATGTGGTACGCATGTACGTACCAATAGAGAAATGATGGTAAAGAAGAACTATCAATAAGAAGTGTGCACAATTATTATTTCAGTGTTTGTTTATGTAGAAGGGAGGGGGACAACGAGGAATTAGGAAAAGAGGAATCAAATTTTCACAGTAGTTCATTATATCGCACCAAGAAAGAGGAAAGGAAATATTTCATTCTCTTATTTTATTTTTCCAAATACGAGTAAAACTATGCGTTAAGTTACATTTTATTTAAATGAAAAGGATCAGAATGAGTTTTAATGTAGTGAAGGTAGGCTGGGCAGGTTGGGAGAAGTTTTAAAAATGGATATGTAATCGGGTACATCGGGAGTTACTATCAAGTGTAAACAAATTGTGGAAGGTTTATTGATCTACTAAAGATTTCCTGAGATATAACAATTTAATAGGATCAGTAATAATCATGCATTGTTAAAACAAATACAGGGAGGTCAAACAATGAAGCTCAAAAAAATCCAAGCGATAGCTGTTTTATTATCTTTTTTGTTGCTTCTATCTGCATGTAATAAGCAAAAAACGGAAGTGGCCGGAAATGAAATAAAAGATCTGTCCTTAGACATTTTAACGGAATCAGGGCTGCCAATTGTGGAGGAACCTATTACGTTAAACATGTTTGTAAAGAGAAGGCCGGCTGCAGCGGATGATTGGAATGATGTGTTGGTATTTAATAAGTATGAAGAGTTAAGCAATATTGAGGTTAAGTGGGAAATGACACCTCAGGATGGCTTGGAGGAAAAGCGAAATTTGTTGTTATCTTCAGGTGGCAAATTACCTGATGCTCTTCATTCTGCTGAAATTCCCAATATCGACATTCTCAAATATGGAGAGCAAGGGACATTTATTCGTTTGAACGATTTAATAGAAGAGCATGCGCCTAATCTAACAAAACTATTTGAAGAGAATCCAGAGATTAAGAAGGGGCTTACTTTTCCAGATGGCAATATTTATTCGTTTCCTTTAATAGCATCCGAAGATTTTACTTCCTATCGGATGGGGGCACGGCCGTGGTTTAAGAGAGAGTGGCTGGACGCTTTAGATATGAAGGTTCCAGAAACATTGGATGAATTTTATCAATATTTAAAAGCTGTCAAAGAAACAGACCTACTTGGGGATGGTTCAAATAGGGAGGTGCCCTTTGGTGCGAATAGTATGGATCATTTAGTCAATTGGTTGAAAGGGTCGTTTGGTTTGGGGAATCGCGGGACAGCTCATCCCTATATTGATATGGATCCCAAGGAAGAGAAATTAAGATTTATTCCTACTTCACCAGAGTATAAGGAAATGCTTGAGTATATAAACAAGCTATATAGCGAAAATTTAATCGAGGAAAATATTTTCACCATTGAACATAATAATTATCTTGCGAACGGATCCGAGGGTTTGTATGGGAGTACCATTTATTGGAGTACCGAAAGTGCATTTGGAGTGGGAGAAGATGACTATGATAGTGGTATCGCTTTAAAAGGACCAAATGGTAATCAACTATATTCCAATGTATATCCCACACTATCGGGGATTCAAGGTTTTGTGATTACGAAGGATAATCAATATCCAGCCGCAACGGTTAGATGGGTTGACCATTTTTTTAGCGACGAAGGAGCAAAGTTATATTATTTAGGGGTGGAAGGCGAAACGTATGAGCAAACTCCGGATGGTGGGTATAAATTTTTGGATGAAATCACCGATAACCCAGACGGTTTGACGATGTCCCAAGCCATTTCAAAATACTTAACGTATCCAAATGGTGGAGCACCCGGCATTATTAAAAAGGAATTTTTTCAAGGAACGGAAAATTTACCAGCACTTATCGAAGCAGCGGATAAAAATGAACCATTCCTGATTCAAGAAACATGGCCAGCCTTTACTTTTTCAAGTGAAGAGAGTAAAAAGATGGCCTCTTTAGCAGCTGATATTGAAAAATATGTAGAGGAAATGAGAGACAAATTTATTTCAGGGAGTGTGTCGTTTTCAGAATGGGATAAATATGTGAAAACCATCGAGGATATGAGATTGAGCGAATATATGGACATTCAGGAGGAAGCGTACAAAAGATATAAAAATAATTGAATCATGACATCCTTACTCTCAGTCTATCATTCTACCATAAACCTATACGGATAGCCTTCCGTTGTCCGTATAGGATCGATTTAGGAGGTCATAGCGTGCGGACAAAACAAGCTGGTTCAATCAAGTCGTTGAAGGTGATTCCGACCCCAGGACGTATATTAAGTGTAAAAAAGCGATTTGTGAAAAGTTGGCAGCTCTATATTTTATTATTACCGGCCATTCTTTATTTCACCATATTTCACTATGTTCCAATGTACGGTGTGCAAATCGCTTTTAAAGATTATATTGCTACACTCGGCATTACCGGAAGTCCATGGGTTGGTTTTGACCATTTTATCCGCTTCTATCATTCGTACTACTTTTGGAGGATATTAAAAAATACATTTGCGATTAGTTTCTATCAATTGGCCTTGTTTCCATTGCCTATTTTATTTGCTCTTTCATTGAATGAACTTAAGAATGGTGCATTTAAAAAATGGACACAAACCTTAACATATGCACCCCATTTTATATCAGTCGTTGTCGTCGTTGGCATGCTGATTGCGTTTTTAGACCCTATTAGTGGACTAGTCAACAATGTCATTGTCAAATTAGGTGGGGAAGCCATTCCATTTTTGACTAGTCCAGGTTGGTTTAGACATATCTATGTTTGGTCCGGAGAATGGCAATCATTAGGATGGGGGACGATTATTTACTTGGCTGCATTAGCGGGAGTGAACCCAGAACTGCATGAATCCGCCAGTATAGATGGAGCAACAAGAATACAAAGAATCTTATATGTTAATATTCCATCGATCTTGCCAGCTATTGTTGTCTTGTTTATTCTGAACATCGGTAAATTCATGTCGATTGGCTTCGAGAAAGTGTTACTGATGCAGAACTCGTTAAACTCGGAGACATCAGACATTATTCAAACATTTGTATATGAGACAGGCATTATTGGTGGAGAATACGATTTTTCAGCTGCGATTGGATTATTTGATTCTGTGATTAATATCATTTTGTTGATAACTGTTAACTATTTAGCTAAAAAAACAAGTGAAAATAGCTTGTGGTAAGAGGTGACATAATGGCTACCAGAGGTCTTTCTGATAAAACATTCGATCTATTAAATAAACTTGTAGTCCTGTTCGTAACCATCATCATTATTTATCCCTTAGTTTTTGCTATTAGTGCGTCTATAAGTGATCCTGCTGCGGTCAGTACAGGAAAAATGTGGTTATGGCCAGTTGATATCACGTTTAAAGGATTTCAAGTGATTTTTGAAAACGATGCCATCTGGCTTGGATATCGAAACACCATTCTCTATACAGTACTTGGAACACTATTGCATCTGATTATATTGCTTCCTTGTGCCTATGCATTATCCAGAAAGGAAGTCATGGGGAAAAAGTTAATCCTGTGGTTTGTTTTATTTACAATGTTATTCAACGGCGGCTTAATCCCGACTTATTTAGTTGTAAAATCACTCGGAATGGTGGACACAATCTGGGCCATTGTCGTACCAGGGGTTGTAGGAGCATGGTCAATTCTAGTTGCTAGAACATTCTTTGAGCAAAATGTACCGGATCAACTCGTTGAAGCCTCTAGAATGGACGGGGCCTCAGATTTTTACACTTTTTTCAAAATTGTCCTGCCTCTTTCTGCACCTATCATTGCAGTTATGGCGCTATTTCATGGAGTTAGCTTGTGGAATCAATATTTTACAGCGTTAATCTACCTGACAGACACTAATTTATTTCCATTGCAACTAATCTTGCGGGAAATATTAATTATCCACGAAGTCGATACGGCCGCGGGAGGCGGAGCCGCTCTAGGGGATTCTTTAGTCGAACAAGTTAAAACCGCAGCACTTGTTAAGTATGCAGTGATTATTGTTGCGGCATTGCCATTATTAATTGTGTACCCTTTTTTACAGAGGTATTTTGTGCAGGGAGTTTTGATTGGCTCCATTAAGGAGTAATAACAACAATGATGAAATAGGAGTTGGAAAATGAGAAAAGCAGTGTTTTTTGATATTGATGGAACATTACTTGGACGTGATGGGCAACTTCCAGAATCAACAAAAAGGGCGATTGCAGCATTAAATCACAACGGCATCTTCACGGCCATCGCAACTGGTAGAGGCCCCCATACGATCCAACCTTTATTAAAAGAGTTAAATATGAATTCATATGTCAGTTTCAATGGGCAATATGTTGTATGTTTGAACAAGGTCATATCTAAACATTATTTAGACTCTCGGCATTTAAAAAGATTATCAGCGGCAGTAGAAAAACATCATCACGAAATCATCTATTTAAATGAATCGGCTTTAAATATGGAGCAACAAACCCATGAAAACTTTGCAGCTTGGAAAAAGGCACACATGGAAAATAGTCCAAAAAGTTTCTCGGATATCTATCAAGCCATCATATTCATAAAAGATGATGAGGATTACTACCTGAAAGACTTTCATGATCATTACTCTTTCGTCCGTTGGAGTAAAGAAGCTGTGGACGTTATACCTGCAGGCAGATCGAAGGCAGAAGGGATAAAAGCAATGGTCCGAAAGCTTAAAATAGACATGAAAGATGTATATACCTTTGGGGACGGGGTGAATGATATCGAAATGCTACAACAAGCCGGTATCGGCATTGCAATGGGCAATGCCCAGAACGAAGTTAAAAAACACGCCGACTTTGTGACTGCGGATGTCGACGATGATGGAATTGTCCGGGGATTACAGGAAGTGGGGCTGTTATCTGGTGAAATAAAATAGAAGAGGGGAATGCACCGCAGCCATCCAGCGTGTCACGTTGTCTATTGTATGGTGTTGCCCCATTCTTCTTCAGTACCCTTTTAAAGGGGAAAGTATAAATTAAAGGATGGGGTGATCCATATGGATAAAGGTAAAATTACACAACAGCTGATTCAATTACGGGAAGAAATGGACAATTTTTTATTGAACCTTTCTGAAGCCCAACATATCAACATGGCGGATGCGAGCAAACAAAATTTATGTGCATTTTTGGCGCTACAGAAATTCAAAAGCCCGGCACTCCATTCGTATTTGGTGGAAGAGGGATTTTCATCTATACAAATGATGAGTCCTCATGTTTTATATTCATTGGATAAAATAATCAGCCATTTATCCCTTAAGGAGCGGCGGGATGAACATTATATTGATAGAAAGAATGCCATATATTTAAAAGAACAGCGAAATCAAGAGTTGTTAGGGAAATCAGTAAGAATTCCGTTTCCATTATGGTCACATTAGATAAAACAATGTTAGAAACACCAGAGATTTTTAAAGAATTATTAAGAGCCGGAATGACAATTGCTCGAATAAACTTAGCTCGTGATTATTCAATATGGAAAACTCTAGTGGAAAACATTCATGCTGCAGAAAAGGAAATGGGGATTGAAAGACAAAATAGAGAATGCAAGATATACATAGATCTTCCCGGCCCTAAAGTTCGTGTGAATGACTTTCGGGAAAAACAAGTAACAATCAAGGTAAAAAAAGGCGATATAATACGAATTTATAAATTTGATAACTATCTTGGAGGGCCGAAAAGTAAAAAGGGAGAACCAGCGTCTATAGGAGTTACACTACCAAAAGCTTTAAGAAATGTTAGAACAAAAGACAAGGTTTATTATGATGATGGAAAAATCTGCGGAGTTGTCGTAGAAGTGAATGACAAATATTTGGATGTAAAGATTGTCCTTACTCGACATAAAGTCGAATATATGAAACCTCATAAAGGGATTAATTTCCCAGATTCATTGGCTTGCTTCAATGTTCCAGTCGTTACAGAGACAGATATTCAAATGCTATCTGAGGTTATCTCTTTTGTCGATATAGTTGGAATTTCCTTCATTCATTCTCCCAATGACATTCGAATTGTGAAGGGATATTTAGAGCAATATACGGAGAGGAAAATTGGAATCATTGCAAAGATAGAAACTAAGCATGCACTTTTATCCTTATCTAATATTATTCTTGAAGGTCTTAATTTGGATTTGTTTGGAGTAATGATTGCTAGAGGAGATTTGGCCATTGAAACTGGTTATAAACAGTTGGTAAAAGCTCAGGAGGGGATCTTGGAAATGTGTCGGGCCGCCCATGTTCCCGTTGTTTGGGCAACAGGAATTCTTAATGATATGAATAAGAAAGGTATTCCATTGAGGACAGAATTAACAGATGCCTTTATGGGATTAAGGGCGGATTGTATTATGTTGAATAAAGGCCCCTATATTTCAAAATCTCTGGAATTTCTTCAAGAGTTTTATCAAATCAATAAAGGTCCATTGCTGGAATTTAGAAATTCCACATAACTTTAGTAAGAAAGTGGTTAGGACTGTGTCTCAGGTATATGACTGATGGGTGAGAGGTATATTGAACAGCAGCAGAAAGTATCCATTATGTTACCTATTATTAATAGGAATTACGAAACCGCCGTCAATTAAATCCAAAGAAATGATAAGGGGAAATGGCATTGTTTGAAAAGTTAAACGGACGGTTGGTGAAGGTGAAAATCAACAACATGAAGGAAGGAAATGGAAAGATTAAATAGTTGGCAATAAAAGGAGCTGGCCACTTCCTTCTATTGCCTTATAGCTTAAGATTCATTTCGAACTGGAACGATTTACTGATAATTAATAATCGCCGGGTTAGGATCAAGCTTCAAGACATCTTCAGGGCTTAACACGGGCTCATCTTTTTTATAAAAGATTTTAAATCCGCCGTATTGGACCGCTTCATTTCGCACGAACTTGCGATAAAGCGACATTTTTGTATTGGCGTCACCCCAACCGTCATAGTTTAAGGCGACTTCTACGTTTTTAGTTGGTTGGATGGCTTCTTTGTTTGTTAATGCATCGTCCACGAACTGATGAACGAGGACAATTTTATCTGGCAATTCATTTTCCTCTACCATTTCTGTGAGGTAGTCCACCGCTTCTTGTACTTCAGCGCCGTCCACTTGGCCAAGATCGATACCAGGTGTTTGTCCTTCTTTTACATGGAATTCGGTATCGATGGCGAGGTGGACATAAGGGAGTTTCAACCATTTCTCGAGTAATTTCACTTGATTCATGACTGAGTCTGTTCCAAGTTGGACATCCAGCATCAGTAACGCATCGTTCTTTTTCGCAAGATCGGCATATTCGTCCATTTGCTCCGGTGAAGTCCTATGGTAGTACTTTCCTTCAGGGCCCGGATCTCGCTGGGCAACGGTAGAGATTAATTCAATCATGGGCACGGCGGGGCGGGATGGATCGGCATCTGAATATGCTTGTGTCTGTTCTTTTAACTTTTCCATTAATTGATCAGTCTCTATTTCCCCTAATATCCCCATATTGGTAGAATTCGGGTGTCCGTAATAGGCGACAAGTCTATGATTCTTTAAAGGCCCGTCTGTTTGATCCTCGGCATCTTTTACCAATGTTTCTCCCACCTCAACCATTCTCGTACGATCTTCTCCGTGGGCTTCCGCTTGAGGCATCTGTTCCAATTCCTCTTCAGATAACGTATCTTTAAGAGGGGTGGCATCTTCTGCCGGTTCCATTGGTTTGTAAGGTTGAGGGGGGTTCTCTCCTTCCGTTTCTTCCTTTTTATCACTCTTATCTGCTGCACCGTTTTCCTGTACCGGTTTTTCATCATTTCCTTCGCTTTCTTTGTTAGCAGTGGTGCTATCCGAACAAGCAATTAGGAAAAAGGTGAGGAGCACGCCAGAGAATAGCAAGGCTAACTTTTTCATGTTGTTCACTTCCTTATGTATGGGTTTCTCTCTATCTATTACCTTAGATGTATTCCCTAAGTTTAATAAATTTAACAAGTATGGATAAATTTAACACGACGGTATGTAGATTACAACCTTCAGATAATAGAGCCAATTGTTATGAGCTTTCCTGCACGCTCCTTCTCCAATTTTAATACCATCTGTTTATTAAGTTTCTTCACCTCCACATGCTGTAAAACCAGAAGCGTCTGGTATAGAGGTCGAATAAGTTTGGGGTGTTAATCTCCGACTAAACTAAATGATAGCTATCTTGCTGGTAAGTATACATGTTTACGAATTGGTTTACGTGTATACAAATGCGTGTACATCCCGAAAATACAGCATGTGTACATCTTTGTCATTTTTGTTTACACATACGTTTACAAAAGATGCTATGTTTACGGAATGTTTACAAGTTTACAGTTTTATTTTATTTAGTAACCATCATTGAGGAATTTCGTAATCTCATATAAACTTAAATGAAGTGGTATTAAATGGTATTCGTTTTACATAGTAAAAATCTATTAAGTGAAAAGGGATGATAATGAATGTCTATGTCGAGAATTGCGGCAGTTGATGTTGGGAATGATTCGGTTAAGTCTATTTTTGGGGAACTAGAGTATGAATTAAATATTCCTAACATAATTGCAAGGGATACAGAAGACCGTCCGGTAATTGGAATAGAGGATTTAGATAGCAAGGATCCGCTCGAGGGGATTCATTTAAAGGTGCATTCTCCAGCTCTAAAGGAAAATAACGCCGTTTATCGTATTGGTCATTTAGCGACAAAAAGTAGTAATGCTCAAGAGTTAGACCCAGGAAGTCGTAAATCAGAAGAAGATCAAACATTGGTCATGCTGCTTTCAACATTGGCACTGGATGCAGTAAGGGAAGAGAATGCAGCTGTTTTCCCTCGTGTGAAAAACGTTGTGGATGCGAACTATACGTTAGGAACGGGCCTCCCCCTCCGTGAAGTAAAAGAGGGCAAGGATGCTGGATACCGTTCGAAATTAACAGGATCTGTCCATCAAGTAGAGTTTCTCGTAACACCAAAGTATCAGGGACTTAAGGTGAATATTAAATTTAATGAGGTAAAGGTATATCCTGAGGGCTTTGCTGCCTTTATTAATCTTGTAATGGATAATAATCTTAAAGTCATTAACAAAGATTTAATCGATAAAAGAATTTTAATTCAAGATATTGGTGGCTTGTCTACAGATATTGCTGTCATAAGAAACAGGAATGTCGATGATGATAAGGCGCAAGGGTTTAATCTTGGGGTATCTGAATCACTAGAGGCGATAAGGGAAGAAATTAGATCCAAACATGGGGTGGAATTAGATAGCCGCCGTGATGTTGTGGATATTATAACCAGGAAAAATAACCGCAATCACATCCTAGTAAAAGGAAACCGGACAAGCGTTCATGATATTACAGACCGCATACTGCTAGAGTTAGCTAAAAAACAATATCGTTTATTACGCAATACATGGCTAAAAAACTCACAAACTGAAATTTGTTACTTTGTTGGTGGTGGGTCAATAGTATTAAAAGATTATCTAAAATCGTTAAATAACAATCTAGATGGATATAATATTGAATTCTTTGAAGATGAAAAAGAGAGTATTTGGATGATGGCAAACGCTTATTATAAGCTCATTACTGACTTTGCAAGGAAGACAGAGAAGAAAAAGGCACCTCAGGAAATGGTAAAAAAGTAGAATTAAGGTGATCCCATGAAAAAGTCTGTCTCAAATGAGGTGAAGAGAGGTCAAGCCATTTCATTTCGCGTACCCTCTGATACACCTGATCATTTATTAAAACACCTACAGAGGTTAAAGGAAACTGAACGAAGGAACTTTTCCAGCAAAATTGCTGAGTTTGTGATGCAAGGGGTCGGTCAGTCACTTTCAAGAGAAAAAGAAGTCCTTTCTATTCCCCTCCCCCATAAATTAACGAAAGCACAGCGAAATTGGCTAAAGCATGAGCATTCTGAAGCATTGCTTGGCAGCATTATTTACCAACTATTAAATGATCCAAACCGTGCTGCTTCCTTGCTGGCTTCGTTGAATAGTCATTCTTTGAACCTAGATGATGCTTTATATCTCCAAGAGGAAATGGCCATGGGTAAACTCAAGGCAGAGGAATTGAACGAGGAAACTCATTCACCCTCTTTAGAGAAAACAACTTCTCCAAATGAGTTCAATACGTTCGATGATGATTTAGATTCATTTCAGTTGGAAAGCGTAAGAGAAGATTACTCCGCAGAAATGAAGGAGAAAGAGGATCCATCTGACGATGATTTAGATAACCTGTTAGGAGATTTCCTTGCAGAAATGAATAAGTGAAACACAGTATTTCATCCATTAGGATTATTGGTATTGCTCTAGAAGCAAAACCGATAATCCTATTTTACTAGATCATGTATGGAATGTTACCAAAGAACTTCGTTGGCACTGATCGTGATGGTGCCACTCAGATCATTGTCAAGAACAACGCTACAAGCTTCGTCCAATTTGTTGAGGATATGAGTTAAAACCGTTTACTTACAGTTGTGAGCACAAACTAAGCGATCAAAGGGACGAACATTGGAGTATCTTGCTAGGATAGCGAGCACACTGGCCTACGTATTTTCCTCCCCTCCTCTGGATGGAAATTCTAAAAGGCATTCGTAGGACTCTTTTTGGTATAAATAGCAGAGGAGTTGATTATACTATTATGGATATGGGTAATTCATTAGTTAACGATATTGATTTTTCATAAATAAAAGAATAGAATGGAGGTAGGGAGAGGTGAAGACAATGAGTCTGGCAATGCTTGATCAATCAAAGGATGATATTCATGAAGCATATCAAACCAATAGTTTATCCAAAATTGGGAAGGAAACGCTGTATGTATTCGATCGAGTGGTTCACTTCATGTTGAGTGCTTTTAAGAATCGCCTCAAGGGAATTACCTTTGAAAACAGCGAATTTGAATTTGATGAAGCTTATCTTCGTTCTGAAAAAAATATGAAACATATGTTAAAGACCATGGAGCTTTTGGCAAAGTTGAAATCTCCAGTATCTGATTTGGAGTTTGGGAAATTAAAAGTAGATGTGGAGCGATGGCATTATCGCATGGGTGGAGAAGGGATGTACTTTGAATATCGAGAAGAGTACCTCATTACTCCAAAGGAAGCAGCAGAGTCTCTGGGTGTGTCTAACGTGACATTGAACAAATATATGAAGCAAGGACTGGATATGGTTGATACAACCTCCCATCGAAAAATACCGAAACATGCAATAGAACTGTGGAAAGATCCTGTATATGCCATTCGTATGCAGATGTTAGCGCAAGAGATAAAGCTTCGGAATCAGACACCGGAGGAACGTCTGAAAGAAGTGCTAGAGGAAATAACAGAATTACAAAAACAATATAAAGCGAAAAATGTTTGGGAAGTGTTGCATAAAAATAAAGTAATGGACATAGATGCTATGGATGATCCTTCTGATATGCGTAAATGGAAAGATCTAGAGGAAGAAAGAGAAGAATTGCTCGAAGAGTTGATTGGGGGTCCCGGGCTTGCCAAAGAGACTTGAATCAATCAGCTCTATTTTGCTTCAACCCGCTGATTTAGATGATATTTTGGATAACTATGGCGACATCTTAGAATCATATATAAACCTTCATGACAAAAATTCCATTTATGGTAACTATAAGCAAACAAAAACAAAATTAGATGTCTTATTTCCACTGAAAGAACATCCTGTACACGGAATTACTGGGTTACATGCTACGGAGAAGTATGATAGAGAGGGGTATGTTCGAGAGTATCATTATCAGTGGAAAAGAATCATGCCCAAAACAGGAATTATATTCAGTCATATTTCCGCTTGGGAGAATGAACCACATGATGCTCCTAACACGCCCGGTGAATATTTAGTAGAAACCGAACCACATCATCACCACCATGTACCGGGTGACAGAAAGAGAAGAAAAGAGAATTACGATGTCTTGACATTGGAAGCTGCATTTAAATTTGTATCCCCTTACATAAGGAGCGGAGAAGAATACAAACCATTAGAATAAGAACCTGTGCAAAAAATACCTTTGATAATCAATGTTTAAAAAACACAGTCAAATTTCTGTCTGTTTTTTAGTGCATCCGATATTACTTGTATTACCCAGCTTCGTATATTGACATGGAAATACTCTATGGCATAACTCAATTCATCCTAATTCATGAACTTAAAGAAGTATGTGGGGGAATATGACAATAACCAAGAAAAGAAGAGAAATAACGAATGGCGCCAGGTACATTCAGCCTGTGAGTCATTTTTACATGTCCTTCGTCATGCCTGGAGTATTTTGGTATTAGATATTAGCACACCTGTCCAAATTGTTAGGAATATAGCAACGTAGGTAAATGTTACCAAATGGAAAAATTTTAAATAATTAAATGAATAGCATTCATTCTGAAATTCTAGCAATTAAAGATTTAAGGAATAAAAAAGCTCCCTACTCAAATGTAAGGGAGCGATACTATTCCTCGATGTCCTTACCCAAAGAGCCATTCTCGCGAAATTGCAAGGGCGTTAGTCCAGTTGTTTTTTTGAAAAGTTGGCTAAAATATCTAGATTCCGTATAGCCGACTTCGGCTGCAATTTCATATGTTTTTAATGTGGTCGAAAGAAGCAGTTCCTTCGCTGCTTCCATTCGTTTTAATGTAAGATAGTCAACAAAATTAATTCCTGTATGTTGTTTAAATAGTTTACTGAAATAGCTATTGCTCATATTGAGTTTTGCTGCCAGTTCAGTTTGACTAATCGCTTCCTGATAATGCTGTTGAATGTACTGGATTACTTTCTCAAAGTCTAGAGTATATTGATCATCATGGTATTGGAAGATTGTAATATTTTGGCTTGCCTTGTAAAGTTCGGAAGCCGAGTTTGCTTGCTTATATAGTGTAATAAGTTGATTTAAATCATCTGACAGAAGGCTTACATGGAAAGTAGCATGACATTCCATCCTGCTATAATGGTTCTTTAACTTCTGAATCGTGTCTTCCCAGTGTTCTCCATTCTTTAATGAATGGCAAAAATACACTTGTTGAGACACTTTGTCGTCAATTAACTGAACGGATTCTAATGTTGCATGAACTATTTTTTCTGCTTGTGAACGAACGATTATAAATCCATAATGGGGACGTATATTCCCGAATGATTGGATCTTTTTCATGTTTTGTAATGTATGATGCTGGATAGCATCTTTAATGAATAAAGCCAATAAGTTATTCTTTTCTGCCTGCCTTAAATATAAATCACTAGTAATCGAGTGCATTGTTGCTTCTAATTCATCCACATTCGTTGGTTTTAATAAAAAGTCATCCGCACCGAGTTTAATTGCTTTCTGAGCATATTCAAATTCATCATGCCCTGTCAATAAGACTAGCATTAAATCTGGAAATTGACTTCGACATCTTTCAATTAATTCCAACCCACTTATCCCAGGCATACGGATATCCGTCAATAGAATATCAGCATGGAAGCGAGTCAACATTTCTAGGGCTTCATTTCCATTCGTAGCTGTTCCAATGACTTCGATTCCCCACTCCTTCCAAGGCACTGTTCTTTTTAATCCTTCCCGAATTGTCCACTCATCATCAACAATTAAAATAGAAAACATCTTTTTAACCTTCCTTATATGGAATGAATATGTCTACTTTTGTGCCTACTTCTACCTCAGAGGTGAGTGACCATTTGAATTGATTCCCGTAGCTTAAATATAATCTTTTGCGGACATTTTCAATTCCAATTCCTAAATCATCAAATTCAATTCCTTCTTTAATTTCTCGATTGACAAGGGAGAGTGTCTCTTCATCCATTCCGATTCCATTATCTTGAACAACAATGTGAATGTTTTCTTGCTCTTTTGTAATGACAATCTGGATTATTCCTTTAGAAATCTTATTTTCCAGGCCATGTACAATCGCATTTTCGACGATTGGCTGCAGCAATAGGGCAGGAATTTTTTGATTTAATACCGAATCATCCACCTTTAAATGGACATCAAATTTATCCCGATAGCGAAACTCCTGTATGGTTAAGTAGTTTTTCAGCTGTTTCACATCCTGCTCAATGGTAACGAAATCTTCCCCCTTCCTCACAGAGTACTTCATAATTTCACTAAGTGAAACGACGATTTTACTGATATCATTTACGCCTTCTAGTCTCGCCAACCAATTTACCGTTTCTAATGTGTTATAAAGGAAATGTGGATTGATTTGGGCACGTAATGCTTTTAGTTCTGAATCTTTCATACGAACCTGTTTTTCATAGTTTTCTTGAATAGAGACCTTTAGTTTTTCTAGCATTCGATTAAATCGTTTGCCAAATATCCCAATATCATCATTGTATTTCGGATCAAATCGAACCTCGAGATTTCCCTTTTCTACTTCTTTCATTAAATAAATCAATTTATAAAGTGGCTTTGTCACTGTTTTAGACAAGTAATAGGCTAGCCATATGGAGAAGATGATCCCCATTAACGCAAAGTTTAAGGTTAAATTTCGGACAAGATTGTTTTTCTGTTGGATGATATCCATTGGAATAATACTGATCGATTTGAAATTCGTGTTTTCATCTGTTTGATAGGTCAAAATAGATGCTGTATCATGCCAATCAAATTTAAAAAAACCTTTTTCCCCGTTCATAATCCGGTCATAGTAAGTTGTTTCCAGCCTTGTCCCGATATTCGTTTTGTCAGGTTGACTTGAAATGATATACCCTTGATTATCTAATAAGAGAAAACTGTCATTGGTTGCATAGTTATTTTTCTCGTAGATATTGGAAAAGGCTGATTCATTTATGTCGACCATGAGATAACCGATTTTTTCATTCGTTTTAGAATCGATTAGAATACGTCCCGCTGTGAGTACAATGTCTTGATGATCGACTCGATTAAGAGAGTAATTTGTATCCCAGACGAGGGAACCTTTTGCATTATTTGCTTTTCGAAATACTCCCCATGACTCCCTTATGGTGTTGTAGCGATTTGGGAGGTAATCATTAGAAAAGTACCGGTCTCCATTTAGGCCGATTACATATAGATGAACATCCCAATCCTTAACTCCCATAACAGTATCAAAAACATCTTGGACATTTTTGTAATCCTCGTATTTTTCATTAAGGCTTCGGTCGCTATCCTTCTTAAGAATCGCTTGTATTTCTTCATTTTTATAAAAGAAAAGTGTCATTTGTTCCACGTCTTTTAAAAAATAGGAAACCTGATGGTTAATCGATGTAATTCGTTCTAGTTCATTTTCACTGACTTCTTCTTGGAGTAACCCTGATAAATAATTAAATGTAAAAAGTCCTAACAGTAATAATGGAATAAGGGATGTAATGACAATCACGATGATAAGTTTACTGCGTAAATTTAGATTGTTTAGTTTGCCTAACATGTCCACACCCTTTAATAGGAAAAAAATTATACATGATTCGAAAAAAATATGAATTGTATCCGTTTTCGACGGTCTGTATCATCAATATTGTAGCACAATTAAAAATATAGGAGGTTATGAAAATGAAGAAGGTACTATTTCTTTTTATCATGGGTATGCTTCTTGCGGTGATCACTGCATGTGGATCTGATGATAAAGAAGAAGCTAGTAAAGATACTGGTTCATTAACCGTGTACTCGCCACATCAAAATGAAATTATTAATCCAATTGTAAAAGAATTCCAAGATAGAACAGGTATTAAAGTGGACGTTGTAACGGGTGGTACGGCTGAGTTATTAAACCGTGTGACTGCCGAAGAAGGTAACCCAGGTGGGGATGTATTTTGGGGTGGTGGTGCAGAATCATTAGAGGCCTATGGTGATAGCTTTGAGGCGTATAAAACGGCTGAAGACGATGTCATCCCGGCCGAATTTAAGAGTCCAAGTAATATCTGGACTGGTTTCTCAGCACTTCCAATGGTGATTATGTACAATCAAGAAATGGTAGATGACGCGGATGCACCAAAAAGTTGGAAAGATCTATTAGACGAACAATGGACAGGAAGAATTGCTTACGTTGATCCAGGTAAATCTGGTTCTGCTTATACCCAATTAGTGACCATGCTTACAGCCTATCAAGATGATGGCGATGATGGTTGGGGCTTTGTAGGAGATTTTGTATCCAATCTGGATGGAAAAGTTTTATCGAGCTCTAGTGCTGTACCAAAGGGTGTGGCAGACGGTGAATTCCCAGTTGGTATCACATTGGAAGAAGCTGCTTACCGCTATATTGCTGGTGGAGCATCTGTCAATGTTCATTATCCAGAAGAAGGAACATCTGCTGTTCCCGACGGTGTTGCTTTAATTAAGGAAGCGAAGAATGGAGACAATGCAAAGAAATTTATTGATTTCGTAGTAGGTAAAGATGTACAAGAAATGATCGTAGAGGACCTCAGCAGACGTTCCATTCGTAATGATGTAAACCCACCAGAAGGATTGGTAGATAACGATAAAATTCCACTAGTAGATTATGATTTTGGTTGGTCTGCTGATCATAAAGATGAGGTAATGAAACGGTTCCAACAAATCTTAATTGAACAACAATAGAATACAGCTTTAAAGGGATCATGTGTATACTTGGTCCCTTTCTAAAAAGGAGGAAGGACATTGCAAGATCACGTGAAAATACAACAAATCAGTAAATACTTTGGTGAGAATAAAGCTATTGATCATATAAATATTGACATCGGCAAAGGGGAATTTTTCACCTTGCTTGGCCCAAGTGGATGTGGAAAGACCACACTACTGCGAACACTTGCGGGATTCTATCAACAGGAAGAAGGACATCTCTACTTTGGTGACCAGCATATGAATAATGTTCCAGCACATAAACGTAATATCGGAATGGTTTTTCAAAACTACGCTATCTTTCCTCATTTAACCGTGTTTGAGAATGTTGCTTATGGCTTAAAGGCAAGAAAGGTTAAAAAAGATGAGATTAAAGCAAGAGTAACAGAAGCTTTAGATATGGTTGAGCTTTCACATTTAAAAGATCGCCAACCTTCCCAATTGAGTGGGGGGCAACAACAGCGTGTTGCTTTAGCCCGTGCCATTGTGATTTATCCGGGTTTATTATTGATGGATGAGCCACTTTCCAATCTAGATGCAAAACTAAGAATTAAGATGCGTGAAGATATTCGTAGACTACAAAAAAGGCTTAATATCACGACAATCTATGTAACCCATGACCAAGAAGAAGCCCTTGCTGTATCGGATAGAATTGCTGTGATGAGCGAAGGGAAAGTTCAACAAATTGGTAGACCCTATGAAATTTATTTAAGCCCCGCTAATAAATTCGTTGCGAACTTTATTGGCACAACGAACTTCCTAGAAGCTGATTTGGAGGTAGTAGATGCGGAGAATAAAGCGATTGTAACAGTTGAGGATGTAACATTGGGTACAAATCTTTTGGAAAATGTAAACGGTAAAGCAATATATTCCATTCGACCAGAACAACTTAAGATTTACGGGACTAGTGAAGCTAGACCAGCCTTAGTAGATGGGGAGATTATCGACGCTACCTTCCTTGGAGAATCTGTTGTGTACAAAATTAGGCTGAACTCGGGGACAGTGATCAGTGCACACGAGCACTCCATTCGATACAACATGCTTAGAAAGGCCGGAGATCGGATAAAAGTAGATTTAAATCCTGAAGAAGCCGTTATTTTCGATGAAAGTGGGGAGGAAGTACTAAATGAACACAAGAACACAAGCATTAAGGAAATCGTTTAGTCTCCGATTAGACTTTTGGCATTATGTTATTATTGCGGCATTTATCCTAATTGGCTTTTTTCTCATTTACCCTTTATTTAATATATTTGTTAATAGCTTTTGGCAAGATGGAAAAGTTTCACTAGAAAATTATCAAGAATTTTTTAGTTATAAATATTATTATTCCGCATTAATTAACAGTTTCATCGTCTCAACATCTGCAACCTTCTTTGCTTGTTTGCTAGGCATTCCGGTCGCTTATGCGATGTCGAGATTTAATATTCCGTTTAAAGGTGTTTTCCATATTTTAATTATTCTAACCCTATTGTCTCCTCCATTTATCGGAGCGTATTCTTGGATTTTAATGCTTGGAAATAATGGATTTATTACGAACTTTTTAGCGAGTCTCGGAATAAAAATACCTTCTATTTATGGATTGCATGGGATGATCTGGGTGTTTACATTACAGTTTTACCCACATATTTATCTATATGTGTCTGGAGCATTGAAAACAATTGATGTATCTCTTGAGGAAGCATCAGCAAATCTTGGGGTGTCTGGTTTTGATCGCATTCGTAAGGTGACATTACCATTAATATTTCCAACCATTTCAACGGGGGCATTAATGGTATTCATGGCCTCTTTCGCTGACTTCGGTACTCCCATGTTAATTGGACAAGGAGAAAAAGTCCTTCCCATTTTAGCCTATGATCAGTTTATTAGTGAAATGGGGTCTAATCCAGCAATGGCAAGTACGTTAAGTATGATTTTACTCGCGGTCACAACCTCTGTATTACTGTTCCAACGACATATTGTGAATAGAAAAACATATACAATGAGTTCATTACGACCACCAAAAGTGATTAAGCTAAGCCCAGTAAAAAGGGTCCTAGCAACCTTAATGGTTATGGGAGTAGTGACATTATCCATCATTCCACAAGCGACCGTCATTACGACCTCGTTTTTGAAAACGAATGGGCCTGTGTTTGTTGGGGGATTTAGTTTAGATAGTTATCGAGAGGTCCTTTATAAGGTGCCAAAAGCCATTCAAAATACATTTACGTATGCAAGTGTTGCGATTGTGATTATGGTCATTGCAGGATTATTACTTTCATATGTAGTGGTAAGAAGAAAGTCTAAGATTACCTCTTTCTTAGATGCGTTAATTATGATTCCTTATGTTATACCGGGTACTGTTCTTGGGATTAGTTTAATCATTGCCTTTAATAAGCCACCTATTGAATTAACTGGTACATGGGTGATTTTGGTTGTAGCGTATGTTGTACGAAAACTGCCCTATACGATGCGCTCCAGTACCGCTATATTGCATCAAATGGATCAAAGTGTTGAAGAAGCCTCCATAAGTTTAGGTGTTCCACCTATGAAAACATTCTTTAAGACAACGGCAATTTTGATGATACCAGGGGTGTTATCGGGGGCAATTTTAAGTTGGGTCACCACTATAAATGAATTAAGTTCCACTATAGTGTTATATTATGGGGCAACGGCCACCATTACCGTTTCGATTTATAGTGAAGTCTTTACCTCTAACTTCGGAACAGCTGCAGCATTAGCATCCATGTTATCCTTAGCAACGATTACTTCATTAATTATAATTACGATTATTTCTGGTAAAAAGGAGATTTCAGTTTAATAGGGGGTCCATGCCTAGACTCACAGCCTGAATGATCATCATTAATACCTTAATAGGGGGTAGTGAACGATGAAATTAAGAGTGCTTTTTCTTCTATCCGTTTGTATTGTCGTTCTTTCCATAATCTATACAATTAATCTAATCAACCAAGACTTTGTATTGAACAAAGAGGATGAATATGAGGATACAATGACGATATGGATGACTACTCCCGGACTTCTTTCTTCTATTCATCATTTTGAAGAAAAAGCAAAAATTAAAGCGAATATTAAACAATTTCATAACCAGGAAACGTTATTAGAAGAATTAGCACTTGCTCAAACGGAGGGCGATTTTCCTGATATTGTCGAGGTTAGTTCAAGTTATGGATTAGATGAAGTGGTAGCGGTTGGGAACCCCTATTCAAGTGAGGAAATGGGTCAGGAATTATTTGCCCCTTTTCATAAAGCCATATTAGAAAATTTTTATTATACGGATGGACTTTATGGGTATCCTTTAGGAGTTGAACTCCCAATCATTGTGATCAATCGGTCCATTCTAAATAATCATTTTGCGGAAAATCAATTTTTAACCCCTTTTTCCTCGGATGAATCCCTAGAAACATCCAAACTCATTCAAGATAGAATTAATCACAACAATCAAACGAAGCCGTTTTGGTTATTCCACTTTGATGAAGATATACCGTACTATTGGGAAGCCTATCAGTACACTAGGGAGAATTCCGACAATTCCTTTGAACGATATTGGACCAACTTAGTCAAGAAGTATCAGCTAATGCCGCCACTTGATGAGCATATGGCGGTTACACGGTTTTCTAACATGGAGATAGGTGCCCTCATTACCACGTCTAGTAAATTACAAATGATTCAAGAACTTATCGGTAATACATTTGAATTTGAAGTTCTACCATTGCTAGACAGTCGGGAACCATTGTTTATTTCTGGAAATGGTTTTGTTGCTTTAGATAATGGAGAAAAGGTAAGACGGTTGTATCAATTTTTAGGTCAAGAGGATGTTCAACTAGAAATTTTGCAAAACACAGGATGGATGCCAACAAGGAAAACATTGATGACCAATGAGACTTTTATTTACCAATTACCAATGGCTAAGTATTTGTACCATCTTGTTCAGGAAAACAATAAATTCCACGGGCAAGAAGTTACAGAAGGAAGTAGGAACATTTGGAAAAACATACAAGAAAAAGCAAAAGAGATCGAGAGAAGCTCCGAATAAAGGAGGGGAGTATGGATACGGCAGAGAAAATAAAGTACTGGGCAAGGGAAATAAAAAGTTTATCGCAAACAGGGTTAGCCTATAGTAAAGATCCGTTTGATAAGGAAAGATACCTTCATTGGAACAGATAGATGTAGTAATAAAAGTGGCTTCTAGCGATACGAATAACGTTTATTTTGATTAAGGGGTGATTGGGTGAAGCTAGTTGAGGAATTTATACAATCAAAAAGTGGTAATATGGATGTGTGTGAGGATACGTATTTCTGTAACGAACACTTTGCTGCAGTAATTGACGGGGCAACTAGTGTATCCGATCGTTTGTATAATGGGAAAACACAGGGTAGACTAGCTGCGGAATTAATTCGAAAAGCTATTGCAACATTAAATGGGCAAGAGTCAATAGAGGAAATTATTGCAGTAATTAATGAAAAATATAAAGAATTGTATAAGGTATTGGACTTGGAAGAAGAAATACTCGAATTTCCATACCTATGTCCAAGTGCATCGATGGTTATTTATAGTAAATATTATCATAAGGTATGGATGGTAGGAGATTGTCAGCTGTATTGTGAAGGCAAACTCTATCAAAATATCAAACATATTGATGAGGTTTTTAGTGAGGTTAGGAGCATTATTTTACAGGGAGAGTTATTAAAGGGGAAAACGGTTGAAGAATTATTAGAAGGAGAAGATATCGGATTCCAACTAATTAGACCACTGATTCAAAAGCAATACAACTTTCAAAACACCACACCAGATTGTCACTTAAGTTATGCGGTTGTAAATGGATTCCCTATACCTCCAGAGCTCATTAAAACGGTTGATTTATCTAATGATGTGGAATTTCTATCATTAGCCTCTGATGGTTATCCAAAGATCATGGATAACCTCAAAGAAACCGAAGAAGAACTGTCCCGTATTTTAAAGGCTGACCCACTTTGTATTTATGAAAATAGATCAACGAAAGGATTAGTTAACCACAATAGATCATTTGACGACAGAACCTATATTAAAATCCAAATAAAATAGGGAATGCCTGCCACTCTCCAAAGATAGTCAAATTTTTGCGAAGTTTTACCGTTGTTTTAGGTTCGCGTAACATAAGGTTCCTTTCAAGTGAAGCGGAACGGGGAAACTGTTCCGCTTTCTGTGGGACGGGCAGTCGAACCTTGTGTATCACCATGAGGTGGTATCTGAATGATATGCGGATAAACGAGAGACCCGTAGTCGGATTTGCAAAGGTTTTTTAATCTTGTTATTGTGAAACAAAAGGATATGTTAACTTTTTAGTTTAAGAAGAAATTAAGTGAATAAAGTCTTCAACATCTTTGACACACAATTTTATTCCATTTTCCCAAAAGTATTCTGAAGTAATGTCTTCTCTTAAGATATATATTACTCCAGAACAAGAAAGGGAATGGGGAGCCTTAGCTATTATAATTAAATAGTTAAATATTAAAACTCATTTTTAAAGCTAAGATGGTGTTTCTAAAACTAAAAGTTAGTTCAAAATATTTTATCGTAGACGGAGGAGTGTATGAGAAAATTTTATGTCGCTTCGAGCTTTAAGAATAAAGATACAGTTCGCTATGTTAGCCAATACTTGAAAGATAAGGGTTTCATACATACATATGATTGGACTCAAAATGAAAGAGCATCAACTTTTGAAGATCTAAAAAAGATTGGACATCAAGAAAGAGATGCCATATTAGAATCAAATTTTATAATTGTTATATTACCAGCAGGAAAAGGAAGTCATATTGAGCTTGGGATTGCCCTGGGACAAGGAAAAAAGATTTATCTATATTCACCCGATGGGGGAGTAAATAACTTTGATACGACAAGCACATTTTATCATCTACCTGAAGTAGATAAATGTTTTGGCACCATTGAAAACTTATTGGAGAACGTCATCGCAAATGAATAAATTGATCTATCGCTTGTTCGATGGTTGCGTATATGGTACGCTGGTCTGTAACAATTTCAAGCTCAAGGCTATGCCGCTCTAAAAAGCCTTTCCATAACCTGATTAATTGTTTTAATGGCAACATTACGATTGTCAGTTAACCATGTTGCGGATATTACCTTTACCCCCATCTTCTATATCTTGTATTGGTATTGGATATAGTTAAGCAGTGTTCTGTTAAACGTAACAAGCAAAATATAATCATCGTTTTCTTGTAAGCGAGGAAGCCATAAAAATTGGCTGATGCTAGGTCTAACTCCAGGCGCCAACGGCTCGAGGTCAAATAACCTGAGCCAATAAAAGTCAAAACGGAACTTTTCTTTTCTCAGAACATTTGCTTGTCGGAGGCCTGCAGGATGCAGGTCAGAACGGCGTTGCGACAGGACGTCGCGCTTTTAGCCGTTCTTCCTATTTAAAGGTGCTTGCGCTTTTCTAGACAATAATGCGTTTGCAGAAAAGAAATTCTCCGTATTGCCACGGTTGTCTTGCCAGACCCAGCTACCCCTTAATCAACATATGCCCGTTTGGCTCCAGCTCCACAATCTTTCGTTGTTCGACATTCAACTTCATTTGTATGTACCTCCAACAACAAAAACATCAGTTTTATCCTTATTTTACCATAAGTGAGGGAGTTTAGAGGGAAGGATTAGCCTGTTGACGAAATACTTGGATGCTTTGCAAAATGATTTCCGAGAGAGATGAAATCAATTTACATATCAAACTGACAAGGTATTCATATATTGTAATCGTCTAGTAGACTATGATTTTTCTGAAAAAACATCTAATATCTCTGAACACCCTTGTACAAATGAATAAAACGTATTATGGTAAGTATGTGATAAACATCACAAAGTTTTCCCGGAAGTTGTGGTAATCTTCTAAGTATAGTGTTTTAACTTGTAACAAATGAAAAGTATACCTTCTCTGAATCTTGCGATGTACATATTATTGGAAAGGAGCAATAAAAATGATGAATTTGCTAGGTATAGTCGGAACGAACTCAGATCATTCTACGAATCGTCTTTTGCTTCAATTTATTCGAAAACATTTTGCCGATCAGGCGAACATTGAAGTCTTCGAAATAAAAAATTTGCCTGCTTTTAATAAGCCGAAAGATAGGGAGGCACCTGAGGAGGTTCAACAGCTTGCGGATAAAATTTTGGAAGCAGATGGGGTGATCATTAGTACTCCGGAATATAATCATTCCGTACCAGCGATATTAAAAAGTACCTTAGAATGGTTGTCCTATACGACTCAGCCACTTATTGATAAACCAGTCATGATCACTGGAGCTTCATATGGGAAATTAGGTTCTTCCCGTGCCCAAGCCCATTTACGGCAAATATTGGATGCACCTGAATTGAAAGCACGCATTATGCCGAGTTCTGAGTTTTTATTGGGGTATTCATTACAAGCCTTTGATGAAGATGGTCATTTAAAGGACGTAAATAAAATAGAAGAACTTGAGGGAATTTTTAATGACTTTATACAATTTGTGGAGATTACGAATCAATTAGTCAAAAAGAATCATTCCCAGAAAAGAGTACAGAAGTTTTCATGGGAGGACAATTAATTATTGAGGAGGTCTATATATGAAACTCGTTGGAATCGTTGGTTCAAATGCTGACTTTTCATATAATCATCAACTATTACATTTCATCGCTAATCATTTTAAAAAATTGGTTGATATTGAAGTTTTGGATATTAAAGATGTTCCCATGTTTAACCAATCAAATGATCAAACTGACAGTGCTCCAATTCAATATTTAAATAAAAAGATTGTTGAAGCAGATGGTGTCATTATTGCCACGCCGGAATATAACCATTCTATCCCCTCTGCATTGCAAAGTGTCATTGAATGGTTATCATTTAAAATCCATCCTCTCGATGGAAAACCTGTGATGATTGTTGGGGCTTCTTACGATGTCCAAGGATCTTCACGGTCGCAATTACATTTGCGGCAAATATTAGATGCGCCCGGCGTGAATGCTGTCGTCATGCCAGGAAATGAATTTCTGTTAGGGGAAGTGCATAAAGCCTTTGATGAAGATGGAAATTTAAAAGACGCGCAAACAGCTCAATTCTTGGAAACCTGTATTAAGAAATTCATTCGCTTCATCAATGTTGTAAATATCTTAGACGCGCCTGAAGGGATGAAAGATCTATCAAGCAGTGAGGATTTATATGCTACTGGATCGATTGATACAACGATTCAAGGCGTTGATATGATGGCCGATGATTGGGTGGAGCAAGCTGCTGAAGCAACTGGGGCAGTGGAGGGCAATACGTATGTGAAGCTGGATCGTGGTATTTTAACCGTGAATCAATTGAATCACTTTTTAAATTCTATGCCTGCGGAATTAACGTATGCGGATAGCAATAACCAATTCTTGTACTATAACCATAAGTTTGACGCGGAAGACATGTTAGCCTCTCGTCGACCAGAGCAAGTGGGTTATCCGTTAGCAGAATGTCACCCTAAACAAGCATATAGTGGTGTTGCTTGGGTGATTCAACAATTACGTAAAGGGAAAGAGGATGTCGTCAAAACCCATGTGCCAACACATGGACCAGATAAGTTTGTTGTTCATAGCTATCAGGCCATCCGTGATGATGAAGGTCATTATCTTGGAATTAATGAATATGTACAAGATATTAAGCCAATTATTGATTGGTACCTAGAACAAACAGGACAACAATTAACAGGTGGGAGTGTTGACGCTGTATCAGGGGCAACGTCGAAAGTAGATACCGTATCGGGAGCAACTGTTAAAGAATAACAATTCTTCATAAAAAGAGGTCACGACGACCTCTTTTTTCAAGTTGATTTTTAAAGATTCGTAACGGAAGGGGGATCACCATGCAAAGCCGTGAAATACATATGATGGGGACGATTATCCAATTATCAATTCAACATAAATATGCCAATTTTGTTTTGGATGAACTGGTTATTCAATTGAAAGAATATGAGCAACGTTTTAGTGCTCATGATCCCACTTCAGAATTAATGGAAGTGAACAAAAATGCAGGCATTAAGCCGGTGAAAGTACATCCGAGTTTGTATGAATTAATTAAAGTTGGAAAGAAACATAGCACGGCTGCGGGGAGTTCTTTAAATATCGCCATTGGGCCGCTTGTCCAGGCTTGGCGGATCGGATTTGCAGATGCTCATATTCCATCAAAAGCAACTATTCAATCTTTGCTTAGCAAAACGAATGCTAGTGAGATCATCCTGGATGACCAGGAACAAACCGTTTTTCTAAAACATACTGGTATGTTTATTGATTTGGGCGCTTTAGCAAAAGGATTTATTGCCGATCTTCTTATCCACGATTTGAAATCTATGAATGTTCAAGCAGGTTTAATCAATTTAGGTGGAAATGTTATGACCTATGGATTTTCTCCCAAACATGAGGATGGTTACTGGCGAATCGGAATTCAACACCCTTTCCTCCCACGGGGAAATAACATCGCAGTTTTAAGGGCATTCAATCAATCCGTTGTCACCTCTGGAGTATACGAAAGAAAATTCACAACCAATAACAAAACTTACCACCACATCCTGGACCCTCATACAGGATATCCGATTCAATCAGAAATTGCTGGGTTGACCATTGTATCCAAAAAATCAGTTGATGGAGAAATATGGACAGGCCGCCTATTCGGACAGTCGCCCGGCCAAATCATTGATACATTAAATCAGATCGAAGATGTAGCAGGAATTGTGGTAACGAATAATGGTAAGCTTTATTATTCTGAAGCTCTTGAACCATATTTAATGGAATCAGTTTAATAGACTCTGACACAATTCAGAAGAGTATTGGAAAATCCCTCTTGTTATTTCTATTGTGTATATGTTAGACTGGCACAACACGATAAAAAAGGGAGGTTACTATGAAAAAATCCTGGTTATTAATGCTATCTTTTATACTCATTGCCGGCATCCTAGCCGCGTGTGGGGATAAAGATAATGAAGAAGGACATGAAGGTTCCGAAGGCAATGGAAACGAAAAGGCCGCTACAGAAATGCCAAAACCTGATTTAGAGGGTATTCCAGATGTTGTAGCTAAAGTGAATGATGAAGAAGTATTGAAAGAGGATTTCGAAAATATGTATCAAGGTCAATTTCAACAACTACTCATACAAGCTCAAATGTCTGGACAAGGCCTAGATGACCTCGATCAAGATCAATTAAAAAAGCAGGTTGCCGAGGGCATGGTGGGACAAACACTGCTTATTCAAGAAGCAAATAATACAATCAAGAATGTCTCGGATGATGACATCAATAAAACAATAGATGAATTTATCGCAGAATATGACATGGAATCTAAAGATGAACTCCTCAAAGTACTTAAAAAACAAGGCGTGGCTGAAGATGAATTCATGTCACAGGTCGAAACACAAGTGAAGCTAGATCAACTAATCGCGAAAGTTTCCGGAGATATTGAACCATCAGAAGATGAAATTAAAGAAGCTTATGAAAGTATGAAAGCACAACAAGAAGAAACAGGCAGTGATCAAGAATTGCCCAGCTTTGACGAAGCGAAATCACAAATAGCAGATGAATTAAAAGAATCGAAGCAACAAGAGGCAACCCAGAAATATGTGGCGGAACTCCGCAAAGATGCAGACGTCACGATTAACCTATAAGTTATCAAGTAAAAGACACTTGCTTACTCCCCGTGCTGGGAGCGAGCAAGTGTTTTTTACTGTTTCAAAAACAAACAGTCTAATTGTTTAGGTCCTTTTGTATGCAATGAGATCGTCTTTAATCGTCTTTTAGTCTTTTTCCTGAGTTTTGGATCATTTCCGGAATGCGGTCACGGACTAATTTATTATGTATAGGTGTGATCTGTCCTCCTTAAGATGTAATCATGAATCAAAAAAGCGGTGGCAGAATAAGAGCTCGAAAGACCTAAACTGCCGTTGCTTTTATTGTGCTATCGCTGCCTGTTAGCTTAAACCCCATATTTCTATAAAATTCCCATCCGGGTCGTAGAATGAAAAGGATTTGCCTTGATAGTCAAAGAATTCTCCGACTTTTATGCCTTTATCAATGAAATACTGATACGCAGATTCTGCGTCATCAACCATAAATCCGTAAGATGACTGGAGTGCTCCATTTGGATAGACAAAATGGGAATTAAGGTTGTCTTCATTTTGTTGAAGTAAGATTTTTATTCCTTCTTCATTTTCCAATTCAATATAAAACGGATCCCTCATAGTACCTTAAAACCCAAATGTTGTCCGTACCATTCTATAGAACGATCGAAGTTGCTTACCGGGATGGTCAAATATGTTGATTTCAGTGTTATTCCCATACTAGATTCCCCCTCCTCATTTTTGTAATGTAAATGATTTGTTGTCTAGCTTCAGGCGCCATCGATGAGAGGCTCTCGCAGGAGCGAGTCCATCAGCGTTACGCCGGGACGGCGTGCTTTTAGCCGATGTTCTTCCTACAACCTGAGCCATTGAAAGGCAAAGAACGCCTTTCTTTTGCCTAAAACATTTGCTTGTCAAAGGTAGCAGGCGCTTTCGTTTCAAGCTACATCCGAGCTTATTTTATCTGAGCCAAATAATGGGTCTGAAAGCCTTTAACGGCGAATAAAAGCGGCATGATGACGAGTAAAGACAGAGCATGACGAATAAAAGTAGCCTGACGACGAATAAAAACGGGGTTACGGCGAATAAATCCATTTCAACGACGAATAAAGTTCCACAATGTCTTTTCATATACCAACGTCGCTAAACGAGCACTTACGCTTTTGTCCTGTGCGACTAGTGAATGCCTGAATTGTTGAGGTGTTCCACAATCGTCCGATAGTGGGAGATCATCTATTCTTGAACCTTTAACCCTAATAAAGATGCAAACTGAATGGCTTGAGGCGCCGACACTTTGCAGCCTTTTAAGTTTTCAATGGACACAATTAAAGAATCAAAATTGGATGAGCTTATATCAATCCCATTTAATGACGTCTCTTCAAAACTCGCACCATTGAGGTTGCAAGAAAGAAACTCGACCTTCTTAAACTTACAATCATATAGGTCAGCACTTTTTAAAGAAGCACTGTCAAAGATTACTTTTTCAAATTTTGAATTCCCAAACATCACCATATTTAGAATGGACTGCTCAAACCTTGTATTACCAATATATGATTCCGTAAGATTGTTGCCTAACAGCTTACAATTGTGAAATTCAACTCGATTCATAGAAGCATTACTTAGATTTGTATTGGATAAATCGCAATTTTCAAAGCGCACATCTGTAAGGTCAATCCTGCTAAAATCCGTATTAGTAAAGTTACAATTTCTGATGATTGTTTTATATAATCTCAATCGATCCAATGCTTCGTTGGTAAATTCTGAATCGGTAATCATACACATTTCAAATTCGGGATCTTCTGCATAATAAATATCGGGAAATTTTCTTTCTGTTAAATCATTTGGAATTTTAGGCGTATCAATCTTCATTTTATACCTTCTTTCAAGAGCGTGAATATTTAGTTAGCTAACTGAATCAATTTCATATACCATAGCCTCAAGGCTTTTGAGATGTAAAAAAGGAGTATCTCCTCCAAATGTCAAAATGGGTAAGTCGCTATAACTAACTCCAGTTTAAGCCCCACGCTATGCGTGGGAGAACAGAAACGGAAGTACCTTTACGTATGATAAGAAAAGCGCAAGCGCCCGTTTAGCGACGTACAAACTTTTTAGGGGCCTGACGAGATAAAGGAAACACGATGAACCCGAAGGGTGAATCGATGTTGACTTACGCAAGCAGGCACCGAAAGTTTGCTAGTCGCTGGGCGCTGGAGCTAGATCCAACATTAGCCAAAATTTATACTTTCCTATCCTATAAAAAAGTCCTCCTCTGCTATAATGACAAAGATTTCGCAAGCCAATGTCGGGCAGAGGAGGACATCCATATTAGATAAATCAAGTTTATCACATACAAATTGGAATTGCATGTACCATATTGTGTTTATTCCTAACTATAGACGTAGAACCATGTATGGTCAACTTAGAAAAGATGTTCTCAGCTCTGAGGAGTAAATTTATATTTTGTTCCCTTTTTTTAAGAAAAGTACCTTATCAAAAATTTTGAATGTTCCGTCAATTGAGCTTCCTATTTTTAAGATCAAATTGAACCAAATTCCTTGTTTTCACTTTAAGATTGTGGATAACTTAATTTTTACTTTCTTATTACCACACCCTTTGCTATAATTTAGTTACTAGGTTAAATCTAACTTGAATGGGTTTCTCTAGTTTTATTAAGTCCTCTTCTGTTAGTGTTAGAGTCTGGAATGCTCTAACAGATCAGAGGCTTTTTTCTTTGCCTTTTTCTTTCCAACTTTGATGTTGGTAATATAAGTAAATGTCCTTTTGTCTTTCTCTAGTTCTTCCACAAATTCTAGTACATGAACTGTTCGTTCGTTGTAAGATATGTCATTTACCCATGAAATTCCTTCATAAGAATGGCTGTTTTCCAATACTTTAAGACTCTGAAATTCCCTCATGACCGATTTGATGCTTCCTTCTTTGAACCTAATTAAGAACTTCCATTTATTCTTATCGCATAGCTGAAATACGTTTTCACATGCATATAAGCTGTCTGCGATGATACAAATTGGTAGCCGTTTAAAAGTATTTTTCAACTTCTTTTCCATCCGATAAAAGGCATTCCGTTCACAATCTTGTTTTTCCACATCTTCTGATTCGTTCTCAATAAATTCTGATGCAATACTGAAAACCATGTCCCCAACCACTAGCTTTGCTTCCAAAACGTGATGCATATAAATAGTCTTTACCTCTCCTGTTTCTTCATTCTTATATTCTCGTTTCAGGCAATGCTCACAATGCTTTTGCCCATTTTTTTAGAGACAAGGACTCAGATAAAAATAATAAACTAAAAAGCGCTACCAAAACGGTTGTAAAGTTTAATAGCAAGGTTACTGTAGAGGCGGGTAGATATTTTAGAGCCAAAAACTGAGCACCTTGGGTCAAAGTATAGTTCGTTATTCCCAATATGATAATGGTTAGCCACTCTCTCCATGACATCTCTTTAACTATTTCTCTATTTTTCTTTGTAAAGATAAAGGGTAATAAACAAAGTGATGCTATTCCCCATATCGCATACCTGCATAAATTAAAGGCGGAATGTCTTCTAGACCAGACCAAAGAAAGGTTACTATTATAGCCACAATGACCGCCCTTTTATGTGAGCTTTTTATCAAATCCAAAGTCTACACCCACCATCTAACAGGGTCATCATCCATATGCAATGGTTTTATATATTTGTAGGCTTCAATGGGTTGCTTTATAAGTTCCGCCTCATAAATGCAGCCTTTCCTTTTAAATACTTTTCTAATAGTTTCTTTGGTTTTATCCCGATGTGGATTCCCAAAGTGTATTCTGTGGTGATCAAATGAGAACTCGGGTTGTAAAAAAATAAATGATGAACCAACAATAGGCGAATATCTTGGATTGTTTTCTGAATAAAAGTTAGCGAATGTTGTAACAAATAAGCGTACATTATTAAATGAAAACTGCCAGTTTTCATCTTCTATATTTTCCTTCATGCAATTCTTTCCCGTAGGATCGTTTTCTGCTATCACGTTGAAAGTTTCTTTTAACACTGTACTTAAACCATCTATATCATTAGCATACCTGTCATCACGAACTTCGATAACGAAGCCGTCTAAAGCTTCAATTTCTGCGCATTTGGTAAATCTCATTAATGATGGTAGGGTATTTCTGACATTATCTTTAATACTAATATTGGAATCCCATTCATAACTTCCCCATACCTTTGCTTTTTGAGAGAAGAAACAAGCTGTTTCATTAATTACAGATTTAAATCTATCTAGAGAAGCTTCTGTTGTTGGGTCATGTGAGATTTTGAATCTATTCTTATCGCGAACTGAACTTATATTCACGACCTTGGAAACATAATGAAATATATTTATATTTAACAAGTTTGAAAGTCCTATTAGTTCATAATGTAGTTTAGAAATTTCACTGCCTAAAGTTCTATCTCTTTCTTTTGGCTTTTTAACCTTATCCCCTTCATAATGATTAATAATTCTTGCAATTCTACCCGCAATCATGGACATCTTTAAAAATTTTTCATAGATCGAGTCATTACAGTTGATTAAATTTAACTCATTAATGTCAGTTGGAAATCCCATACGCTCATACTCCAATTTTAAGTCGGAAAGATACTGATTTGCTATACATGTTGAAATAACAAATATATCAGCCAATTCCCCACCTAGCTCTTCAGACTCATCTGGGACGTCTAAAAGAATCTCCCCCAGCTCTCCTAACTCCTCCATTAGCCTCGCTAATGCGGATATTGATCTCCAATAGCCCCCAAGACTTCTTATAGACCCGTCTATAAGTTTTTGATATTGATCAATACTAATAAGACTTAGTTTTTCGTTAACAATCATTATATTTCTCCCCCAAACATAATAAACTATATTAATATGCCATTATTTTAATATAGTTTATTATGTTTATCAAACAGAGGAATGGAATAGAAATACCTAGTTACAATGAACAAAATCCTCCATTTCTGGTCTTCACACCTTTTTAAAAACAATTGTTGCATAACTCATTTTGAAAATAGTTTGCTCCACCAGTTTCTTTTTTGGGTGCTTTCTACAACAAGGAGGCCTTTTTGACCTGCAAGATTTATATGATTTAGAACTTACCCAATGATTTAATGCTATTTTTCAGCGATTGACATCGAACCTATTCTTGCCTTATTCGCAAGGAAATCACGTTTTGGTATACCTGTGAACTTTAGCAGCAGGGCAAAGACTTATTCATTAATAGCTAGAATCTCGGAACGAATCCTATTCGGTGTTGTTTGGCTGCTTGGCATTTTTGCAATATTTTTTTGTCAATAAAAATAGAAAAATGAAAAATGGTGAAAAAATAAAAATAATGTATTTATTCTGTTGATTATTTTCTTTGATCATGGTACCGTATACACAACAGCGAAACCCATTTCGATTGGTGAGGTGTACGAACTTGCCCACAATTTATGATGTTGCTTTAAAATCAGGATTTTCGGCCACGACTGTTTCTAAAGCCTTTAATGATTACTCGGATATTAGCCCTAAAACAAAAAAGGAAATCTTAAAAATAGCAAAGGAAATGGGCTATCTCCCCAATTCACATGCACAGACTATTTTAACAAAGAAATCATGGACGGTTGGTGTTCTTTATTTGGAATTTTCTGGAATAGGGATTAAGCACCCATTTTTTAATGCGGTCATTGAAGGTTTCAAAGAAAGAATTGAATCTAAAGGCTATGACTTAATGTTCATTTCAAAAGATATCGGAAAAAGGAAGTTTAGTTACTTGGAGCATTGTCAATTTAGGAGTATAGACGGTGTTATCATTGTTCATTCAGATTATCATAATGAAGATGTACAAGAACTACTTAGAAGTGATATCCCTTGTGTCCTAATTGATATGGAATCAGAACACGGCAGCACGATCTGTTCAGATAATTACCGCGGTAGTGTTGAAGCGGTAGACTATTTATATTCCTTAGGTCATAGAAACATTGCCCATATTTCAGGAGGAGATGACACATTTTCCGGCCCAAAACGGAAAGATGGGTTTAAACAAGCGTTAAAGCAGTATGGATTACCGATCAAAGCGGAATGGATCGTGGATGGCGGTTATTTTACTTATGATAGTGGATATCAAGCGATGCAAACACTAATGAATTTAGGAGAGAGGCCAACGGCTGTTTTTGTTGCTGGTGATTATATGGCTCTTGGCGCCATACAAGCGATTAAAGATCGTGGTCTTCAAGTTCCTCAAGACATCTCTGTTATTGGCTTTGATGATATTGAATTAGCTCGATATACTACCCCAAAGTTAACGACGATTAGACAGAATACAAATCGTCTAGGTGGAAAAGCTGCTGATATTTTAATAGAGGCTATTGATCGTAAAGAGACGATTTCAATGAATATGATTCCTACTGAATTAATGGTAAGAGAATCGTGTCAAAGAATCACATAATATTTTTTGCTCTTTAACGAAATGGGTTTCGTTTTCCACTATTCAAAGAAGGAGGTTTTAAGATGAACATAAACGCAGATGAGACTCTAGATACACGCGTTCCTCAAGGTAAATGGAGATTGATCTGGTCAGATGAATTCACTGGCGACGAGATTGATCGATCCAAATGGACCCAAGTCGAAGGCGGACATGGTTTTGGGAATAATGAGTTGCAGTTTTATACGGGTCGCAAAGAAAACGCTTACCTGAAAAATGGGAAATTAGTGATTCGCGCATTGAAAGAAACCTATCAAGATAAGGCATATACGTCAGCAAAATTGATGACAAAAGGAAAGGCTGAATGGCAATATGGCAGATTTGAAATTAGAGCTAAATCTCCAAAAGGTCAAGGGATTTGGCCAGCTATTTGGATGATGCCAGCTGATACGTTGACATATGGGGAATGGCCTAGCTGTGGTGAAATCGATATTATGGAATTGATTGGCAGTTCTCCTAATACAGTTCATGGAACGTTGCACTATGGTCACCCTCATACGTACACAGGACAAAGCTACACCCTTAGCAAAGGGGACTTTTCCGAAGACTATCATATCTTTTCATTGGAATGGACACCTACTGAGATTCGCTGGTTCGTTGATGACAAACTTTACTCGAAACAAAGTACTTGGTTTACCTCTCATAAAAAAGGAGAAGAGCAAGAACCATTCCCGGCACCGTTTAACAGACCTTTCTATTTACAATTAAACCTTGCCGTTGGCGGGAACTGGCCGGGAAATCCTGATCAGACGACTGTATTTCCACAAACGTTTGAAATCGATTATGTCCGAGTGTATGAGTCTACTTCTAACTTTTCGTAGATTTTATTAAAAATAAATAAAGATAAGGGAGGAGATGCAAATGAAAGTTTTACAGTGGCGAATAATAACTTTACTCGTATTCCTGAGCTTATTTATAGCGGCCTGCTCTTCAAGTACTAATAATCCTAAAGAAAATACAGAAAATGAACTGAATGCTGAGCCAGAACCCATTACGTTAAAATTCCTGCATGCTCATGGCATTGATGATGAGGGATTTGAGAAGCAATATAAAAATCCAATCGAAGATAAGTTCCCTTATATAACGATTGAACGTATTGATACTGGTGATTTAGATGAATTAATCGCAAAAGGGGAAATGCCAGATATTTACTTTGTCGAGAATCCCGTCCACATAAAACAATATGTAGAAAGAGAATTAGCGCTCGACTTGTCAGATTTAATTGAAAAGCACGGTTTTGATTTAAGTCGGATACAACCTAATATTTTGACTGAACACCGTACTTTTTCAAATGGGAATTTATATACAATCCCATTATCATTAGGTTTGACTACCTTGCATTACAACAAAGATATATTTGATAAATTTGGGGTTGAATATCCGACAGATCATATGACTTGGGAAGAGGTTATTTCATTAGCTGAAAAAGTCACTGGCGAAAGAGAGGGTGTACAGTATCACGGGTTACAGCCTGCTTTTCCAAGTATTTTATATGATCAACGTGGGATAACCTTTGTTGACCCAGATACGGATGAGTCAAGAATTATGAACGATGAATTTCGTGAAGAATTTGTAAAAGTTTTACAAACAATGGAGCAAATAGCAAGTATTCCTGGGAATATACCGAAAGAAGATTCAGACGCATTTTTACTTGAATGGGGAGAACAGTTTATTAGTGAACGGAATGTCGCCATGCTCCCACTTTGGCAATTAATCGAGTGGTATTCCAGTGATGAAACGTTTAATTTCGATATTGTTACCTATCCAGAATGGGAGGATCTTCCGGGGATTACGCGCCCATCTAAAGCATTTAGTCTAGGTGTCACCGCGACAAGTGAATATCCGGATGACGCGTTTAAGGTGATTACCTATTTACTCTCAGATGAAAAACAGATTGAGTGGGCAAAAGCGGGGCAAGCATCCGCACTAGAAGATCCAGCCATTAATGAGCATTTACTCGAAGATCTAATCCAGGAACGTCCCCATGTTGGTGATCTTAATATAGAAGCATTAACGAAGCAAACACCATCAGCTGGAAGTGACCGTTATTCAGAATATGAGCATTTGGCTGGGGGCATATATGATACTATGGTACGGGAGTTGATAGAAAAAGATAAAGATATTAACACCGTTTTACGAGAAGCAGACGAAGCGTTAACCATTCTACTAAAGGATGAAAAGACGAAGAAATAAAGGACGATTACTAGATCTGACCAGTGGCCAATGCATGATTGGAAATAATTAACGATTGGAATTTATGGACTAAATGGGAAAAACTCCTATTGTTGAAATAAACATTGTGAAGTCCCTATACAAAACAGGTTTTCTACAAAGGAGTTTTTGCCTTGAGTAGCAAATGTAACAGTCTGAAGCACTAATTTGTCAATGCTTATTTCTTCTAGGCACGATATTCTCCAGTTTTCATGTTTTTTTATGAACAATTTGGAAGGACCGATTTGTTCAAACGGAAGGAGGAGAAGAGTTGAACGCGATGGACCATTTTACAACAAAGATATTGTCAATTGGTTATCGGGTTCGTTCTCATCAATGTTGACAACTTGTGATCTCCAAATGTAAAAGCATTTATCTCTTCTTGACGGTTACCTGTCAGGCCGATTAATGATTTGTGCAGCCGTGTCAATAAATTGTTTCACTAAAATGGATTCATCATCTGTTCGCCAAGCAAGACTCATCTCAATGCGAGGTGAATCTTGCTGGATGTCTAAGTAGGAAACGTCCCATATATGGAAGTTTGAAGTTGATCTTGGAACAATACTAACACCTAGTCCTGAAGCAACTAATCCCACAACAGTCTGAATTTCTTTGACACTTTGACGTATAGTTGGACTAAATCCTGCCTGATGACATTTGGATAAAATGTCATCATACCAACTTGGCCAAATCTCCCTTTCCACAAGAATAAATTGTTCCTTACTTAAATCATTCATGGAGATTGTAGAACGTTGAGCAAGAGGGTGAAACTTTGGCACGACAGCTACACATGTCTCTTGCTGGATCGACAAAAGTGATATCGTTGGGTCAAATACGGAAGGTCTGACAAAGCCAATATCAATTTCTTTATGATGAAATGCTTCAATTTGTTTTGGCGTAGGCATTTCGTGTAGCACTAGATCTACATTTGGAAATTGTTCTTGAAAACCTCTTATAACAAGAGGGAAAATGTCGAAAGTGGCAGACCCTACAAAACCAATCGCAAGTCTCCCCACCATCCCCTCTTCGGCTCTTAAAGTAAGAGCTTTCGCTTGTTCTAATTGGGTGAAAATCCCACGTACTTCTTGTAAAAAAATCTGCCCTGCATTGGTTAACTCTACATGGCGTTTTGTTCTCTTAAACAATGTAACACCAAGTTCTCTTTCTAACTGTAGAATTTGTTGACTTAAAGGGGGTTGTGTTATTTGTAGGCGAATGGCAGCACGGCCAAAATGTAATTCTTCTGCCACAGCAATAAAATACTTAATCTGTCTTAGTTCCATTTTTCTCACCTTTTTGATTAAGTCGTTTTACGAATGAAAACTTCTATAAATATATATTAGACACTTATTCATTCTTATTGTAGAGTTTTTTTAGAAGAAACGAAAGAAGTTATATCTATTTAAAGTGAGGAGAAAACCGTCTACATGTATATTTATATGGTTATTTTATGTCTAATATGGGGATTTAATTTTGTCATCATGAAGCTAGGAAATGGTTTTTTCCCACCTGGAGAGTTTGCGACACTAAGATTTTTAACGGGGTCATTCGTATTGATATGTATATGTGTATTGAAAAAAACACCTTTGCCCCATAAATCTGATTTAAAGTGGCTTGTTTTATGCGGACTGCTCCAAACAGCTTATTTCAATATCGCGATTCAAATATCACTGAATTATATTAGTGCCGGCCTAACCTCGGTGTTAACCTACAGTATGCCACTTTTCTTATCTCTTATGGCTCATAAATGGATTCCTGGAGAACGTCTGACAACCAAAAAGACATTGGGCATCGCGATCGGGATCATAGGACTGTTTGTTGCGATGGATATTCATGGGGGAGGATCCGTCTGGATTATGCTGTTAGGATTGAGCTCTGCTATTTCTTGGGCAATAGCTAATTTGATTTTTAAATTGAAATTAAAACACAGCGACAGCGTGCAATTTACGACATGGCAAATGTCGATCGGGACAATCGGGTTATTTCTCTACACTTTATTATTTGAGCATGGTGAATCTCAATGGGGAATCATGCCTCTCGTTTATATTATGTATTCTGGTATTGTTGCATCAGCGCTTGCCTTTGTGATGTGGAATTATATTTTGCGCCAAACAGAAGCAAGTAAAGCGTCGATTTCTTTATTATTTGTGCCTATCATGGGGGTTATTTGTGGTTATTTATTTTTAAATGAAAATTTAAGTCTCGTAACATTGGTGGGGATTTTTCTTGTGCTGGTAGGAATTCGCTATGTTAATAGTCCAAGTCCTCAAAAAAACCCTGTCAAGATATCGGATCAAATGGATCAAGCACTCTAGTTGCTAATCCTTATAAATTTCTGAACAAGACCATGGTTAAAGGACATGGTCTCATTCAGATAATTTAACTTTTTTCATGGCACTTGTGCTTTGACTCCTCAAATAAATTTACTCTATTTTTCTATTTACCCTGTACATGTTTCTTTATGCATAGTAATCAAATTTTTTATGCAAATCTTTTTCAACCTTAGGATCTCCAAATGACTTCCGTATTCGTTCATGCGCCTTGTGTAGCTTCAGAAATGCTTGGCCGTAACTATTCATTCAGCGTTGCTTTTGTTTAGGTCTTTTGTTTAAGGAAATTTCCAAACAAGTACGTTTAAAAATGTTATACTGGATATTAAAATGCGAATATTAAAAATAAAGACACGGGAGGAAGACTAGTCACATATGAAACTCATAGAGTTTTTTAAAAAGATTTTTGGTAGAAAACCGAAAGAGCAACCCCTTAGGCAATCAGAATCAGCCGATGTGCTCCTTCGTTATTTTATTGAGTTAGAGCATTATAATTTTATGGAATATAGTAAGAACTATATAACGATGAAGCAATTCCAAAGTTTTTTTACTGAAGAACCAGTACTTAGGCGAAGAGATTTTGTAACTTATAACGGAAAACCGATGGGTGATATGAGCATGTTCCTTGAAACGAAAGGGAGTCGAGTGAAAGGCGTATATTTAAGAGAGAAAAGTGCCTCCCTGTTTTATTTGCCAGTGGCGAAGGAGGAAGTTTTGCGTTACTTCGCCTCGCTTGCAAATAAAAGTAATTCCTTCATGGACTTCAAGGAAAAGCCGGACAGCTTTTTAATTCATGTAAAGTTGGATCATATGCTGAAAATCGATAAGGAAGCTGAGCAGAGAAGTCCGCTTGTGATCAGCCCAATCGTGAGGTTCCTGCTTAGGACTGGAAAAACATTAGAAGGCCTGCAGCATGAGCTGGAACAGGCGATTGGCGAGTTAACCCAAGATGAAGGATACGGAAGAATGGATCACGAGTTGGCATTTCAAGATGAGGAAGATCCTAACTTGCTGAAAGATCTGAAGTTCATCCATATTCGCTATCAAAATTGGCGACAATTAAATCATCTCATCCATGGCGTTTTGCAGTCATACCTTGCGCCTGTCCATCTACAAGGAGACGGTATCTTGCGATTCGGTGCGGATGCTTTTAACACTCACTATGAAATACTGACCTTTGACGAGTATGTGGGAATTAATAGTTTTTACTTAAAGGATTTGAAGGCTGTTCATACGGCTTTACATAAGAAGCAAATTGGCCAGGCTTTAAAGACCTATCTTGCTGCTGATCAGTGGGAGGTAACAAAGCAATCCAAGGAACAGGTCGATTTCTTTAGTCATTCTTCCATCACAGAGTGCAAGCGCATTTTAAGGCAGATGCCACCGGCAAAATGGCCTTCTAAATATCCACTTGGTTTAATGCAACAGGTAGCCTTAAATATAATTTTTGAGAAGTATAAGAAAGAAGACGGTTTTCTTTTTTCTGTTAATGGACCTCCAGGAACAGGAAAAACAACATTACTAAAGGATGTCTTTGCCAATATTTTGGTTGAAAAGGTTAAATTTTTGCAAAGGGAACAAGCCATTATAGAAGAAATAAAATATGGACCAGGAGAAGAGGATATATATTATACTTTTCATCCAAAACTGAAGGATTTTCGAATGCTTGTTGTCTCTAATAATAATGCTGCGGTAGAAAATATTAGTAAAGAATTACCAGAGGATGAGGTATTACTGGGAAATCACTATAGATTTTTTGGGAGCGGCCAATCCGAGTGGGGGACAATCTCAAGTGCACTAGGAAAAAAGAAGAACCGAGAGCAGTTTTTTGAAAAGATGATGCAGAAGCTGGAAGCGGGGATTCCGGAAATAGAGAAAGATAGAGATAGTCTCGAACAGATAGAGAAAAGCATACTGAAAAAAATTCAGGCGGCTAATACGGCAACTGGCTTGGATGATATTGATCATGAACAGTGGCAAAAATCTGAAGAACAGTATATCAATGTAGATGAAGGAAGCTTAATCCGCTGCGAAAGAAGTAAATTATTTGGACTGGCCATGGAGCAATATGAACAGTTTATTTATACGCATTTTGAAAAAATTAAGAAAAACATGGAGTTGGCACAACAATATATTGTAAATGGAAGACATCCATTGAGTGAAGATATAAATAATGAAAAACGCCAAGCCTTTATTCAGGCAATGTTTGATACGGTTTTTCTGATAAGTCCCATTCTCTCTTCCACTTTCGCGTCAATCGCCAGTTTTTTGAAAGACTTAAAAAAGGAAGATATCGGCTGGTTATTTATTGATGAAGCCGGACAGGCTAGCCCTCAATCAGCAGTCGGAGCCATTTGGCGCAGTAAGCGGGCAGTGGTTGTAGGGGATCCATTACAGATTCCACCAGTCGTTACTTTAAGTCATGATCAGCTCAAATTTATAGCGACCAACGGCGTTGGCATGGATGAAAAAGCAGCCTATTTCCATAAAGTGACAAGGCCTGAAGCGAGTGCCCAGGAATATGCTGATTTAAATAATAAGTATGGTGGCCAGATGGAGGACGATAGAGGGAATCGTATTTGGCTGGGATGTCCACTCAGGGTTCATCGCCGTTGTGCTGATCCCATGTTTACTATCTGTAATAAGACGACATATCAGAATAAAATGCTTTACGGTACCAAGCATGATAAGCTTGAAGACGGCAAGGTATATACGAGCCAGTGGCTACATGTACCTGGTCAAACTGCCCAAAAGGGGGACCACTTTGTACAAGAGCAAGCAGAACAAGCATTCAAAATTGCCCAAGATTACGTTGAGGAATATCCTCATAAAACGTGCTTTATGATTACTCCGTTTATGAGTGTCAAACAAGGTTTAGAGAGAATGAACAAGCAAATGTCTGTGTGCAATGTAAAAATTGGCACGGTCCATACTTTTCAAGGAAAAGAGGCTCCACTAGTCCTATTGGTTCTAGGGGTAAATGATGGCGAAAACGGTCCTCTACGCTGGGCGTCTGACACGCCAAACTTGCTAAATGTAGCGGCAAGCCGGGCAAAAGAATACTTTGTTGTAATTGGAAATAAAGAGACATGGGGAAAGGTGAAGTATTTTGAAGTTGCTTTGAAAGAATTAAATAAAACGGCAAACAATCCATAAACTCGAGATTTTAATAGGGAACTTTTTAAGCAAGTACATAAGCTATTAAGGGATAAAAATGTAGGTTTTTCCCCTGTTACAGGAAAACAATGCGGAAAAAAGTTTTGAGTGGTATCAGCAAGTTATCGAAACAAATGGTGATGATCTAAGGTAAACTTTTGAAGTTAGGTGGATATTTGTATATAATATATGTTGTTCAATCTTTTATAGGATTGTGACTGGTCATGGAGGCAAAACCTAGGTAAGTAATGTATATGCAAGCCATATATGTACTTATTTGGGTTTTTATTTTGCGACACTAGTACTATGATTTTATTTCTAAAGGAGAATTTGATATGTTAGAGAGAGCATTCACAATAACAGATGAGACAGGTATTCATGCACGTCCAGCGACAAATTTAGTAAAGGCAGCTAGTCAATTTCAGTCTGAGGTTACTCTCGAATATAAAGGGAGGCTAGCTAATTTGAAATCGATTATGTCGATCATGGCTATGGGAATTGGCAAGGATGCTGAGATTAAAGTGATTGCTGAGGGAAATGATGAAGAAGCGGCATTGAATCATATTGCCGAAACATTAAAAAATGAGGGGTTGGTTGACTAATGAACGTACTTGCGGGAATAGCTGCTTCAAGATGAATAGCTATCGCGAAGGCTTATCGTTTAGTAGAACCAGATCTAACTCCAGATTAAGCCCCACGTTATGCGTGGGAGAACAGAAACGGAAGTACCTTTACGTATGATAAAAAGTCCTCCTCCGCTATAATGACAAAGGTTTTCGCAAGCCAATGTCGGGCAGAACAGGGCTGAGTCAAACCACCCGTTGAACGGGTGGTCTGTGATTTTTGAGAAGAAACCGTATCCGATCCTACTGCAGAGGTGGACAGGCTCCAAGGAGCACTTGACGGATACATATTGACTGCGCTTACTCAACTGTGATAGTATAAAAGTAAATAGCGGATTGTTACTGATTAAATCAGGCAAAACCAATTATAAATTTTGAGTGCAAAAACCTTTTTGTTGCTCATTATTTATAATTGGTTTTTTTATTTTCTTCGGAAAGACTAAGTTATAGTCATAAAGTGAGGTGTTCATAATAATGATATTGAAACAAGCGTTCAATAATAATGTTGTACTGGCTGTTGACCATAATGGACAGGAAGTCGTTGTCATTGGAAAGGGAATCGGTTTTAAAAGGAAAAAGAACGAGGAGATTGATCAACAGCTTGTTGATAAAATTTATACCTTAGATTCATCTTCAAATAGCCATCCAATATTAAACATTTTAAATGAAATACCTCCTGAGATAATTTATTTAACGACCAAGATTATCTCATTAGGAGAGAAAATTCTAGATAAGAAATTCAACGATGCATTTTTAATTACTTTGTCAGATCATCTGAACTTTGCAATTAAAAGAGCAGAAAATCAGTTGTTTATAAAAAATCCACTTCATTGGGAAGTAAAGAGTTTATATAAAAAGGAATTTCAAGTGGGTGAACGAGCCGTACAAATGATCTTGGAACAAACTGGCCAGGAAATGCCTGCTACAGAAGCGACGGCGATTGCGTTACACTTTGTGAATGCACAATCTGGAATTGAAGGTATGCCAGAGACTATTAAGATAACTGAAATTACCAATAAAATTCTTGATATTATTAGTTATCATTTTCAAGTGAACTTAGAAGAGGACTCATTGAATTTCTCAAGATTCTTAACCCATTTACGTTATTTTATCTTAAGACATCTTGAGAAAAAGTTAATTCGGACGAATTCTGCAAGTTCTATTTTTACCTTGGTGACCCAGCAGAATCCGCAAATCTACCAATGTGTGTTAAAGATTGCAAAATATTTGCGTTTAGAATATGGATGGAATATATCTGACGATGAAATGACCTATTTAATTCTTCATATCCAAAGAATGACTTCACGGATTACTAATAAAACGGACGAATAATTTAGGGTGTAACTGTTAAATCAGGCATTACCTAAACGTTCCCTAGAGTATGTAAAACAATTATGTATTCTAGGAAGCGTTTAGGTTTTTTTATGCTTCAATAGTAAAAAATTGGGAGTGAGAAAATTGAGTAATTCATCTTTGGCTCAGTCAATTATTGACAAAATAGGTGGAAAAGAAAATGTCAACAGAGCATGGCATTGTGTAACAAGACTTAGGTTTAATTTAGTGGATGAAGACAAGGTTGATATAGAGTCTATTAAAAAAAGTCCAGAAGTGTTTGGGGCCCAATTTCAAAATGGCCAGTTTCAGATTATTATCGGTAACAATGTAAGCAATGTATTTAAGGAAGTTGAAGGAATTATTGGGCAAGGTGGTTCGGTAGATACAGCGGATCAAGAGAAGGAAGAAAAGAAAAATCTCATTAGCCGTTTTCTTGATATGATTTCAGGGGTATTTTCACCAGTGATTCCAGCGATTGCTGGAGCAGGTATGATGAAAGGAATCCTTGCCTTATTACAAGTAATGGGGTGGATTTCTGTTGAGAGTGATGCCTATCAAGTATTCACCATTATTTCTGATGTTGCCTTTTATTTTTTACCATTTCTCCTAGCCGTATCTGCAGCTAGAAGGTTTAAAGTGAGTGAATATTTGGCGCTTGCGGTAACAGGCTCTCTATTGTACCCAACGATGACAAGTGGACTAGCAGAAGGTGCAAATGGATTAACTTTTTTAGGATTAACCATTCCTTTTAACACATATAGTGCATCAGTCATTCCGGTTATTCTGGCTGTTTGGGTTTTAAGTTATGTATATAAATTTATTAACGCTATTGTTCCAAAGATTTTACGTATTATTTTAACGCCCACACTAGTTCTATTAATTATGATCCCATTTACACTTATTGTTGCGGGCCCTATCGGATTTACGGTTGGTGATTATGTAGGAATTGTAATTGGCTGGCTTTTTGCTCATGGAGGTGCAATTGCGGGGGTTATCCTCGGTGGCTTATTGCCAATGTTTATCATAACTGGTATGCATTATGGATTTTTACCAATCTTTCTTCAGAATATTGGTAAGAATGGCTATGATACGGCAATCTTACCTTTGAACTTTATAAACAGCTTAGCGCAATCAGGTGCTGTGTTTGCTGTTGCATTACGCACAAAAGATAAAAAATTAAAATCAATTGCTGCTTCATCAGGCTTTTCTGCCTTATTAGGTGTTACAGAGCCGGCTTTATTTGGTGTGAATTTAAAATTGAAAAGGCCATTATATGCCACGATGATTGCCGGGGCTATTAGTGGGGGGTTCTCTGTCTTTTTCGCCGTTAAATGTTTTGGTGTAGTGGCACAAGGATTGCAAGCTCTTCCTGTCTATATTGATCCTGCTGATTCCAAAAATCTTATCTATGCCATTATTTCAGTAATAATAGCGTTTGTCGTTTCATTTGTTGCTACTTTGCTTTTAGGATTTGAAGATGTAAAGAATGAGGAAGAGGAGCAACAGGATAAAGTTATGGAAGAGTCTGGTAGCCGAGAATTTGAAATGTTTAGCCCGCTAGAAGGGAATGTCGTTCCGTTAGAAAGTGTACCTGATAAAACATTTTCAAGTAGTTTGATGGGACCGACCATAGCAATTCAACCTCAAACAGGTGAAGTAGTTGCCCCTTTCTCAGGCGAAGTGGCTGTTGTATATCCTACTAAACATGCCATTGGTCTACGTTCAGACCAAGGAGTTGAAGCGCTCATTCATATCGGTCTTGAAACGGTCAATTTAGAGGGAAAACACTTTGAAACGATGGTCCAACAAGGTCAAAAGGTAACAAAAGGAAGTACTCTAGTAACGTTTGATCAAGAGGCAATTAAAGGTGAAGGATATAATCTTGTTACATTAATGATTATTACTAACAGCCATGAATTGAATGAAATGAAGTTTAGTAGAGAGCCTGGCTCTATTAAAAAGGGTGAGAAGCTCTTACAAGCCAAATAATAAAATTTATAACAAGGAGTGGAGAGTAATGAATAAAGAATTTCCAAAAGGGTTTTTATGGGGTGGCGCTACAGCTGCTAATCAATTAGAGGGTGGTTTTAATCTCGGAGGGAAAGGACTATCGACGGCTGATATGATTCCATTTATTCCGAAGCATGAGAGAACTAGTGATAATGCGGTCCATATCACTAGCCAGCAATTTAAGGATGCTTTAAATGAAAAAGATTATGGGATATATCCAAAGCGTTGGGGAGTAGATTTCTACCATCGCTATAAAGAAGATATTGCTTTATTTGCTGAGATGGGTTTTAAAGTATTTCGCATATCGATTTCTTGGGCAAGAATTTTCCCTAATGGAGATGACTCCACTCCAAATGAAGAAGGCTTAGCCTTTTATGATGATGTTTTTAATGAATTAGCCAAATACAATATCGAACCGTTAGTGACTCTTTCTCACTATGAAATGCCCGTCTCTTTAGTGGAGCGTTTCAATGGATGGACCGATCGTCGCTTAATTGATTTATTTGTTCATTTTGCTGAAACGGTATTTACCCGATATAAAAACAAAGTAAAGTATTGGTTAACCTTTAATGAGATTAATGCCATCGCTTTAGCGCCGTATAATGCGGGAGGTTTGATTCATGATCGACATGAGAATATGCAGCAAGCAATTTATCAAGCCCTGCACCATCAGTTTGTGGCTAGTGCACTTGCAGTAAAAGCATGTCGCAATATAATTCCTGGAGCACAGATCGGTTGTATGCTTGCCAGATTGGAGACTTATCCTGAAACATGTAATCCTCTTGATGTACTAAAAACTTTGAAGGAAGAACAACTGAATTTCTTTTATACAGATGTGCAAGTAAGAGGAAAATATCCTAATTATATGCAGCGATTCTTCAAGGAGAATCAAATTTCCTTTGTTACAGAACCGGGGGATGAAGAAATCCTGTTGGAGAATACAGTTGATTTTATTTCGTTCAGTTATTACATGTCCCTAGTCGAAAGTACTGGTCCACAAGGTGAAAGAGCTTCAGGAAATCTATTTTCAGGATTGAAAAATCCGTATCTGGAATCCTCAGAGTGGGGTTGGCAAATAGATGCTATTGGACTAAGGATTACACTGAATAAATTGTATGATCGCTACCAAGTACCTTTATTTGTCGTAGAAAATGGACTGGGTGCCATTGATAAATTCAATGATCAGGGTGAAATAGAGGACGATTATCGAATTGATTATTTGCGTAAACACATTATTCAAATGAGAGAAGCAATTGAAGATGGTGTTGAATTAATGGGCTACACTAGCTGGGGACCAATTGACATTATAAGTGTCTCAACTTCAGAAATTAGTAAGCGGTATGGATTTATTTATGTAGATATAGATGATAGTGGTCAAGGAACATTTGATCGGAGAAAAAAGAAGAGCTTTTATTGGTACAAAAAGGTAATAGAGAGTAATGGCAAAAACTTATAGATGATCTGGCTAAAAGATTTAAGAAATATAGCTTTGAATGATATAAACACTTATAGAGTAACACAGCGGATGTACTAGAAGCTGTGAAAAAAATAGCCAGTAAAACAGGGAAATGCCCGGTATCATAGCAATGCTAAGTTGCTTTGGTTCCGGGCATTGTTTTGGTTATTGGCTGTTGATCTCCCATTCTAAACCCCATTTTTCCCCACAAACTCTTGAATGTAGAGATCGGGATAAATTTTTTTATTTCATAACTTTCGCCAAGACGCGGATATCGCCCGGACCTTTTTGGGATATTAAAAACTAAACGGTTTCCTATATAAAGTAGTGAGCTGTAACATTGAACTGAATAACAAAAAGATTCATTATGGTGGAAAACAGAACAAAAAGAAAAATAACAACACCTACTTATACGAACTACTACCCAAAATATGGCATTCAAAAAGAGCGCCTGTATTACTCAAGACCACTTTTATTTTCTGTTGTGATTCTAGTACAATTTCTAAATATGTTTAGATCATGTACTTTTAGATACAGGCTGTTCAACTACAAGCTTAGATACGGATGAAGTTAAACAAATAGGACTAATCATTGATCGTAAAAGTGGAGGTCTGAGAAAAATGTATGGAGGGGGAGAAAGTGAACTGTGTTGTGAGCAAACTGTAACACGTTTAGAAATTGATAACTGCCTGATGGATTCTTTTCCATTGCAACTCGGAAGGCTTCGGTGATTGTTTCCACGTTTGAAGTATCCAGCTCCAATGTTCTTTCTACTTTGGATTTTGCTGATCAGCCTTATATGTATCCTTATTATGCTCATGTACCAAGATATGCTTATAACGTGCAGCCTGGTAACTGGGCTTTGCCTAATGGGCAGGGCGTTTATTCTGATCGCTCTCCTTACAACAATGAGAATTTTTTAAGGGGATTATGGTAGAAAGCCATTTGCTGTAACTAGAGATACGAATCGACCGTAGGACAGAAAATCTAGAAAAATCAATTGAACGTCATTAGCTATTAATGGAGCACATACTCGTAATCTAGTGATGATAAAAGGGGGATCTTTACGTATTTATAGGAGCCCAACTTAGTTAAAATAAAAAATTATACAACAATATCAAAATAAAGGCCAAAATTTCAGATAAGGCTCAAACGAATTAAACAAACTAGGCACAAATACATTTAGGGACGTTCAGTTGTCTGACGTATTTGAGCAAGCAGTTTGCCTCGCTGTTCTTTATCCTTCTTTCCATCCTTTTTATCAATTGTGTATCCCCAAGCTGTTACCCCACTGATTTCAATAATTTCAAATAGATAATCTGGTTCCTCGATGATCTCGAATATATCCCCAGGTTGGAAATCTTCCGAGTTTAACATGAAGGAACGGACTAGCTCTATTTTTCGCTTATAGACGAGAATATGATTCGTTTTACCTTCCAACTGGGCTCGTTTTAATTTTTCCTTGAGAATTTCCACTTCTTCTTGTAATTGATCAAGGGAATAGGTTTTATATGGATGTGCCATTGTGTTACTCCTCTCATAGGTACTTCATGACGATGCAGATAAACTTATCATGCCATAATAGGGAGCATGGACGCAATTTAGTCATATCGACATTATGTGCATATAATGAGAAAAGCGCAAGGCGCCCGCCTAATGGATGAACGGCTAAGTTCGCGCCGTCCTGGCGCAACGCCGTTCTGACCAACATCCTGTTGGCCCGCGACAAGCAAATGTTCTGAGACAAGAAAAGTCCGATCTTGACTTTTATTGGCTCAGGTTATTTGACCTCGAGCCGATGGCGCCTGGAGCTAGATTCAGCACCAGCCAATTTTTATACTCTTATCTTTTAAGAAAGACTGTTGACGATTTGCTCGTCTACAGTCCGTCGCTAATAATAATTTACAGAACTTCTAACTTCACTTCGATATTGCCTCTTGTGGCCTTTGAATAAGGACAGAATTGGTGAGCTTTTTCAACTAAGTCTTCTAACTTATCCTTTTCTATGTCCGTTCCTTTCACCTGCAGGGTAACCGCTAGTTTGAAGCCTTGGTCTTCCTTGTCCTTAAGCAGGCTCACATTGGCTATGACCTCTGAGGAGAACTTAATATGTTCCTTGCTAGCGACTAGTTGTAAAGCACCGTCAAAACATGCAGCATACCCAGCTGCGAATAATTGTTCAGGGTTCGTAGATTGGTCTAATTCCTTGGCTCTAGAACTTCCTGGCATAGCTGTATCAAATTGAAGGACGTTATCAGATGAATGGACGTGACCTTCGCGGCCTCCTTTAGCGGTTGCTGTCGACGTAAATAGTATGTCTGACATGAAACATCAACTCCTCAAATGAATATTTTAACCCTTCTTACTATTTACCCTGTACATGTTTCTTTATGCATATCTAATCCAAGTCTTTATCAAATACCATTACATAGGTTTTCCTGTCATTTTCGCGTGTGATGACCACAGAAATAACTGTTTTTGCTTGGTTTTCAATCGCTACTGCTGCGCTGTTGGAAGGTTCATTTCCTTTTATAACAACTTTGGCATCACTTTCTTCCGGATTGGCGGTTATCGTCACCTTGGAAACATCCTTATTTACTGCGATATGGTAGGTATACGCATCAGAAGTAAAAGACTTGTTCCAGGTTCCTTCAGAAACGATCAGGGATTGGAGATTCGCTTTTGTACTGATTTCTTTGGTTGTCATAGTATTTCCTGACATTAAGGAGGCAGCTTTCAAATTGGTTTGATTACTTTGGGTTGTCTTCGCTCCCGTCGGTTGTTCTGGCAGTTGCTCATTTGCTTCTGCTTTGGTAGGTTTCACAGATATGGCGCTGGCATTAGCTTTTTGTTCGGTCTTAGGCATTCCGGACTGATTGTTTGCACTGTTTTTTTCAGTCTCCGTTGTTTTCGGTTGATTGTTCGCATCGGGCTTTTGTTTGGTCTCAGTTTTTTCGGAGGGATCATTGGCAGCTGATTTCTGCGCTTCCGCTTGTTTTTTCGCTCTCGTTATCGTTAATTTATATGTTCTTTTGGAGCCATTTTCGGCGGTTACCGTTATGTTGATGGTCGTTGTACCAACTGGAATCTCTACGACTTGTTCCGTCTCAACTAGATTCATTCCGTCTATTTCTACGCTTGAAGTATCCACCGCCACTTCAGGTTGGATTGTTATTTCACTAATCTTATTTTCCACCTTTACATGATAACTAGTTAGATCTGGATCAAACTCTATGCTCCCACCAGACAATGTAAGTTTTGCTAGTTGATTATTTTCGTTTTTGGCACGATTTACCGTGATCGTATAGGTATTCACTTCTTTCTCATTTATAACCGTAATGGTAAAAATGTTCTCTCCCGTTTCTATTGGCAGACTTGTTTTCTTAGCATTTCCAATGGATTTCCCGTTAATTGTGACAGTTGCGGACGCTTCTTCTGCCTCTGCCTGTATCGTTATTGTTTTTATATGATTTGCGACATCTGCTGTATACGTTGTTGTCGTAGGGGAAAAGGATTGGTCCAGTTGAAATTCATCAATCTTTATTGATGCTAATTGTGGAGGTCCTTCCGATTGAGCGACCTCCTCCGCCCTTATAGGACTAATAGGATAAGGTGTTATATTTGCAAGTCCAATGATGGTTCCAATTGCAATGATTTTCATTCTTTTATTTAATTCCAATTTACTTGCACCCTCTCTTAATTGACCGACTGATATTTTCTTCTTAATAGGATAGATAGAATCAACCAAATAAGCGCGAGACCGAGAGAGAAAATATTCATGATAAGACCTGGGATTCCGTTAGCAAAGTTTCGTAGAGCTGCAGCAAAGGATCCAGGCTGGTTCATTGGCTGCTCATTAAAGTGAGGCATTTGTCCATTTTCTGGTCTCTTCGCCGTTTCATCATTAGACGCAGAGTTAGATGTTTCTTCATTATTCGAGTCAGAATGATCGGCATCTTCTGTATTCTGGCTGTTCATTTGCGGTGGATTACCCGCAAATCTACCATCTTCATTGCCATTTATTCTGTCCATCCTCGGGAAATTTGGTTGTGCGCTAGTTTGTGTATAATTGATGATGCCAATGGTTGATTGCGCCATTAATAATGCCAAGGCTAACATTCCGATCCAGTTTTTTGTTTTTCGCATTTTTTGTCCTCCTCTAATTTTCCTCTTTTTTCGTAAGAACTGATTAAAGTTTTCCTGCACTATTCTTGACGTAAGGCGTGGATGGGATCTAATTTAGACGCTTTATTGGCAGGAAATACGCCAAAAATAATGCCTATCACGCAAGAGAATAGGAAAGCAAATAAGGTGACGGAAAGGGAATAGGCGACAGATATGCTAGAGAATAACTCGAGCGATTTTGAAATACTAAGACCTAACAAAATACCCAGTAAACCACCAAGCATACTTAGCACGACAGCTTCAATGAGGAATTGTAAAAGAATTGCTGTGCGTTTCGCGCCAATCGCTTTTCGAACTCCTATTTCTTTCGTTCTTTCTGAGACGGAGACAAGCATAATATTCATGACCCCTATTCCGCCGACAAGAAGGGAAATACTAGCAATCCCACCTAACATAAGTGTCATAGTGTCGGAAACGGAACCCATTGTTTCCATTAAATCTTCCTGGCTTGAAACAGAATAAGCATCACTGAGGTTAGGAAAGAGAGTTGTCATGGTTCCTTGAACTTGAAGCTTTGCTAAATTGACCATGTCTTCATTTTGAGTCTGCAAATAAATCGTCTCGATCGTTGTACTCTGAAGTAGTCTTTGGGTAGTGGAGAGAGGTGCAATGATGACATTGTCTCCACTTGTTCCTAGTGAACTACCCACTGACTTTAACACACCAACAACTGTATAGGACACACCATTTATTTTGAGACTTTCTCCTAGAGGGTTCGTTCTTGGAAAAAGAGACTCTGCTGTCTCGGCTCCTAATACAACCGTTTTTTGCCGTAATTCATGATCCATATCCGATATAAAACGCCCTTGACTTAGAGATAATCCTCTCACGGATAGAAAAGAGGAAGTTGTACCTGTTATGGAGACCTGTGTGGAATTTTCACCATGCTTGGCAAAGATTCTTCCAGATACAACAGGGGCAATTTCAGAAATTCCATTTAGTTCGTTGAATGACTCGAGTTGTTTTTCTTCCAGTTGTACAGAATCTGAGTCCGTCACACTAAGTGTCAATAGATTTGTTCCGAGCTCGCCAATTTCTGCCGTTACAGACTGTGAAGAACCTTGTCCGACACCGACTAAAGTGATAACAGAAGCTACACCGATGATAATTCCAAGCATCGTCAGAAAGGATCTTAGTTTATTATTTTTGATACTTTTTAGCGCCATCTTGATGGATTCTAGTAGTTTCAAGCCAGTCCCCCCCATTTTCAAATAATTGACCGTCATGGATGCGCATAATTCGTTTCGCTTGTTTGGCTACTTCTAAGTCATGCGTAATTAAAACAATAATATGGCCTTTTTCATTTAACTCCTTTAATAGTTGCAAGACTTCTTTACTCGTTTTACTATCCAATGCCCCAGTAGGTTCATCGGCGAGCAGGATGAGCGGATCTCCAGCCAATGCTCTCGCAATCGCGACTCTTTGTTGTTGTCCACCTGAAAGCTGGGTTGGCAAATGATGTTGCCGTTCTTTTAATCCAACTAACTGCAGACAATGAATCGCCTTCTCTCGCCGCTCTTTTCCAGTTAAACCTCGATAGATCAGAGGAAGTTCTACATTTTCTAAGGCCGTTAGTTTATTTAAGAGATTAAAATTTTGAAAGATAAAACCAATCTTCCCATTGCGTATTGCCGCAAGTTCATTATCATTCATCTTCGCCACATTTTTTTCATCGATTAAGTATTTTCCAGAATCGGGTTTATCGAGACACCCGATCATATTCATGAAGGTGGACTTCCCTGAACCTGATGGGCCAATTATGGAGATGAAGTCCCCCATATTGATTTGAAGGGAGACATCTTGCAGGGCATGGATTGTTTCTCCACCAAGCTCATAGGATTTTTTTAAATTTTTAATTTCAATAACGGAATTTGCCATTATTGACCACCTCTGCCTGAACCACCAGGGAATCCTTGGCCACCACTGCCGCCTGGGGCTCCGCCAGAAGGAAATACTTGGCCACCGCCACCACTAGGGAATCCTTGGCCTCTATCACCACCAGGAAATCCCTGATTTTCTCTTTGATTTCCAGATGAAATGGATAGAGGGAGTTGAATCGTTTGTCCTTCCGTTAATCCAGAGACGATTTCAATATTTTGATCATCATTGATCCCTGTTTCCACAACTTGTTTTGTTGTTTCAGCGTCTGTATTATTGCTTGAGGTAGCTTCCTGAACATTGACATATTTTTGATCGCGATCAATTTGAACGGCCTCAATGGGAACGTAAAGGACATCTTTTTTGCTTTCCGTTGTGATTTTCACTTCGCTGGACATGCCAATCAATAATTCCTTTGGATCTTTTATTTGTACAGTTACATCAAAGCTTGAAACCCCGTTATTGGCCGTTCCTTCCGCTGCTACTTTTGTCACAGTGCCTGTAAATGTTTCATCAGGAAAGGCATCAACGGCCAATTCAGCTGTTTGTCCTTCTTTAATACTTGTGATATCAAGCTCGTCCACACTAATGACGGATTGTAATGTTTTATAATCTGTTATATGCCCAACTACTTGGGTCGACTGAACACGGCTTCCATCTTCAATATCTAACGAAGTTATCGTTCCGGCATGAGGAGCGGTAATGGGGTCACTGCCATCTGTAAACGTAGCGAGTTCATCCCCTTTTTTAACGATCTCCTTTTCCTCCACTAATACTTCGTCAATGATTCCTTCAGAAGTTGAGGTAATATCAGAACTATTAATGGATGATATAGAACCAGATCCACTAACTTGAACGTTGATATCCCCTTTTTGTACGGTAGATGTGATACTTCTCTCTTCTTGAGGTGCTGCTATTTTTTTACTATGATAAAACCAAAAACTGCCTCCTACGATAATTAAAATGATGACACCGATCGATATCCATTTTTTCACTATCCTGTCTCCTCCTTCTAGAACTGCTTCCTGTTATAACCTTTTGTGTTCAGGTTGGCCAACTCAATATGGCTAGTGTAGAGGCTAATTGTGTCAGGTAAATGTCAAGGGAATAATTTTTTGAACAGACTTTTTCGTATAATGGACTTTTGGCTGACTTATTTGTTTGATAATGTTATAAGGACAAGATTTGCGAAAAAAAACAGACTAGGTGGTGACGGAGCGAATGGCACCGGTCAAGATATTAGTGGTAGAAGATGAATTTGCGATTAGTCGGGTTTTGAAAGTCTATTTACAGAAAGCTCACTTTGAGGTTGAACAGGCTTTTGATGGAGAAGAAGCATTGGAAAAATTTCATGTCGTATACCCTGATTTAGTTTTATTAGATGTTGTGCTTCCACAGAAAGATGGATGGGAGGTTTTAAAAGAAATTAGGAAGAGTAACAATTGTCCAGTGATTATGTTGACAGCGCTCGGTGATGTAAATTATCGGTTGGAAGGATTAGATAAGGGAGCAGATGATTATATCCCTAAACCGTTTGTTGCAGATGAGGTCGTTGCTCGAGTAAAGGCTGTGCTTAGACGTTCGAGAGAAGACCATACAAATCCTGTGAAACGCTTTGGACAATTAGAAATTAATATTAAGGCCCATCAAGTGCTAGTAGCGGGGAAAAATATAACTCTTACACCACGTGATTTATCTGTTCTCTTATTTTTAGCGGAAAATCCGAACCAAACCTTTACGAGAGAACAATTAATTGAACAAGTGTGGGGATGGGATTATGAAGGAAGTGATCGTGCCGTGGACCTTGCCATTAAACGGATTCGTAAGGCGTTGAAAGCTTGGCCGAATTCAGATGGAGAAATCAAAACACTACGGGGATTGGGGTATCAGTTAAGTGTTTATTAAAAATAAACCGCGAGTGTCCTTAAGGCGATACTGGATAAGTAGGTATCTATTAATGCTTTGTATTGGACTCATCGTCACGGCCATTATATCGGCACTTTGGATTCGGCATAGTACGTTAGAAAATCGCTTAAATATGATGGTTCTTCTGTCAGGTGATATCGCTGGGAGAATTTCAATGACAGATGAACAGGGGAAATCAAAGCCCTTTCCTGGTAAAAATCCACCTGCCCTTCCTCCTTCGAAACAAGAGGGGGGAAAGGATTTAATGCTGAACCCTTTTACCTATATTATCGATACAGAAGGGACGATTATTTCCAGTAATCGGTTAAGAGGGCCATTTGCGCAACAAATCCCTCCATCTGTTTTGCAAAATGAAAACACCATTCAAGAACATTTTTTAAATGATATGGATGTATATGTTGTAAAATCCCCTATAGAGATGGAAGAAGAGGTGATTGGTTGGGTTGTAATGGTGGAGTCAAAACAGAATTTATCAAGGGTAAAGCAAGAATATACTCAATTGGCCATCATGATTATCAGCTTGGCCTTACTGGGATGGGCTGCGATCTATATTTTAACAACGCGTTTGTCAAAGCCAATCAAAGACGTAGCGACTGCCGCTAAACATATAGCAGAAGGAAATTATCGAATTGACCTACCAAATAATAGTAAAGAAAAAGAAGTTTATGAACTGATTCATTCATTTGAAGAAATGACGAAAAAACTCGAAAGATTGGAATCACTTCGTACAGAGTTGTTGGCCGGTGTCACACACGAATTGAAAACGCCTGTTACTTCAATCAGTGGTTTGCTGCAAGCGATCAAAGATGGAGTCGTTACAGGAGAAGAAGCAAAGGAGTTTGTCAATCTTTCTCTTCATGAAACGGAAAAGATGAAAAAGATGGTAGAGGATTTGCTTGCCTTTAATCAATTTGCTGCAAAGGCTGTCGACGTAAATAAAAAGCGGCATGATCTAAATGATGTAGTAGAAGGAGCAGTATATAGCTGGAATGTTCCTCAAGATGAGAGAGGAACCAAAGTGAATCTCACCTTGTTGGGATCACCTGTTGAGGTAAATATAGATCCTATTCGTTTTCAGCAGATTATGACCAATCTGCTGAACAATGCCAAACAAGCCATGGATCAAGCGGGTGAGATTGATGTTACCCTTCACGAAGAAGCAGCACATATATTGATTGATGTAAAGGATGTTGGAAAAGGAATCCCAGCAGAAGAGCAACCCTTCATTTTCGAGCGTTTTTACCGTGGAGAAGGAAAAAAATATAAAGTAAGAGGTCTAGGGCTGGGGCTTTCTTTGAGTAAAATGATTGCTCAAGCCTTAGGAGGAGATTTAGTTTTACTAAAAAGTTCACCTAGCGGCACAGTCTTTCGCATATATCTGCCGAAAAATAACAGCTGATAACGGACTACTGAAAAACCACCGTTTTCGCTTTGAACTAAGAAAGTTATCGCCTTATCAGTTGATGATCGAATGTAAGCTTAGGTTGTAGTGGCAAGAAAAGATGAAGCTTCTTTATGCGTAAAAACCATATTCTTTGTAAAAGAGGATGTTCAAAAAGTCCGGTAAAAAGACATAAGCGAATTTCTTCGTTGGCTTGTTTCTCCGCTGCTCATGTATTAGGAAAGGATCTTCCGCTAAAACCGCCCACGTCCTGTGGGCAACGCGGAAGTCAGTACATCCTGTACAAGTCCGCTGCTCAAAACTGCGCCGCCTCGAACTTCTTGGTCCTTTTTATCCTCCTTTTTGAACACGCACTAAAAATAAATTGATTTCACCTTATGCCTTCTAAAGGGGATTTTTTATATTCATTCATGATAAAATGAGAATAAAGGCAGCAAAAGCATGGCAGCGGTTGTTACAGAATATTTCGGATAAGAATAAACAAAGTTGCTTGTAGTACGAGAACCGTCTTCTTTAAAGGAGTGATGACATGTCTTTTACAAGTTTAAAAGAATTAATTGAACTTGCAGGGAAGGAAAAGACAACCATTTCGGAATTGATGATCAAAACTGAGGTGGAACAGAAAGGTGATCGAAGAGAGACGATCATCGAAAAAATGTCGGAACAATTCACGGTGATGGAAGAGGCTGTCCGCAAAGGGACAATAAGTCCTGTTATGTCCCGGACTGGTTTGACGGGGGGCGATGGGAACCGTCTTTATCAATATGCCAAAAATGGAAACTCCATTATCAATCCTATAACATTACATGTTGCAGCAAATGCGCTTGCGGTATCAGAAGTAAATGCGGCAATGGGGCGGATTGTGGCGACGCCGACAGCCGGTTCAGCCGGAATCTTGCCAGCTGTACTTGTTCATGCCCTTGACAGCGGGAACTTCACTCGTGCACAGATCGTAAAGTCGTTATTCACTGCCTCTGCCCTCGGTCTAGTCGTGGCCAATAAAGCCTCCATATCAGGGGCTGCTGGCGGATGCCAGGCCGAAGTCGGATCAGCAACCGCAATGGCAGCAGGTACTTTAGTTGAGCTTGCCGGCGGAACGCCAGAGCAGGTGGGAAATGCTGTTGGCATTGCTTTAAAAAATTCGCTCGGATTAGTGTGTGATCCGGTTGCCGGGCTGGTGGAAATCCCCTGTATCATTCGTAACGGTTTACATGCCCTTACGGCGGAAGCCGCAGCAGATATGGCTTTAGCTGGAATAGCAAGCATCATTCCTCCAGATGAAGTGGTTCATGTGATGCATGAAGTCGGACAGCAAATGCCCGAATCGTTGAGAGAAACCGGGATCGGTGGTCTTGCAGGAACACCAACAGGGCAAAAGTTAAAAGAGCAGATTCTAAGCAAAAAAACTAGTGATGGCGGGCCCGCAAAATACCAAAGTGCGTATGAAATCATCGGACCCGTCATGGTTGGCCCTTCAAGTTCGCATACGGCTGGAGCTGTCCGAATCGGGAATATTTCCCGCCAACTATTAAATGAAAATCCATTGTATGTAAAGTTCTCACTGATGGGTTCCTTCGCTGAAACCTATCAAGGACATGGGACAGACTTAGCACTATTAGCAGGTGTTTTAGGGTTGTCCACAATGGATGATGGCATTCCAAACGCCAAAAAAATGGCTGAACAACATGGGTTACAATATGAATTCACGAAACGGGTGCTCGGAAGCTATCACCCCAATACTGTTCTTGTCGAATTGGAGGGGGCAACACGCCGTGTCAAGGTACTTGCAAGTTCCTTAGGTGGCGGTAAAGTGGAGGTTCAAGAATTAGAGGATTATCCGTTAAAATTTTCTGGTGAACGGCCAACACTTGTGATCCGCCATAATGACCGTAAAGGGGTTATTGCAGAATTATCGAGAGCTCTTTATCAAAAAGGGTTTAACATTGCGAGTATGGTGAATGAGCGTTCAAAAATGAATGGTCCTGCGATAACAGTTTGTGAACTTGACAATAAAATCGAAGAAAATGTATTAGCTGTATTAAAAAAGGAGATTCCGATTATTGACGAAATTGTCTTGGTTCAAACGAAGTAGTTTTCTACTAAGTGTTCGTTCCTCTTCAAAAATATTGACGTTTTTATAAGTTATCACCCTAATAAATTGCTCAATTGGGTTTGATAAAGGAAATAAAAACCCTCATTCTTGTTACAGTGAACCATATCATAAATAATGGGTAAGGGACTCCAATTGAGGTAGTCCCTTTTCTACACCTGTCTTTTTCATTTAAATCAGAATTTAAACGTAGTTTCGATATTAGAAAAATCAACGTTTGAACCACTTTTCTAGTAGGTAATGGAATAAATAAACGGTTGCTAGGGGAGCTTAGTCCTGAAGATGTTGGAATATCTTTATTGTCTAATTTGATTAGTTTTGATTTATCTGGGTATCCAATCGATGGCCCATTACCTAAATTACCCAAAATAGAGGAGATTAACGGAGCTAAAACCCGTTTTAAATTAGTAAAGGATCTTGCTGAACGTGAAGGCCTGACCATTCGTCAATTGTATCAACGAATTGCCGGAGCAAGAGAACACAGAGAGATCAAGGGCACACCAGAACTAATTGCTGATCAATTACAATTGTGGTTTGAGAACGATGCAGCGGATGGTTTTTTTGTTGCTTAACTATTCTTTTAGTCTAAGTGTTAGGTTTTTAGACAAAACTAGAACGTTTAGTACAGGATTTGTCCTAAACAGGCAAGTCCTTTTTATTTAGTATAAAAATAGATCCGTATATTACGATTGATATTTTCCGATATATCGTTTATTATTATCGATATAATAAAGGGGGCTAGAAAATGAGAAGACGAAGAGGCTTTGTCCCATTGGCTATTTTGCATTTATTGGCAGAGGAATCGATGCATGGTTATCAAATTATGAAGGAATTGGAAGAGCGCTCCGGTGGTGCCTACTCGGCAAGTGCGGGCACGGTCTATCCCGCCCTTCAGGAATTATTGGATCAAAACTTGATTGAATTGGATACTGGATTGGATAAAAAGGTTTATTCCATCAGTGAGAGTGGCCGGAAGCGGTTAGAGGAGAGGGCCCTCCATGAGGAGGATGATTTCTGGGTTGAATGGAAAGAGAGAATGATCTGGAGGAATTCCAAGGAGTCCATGCAACTGCGGGAGGCCGTAAAATGTTGGGAAAAGGAACTCCGAAAAGCGATGAAGCAAACACGTGGGAATCCCGAAGGTGCGCTGGAATTAGTCGCCTTTATCAATGAAATGACCGATCTTTTGAAAAAGAAAAATAAGTAAGGGGAAATTTCATGAATTCGATAAAAAAATTACTAAAATATTTGAAACCCTACACCATTTTTGCTATTTTAGGCCCGCTTCTCATGTGTATGGAAGTAATGATGGATCTTTTACAACCCACATTTATGCAGAAGATGATTGATGTAGGAATTGCCAATCAAGATAATGGTTATGTGATCAGATTAGGACTTATCACGTTAGTAAGTGCGTTTATTGGTCTAATTGGGGGAGCGGGAAGTTCTGTTTATGCGGCAAAAGCGGCTGTCCATTTTGCGACGGATATCCGGCGAGAAGTGTTCAGGAAGACGGAACGATTTTCCAATCAAAATATCGATTCTTTTGGTACGGGGAAATTAATTACGATTTTGACGAATGATATTTCTACCCTGCAACAGGCAGTGATAATGACATTGCGTATTTTTGTCAGGGGACCTTTGCTTTTTATCGGCTCTATCGTCATTGTCTGGTTTACAGCACGGGAGCTCTTTCCGATCTTGCTTGTCTCCATCCCGATTCTGATCGCTTTTATATATTATTTTTCGGTGAAGTCTGGGAAGCTTTTTACAAAGGTACAAAAGGCGATGGACCAAGTGAATACGAAGCTTCAGGAAATGTTGGCGGGTATTCGGGTCATTAAAGCCTTTGACCGTCATGAGTATGAAAAAAGCCATTTTAAGACAGTGAATGATTTGCTGACAAAGCGGAATATGACGGCTGAGCAACTTATCCTCACGTTAATGCCGATTATGATGTTGGTTGTCAATATGGGCATTATCGCCGGACTTTGGCTCGGTGTGATCAAGATCAATGAGGGCACATTACAAGTCGGGGTTATTTTAGCCTTTATTAATTACTTAAACATTATGATGAACGGATTAATGAGCAGCAGTAATGTGCTAATGCAAATCGCTCGTTCTTTTCCTTCTGCCGATCGGATTGTTCGAGTGCTTGACACAGGTATTGATATTACTGAAAGTGCATATCCAGTTGTCGATCATTCAATCCGAGGGGAGGTCGAATTTAGAGATGTTTATTTTAGCTATAGTAAAAATGGCGAGTACGTGCTGAAAAATATCTCGTTTACCGCTAAGGCTGGAGAGACCATTGGGATTATTGGGTCAACTGGCAGTGGGAAATCTACCCTTGTTAAGCTCATTCCTCGTCTGTATGATCCAGATTCAGGGGAGATTCTGATCGATGGGGTCGATGTGAAGGATTTGCCACTTGAGACACTCCGCTCAGCGATTGGATTTGTTCCGCAAAAAGCAATGTTGTTTTCTGGCATGATTGAGGAAAATTTCCGTTTTGGAAAAGAGGAAGCAACAGAGGAGGATATGGATGTTGCGGTACAATCAGCGGTTGCCAGCGAATTTATTGATCGATTGGATGGGAAATATCAACACCGGTTAATGCAAGGTGCGACCAATTTATCAGGGGGGCAAAAACAGCGCTTATCTATGGCCCGTGCGTTTATCCGAGAACCGAAGATATTAGTTCTCGATGACTCGACTTCAGCGATTGATGCATTATCGGAATTCGCGGTGCAACAGGCATTAGGAAGGGATTTTTCCAGTACGACAGTATTGATTATAGCCTCGAAAATATCTTCCGTTATGGATGCGGATCAGATTCTCGTTATGGGTGATGGCACAATTGAAGCGAGTGGGACACATGAAGAGTTATTAATGAAAAGTGATGTGTATCGTGATATCTATCACTCCCAAATCGGAAAGGAGGTTAAATCTGTATGAGTAAACCTGCTTCACAACCGACTCCTAATCTGATGAGCCGTGCCCGTGGTCCACGGGGATTTAGCGGCCCTGTTGTTAAGGCAAAGGACCCTATCGGAACAATCAAACGAATATGGCGTTATATGGAGAGACAGAAGGCAGCTTTAGTTGCATCGATTATATTTGTAATGATCACCACCTTACTAGGACTCCTTGCCCCATATATGATTGGTGTTATTGTCGATGAATATATTATTCCAAAAGACATCAGTGGAACGTTACGATTTTCGGGTATACTGGCGCTCGTCTATTTCGCTACGACCGTGTTTACATGGCTGCAAAATTTTATGATGGTCCGCGTTTCATTGCAAACGATTCGGAAAATGCGCCAAGATTTATTCGATAAGTTCCAAACATTATCACTGCGTTTTTTTGACAAACGTCAGGATGGAGACTTGATGAGCCGAGTAACGAATGATATCGACCAATTGAATAATGCATTGAGTCAAAGTGTGATCCAAATTTTTTCCTCTATTTTAATGGTGACAGGTGTAGGGATTGCGATGTTTTCTTTGAATTGGGTGCTTGCACTTGTGACGCTCCTTGTTATTCCGTTAATGATTTTTACGACGAAAAAATTGATTACTTACAGCAGTAGTTATTTTATTAAAAGACAAACGGATTTAGGGGAGTTAAATGGCTTTATAGAAGAGTCGATTTCAGGCAATGAAGTGATCACGCTTTTCGGGAAGGAAGAAAAAATTGATCGGCAATTTTCCGAGGTCAATGAACGGTTGCGTCATTCCGCCATGGCGGCCGATACGGTTTCTGGTTTTTTGGGTCCAGTCAATAACTTTATTAATAATCTAGGGCTTGGTTTCGTCATCGCGATTGGTGCAGTAATGACCGTGAATGAGCTGGCAACGGTCGGAATCATTGCGGCATTTGTGACATATTCCCGCCAATTCTTTCGACCGATTAACCAACTCTCGAATTTATTGAATACATTCCAGTCGGCGATCGCGGGTGCTGAGCGCGTATTTGAAGTGATGGATGAGACACCGGATTTAGTAGATAAGGAAGAAGCGGTTGTCGTAGATTCATTTAAAGGGGAAGTGGATTTTTCCCATGTTCACTTCGAGTATGATACCGGAAAGCCGATTTTGAAAGATATTGATTTTCAAGTGCAGGCAGGTGAAAGAATTGCGCTCGTTGGTCCGACCGGTTCCGGAAAGACAACGATCATCCATTTATTAATGCGATTTTATGATGTTACTGATGGGCAATTGAAAGTAGATGGCCGAGACATTCGCGATTATTCATTAAGTAGTTTGCGAAAGAGAATCGGAGTTGTACTGCAAGATACCTTCTTATTTTCTGGGACGATTATGGAAAATATTCGGTATGGACGTTTGGAAGCGACAGATGAAGAGGTGATTGCTGCGGCAAAAATGGCCTCGGCACACAACTACATTAAACATTTGCCTGAAGGGTATCATACACGGATTACCTCTGGTGGATCCAATTTAAGCCAAGGGCAACGTCAATTACTCGCGATTGCGAGAGCGATCTTAGCCGACTCCGATATTTTAATATTGGATGAAGCCACATCCAGCATTGATACCAATACGGAAATCGAAATCCAAAAAGGAATCAATCGGCTAACAGAAGGTCGAACAAGCTTTGTCATTGCTCACCGCTTGAAAACCATAGAAAATGCTGACCGCATATTCGTCATTCATCAAGGGGAAATTGTCGAATCTGGCTCACATCAGGAGCTTTTACAAAATAAAGGATTTTATTATAGTATGTATGAAAGTCAGTTTCATATTAGAGGGGAAGCCGCAAGGACATCTTGATGCGGGACTGTATGTGTACTAGGTTCTAAAATAATTCAGAGTTTTAGAACCTAGCATCTCCAAGATATTATACATTGTTTTAGATTAATTGCTTTTGCGATATCCTGCAGGCGTAGTTCCTATATATTTTTTAAAAGTGCGATAGAAGTGCGGGGTGCTGTCAAACCCACTCAGTTCTGCTATATAAGTCGCGGGATCATTTGTTTTCTTCCATAACTCTTTCGCTTTAGAAGTTCTCTTTTTATTTAAGTACACGGTGAGCCCCCATACCAGTTATTTGTTTAAACACTCTACTAAAATGTGCAGGACTAACATGAGCTTTCTCCGCTTATAAACTTAAGGATATATCCCCGTCAAGATGATCGTCAATGTACGTAAAACTTTCATTGATCCAGTAACAATTAAAATCTTCTTCTATTTTAAACTTATTTTCTATTTGTTTCACGCTATAGCGTGATGAGTAATTAATATAGCAGCATGAATAGAACCAGTTGTTTGTCACTTAACTCATTTTCAATATTATGCAGTGTAGGTAAGGGTGCTCTGTTGGGGTGAGGATCTAAAAAATTAATTTCTTGGCAAAACAAAAAAAGCATGGTAATATCATAAATGTAAATCGTAACCGTTACGTTTTATTTTAAACATAAACTGTAATTGCTACAGTTTAATTGATCATAGTTATAAATAAAATGTTTGGATCTAGCTCCAGCGCCTAGCCCCGAGAGGCTCGCAGGATGCGAGTCCATCGGCGTCGCGACAGGACGTCGCGCATTTAGCCGTTCATCCTATTCCATTAAGAGGCGCTTGCGCTTTTCCTAATAAGGTAGGAGTATAAAATTTGGCTAGTGTTAGGATCTAGCTCCAGGCGCCATCGGCTCGAGGTCAAATAACCTGAGACAATAAAAGTCAAGACCGGACTTTTATTGTCTCAGAACATTTGCTTGTCGCCGATAGGCGGGCGCCTTGCGCTTTTCTTATTGTAATTATTACGGTTTAAAATTATATTGAAATGGGGAAAAACGAATATGAAACATGTAAAGTTCATCATTCCACTTCTGCTGGTTTTCATTTTAGTCATTGCAGGCTGTAGCAATTCGACAAGCCAGCCACAAGACAAAACGAAACAAAGTGATCCATCAGACTCAAAGAAGTTACACATTGTAACAACTTTTTATCCAATGTATGAATTTACGAAGAACATTGTCAAGGAACAAGCCCAAGTTGATCTCTTAATTCCATCTACGATTGAACCACATGATTGGGATCCTTCACCAAAAGATGTGGCAAATATTCAAAAGGCCGATTTGTTTGTATACAATAGCCCTTCGATGGAAACATGGGTGCCTTCCGTAGAAAATAGTATGGGTGACAAACACCCTCAAATGGTGGTAGCCAGTGAGGGCATTGATTTAATGGAGGGAGAAGCGCATCACCACGGTGATCATGAACACGGAGACGACCATGCTCACGAGGCAGATCATGAACACGACCACGACCATGGTACTTTAGACCCGCATGTTTGGCTTAGTCCGGTACTGGCTCAGAAAGAAGTAGAGAACATTACAAAAGCGATTATTGACAAAGATCCAAAGAACGAAGACGTATATAAGAAAAATAGCGAGAAGTATATTGAACAATTAAAGAAGCTTGATCAGCAATACCGTACAACGCTTAAGGATGTTCCAAGGAAAGAACTGATCACACAGCACGCTGCATTCGGATATTTAGCGAAAGAATATGGACTGGAACAAGTTCCGATTGCAGGATTATCACCGGAGCAGGAACCAAGCGCTGCGAAGCTTTCTGAACTAAAAAAATTCGCAAAAGAACATAATGTGAACGTGATTTTCTTTGAAGAATTGGCTTCTCCTAAAGTTGCAGAAACGCTGGCAAACGAAATTGGAGCTAAAACCGAAATCCTGCACACACTGGAAGGCTTAAGTAAAGAAGACCAGGAAAAAGGGCTTGATTATATAACGGTAATGGAAGATAACCTTAATATTCTTAGGGAAGCATTACAATAGTAATAAATAAAGGAGAAATATAGGTGTGCACATGTAGCATTAAAAGCACGCCTTTTTCTCATGTATGTTTAAAAGGGAGGAGTTCGTGATGAATCTTATTACAATGGAAAACATTGTGTTTGGCTATTCACATGTTCCGGTTATTAACGATGTTTCACTTGACATAAGAAGCGGTGAATTTGTCGGGATAACGGGGCAGAACGGCGCAGCAAAATCGACTTTGCTGCGAATCATGCTTGGATTGTTAAAGCCTTGGCATGGAAAAATTATGATTAGTAAAAAAAATGATAAAGGGCGGCGCTTGAAAGTTGCTTATGTTCCTCAGCAGATCGCTTCGTTTAATGTTGGTTTTCCAAGTACGGTACTGGAGCTTGTTAAATCAGGTAGATTTCAGAAAGGAAAATGGTTTAAACGATTAAAACGAACAGATGAAGCTTTGGTGAGAAACGCCCTGGAAATGGTCGGAATGTGGGAGTATCGTCATCATAAAATTGGTTCGTTATCAGGGGGACAAAAACAAAAAATATGTATTGCACGTGCTTATGTCTCTGAACCAGATGTGTTTGTATTAGATGAGCCTACAACCGGAATGGATGTTGAGAGCCGTATGGAGTTTTATCAGTTTATGCACCTCCAGATAAAAGCGCATGATAGAACTGTCATTATGGTGACACATGATCTGGATGAGGTACAGGACTATTTGGATAAACATATTCGTTTGGAAAGGGGGGAAGACGGCGAATGGAAATGTTTGATCTCGGCTTCATGCAACGAGCATTCTGGGTTGGTGGATTCATCGGAGTTATTGCTCCAATCTTAGGTGTTTTTCTTGTCTTACGAAGGCAGGCATTAATGGCAGATACATTGTCGCATATTTCTTTGGCTGGAGTAGCAATCGGTTTTTTCTTTCATACAGAAATCATCGTCTCCAGTATTATCGTCGTCATCATTGGTGCAATTGGCATTGAATATATGAGAAGGGCATACCGAACCTATTCAGAAGTGTCGATTGCCATTTTAATGGCGGCTGGTTTATCACTTGCTTTATTTCTAATAAGTTTAAGCGAAGGCGGTATGACAACAACGATGGATCAATATTTGTTTGGATCGCTTGTAACGATTAGCCAGGAACAAGTGTATATCATTTCACTCATAACCGTCTTTATTTTACTGTATTTCTTTATCTTAAGAAGGCCTTTATATTTATTAACGTTTGATGAAGATACAGCCTATACAAGCGGAATAAATACACATCTTTTATCACTTTCTTTCAGCATAGTAGCTGGGCTGGCGATTTCAATCATTATCCCGACCGTTGGCGCCCTATTAGTTTCGGCCCTTTTGGTATTGCCTGCTGCATTAGCGATTAGAATTGCTAAAGGATTCATCATGGTACTTACTACGGCCGTAATTGTTTCGTTAATTGGTATTTTTACCGGCCTTATCTCTTCCTATCAATTAGGAACCCCTCCTGGGCCAACCATCACACTATTTCTTGTCGTTCTCTTGCTAATTGCTTTTCTTATTCAGAAAGGGATTTTGATGGTGATGCAACATCGCATACGAAGAAATTTATATACCAAATGATGTGCGACTGGATTAAAATCATATGTTTGGATAAGTGCTTCACCAGATTCAGTTAAAGCACCTTCAAGGATTCTAATACATCGGGATCATCCATCACTTCTTTGATGGTTACATATTCCCGTTTGCAGCGTCTGATCAATCGATCAGAAATTGCATTGGACTGCTGCTGCGACTTTTTTTGAATGTTTTCCTTTACTAGTGAAAAAACCAAGTGGGTCTACGTACTGCGTATTTAAATAACTCATCGCAACACGTTTATCCGCTTCATTTTCTGCTATTTTCACTCCATATCCCCGCCTTTTAATCAGGGTTAGATGAAAGTCGACTACAGATGTTAAGATGGGGGAATCCGGTGAAATGTTCTTCCAAATGATTCGTTAATTGAATCTTTTCGAATATTCAAGGAGGGGGAAAATCCCTCCATAAGGCAGCATGCTCCAAAGTTGGTTCAGTGGTAATTCTTCCAATACAATCGTATTATATGTGTTATAATTATGAACCAGAAGGTGCTCCTTTTCTTTGGATTTTTCACCGTTCAAATCCTATTCTACCAAAGTTCAGGGCACTTTTTTATAAGGTAAGAAAGTATAAAAATTGGCTAATGTTTGGATCTAGCTCCAGCGCCTAGCCCCTCGAGGTCAAATAACCTGAGACAATAAAAGTCAAAACCGGACTTTTCTTGTCTCAGAACATTTGCTTGTCGGGGCTGACCAAGGCGCTTGCGCTTTTCTTATCTCGGTTTATACCATCCTTTCCTTCTTATAAGAATGCTTTTTTTCTTATGATTATTTCTGCAATAAAAAGATTAAGAATCCAACATAACCAGACTGCTATTGTATAGGCATTTGCATAGGAAAAATTCATTCCGTGGTGAGTAATGGCTACAATGATATAAATAGTCATATTCGCAAAGGAAAGAAAGAAACTTCGAATGATCCATTGACTGTGTAGGATGACTTTCTTCCTTTTAATATACCAATAACCTAGGATCGTGGTTCCAAGCCATAAGGTATTTAAAATGAGAAATCCCAATGTACTTGGCCATCCCCCTGTTGCGAAGAAAGAGACATAGATTCCGGGAATGAAATTTAAAATGATAGACAAGACATATAGTCGGCCATTCCAACGGTGAAATTTGATTGATTTCACACGAACTCTTTTTATCACGCCTAAAGGGCCAGTGAGAAGTGAAATAATAGCTAGCAAAATATGAATACGAATCATTATAATCCATAGGGATGTATCAGTCAGTACTAGCCCCTTTCTAAAAATAAATTTTTCAAAAGTAGGATCGACCACAAAATTCTTAGAAAATGTATGAAATACCCACAGGATAGGGATGATTAAAATGGCTATTTGAATAAATTTTTTCATTCGTCCTTCCTCCGTGTTTGCTTAGGAAAATAGACGGCGATTCGTCATAATAAAGACAGCAGCAATGATGAATAAAAAGGTGATCCAGCTATATAATCTTAACTTTGGCATATTTTCTAATACTTCCTTCTCGGGGTACTTGGAAACAATAATCCGTTTTAGGTTTGTATGGTTCATTCCTATCGAGCCACCCATGAGGACAACTAACACGATGGCCATTCCTATCCATAAGACGGAAGGATAGGATGAATAGGCAAAGATCATCCAACCTCCTGAAATTGACAAGAGCACTAATGCATAATGACCTGCTCGCATAAAGCTTGAAATTGTTTGAAGGACTGTCTTTAATTCGTTACCCGTACGAGAAGAAATGGTATTTATTATAAAAGGCAAGGAAATGAAACTTCCTAAAACGAATGAACTGACAACATGAAGAAATACAAGGAATGAATACATAGTGACAAATCCCCTTCTAAGAAATACGGTGTCCAATTAATTTAGATGAGGGAAGCATACCAGCCCTTGCTTCGCCATACATTTGGTTTCCATCGATGGAAACGATAAATTTTAAAGTAAGACGCATAGGCTTAGTCACTTTCATCGACCACTTTAACTGATTCCCTTCAAGTATAGGATTGTCTAGGGGGACAACCTCTTCTCCTTGCAAGGCAGTTCCTACTATTTGTCCATTTTTGATAGATAAATTAATTAATGCGGAAAGTTTCCCGATCGGAGTAGATATTGCCGTATCCCATTTCCCTTGAAAATTCCTTATTTCATTCGATTGTATCGTGATATGTTGTTTTGTCGCTTTCAATGGATTTTCTTGTTTGCTTTCTTTAGGTGTCATCCCTTCAGCCTTCCAAACCGTTCCTCTTCGTTCGTACTCAAATAATTGCTCAACTGCATGTGCTATTTGGGGACCTAACTCTCGTTCAACTATGTAAAGGGCCACATCTAGTCCCGATGTAACACCCCCTCCAGTGATGAGATTGCCATCATCGACAACACGTGCATTGACTGGAATCGCGTCTGTGGTGCTTAAAAGATCCATTCCCATATGATGTGTCACGACGTGCCGTCTTTCTAACAGACCACTCATTGCTAATAGGAGAGAGCCACCACAAACGGTGGCTAGCAAAATATCTGGCTTCTTCATGGCTTCATTTAGGAAATGGCTAAGTTCTGTTTCAGTTGCTTGTTGTAATTTAACCGGTATCGAATCTGGTCCTTTATCATGAACTGAACCTGACGCTCCAGGAATAAGAATGATTCCTTTGCTGTTTAAATCAAGTTTATCACTTGCTTGAAATTGTAATTGATTGACTCCACTTGTCACCAAACGCTCGCCTTCAGCAGATACAAGTTCAACGGTTACTTCCTCCTCTGAGTACATCGCAGCAGCCGTAAATACTTCATAGGGAGCAATTGCGTCTAATAAATCAAATCCATCAAATAATACAATTTGTATATGCATAAATATTTCCTCCATGTCAAAATCAGAATGATCGAACCAACTAGTCCGTTCTTTTGAAAAACTAATAGTTACTGTAAGTGTTATTTTGTGTCGGATTCTCTTTTTTTCTGATAATTATCAGCCTTATATCGTTGCCTAATTTCAACTATTCGAATGGCTACAAAACTAAATAGTGTGAGACAAAACAAAGCACCGAATGGAAAGAATGAGAAACTGTGACCTTCAAACCCCATTTGCAAACCCTCCTTCAAATTAGATTGAGTGTAAAGCGATTGTTCGCATTCCCGTGGTAGTGGATATTTGCTGTTCGTTCCACATACAAAGAATAATTAATCAGTGTCTCAAACAAAGATAAAAAAGTGTCTCAAAGTCATCACAATCTGTCATAAAACGCATGACTAAACTTGTTCCTTGTTGAAAAAATGATAAACTAAACATTGATTTCGATTGAAGAAAGGGTATGTTTAAGAAAAGGCATCACAGGAAAGGTGAATATTCGTGAAGGAATCACAAACCATACTTGTTGTCGACGATGACAAAAGCATTGTAGAACTATTGAGAGATTTCTTAGAAAGTGACGGTTTTTATGTAAAAACCGCTTATGACACAAATCAAGCCTTAACAGTACTTGAGCAAGTTACCATTCATTGCATCGTCCTTGACATCATGATGCCTGGACAAAACGGTTTTGAGTTATGTCGACAGATTCGGGAAGAAAGCAACATACCTATCCTTTTCCTAAGTGCTCGTAGCGATGATGTAGACAAAATTCGTGGCCTGGCACTTGGAGGAGATGACTATATCGTTAAAACGGCTTCACCTGGTGAGATCGTTGCCAGAGTGAAGGCAGTATTACGACGCTCAAGTTTGCAGAAAGAGTTCAAAGAAAGAGTTTTGGATTATGGAAGGCTGAAGTTGAACTTGCCTACAAGAGAGGTGTTTGTAGAAGGGGAGAACATCATGCTTACACCGAAAGAGTATGAATTGCTGCAATTGTTTGCCGAGCATCCAAAGTTTGTTTTTTCGTATGAACAATTGCTTGAAAAGTTTTGGGATGGCATTGGCGATAAACACACTGTACGAGTTCTTGTAAGTCGGCTTCGTGAGAAAATTGAGTTAGACCCTAATCAACCCGAGTATATCGTCAATGTATGGGGAATAGGCTATCGATTCAAAGGAGAATGAAATGAGAACTATTCGAATTCGTACGTTCACCATACTTAGCCTAGTTTTAATGCTCTTGCTGCCATGGCTATTTTTTGTCACAGCGCATATCATTGAAACAAAAACACTTCGTTTCGATATGAGTGAAAGGCAAAAACAGGATTTGGCTAATACAAGATCCTTTATAGAAAAAAATTCGGAGCACTGGACCGATCCAGTTTGGCAAAAGCAATTAAGAGGGCGATTACAAGTAACAAATATGGGGGTAGAGATTTTATCGGAATCAAATCAGCAGATTTTTACATACATTCCTAAACATGGCTCTTCTATTTCAACGGAACAATTTTCGATCATTCATGGGGAAAATGTACTTGGAAGAGTAGTGATCTACCCGCAAAATTCAAGACTGGTTCCAATGTTGGCAACTTTTGCTGGACTATTCGTGGCTTTATTTATGATTGGATACGAAATGAGGGGATTCATTCTTAAACCTCTCGAAAAACTGAGCAGTGGTGTTCGAAAAATTGCAGAGGGTGATTTAGAGGTCTCACTTCCTGTGTCCCGGATTACAGAAATTACAGAAGTAAGTGATGGATTTAAAGTGATGGTCGATGGACTTCGGGAATCCATGAAAAAACAAGTGAAATTGGAAGAGGAACGCCGATTTGTTATTGCGGCTGTTGCTCATGATTTACGAACACCGTTATTTGCTCTACGAGGTTATTTGGACGGTCTAGAACAAGGCATTGCTGATTCGCCTGAAAAACAGGAAAAGTACCTGCAGGTTTGTAAGGAAAAGTCTGCGCAATTGGACAGACTTGTAGAGGACCTTTTCACCTTTACCAAGACGGAATTTTTGGAAATGGAACTCAAAGAAAATACGGTTGACCTTTCATTTGTTTTACAGAAGTCGATTGACAGTGTTCATCCACTAGCCCATCAAAAACACATATCGATCATCGTGAATCAATTCGATAAAGATTGTATGGTTATCGGTGATGCGCATTTATTGGAGCGAGCCATGAACAATTTATTGGATAATGCGGTCAGACATACACCTCGTCACGGAGAGATTTTTGTAGAATGCTATAAGAACGGGAATAATGTTTCCTTTACTTTTACAGATACAGGCGAGGGTTTCTCTTCAGAGGAGCTTCAGCATGTTTTTGAACCATTATACCGGGGTGAATCATCAAGAAATCGATCAACTGGGGGAGTCGGGCTCGGATTGACTATTTCAAAGAGAATCATTACGCAACACGGAGGTGACCTTGTCGCAGGTAACTATTCAGACGGTGGTGCACTCCTAAGAGGTTGGATACCCTTGGCAAACAGCTCTCTCTGTTCTCATACTTGAAAGCCTTATTAGAGTTTTTTGCTTAACGTGTTTCCAAAAGAAGTCTCCCTACACTTGCTCCTTGGAAGTTTATCAATTTATCAGCAAAAGGCGATTCAACTCCATTTTCACAATAGCAATTCGGATCATTCATTTAAAAACCATAAATCGAAAAAGTAACAAAACATTGGGAAGTTTGTTAGAATTTTTCATATGCACTATTAACGTTCATTCCCTGTGTACTAGGTCTCTTAATAGTCATGCACGTTATCCACTTTTTTGAAAGGGGTCGAGTTCTTTGGTCTCGAATATAATCCTAAATAATACAGTCATTTCTGTATATCATTATAAAGAAAATCGGCAGGATGATTTTTTAAACATTGTGATTGATTTTAAAGTGACGAGTGAGAATTATCATGATATTGCAACATTGTTATATGAAGGGGTTTTTGATGTAAAAGTTCCCGAAAAAGGGCTAACCTTCAGAGGAGCGATTCAGGAATATTATACTTCGATGACCAATTTATATAAAAAAGGAGAAGTTGGCGATTATCATGTAAGCTTACTTGAAGTCAAAAATGAAGAGAAGAGGATGTCTTGATGAGAATCAGTATATTAGACCAGTCTCCGATCTCATCCAATCAATCTGCAAAGGATGCTTTGTATGAATCGATGAATTTAGCCCAGGCAGGGGAGAAATTCGGTTATACACGATATTGGATTGCCGAACACCATGATCTCCCTGGGCTTGCTTGTCCTGCACCTGAAGTGATGTTAGGTTTCATTGGAGCTCATACTAGCAAGATTCGTATTGGTTCTGGTGCGACATTATTGCCCCATTATAAACCTTATAAAGTAGCAGAAACGTTCAACTTACTGGCTACCTTATTTCCGAATCGGATGGATATCGGGATTGGCCGTGCACCAGGTGGATCAGCCGAGGCCTCGAATGCTTTATCCGATAACTTTTTGCAGAAAGTCTATCAAATGCCAAATTTGCTCGAAGATTTACTTCATTTTCTCCATCATGATTTTCCTAAGGATCATGAGTTTTCAAAAGTGACAGCCTCACCTGTGCCACCCGTACCACCAGAGACGTGGCTACTTGGAACGAGTCAAAAAAGTGCGGCCCTTGCTGCAAAAAATGGCTTGGCCTATGCATTCGGTCAATTTATGAGTGAGGAAAATGGCGCCGAGATCATCCAACAATATGTGGATGCATTTGAGCCGAAGAAGAACGGCCAATTACCACAAGTCCTGCTAACCGTTTCGGCGATTTGTGCAGAAACAACCGAAGAGGCAGAGGAAATAGCCATGAGTTCGCTTATTTGGCAACTGCAAATAGAAAAAGGAATGGGACAATTGATCCCATCCATTGAGGAAGCAAAAAAATACGAATTATCGGACCAGGAAAAAGAAAAACTGAAAATCATGAAGCAAAATATGATTATCGGAAATCCGAAAGAGGTTGGTGAAGCACTTCATCAGTTACACACAACATATAAAACAGATGAAATGATGATAGTAACGATCACTCACTCCCCTAAAGATCGAATGAACTCCTATCGATTAATAGCAGAAGAACTTCTTTGAAAAAAGTTTTTGGTTTTTTATAAATAAGTTCTGTATCAAGTATGTGTATCTGTTTCTTACAATTAAACCATATTCCAAAGGATATTTTTGTGTTTTGACTAGTTTTTTTGGGTTGTGCCTTAGCCATCTCCTATTAAAATATAGATTAGTACAGAATGGCTTCCATACGAAAATCCGAAAATCCAAGAGCTTATACCTTGAATACTATTCATCTATGTAACAAAATTAAAAAAACACTTGCCTTCAAGTTAACTTGAAGGTTTATACTGTATTAGGAGGTAATAAAATTTGATATGCTTTAGGGAAGATAGTCATTATCGCAGAGGAGGCAAAAATTTGAGCGCTTTATTCAGTAAGATTTATGTTGACGCAGGTGCTAAAGTTGTAGTACATTACCACAGTACTTCCTCAAAAATAAGTCGGATGTTTCTAAAGGTGGAGAAGCAACGCTAACAAAACCTGAGAATTATTAGATTATGCAGTAGACCAACATAGAAATATAGTATTGCTGGTATTACAGACTCATTATTGAATATAAAAGGTTGTGTATTAAAAATAAAAAGAATGTCTAATGATCTATTAATTAAATCATATGTTGCTGCAAAAAATTTGAAATTAGACCCTGAATTTATTAAACAATTAGAGGACGAAATAAAGAGACGTTCTATAACAGTAAAAATTCAAGAGAGTTTATAGGGCTACTTTCAAAAGGCAATATATTATTGCTTGCTTTATATTCTATAAATTTCATATAATATACATCTATCCATAGAAGACTAATATGTATCACGTCGATCTCAATTTGTAAAAACGTTAACAAAAGAAATGATTGAACTATCGAAGGAGGGACTATGCATGAACCTAAGACCACACGCACTCCTAACCTTTTTTATTAGCACCTTTTTTTTATTCCATTTTATTCCGTCTGCTCATGCTAAGGGTCACAGTCAAGTATACATAGTCGGAACTACGTCATTAAATATTCGATCCGCTCCTTCAAACAGTGCGACTATCATTGGTCAGTTGTCGGAAGGTGATCGTGTTGTCGCTTTTCAAGAATCTTTTGGCTGGGTGCAGACCTATTATGATGGACAAGTTGCATGGGTGGCTTCGCATTTTTTACTTCCAGCTGGCAGCACACCAAAATCAAAATTAGCTTCTAATCAGACAAGCGTTACGGTTACTACAAATGAAGTACGAATTCGTACCGGTCCAGGAACTGCATACAATATCATCGGATCTGCCTCCCGTGGTGACAGATTTGATTTAATTGAAACATCAAACGATTGGCATAAAATATCCTTAGCGGATGGTTCTACAGGATGGATTGCGGCTTGGTTGACGAATACGAATACTGAATCACAGCCTGCAGAAAATAGTTATAGCAACCCATTTGAAGGAGTCACAGAGGATTCATTGGAAGGATATAACATCGTCATTGACCCGGGGCATGGTGGGAAAGATCCGGGTTCAATAGGAATAGGCGGAAATTTCGAAAAAAGGCTAACGCTGATGACTGCTAATAAAGTAGCTCATGACCTACGTGAAGCCGGTGCAACGGTTATTATAACGAGAGAGGACGATTACTTTATTTCACTTAAAGAGCGGGTTCGGATTAGTAATTCGTATCATACTCATGCATTTATTAGTATACATTACAATGCCTCTCCTAGATCATCTGCTCAAGGTTTAGAGACTTATTATTATCATCCAACTAGCCGTAATTTAGCAGAGAGCATACAAAATTCGATTGTCAAAAATACTCAACTTCAAAATAGAGGGATTCAACAATCTAATTACTATGTTTTACGCGAAAATAGTGATAAAGCAGTTCTTGTGGAATTAGGTTTTATTACCAATCCATATGATTTCTCAATCATTCAGACAGAGGAATACCAAAAGGAAGTGGCGGAAGGAATTACTTCTGGATTGAAAAATTATTTTGAAAGCAATGAACAATAAATTGTCTTAGCATCAATAAAAGCCAGAGCCCAATAAGAAAACATTTGGGCTCTGTTTGGTATGACCGGGTTTACCTTAGTCCAAATTGTTGCTTGAATATTCTTAATTTGTGGTTTAAGATGACTATTTAAGGTTCAGTTTCACTTTAATTAGTAAACTCTGGCCTTGCTAACTATATTTTGATTTAGGGAGGGTATTTTGTTGTTAACAATAAAAAGGGCTGCAGAAAGAGTATCTGTATCCCCATCTACTATTCGTTATTATGATGATGAAGGTCTTTTGCCATTTGTTGAACGTAATCAAAACGGTTATCGAATGTTCAAAGAGGAGGATCTATTTTGGCTTGAAATGATAGGTTGTATGCGAGCAACCGGTATGTCGATTGAAACATTAAGGCATGTGGCTCAACTTCATATGGAAGGACCAAGCACTTTGGAAGAAAGAGTTCGCATTTTTAAAGATCATCAAACAAAATTAAAAATGCAAAAAAAGAACATTGATGATGCATTAGATAAATTAGAAACAAAAATGAATATATTAGAATCTTACCGTACATCTATGATAAACTCTCAGGATTAAACACTGAGAGTTTATCATTTATTTTATTTCAAACACCGAAAACTTACCCAAAATAATTCATAACAGATCCAATTGCTCTATTAGCTGTGCCCGATCCCAAGAAAACCAGTAATTTTTTATTTTTCCGTTTTTAATAAGAAAAAGGTCCATACCCTTGAGTCTTATTTTCTCCCCAGCTTTTACTTTGGCTTCTGCTATCCCTCCTTTATAAACACCTGTGAAATTCCAACGCGCTAATACATATGGACCATTTATGATAGGCTCCATTTCCGCCGACAAATTTACATCATTAAAAAAAGTATAACAATCCTTAATGACCTCTTTTAATGCTTCGCCGCCATATAGATCACCTAAAGATTTTCCATCCATTCTTCTTACATAATGAACGGTACAATCAGCAGCTGTTATGTTATCAATTAAGGAAATATCTTCATTCCAGGCTTGAAGCCATAATGCATAAATTTGTTTTTTATTATAAACAACCAATACACTTCTCCCCTAAAGCTTTATCCTGAACTTCTATTATTTGATTCCCTAATTTAAAGCAACAATAATTAACTTTTCCCCTGATTATTTAGTAGAGTAAATAGCTTCTTGCAGTTTTTCCAAATAGGGAATCGATGAATCCCCTTCTGCAATCATCACTAATGTAAATAAAATATCCACTAATAACATTTGAGCTAATCGTCTTGTATAAATGCCTGCATCCTTATATTTTAATTCTTCAGTTGTTGAAATAAATGTATAAGTTGCGACCTTAGCAAGAGAAGTATTTGTGAAACTTGTGATCGCAATAATGGGGACTTTGTTTTTTTGTAAAATATCTGTTATTCGTATAATATCTGGGTTTTCACCGCTATGAGACACAATAAAGGCACAAGCATTGTCTGTTAATTTACCGGCTCGTAATAACTGCATATGATACTCTAAATTAAACTCGACATTAAGGGGCGTACGCAAAAATTTATGATAGGCGTCTAATGCAATGGGGGTAGAACCACCTAAAGCAAAAAAAACAGTTTTTTCACTAGAATTTAGTAACTCTACGGCACCTTTTAATTGCTCTAAGTCAATAAATTTAGACGTATTCCTTAGTGAATGGATGTTACTTTCAATCACTTTTTTTGTGATAGAAAGGTAATCGTCATCTTCATCGATACCTTCAAAAAGAAAACCTTTCAGACTATTTGCAAGTAAAACAGTTAATTCTTTAAAACCAGATAAGCCAATCTTCTTTGCAAATAGAAATACGGTTGATTCCACAACCCCACAAGCTGCTGCAATTTCTGAAATGCTTTTATTTTTAGCTTTTTCACTATGCTTGAGCAAATAATCGGCAATTTTTTTTTCTTTTTTAGTCATGGACGGATAGCTTGTTTGAATTAAGCTCTTTAAATCAGTCATCATCTTACACTCCTTTAAATAAAAATATTTCAATAAAAATATTTACAATACGAAAAAGTTTGATATAATAAAAACATTATTGATTTCGTCGATAAAAAATAAAATTATTTTCTTAATTAATTATACCATATTAATTTTTTAAGAGAAGGTGAAATCGTTATCAATAATATTATAACTTGGAGGGGACAAAAATGGGTGAAATTGGATTAATAAGAGTTGATAGTCGGTTATTGTATGGACAAGTGGTGACAAGGTGGATCGGACAGGTAAATGCTAAAGAAGTGATTATTATAGATGATGCTTTGGCAAATGATGAATTTATGATTGAAGTTTTTAAAATGGCAGCCCCAAGTGGCGTGGAATTATTTGTAAAAACAATTGATGCTGCAAAAGATTTTTTAGCAGAACGTGACCTAAAAACATCGATTATTCTTTTCAAAAATATTCCTTCTTTATTAGAAGCAATTAATAAGGGATACCCTTTTTCAGACATCCAGATAGGTGGTATTGGTGGAGGTCCAGATAGAATAGTGGTTTTTAAGAATATTACATTAACAAAAGCGGAATACCAAGAATTGTTAGAACTCGAAAAGAAAGGTGTTCACGTCTTTTTGCAAACAGTACCAGAAGAACGAGAAGTAAAACTAGCAGATATTGCAAAAAAAATGAATTAAGGAGGTATCACGAATGACCATTCTCCAAGCCATTATTTTAGGGGTTTTGTTCTGTTTTTGCCGAATGGGTATCCTTTATTCATGGCCCAAAAACATTCCTTTATTCGGTGCTTTACTTATCGGGATTGTTTTAGGTGATATACCGCAAGCGATGATTGTTGGAGCAGCTATTCAAGCTATATATATGGGGGTTATTCAACCAGGTGGAAATATTCCGACTGACCAGGTTTTAGCAACCTTTGTCGCCGTACCTATTGCCATTGAATCTAATTTAGATCCAGCGGTTGCTGTCACGCTAGCAGTTCCAGTCGGGCTATTAGGTGTTTTAATTGATTATGTTCGTCGTACAGTGAATGCCGCATGGGTTCATATGGCAGATACTTCTGCCGAAAAAGCCGATGCAGGTGGTGTGATGCGAGCCCATATGTTGTACCCAACGCTTTCTTTGATTCTTATCTATATCATTCCAGTGGCCATTGCGATTTATTTAGGACCGAATGCTGTTGAAAGTTTCATGGATTATATTCCAAAATGGATTATGGACGGTCTAAAGGTAGCCGGTAGTTTGCTACCAGCATTAGGTTTTGCCATCACCATTTCCGTTATTGGAAAACGAGGTCTTATTCCTTACTTCATTTTTGGTTTCTTCTTTTTCCAATATGTTTCTGATATAAATATGATTGCACTTGCACTATTCGGAATGTTCTTAGCATTCTTGCATATTACATTTACGAAAAATAAAGCAAATGGGGAAGAAGGTGCTATTTGATGGAAAAGGAAACAGTAAAGACAGAGCGGTTGTTATCTAAAATAGACATTCTTAAATCATGGATGCTTTGGGTGGGGACTTGTGAATTATCCAACTCTTTTGAACGTCTTCAAAGTCTTTCATTTGCTTCGTGCCTAGCCCCTATTTTGAAAAAACTTTATAAAGATGATGCAAAGTTAAGCGAAGCATTAAAACGCCATCTGACTTTTTTCAATACAGAGGGGATATGGGGGAGTTTGATTCACGGGATCGTGATTGCCATGGAGGAAGAAAAGGCAAAAGGTGAAGAAGTTAGTGATGAAATGATTACTGGACTTAAAACAGGTTTCATGGGTCCGCTTGCTGGGATTGGTGATACTGTAGACTGGGGGACAATACGTCCAATCGTGATCGGTTTGTTTTTACCACTTGCCTCAGCAGGTAGTTGGATTGCAGGCCTTGGCCCGTTTGTTGTCGTAAGTTTAATTTCAACAACGATTAGTTATTATTTGTGGCATATGGGTTATCGAATTGGTCGTAAAAGTATTTTACAAGTTTTAAAAGATGGTAGAATCAATCAGTTTATTACAGCAGCTAGTGTACTTGGGATGTTTATGATGGGTGTTCTTTCATCGCAATATGTCAAATTATCACTCAAACCCTCGATAATGGTGAATGGAGAAAAAACAACGATTCAATCTTATATTGATCAGATTTTGCCAGGGTTACTACCGATTATTGCTGTATTTGTTATTTACTATTTAATTAAAAAACGTAAAGTGAAATATACAATGATTTTACTCGGGGTCCTAGTTTTTTCCTTAGTTGGAGCTTTAATTGGTTTATTCTAGTTTGACTTGGAGGTAGATAGGATGAAGGAAGAAATTAAAAACTCAATTATTACAGAAATTGATGATAAAAAGGCATCATTAATTGAAGTGAGTGAGTATATTCATGCAAATCCCGAGCTTTGTTACGAAGAATTTAAGGCTGTAGAGAGAATTACAGGTTATTTAGAGAGTTTAAATATTCCGGTAGAGCGCAATTTCTGTGATTTAGAAACTTCTTTTAAGACGACACATTCTGTGGGGGATCGTGATATTCATTTCGCTATTTTAGCAGAATATGATGCACTTCCTAAGATTGGACATGCGTGTGGGCATAATATTATTGCTACGGCAGCAATAGGAGCATTTCTCGGATGTATCAAAGCAATGCAAAAGTTCGATATTCAAGGAAAAGTCTCACTTATTGGCACACCGGCTGAAGAAGGCGGTGGAGGTAAGATTAAATTGATTGAAAGAGGGGCCTTCCGTGATATCGATGCAGCTACAATGGTTCACCCAAGCTCAGGAACAACAAGAATAGCCGGAAGATGTACGGCCACGCACAGTTTTGAAATTGAGTATTTCGGGAAGCCAGCACATGCAGCGAGCCAGCCATTCAAGGGTATAAATGCGTTGGATGCGGCGAATCTCTTCTTTACATCAGTCGGCTTATTGCGTCAGCAAGTTACTTCTGATGTACGTTTATCAGGGTTTATTGTTGAAGGTGGTACGGCAACAAATATGATTCCTGATTATACAAAAATCAAATATAGCGTAAGATGTCTTGAAGAAGCGGAGTTACCCGACTTGGTACAAAAAGTGAAGAATTGTATTGAAGCAAGCGCTATGGCTACAGGCTGTGAAGTAAAGGTAGTGGAAGAAAAAGGTTATGCTGCTAGAACGTATAGCGAGGTGCTTGGTAATGTTTGCAGGGAGGCCTTGGAGTCGCTAGGTGAAACAGTACTACCAGATTTCCCTGATGACTTTGGTTCAACAGATTTTGGGAATGTCAGCCAAATGATTCCAACAACCAATCCTTATTTCAGTTTAAGTAAGACTAGAGTCTCTCTTCATACACCGGAATATGAAAAATTAGCCATTTCTGAGATTAGTCATACAGCCATTGAACGTGCAGCAAAAGCTATGAGTATGACGGTGATTGAAACACTGCTCAATCCAGAAATCTTGGAAAGAGCAAAAGCAGAGAAAAATGCAGCAGTTGATATTAATACTAGACCACGCTAGGAAAGAGGGATGCGAGTGTTTGGAATTTTACTAGGGAGTCATGGTCATTTTGCGGAAGAGGCTTTAAAAAGTGCAGAAATGATTATTGGGGAACAAAAAAATGTAGCCAGTTTTTCTCTTGAAGAAAATATGGATTTGGAAATGACCATTACAAAAGCGCAGGAAGCATATGCGTCACTAGATGCAACAGATGGCGTTATTATTTTAACAGATATAGTTGGTGGGACGCCTTCGAATGTAGCAAATGTTATTCAAAAGAAGAATGAGAACACTTATGTGTTATCAGGCTTTAACCTGCCTATTCTGCTGCAAATTTTTTTGAATCGTGAACAAGTGGCGGATCAAGTAGTAAAACAAGTTAAAGAAATGTTTCCAACAACGCTAGCCGATTTATCCATGAACTAGTGGATGAAAACAAGTGAAATAGGCTTAGTTGAGTTGGTAAAAATTCGGTTTATCTTCGTTTTATTTCTAAATAAGATCAGCTGCTAAGAAAAGTATTGAAAGTCCAGATATTTGAATGCAATGAAAAAACCGGGATGAACATCAAATTTTCATCCCGGTTTTATAAAATGTACTTTAATAGATCATATATTCTTAGTTATTGTTATGCCTTCCATGGTTCCTTCATCCATCCACCGACAGGGTCAAGAACATAGGAGCAAATATTCTCCAATCTTTCTTTTGAGCCAAGTGATTCAAGACAGTTTTCAAGCAGGTTTGCCATTTTAACATCGTGAACTCTTAATTCCTCTAATTGATATTTTGATTTAACTGCCCACCATTGGCGAATGGTAAATTGTGCTTCGACACACTTTTGAAGAATTTCAAACGATAGCCATAGTCGTTCCTGATTTTCTACTTCGTCACAAAAATCCTCCCATAAATCTGTTATTCGAACGCGGATTTTTCGAATGTCTTCAGTAGAAGGAGGATTAGGTCCCTGCTGGTAGGAACTCAAGGCTAATGTTTGTAAGTCGCGCCATTTTTTCGTATCTCCCATTAAGCATTTCCCCGTAGCAAGCATGATGGTAATAGTGGCAATATTGGTACTCTCTCGCTCTAACTCTGTCACGACTTGTCTATACCAAGACCAAGGTGCGATCATAAGTTGGAATTCCTTATCATGATAAAGATGACTCTCACGCTGGAAATGCGAAAAGTCACCTATATAGCATAAATCAACATCACTATGAGCCGCAGCCCGCCCTAATGCATACGAACCACAAAGAACAACTGTCTCCACATTACCTCGAGTACATAAATCTTTTTGTAAAAAAACGTTAATCAAATTCATTATGTTAGAGTCATTTTGTACCAATTCGCTCACTTTCCTTCCTTAAAAAGATAGATTAGTAGCGTTTAAACATCTGCAAACCATGTATAGAGTTTCTTATTTCTGTTTCATTTTGTCATCCTCTTCATAGGTATATTTGGTTACCTATAAGAATTAGATAGTTATTTCCAAAAACCTTTAATTCTATTTTAAATCCTAGTTTAACAATAATGATATAATAATAGAGTGTTGTAAGAGAAATATTGTTGAATAGAGCAAAACAGCTAGGGAGTTGGACTTCAAATGAATAAAAAGGATATAGCTAATATACGTAAACAATTCAAACTGGATAATGATTTATTAAAAGTGAATGATATTTTTAATGTTTACATAAGAAAAGAAAGTAGCGAGATTTATCATCAAGAAAGTCATCCATTTCCGATGTTGGAGCGGGAGCAACAGGAGTTGTTTATGGCTAATTTTAAAAAGGTACTTAGCGGGAAAGTGGATGAAAAGTTATTTGAGGTAAGATTCCAAGAGCAAGCGGAAGATCATACACAAGTCATTCTCTATGAGGCACTTGATATGGATGATGGGGAATGGGAAGAGCAGATGCTGAAGATTGTGGAAAAGATCTTTAAGGATGTTGAGTATGAAAAGGACATGGTTGTGTCTTTTATTCGCGGGGAGTATTTTAAACCGACGAAAAGGAATAATGATGAAGCGGAAATAAGTGATCGGGATGAGGTCTATTTACATCCTTTTATTCTTTGCAGTATGAATCAAACGGATCAACCGAAAAGATCGCTTGTTTTTGACTATATTGAAAAAGAGTTTAAGGCAAGTGTGGCCGTTGATTCTATTATCAATTTAAAATCACCAGTGGCAGGATTTTTATTCCCAAGCTTTACCGAAAACTCGGCGGATGTGAACCATATTCTTTATTCAGCTGGGAAGAAACTTGATTATCATTTTATTGAAAATGTCCTAAATGGTGAAGACATCATGACCGCAGAGGATGATAAGGCTGTTTTTGAGGAAATTGTGAAAGAGGTTGTGGGAGATGAAGTCGATACCTATACGCTTTCCAATGTGTATGAAGAAATTAATCGAATCATTGATGAAGAGGAGGAGGAAGAGACACCCAAGCTGGATTACAAAGACGTGGAACGCGTCTTAAAGGTGAGTGGCGTAGAAGACGTTAATACGGATAAGGTAGAAATGGCGTTTCAAAAAGTGATTGATGACGAGAAATATGAGATGAAAGCAAGCAGTATTGTTCCGAATTACACATCGAAGTCGATTAAAATCCAAACAAAGGTGGCCAACATCTCCATTAGCCCACAAGATATAAAATATGTCAAACAAGTGAATTATAACGGCAAACGTTGCCTATTAATTGAGGTCGATGAAGATACCGTGATTGATGGCTTTAAAATCGTACCGGAAGCGTCGTTGAGTTATTGAGAAGTAAGGCCAATGGGAAAAGGGTGATAGCAGCTTGAAAATGGATCACCATGAACACTTCATGAGCCGCAACCGAACGAAGAATCTCGAAAAACAGGGTCATGACAACTAAAATAAGCTGCCTAAAATTAATACTACGTAAGCTTAATAAAAAAAGGCGAGGGGTCAAAAGATGATCCTATCGCCTAAGAAAAGAATTATTTGCTTTTAGTAAGCTCTTCATTTACTAATTCAATGAGGAATTGATTGAACCTTTTCGTAGTCTTAAGTAAAGAAGAAGTTAATTCTTGGTCGAAAATGAAATCATAATTATAATCTGCTTTAGCCCTATAATCCATTAACTTATTATAAGGTACAGCAATTTCTTTTGGAACGATCCCCGTTCTAACCAAATCCTTATTAAGAAAGGACCTTGCTTGAGTATGTTTATGAAAAGTAAGATTCTTTACAAGTGAATAAGCGGTTAATACTTGAAAAGAAGAATAATACAAATTGCTTACACAGCTGTCAAATCTTTTCTTGATAAAATCATCCTGAGCTGATGCGAATTTTTGCTCAGCCTTCATTAGCATGATTTTTGCCGATTTATGATTGTTAGATAGCAATCGGAACTCCCTCCCTATCGACGTTCATCTTAAGGTAAGGATTGATATTTTCTCCATTTAACCAGGATTGGAGATTAATGATGAGACAACTAATCGCTACTCCGTAATCTACATTAATAAATGAACAAATGTCAAAAAACTTATCCTGTTCTTGAGGGGTCAATTTGTCTTTAGTAAGGATTAATAAATCTACATCAGAGTGTTCGGAATAATCACCTCTTGATTTAGAGCCAAAGAGTATAACCTTTTCAATTAGGTATTTATCTTTTGTTGCTGAAATCAATTCCTTAATGGCCATAAATTCATCTTCATCTAAGTGATTTTTGAATTCATTCATTGGAGATATTCCCCCATTCATAAATATATCCTAGTACTCTTTAAGAAAGATTAATATCTGTATATTCTATAAAGAAAGGCTTGATCATTTTATTTATTTTTTTAAGTATGCTTATTTTCAACTCTATTATCCAAAGTTTGGTTTTGAAAAATCGATTTCATGAATTCAGCCAATTCGAACACCTATTGTAAAATTCTCGTTTTTGAATAAGTCAGAATAATCCCTTCTTTTAGGCCTGTCCCCTGCTGACAGGGGTCAGGCCCCGCTTTAAATAGAAGCTTCGTAAATAGATTGAACGGCTTTTTCAAGAGCGGCGTTAAATTCTTCATCCGTTTGATCGTGATTCAAATCTTGACTAAGGGCTCTAGAGAAGCTGGCGATCAGGCCATCATTTTCTTTTAGCTTTTGATTCGCCACATCCGTAGAGTAACCACCGGAAAGCGCGACGACACGAACCACCTGTGGATGGTCAATTAGTTCTTTGTACAAGTTTGTTTTTGTGGGAATCGTTACTTTTAACATCACGTTCTCATTTTCGCTTAGGTTGTTGAGGTGGCGCAAAATTTCTGCTTTTAGTAATTCCTCGCATTTTTCCTTTTCCGGGCTATGAATATCCACTTCTGGTTCTATAATCGGAACTAAACCCGCAGCGATAATTTGTTTACCGATTTCGAATTGCTGCTCGACGACAGCTTTTATTCCTTCCAAGTTGGCCTCTTTAATAACCGAGCGCATTTTCGTACCAAAAATATGACGTTCGTTTGCACGTTTTAACGTTTCATCCAAATCGGTGATCGGCTTCATGAGTTGCACACCATTTGCTTCTTCCGCAAGGCCTTTATCTACTTTTAGAAAAGGAACAATGCCTTTCTTTTCAGCCAAATAATCGGCGGTATACATCCCTTCAATTTTACTATCCATTGTTTGTTCAAAAAGAATTGCACCTAAAATATATTTCGAATCAAAAGCAGGTGAGGTAATAATGCGTGTCCGCATTTTGTGTACCAATTCGAACATTTCAGCTTCGTTTGAAAACGCATCTTCTGAGATCCCATAAGCTGCTAGTGCCTTAGGAGTACTACCCCCACTTTGGTCTAGCGCTGCGATAAAACCTTTCCCATTTTTGATTTTCTCAAACTGACTTTGGTTCATCATAACCACTCCTTTTTCTTTCTAGTGTAGTCCTTTACCTCAGAATTTACTCTCCTAACCCAATTCTAGCATTGTTAGAAAAATAGTTATACTCATATGCATGGGGAAGTCCCGCTTCTACTATATACCAACATGCATTCTTTACTCAGGTAGAAAAATATTCCTGTATTTTTTTGAAAAAAGCAAAACTTTCTTAAGTTGTAGTCGTCTTTAAGTATAGGAGAGATTTAATATTATTCCTAAAATTTAAACAAAAGGGAGATGTTAGTTATGTGGTCTGTGAGTAAGTCAAAGTGGTTTGTTGTTTTTCTTTCATTTATTTTGTTTAGTAGTATTTGTCTTAAACCTGTCTTAGCAGCGGATAAAGCTGAACGCTATGAATTTAGTGAACAAGAAATGAAAGTTTTCAATGATTTTTATGGTGGTCCAGTTAAATGAGCGAATCAAATAATGTGAATTACTTCAAACTATCTAAAGAATACGAAAGACATAAGCACCGTTTGATTTTCACTAAAGAAGTAGTCATGCGTATCTTAAAAGAAAAATTTAATGCAGAGGAAATTCCAAAGAAAAAAATACTAGACTTAGAGGGAAGTGATCAAGTAAATCATAAATACGTATTCGCCGCTTTTAGTATTACGAATTCTACAACCTTAGATGCCCTTTTCACCTCTGAAGAAAAAAGAGAGCACCAGGAGGAAATTGAGGATAACAAAAATCATCATTTTGATTGGTCAAATGTTACTCCAGGTGAAGAAGAGTTTGTACAATGGGGGTTAGACTGGCAAGAAGGACGACGTATAACATTAGTATTGGAATCTCAAGATAACAAGTATGTAAGTGGGTGGGATATGCGTGCCGATAGTATAAAACTTAATTGCTATCTAAATGCACTTACTTATGGCCCTATTTATGAACAGAATAAGAAGAAGGGTAGAGTAGATACAGAGTATTTCCACTACTATCTAGATAACCTAAATAAATTTGGCTTTTTAAATAAGAAATAGAAAAAGTATAAATTCTAATTTCCAGAATATCCAATTGAATCAAAAGAATTTGTCGACCGAATTTTCCCATATAAGGTCTAATGAAGGTAAAACAGCAGTTAGTGATAGTATGTAAAGGGGTTAAATCACAACACAAATAAGTAGGGTAGGAAAGTAGAGAAAAAAACTGTTGGAAAGGAATGTTTCCAACAGTTTTCCTTCTCTACTAACTTCGAACAAGATAATCGAAAGCACTTAGGGATGCTGTTGCGCCAGATCCCATGGAAATAATGATTTGCTTAAATGGAGCAGTGGTGCAGTCTCCAGCAGCAAATACGCCAGGTACATTCGTTGCTCCACGATTGTCTACAATAATCTCACCGAACTTATTACGCTCAACGGCATCGCCTAACCAGTCTGTATTTGGTACAAGACCAATCTGAACAAATACTCCTGATAGTTCAATATGCTGTTCAATTCCTGTATCACGCTCAATATAAGTAATCCCATTTACGCTGTCTGTACCGGTGATTTCTTTTGTTTGAACATTTTTGAGGACCGTTACATTCGGTAGACTATCAAGACGATCTTGCAAGATGGAATCAGCTTTTAGTTCTGGCATAAATTCAAGAACCGTTACATGCTTTACAATTCCTGCGAGGTCAATGGCTGCCTCTATACCAGAATTACCACCGCCAATAACGGCTACGTGTTTTCCTTCAAACAAGGGACCATCACAGTGAGGGCAGTAGGCTACCCCTTTATTCTTGAATTCAGCTTCGCCAGGTACGCCAATATTACGCCAACGAGCACCTGTTGAAAGGATAACCGTTTTACTCTTTAGAACCGCCCCGTTTTCCAGTTCAATTTCAATAAGGTCCTTCTTTTCTAAACGTTTGGCACGCTGTAAATTCATGACATCAATGTTGTACTCTTTCACATGCTCTTCAAGATTCGCCGCAAGCTTAGGACCCTCAGTGTGTTTCACGCTGATAAAGTTTTCAATGGTCGCCGTATCCAAAATCTGACCACCGAAGCGGTCAGCGACAATGCCAGTACGAATGCCTTTACGGGCCGCATAGACGGCTGCACTCGCACCCGCTGGTCCGCCGCCCACTACAAGCACATCGAAGGGATCCTTGTTTTCAAACTCTGTTGCATCAGGAGCGCTCCCAAGCTTGGCAAGAATTTCTTCAAGTGACATCCGTCCGTTACCAAATGGTTCTCCATTTAGGTAGACAGTTGGGACAGCCATGATGTTTTTGCGTTCCACTTCTTCTTTATAAGCCGCTCCATCAATCATCGTGTGCGAAATGTTAGGATTCAAAACACTCATTACGTTCAATGCTTGTACAACATCCGGACAGTTTTGACAGGTTAGGCTTACATACGTTTCGAAATGGTAAGATTCATCTAGATTTTTAATCTGGTCAATGACTTTTTCATCAACCTTTGGCGCCCTTCCGCTTACTTGTAAGAGGGCAAGAACGAGAGAAGTGAATTCATGGCCAAGAGGGACCCCAGCAAAAGTAATTCCGGTATCTTCGCCGATCCGATTCACACTAAAGCTCGGTGTTCTCTCTAGGTCAGCGTGCTCTACTTTAATCCGAGGTGACATAGTGGCTAATTCGTCCACTAGTTCTAGGGTATTGCGGGAAACATCATCTGTTCCCGCACTTACCTTGAGGAGCACGTCGCCTTCCAACATTTGCAGATATTGGGCTAATTGTGCTTTGATATTTTCATCTAATAACATGGATGTCGCACTCCTTAAATTTTACCTACAAGATCAAGGCTTGGCTTAAGTGTTTCAGAACCTTCTTCCCATTTAGCTGGGCAAACCTCACCTGGATTGTTGCGCACATATTGTGCGGCTTTAATTTTGCTAATAAGTGTGCTTGCATCACGGCCGATACCATCCGCGTTGATTTCCGCGGCTTGAACGATGCCATCTGGATCAATGATGAATGTACCACGTTGGGCAAGTCCTAATTCTTCGTCCAATACATCGAAGTTGCGAGAGATGGTTTGTGAAGGGTCACCGATCATCGTATATTCAATTTTGCTGATGGCATCTGAGTGGTCATGCCATGCCTTATGTGTAAAATGGGTATCCGTTGAAACGGAATAGACTTCAACTCCAAGCTCTTTTAGTTCTGCATATTGATTTTGTAGATCCTCAAGTTCAGTTGGGCAAACAAATGAAAAGTCTGCCGGATAGAAGCAAACAACACTCCATTGACCTTTTAAGTTTTCTTCCGTAACCTCGATAAACTCACCGTTACTGCTATTGTATGCTGACGCTTTGAATGGTTGTACTTCTTTTCCAATTAAAGACATAAGACATTTCCTCCTCGAATATTTTTTAAAAATTTCGCTCTCTTAGAATCTTATAGTTTAACTATAATAATTCTAATTCAAAACTTATTATTATATAAAAGTTATCATTTGTCAAACATAATGCTACACTTTATGGTGATTTCCTTTCATTGCAATTGTAAGTCTGAACTGAAAGCTCATTTTGATTGAAAGTGGCTTTATTTATTCATGCAAAATCTAAGTTCTGAATTCTCAATTACTATTCACGCTTCTCTATTAGTAAACACGAAATAGAAAAATATTGGAAAAAAGCAGAAATCGTAAATTTTTTCTCTATAATAGAGGGTAGGGTGATTTGAATCAAAGGAAAGGTATTTTTTCATTGAAAGGTAAGAAAGCATAAAAATTGGCTAATGTTTGGATCTAGCTCCAGGCACCATCGGCTCGAGGTCAAATAACCTGAGACAATAAAAGTCAAGACCGGACTTTTATTGTCTCAGAACATTTGCTTGTCGACGATTACGGGCGCCTTGCGCTTTTCTTACTTTCATGTGCCTAAACCCCAGACAGCCTATTAAGCGATGACGCTGGGGCAGACACCATTTGGGTCGACTTACGTTTGTTTTTAGTGTTGGTCTTTCGGCATGTATGACACTTCTCCACTTTATCCTAAGCCTAGCCAGAGAACGACCTTAGGGAAATAAGCCATGAAAGTGATACTGCATCATGAATGTCATTTCGCCTGATTGTCCGCCTATTACCCTTTCAAATTGTTGGGCTTTTACGGGATCTGGCTTACCTGCCTTTTTGTATGGGCGTTTTTTCACTTGATGAGGCATGAATCCATCTCCTAATAATGAATGTCATTTCGTCGAGCTTTTTTATTTTTTCCCTTTGTTAAAGGAAATATGAGCTTCATTTGTTGAAAGGCGGTTTTTTAAAACTTGAATTGGGGTGCAAGGATTATAGGAAGGCGCATTTCCATTTGGAAACGAATTTTAATCATTGTGTTTTAAAGGGATCAGGGGACTTCTTGTAGAATATATATTATCTGTATGACTTTAAGGAGGTAAATGAAAAGGAAGGGTTGGATTTAATGAAAGATCCTGATCGGGAAAATACAAGAAGCTTTCTGGAAACAATTCGAATAGAAACGGGTGAGAGGGAGACTTTGGCGAAATTTGATCAGGTGATCGAAGCACCTAACTGGACTCGTGATGGTAAACTTATTTATAACAGTGGGGGATATCTTTATTCCTTTGATATCAATAGTCTTGAAAGCACTGTCATTGATTCGGGATTTGCTACCTCCTGCAATAATGATCATGTCTTATCTCCTGATGAAAAGCATATTGGCGTTAGTCACCATACCTTGGAAGATCGTCAATCCCGTATTTATATTTTTGAAAGGAGGGGCGGTCATCCGACTCTGGTCACTCCAATGGCGCCCTCTTATTTACACGGTTGGTCACCTGATGGGAAAACTTTGGCTTACTGTGCTGAGCGTAATGGACAATTTGACATCTATACAATCCCAGCAATAGGAGGGGTGGAGAAGCGGCTCACGGATATCCCAGGATTGGATGATGGACCGGAATACTCGCCAGATGGTCACCATATTTGGTTTAATTCCACACGCACTGGTTCCATGCAAATCTGGCGGATGAATGTGGATGGCAGCGAACAGACACAAATGACTTTTGAGGAAAGCCATAATTGGTTTCCGCATGTGTCACCTGATGGTAAACATATCGTATATCTGGCGTATCAGAAAGGGAATGTTAAACCTGAAGATCATCCACCGAATAAGGATGTTGAGTTACGCTTGATGCCAAGTTCCGGTGGTGAATCTCGCTTGCTCGTGAAACTATTCGGGGGACAGGGTACAATCAATGTGAACTCTTGGTCACCAGACAGTAAGCAACTGGCTTTTGTAAGGTATGAACTGAATTAAATGGCTGGAAGTCGATTATGAGATCGTTTAAGGACGTAAAGCTAGAGCTGTTGTGGCATAACTTGGTTTTGAGTTTAATCGTTATAATGATTAATGTCCTTGTTATTTATGACGTTCTTGATATAGAAAAAAGGTATAGGTTAGACCTGCTATTCTGTTGTACCAGGCGTTATATAGTATTTTTAATGGGAATTAAAATTTAGGATTGGGAATGAGGTTCTTAATACTTCATTCGGTGTGAGGTGCATAATTGAAAAGTATATGAAACAGTTACCAGAAGAACTCATGACCTTATTGTCACAAAAAGGATTATTAGAAGAGGATATGATTGATTGGCTGGTCTGTGACCGCGGCATTGATGGTGGTTTTGTCGATGCCTATTTGATTCTCACGAAGGATTCACTTTATCGACTATCGAATGATCAAAAGAAAGAGGAGAAAGTTTTTAAAGGATTTCGTTTTGCCAATCGGAAAAAGAAAAGTCCTACTCCTATTGTAGCGGACAAATTCCATGTCGATCGATTTAGACTGGAGGATGTTGAAAGTGTTTACACTGTAAACCTGATTGCCTCTGGACTGATTGTTATAAAAGCCCCGGAAGAAAAAGCGATTGCGGCCTTGACAAATGGAGCTATGGCTGCTGCGGCAAAATTCGTCTCAACCTTCACGAAATTAAAAAATAACCAACCGATTGATAGGTATGAAGAGGATGATACAAGCAAAAAGACCTGTCCCAAATGTGGAATGATTTATCCTGATCAGGATCGTCAAGTCTGTCCCAAATGTCTAAAGAAGGGGGCCATATTTACAAGGCTGTTAGGTTTTACAACGAATCATAAATTATCCATTTTTTTAATTATTTTATTTATGCTCCTCAATTCAGCAACTGGGCTTGTCATCCCTTATTTTCAAGGAACCGTATTATTTGACCAAGCACTTGGGGGAACTGGCCGGTTTGCTGGGAAAATTGCACTTGTTATTCTCATCATCATTATTTTTCGGACATTATCATTAGTCTTTGGAATTTTATTTGGTGTGATCAATGCCCGTATGGCTGCGAATATTGTTTTCGATCTGAAGGCGAGTATTTTTACCTCCATGCAGAGACTGTCTTTATCCTTTTTTCAAAAAAGGCAAACAGGTCAATTGATGACAAGAGTGAATGATGATGCAAATGAACTGCAGTTTTTCTTTGTGGAAGGGATTCCTTATTTTGTTGTCAATGCGATCAATATTATTGGGGTTACCACCATACTGCTTGTAATGGATTGGAAACTAACCCTCGTTTGTTTGATTCCATTGCCATTTGTCGTTTTGCTCATCCGCTGGGTCTTTCCAAAATTATGGCGAATGTCGTGGAAAAGGCATAGGAAAGCGAGTGCCATGAACTCGATTATTAGTGACACCGTGCGTAGTGCAAGAATCGTCAAGGCGTTTGGGAAGGAAAAAGTGGAGATTAATCGCTTTCAGGGGGCAAATGTTTCTTTTTCCGATGCTGAACAAAGATTTAATAAGATGAGTAGTACGATTTTCCCAATTATTAATATGTTAACCCAGATTGGAGGCGTGTTGATTTGGGCCTTTGGTGGCTGGAGAGTGATGGGGGGAGAGTTAACATTCGGGCAAATCATGACCTTCATTACATATATTTACATGCTATTTGGGCCAATCCAATTTATGAATGATATCGCAGGTTGGTGGTCTTACTGCATGTCAGCGGCACAGCGAATTTTTGAAATTCAAGATGCTGTTCCTGAAATAACGGAAAAAGAAGATGCCCTTCATTTGGAAGGATTTGCAGGGGATATAGAGATTTCCAAGATTCATTTTCATTATGAGCCCAATAAGCCGATTTTGCAGGACGTATCGTTAACAGCAAGGCCAGGGCAAATGATCGGCATTGTTGGTCCTTCGGGGGCGGGTAAATCCACACTCGTAAACTTAATTTCGCGCCTTTATGATGTACATGAAGGGGAAATTAAACTGGATGGAATCAATGTAAAAGATTTATCAACAGATACGTTGCGAAAACATATTGGGATTGTGTCGCAGGAAGTGTATGTATTTATCGGAACCATCGCCGAAAACATTGCTTATGCAAATCCGGATTGTTCACTTGAGGATATTATTCATGCGGCTAAAATCGCAAATGCCCATGATTTTATTGAGAATCTTCCGGAAGGCTATGATACGGTTGTCGGTACTGGTGGATACAGTCTATCAGGTGGTGAAAAGCAACGAATTTCGATTGCTAGAGCCATTTTACATGATCCAAAAATATTAATATTGGATGAGGCAACGGCATCACTAGATACAGAGACAGAATTACAAATCCAAGAAGCACTCGAATCATTGGCAGAGGGACGAACCACAATCGCCATTGCCCATCGGCTATCGACATTACGAAATGCGGACTACTTATATGTGATGGAAAATGGGAAGGTCGTAGAGGATGGGACACATGAAGAGCTGATGAACAAAGATGCGATATATGCCGGCATGGTGAAAAAGCATGAAGAAGCCTTAAAGATGAAAGAGGTGGTTTAAATGGAGAAGCTGGATATTGCAAACAGTGATCATGAAGTGGGCGACACGAAAACAGACCTAGCAGAAGCGGCTAAAATAAATTACTTAACAAAACATAATGCAGTCTTTATGGAGACGGATGGTCATATGCTTACAGTTAATGTCAATGGAGAAGTCTATCCAGCTGTTTATTTACATTGCTCTTTTCCGCATACGGATAAAAGAATTTTTATTTCAGTAAGAACGGGTGAGAATAAAGAAATTGGCATGATCAAATCGTTGGACGATTTTCCTAGTGAGATTGTAAGTCTGCTAGAGGAACATATCAATTTGCGCTATTTTGCTCCCGAAATTACAAAAATAAATAAAATAAGCGAAGAATTCGGTTATTCTTATTGGGATACAGAAACGAGTTCGGGAAGCTGCTATTTTACCGTCCGAATGGGGCGAGGCAATGTCACGGCCGTCACTGCCAACAAGGTGTTAATTACAGATGTAGATGGAAACCGCTTTATTATTCAGGACCTAAGCGCCCTAACAGATAAAGAATACCGAATGGTCGAAATGTGCATGACGTGAGAAATGCGGAGGGCGGTTGTTCAGGGGCGACAAGCAAATGTTCTGAAACCGAAGAAGGGCGTATTTCCCTTCTACGGTTTCAGGATATATTGAGGAACATCGGCTAAAAACTTGGGGTCAATCGCTACGCCGTTCTGACCTACATCCTGCAAATTAATTTTCTTATTTTTTTAAAAGAGGAAGGCGATTATGAATTTAAACTATGAACTTTCAGAGCAAGATCGGTTAGCTGTTCGACAAGCGATAGGGGACACCATTCGTTATTGTGTACCTGCCGATCTATCGCTTAGTGGACGAAGAATTTTGGGATACTTCGTGATTGGAAATGAAAAATGGGCTTATGTTGAAAGAGGGGAAGTAAAAGAAAGTGCCCTTATATCAGAAGCTTATGATTATAAAGTGGTTCCCCTGATTGGGAATGCCATTCTTGAAGCGACAGACGAACTTGGAAAGCGGATCATTGTCAGAGTATCAATGGAGCATGTAGCGCGCTTTGCTTATATTGCTCAAATATTAAATTACATCGCAACAAACAGTGAAATTCGGATTTACAATGAGGAAGAAGAACAAGTTTGCTCGAACTGTGGTGGCAGATTACTTCATGGTTCGAGAATTTGCCCGAAATGTACGAATAAAGCGGCAGTATTAAAAAGATTATTAGGCGTGTCCACATCCCATTGGCGGATGCTCGCATTAGGATTATTCATTTTATTTGTTACTTCAGCTGTTGCTCTATCTGGACCTTATTTTCAAAAGCTGCTCGTCAATTCCTCACTCCAGCCACCAGAAGGACAAAGTCCAAGCATCTCTATGTTCTTTTTGGCGATTGGGGGTATCCTATTTGCACTAGTTGCGGGGGAACTTTTAAATGTAGTAAAGGGGCGAGTGATGGCGACTGTCAGCTCAACAATTGCCGCTGATTTAAGAAAGCTCGTCTATGAAAAAATCCAAAACCTTTCGCTTGGATTTTTGACATCGCAAAGAGCAGGCGATCTAATGAATCGGGTTACACAAGACACGAATCGTATTAGACGACTGATTCAAGAGGTATTTACAACAGCCATTTATCAAGTGATTATGCTGATCGCGGTGACCGTTCTTTTGTTAACAACTGACTGGCGTTTAGCCTTAATCGTACTATTACCGGCACCGTTTGTCGCTTATTTACAATTTATGACGTGGCGTGTAATCGTTAGAAGACTCTTCCGCAAGCAATGGATGATCTTTGATCGGGCAAACTCCTATCTCCATGATGTGCTGAGTGGGATTAGAGTGGTGAAAACATTTGGAAAAGAACAACGTGAAATCAAACGGTTTAGACAATACAATACAGAGTATGCGGCAGCCGCTTTTCAATCAGAAAAAATATACAGCATTCTGACACCGATCTCTACGTATTTACTGCAAATTGGCACTTATTTTGTCTTATTAGTAGGATGTAATATGATTCTAAAGGGTGATTTGAACCTTGGGGAGCTTGTCCAATTCACAGGCTATGCCAGTATGATTTTTGGACCTCTTGCCTGGCTTATGAATATGCCAAGATGGATCGCCAATGCTGTGATCGCCATTGATCGTATTTTTTCAGTGATAGATGAAGAACCAGAGATTTTTGATAAAGAAACATCTGTATCCCATTCCATCCATGGGCATATCGCATTTAAAGATGTGACATTTGGGTATAAGTCTTATGAACCTGTTTTAAAGCATATTAATTTTGAGATACAGCCAGGGGAAATGATTGGGCTAGTTGGGCATTCTGGTTCAGGGAAGTCTACGCTGATTAATCTTGTATCTCGCTTCTATGATGTAAACGAAGGAGAAATTTTAATCGATGGGATCGATATCAGGACGATCCGGCAGGAAGAGATGCGTGCCCAAATAGGGGTTGTCCTGCAAGAAACGATGTTGTTTAGAGGATCCATTATGGAAAATATCCGTTATTCCAAGCCGGAGGCAACGATGGAAGAGGTGATTCAGGCAGCAAAAATTGCCAATGCCCATGAATTTATTATTAACCTACCAGATGGCTATGATACGAGATTAGAAGAGAACGGCAATAATTTATCAGGTGGGGAGCGACAACGCATTACGATTGCTCGAGCCGTACTCCATAATCCCCGCATCTTAATTTTGGACGAAGCGACCGCCTCCCTTGATATCGAGACCGAAACAGTGATTCAGGAAGCCTTACAGCGGATTACGAAAAACCGTACAACGATCGCCATTGCCCACAGGCTCTCAACCTTAAAGAATGCCGATCGACTTTTTGTTCTAAATAAGGGAGAAATCGCAGAAGTTGGAACCCATCAAGAATTAATGCAAAAACGAGGAATTTATTATGGTTTGATCATGGCTCAGCGGAATATGACGAAAACGAAGGTGAAGACGGGGTAGGGGTATGACAATTTACCCTCGCCCCCTTTCTTCTTTTTAGGTATGCGGTTTGTGGTTGGAGGAATAGAGAAATGACCTAGATATTGGGAGTTGGGAATAAATGTATCATATAAGACCCTGTTTAATAAGTGATATAAATTCTGTGTTAAAGCTATCTAAGCAATGGGCAAACGAATTTGTTACAATTGGTTATGAAAATGTTCAACATACAGAAGAAAAATTGGTTAAATTTATCAGTGATTACTTTTATGTGGTGACAACAATGGAAGAGGAGATAGTGGGTTATGGTTTTGGGGAAGTGAATAAGGGAAATGCCAGTCCGGTAATTCCCTATGACCAAAGCTATTTAGAAATATATGAAGTATTCATACACCCAGAGCACAGAAAGCAAGGATTAGGGAAAAGATTAGTTAAGACCTTAATCACCAAAGCTGAAGAAAATAATGTAACTCGGGCATTAGTAGGTTCTTCAAATAAAAAATGGGAAGAAACAAATCATTTTTATGAAGAATTCGGTTTTAAGATGTGGTATATACAAATGTATAAATAAGAGGGGTTGGCGGTGTTGAGTATGTTTATGTAAAAAGCTTCGAAAAAAATGACCGTCTATGAGTCTAAAGGGTCCTTTCTTCGTAAAATAGGGACTCTTTTTTTAAAAGGTAAGAAAGAAAAATTGGCTAATGCTCCAGCGCCTCAATTATAGGTGTTACTATCGGATATATTTTTTCTTTTTTTTAATGTCTTTAAATATGGGGTGTTGATTTCCGCAGAAGGCACTCGCTTTCCGCGGGTGGTACGGGGAGCCTCCTCGGTGCTCCGCCCCTGTGGGGTCTCCCCAGCTCCGTTTTCCCGCAGGAGTCTCGTGCCTTCTGCTCCAATCAACCTGTATAAATGGAAAGAAACTCTCCCTTTTTCTTACTATAAAATTCGGGCCTACCAGAGTGATCGTCCTTGTGGTATTTTATCAGAGCAGAAAGCCTTAACGGCGAATAAACGCAACATGATGACGAATAAAGACAGAGCATGACGAGTAAAAGTTGCCTGACGACGAATAAAAACGAGTAACGACGAATAAATCTATCCCAACGACGAATAAAGGATATAATAAAGGATATATAATGTCTTTTCATATACCGAACATCGTTAAACGGGGCTTGCGCTTTTTATGCAGAATTTTAAAATAGACAAATCATTCTAGTAAAGGAAGTTTTGCAAAGTTTCCAAGCAAAATAAAGGTCTATAGTAAGATTCAATAAAAACGGTGGGCTATTCTTCATTGATACTACAGAAAATAACTGTTTTTCAAACATTTTCAACGGTTATTTGAATTCCAGTTACTGTAATTTTTTATATAAAATGAAATTGAAAGCGTTTTCTGATAAAATTTGTTAAAGGAGGGAATTTTTCATTTTGTACGGATGGTCCGGAAAATGCACAACACCAGGAATCTTCTTGCACTTTCACAGAAAAAATAGAAAGGTCAGGTGTGTCGGATGTTGGAGGAGGCCGTTTCTGATGAAATGGGAGGCTTGATTTTTAGACGGAGGATAGCCTGCTGAAGGAAGGCTATACGCAGATTATGAGATTTAGAAACAAGGGGAACGAATTTTGGAATGCAGATGGAAAGTCATTAAGCACGAGCATGCAAGGTACAAATCAGTATAGAAGCAACTTATTTGATAAAAATAAGGGGGATTTCCATGGGTAGAAAGTTTTCGATTTTCATGGTATTTTTGTTGGTGTTTTCTCTATTATCACAGAGCGGTGTGCTCGCAGATACTAAAGAAGACAAGCCAGTGAATTTTAAGTTTGATTTTGGTTCAGAAACAAGTCCAGTAGAAGAAGGCTATCTCAAGGTAGCTAATACACTTATATATAATAAGGAAGTAGGATATGGATTTAATAAAGAGGTAGAATTTCGAGATCGTGGCGAACCGGATAATCTACGAAGGGACTTTGTCCTAGCAGATGGCGCTGAATTTATGGTTGATTTACCGAATGGGGATTATTTTATTAGAATTATTGCTGGGGATCATATAGCCTTTAACCGTAGTAGCTTTATTATAGAAGGAGAAGACCATGGTAGCATCACTTCTCAGTCAGGAGAGTATTCAGAACTGACAGCCAATATAGTCGTTTCAGATGAACAGTTAAATATTAAAATCGGGGAGAATGGCCGCATGAATGCGTTGGAAATTACTTCAATGTCTGAGATTCCAAAGCTTGAGCTTAGCGAAGTATCTCTGTCACCAAAAACTTTTGTCAAACTCAATTGGAGTGCAGATGAAGGGGCTAAAAGCTATAAGATTTACCGAAAACAAGATGGAGATCAAGTGTTTACGCATATCGATGATTCAACAAAAGCTGAATATACCGATGAAACTGTTGAATTAGGCTCAAGCTATACTTACGCTGTATCGTTGGTTAATGACCAAGGGATCGAATCGGCGAAAAGCAATGAAGTAACAGTAGAAATGATCGATCATTCTGTTGCTATCCCTGAAGCACCAACAGGGTTAGAACTTGAAAGTGCTTTAGAGGATTCAGTTGCTTTTAAATGGGAACCCGTTGATGGGGCAGTTGAATACCATATCTATCGGTCTCGATTTAATCAGGAGGATTATCCAGATTATGAAGTCAATTATACAAAAGTCGGTGTAACGAAGAATACTAGTTTTACAGATGATTCCATTTTCACTACTAACCATTACTATTATGTAGTTTTTGCGGTAAATGAAGGTGGAATATCGGAGGCATCAGAGGTGTTAGAAACGCCCATTACTAAAAAACAGTTGCGGCAAATGGAAGATCTCAACCGTTCATTGGTTGCAGTGGACACAGAGAACGGTATCTATGTAGGTTGGAGGATGTTGGGTACAGACCCTAAAAGTGTAACTTTTGATCTCTACCGTGATGGAGAAAAGGTGAACAAGGAACCGATTACTACAAGTACAAACTATTTAGATGAAGAGGGAACAATTGATTCGAAATATCAGGTGCGTGTCAATAACGGCAATGGTGATCCAGTGACAGAAGAGGTAGGGGTCTGGTCTGAACAATATTTAAGCATTCCACTGGATAAGCCAGAAGGTGGAGTCAGCCCTGATGGAGTAGAATACATGTATTCTGCAAATGATGCTAGTGTTGGTGATGTGAACGGGGACGGAAATTACGAGATTATTTTAAAATGGGATCCATCAAACTCAAAGGATAATTCACATAGTGGCTATACAGGCAATGTATATATTGATGCCTACACTCTTGAAGGTGAAAAACTATGGAGAATTGATCTGGGAAAAAATATCCGAGCAGGTGCCCATTACACTCAATTCCTAGTATATGACTTTGACGGAGATGGTAAAGCAGAAGTCGTTGTGAAGACAGCAGATGGAACCGTTGATGGGGTTGGTAATGTCATTGGTGACCCTGATGCCGATTATCGTAATTCTAATGGATATATATTGGATGGTCCAGAGTATTTGACCGTGTTTAATGGTGAAACAGGAGAGGCGATGGAAACAATAGATTATTATCCTCCACGTGGCAATGTTAACGATTGGGGAGATAATTACGGAAACCGTGTAGACCGCTTCTTAGCCGGTGTCGCCTATTTGGATGGTGAACGCCCGAGTTTCGTAATGGCACGTGGTTATTATACTCGAACTGTCTTGGCGGCCTATAATTGGCGTGATGGTAAATTAACGGAAGAGTGGGTATTTGATAGTGATGAACCTGGAAATGAAGCGTATGCTGGACAGGGAAATCACAGCTTATCTGTAGCGGATGTCGATGGAGATGGAAAGGATGAAATTATCTATGGCGGTATGGTCATCAATAACGATGGTACCGGACTTTATTCAACAGGCTTCGGACATGGGGATGCAGGTCATGTAAGTAATTTCAACCCTAATCGCCCTGGTTTGGAAATCTATGAATCTTATGAAGATAAAAGCTCTCCATATGGCTTTGCGATACGGGATGCAGAAACAGGTGAAGTGTTATCTGGAAAACGTACAGGTACAGATGTTGGACGTGCGCTGATAGCAGACATAGATCCGCGCTATGATGGTGCAGAATATTGGGCTTCTAGTAGTTGGGATGGATCCAGTGGTAAGAGTGGTCTTTTCTCAGTAGAAGGTGAATTGATTACCAAGGAGACACCAAGTTCCATGAACTTTGCTATTTGGTGGGATGGAGATTTACTCCGTGAGTTACTAGATCATGACTTTAACCCTAATGTTGATCCACATGGTGTCGGAAAAATTGAAAAGTGGAATTGGGAAACAGAAAAATTAGAAACCATCTTTGTCCCGGAAGGCACTCGATCCAATAATCATACAAAGGGAAATCCAACCCTGCAAGCTGACTTATTTGGAGATTGGCGAGAAGAAGTCATTTGGCCTTCTGCTGATAGTACGGAATTACGTATCTATACGACAACAGATGTTACAGAGCATAGAATCTATACTTTAATGCATGATCCGCAATACCGTTTGGCGATTGCCTGGCAAAATGTTGCTTATAACCAACCACCACATCCGAGCTTCTTTATCGGAGCGGGCATGGAAGAACCGCCAATGCCGAATATTGAAATGGTAAAAGGAGATAGGGAAGATCCAGAACTGGATGTTTCTGAACTAGAATCCCTGTTGAAGGAAGCAAAATTAATCAAGAATGATGGGAACTATACAAAAGTTACATTTACTGCCTTGCAAAATGCTATTTTGGTCGCAGAGAAAGCTATGAATGAAGTAAAAACAGAGGATGAATTGAACGCTGCGATTGCCGCATTACAATCAGCGATCGATGGGCTACTCACTCTAGATGAATTTAATACTTCTTATATGCTTTCGACTCTTGAAACTTATCAAGAAGATTTATCTGAAAAAGAGTATCGTTCCCTCAATACGCATTTGACTGCAGTCGGTCAATTTGAGAAAAAAGGAGCGGCTGAGAAGGTCGTCAAACATTTGAAAAACTTCAAGAAACTACTTGAGCATCAGTTGGAAAACAATCTGATTTCTCAAGAACTGTACGAAATACTGAAGGCAGATTCTGATTCGCTTATTCAGAAATGGGAAGGAAAATAAGAGGGTGATCTAGAAAGTATTTATAAGGGAATTTCCCATGTTCTTCCTGGCGTGGGGAATTCCGGAAAATTAGAAGAATCACCAGTTTTACACATTCTATCAATCTGATAGGATCGATTTACTTGTTAAGATTCTGAAGCCTCTAGGAAGGGAGATGAAAATGAGGAGTTACCGAAAAAAGAAAGAAAATGAGAATTCGCGTAAAAGCAGGACAAGACTACCACCGTTCCAGTTGTTGATTCTCTTCTACTTGTTACTTCTTCTTGGCTCACAGCTCACATCACCGACTAGTGCCTCGTTTCAAGATGTGACAACGATCAAGGGGACACTATCTGCAGATCATGATTTTGGATATCAACAGGAGGAGAAAGATTCGCCCCTTCAAAATGAGAATGAAAATACAGCAGATGTGTCTGATGAAGGTGTTGAAGAAGATAAAATGGATGAAAAAGAAGTGCAGAACGATGGGGAAATCCCTAAAAAGGGCGAAGAAGAACAAAAGGACCATTCGATAGAGGAAGAGGTGGACCACGAAAAAAAACAAGATCGAGTGAGTTCAAAGGAAATATCTAATGCAGATACTGATGCCAAAGGGAAGCAGGAAGAAAGGAAAGAGGACGAACTCGAAGCAGAAAAAGCTACGAAAAAGGAAGAGCAAGAGGATCTCAAACTAGATTCCGACAATACCACAATAGAATCGGATTTGCATAAATCAGATCCATCGGAGTGAAGCGAATATGAAAGGGAAAACCATCTTAAAGTGGATAAGTAATTGTCTTTCAACCCTGTTCATTATCCTGCTAGTTTGTGCTGTATTGATCGTCATTTCATCGCGGGCGGCAGGAGGGGAA
>NZ_JALIFP010000013.1 GCF_022867885.1 Lederbergia sp. NSJ-179 | reverse complement strand
GAGTAAATAAGTTAATAATTGAGGGTACAACTTGTCACTTCCTATTCTGGGATTTTGGGTGTGTGGTAACCTCAATTATCTTCAGATTTTAGGGGGGTGGCAAGTTTTTTGTATTCTAAGCCCTATAAATCAAGATTTTATTAACTTTTTACTATATAAGTTTTGACAATACGAGACGGAGGAAGGGGGGTTTATGATGGGTTGGATCATTGGAATCATACTTATTCTATTCATCATATTATGCGTATACCTAGATTACCACTTGGGCAGACGAATGCATATCAACACATATAAAGAAAATAAATATCCTAAACGTCAAGGAGAAATACAACTCATTACAAACGGAATGGATTTATTTCATGCACTTTTTAGTGATCTCAAACAAGCAAAATCGTCGATTCAAGTACAATTTTACATCGTTCAAAATGATCTATTAAGCCGTACTTTCTTTACAATTTTAGAGGAGCAAGCCAAAAGAGGCGTGAAAATCCATGTCATCCTTGACTGGCTTGGGAGTCGAACTGTCCCTTGTAAATGGATTAAGAGCGCTCGCAAACATGGCATTGAATTTGCCTTTTGTCATAAACCAAAATGGCCTTTCCCTTTTTATACCCTGCAACAACGCAATCATCGAAAAAGCACCATTATTGACGGAAAAATTGGCTATTTAGGCGGTTATAATATTGGGATGGAGTATATTGATCAGGATCCCAAATTATCTCCTTGGCGCGACTACCATATTCGTATAAAAGGAGAAGGTGTGCTTGATTTACAGCAGGAATTTATAGTGGATTGGCGAAAAGCTACAGGGAAAAACATGCAAAAAAGTAAAGGCAGTATGGTAAAGGAAGGAGAAATAAAATACCAAATTTATCCATCCCAAGGTGTTGGCTTGGATAAAAAATGGGTTCAATTGCTCAAAGAGGCCAATCACTCGATTCTAATTGGGACACCTTACTTCATCCCGCCGCCAAATCTATTTTCCGAACTAAAAAAGGCATTAAAAAGAGGTGTTGAACTAAAAATTCTCGTCCCCAATAAAGCCGACCATCCCATTGTGAAGGAAGCTTCTTTTCCCTATTTACGAAAGCTCCTTTCCTTAGGAGCTTCCATCTATCAATTTGAAAAAGGTTTTTTTCACGGAAAGGTTGTAATCATCGACCAGCGATTATGCAGTATCGGGACAGCCAATTTTGATTATCGCAGTTTTTTCCTCAACAATGAGATGACCTGTTTTATCTATGATCAACATTTAATCACCCATGTACAAGCAATTGTAGAAAAAGATATTCAACAATCGGAACTTCTTACATTAGAAAGGTTAAACCAAATTGGTCTGTTCATGCGCATCAAAGAAGGAATGGGATGGATTTTTAAAGGGCTTTTATAAAAAAGAAAAAATAAATCCAATAGTAACACCTATAATTGAGGCGCTGGAGCTGGCTCTCAACGCTAGCCAATTTTTATACTTTCTTACCTTTTAAGAAAAGCGCAAGGCGACCGTTTAATGGATGAACGGCTAAGTTCGCGCCGTCCTGGCGCAACGCCGTTCTGACCAACATCCTGTTGGCCCGTGACAACAATTGCCACGCCGTTCTGACCCGCATCTTGCGGACCTCCTTTACATTTTTTCTGGTGCAGAAACGCCAATAAGGGCTAAAGCGTTTTTCAGTGTAATTTGAACAGCTTTGACAAGGGCTAATCTTGCTGTTGTTTCATTTTTATTTGCTTCATTTAATACTTTTTCCGCATTATAAAAACGATGAAAGACAGAAGCCAATTCATAAATATAATGGGTAATACGATGGGGCATCCGTTTTTCTGCGGCATCAGCTACGACCTGTGGAAAATCCCCAAGCTGCTTTAATAAGTCAATCGCTTTTTCACTTGTGAGTGAAGTGACAGGAGTATTCTGATGAAATGTAAAACCTCTTTCGCTGGCTGCCCGAAGGATACTACAAATACGGGCATGTGCATATTGCGCATAATAAACCGGGTTTTCACTGGATTCCGAAACAGCCAAATCTAAATCAAAGTCTAGATGTGTATCTGACCCTCTCATCGCAAAGAAATAACGAGTGGCATCAAGCCCGACCATATCTACTAAATCGCGCATCGTCACAGCCTTGCCTGTCCGTTTACTCATTTTCATTTTTTCGCCATCTTTGTACAACTGAACAAGTTGAATAATTTCCACTTCAAGCCGATTAGGATTATACCCTAATGCCTCAATAGCGGCCTTCATCCGGGGTATATAACCATGATGATCTGCGCCCCAAATATTGATAAGCTGATCATATCCTCGAGAAAACTTATCTAAGTGATAAGCAATATCCGGCATTAGATACGTATAACTGCCATCCTTTTTGATTAAAACACGATCTTTATCATCACCAAAGGTAGTGGACCTAAACCAAGTCGCTCCGTCTTTCTCATAAATATGGCCTTTTTCTTTCAGTTTCTCTAACGCTGGCTCTATTTTTCCATTTTCATATAAGGAAGTTTCCGAGTACCAAACATCAAATTTGACCCGAAAATCTTCTAGATCCTTTTTCAATTTTGCTAGCTCATATTCCAACCCATATTGGCGAAAAATCTTAAAACGTTCCTTCTCATCCATTTGAACATACTGATGACCCTTATCATCTGCAAGCTTTTTTCCAAGCTCAATAATATCTTTTCCATGATAGCCATCCGCTGGCATTTCTTTTTCGATACCGAGGGCTTGAAGATAACGAGCTTCCACTGAGTAAGCTAAATTATTGATCTGATTACCGGCATCATTAATGTAAAATTCACGTGACACTTCATAACCCGCTTTATCCAAGATGTTACAAAGAGAATCGCCAACAGAAGCACCACGCGCATGTCCAAGATGGAGATCTCCAGTTGGATTAGCGGAAACAAACTCAACCTGAATTTTCTGCCCATTTCCTGCATCGGAGGAGCCGTATTCGGCCTCTTGTTCTAAAATAACTGGCACAATTCCTGTTAAATAGCTATTATCCATATAAAAATTAATAAATCCTGGGCCAGCGATTTCCAATTTTTCAATCGAAGCCTTTGAGTAGTCAATATGCGATGAAATAGCTTCCGCAATCACTCGTGGAGCCTTTTTGGCAATCCGGGCTAATTGCATCGCGATATTCGTTGAATAATCGCCGTGGGCTTTATCTTTTGGGGTTTCAATCATGACCTCAGGAATTTGCTCTTCCTCTGCAAGACCCGCTTTTAAGACGGCTGCATGGATTTCATTTTTTAGATTTGCTTGTACCTGTTCTACGATGTTCATATGTTTCACTTATCCTCCTCATAATCAATATCCATTTCATAATAGCCTGCTACTGTACCCTGCATCGCTAATTCATATGCTAAACTCAACCTGCCGGTACAGCCGTCATTGGTTTCATGATGAATAAGCCGTTTCGTATCAGTTGTTAAAAAAAGAGTTCCTAATTCACTTTCATGGGAGCCGTTTTTTTGCTCGTGTAAGCTAAAATTCAAACGCATTTTCAGCAAGCCTGTTCGTAAAATAAAAGCTTCTTTCTTCGTAATTTTTACAACGGTATGGACCGTTCCTTGCTCTTGTATTTCATCATATTTTAAATAAATCGTCTGACCCTTTTGGTAGTGACGCCCGAAAACGGTTAGTTCATAGGTTTCCTCATCATTATCCATCCTCACCTTGGTTGTCAGGTGAATTTTTATTGGTGTTTGCGTATCTACTTGCAAAAAAAGCACGCCCTTCACAAAATCCTCGTAACTTTTTCATTATAAGAAAGTTTTAAAGGAAAGTCCATTCTACCAAAGAGATTACAGCTCTTTGCTTCATGGAGGTCGGTGGAATATCGGTCCTCAGGAAGGAGAAAAGTAATAAAAAATATTCCTGTTATGAATAAAACAGGAGGTTTTTCCTCATACTGGTGATAGAAGATTGCTAGAATCTGGGAGGTGTCGCGATGGAAGCTGAAATAAATACACGGAAAAAGTGGAGAAATATTCGGTTGCTTTCTTACTTAATCTTGTTTATGGTCGGGGTCCTTTTTATTCTTTGTTTATCCTTTTTTATTTATCTAAAAGTTCTGGGGCCCCCACCTCTAGCGATTCCTCAATCCACTTTATATTACACTTCAGATGAAACCGTTTTTGGCGAAAGCAATAGTGGCGAGAGGCGATATTGGGTTGGCATTGACGATATTTCCCCTGTTGCCATTCAAGCGACCATTGCGATTGAGGATCAAACCTTTTATGAGCATCACGGTTATGATTTTAAAAGAATAGGCGGGGCCGTACTAGCAAATATAAAGGCAGGTCAGAAGGTGCAAGGGGCTAGTACGATTACCCAACAATATGCACGAAATTTGTTTTTAACAATGGATAAAACATGGACAAGAAAAATATCCGAAGCTGTTTATGCAGCACGGTTGGAGTTCCATTACGATAAAAAGCAGATATTGGAAGGGTATTTAAACACCATTAACTTTGGTCATGGAGCCTATGGCATCGAATCGGCAAGTCAGTTCTATTTTGGAAAAAACGCGAAGGATTTAACGCTCGCAGAGGCTTCCTTACTAATGGGAATTCCGAAAGGTCCAAGTATCTATTCTCCTTTACATTCGGAGGAAAAAGCGAAGAAACGTCAATCTCTTATTTTAGAAGCCATGCAAAAAAATGGATATATTCGTGCAGAAGAAAAAAAGGAAGCAGCGGCTCAGAAATTAACGTTTATCGGAAAACATCCTCATCATCGAGCAGATATGGCACCGTATTTTTATGATCAGGTCCAAAAAGAATTAAAATCAACGGTCGGATTGGATGAAAGAGCGATTGCACTAGGTGGTTTGCAGGTGTATACCACATTGGATCGCCAGCAACAAGAAATTGCTGAAAAAGTTGTGGCGGAGACCATTCCCCATTCATCTGATATTCAAGTAGGTTTTGCGGCGATGGATCCGCAAACTGGATTTGTGACAGCGATGGTGGGAGGCCGGGATTATGATGAAAGCTCCTTTAACCGGACGACGCAGGCGATTCGACAACCGGGATCTGCCATTAAGCCTTTGCTCTATTATGCAGCCTTAGAGCATGGTTTTACTCCTGCTACTCGGCTTCGCAGTGAAGCAACAACATTTGAATATGATCATGGAAAATCGAAGTATTCTCCCCATAACTTTAATAATCGTTATGCGGATGATGAGATTACGATGTCACAAGCGCTTGCTTTATCCGATAATATTTATGCGGTTAAAACCCATCTATTTTTAGGTGAAGAGGTGCTCGTTAACACCGCAAAAAACTTCGGCATCCAGTCCAAGATGAAGCCCGTTCCCTCTCTTGCCCTTGGTTCTTCGGGGTTAAAAGTGATGGAACTGCTTAATGCCTACAGTATGTTTGCGAATGGCGGAAAAAAAGTAGAACCTATCTTTATTAAAAGAGTGGAGGACCGTGATGGAAAAGTACTTTATGAGGCAAAGCCAAGGAATAAACAAGTGCTGAACCCCCAATTAGCTTTTGTGATGAGTCATATGATGATGGGGATGTTTGATCCCAGCTTAAACGGGTATGCTTCTGTCACTGGAGCCTCCCTGGAGGGAAAAATGAGTCGGGACTATGCGGGTAAATCAGGTTCTACCAACTCGGATTATTGGATGGCCGGCTTTACTCCCGGGTTAGCCTCCGTTGTTTGGACAGGCTATGATCAAGGGAAGGAAATTACATTAAGTGCGGATAAATCATATGCGAAAAACATTTGGATACAGTTTATGGAACAGTCCATCGATCAACAACCAGAAGAATTACATGCATTTAAACCACCTTCTGGAGTAGAAGCTGTTCCAATTGACCCTCATAATGGCAAATGGGCCACCAATATGTGTCCAACCTTCAGACTTACCTACTTTGTGAAGGGTACAGAACCAGAGGAATTTTGTACCGAACACTTATTAGGGCTCTAAACGCATTTGGTGCCTGGCACCACCTGATTTTTGTCGAATAATAAAAACCTCAAGGTGTGCGGCCTTGAGGTTTTTACTTTGCATAAGCGCCTGCTAGGCGCCTCCGCTTTTCTTTGTCCAGCTACAGGTGGCAGGAGCGAGAGGCTCGCAGGACGCGAGTCCATCGGCGTGGCGATTGACGTCGCGTTCTTAGCCGATGTTCCGCTAAATAACCCTGAACCTTGGAAGGGAAGACCGCCCTTCCTAGGTTCAGGAACATTTGCTTGTCGCTCCTAAGCAGCCACCTTCCGCTTTTCTGTTTTGTCCTAGTTTGCTGTGCAAACTATATGTTAGTTTACTTATTTTTGAAGAAATCGGCAAGAAAAAGATTCATGATCGATCATAAATGTCATAAATTGTTCATAAAGGCCTTTTGAAATTCTTCACTAGATCGTTTCCAGATCTCTTCGTCATATTGTTTTAAAAATTCCCCAAGCTTTGTTTTACAAGCCTGATCCATATGATCCACGATAATATGACCCTTTATCGCTTTATCCATGTAATTGACATGCTGTGGCATTGATTTATATCCTCTACGTGCTGGTCTGTTAATATATAATTCACAGGCAGCGATCCCTGAATAATAGGGACCCTCAGGGTTACGGTCTAATACCACCCAGATCACCCAGTATTTTTTCGTATCTTCTTCAGGATATTGAGAAAGCAATTCATCGAGAGATTTAACATATCTTACCCCACGCTCTGTTTTACTACGCGCATGCATCACTTGCGGATCGATCCAAACTTCCTTCTCGGCCACATCTATCAATAAAGGAGTGACGTTTTCTAGGCTAAGAGAACCAACACCATATCCCTTATGCCCATCAACCGGATCATTTTTTAAAATATTAAATTCGACCTTGCGCTTATTTTGTTCCATAACGCATACCTCCTATAAAAATATCGAGAATATTCTTTGGATACTTTGAATAACAAAAGGAACTGCCGTATTAATAATGGGATAAATCGTATAGTGCCCTAATGGTGTAATGACCAACACTAAGAAAATCAATGCACCAAATGATTCATATTGGGTCATCCGTGCCCTATTCTTATTTGGTAATAAATCTTCTAAAATTCGATACCCATCCAGCGGCGGGAGCGGTAATAAATTAAACACAAATAACAAGACATTAAAATAGACAAATAAATTAAAAAATTGGGTGACGAGCGGATGGAGAGATCCAGCAACCCCTGTCATAACAAATATGTTAAAGATACCTGCTCCGATAAAAGCAAGAATCAGATTACTAATCGGTCCCATTAACGAAACAAATATTCCCCCTACACGGGGATTTTTAAAGTGGTACCGATTGACAGGTACAGGACGAGCCCAGCCAAAACCAACAATTAGAATGAATAAGGTTCCAAGTGGATCAAGATGCTGAATCGGATTCAAAGTCAATCTGCCTTGATCTTTTGCCGTTGTATCTCCTAATTTATAGGCTGTAAAGGCATGGGCAAATTCATGTACGGTAAACGCTATTAATAAAACCACTATAATCAACGGTAATTGTTCTAATGGGAAACGCAAAAAACGTTCAAGAAACTCCACAGATTTAACTCCTTTTTATGTAAGAATGCAATACTTGAACCCTATTATACAAAAATTCTCGATAAACCTCATACAATCTGTTCCTAATCTTGATTCAAGCCACCAAAAGGAATAAACTTTTATCTGTACATATCTTAATGGAGAGGTGATCGGTATGCCGTATGTTACCGTAAAAATGCTAGAAGGACGAACAGAAGAACAGAAAAAAGCCCTCGTAGAGAAGGTCACACACGCAGTAAGTGAAACGTCTGGAGCTCCTAAAGAAAAAATTGTTGTTTTCATTGAAGAAATGAGCAAAAATCATTATGCTGTTGGCGGCAAACGCTTAAGTGACTAACTTGTAATAAAGACAGCAGTCTGCATTAGTGCGATCCTGCTGTCTTTAGGCCCACAGAATGTGGTTCAAAACGTTTATCCTTGTTCATCCTTATCCACCCTCTATTAACCAGATGCCTTCAATTTCCTCAATCTTTCTATATACTGATAAGCTTCCTCAATTTCCTCTTTCGTATAACCTTGCTTCGGCTTTAACGTCTGAATTTTCACTTCCACTTCCTCCCTTGATTGCTGTTCAAAATAGAGCACCGTTGAAACTAGTTCAAGAAAGCGGGCGTTTTGTTCATTCATATTGGTTAAACATTCTTTTAAATGGGGGATCTCGGTAGGATATTCCTCTAAAAACTCTCTACCGTTTTCCGTCATTTGATATTTATATTGGGAATATCCACCTTTATCTTCTTTCGTTTCACTCAAAAAACCAAAATTGCATAATTCCTCTACACGTAAACTCAATTCCTCAGAGTAAGGTCCATAAAAATGAAATTCAAATTTCTCCTGAAAGGGGAAGCCCAATTTCTTTGCAATAAAGACCATTTTTTGCAGTTTTTTTCGTCCCGTTACTTCCCCTGATAAAGCAAATATATTCATTAATCTTTGATGATCATTTAACATGGCAAACGATTCAACTCCTGCTTTATTTTCAATTTATACTGCCTAGTGCTTCTCTAAGATGGACAAAATTTGCTCTTTCGTCTTTTGATGTTTTGATTGGTCTAAAAGCAAATCCTGTGGATAATACAATTTATGATCCGTCCGTCGTTTGCCGGAAATCGCTTCAACAATGGCAGATTCCCTTGATAATTCATGTAATTCCGTGTTAGGCATGAATAAATGAATCGGAAGACGCTCCTCCTCTTCACCGGGCCGATAAAAATCATAGGGCAAATCTGATGAAGAATCAACAGCCAAATAATAATTAGGGTCAATCTCTGCTTCCTTAAAAAGCTCCTCTAGCCGTCCAAGTAGTTTATATTGCTTAGACGGATCAAATTCTACATATTTGAATAGATTCCGATTCATAAATCGAGTACACAGTTTTCGCAAAATAGCGTCCTCTTCTTCTTCCCACATTTGAAAATAATAAAGAATTACCGGTTCATCTAGTTTTAAATAATCCGTCAAACTGACCTTCTCTTCAAATAAGGAAATAAAATGTGTAGGATAATATTTGAAATGATAGGAATCTTGGTATAAAACTTTCGCTCGTTGTAATATTTTGGTCAAGATGACCTCTGCACTTCGAGTAACAGGATGGAAATAGACTTGCCAATACATTTGGTAGCGGCTCATAATATAATCCTCTACAGCATGCATTCCTGTTGATTTAAAGACAACCTGATCTTCTCTGGGCCTCATTACACGCAAGATTCGTTCCATATCAAAATGCCCGTAACTTACACCTGTGAAATAGGCATCCCGTTGTAAATAATCCATACGATCCGCATCAATTTGACTGGAAATTAAACTAATGACAAGTTTATCTGGATAGGTTTTTCCAATGACATCCGCTACTTTTTGTGGGAAATCAGCACCCACTTTATGTAAAACAGAATGGACTTCTGTATCTCCCAAGATGATTTGTTTCGTGAACTGTTCATGATCTGTATGATACACCTTTTCAAACGAATGAGAGAATGGTCCATGACCAAGATCATGCAAAAGGGCCGCACATAAAGCAAGAAGCCTTTCATCCTCGTTCCATTCCGGCCGTCCTTGAAAGACATCATCGACAATTCTCCTGACGATTTCATATACACCTAAAGAATGGCTAAAACGGCTATGTTCAGCCCCATGAAAGGTTAAATACGTGGTCCCCAATTGCTTGATCCTCCGCAAGCGTTGAAATTCCTTCGTTCCAATCAAATCCCAAATAATCTGATCTTGAACATGGATATATCGATGAACAGGGTCTTTAAAAACTTTTTCTTCACTTAATTTTGCATTGGCATGATCCATTGATTAGCCCTCTTCCTATCTATCATATTTTTATTATATCGGCTTTGATTATTTTTATAAAGCAAGGATTTCCTAGTATTTTTTTTATTTTGGTATAAAAAAGGTTTGAATTGTCCATGATAGGACTAATCAAAAGATTAAGCATTTGTCCTATCAGAAAGAAAAGAAGAATAACAAGAGAGCTTTCGAGACATAATATAGTAGACCTCTAGTAAATCATAACTTTCTTCAACTAGCAAATGCTTAAAAAAGAGGAAAGATCACGATCAAGTGATCTTTCCCTGGGAGAAAAAAATAGGAGATGATGAGATGAAAACGAGACAAGATGCATGGACAGAAGAAAATGATTTATTGTTAGCAGAAACAGTATTACGCCACGTTCGGGAAGGAAGCACACAATTAAATGCTTTTGAGGAAGTTGGGGACAAATTAAATCGGACTTCAGCCGCATGTGGTTTTAGATGGAATGCTGTCGTTCGCCATCAATATGAGAAGGCATTAGATTTAGCAAAAAAACAACGCAAGCAACGCCATCGAATGATGGGAAAAGAGCAAGGCGGCAAAAAGAAATTACTTTATCAGCCACCGATTACTCTGCTTGATGAAGCTGATATGGAAATGGATGAAGCCTTCGAATTGCTTAACGGAGAAGCGATTGAATCGGAGTCTACCACTTTTTCGGGAAATCTTTTACCAGCACCAGCAGCGCTCCCGTCTAGTGATATGAACATGGAAAAAGTAATTTCCTATCTTCAAACTTTGCAAAATTCAGATATCCAGGTAGAAATTTTGCAAAGAGAGAATGAAAGATTAAAGAGACAACTACATGATGTAGAGTCGGAAAATAAGTCTTTACAGAAGCAGGTTGCAAAGCTGGAAGATAACTCTGTTACCATGCAAGAGGATTACGAAACTTTAATGAAAATTTTGAATAGGGCTCGAAAACTGGTTTTATTTGATGAAGAGGAGACCCCTCCTACTTCCTTTAAAATGGACCGAAATGGCAACTTAGAAAAATTGGCTGAATAACAAGAAAAGCGTAGGCGACTGTTTAGCGGCGACAGAAAATGTTCTTCTGGAGGGAAAGTCAAAAGACTTTGCCGGAGGAAGGTTATTTACTGCGAGCCGCTAGAAGCCGAAGCTGGACAAAGAAAAGCGTAGGCGACTGTTCAGCGGCGACAGAAAATGTTCTTCTGGAGGGAAAGTCAAAAGACTTTGCCGGAGGAAGGTTATTTACTGCGAGCCGCTAGAAGCCGAAGCTGGACAAAGAAAAGCGCAGGCGACTGTGTAGCAGCGTACAAACTTTTTAAGCTAATCTGACTCCTGGACATAGAAAGGCCGTGACCTCCCCCTGTCACGGCTCTCTATATGTCAATATTTTATCGTTTCTTTCCATCATTCGTTCGTAATACTCATGGAACCAGTCCAATTCTGTGTCACGAAGCTGGCTCACAGATAATGTGTCACACTTTTCCTTCATAACCTGAAGAAATCTTTGCATAACAGCTTGGATGGAAAATGCTACACCTAGTAATTCTGATAAAGAAGCCATCACTTTCGTTTGGATTTCCGGAAAAATAAATTTTAAAGATTCCTGATATTGAGCATGCTCGTAAAACTCTTTCACTAATTCGGCTCGTGCTTGCCCACTTCCAGTTACACAAAGATAGATTTGCACGGCTACCGCTTTCCGAATTCGACGTTGGGAAATACCAGCGAACTTTCTCCCATCGATGCTGAGATCATAGCTTCCAGGACAATAGGAACCTGCAATTTCCCCTGCTTTAATTTCACAATCAAAATCAGCGAACATTCGCTGGATTAAGTCCCACATCGCGTCATAACCTCTGTTAATATCAATCCCTTTTTCCGTATCGGGGAAAATCAAGGAAAGATTTAAAACCCCCTCATCTAATGCTACGGCCAGGCCACCAGAATTACGAACAAGACCTTCATAACCTTTTTCTCTTAAAAAATGAAGTCCAGCTTGCAAATCGGGAAGTTTCGTATCTTGAATGCCTAAGACTAAAGTGGGGGAGTGAACCCAAGCACGAACGGTCGGCGGAGAATAACGGCCCCCCACTGACCTACATAATGTATCATCGATTGCAAATGATTGGAGTGCATGGAAATGCGGATTAATCCCAGATTGATCAATGAATCGCCATTCTGTTTGCTTTAATAATTCTGACATTCTTTTTCTCCTACTAGTGCGTGTTTAAAAGGAGGGTAAAAAGGACCAATAAATTCGAAGTACCATTTTTACCGGCCTTTTTTTGAATATCCTCTGCTACTTGTTCCCCATCGATTGGATCGCGGTCACAAGTGCTAAATGATAGACATCCTCTTCACTGCATCCACGGGATAGATCATTTACTGGTGAATTCAACCCTTGCAAAATAGGACCAACTGCCTCAAAACCGCCAAGACGTTGGGCGATTTTGTAGCCGATATTGCCTGCTTCTAGACTTGGGAAAATAAAGACTGATGCATCTCCCTGCAAGGGCGAGTCTGGAGCCTTTTTCTTCGCAACAGAAGGAATTATCGCTGCATCAAATTGCATTTCACCATCTATCACAAGTTCTGGGTCCAGTTCTTTCGCCAATTGTAAAGCGTCTGCTACTTTTTTGGTCTCTTCTGAAACAGCCGAACCTTTTGTAGAGAAACTAAGCATAGCGACACGTGGATCAATATCAAATATCCTAGCTGTTCTTGCACTTTCTACGGCAATTTCAGCTAAATCTTGCGGATCAGGAGCGATGTTAATGGCACAATCAGCAAACACATATTTTTCCTCATCCCTCACCATAATAAATACCCCAGAGGTTTTACTGAGACCTGGCTTCATTTTAATAATTTGCAAAGCTGGTCTTACCGTGTCTGCCGTCGAATGGGCGGCACCACTTACCAACCCATCCGCCATTCCCATATATACCAACATCGTCCCAAAATAATTTTCATCCAATAATAATTGCTGTGCATCTGCTTCTGTCGCCTTTCCTTTTCTGCGTTCCACAAAGGCAGCAATCATTTGATCCTTGTCAATATAATTCTTTGGATCATATATTTCCATACGATCTACAGAAACCTTTAGTTCATTTGCCTTATCTTGAATTTCATTCATATCTCCTATTAAGACAGGAGTGGCGACTTCCTCTGCTGCAAGCCGGCCTGCAGCAGCAAGAACCCGGGCATCTAACGCCTCCGGAAAGACAATTTTTCGATTCCATCCTTGCACTTTTAGTTTTAACTCTGCAAATAAATCATTGTTTGATCGAGCCATTAAAAGTGACCTCCTATTGTAATAATAATGATGATCAAAGGCTAAAATCGCAACATCCTGTTGGCAGGCTCAGAGCAGCGACGTCCTGTCGCTTCGCCTGCACTAGCACGTCCTGTGCGTCGCAACGCCTTTGTGACCGACTTCCTGTCGGCCCGATCAAAGGCTAAAATCGCAACATCCTGTTGGCAGGCTCAGGGCAACGACTTCCTGTCGCTTCGCCTGCACTAGCACGTCCTGTACGTTGCAACGCCTTTGTGATCGACTTCCTGTTGGCCTCCTCTAGCATATACCTTTTCATCTAAAAACACATAATGATATGTATATTCTTGTCGTTTTTTCAACATTTATGATTGGGAAATGAAGAGTTGGAGAAACTATGATATAGTTTGAATATATAGCTTGATAAAAGGAAATATAGGAGTTGATCATATGAGTGAAGCAGTCCTTACATTAGATGGTTGGTATACCCTTCAGGATTTTAGAAAAATAGATTGGGCTTCATGGAAGTTACTCTCAAGTGATGCGCGGCAAGCCGCCATTCATGAGCTACAGCAATTCATTGATAAATTGAACAGTGTGCAGGATAAAAAGGAAGGAAGCCACACTCTTTATTCGATCGTCGGGCATAAAGCTGATTTTATGTTGATGATATTACGTCCAACATTAGAGGAATTGAACGAAATTGAAAATGAGTTTAATAAATTAACCGTAGCGGAATTTACGATTCCTACTTATTCCTACGTTTCTGTCGTAGAATTAAGTAACTATCTTGCTGGGGAGTCCGATGAAGATCCTTACCAAAATCCTTATGTCCGTAGCCGTCTATATCCGATATTGCCGAAAACGAAACATGCTTGCTTCTATCCAATGGATAAGCGCCGCGAAGGAAATGATAATTGGTATATGCTTTCGATGGATGAAAGAAAGGAACTTATGCGCAGTCACGGATTAATTGGTCGGAAATATGCCGGAAAAATTAAACAGCTTATTTGTGGTTCTGCTGGTCTTGACGATTATGAATGGGGGGTCACTCTTTTCTCTGATGATGCCCTTCAATTTAAGAAAATTGTATACGAAATGCGGTTTGATGAAGTAAGTGCTCGCTATGGGGAATTCGGCTCTTTCTTTGTCGGAAACCTGATAGAGGACCATGACATACCTAGATTTTTACATATATAATTCACTTCAGCGACTAATGAATAGGGAAGAATGAGGAGCTGGGACTGCTCTAGCTCCCATGCAAAAAGACACTCCAAAATAGGTATATCTTCCTTTGAGCGGACATACAAATGTAAGAGTACCAGTCTTTATGGTCAACCTATTTTATAAGGAGTGAAAATTTTTGGCAAATTCGAATCCTTACCAACCAAGTTCTGGCTATTATCCTTACTATCCAATGCAACAAATGCCAATGGCCCCTCAAGGGCAAAACCCAAATCTGTACCAGCCCCAGCCTATGCAAATGTCCAGTCCAACTGCAGGTGCAAAAGGCGGTGTCAATGTTCCAGGTATGCTTCCAATTGAGCAATCTTATATTGAAAATATATTACGATTAAACAAGGGGAAGCTTGTGGAAGTTCACGCAACATTCGAGAACAATCGAGAATGGAACGCCATGATTTTTACGGGCATTATTGAAGCCGCTGGAAGAGATCATGTGATTTTGAGCGATCCAGAGACGGGAAAGAGAAATTTAATCCCCATGGTCTATGTTGATTATGTCACATTCAACGAACCTGTTGAGTATGAATATCCTTTTGGAGCGGGACCGCTTGCCTCTGCACCGCCCCGTTAGGTGATTTTCATGCTAAAAAAAACGGACGAATCTAACGTGCACTGGGAAAACAAATATGTTTCCAGTGCATTTTTGTGGAATCTGTTTTTGAAGATTTACGCATCTTTTACACATGCTTTACTGCAAATATGATCAATAAAATCCACGAGAGAAGAAAAGCCACCCCACCAAACGGTGTAACCGCCCCGAGAATTTTGATGCCTGAAGTACTTAGAACATATAAGCTCCCGGAAAAGAGAATAATCCCAATAAACATGGCCCAGCCTGACCACGATAAAAGAGAGGAGGCAGGGAATTTCCCCGACAAAATACCGATAGCAATCAATCCTAGCGCATGAAACATTTCATATTGAACGCCTGTTTTCCAGACTTCTAAATATTTTGGTTCTAACTTCCCTTCTAATCCATGCGCACCAAAAGCCCCTAACGCAACGGCTAAAAAGGCATTTAAGGCACCTAATATAACAAAGAGTTTCATTTGAACGCACTTCCTTTGTCTTTTTTATATTTCTTTATTTTGCCCTCCACTGTTTTTCAAAAGTCAAAGATGGATGCACCATTTGCGCCATCTTCGGTTTGGAGGGGAGCAGATTGATGAACAGAGATGGGTTTTGAGGTGGATGGGTTGAGAAAATTCGTTGTATAGTCCCCTCCCTTTTTTTCAATTTGCTGAGTAAACGTATCGGCCCCTATTCCAAGCTCCGCTAATGTTTTGACCGTATACAAATGCGCATTACGAACGGATGTGTCCTTCGTTTGTTTTGCTTTATTTATTTCTTCTTCGATTTTCCCTAGTAATACTTCGAATGAAATCGCCATCGTGATCACTCCTTATACTTCATAAGCTTAATTATTATAAGCAAAAAATGCAAAGATTGAAGTCATAATCCAGATAAACAATATGATAATTTAATGAACACGCTCTGTAAGAGAATGTTTGAAACATTAAAAATCGGTAATATATATAATGTGCTAATCATTATTCTCAAGGAGGATGATTTCAATGAATCGAATTGAAGTATGTGAAAATGGTGTACAAGCAAATAACATTATTAATCAATTAACTGCTCAAGGCTTCTCTCATGATGATATCTATTTATTTACCCATGATGATGAGCGAACAGAAGACTTAGCAGATGCGACTGAAGTGGAAACAGTCGGACTTCAAGAAGAAGGGGTTATCGATTCTGTAAAAAATGTCTTCCGTAAAAAAGGAGACGAGCTTCGATCAAAATTTGAATCAGTGGGCTTAACACCGCAAGAAGCCGAAAAATATGAAAGCATCTTAGATAAGGGGCAAGTTGTCATTGTTGCTCAGCAACACTAGGAAAATATTTGAAAAGTTAAGAAAAGCGCAAGCGCCTTGGAATAGGGAAGAACGGCTAAAGACGCGACGTCCTGTCGCAACGCCGTCCTGACCCGCATCCTGCGGGCCCCCGACAAGCAAATGTTCTGAGACAAGAAAAGTCCGGTTTTGACTTTTATTGGCTCAGGTTATTTGACCTCGAGGGGCTAGGCGCTGGGGCTAGATCCAAACATTAGCCAATTTTTATGCTTTCTTACCTTTTTAAAAATACCCCATTTTTTCGAATGGGGTATTTTCTCTTACAACCTATACTTCAGGTCCTGATTCCTTAAATAACCTTCTTGATTTCACAATCCAAACAATCGCTATGACGGCAATGATGGCAATAATAATTTCAACAACAAAGATGTTTTCAATCATGCCAGTTTGATAAAGGGCTGGGGGAAAATCAATGATCGCATGAATAAGAATAGCGAGAAAATAGAAGATAATCTTCCTATTCTTCACACCATACATTACAAGGATCGATAATCCGAGTTGAATGGCAATCGCGCTGATTCTTTCAATTCCTCCCAGCCATACAAGAGCCGCACTACCCGTTAGCTGATCTTTCACAATTTGGAGCGATGGGTCTACAGACAATATAGAATCAAAAGAACCGTTATTAATCATAATGGCCATGACAAGGGTACCAATACTCGATATCCCGACCAAAACGACAGCTTCAAAACCACCATGCCCTAACCCGAAGGAAAGACCATCTTTCCAGTCGCGATACTTTTTCAGGACATATTTCATCATGATAAAACGTCCCGTTTCCTCAAAAAGTCCGGCCATTAAGCCCCCATAAAGCATATACAGCCAAGGATTGTTCTTTAACCATTCACTTGTTGTTGCATTTCCCGCTAGAAAATAAGTATGGGGAATATTCTCTAATAATAACGCAAAAACCAAAAAGGTGGCCATCCCTATTAAGAGCACATATAACGAAATGCCAAATTTCTTTTTAAAAATAATGACTAATGCAATCGGTAATCCGATTGCAAATAAAAGGGATGCGACTAGCGCGACAAACATAGAGCTAGAAACCAATATTTACCATCTCCTTTATGGACACTTAAATCTATTTTTGGTTTCATCTCTATTCCATACGGATGAAAGGTATGAAAGTTTCATCCAATTAAGGAATAGTAAATTTTCCGAGCTTGATCTATATGATTGGTTCTATGAATAAGAGCGCGTCCATCCTGAAAAAAGACGACCCTTTTTCCTTCAACCAACACAGATACCAAAAAAGGATTTCCTCCTACCTCGAATCCAGACGAAAAATGATGGTTTTCACTTTCTTCCTCCTAAAAAAACCTAAATAACATGGGAATGAAATTTTATTTTTCGCACTTCTTTATGAATTTTATCATTTATGCGGAAAAACTCCTAATAATAGCCAGAAAGGCCAGGTAAGTTGTTATGACTTTTATTTTCAATTTAATTGTTATATCCTAAAGAGAAAACATCATGTCCAAGCTAGGAGGAATGACCGATGTCAATGAAAAAAGTTTTAACGCTTGCTGGTTCAGATTCAAGTGGTGGTGCTGGAATCCAAGCTGATTTAAAGACATTTCAAGAATATGGTGTCTATGGAATGAACGCCTTAACTTCCATTGTAACGATGGACCCTGAAAATGGTTGGAGTCATGACGTCTATCCGATTGATGTTGATACAGTGGAAAAACAATTAAACACGATTCTATCTGTTGGTGTCGATGCGATGAAAACAGGCATGCTAGGTTCAGTTGAAATCATTGAACTTGGTGCCCGGAAACTGGATGAACATAAATTGAAAAATGTTGTGATAGATCCTGTCATGGTTTGTAAGGGAGAGGATGAAGTATTGCAGCCAGAAAATACGGAAGCCATGCGTGAACTCCTTGTACCGCGTGCTTTAATCGTCACACCAAATCTTTTTGAAGCCGGACAATTAGCCAAAACCGGCCCTGTTAAGACGATTGAAGGAATGAAAGAGGCAGCTGTTAAAATCCATGAATTAGGAGCAAAAAATGTGGTTGTAAAAGGTGGAAAAGCGATTGCCCATGATAAAGCGATCGACCTTTTCTATGATGGTCACGAATTCACTTTACTTGAATCGGACAAACTAGAAACCACTTATAATCATGGAGCGGGTTGTACCTTTGCTGCTGCCATTACAGCAAACTTGGCAAGAGGAAAGTCTGTTAAGGAAGCGGTGGCTACTTCCAAAGACTTTGTGACAGCCGCCATCCAACATGGCTGGAAGCTCAACGAATACGTGGGGCCTGTCATGCACGGAGCCTATTATTTATTTGAAGAAAATGCAAAGAAATAAGGAGATAGCCCGGAGAGAATCTTTCCCTTTGGGCCTTTCAAGTGAGGTTTATAAGTAGCGTCCGTGGCAAATGGGGCGTCATTTTAAAGGAGATTATCTCTTTTGATACTCAATTTTTCTCTATCTGCTCAAAGCTGCGCCGCCTCGAACTTCTTGGTCCTTTTTATCCTCCTTTTTGAACATACACTTTAACCTAAATCCATTTAAAACTTATTTTTCGTAATTTGAATCCCTTTTTAGTAAAATAATAGTGTAGGAAGGAGGGGTATCTTATGGAAAAGATTTGTATCGATGATGTCCAACAATTGATTAATACTTTTGCCACTGAACAAGTTTACATACATTTAGAGACAACGAATGGAGCTTATGCTTCCCACAACGATGAGACCTTTTTTTCGGCAGGAGCCTATATTCGCAATGCAGAGGTTTGTTATGAATACGGAAAAATTGTCGGAGATGGCCCCTATCGCGTTGGGTTAAAACTAGCGATCGGCTGGATTTACGCAGAAGGTCTTACCCATTTTGAATTGGATAAAGAAGGAAGATTGCTCCTTGCCGGTCATGGGAATGATGGCAAGCTAGCCGTTGCCTTAGAAGTCAGTAAAAAGCCATTTCAATCATAAAGGAAAGGAGTTGCTATCCATGGAAAAAGAACGTCATGTTTTAGTTGTTTTCCCGCATCCTGATGACGAAGCCTTCGGGGTTTCCGGAACTATGGCTAGTCATATTCAAAATGGAACACCAGTCACCTATGCTTGCCTTACACTTGGAGAAATGGGGAGAAATCTAGGTAATCCTCCTTTTGCGACTAGAGAATCCCTTCCAGAGATTCGTAAAAAGGAATTACAAGCTTCTGCTAAGGCAATCGGGCTCACTGATTTACGGATGATGGGCTATCGGGATAAAACATTGGAATTTATTAAGGATGAAGAGCTTACCAATCTCGTCTTTGGCTTGATTGAAGAATTACAGCCTTCTTTAATTATATCCTTTTACCCTGGCTATTCCGTCCATCCTGATCATGAAGCAACAGCTCGTGCTGTCGTCCGTGCTGTGCGCAGACTCCCAAAAGAAAACCGCCCGAAACTACACTGTGTGGCTTTTGCTAAAAACCATGAAGCCGAAATTGGTTCACCAGACATCAAACATGATGTCAGTGCCGTTTCAGAACAAAAGTTAGGAGCTTTAAAAGCCCATCTTTCACAAACTGTATGGATGCTCGCAGATTTAGAAAAGAAAATGGCAGAAGAAAAAACAGGATTACCTAAGCAGTTTACGACAGAGCGTTTTTGGACGTATGATTGGGAAAACGATAAAGTTTTATAAGAAAAGCGCAAGGCGCCCGCCTATCGGCGACAAGCAAATGTTCTGAGACAAGAAAAGTGCGGTCTTGACTTTTATTGTCTCAGGTTATTTGACCTCGAGCCGATGGCGCCTGGAGCTAGATCCAAACATTAGCCAATTTTTATACTTTCCTATCCCGTAAGAAAAGCGCAAGCGCCCGTTTAGCGACGTACAAACTTTTTAGGGGCCTGACGAGATAAAGGAAACACGATGAACCCGAAGGGTGAATCGATGTTGACTTACGCAAGCAGGCACCGAAAGTTTGCTAGTCGCTGGGCGCTGGAGCTAGATCCAACATTAGCCAAAATTTATACTTTCCTATCCTGTAAAAAAACCGGTGATCCCACCGGTTTTTTTATTGGAATTTTTCGGGAACTGCTATGTTTGAGGCTTCTTATAGCCGGTGTAAGGTTTTATTAGCGGTCGGGCTGGGGCCCATGAGCTTCGACGTATCCAATTAGCATTTCTACGAGTCTATTAGATTATAAGCCGCTGCCAACTATGATCTGAGGCAATTTTGCCAATAGCAAATTTTTATTCAAAAACTCTTTCTCCTGTAAGTGCATCTACAAAAACATGGCAATCAATCATTTGTGTTGGCTTCAACACCTGTTCCACTGTATCATAAACATAGTAGGGTTCAAAAACGATATCTTTATTGAGAATAGCGATCGCTTCCTCTTTGGTAATCTTTGGCTGGGGTACAGGAAACTCCATTTTTTCATGAAACAATTCGCGTTTATCTAATACCTCGACGATCATATTCTCCTTCGAATCATAAATAAATTTGAATTTGTCGAGGACTCGATCGAGAAAGGACACGGGGACCACATTTGCCTCCAACAATCCATACCGCCGTTCAAACTTTTCCACCTTCCATCTACCACTTTCATTTGGACGGTGCGCTCTCATATAATCTGTTATTCGCTTTAAAAACCCTCTTTTTTCATCCAGGGAAATCGGTAAGGCGTCAGGATGTGAAATGGGCGCATTCATTTCTTCCTCAGTGACAATTTGGGATTTTCTAAAGTTTTCCCAAAGTACACCTAGATGATTTTCAGATCTAGGTACCTCTTGAATCGCCTCCTCTTCACGCCATTCTAAAATCATTGTATCCTCCACAACACCAAGAAAAGCTTCCTCCACCCCATAGAGGAGTTGATAACCGCCTTCCTCTAAGGTTCCAAATAGGACAACTTGCTGATTCTTAAATCTTTCCACGTTTTCTAGAGTTCGTTCTCTTGAGGTTTCAACGGAGATTTCGGGATAAAGTTTTGGAAAAAAGCCATACATTGTAAAAAAAACAATTGCCCCTTCACTATTCACCTTCACTTCCATATAGCCTTCAGGAGAAACCTTTTTTCCATTTAAAATGGATGAAAAGAAATACTCATAGCCATCCCCTTCATGCTCCTCCCGTTTTAGTTGGAAATCAACCTCAGATTGGAGGCCCGTATTTTCCTTGATCCAAGCTACAACATCTTCTAATCTAGCACTAAGTAGATGAGATGGATTTTTTCGACGATCTTCATTTTGCACGACGATAAAACTTGTTAAAAGACCAAGATTCAGATTCACCTCTACAAACACAGTTCCCGGAGGATTTAAGTCATCTTTCATCGCCGTGCCGGGCGGAAACCATTCCATTTCAAGTCTATATTCTGTTGTTTGAATAGGAGAAACTTCTCTACGAATAGTTGGATTATTCAATTCAAAATCTGCTAGATCCCACTCTTTTTCCAATTTTTCCACCCATGACTGAATGATTCCACTCATATTTTCACTCCTATTCTTATAACAGCTTATTCGTGCAATGAAAAACTGTACAGATGACGAAAGCTTTGAACTTGTTGGAATCATTTTGTTCTCCAATTTCGGTATTCATTCGATTTTAGCCTACATAACCTCAGTATCTGCAAATCTCTATTGTTTCCAATATTTTTCCATTTCTTTATCCAGATAAACCCAGCCCTTCCATGCGATATGCATGGTATCCTTAGTAAAGTATGGATCGTATTCATGATCCGAAAAATCAGCAATCGGAAATCCTGCCGTTTCCACTTGCCTTTTGATTTTTTTGTAATATTGATTGCGGTCTCCTTTTGGAAAACCGGTATAATCATACCATCTTCCGTTCACAGGGATGGAAATGAATAGTGGCTCAGCCTTCGCATCTTTCAGTAGGTCTAAAAGCATTTGGAAATCATTATATTCCACGGATTCCACAAAAGACGTATCCTTTTTATAGTTTCTCAATTTTTTTTCCATTGGAGCAATTTTTCTTTTATAATATCTATTATCGATAAGATAAGGATTATTATTTGCCCGTTTCTTGGCATATTTTTCAGCTTCATGTTCCAATTGAGCCCAAGATTTATCTTTAACCAAATCTGGATTATCATGACGGTGTCGTTGCTTTCCGCCAAGCAATGTATAATACCTATCTTTTTTCTCCAGTAACTTTTTTTTCATTAACGCAATTGGCCTTACAGCTTCAGCTTTCAAATGATTATATTTAGATGGTGCAATTTCATCCCTATATAGTGCTGTCAGGACTGTATCTCTTTTTATGACATCAAATTGGAGCAGCCTGCGAATCGCTTCCTTTTTCAGCTCAGGTTTAATCGTATGATTGAAAGCTAATCCATATCCCTGAAGCATGGAATAGTTTGATGAAAAGTGCCCTTCACCAATTCCTTCTTTATGAAACCATTGCGGGGAAAGGATGATTACCATTTTCTTCCCTTTCAGCTGATCTGCATGTGCAGCCAAATTCATAAATTGTATCAATGATTGCGTTCCGCCACGCCCATACAAAAAGGGGGTAAATCCCTCTTGATTGGCCGCGAAATAGTTTGACGGATGGAATGGATCAAACCGTGACAGTTCCGATGATCCATAGATAGGAAAATATGTTGGATCAGAAAGTATTTTACGTTGCATATAGTCACCTTGGAACATTAGTGGGTTTAACTCAGTTGCAGCAAGTTTTGCTTTATGGTCCGAAATGGCATTTTCCAGCCAGCTTTTCGGCAAAAATAGAAACACCAAAAACAATCCTACCGCTATAAATAGCGGGTAAAATGAATATTTTTTCATCCACGTTCAGCTAATTTCATCGCAATCTGATTTGGTGTATTCCACTCTTCCCGTGTAAATTCGGTGATAGGGATATTGATATCAAAGCGTCCTTCGATTTCCGCTAACAGGGAAATTGTTCCAAAAGAATCTAGTAATCCTGTTTTAAAAAGATCAATATCCGGATTTTCTACTGCGACATCATCCTGACAAACTTCTGCTATCAATTCAAATACTTCTTGTTTTTTTATCATATATATTCTCCTCTAATAAAATAAGTGTCCAGAAAAAATATAAAAACCAAAACAAACAAAATTGAAGGTAAGAATAACCCCAATCACATGCGTAAATGTATTTTTAGGATAAATTTTCCTTTTTTTATTCCAACGATCAATATAGTCGAAACTTACAATCAAAAAAGCGTGATACAAACCGTATACTATATAATGCGGTACCGGCCCATGCCAAACACCCATAATGAAGAATAAAAGGATATAACCGATATTTGAAATCGTATAACGATTTTTAATCCACTTTTTCTTTGTCATCCATAAGGCAAATCGCATATAGATATAATCACGAAACCAGAACGAAAGCGTCATATGCCATCTATTCCAGAAGTCTTTGATATTTCTGCTGATGAAAGGCAAATTAAAGTTCTCGGGCGTCTTGATGCCCATAATATAACTGATGCCAATCGCAAAAGCGCTATATCCCGCAAAATCAAAGAACAAATACATACTATATGAGTACATATCCACAAAATAATACAAAATGGGACGAGTATTAAAATACGATGATGACATCCACTCCATCATGATATAGTGATGAATCAAGTAAGCAATAATAAACTTGTAAAGAAACCCCTTGAAAATCTTGTCGATTCCTTCATGTAAGTACCATCTGTATTCTTCTTTGGTTGGGGGGGTCAAGTTATTTTTCTCAAACCTTCTCCATCGATCAATCGGTCCTGAGGAAATGGTCGGAAAGAATAAAAGAAAATAGAGAAGATCTCCTAGTGGAATATTTTCCTTTACCAATCCATCCCTTGTTTCCATAATCATTTGAACTGCTTTAAAGGTGAGATAAGAGATACCCAAAAATCCAAAGAAGTTACCCAGTTCCAAGAATGGAAGTACTTTGACTAAAATTAAAGGCAGGATTGACAACAGCACACATAAACAAAATATGAGCGTACTATTTGCTTGTTTACGATATTTCATATAGCTATTGATCAAAGTGATTTGCCAAATTGTAAAAACAATCAAAGACAATGACCCTATTAAACTATTCCCGAATATGATTGCCAACATGATAATTGTTACAAACATATTGTATTTACGGGAAGGTTTCCCTTGTAAACCTAATATAATACTTGGAATCAGCAGAAGACCAACTATAAAGAAAAAATAAAACGTTTCATAAGGTGTCATATCAATACTCCTGCTGCCAGTTTTTTACGATTGACTTTCCCGTTCGCTGTCATAGGCAATCGATCCAAGTAAGTGAACTTTCTAGGGATCATATAAGCCGGAAGTTGTTGAGAAAGTTCTTTTCGAATTGCACTTGTCAACTGATATTCCTTTTCAAATGAATGGTTATTTGGCACAACATAAGCATTCAGGAAGTCTATTTTTCCATCACAATAGACCGGTTCAACGACACATGTTTTTACGTATGGGGATATTGTGATGTTATATTCAATTTCTTCCATCTCCATACGATATCCATGAACCTTGACCTGAAAATCAAGTCTGCCCGAATAATAGAAAACACCATCTTTTCGATAACCAGCATCACCAGTTCGATAACTTCTTTGACCGTTATTTATCGAAAAAGATTTTTCCGTTAGCAGTGGTTCACCTAAGTATCCCTTACTGACACTTGGGCCGATGATGACCAGTTCCCCCTTTTCACCATCCACTGCCGGTTTTCCATTTTCATTGATCACAAGAAGTTCTGTATCGTCTTTGCAGTACCCTATCGGCAATACGCTGTGACTATCCAGCACTTCCTTCGTAACCTCAAGCTTGGTCACAGCTACTGTAGCCTCAGTTGGTCCATACAAATTAAATATCCGCGCCCTTGGAAAACGGTCCATTAGCTGCTTTGCCAGCTTAACAGGGAGTATTTCCCCGCAGAATAGAAAAGTTTCCAGATTAGGCAGTAATTCTAGTTTAAAGTTGGGTTCCATTAAGCACATCTGTGCAAACGATGGCGTTGATGTCCAAACGTTTACATCCGATGCCTCAAGTTCTGCAAACAGGGTCTTTGGATTAGCAATCATGTCTTTCGTAATGGAAAAAAGCGTCCCGCCAGAGCATAGGGCAGGATAAAGATCCATTACTGACAAATCGAATGAAAATGGAGCCTGATTCAGGAAGTTCTGTTGCCCATTGATGGAAAAATCTTTTAATATCCAATCAACAAAACTCTGGAGGTTATTCATTGATATTTGCACACCTTTTGGATTGCCTGTACTTCCGGAGGTGTATATTATATAAAAGTTTTCATCACCTTTAACCCATGCTTCCGCCGGTGGCTGTTGCACCGAACCTAGTAGAATTTCCTCTAGTGCAGTTGATTGTAAGATTTCGATCGGGTACTTCAGAAACCCGTCATCCTCCATCTCTTCAGTAGCGATAAAAAATTCGGGCTTTGCACTTTCAATGATTTTATTTATTCTTACAACTGGAATGGATACATCTACTGGAATGTAAGGATGACCTGATTTCACGCTCCCCAAAAATGAAACAATCATTTCCGGTCCCATATGCCCATATACAAGAATCGGAGATTGCGGCCGCCTCGTTTGCTTTAAAAAATATGCCGCCAGCTGGTCCGAACGATCCCATAATTCACCATACGTCAGTGTCGTGCCGGAGTTCAAAAAAGCGATTCTGCCGGGATCATTAACAGCAAATTGCTTAATAGCTTGAAGTAATTTCATTTCGTTTCATCTCTTCTCTTTCTACTCTGTTTTTAAAATTCCCTATAGATAAAAGGACCAGCACTCATATCATGGAATCCATAAATCAATACAAGCAATATCAAAATTGCCAAATAATATAACGTTTTACCGCTGTCTCTTACGACATCATTTTTAAAAAACTTAGGTACTGACATTCAAAAACACTCCTTTATCAAAATAGGGGAATTTCACTACCATACAGTACTACGATTTAATTAAGTTCCTCGCTTTTTTAAAGTTTCAATCTAACTCTAATATAGAAGTAATTGATAGACGTTTATTAAATAGAAAAAGTTTCATTTTTTCGTCACAATCTTACTATTTTAGTCCTACTAATACGGGGAAAATCAGGCTTTTTACCAATTGGCATAAAATCAATCACGCCCCGGTGTTCCACCACTCCCCGATTATTTCTTATAATAGCATGGTTTGCGTGACAAAAGGATCATCTATCAAATATTCTCCTGCTTCAGAGCATCGACAATATTTTCTTTTTTCACTTTCGCGCTAGAATACAGCATTGAAATGCCGACGATTAGAAAAACAGCCACCACAACATACAATAGGCTTAGCCACGGCAAGGCAAAGGCAAAGCTAAAGCTGTTTTCCAAGGCCCTGTGCATCAAGAACATCAGCGCAACGCTAATCGGCAGTCCATACAGTAAAGCTTTTATTCCATAAAAAATACTTTCATAATTAACCATTTTATTAAACCCTTTTGGGGTCATCCCCATTGATTTGAGCATCGCAAATTCTCGCTTCCTAAGGGATATGCTTGTCGAAATCGTGTTCAAGATATTGGCAATTGAAATGGCTGTGATCAATACAATAAAACCATACGTAAAGACGGATAATAACATCACTAGTTGTTGTTCCTCTTGTCTACTTTGATAGTCATTTACGATATAATGCTTCACTTCTTCTATTTCCTCAATCTTTTTCTGGGTTTTGACAGGGTCTTTACTAGTTAGATACAAATAGGGAGGATTGTCTGTCTCTTCCAAAGCACCTTCACCTAACTGGGTTAAAGTCGATTTGGACACAATCAGATTCACCTGACCAAGGCTGCTCTGATGAACTCCCATTGGAAGTTGATCTGTTAACGCTGCAACTGTGACTTTATCCAAAAACGTTTCTTTCTCTGTTTCCCAATCTTTAGAGTAAAGATCGATTTTCTTACCAACCTTTGTATGAATGGCCTTTGTTTCCACATATTTCCCCGCTTTATCATCTTCATATTGAATCGTGTCTATGACGATCGCTGATAATTCATTTTTAAGTTGATTGTAATCGGCGCCTATTTCTTTGGCATACGCTTTTAAACTTTCATCCTCCAGGGCATATAAGCCAACATAATAGGGGTATTTATCATCTTTAAAATCTTCTTGATAGATTTCATCCTTCTTAAGTGGGTCTGCTGTTGCCTCTTTCTCTACCCAGGAAAATAAACTGCCGCTCGCCGTCATCATGTTGTAGTCCATCACTTCGTCCATAGATAATATAGATTGAACAAGCTGGTCATCCCCTTCATGCCCAAGCTCAATCATCATGTCATAATTAACTCCCTCTTGCGAAAGCCCCACGGATTTTTTCAGGCTGTCAGTAAAAAACGAAACGGATAGAAAGAGAATTATACTTATTACTAGTGAAAAAACGGTGGCTTGGTATCTTCGTTTATTTCGTTTTAAATTTTTTAAGCCAATTTCTGCCTCAATCCCGAAGAGTTTTCGAACGAGTTTTGATGTTTTGACCGCTTTGCCCGTTAATTTGACATCCATTGTTTGACGAATCGCATCAATGGCAGAAATACGAGAGGCTCTTCTTGCCGGGATATAAGTAGAAATAAAAATGGTTAGAATGGAAACGAGGATCGCAACAAGGATGGAACCGAGCGTAACCGTTACCTCCAATTTTTCACTTACGCCAAGTGCCCCTTGAATGATCTTATTGATGAACATAAAGGTAATCCCCATACCCGCAAGCCCTGCAAGGATGCCAATTGGGATACTAATAAGCCCAATCACCGCTCCTTCAAAAAAGACGGAATTCCTTTTCTGTTGCCTAGTTGCGCCAACACTGGAAAGCATCCCTAAATGCCGCGATCGTTCGGATACTGAGATCGCAAAGGCATTATAAATTAAGGAAACCGAGCCCACGATAATAATGACCATGATAATCGCGGATAATGAGTAGAGTGTCGTACGCATACCTTCGCTTTTAATTACACCCGAATAACGAAGCAATTCATAGTTAAAATCATAAGCCTCGGCAGAAATGTTATTTTTTTTAGCAAATTTTTCCGTATCAGTGAAGATCGAATTTTTCAGTTTCTTTAATACGACGGACGCATTGATCCCGTTCTCCTTCTCTGCATCAAGATAGGAAATAATGGTATAGCCCGGTGCCCAGGGAGATTCCCATGTGGGACGTTTAATTGTGCCTACTACGGTAAATTCTCGTGTTTCCGTCCCTTTCAATTCCTCCTCCAACTGGCCTTTTTCACCCATCATTAAGGAATAGGATTGATCAAGCGGCTCATCAATTTCCTCATCATTCGCTATGCGCTGACCTATATCCAGCTTTAGAATATCACCAATTTTATAGTCAACCTTGGCATCTTCTTTCATTTCATCGGAAATGACAACCTCATTCGCCGCTTGTGGGAATCGTCCCGAACTTAATTCAATCGGAAATTGTTCAAATCCCTGTTTATTATATTCTTTCACAAATAAATAAGGCTTCGATTCATTTTTGCTGTCTTTTAAAAAGGCATAACCAAGATCCTTCGACAGTATCACTTTTTTCGTATTATCATCTTTCTTGATGGCGTCGATTTGGTTTTGATTGACATCATGGTAAATGACATGCCATTCCCCGCTGTCTGCAATCGTCTGCCTCTTCACTAAATCCATAAAAGAAACCGCAATAGTCGCGACTGCTGTCAACATCGCGACAGAAATGATCACACCAATAATCGTGACAAGGGTACGCCTTTTGTTTTGTTTTAATTGCCTGATCGTCAGCTTATTCATAATATTCATGGACGAACCACCTCGTCTTTGGTGATACCGCCATCCTCAATCGCAATCACTCGATCTGCTTGAAGGGCAATCCGCTCATCATGAGTAATAATAACCAATGTTTGGTTATACGTTTTGTTAAACATTTTCAACAAATCGATGATCTCACTACTATTCTTACTATCTAAGTTCCCTGTAGGTTCATCCGCAAGCATTAAGGCTGGATTACAAATCAAGGCTCTCCCGATGGAAACCCTCTGTTGTTGTCCACCCGAAAGCTGATTTGGTAAATGGTTTAAACGCCCTTCCAACCCTAATCTTTTGACGACATCATCAAATTGTTTTTTATCCACTTTATGGCCATCGAGTAAAAGAGGCAAGGTAATATTTTCTTCTACGGTAAGCACTGGAATTAGATTATAAAACTGATAGATAAGCCCGATTTGCCGACGCCTAAAAATCGCCAATTGTGTTTCATTTAGATCATAAATATCGGTGTTGTCGACAAATACCTTTCCACTTGAAGGCCGATCCACCCCACCTAGTAAATGGAGCAGGGTGGATTTTCCAGAACCCGATGGGCCAATGATCGCAACAAATTCTCCTTTATTGATAGAGAAGGAAACATCGTCTAGTGCCTTAACTGCCGTTTCCCCTTTTCCGTACACTTTAGACAGATGCACAATTTTTAAAATTTCCATTGAGAAACCTCCATTATCTTTTAATTACGTTCAGTCTATCTATCTAAAATGACTCCCAGGTGACTATTAAGTGACAATCTAGTCACTTTTGGAAGCTTTCTATGAATGTGAACTGCATTATTCGAGCTATTGAGTGTTGCTTTTGAGCCGTTTGAGCTGAAGTTCGACCCAGTGGGCACAGACTTCGAGCCAGTGCACAAGCCTTTGTGACCGCTTTTCTTACTTTGACATGATTTTGGGTTCATAAAACATGCCTATTATGAGACCATTTTTTCTATTTGTCATCGTTTTGGGCTCATAAAACACGCCTATGCGACCATTTTTCTTGCTTTGACATGATTTTGGGCTTATAAAACACCCCTATGAGACCATTTTTCCTATTTGCCATAATTTTGGGCTCATAAAACACGCCTATCCGACCATTTTTCTTACTTTGACATGATTTTGGGCTTATAAAACACCCCTATGCGACCATTTTTCTTGCTTTGACATGATTTTGGGCTCATAAAACACCCCTATGCGACCATTTTTTCTATTTGTCATCGTTTTGGGCTCATAAAACACCCCTATGCGACCATTTTTCCTGCTTTGACATGATTTTGGGCTCATAAAACACGCCTATGAGACCATTTTTTCTATTTGTCATCGTTTTGGGCTCATAAAACATGCCTATGCGACCATTTTCTTTCTTTGACATGATTTTGGGCTCATAAAACACGCCTATGAGACCATTTTTCTTGCTTTGACATGATTTTGGATTCATAAAACATGCTTATGGGACCATTTTTTCTATTAGACATCGTTTTGGGCTCATAAAACACCCCTATGCGACCATTTTTCTTGCTTTGACATGATTTTGGGCTCATAAAACATGCCTATGAGACCATTTTTTCTATTTGTCATCGTTTTGGGCTCATAAAACATGCCTATCCGACCATTTTTCTTACTTTGACATGATTTTGGGCTTATAAAACACCCCTATGCGACCATTTTTCTTGCTTTGACATGATTTTGGGCTCATAAAACACCCCTATGCGACCATTTTTTCTATTTGACATCGTTTTGGGCTCATAAAACACCCCTATGCGACCATTTTTCCTGCTTTGACATGATTTTGGGCTCATAAAACACGCCTATGAGACCATTTTTTCTATTTGTCATCGTTTTGGGCTCATAAAACATGCCTATGCGACCATTTTCTTTCTTTGACATATTTTGGGCTCATAAAACACCCCTATGCGACCATTTTTCTTGCTTTGACATGATTTTGGGCTCATAAAACACCCCTATGCGACCATTTTTCTTGCTTTGACATGATTTTGGGCTCATAAAACACCCCTATCCGACCATTTTTCTTGCTTTGACATGATTTTAGGCTCATAAATCATATTTATGTACCCACTTTGACCACTTTTCGATAACTCCGAGAACATAGACGCATTTAGGTGGTCTTTCTACAGTTGAGTATAACCAAACCTCTTTATACAACTTGCTTATAAAATTTAATAATAAAGCGTGTGCCTTTTCCCATTTCACTTTGTACATCAATGGATCCGCTTTGACTTGTGATAATGCTATGAGCCATGGCCAGGCCAATGCCGACACTTTCTTCACTCCCAGTTTTCCCCTTATAAAACCGTCTAAAAATATAGGGCAAATCTTCTTTCGGAATGCCTTTTCCAGTATCGGCAATCACGATTTCTGTGAACAAGGCGTTTTCTCCATAGGTGATCGTGATCCCTCCTCCTATCCCCGTATGTTCTACACAGTTTTTTAAGATATTGACCAAAGCTTCCACTGTCCAATTAAGATCTCCTTGGAAGGACACCTGTTGATCGCCATGGATAGAAACGGTTTGTGCTTTGATATCCATGGGAATGAGGACAGGCTTTAAGGCCTTTTGAATCAGTTCCTCTACCAAAACTTGCTCTTTTTTAAAAAGCACGGTACCCGCATCGATTTTCGATATTTTTAATAAAGATGAAACAAGCCATTCAATCCGTTCGAGTTGAATTTGAATATTTTGGACGAATTCCTTTCGTTTTTCGGTTGGCAAATCATCGTCGCTTAGTAAGTCTGCCATCACCGTCATAGAAGTTAGTGGTGTTTTCAATTGATGGGAGATATCCGAAATAGCGTTCATTAGACGCATTTTATCCTCATGCAAAAGCGACCTCTGTTCTGATAACGTCATGGTCACTTTATAGATTTCATTTTTTAGAATGCTCAGTTCGCCTTCCCGATTATCCCTAACATCCAAGGAATAATCTCCAGCACTAATTTGGCGTAAATACCTTGATAAATTTTCTATTTCGCGATATCTCCAGCTTGTAAAAAATATGCAGGTGCCAATCAATATGATGGATGTGATCCATACAACAATGGCTGATCTGGTTGAAAAAAACCCTGCCGTTATACCCCCGACAATGGTGATACTCCCTAGCACTAGTAATAAAATTTGAAACTCCCGATTACGAATCATACTAATCCCCAATCTTATACCCCAAACCACGAATAGTTTTGATCATTCGTGGATTTTGTGGTTCATCTTCTAATTTTTCTCGCAGCCTTTTGATGTAGACAGTCAATGTATTGTCATTCACAAAGTCCCCAGCTACATCCCAAATTTGCTCTAACAGCTGGTTTCGCGACAAAACCTGTCCGATATGATTAGCAAAAATAAGCAGCAAACGATATTCCAATGCCGTTAACACAACTTCCTCTCCATTTTTATATACTTTTCCTTCAAGGAGATTAATTCGGATATTCTCAAGATCAATAATCGATTTTGTCTTCGGTTGTTTCTGATATCGACGTAATACCGATTTAATACGAGATAACAGTTCCCGAATACGAAAAGGTTTTGTAATGTAATCATCCGCGCCCATATCTAATCCCATTACAACATTCACTTCATCATCAATCGCTGTCAAAAAAATAACAGGGATATCGGCACGCTCTTTAACGATTTGACATAATTCATAGCCGCTGCCATCTGGCAAAGATAAATCAAACAAGCACAAATCAATTCCATTCAATTCTTCTGTTACAATCTTTTTAGCGGAAGCAGCATCATAACAAAGAATGGTTGAATAGTGGTCCTGTTTGAGCGAATATTCTAACCCCGATGCGATCGTTTTATCATCTTCTACAATTAAAATGTTCATTTTCCTTCACCCTATTTTTTTGTCGTTTTCCTTTTTCCCATTTCCCCTACTCTTATGGACCGATTTTACGTTATAATGAGGAGACTGATTTTTTTAGAAAAAGAGGGGAAAAATTGAATAGAAGAACTCAGTGTAAGCAAATAAAAAATTGGATTCATAAAGCCACAGAAGCAGCCCAACTGCCTATGCGAATCAAGCAACGGCAATCAGGTGTCAATATGAGTTATCATTTCTTAGAAAATTTTATTGGCTTCAATCCAAAAAGATTGATTCAGTCTCATAGAGAAATGCGAGAGGCGGTTGCATTGAAGGCCTTTGTCCAAGCGTTAACGCTTCATGAATTAGGACATTTTCTTGATCGTAAAGCTTTATTGGCCTCTATTCCAAAATCCTACCACATTTATCAAATAAAAAAAGCCCATACCTATTCTGAACGATGTAGAAATATAGAGCTTTTCCAGTGGGATATAGAAGATCATGAGATGAATTATCGTTTTGAAGAAACAGCTTGGTTAAACGCCCATACTCTTAATCAGCGACATTCAATCGTGGAATCACCGATTATGGACCAAGTTCAATTCAACAGCCTTTTAACATATACAGCCCCTTATAATCGAGATTTGCTTATCTATTATCAGTTAAAAACGGCTATGCTCGAACCGGTGGCCGTATAATGAGTATATCACGAGAAAGAATATCCCAGGTATAATTATGTGGATTTTTTTATAAATATACACTAGAATAGAGAAGTAAATTTAGATGTATGAAAGGTGAACATTTTGAACAAAAATACTTTTTCCTTCAATAACTTTTTATTATTTTTAATCCCGTCTTTAATTGGTATCTTCCTATTTATGATTCCCATTCCTTCTTCTGATGGAGTTACGATTCCTATTGCTGTTTTATCGGATCTTATTCAAGATCTGATTGGCCCGATTATTCCAACAATGATGGTGTGGATCATCATCTTTGCCTTATTCGGTACTATAGTGGCCAAAACGGTAAAACCAGCATTTATAAAGACATCCCCTTTTCTGACCAATTTATTTGATATTCATCCGGTTTGGGTGATTGCTAGAATATTAGCCACTATTTTTGCTGTGATGGTGTATTTCCGCCTCGGACCAGAAGCGATTTGGTCTGAGGAGACAGGAGGTACTTTACTTTATGATTTATTACCTGTACTTTTTGGTGTATTTTTATTTGCAGGCTTGCTTTTACCTCTTCTATTAAATTTCGGTTTACTAGAGCTGTTTGGCGCTTTAATGACGAAAATTATGCGACCCGTTTTCAAGCTGCCTGGTCGTTCTTCCATCGATGCATTGGCTTCTTGGCTTGGAGATGGAACCATTGGAGTTTTACTAACTAGTAAGCAGTATGAAGAAGGGCATTATACAAAACGGGAAGCAGCCATTATTGGAACGACTTTTTCTGTTGTCTCCATCACATTTAGTATTGTTGTTTTAAAAAGAGTTGATTTGATGAACTATTTTGTTCCTTATTATTTTGGAATTACCTTTTCAGGGGTTATCGCTGCGATCATTTTGCCCCGAATATGGCCCCTTTCCAAAAAGGCAAATACGTATATGAATGGGAAAGAAAGGGATCATGCTTCTGAGCTCATTCCAGAAGGATATTCCAGAATAGGCTATGGATTAGAACAAGCTCTAATCCAAGCGAAGAAAAGTAGCAGCGTGTCGAAGTTTCTTTTAGATGGTAGCAAAAATATATTAGATATGTGGATGGGTGTTGCTCCCATAGTGATGGCCCTTGGAACATTAGCATTAATTATTGCGGAGTACACCCCGATTTTTCAATGGCTAGGCATTCCGTTTATTCCATTGCTGCAATTACTCGGCATTCCTGAAGCCCAGGCCGCTTCTCAAACACTCGTAGTTGGCTTTGCTGATATGTTCCTTCCATCTATTTTGGCAGGTGACATTGAATCAGACATGACTCGTTTCATTATTGCCAGTGTTTCCGTTACACAGCTTATTTATATGTCTGAAGTCGGCGGCCTTCTAATCGGTTCTAAGATTCCTGTCAATATGAAGGATTTAATCATTATCTTTCTTCTGAGAACACTCATTACCTTACCGATCATTACCTTGATTGCGCATTTACTTTTTTAATAGAAAAGAGGCGGTCGCTTAAGACTGCCTCTTTTCTCCTCCCATGTCACAAAACCTCTTTATGTTTCTGTAAATAAGCGCGAATCATAAAGAAGCTAATGTCATCAGGTAATAATTCTTTTATAGGTGTTAATCTTGTTGTCTCCGCCTCTTTTACTGCTTTTGCAATAAGTGGTTCACATTCATGCGGAAGGAATCGATCCCATTGAACAGTCCAACCTTCCTGGTCACATTTTACAATATGACCTTCCACAGTTCTAGTGGAGAGTCCCCGTTCTGCTGCAATCTCTGAAATTTCCATTCCTTCTTGCAATAATTGGTATGTGATCTGATGGCTTGGTTGTTTTGAACTTTGAGCGGTGGTCTTTTCGATGACATAGGAGGGCGAAAAGGTTTTTCTCTCTATCCCTTTTTCTTCAGAATAATTTTGAATAACCACTAAAAACTTTTCCCCATATGCCTCTAATTTCCTCTCTCCAACACCTTTAATTTGCATGAGCTCAGCCTCATTCAATGGCAATCTCCCGCTCATTTCTTTTAATGTGACGTCGGAAAAAATGATATAGGGCGGGACTTTCTCTTCAGTGGCGATCTCCCTTCGTAATTGCCGCAGTCTCTCAAATAACTCATCATCTTCCACAATTTGTGCGATTTGCACTTTTTCCTTTCGAAAAACAGGCTCATTGCCTTTTAAAATCTCCCCCGCTTTCTCCGTAAGCATCAGAAGAGGATAGGTGCCGTCTGTGGGTTTTAAATAACCTTCCGCCGTTAAAAAATCAATAAATTCATTTACCTCTTTTTGCGTCTTATCTTTCATAATCCCATATGTAGATAAGTTTTGGAACCCAAAGTTTTTCACCTTCTGATTTGCTGATCCAGTTAACACCTGGCTGACCATTGTTTTCCCAAACCGTTCCTTCATTCTGCGGATACAAGAAAGGACCATTTGTGCTTCTCTCGTCACATCCATTTGCTCACGCTGATCTGTGCAATTTCCGCATTTCCCACATTCAGGTGGTTTTTTCTCCCCAAAATATTGAAGAATGTATTGTTGCAAGCAAGATTCCGTATGCCCATAAGCGACCATTTTACGCAATTTGCCATATTCATTTTCTTTTCTCTGTTCATCCATGTCGGATTGCTCAATTAAAAAAGACTGAATATGAGTGTCTTGAGGAGCGAATAAAAGAATGCAAGCACTCTCTTCCCCATCTCTTCCTGCTCTGCCAGCCTCTTGATAATAAGATTCCATATTACGAGGAATATGGTAATGGATCACAAAACGGACGTTGGATTTATTAATCCCCATCCCAAAAGCATTGGTTGCAACCATAACCGTCAAATCATCGTATAAAAATTTTTCTTGTTGCTCATTTCGAATTTTTTCTGACAGGCCCGCATGGTACCTACCTACGGATACACCTTTTCTATCCAGTAGTTGATAAAGCCTGTCTACTTCTTTTCTAGTGGCCGCATAAATAATCCCGGATTGTCCTTGGTTTTTCTCCATATAATCCAATACATAACGATCACGATCCTGCCCTTTCACCACTTGAAAATGAAGATTTTCACGCTCAAACCCTGTCATGACGACATTCTCATTATCAATATGGATAAGCTTGCAAATATCTTGCTGAACTTGCGGTGTGGCAGTTGCGGTCAAAGCGAGGACAACCGGTTTTGGTTGAATATCGTTAATCAAATGTTTGATTTGTAAATAGCTGGGACGAAAATCATGCCCCCATTGAGAAATACAATGCGCTTCATCAATCGCTAGGCAGGAAATATGAATTCTTTCTATCATTCTTTTAAAAGATGCTACTTCTAATCGCTCGGGTGCAATATAAACAAGTTTATATTTCCCATTATAAACATCTGCAAGTCGTTGCTGAATTTCGTCATTGGGAACAGCACTATTAATATAGGTTGAGGGAATTCCAGCCTTATCTAAGGCATCAACTTGGTCTTTCATCAATGAGATCAGAGGAGAAACCACAATCGTCACACCTGGCAACAACATCGCTGGGATTTGATAACAGATTGATTTCCCTCCACCTGTCGGCATAATGGCAAGGGTATCTTTTCCAGCTAATACCTTCTGAATAATATCTTCTTGTCCTTTTCGAAATTGCTCGTATCCGAAATGGGTTTGAAGTAATTGTTTTCCTTTGGTCAACAATGAACGACCCTCCAATTGAATAGATAAGAATAGTATACCAAAAAGAAGCTATGGAGCGAAGCAACAACAGCGGTTGTAATAGTAGAATTGACTTTTTAAGTGGACTGAAACATGGAAGGCTATTGATTAGGTAAGTCGTTTAGAAAAAATCTGCACAGCTGATCCGCTCATGGTCCTCCATTAAGTGCAAGTGCCTGGCACCTCCCGAAAAAGGTCGATTCTTGTCGACAAGGACAGATCCGTTCATTTCTAAAAGGCTATTTGTCTTTCAAGCCAAATAGCCTTTACTAGTATCCATGTAATAACTAACCGCCTTTTATACCTTCGCTTTTTCACGGATTTTTTCTAACATATCGGCCGTCATTTTCTCTAGATTATACTGTGGGCGGAACCCCCATTCTTCCCGGGCAGCAGAATCATCAATAGAGTTAGGCCAGCTGTCTGCAATCGCTTGACGAGCAGGATCAACTTGGTAATCTAATACAAAGGATGGAATATGTTTCCGAATTTCTGTGGCAATTTCCTCTGGTTCTAGACTCATCGCTGTTATATTATAGGCATTTCGATGCTGTAATTTTGCTGGATCCGCCTCCATCAATTGCACAACGGCTTCGAGCGCATCCGGCATAAACATCATATCCATATAAGTCCCTTTATTAATAAAAGACTGGTAACGCCCCTTTTCAACGGCATCATAATATATTTCAACAGCATAATCCGTTGTCCCTCCTCCAGGAGGAGTCACATATGAGATTAAACCAGGAAAACGAACTCCGCGTGTATCCACGCCAAACCTCGCGAAATAGTAATCACATAAAAGCTCACCAGCTACCTTGTTCACTCCGTACATCGAGGTTGGCCGTTGAATTGTATCTTGTGGAGCCTTATCTTTCGGTGTGGTTGGCCCGAAAGACCCAATCGAACTTGGCGCAAATAATTGAATGCCTAGCTCTTTGGCTGTCTCAAGCGCATTGATTAATCCACCCATATTCAAATGCCAAGCAGCAAGCGGTTTTTTCTCGGCAACTGCTGATAACATGGCGGCCAAATGAATGATAGCATCCACTTGGTTCTGCTTCGCCAATTGAAACATCTTTTCCCCATCTGCCACATCTAGAAGCTTGAATGGCCCAGATAAAGCTGCAACTGAATCATTTTTGCGAATATCTGTAGCAATAACATTATTCTCCCCATATAGATTTCGCAGCTTCACGATCAATTCCGACCCTATTTGCCCAAGCGCACCTGTTACCAAAATTTTTTTCATTGGACTTCCCCCTGATCCAGCTTGTTTAGATGATTCCGATTTCTTTCCCAACCTTCTCATAAACAGCTATGGCTTGATCAAGCATCTCCTTCGTATGAGCGGTTGTCGGCATATTTCGAACGCGACCGGTTCCTTTTGGTACCGTTGGAAAAACGATGGATTTTGCATATACCCCTTCTTCGAAAAGCCGCTTACTAAATTGTTGCGTTGCCTTTTCTTCGCCAATGATGCAGGGTGTTATCGGTGTTTCACTATGACCAATATCAAACCCTAAATCCTGCAACCCTTTTTTCAAATAATCGCCATTTTCCCAGAGTCGTTCATTTAGTTCTTTGCTTTCCATTAAGATTTCGATCGCTTTTGTGGCGGCTACGGCATCTGCAGGTGTAACAGCCGTAGAAAACAAGAAGGGACGAGACCGAACTTTCAACCAATCAATTAATTCTTTCTTGCCGGCGACATATCCCCCAACAACCCCAATCGCTTTCGATAGTGTTCCAATCTGGAAATCCACCTTCTCTTGCAGACCAAAATGCTTCACAGTACCAGCTCCGTTGCCAAGTACACCGGATCCATGAGCATCATCAACATACGTAATAAGGTCAAACTCCTCAGCAATATCCACAATTTCTGGCAGCTTAGCGATATCTCCATCCATTGAAAAGACGCCATCCGTAATCACCATGATCTTATTATATAGACCGGATTCCTTAGCTTCTTTCGCCTTTTGCCGTAAATCATCCATATCAGAATGGTTGACCCGAATAATTTTTGCTTTAGACAAGCGGCAACCATCGATAATCGAAGCATGGTTCAACTCATCCGATAAAATCGCATCATTTTTATCCATTACTGCTGAAATCGCTGCCATATTACAGTTAAAGCCTGATTGATAAGAGATCGCTGCTTCCGTTCCTTTAAATTCAGCTAGCTTTTCTTCCAGCCTCGTATGGACCTGTAAAGTACCATTTATTGTACGAACCGCACCTGCTCCAACTCCCCAATCTTGAATCGCCGTAATCGCTACTTCCTTTAAACAATCATCTGTAGCTAACCCCAAATAATTATTAGAAGACAAATTGATCAACTTTTTACCATTAAGTTTGATCATCGGTCCATTAGGACTTTCCACAACATCAATTTCATTATAAAGCCCTTGCTCCCGCAACGTGTCTAAATTCTCTGTTAAAAATTTGTGTAAATTTTGACTTGTCATTCCAATCCCTCCATATCGTTATCATTGTTCCCATGTCAGTGTATAATATACAAATGTCCACTCCAAAAATACAATAGTTCTTACATAACACTGATTTATACACATACTATACCATATGCACAGAAAATGTACATTGATAAAGGACAATTTTACACAAAAAATAGAGGGAACAAAGTCCCTCTGATTTCATACTTCTGTTGCCGGCAGCGCGGCCGGCTCATATATCCATAATCGACCGTCTATATGAATGAATAGGAACGTCCTTATTCTTTCATTTCACGTTGAATTTCAGTCACTTTGTCCTCATCCAGATCCGTTGATTCCGCAACAAATTTGATGGGCATGCCCCTTTCCAAAAGATGGAGGGCAATCCTTCTTTTAGCAGTTTGTTCTGCTTCATTTGCTTTATGATTGGCATCTTTTAATTGTTTAATACGCCTTTTCTCTTGCTCTATTTCTTTCTTTTCTTGCTCCCAAATTTTCTTCTCTAGTTCTAAACCTTTCTTTTCTTGTTCTAAACCTTTCCGCTTTTGTTCGAGACCTTTCTGTTCTTGTTCTAGATCTCTCTTCCTCTGCTCAAACTCTTTCTTTTCTTGTTCAAAAGCCTTTTGTTGCTGGACGAATAATTTCTTCTTGCGTTCGTCCTCCTCTTTATCCAAAATATACTTCAACCGTGATTCATAAGCATAGATTTCCTCCTCCGTCATGCTCGACTCCTCCCAGTCTTCAAAAGCCCTACGCAAGATCGGATCCTTCATGGCTATCTCCTCCAATTCCTTAAAAATATCGTCATAGATTTTCCCCTTTCTACCATCGACCATACCTAACATCAAGAGCCATCTTGCTAGTACATCATTCCATGGATCTAGTTTATCAACTTGCCAATCTTTTATTAACTTCGGCATCTCAACAAAATGAAACTCCATTATATTCGACAGCCTGAATTGTTCCTCATCTTCGTAGAGATGATAAGACGTATGAAAGCGTTCTGTTTGAGTGAATACGGGAAAATTAAGAATATTAATGGAATTCACGGGTCGTAGCTCATCATAATCCATATTCTTCTGCAACTGATTTTTGAGCAGCTTTTCCTTCCTCATCTGTTGGTTGTAATCCGTGGGGTCTTCTCTGACTTTAAGTGGAGGAATAGAATGAGTAGGTTTTTCATAATGTAGTTCAGTTATGGTCATCATAACACATCCTTCATCAAATATCTGAAATGACCGGGTTTGCTGACCAGTTCCATTTTTCAAAAATGTTTTAAAAATACAAAAAATACCCCTATGGAATATAGAACACGAAATTGGAATGTGGATAACTGAAACCTGTGGGCATAATACTTGTCTAATTCTATTCAGGAAACTACCATTAACTTCCAGTACTTTTATGATGTTAAAAACGTCTTTCAGTAAAATTGGGGATTATAGTCCTATCATACAAGTTCTTTTTTTGCCTTACAAAACCTCCTAAATCTTCATCGAGAAGGTTTTGTAAGGTATTGATAGGTTAAGTTTGGGGAGAAATATTTAACATTTACTATTGTGTAGATTAAGATAATAAGAATTCTATTATACTTTATGGCAATTAACAGAGCGAGCTCTCGACAAACCGCATTTGCCAATGGGTTAAAATAGGAAAAACCAAGAGGTTATTCGGTATGCCTTCTTTTTCCCCTTCGTTACTCTAATATCAAACCATTGGCGGTTTTGCCAAGAATGATTGCGACGACTTACCATCACAGTCTAGACCTAGTACTTCTTCTGATTTTTTGTTTTCGGAGAACTTTTAACACTACCGGATATCGCTCTATTCGAACTCTCTTCTATGCCTTTTTCAAATGAAATGGAAAAATACTTAAAATAACCCGATCGAGATCAATCAAATATAAGGTACATGATTAGAAAAAAAAGTGGCCATGAACGGCTAAGGGTTAAGAATCATTTGGTTTTTGGATTCATCATTTAGCTATTTCCTTTTTTAAAAACGATTCAACTTCCTCTTTATTGGGTACATCTTCTGCGCCCCCGATTCGTAAGGTCGCTAGGGCACCACATGCATTAGAAAAAGACAGCAATTCCAGGTCACGTTTCCCTTCAAGATATCCACAAATAAGCCCAGCATTAAAAGAATCCCCTGCACCTGTCGTATCAACTGCATTTACGGGATAACCAGGTGCTTTGTTCATTTCATTTCCTACTATGGCACACGATCCCTCAGCTCCGCATTTTATAACAATCATCCCTCTCTTCTCAGGCAGTTTCTCGGAGATCCTGTTCCTATCACGCAAGTCAAAGAAGATATGCTGAAACTCATCTTTACTAGGAATAAATAAATCCGTGTACTGAAGCAACTCACTTATTGAGTCCCTATTCCATTCTTCGTATGGATCCCACCCAACATCAAAAGATGTGCTGATACCGTATTTATGAGCATCTGAAAATAATTGATTCCAGTATTCTTGCATTCCTTTTTGTAAATAATAAGAACCGAAATGAATATGATCAGCAATTCCCAATAGATTTTCCGGTAAATCTTTTGGCATCAGATGTGGAATAGACCCCATGTAGGTTAATAGACCCCTGTCCTTTGATGTTGAAAACGATAAAGTAACGCCCGTCTTAATATTAGGTATCTTTTTTACGTACGATGTATCTACCCCTCTGGCCTTCAATTTTTCTATACAAAATTCTCCGAAAGAATCATCCCCGACCATTCCAACAAATCGAACGTTTAATCCTAACCCAGCCAAACAACATGCCGTTATTGCAGAGGAGGACCCTAAAACCAAGTTAAACTCATTGATAAGTTTTTCACGGTTCCATTCAGGTATTACTTCCTCTCCGGTTAATATAAAATCAACGTTCAATTCACCGATAACAACAACATTATTTTCGGACAGATTTTTTTTGCCTTTCACCATTATTTTAAATCTCCAATGTACTCACGCTCAGCCAAAAACAATTCTTCGAACATGTTCTTGATTTCACCAAGAGAACAAATAGCAGCGGTTAAAGGATCCAACATCAAGGCGTGCATAGCCATTTCTTTATCTTTATTCAAAACAGCATTAACGGCCAACTCAAAAAAAGCCATGTTACTGCGGCAAAGTGCAGCTAAATGCTCAGGCAACCTACCAAAGCGACAAGGGTGAACACCGTTTTGATCTACCAATGAGGCAACCTCAACAACCCCATCAACTGGTAAATTTTCGATTAATCCTTGATTTAATACGTTACCATAAATAACCTTAGGTGAGTTTTTGACTATTCCTTCAATAATCACGGCAGCGTATTCGCCACTAGGAGTAAGTTCAATGTCTTCTTCTCCGGTTAGCTTTTTTCTTATTATTTCGTCATTCTCTTTTCTCCATGTAGGCCAGTTATTCGCATAAAAGCCTGTACCTCCATTGTAACCCGTACTACAATGGATATCTATAAGATCCTGGCGCTTTCGATAATATGGAACATACTCAGAAAAGTGACCACTTGATTCTGACACAAAGGCCCCCAAATATTTCATCGCATCAAACTTAACTGGGTCCTTTGCCAACAAGTTCGGATCCTTTATTTTTTCTTTGAGGACTGGATACATATCTTTACCGTTATGAGTTAACTCGACGAACCAAGACATATGATTTATACCCGCTGATTTCCATTTTAATTCTTCGTAAGGAACATCCAAATATTTCGCTAAATCTTGTGAGGTATTTTGAATAGAATGGCATAATCCAATTACCGGAATAGATGTCACTTTCGTTGTAGCTAAGGTAACCGCAGACATCGGATTTGTGTAATTTAAAATAGTTGCATTCGGAGATAGCTCCTCTATATCCTCCACAATCTCCAACCATGCAGGTAACGTTCTTAACGTTTTAAATAAACCACCGGGACCCAACGTGTCCCCTATACACTGCTTAACACCATACTTCAAAGGAATTTCATATTCCATCTTTACAGTTGACAGACCCGCAACCTCAATTTGATTTATTACAAAATCAGAATTGACTATGACCTCCCTACGATTTGTTGAGGATTCCACTGTCCACTTTTTCCCTGTTTTCTCAACTATCATTTCCACGAGTTTGTGTGCTATCTCCAACCGCTCTGCATCAATATCAACAAGTGCAATAATACCCTCGTCAATCCCATCGATTGTTAAAATATCCACGATAATTTCCTGTGTAAATGCACTTCCAGCCCCAATAATTGAAATTTTAATCATACCTCTTTCACTCCAACATCTTTATTTAAGGTCAATACATACTTTTATTTAAAATGAAAAGTTATACTGCTCTTTCTTTTCGTTTAATCCATTCCATGAACCTTTCTTAGACAATGGCTGCGTTTCAACATTTGGATTCTCATTTCTCGTTACTTGGCTAATTATTTTCGCAGTAACTTTAGCCAATAAAAAAGAGTTTTAAAGAAGCACATATTTGCCCTTTCCAGAAAAAATCGGCAAATTAAAGCTACATGTGAAAACAATACGGAACGTCAAGCCCCTGTCGCAAGTGGAATCGGAAAAAAATTACCTTCCAAGGTACCATTCCATCTTGTTGTGTAGTCAACCCGAATTAGAATTGTCCTCAATACCAATTTCTCCTAATAAGACCTAACAACAAAATCACAATTTGTACTCCCTTCAGGAGCATTTCATATTATAGGGCAGAACCGATTATATACTGTCTGCCACCATTCAATGAATATTCCTGAAAGGATTAAAAAACCACTTAAATTTTTTTAATGTTTTGAATCCCAAAGATTTGCAATCTCGTCCACTGCCTTTTCTATGTCTCCTTTACCGTTTAAAGGTAATTGAAGTTTTTGAGGGATATACTCCCACCACAGTTTTGTTACGTCTTCAAAATATGGATCAGGAATGGACTTAGATTGTGCCTCAAAAAATATCTGTTTATTGAAACTATCATCATTGGGAAGATAGTCTTCAAAAGCCATCTTATTTGCGGGAATTGCATGTCCTTGTTTAGCAATTTCTTTCTGTCCCTCTGAGCCAGCCAACCAACTCAACAATTTCCAGGCAGCTTTTTCATTCTTCGTATAGGGACTCATCGCGTAGCCGGCAGGCTGTACAACGGCCTGTATTTCATCAAATTTTGGCGGTAAAAAGACATCAAAGTTTATTCCCGCATCTTTTAACGTTTGAACATTCCAACTACCGATAAATGACATTGCTACTCTTTTCGATCCAAGAACTAAAAACGGATCATCTCCCAATTTTTCCATTTGACTCGCTGGAACATTTACGTGATATTTAGTTGTTAAATCTCTGAAAAAGTTTAATACTTCGATCGCCTCTGGGGAGGAAAGAGCGAGTTTATGATCCTCATCTAATAATCGAGCTCCGTTAGACCAAAGTTCAGGCTCTAAAACAGAATCTGCAGTTCCAGCAGCATTAATTGCAAGTCCAAACTGTTTAATACGTTTGGAATCAAAAGAAGAACTCAATGCATTGTTACCGTCTTGATCTAACGTTAATTTTTTTGCCAGTTCAAGCACTTGCTCCCAGGACATTTCATCCTCAGGATATTGCAAATCTGCCTCATCAAAAATATCCTTATTGTAAGCCATGACAATCACATTAGCATCTCTTGGAAGAGAAACTTGCTGATCCTCAAACCTGTGAATATCCAACACATTCGGTGAGAAATTGGATAGATCAAAATCTGAAGAATTGATTAGATCGCCCAAATCTTTCATAACCCCTAATTTGGCATATTGGTTTACATAAGCAGGGTCAATCTTATAAAGGTCAGGTAAGTCTTTCGAGGAAGCTTGGGAGGTTAACCAATTCCAATAGCTATCCCAAGACTTATAAACGAGATTGACCTTCACTTCAGGATATTTATCATTAAAACTGTCAATTAATTGTTGTTCACGTTTAATTTCATCGGATGCCCCCCAAATGCCAAGAGTAATTTCACCTGAACCATCTGAATCCTTATTGGTACCTGTATCTTTACTTGAACAAGCCCCCAAAATTAAAGTAAAAATAAACAGCAAACTAAAGAATAAATAGACTTTCCCCTTTTCCACATGACCATCTCCTTTAAATTATCACGATTAAAGCCCATTTTTACTGATTATAAATCTCTTTTTAACCTTTTGTTCCCGTTAAAACCACCCCTTCCACGAAAAATCTTTGCGCAAAGAAATATATAACAGCAATAGGTAACAAGCTTATAAAGGCTCCTGCAGCTAACGAAGGAATATCTTGTGATTGTGTTCCAACCAATAGCTCTAATCCAACACTCAATGTATATTTTTCTGGAGTTTGCAGGAATAGAAAAGGTGTAAAAAAGTCTGTCCAAGAAAAAACGAAGGAGAAAATAAACCCAGTTATTAAAATTGGAACAGAAAGTGGCATAACCACACTTTTGTATACTGTCCATAAATTTCCACCATCCATATAGGTTGCTTCATCCAACTCTAAGGGTATGGTTAAAAAAAACTGTCTAAACAAAAAGATAAAGTAGGCATTCCCCAGAAAAGCAGGTACAATTAATGGCAACCATGTGTCATACCAACCAATGTTCTTAAAGATAATAAATAGTGGTATTAAAGTAACTTGCTGAGGTATCATTAACGTTGCAATAACAACTACAAACAAAAGATTTTTGTTGCGTGCCTTCGTTCTAGCAAATCCAAACGCAACAAGTGAACTGGAAATAACTGTTCCAACTGCAACACCTGTTGAAATGATAAATGAATTAATTATCCAACTTGGAAATAAAGGTAATTTTTCAAAAAGACGAGAAAATGCAGAAAACGTTATTGGGTTGGGTATCCACTCCGGAGGATAGACCAACATTTGCCCTTGTGTTTTCACCATGGTAGAAATAAGCCATAACAATGGACCAGCAAAGATAGCCAGCCCCAGTACCAATATTAAATATTGTAAAAAGGTAACTATCCTTGGATTTCTTTTCATAATACTACCTCCCATTCCCCGCTTCGTAATATACCCAACTTTTTGATGACCTCATAACAATTAATGTGATTATTAAAATAATAATAAACAATATCCAAGACTGAGCCATGGCCAGTCCAAAGTCAAAATCTCTAAAGGCGGTATTGTAGGTATTTACCAAATAAGTTGTTGAAGCGTAATCTGGTCCACCTTTATTTAAAATGTATGATTCAGTAAACATCTGGAAATATGCAATGCTCTGCATAACCACTGAAAAAAGGATCGTTGGGGTTATCATCGGAAGTGTTACATGAATAAATCGTTTGATTGGTCCAGCTCCGTCTATTTTTGCAACCTCATAAAGATGTGTTGGCACACCTTTTAATCCAGCTAGAAAAATCAAAATTCCACTTCCTGCTGCCCACATTCCCATTGCAATTATTACCGGTTTAATTAAATGCACATTTTGGATCCAATCGAATGGACCCAGCCCTACAAGACCTAAGATTTGATTTACAACTCCTGTATGGCCAAAAATTATAATCCAAATAATAACAGATGCAACCATTGGTACCAGGTAAGGCAGGTAATACAATGTACGAAAAATATTAATTCCTTTTACCTCAATATTCAATATCAGAGCCGTTGCCAACTGAAAGGCTATAACAAAAGGTGTGCCAATAAAGACAAAATATAATGTATTAAATAGGCTTTTTATAAAAATTGAATCGTGCAAGAGTCCTAGATAATTATGAAAGCCTACCCATTTGGGGGGGTGTTATTGAATTATAATCAGCAAAACTGTAAATCAATGATACCAAGGTAGGCCCTACAAAAAATGCCAAAAATCCAATTATCCAAGGTGAAATAAATAGATAAAATTTTATATCTTCCTTCATCCTAGATGAGAACATTTCATCACCCTCTTTTACTCAATAATTTATGATGTACACTAATATAATTAAGCTATGCTATATTTTAAAAACCTCTATTCCGAATATTAATGGCTGTTGCTTTACCATAAAATTAAATTGAAAATAATCTAGTATATTTGTTCTTAATCTTGCATCGATCACTTCTGATTCGGTTTTAAGACTTTTATACATTCGTGGTAATTGCTATTTAATCGGGTTAATAGAGTAGGATGAGGGTTTTCACCCTCCGACCTCTCGTCAAACCGGAAGTACAGATTTCCCCCATCTGGCTTTCTCTTCGTTAGTCTCCATTTCCAAGAGCGGGTTTTCTTACATTCTCTTTATTTCACTGCTGAATTAGGAACGATTAGTGAGTAAGTCAACCATTGAGGCTAATCCAGTTTTTGCTAGCACTTATTAGGGATTCTCCAGTTGGATTTCATTGGTATCTTTTTCCTTATGAAAGCTCGCACCCCCATACAAATCCATTCGTCCAGACGTTGGAATTTTCTTTCACATTACTGACTAGAAAATAATTGGCAAAACCTCGTATGACCTTATTTAGTTTATGGTCACCTCTTCTAAGCTTTCGCCTTGTTGTCTCCTAGATAAATATCTTATTTTATCTTTCTACTTCTTCACTCTTTGCTCTGGGAGCACCATATAGTTCTTCCAGAAATCAATGCCAAGAAATCGGAAACCTTCATCAAATGAACGATCTTCGTTTTTTCGGGATGCATGGTGAGCTTAAGATCATCTTCTATAATCTTTTTAGCGGCTCTATAAGCCTTTGGGCTTGCACCTTTGTTTTACAGAAAACTGGCATCATCCGCAAATCGTACAACTGAAAATCCATTTACTCAACATGATGTCATTACCACATGGTTTGTAAGAATGTTTTTCTATTAATTTTATATGTATCATTGCGCTATTTCCATTAATATTACCTTATATTAAAATATCCTCCTATCAACATGATGTCATTACCAGATTACCTTCACATATAGTCTTCTCTCTATCGCATTCCCCCTTTTTGTACAGTCATTAATATCAACCTAAGTGAGGACGCATACATATACCGCTTTCATTTTTGGAAACCTTATAAGCTAGTTACAATTAAACTATAACCTACCCCTTTCGTTATTGTCAACAGAGGAATAATAGAAAAATGACAGGAAAATAGTCTTTATCTTACTGTCTACGCTTAAAGATAGAAGTTACCTCCTACCCTCCAAGACTCGCTACAGGCGAGTGGCTAACTCTAACCTGATGGGATTCCCACCCACTATATGATATGACCTAGGAGCCCCAGACAAAAGTTCTTTTTAAAAAAACGCCAGGGACCTCACTTCAGCCTTGTTTTATCAAAAAATGGGGAGATTTAAAAAAGAGTACACCAAATAAACTTCACTTTTCTATCATTTTTTAAATTTTATACACAAATTAGTTTTGCACCCCCTTTCAAGTTTGCTCTTATCATCTGGATTCCCGGAATTTATAACGAGGTAGTCTACAAGTGCCGGTACAATAACTTTTTCCTCTCGTTATACAAAAATATGTGTGACGATGATTTATATGTCTAAATCCCTTTATAATCACATTCCTCGTTATAAAACAGTGTATTTTTCGGGAATCCAGGTTATCAGGCGGTATCTTTGTATACATTCTCTTAATTAATCCCAAAGATTTGCAATCTCGTTTACTGTTTTTTCTATATCCCGTTTACTACAGCTGTCCTAAAGAACAACAAGAATAATAGACTGTCATCCAAAACCTTTTAATACGAGAAATTTATACCCGACAAATGATGCCCCCTTGTTTTTTGGAATATGCTTCTAACTCACATCTACTGTAAAGCCCTTCGACCCAATATATTTTTGAATTAGTTTTTCACTTTTGCTTCTTCAATAATTTTCTCAGCCTCTTCTTCCACTTCACGTAAAAAGGTAGGTATATCTATGTCGGAGTCGGCAAATTTAGTTAAATCAAATGGAACATAACGGTCAAAATGACTATAGTTGTCTAATTCTGCTGGTTCAAGTTCGAAGAACAGCTTGGTATTTCGATCTTTATATTGGTCTAATTCTGCACCAAAATTATCTAACACCTCGGGATCAAGGACCGCAGGACCAGAGGACATTGTACTAACAATATTTATTTGGCTTTTGGTTGATACATATTCTGTCAACACCCGAAATGCTGTTACTTTGTTTTTACTGTAAGAGGTCACAACCATTGCAGCGGTTCCAAGATGAGGACCAATTGTTGGTTGATCCTCCCAAACAGGTACAGGAGCAAAATCCATATTTTCTTGATATTCAAGATCACCCCAGCCCTGAGCCAAATAATTCTGCCAATGAATCGTCATTGCTGCTGCTTTTTGTGCGAACATATCACTTTCCAGTACGTCCTTACTACGCATCCCAGGAATGTTATAATATTCTCGCATCAGCTCTAGGTATCTCGTAAATTCTGGTTTTTTAGTAAGCAAAACTTCCCCGGATTTTGCATCTGTCATAGCTATTCCAAACTCTCTTAGGGGCACCTTTGCTAAATCGCCTGTCGAACCCCATCCGCCAAATAGCAACCCAATATACATTTGATTATTACGCTCGGCTGTCATTTTTTTACTAAGTTCCAATGTCTCTTGCCAAGTCATTGGTTTATTAGGATCAGGATAAGGCTCTCCAAACAGGTCAAATACTTCCTTATTATAATAAAGGGCAAACAGTCCCGTTCCATCCGGAAATCCGATTAATCGATTTTCCGAATCATACCCTTTTACAAGAGAAACAAGAGATGGATTCAATCGGCCAAGATCAAAATCCTCTTGTATCACAAGATCATCAAGTGGATAAATAGCCTCTAAATCTTCGAGCGGTCCAATATCATCCGGAGATGAAATAATAATATCTGGAACCACATCGGCGGCGAACAATTCTTGCAATCCTTCACTTGTACCATTATAGGAATTAAAAACAATTTCTACATTTTCTAATGCCTCTTCGATTGGTTTAAAGCGTTCATTAAATTGTTCTTCCTCCCATGGGTAAGCAACATTAATCGTGAGTGGATTGTCGGGGGTCCCTTCTTGTTCATCACTTACAACAACAATTTTTTCTTTTTGTTCTCCGCCTTTTCCCGTATCTCCACTCGTAGATTTAGTGCATGCCCCGAAAAAAAGACCCATAGAAACGAGGATCAGCCCCATCACCCAATTTCTTCTCGACCTATTCATACAATTTCATCCCCCATATATTTAATTAAGAACAAGATATGCACTTTAATACTTTAATAAATAATTCATTGCGTTACCTCAAACTTCTGATTTGATATTTCCCCTCCAAAGGACTAAATCACTTTTATTTTCCACAAGGAAAATTGTCACCTAAAATAACAAATGTCACCAGGGTATGATGTCATTACCACTTAACTTATAAAATATTTATCTATCTCCTCCCCCTTGTAAAGTGAATCATCTCAGTCTCAAGGAAAACGCATTCATATACCGCTTACATTTTATAAAAATATTATAATTCTTACAACTACACTATAACCTACCCTTTTCGTTATTGTCAACAGAGGATGAATAGAAAATGATAGAAAAATAGGTTTTATAATAAATTATAGTTTCAAAATAGAGTGGGAAATAAACAATGCCTAGTGCCTTATGGTTTCAACAGTGTTGCACTAGGCTGTTTTTTCGAATCTTAGAATATTTCTGCCAGCTGTGCTTTCTTCTGACGACGAGATACCCGAGACCAATATAAAAAAGACATCAACAACAGGATACTTGAAAGCCAATATAACCAGGCAAGTCCAATAAAATCAAGGACGAAATAGCTAATTAAAGGGCCCAAAGCGGAGCCAAGATCTACGAATAATGTATAATATGTCATCACCTTGACTTCATTGGGTCCATTCGCTGCCTGAACCGCTATAGAATCACTTGTTGTAATAAAAATAGTCGCGATGATTTGAAAAGCAAATACTAAGAGCAAGAACAACGGAAACGGAAAAGAAACGGGAAGCAACATAAATAAGACGGTCCCAACGCCAAAAGCAAAAAGAAGCATGGGGAGACGGCCGAATTTTAAATCAGACCATTTCCCAACTAAAGGAGCGACAAATGGATCAGACCCCAATTTGATTGATTGCACAAGGCTTGCGATCGCTGCCGCACCTAAAGAAAAGCCTAAAATCAAGAAGTTATGCTCCATCTGATATTCCATCAGTTTGCTAATGGTAGAAAAAAATATTCCATACACAATAAAGGCGACAAGTAAACCGTTCATTAATATTTTTAGATGATGGCTATTTTTAAGGACAGAAGTGTTGTTATCTGACTTCTTATTGGATTTCACCTCACTCAAGGTATTAGGAATAAACCGAATGACAATAGGAAGGGCAAGAGCTCCCAGTATAGCGAAAGCTGTTGTGATCCACTTAATGCCAATGAGTTCAGCAAGTAGACCTCCGGTTAATATCCCAAATAATGTCCCTAATCCCCAAAGACCATTGTATAGCCCCATCAATTCTCCCCTTGTTTGACTAGTACTGGAAGAAATAACTGTTAAATAGCCTCCTAGACGCAGGAATGACCATGAGATGCCCCAAAGGATCCTCATTACTAATAAAAGCCAGAAGCCTTTTAAAGTTCCATATGAATAGGTTGATATAATCGCAAGAATAACGGCGATCAAAACGCCAGTTCTTTTGCTGATTTTTTGATAACACCATCCCACAACAGAATTGATGGGCAGGCGAATGATCCGATTCATGGACAAAATGATTCCCACTTGCCACAAGGCCGTTAATCCAAAAAACTTCCAATAGATCGGCAACACAATAAACAACATCTCATTACCTAATAAACTAATAGCTGTAATGATGGCAATGGTGATGACCGGACCTTTTTTCGCGATATTTGCTTGCATAGATGTCAATCTCTCCCGACTGTAGAGGCTATATGGCTATTCTAATAGTCGATCCTCGTTTTCGCAAACTATTTTTGCGGAAAAACTTAAGCGTTTGAATCTAGTTGATCGGCTATGAGCGTGACAACAGCTACGCGTTCTCGACTTGCACATCCTGCGAACATCTCACTTTAACGCCTTACAGCTAGTGAGAGAAAAGGCCCTGGCCTCACCACGACCTCACTTGTTATTGGCCTCTCGTTACCATCCGGCCCCAATTTATCCTTCACACGTCCTTCTGACTATTTGCTTTCCTCTAAACTCTGCTCAATGACAGGACTTTTTGTGATTTCCACTACCTTCCCGCCTGCACGAATCGATTCTGTTGCCGCACAACCTACCGCGACACTCATTCTTCCTGCAACAGGAGAGGTTAATGGTTGTTTATCGTGTAAAACTAGATTAATGAAGTCTTTTGTGATCTTAGGATCTGCTCCTCCATGACTGCCTCTCTCTTTTTTAATATCATAGGTTTGGTCACTAAGCTCATTCCAAGAATTTGATTTTCTTGTCTTTACATACACTTTTCCTTCTAATTCGGAGTTTTCCATTCTTCCTTTTGTTCCGATAAATACATAGTTTCGTTGATAATCAGGCGTAAAATGGCATTGTAGATAGGAAGCTTTAATCCCACCTTCTAGCTCCATAATCAGCATATTATTGTCTTCCACATCAATTTCTTCACGGAAAGCACATTGCGTCAATGTATGGGGACTATATTCGGTACAAGTATCCTTTAGATCACATTCTGGGCATGTTAACGTATTGGGCATATCCCCTCCAAAGAAATCGAGACTGCCAAATGCGGACACTTTTTGGGTATATTTCCCTGTAATCCAATGAATCACATCCAAATCATGGGATCCCTTTTGCAACAGTAAGGAAGTCGTGTTCCGGCTCAATCCATGCCAATCATGGTAGTAAAAATAACCGCCAAGACCGACAAAATGCCGAACCCAAACTGCTTTAATATCACCGATGATCCCAGAATCCACGATCCCTTTCATCGTCTGAAACATACTCATATAGCGCATATTAAAACCAACCATCAAATGTTTCCCTGTTTCTTTGGCTGTTTCAATAATACGATCACAGCCCTCGACCGTAATGGCTAAAGGCTTTTCACAATACACATGCTTGCCTGCTTTTAAAGCGGCAATGGCATGCTCTTCATGTAAATAATCTGGAGAAAGAACAGCTACAGCATCAATATCATCTTGTTTTAATAACTCCTGATAATCCGTTGTCACAAATGCGTCTGGATTAATCTCTTGTTTAAATTTGGCCAATCTTTCCTCTGAAACATCTGCTGCAGCCACAACAATCGATTCTTCATTTGGAGCATGCCAGTTTTTAGCAATACCACTTCTTAAACCTGCTCCAATAATCCCCATTCTTACTTGTCTCATACTTATCACTCCCGAATAAATTATACGAATTTTGTTTATTTCCATTGAAACTTTTAGTCTCAATTACTGGATGAGCGTAAAGCCTCTTCAATCGCTTGATTGACTTCTTCACGTAATTCGAATAGATAGCTCGGCTCTTGTGGATATTTCGTAAAACTTATTTCTCCCTGTTTCTCTATTTTCTCAAGTACCACTTCTTTTCCTTTTAACTCTGCAAGCCATTGGAAGGCACGTAAATCTTGTAAAGCTTGATAGAATACCCTTAACCGAATGGAGGCTAATGCTTCTCCATTTTTCCCAGGGTACACGATAAAGGGATCTCCGGACGGGAAGGCCTTTTTAGCATCGGTCATTTTATAAGGATCAATGGGCTCTTTCGAAAATTGGCTATTATAAAAGTTATATCCCCATTGCAGAAACCCTTCAATGTCATATTTAAATAACTGCGTCGCAATGATTCTATTTCTTGCAGAAGGCATCGCCATGAAACGATTACTTACACCGACATTTTGCGAGCAGCAATAATAGGTCCAAAGCCCAGAAACCTGATGCTCTAGAAAAGGCTGGATATGGCTAGAAGCCACTACTGGCTTTGCCACCACCCCTTGCTCGTAAAAGTTATAATCACTTAAGGCATCAATGATGTGAAACCCTTTCAAAAGAGGCTCTACCAATTCCTTCGCTTTCGAATACATCGGTAGATTTTCTTTACTAGGCTCATCCGAAATATGAAAATAAACATGCGCTTGTGACCAGTTTTCCTTCAAAAAATCTGTTAATGCCGGGAGGAAGGCTTGCAAAAATTCTCGATACTCTTCACTGTCTGCCCGCACATGCCAGCCAAATTTCTTTGTTAACTGCCCATTCTCCTCTACCATTATTTTCGGGGTGAATTCCGCCCCCCATTGCGTAAATAAATGGGCGATTTCAATATATTTCATTCTCTGACGTTCACAAATCTCCAGCCATCTTTTTAAAAGAGAAAAGTCAAAACTATATTCCCCATCCTCATAAGCCATTCGCACCAATTGAACCGTTGTTCGTTCCCCACCTACTTCCGTATCCAATGGCTGTGTGAAAACCGGAGTGAGAATCATATTGATGCCATTTTCACTTGCCATTTGAATAAAATTTTCGACTATTTTCCAATGATCTTCAGAAAAAGCCTCCACTTGATAGTAATCTGCTAAACAATCAGCATGAAACCATTCCGTATGAATTAAGGTTTGCTCAGGGAGTTCATAAGGAAGAACGCGGATATAGACAACACCCTGATAAAGAGGTTCCCCCTCCTGATCGAGCGCGGTAATCTGAACCGCTCGCTTCCCTGAAACGGAATTCCCAGGCTGCACATCCACCCATATGGCGTTCCAACCGTCTGTTTCTAAAACGATTTCCTGCGTAGAGATGGGCTCAAGGAAATCCGGGTACAACCCTGGCTCTGTTGATAAATAATTGGCATCATGCCGGTCTGGATAAGCCGGTAATTCAGACGGCACCTTTTTTACATGACTGAGGGCAACTTCAATATCATCTGCAGCTCCGACTTGAAGCTGAATCATTTTATTTTCTGTCTCTTTGTTGTAATAAGCTAATTGGAATGAAAATTGCTCTTTTTGAAAAACAGTAAAGGCATTGTTCGCCAAAACTCTCGGCTGAATGTTCGGAAAAACCTTTTCCAAAGAATCGGTTAATTGGAATTGCATGATAACGGTCTCCTTTCATGTTCGAGCTTATCTATCAAAAACTCGAAATCGCTGTCAATACGTTTCATGGGGTTTTTCCAAAAGTCCTGAAAAAAATCCTTTTGGAACACCTCCCCTATATTTCCTCATGAACGTTTATTCTTGCTACTAATTCTCGTACGATCTGCGGCTGAATCATGCCTGTTTCTGGCTCCATCGCATTCGCTGTCCCAGATGCACAGGCCCATTTAAGGCATTCTGCAAGCGGGTATCCTCTTTGCAGAGCATAAGCCATTCCTGCTATCATACTATCCCCTGAACCAACTGGATTGACAACCTTGACTGCCGGCAATTCAGCTCTCAGCACTCTACCTTCTTCAACCAGAATAGCGCCATCTTTTCCAAGCGAGAGGAGCACATACTTCACTCCGCGAGCACAAATCGCTTTTGCCGCATCGACTTGGCTCTCAAAACTTAATTGTGGTAGATTCATATATTGCGATAATTCCTCTTGATTCGGTTTAATTAAAAACGGTTTTCCGGCAATCCCCTCTTTCAGAGCTTCCCCGCTTGTATCCAATAGAACAGGAATATGCGCGGCATGTGCCCATTCACAAATGTCGCGATAATAAGTATTAGGAATACCAGAAGCAAGACTTCCAGAGGCAATAACGAAGCTTGCTTCTCCCAATAATTCCTTAAAAATCGCTTCAAACTCTTCCTGTTTTTCCGCGGATATCACAGGCCCCCTTTCCATCAATTCAGTTTGAGTCCCCTGCTCTTCATCCAGAAAAGCGAGACAAGTTCTCGTTTCTTCCGCAATCGCAATAAAGGCATGATCCAACTTTTCTTGCTTAAGCTGATCTTCAATCCATTCTCCATTATGTCCACCTAAAAAGCCTGTACATATAGGGGTCTCTCCTAACTTTTTTAACACACGAGATACGTTTAACCCTTTTCCACCTGCCGTCTTCCTGCCAGCCTCTACTCGGTGGCCATGACCAATTTGAAAATGATTCACTTTATAGGAAATATCGACCGCAGGGTTTAAAGTGACAGTAACAATCATCTTTTGACCTACGCTTTCTGTGCACTTTGGCACATCGTAATTTTATCTGCCACCACTCGCTTAAGATCAGTAATGGCCTCACTAAAATATTTGCGTGGATCATTTTCTTCAGGATGTGCTGATAAATATACTCTTAAACCAGCAACAAAAGCGTTCTTTAACTCCGTTGCCACATTCACCTTACAAATGCCAAGACGAATTGTTTCATGGACCAAAGCATCTGGGATACCGGAAGCTCCATGTAAAACAAGCGGAATATCGACTACTGCGCGAATTTCCTGCAGACGTTCCAAGTCAAGCTTTGGCTCCCCTTTATATAAACCATGGGCTGTCCCAATTGCAACGGCCAAAGTATCAATACCCGTCCGCTCCACAAATTCCTTTGCTTGGTCAGGATTAGTATAAATCGCATCCTTTTCATCGACACTCATATCATCTTCAATGCCACTTAAACGACCAAGCTCTGCTTCAACAAGGACACCCTTTGGATGAGCATAATCGACAACTTCCTTGACAATCTTCATATTCTCTTCGAATGGGTGATGACTGGCATCAATCATCACCGAACCTACTCCCATATCGATCATTCTCTTGATATCAGCTACATTCTCATGATGATCTAAATGGACTTCAAACGGAATGGTATATTTCTTTCTAGCCGCTTTCATCATGCCAATTAAGAATTCCTCTCCCATGTATTTAACCGTACCTGGTGTCGCAGCTAGAAGAACAGGGGATTGCATCTCTTGAGCTGTTTCAAGTACTGCCTTTGTAATCTCCAAATTATGGACATTAAAGGCAGGTATGGCGTATTTTCCAGCTTGTGCTAGTTGAAAAAGATTCTTAGATGAATCGGTCATCTTATTTTTCCCCCTCAAAAGGATAAATTTTTACACCTTCGACAACTCGACTAATCACACCTGTTGGAGACGGATTATCGGGTGAAATTCCACTATGAAGTGATTTCTCATAGGCAAATGATTGGGCAAAAATCACATAAGGCAAGACAAGATCGACATCTTCCTTTTCAGATAAAGGAAGGGTGATCTGGTAATCACTGTATTTTTCAACATCAGAATCCTCGATACCAGAAATAGCTACAATCTTCCCTCTTTCTTCTGTTGCATAAATTTCCTTCAACATATCAAGATCATATTTTCTTGTATATGGATGGTTAGACAGATACACAACAACCATTGTATTAGCACTTAGGATCGATTTGGGACCATGACGGAATCCTAAAGAAGTATCGAACATCGTTGGAAATCTACCGGCTGTTAACTCTAAAAATTTCAGGGACGATTCTCTCGATAACCCTTCAAATACCCCTGATCCTAAATAAACGACTCGAGAAGTATTCTCTTCTACCAAACTCGGAATCATTCCGGTGCATATATCCAGCATTTCTTTTCCAGCAGCGGAAATATCTGAGATAGCCTGCTCAAATCCTGCTTTATTTTCACTAAATAGATATAAAGCGGTTAAAACCATCGTCGAATAGCTGCTTGTCATGGCTAATCCCTTATCATTGGCCTCTTCCGGGAGAATAAGCACAAGTTGCCGGTCCTCCCCCTGTTGCCTTTTTGCAAGAGCCCCTTCTTGATTACAAGTAATCGTAATCTCATAAAATTCATCCACAAGCTTTTCGGTGAGTTCCACAGCCGCGATACTTTCAGGACTATTTCCGGAACGAGCAAAAGAAACCAAAATCGTAGGAATCTCTTTATCTAAGAATAAATGAGGGGTTGCTGTTAAATTGGTTGTTGAGATCGCCTCTACGTCCCAACCTTTATTTCTGATTGCTCGACGAACGTAAGGATAAATTGTTTCTCCGATAAATGCACTTGTACCTGCCCCTGAAAAAACCACTCGAGCATCCTGATGCTTTTCTGCTAGTGTCTTAAAAAATTGTTCCATTCTATCTTTTTCTTCGGAAAATTGCTTAATGACTTTTATCCATAAATCTGGTTGCTGCTCAATCTCTCTTCTAGTATGAGTCTGTTCACTTTTAACTTTATTCAACGTATATCCTTCCTCTCATGTAATGTCATCATGACCAGATAGTGAATGAAGCTATTCACCTACTGCTAGGTTAATTCTACTGAATAGGTGAATTTATCTCCTCTTGCAATGGTGTATGTATACTCAATCACCATGTCATTTTCAAAGGTAAGCCTTTCAATTAAAAGACTAGGCTCCCCCTCTTGAATTTGCAGAAATCCTGCTTCTTTTGGCAAAGTTGGCACGGATCGGAAACGTTCCTTTGCTTTTGTGATTTGAACGTGGTAAAGATCGCGAAATATCGTATACATTGGCTGCTTTTGTAAAGTCTCTGCTTTTAAATCAGGAAATTTTGCTACAGGCAGATAGGAAATCTCATACAGCATAGGGACTTCGTCCGCTAGCCTTAGTCTTGTAATTTTATATAACTCTTCCCCTTCAGAAAGTCTCATTCTTTTGGCGAGTGAAGCATCACTGGAGACTTTTTCAAACGCCAAGACCTTTGTGGTAGGGACCTTATTGATTTTTTTCATTTCCTCTGTGAAACTATAAAACTTTACAAGACTTTGATCAATCGTTTTCGCTGAGACAAACGTGCCTTTTCCGTGCTGTTTATAAATATAATGTTCTTTTTCCAATTCTTGCATCGCTTGCCTTACCGTTGTGCGACTGACATTGTACATCTCACATAATTCGCGCTCTGATGGAAGTTTATCATGTTCCTTTAGCTCCCCTGAATCAATTTTCTCTACAATGCTGTCCATTAATTGATAATAAAGGGGCAAGCGACTATCTTTCTGCATCATTCTTCTTCTCCTTCATCTAGCCAAGTAGGCAAACACATCCTTAAAGTATGTTGTTATGACCAGTATGTCCATTTTACCATCTTATGAACGAGAATGAAAGATGTTGGATGAATTTCATAGAAAAAAGAACAGAGAAGGTCGCGGCGGCATAGCGCTTTGAGCATCGCTAAGCAATCTGGATAAATCCATCCCCCCTCTATGTTTCAAGTGGGGGATTGGCTAGTCATTTCATGTACTCATCAATCAACTTTTCGAGTTCATGGTAAATCGGATTAGATGGATTATGTTTGCTGTTATCCATGTATAGGGTTTCTAACTGATCCTGAAATTTCTGCGCCTCAGCCAAATGAATTTTCCCTAACTTCATTTGTTCGCGGTATTTTGCTTCAATATGGGCAATTTCCTCTGCGAATGCTTCGTCTGTCCCAGGCGCAACAGCAAGTTCGTACATATCAATTACGCTATCACCTGGTCGATCCGGAAAATATTCATGAGGGGCGGTGCTGTCGAATACGGTCCAACCCAATTCACGAACAACGACCATATCAAGACTTCCGGGATCAAAACCGCAATGATAAACTTCAAGATCATACCCGCGTCTTTCGGCCTCAGTGACGATCTTTTTTAGTAAGGTTGATTTCCCTGTACCTGCCCGCCCTTTTAAAAAGAATCTAGCTTGCAAGTCTTCCGTAATATTATCAACAAAATCAACAGCTCCAACAGGGGTAGCCGCTCCTAAGAAGCGTCGCAAAATCGTCCCCTTCCTGGTCTGATTTTCCGTCTCTTGAAACAAGTTGGATAAAAGTTCTTCTGTCACCCGATCTGCTTTGGCAAAATCCATTTTCCCAATGTAGATACCTTCCCAATCATCATGGATGCGGAGAGCTCTTGCGTATGCCTTATACGCTTTTTCATATTGTTCCTTGATTTTTCCTTGTAATAAGTCTATTTCCTTTTGAATGTCTACCCATTGGCTCGCTCGGTCTGCTTGCTCAAGATCGATCGTTTCCCATTGTGGCCCCACATACTCCTTCCCAATCCTACGAGGAGGATCAGCATCCACAATCGCAAATCCCTTCTCACGAATAATAAAGCCTTCGATCTGATCCGGGTGGCTTGCCCTGTGTATTATTTCTACAGATACGGTATCGTCCTCCCATTTTTCCAGCAGCCTCTCGATCAATTCTGTTTTTTCTGTCTGAGATCTACCGGTCAATAGCAATACTCTTTCCAAGTGAGCCAAATTAGAATCATATAAACTATAAAAGCCTTTAGCTGTATTTCCCCCAGCAAAATAGCGTAAAATCCTTCCGCTCATTCCATCATCTCCTCTCTGAAGAAGTGCCTCCACTTTAGCCTATGCTAAAAATCTTGTTTCTGTCATTCATACGCGCTTTTTCACTATGTGATTCATCATTTTTTGAGACGGCAAAAAGACGGCATGAATTCTCCATCATGTCGTCTTTTCTATCCTTCATTGTCATGCGGATGGATGCTTTATTCATTCGCTGAACTCTGCTTTCGCGTGCGCCCCGATTGACTCTTTTTAATAAAATGAATGGCTTCCCTTGTTTCATCAATGGAATGAATGGCTGCTTCATATTGTTGTGAAGCTACACACATAAATAAGATATCGATAGCATGGAGCTGGGCTATTCGAGAAGAGGTGGCCCCACTTCGGAAAGTAGGCTCCTTTGTCGCTGAAATGTATAGGCGAATATCTGCCTGTTCCGAGACAATGGATGAACCATATTTTGTCAAACTAATCGTTGTTGCCCCTTGTTTATTTGCCAATTCCAAAATTTTCGCCACTTCGAACGTACCACCTGAAAAAGAAATACCCATCACAACATCATTTTTTCTTGCATTCGCTACAACTGTGGCGGCCATATGCAGATCATTAAAAGCGAGCGCATTTTTATTGATTCTTAAAAACTTTTGTTGGGCATCCTCTGCACTTATAAAGGAAGCCCCTACACCAAAGAGATGAATAGTCGACGCGTTCTCGATGGCTTCGATCGCTTTAGATAACTCTTCTGCACTTAACAGTTCGGCTGTTTCTTTTAATGTTTGGATACTGTTTGATGTCATTTTCTCAATAATCGAATACTTAGATTCATTCGGTTCGATATCCCGAATTTCTTGAGTAGGCGCTTTTTGTAAATCTCCTGCGATTCGAAGCTTTAATTCTTGTAATCCCTTTAAATCAAGAGATTTACACAATCGAATCACTGCCGCGCTACTGGTAGAGCTTCTTTTTCCCAACTCACTGGCTGTTAACGAAATCGATTCCCTTGGATTTTCCAACATATAGGTTGCAATTTTTCTTTCCGATGGAGGCAGCTTTGAAAGCATCTCGGAAAGCATGACCAAACCACCCGTTGCATATGACATACGACTCCATCCTAACTCAATGTTTTTTTCATTACATAATTATAGAGAACCCTTTTTTAACCAAAAAGGAGAAAATGATTCCCTGATAACCACCGTATAAACAAAATCCTACCATTCTCTAGGCTCCCTGACAATCGTAAAACATTCAAAAGGCGCTGAGTCATCGTCTTCGTCCCTATTTGTATAAAAGATAGGGTTGTCTTTGCTTTCGGAATTGTTCCAATTGGACTTGACAGCCTTCCAAAAACGCTTCTGTTTGTCCCCGTAAAATGATGTCACGCAATTTCTTGGTGCCCGCTAATAGATCGAAAAAGTATTTTCCATTTTGGTGTTGAGTAAATTGAAAATCGTTTGGATACATATTAGCAATAAGTTCTATCATCGTTAACCCTGCTTGCAAAGAGTGAAGGGATTTTCGACCAACGATATGCAATTGGACCCCTTGACATACTTCACCTTGATATTTTTGTGCATTCGGTACATAAGAAATCGGACGAGCCAAAACCCCCGACAATTGTTTCTGGTTGAAGGCTTTTGCGAGCCGGTAACCATCAATAAAAGGCGCACCAATATACTCGAACGGCTTCGTTGTTCCTCTTCCTTCTGATAAATTGGTTCCCTCGATCAAACAAGTACCGGGGTACAAAATCGCCATATCCAGTCCGGTTGTATTCGGGGAAGGCGGCACCCAAAATAAATCAGTTTCATCATAATAAAGCTGCCTTTCCCATCCCTCCATTTGAATAACGATCAATTCACAGTCTATGCCCATTTCATGTTTGTAAAATTGAGCGATCTCTCCAACTGTCATTCCATGCCGGTTAGGAATTGGATAAAGACCGACAAAGGAACGAACATCCTTTTCTACCAAATTTCCTTCCATTGGAACTCCTGAAATCGGATTGGGACGGTCGAGAACAACAAATTCCTTTCCATATTCAGCACAGGCCTCCATTACATAAGCCATAGAATAAATATACGTGTAATATCTTGAGCCAATATCTTGTAAATCGAAAACAACAACATCAACAGGATCGAGCATATCTTTACTAGGCTTTTTCGATGCCCCGTACAAGCTATACACAGGGAGGCCTGTGTACGGATCTACCGATGATTCCACTTGCTCTCCCTCTTTTGCATCTCCGCGAATGCCATGCTCTGGTCCATATAGAGCCGTTAAATCAATATCCTCATGTTCAAAAAACAAATCAATTGCTGGAACAAGCTTTTTATTCACACCAGTTAAATTGGTTAATAGGCCGATCCGCTTTCCTTTAAAAGCTTGATAGTGTTTTTCCAAAAATAGGTCTAGGCCGATTCTCATCCTCTCACCACTTTCTTATAATTCATAGCCTGGGATAGAGCCGCCTTTTCGAACATTAGCCCCAGTAGGAAATTTTAACGTTTGCGCATATTGAGTCCGGTTTAAACATCCTCGGACTGTTCCTAATGCTTTGTAATAATCATAATAACGGAAAGAGGAGGAATTCATAATAAACCAATACTGGGACAACGCTTCTAAATATATGTCAAATTCCTCCGAAACATCGACAAAAATATCGGGAACATAGCCTTCCATATCCTCCCAATTCTCACTATGATAAATCCCGTAATAATGGGGGGCTAGTCCTTCGAGGTCAAAACCAGGAAGTCCTGCTTTTAATTGCGCCGCTTGCACAATTTTGTAACAAAGGGCATGATCGGAATGGATGCTATTTTCCCAATGGGTAATCACCACATTCGGTTTAATCCTTCTTAATAAGGTTGCCACTCGTGTTACAATCTCGTCATTAAAGGTTAACTCTGCATCCTTATAATCCAACGTAATCGTCTTTACGCCAAGTATTTCCGCAACCTTCTCAGACTCTTTTATTTTTTGCTCACGATATTCTTCAACCGAGATATGAGGCGGATTTCCTTTCTCCCCCGCTGTTAAATGAACAAAAGTGACTTCATGTCCCGCCTTTGCATATTTATGGGCAATCGCACCTGCTTGAAGTTCTACATCTCCACAATGGGCTCCTACTAACGCTAGTTTCATCATAATTCCTCCTTGTTGAAATTTACTGGTTCATTTAAAAGTTAATGTCAATTCATGTCCTATGCTATGAAAGGAACAGCCTCCACGGGTAAACAATGATAGATTTGAAAGTTTGTGAAAAACGACAAAATCTTGTTCAAGATAACACTCTCTTCATTGGTCATCATTTACGATTGTAAATGGGCCTGGATTACATTATGCAACCTTGGTCTTAGGCGCAGAATCCCATTTTTATTTTGGGCATGAACACGATTCGTCAATAATATAACCGTGAGCTTCGCTTGCGGATCAAACCAGATACTCGTTCCGGTGTACCCTGTATGACCATAAGCATCATCAGATAATAAATCACCGCTAGCCAAGGTTCCTTCACTTTGTAATTGCCATCCTAATCCACGGCCTTCCTGATCATATGGGGTGAAATTTTTTCGAGCTAAACGTAAGACTGAGCTCGTCAATATTCTTTTATGATTGTAAACCCCTTCATTTTCAATCATAGTAGAGAATTTCACTAAATCAGGTAGAGACGAAAATAAGCCGGCATGTCCGCTAACTCCTCCCATCGCTTCTGCATTTTCATCATGTACAACACCATACTTATAGTCTTTCAACTCATCAGAAAATTCTGTCGCTGCAAACCTATCCTTTTTAAAAGGAAGATTAAAACCTGTGTCCTTCATCTCTAGAGGACTAAAAATATACCTTTCTACAAAGCTTTCAAAGGATTGCTGTGCAATATTTTCTATGATCGTTGATAGTAATATAAAGCCTAAATCACTATAAATGACTTTTTTCCCCAGCTTTTCCATCAACTTTTCCGTACAGATTCTTTGGACCACTTCTCCCTTTGTAAGTTTCTCGTTGTAAAATGGGCGGTGAGCAGCTAAGCCTGAGGTGTGAGTTAATAAATGCTGAATTGTCACATCCTCCTTCCCGTTTTTTTCGAATCCGGGAATAAACCGGGATACGCGATCCTTTAAATGAAACGCCCCCTCTTCCATCAGTTTCAACATAGATGGGAGCGTTGCGACTACCTTCGTTAAAGAAGCAAGATCATAGACCGTAGCTTCTTCAACGGGTTGTGGGGAGGGGTGCAAAGTTCTGGCCCCAATCGTTTCCTGCAAAATTGTTTGCCCATTCTTTGCCACATAAATGGCGGCTCCGGGGATGTGTTCGGCGGATATTTCCTGAGCTAGAAACCGCAATACTTTTTCCTTTAGGGACTCATCTTTTTTCTTGTCGTGCAAGTTGAATCGCCTCCCTTACAAAGCCGTTTGCTCTATCAATATAAACAAATGCTTCTTCACAAGAAACCTCTGCCTCAAGCATCACTATCGCAGGCTTGACTTTTAAATTCGTTTCTTCCAGAGCTTTTTTCGCTTCTTCAAATGTCTTCCCCGTAATGGCCATGAGCATTGTTCGTGCTCTTTCTACTAACTTACTGTTTGTTGGCTGAAGATCAATCATTAAGTTTTCATATACTTTGCCCATTTTGATCATGGAGATGGTCGTAAACATATTTAGGACCATTTTATGGGCAGTAGCTGCTTTTAACCTTGTGGAACCAGTTAATACTTCAGGTCCAACAATCACTTCTATGGAATGGTCAACCACCTTACTGATAGGAGTATCCTTGTTACAAGTAAGGCCAATGGTTGCCGTTCCAATAGAACGGGCATATTCAAGTGCACCGATCACATAGGGCGTGCGCCCACTTGCTGCGATCCCTACAACGATATCCGTAGGAGTTAACTCCTTTTCCTCTAAATCTTTCTTTCCTGCTTCTGGATTGTCCTCCGCTCCTTCCACAGCAACAAATACGGCCTGATTTCCTCCTGCAATAATGCCCTGCACCATCTCCGGAGTCGTATAGAAGGTGGGCGGACACTCGGCAGCATCTAAAATACCAAGCCGTCCACTAGTTCCCGCACCAATATAGAAAAGGCGCCCTCCCTTTTGTAGAGCATAATAAATTTCATCCGTTGCTTTTACTATAGAAGGTATAACTGCTTGGATGGCTTCAATGACCTTTTGATCCTCATTGTTCATAAGCTGAACGATTTGCTGAGTGGACATTTGGTCAATTCCTTTTGAATTTTCATTTATTTGTTCTGTTATTAATTTCGAAAGATCCAGTTCCATTTCAACACGCCTTTCCAATATTATGGGAATGGATGATTCACTAATCACTTCTGATAGCTTTTATGCTCTTTCCAAACCTCATAACCCAACTTTCTATAAAGGTCCACAAACCCAGTCCAATCAATGACAATTCTATCAATCTTTCTTTTTCGCAAATAATAGCAACCAGCCTGAACAACGGCCAAACCATTAGCTTAAGATGTTAGGTTAGTATTAAAATAACATATTTAAAACATTAATTCAACGTATATGGTAAAATATTGTATCATTATTTCATAACCTTTTATCAAACCCGACTCTTATAGAAATAATCTTCTGCTCTCTTCCATATCTATTTATAATCAAAAGTAAGCTAGATCATTACAGTTATTATACGGGGAAGAGCCAGGCACTGCCGCAAAAGCGCCTGGCATTTAAAGAAGATGCCGCTACCAATATTCCTTTATTTAGTGTATATCCTTTTTCATGACATGGAAGGTACGAGTGATTTCAAATCCTGTCTTTTTATACAGATAACCGGCAGCACTTTTTTCCCCAGTCCAAAGGAACCAAGCACCATGCAAACTTTGTGCTTTCATTTGCTCTAAGCAGAGATTCAAGAGAATTTTTCCCAATCCTTTTCCTTGTTCATCTGGATCTACGCCAAATGGGCCAAATCGATCCGGAACACCTTCATATCCACCGAAAATGCAAAAGCCCACTACCTTTTCACCATTTCTAGCCACAAGGATATGTTCCATTGGCAGGCCTTGCAGAACCCCTTCTCTGATTGCACGGCCCCAATCCGGATTGAACTTCAGATTTGCAAACTGAATGACTTCATACAGATCTTTATCTTCAGCAAGTGAAAAAGAATAGCCTTCGTTCTCTCTTTGTTTCATGAGGTCTTTGATACTTTTTGATATTTTAAAATCAACGATATTGCGATCCATCGCAACCGGGGAATACAGTTTTGAAAATCCTTCTGCTTGCAAAAACTGATACGCCTCAGGATAGGCCTCTTCGTCAATACCGGGCATAATATAGTTCGGTGCGTAAGAAGCGAAAAATATCTGCTTCCGTCCATTTTCTTTCAAAAAGTCAGAAGCCTCTTTCATCAGTTTTGCCCCTACGCCGGACTTACGGTAGTCTTCATCAACAAAGAAGAATGGGATCCAGCCGTTATCTGGCTCTAAATCAGTACCAAACATTGGCAGTAATCTTCTTACCGCATAGACGCATCCAATTAATTTATCATTTTCAAACGCTAATCGCATCCCCTTTGGATCAAAATTCGCATCCAGCAGGACGAGATTGCGAAAACGTTTGGGCGTGATCGGATCCTTCCATAAACTTTGATTCCATAATTTTACGATTTGCTTTTCATCACCTGATTCGTAATGACGAAATATGAACATCATGGATTTCCTCCTTTTACAATCCGTTGCAAATGTCTACAAATTTAATGATTTGAATTGGCTAAAGGCCTTACGATAGAGACAGCCTGAAAACCAGGCTGATTCTATACATTCTTTAACTTATTTCTCATCTGCCCAACGATCGTATGCATCCTGATGGATTTTAATATATTCATCGATTCCTAATCCCTCAAGTGTTTCTAGATAATTATCCCAACCCGTTTCAATCGATTCTGCCCCTGTGATAAATTTAGCTTCCATCTGTTCAAAATACGTGTCGATATCTGGTTTTAATGCATTGATCCTATCCTGCTCGTCATCTGTAAAGTAGACAAGTGGGAATGGCAGTTCAGCATAAGGCAAAAGTTCATTCGCTAGGTTTTTATTAATTTCGTGTATCGTTGGATTATCTTCTTTCCCAAAGATTTCTTCGCTTAAGACCATTGGGACATTCGTTCCTACTCCTGGTGCATATTGAGAATTCGTTTCCGTTGTACTTAAACCGTCCTTCGATAATAATTTCCACTTCGTTTTATCCTCATTCCATTCATAAGATTCTCCCTCAATTCCTAGTCTTGAAAGAATGGAACCTTCCTCTGAGTAAGCATAATCCAACCAGCGCATTGTGGCCTCAGGATATTTATTTTCGCTTGTAATGGCTGCTCTTCCCCTGCGCACCTCAGGCATTTCGATCGTCAGTTTTTGATCATTGACAGCACTTGTCAAAGGTGGTAATGGTGGATACTTTAAGGCTTCTGATGGATCTTCAAATCCAAGCATGACAATCGGCCATGTTGAATAGATTCCAACCTTAGGACCTTTTGCGACAAATTGCTCCCAAGTATGGGAAAACATCTCATTATCTAATAATTTTTCGTTATACAGTTTATTCATAAAGGTGAGATATTCTTTGAATCCCTCTTGTGTGTATGCATAATCGACCTTACCACCTTTTTGGAAAATTCCATCTGTTTGGATAATACCAAAGTCAGGAAGAATCCCAACCCGCAGATCTGCTGGAGAGTTGGCTGTCAACGGAATGACATCCCCGACATTATCAGGATCTTTTTCTTTAAAATCTTTTAGTAGTTGATATAGATCATCAACTGTCTCTGGTGTTTTTGCGCCAATTTTGTCCATCCATGGTTTATTCATCCACATAATCGGCGTCTTCGATTGTGTTGTTGTATCCAATCCAGGAAGCGCATAAATATGCCCATCGGGTGCCGTAATGGAAGGTTTAATATCTGGATGCTCCTCCATTACTTTTTTAAAGTTTGGTGCGTATTTATCAATCAAGTCCTCCAACGGAATTAACAATCCTTGGCTTCCAAAATTCAATTCCTCCTCCGAAGTCAACTCGGCCCCGTACAAAACATCTGGTAATTCCAAACTATTAAAGGCCAGCTGTTTCTTTTGTTTATAGTCGTCAGATGGAGACGTTTTAAAGTTAAATTGAATATTTGTCATCTTTTCCATTTCTTTGAAAAAACCCATATCTTTCCAATCAGGCTGAACAGGCGAACTTTGCCCCATCATTGTTAATGTAATGGGTTCCTTCACAATGGGGTAACCTGATTCATTAAAATTTTCATCTGGTCCTTTGTCCGCATTTTTTTTATTGTCGTTTTTAGCACAGCCTACTACTAGGACCATACTGGTTAAAAGTACCGTCAAACTAAATAATCCTTTTTTCAGTTTTTTCATTTCATTTACCCCCATAATGTATTGATAATAATCCATTCTCGATTACATCCTCACCCCCTTCATCAAATCTCAGCCTTTACCCCTTTATAGACCCGATTAAAACACCTTTTAAGAAAAAGCGTTGTAGGAAAGGATAAACAATTAATAATGGGGCGGCTGATACAATCATGACAGCGTATTTGATAATATCTGCAATCCTTGCATGTTCACTTAAGGCCTGGGCATTACCGCTTTGCATCATCATATCCGCCGTCATTTGTTGTTGAATTAGGATTTTTCTTAAAAATAACTGCAATGGAAATAATTTTTCATCGGAAAGGTAGATCATTGCACCAAAATATTGATTCCAATGACCAACCCCATAAAATAATGCCATTACAGCAATAATCGGCGCAGACAATGGTAAGACGATTTGGAAAAACGTTCTGAATTGAGAAGCCCCATCCATTTCAGCCGCTTCTTCCAATCCTTTCGGGATCGTCACCTTAAAGAAAGTCATAGTCACGATAATATTCCACATTGCTGCAGCACTTGGAATCACCAACGACCAGATGGTGTTGACCATGCCTAAATCCCTGACAAGCAAGTAAGTAGGAATTAATCCGCCTTCAAAAAACATCGTAAATACAAATAATGCCATGATGACCTTTTTCCCAATTAACTCTTGCCTGGAAAGCGCATATGCAGCTGGTAATGTTACTGCTAGATTAATAAAGGTGCCTAGCAATGTATAAAAAATGGTATTCCGATACCCGATCCAAATTTCTTTATTTTGAAATACACGCTGAAATCCTTCAAAAGTAATCCCTTTTGGTAATAACCACATTTGTCCAGAGTTTACAAAAGAAGGATCACTGATCGATGCACTAATAATGTAAATCAGTGGATACAGAATAATGATTATAAAAAACCAAACTAGGATCTTATTACAAATATCAAAGATGCGATCTGTCTTTGTTTGTTTAATTTCCATATCGATGCTCCTTTACCATAGGCTTGTCCCCGTTTTTCTAGCCAGCCTGTTAAAGGTTATAAGAATAGCAAAATTAATAACTGAATTAAATAAACCAACTGCTGTGGAATAACTATACTGCCCATTCAACAATCCCGCTTCATACACATAAGTTTGAATTACTTGGGAAGATTCCAGATTCAGTGGATTTTGCATCAAGAGAATTTTTTCAAAACCAACAGACATGAAGTTGCCCATATTTAAAATCAATAGGATGATAATTGTTGGTAAAATCCATGGAATATTAATATGTCTTATCCGCTGAAGTCTTGAGGCACCATCTACCTTTGCTGCTTCATGCAGTTCTGTATCTACCCCTGCGAGCGCTGCTAAATAAATGATGGCTCCCCACCCAAGATTTTGCCATTCATTTGAGAAGACAAAGATCGTTTTAAACCACGATGGTTCTGTCATAAAACTAATCGGTTCAAATCCCAAAAATTGGATAATGTTGTTCACAATTCCCGTGATCGGGTTAAGAAAGGCAATAATCATGCCAACAAAAACGACGACTGATATAAAATGCGGTGCATATGTGATCGTTTGGGCTATTTTTTTAAACCTGCCATCCCGCAGTTCATTTAAAGATAAGGCGACAATGATCGAAATGGGAAATAACAATAATTGGTATAAACTAATACCTAATGTGTTCTTAATAAGATCCCAAAAATAATGCGAATGGAAAAATCTCATAAAATGCTCTAATCCGACCCATTCACTACCAAATATTCCTTTCGTTGCGACAAATTTTTTAAAAGCGATTTGCACTCCATACATGGGATAATACTTAAAGACAAGAAAATAGATTAAAGCCGGAGCCAATAACACGTACAATTGCCAATTTCTCTTTATTTTCCTTCGTTTAAGCCCGCTTTTTCTTTGATTTGACTTACCTATGGCCGTCATTTCATTCCCATTCAAACTGTGTTGTTGAGCCATCTGTTTTTGACAACTCCTTTCATGCTTTATTTGAGAGTGTTTCGCTTCTTTGAATAACCTTTCTTAGATTTAAACTGGGGATCGTCCCCCCATTCATAGAACAACCAATCCAAGTAATAATATCTTTTAGATTTTCATAAGCACCTCCCCATATCAGTGAAAAAATTGATTTCATGTTTAAATTAACAAGCTAATTGACACCCATTTCCAACTCGAGTGGTTTTACCACATACCCAATTCGTCCAAGATATACTTTATATCCGAAATCATCTCCTTGTTATTTCAAGCAAAAAACTATTATTATACGCTTACATGAAAACATAAAAGAATACTAACTAAGCTAGTCCATCAAATCTCTGATTAAAGAATAACATAATTAGATAGGAAATGAAATGTAATTTTGTATTTTTACATACTTTTATGTCTTTTTATATCAAACCTAGTCTAAAATACTGTTTCCTAGTAAGAAAGTAGTGATTCGAGTGAATTTTTAATAAATTAATGGATTAATATTTTGCTTGTATTATAATTTAGTAGAAATAAAAAATCAAAAAGGTAGGTGAAAGCGGATACATAATGAGGGATATTCATTCCTATCCCTCATGAACACAAAAACCTAGATTAAAAGGAGAGAAGAAGAATGAAAAAAAGCTTTTCGATCTTTACCCTATTTGTAGTTTTCCTATGTAGCTTTTTTATAGGATCTTTTGCTAAGGAATCATCCGCAACGGAAGCGGATGAAGGATCGGCATCCTATATTGACGTAACGACCATAACAGAAGATGGCAATACCGTAAAGGGTTCTCCAATGATTACAGCCGTTCCAGATCCTAAAAAGGGGCCTGTTGAAAGTGTCACATTTTATGCAAAAGCAAAAAACGAGTCCGAGGAGCATTATTATCCATATATTACACAATACTCCCATTTTACGTGGAGTTGGCCGACGGGAAACCCTTGGGTTCCAGATGGAAAATATCATTTAAAAATGGTCATACATTACTCGTCAGAGGAGGTAGAATCCATTACGCGGGAAATTATCGTTCAAAATTACAGTGCGCCAAACGCACCAGCCGCTCCAAGTGAGCTGAATGTTCCATCAAGAACGACATCTAGTGCAACCTTGTCATGGGCAGCATCTACAACAGTTCCTGTTTATCAATACATGATCTACCAAGATGGTAATCTTGTGGCTGAAACAACAGCGACTTCATATACCGTTAATGGATTAATAGCGGGTGAAAAGTATAACTTTCAAATCAAGATAAAGGATATTTATGATAACATCTCCATGGATGAAAGCTCTGTCACCATTATCATTCCGTCAGATAACGAAAATGTTGCTCCTTTACCTGATATTAGTAAAGTGGATGCATCCGGGCCAAAAGGAAAAACACCGGGAAGTGACGGCTATTCCGGAACTGTCCAGTTAGGTGTAACAGCCGCTGAAAATGTGCGAAGTGTAGAGTTTTTTGGAAAAATGCTTAATGACCCGAATTCAGCTTATCAAAAATTTCCAGAGGCGAATAGAGAGGGAAATATATTTTCTGTTCCTTGGGATACAACATCCTATCCTGAAGGAAACGCGATGATTAAAGCGGTTGCCACGGACCCTGTTGGACAAGTGAAGACTGTTACGAATGTTTTCCTTGTAGATAATGTATCCGATTTCGATACGGATCCAAATTGGGAACCAGCAGATAGTCCACCTGCAAATCGGGTGGTTGGCTATTTGGCTGGCTGGTCTACCTCTGGATCTTTTAATATTTTGCGAGATTTAGATGCGAGCCGATTAACCCATCTCAATTATGCGTTTGCCATGATCGGTACCGATCTTAAGCTGAAAGTGGAAAATCCCATTCAAGACGAAAAAAACTTTAAAGATCTTGCTGAATTAAAGAAAAAGTATCCACATTTAAAAACAATGATTTCGGTTGGTGGCTGGGGTGGTTCAGCAAATTTCTCAGAAGCAGCAGCGAGTAAGGAGTCGAGAACGATTTTTGCAGAAAGTGCTATTGACTTTATGATTGAAAATGGTTTTGACGGGATTGATCTTGATTGGGAATACCCTGTTACAGGCGGCGGTCCGGGAACGTCACCAAATCCTTCCGATCGCGATAACTTTCCACTATTATTAGAGAAGTTACGTAAAAAATTGGATAAGCAAGGTGAAAAGGACGGAAAACACTATTCTCTAACAATCGCAGGAGGTGCCACTGCATCCTTTGCCAACAATACTCAACTTGGAGTATCACAAAAATATTTAGATTATGTGCAAATTATGACATATGATATTCATGGAACATGGGAGACAATTGCTGATTTTACGGCACCCCTATTTGACGATGGAGGAAAAACATATAGTGTTGACAAAGCCATTCAGGCCTATCTGGATGCTGGAGTCCCTGCGGACAAGCTTGTGATGGGTACTCCGTTTTACGGGTATACGTACAATGTGACATCAGCGGAAAATAATGGACTACGTCAACCTGTTAAGGGAAGTGGTTCAATCACGTATAATCGAATCGTTAAAGATGACCTACTAAACAATGGTTATAAACGTTTTTGGGATGAAGGAGCAAAAGTACCTTTTTTATTTAACAGGGAAGAATTAATCTTCATCAGTCATGAGGATGAACAATCAATTGGATTAAAGGCGGAATACATTAGGGATCGTGGATTAGGCGGAGCCATGATCTGGGAGCTAAGTCAAGATCATGGAAACGATCTATTGGCATCCATTTATAATGTATTAAAAGATCCAATACCGGACAAGACCGTTGCTGATTTAATGGAACTTGTTAAGCAGTTCGAGAAAGAAGGAGAATTTACAAGAGAAGATACCTCCCACTCTTTGATGATCCATTTGATTGCAGTGGAAGTTTTTGAAAAGAAGGAAGAAGCTCAAAAGGTGGTCAAACACATGGAAAGCTTTAAACTGTTGCTTGATCATCAGAAGGAAAACAAATTGATTTCTGAAAAAGCCTATAACAGACTTAAAGCCGGAGCGGATTCTTTAGTTGCGAAATGGCAATAAAGTGCAACTTCAATCAATGGGGAATTTGTTCATTCCCCATTGATTATTCATGATCTTAGTCTAAGGACTGGCTTCCTGCTCCAACTGTATTTTGAATTTAGAATGACACCCCTAGTTCACTAACTTTATGTACAACTCTTCCGCTTCCATTCCGTTTCATCCTTTAGTCGAAGGAAATTAAAGATTAGTCACTTTTTTTGATTTCATATCATTTATTCAAGTATCAACCATATATTTTAAATAAAGCAATATTATTGTGAAATTAAATATCACTCAAGGGTGGGGAGTGCAAGTGACTATTCGAAAGTGGTTAATGGGTGGGATGGTATGTATACTTCTTGGATTTCTTGTAGCGTGTAGTAAGGATGGCGGAAAGACAGGAGAACAAGTAGATGGCGGGGAGAAGTCTAAAGATCCAGAAAAAGTGACGCTAAAGTTTGCTTATGGCTGGGGGGAAGATGCCTTTAACCTACACTATAAAGAGCCGGTGGAGGAAGCCTTGCCGAATATTAAGTTAGAATGGGTCGATGTGAATGTGGGTCTTGCGGATGACGTAGAGGAGTTCATAGTCAAAGACCATATACCTGATCTATGGGTTGGTTCTGGTGCAGCACAGTTGAGGATTTTGCAAAAGTACGAATTGGATTACGCTCTAGATGAACTTTTTGAGAAAAATCATTACGATTGGGGGCGATTGAATCCAAATATCGAACAATTTATCCGAAATACCGTACAGGACAAACAGATGTATATGATCCCACTCTATCAAGGGGCGGACAGTTTATATTATAACAAAGATATCTTTGATTTGTTTGGAGTAGATTATCCTACGGATCATATGACTTGGGACGATGTAAGGGAACTTGCTGCCAAGGTTACCGGGGAAAAGAATGGCACGATGTACCGCGGTTTTGATATTAACTCACCTCAAATGATGTTGGATCAACGTCAAGTGACACATGTTGATCCCAAAACACATGAAGTATTATATTTGGAAGAACCAATATATAGTGAGTATTTGAATTACCTAGAACGTTTATGGTCCATTCCGGGAATATTACCTGATGAGGATCCAGGGGATTACTTGTACAAATGGGGAGCGAATTTTTTCAGCGATCAAGATGTGGCCATGACAATTGCCTGGGACCGTTTTCCAAACGCTCAAACATATGAAGAACAAGGCCTGCGTTGGGATATGGTCACCATGCCAGTCTGGGACGATCAGCCAAACACGATTACACCTCCTGATGGCTATTTCGTTTTCCCTTCTCGAACAAGTGAGCATCTAGATGAAATCTATCAAGTGCTAGAGTATTTTTTATCTGATGATTATCAAGAATGGTCATCCCGGAATTTAGGGCGAACCACAGTGTTGAACGATCCTAAGATACAAGAAACGCTCGCTTCCGAGATAGAAGGGTTGGAAGATAAAAACTTGGAATCAATCTTTATCATGGAGCGGAATCCGGGTCTTCCAGCAGAGAAAATAAGTCCGTATGCAAATTTAGACTATAATGCATTATATCGTGGGGTGCAAGAATTTGCCTCACTGGAAACAGATGTGAATACATTTTTGCGCCGAATGTATGACGAGACAACTGAGAATATCCGCAAGGCGATGGAAGCTGAGTAGTAGATGAACTGATATTATTTGAAAAACCACAACAATCGGAACTATTTGAGAACCCATCTATAAGTATCAAGTAAAAATTCTCCCGATATGGGGTTGGATGCCTATCGGGGGGTGTTTCATTGAAATGATGAAGTCTATTTAACAACCAAATGACGAGGGGGAGAAGAATTGAAAATTGGTGTTGAAGTGCTTCTAACAGATGAACGAAGGCGATTACAAGGAAAAAGGATTGGCTTGGTTACAAATATGACCGGTGTAGATCATAAGCTTGTCTCAACTATTGATTTGCTTTACGAAGATGAGGAACTGGAATTATCGGCCTTGTTTGCACCAGAGCACGGCATACGAGGTGATGAAGAGGCAGGAAAACATATTGATACATTTACAGATGAGCGAACGAGTCTCCCTGTATATAGCTTGTATGGAAAGTCGAAAAAACCTGCGCCTGAAGTGCTTAAGGAAATCGATGTAATGCTTCTAGATCTACAAGATGTGGGCTCACGTTATTATACGTATATTTATACGATGGCCCATGTTATGCAAGCATGTGGTGAACAAGGAGTGCCGATGCTTATTCTTGATCGGCCCAATCCGATTGGCGGACAACAGGTTGAGGGGAACTATCTCGAGACAAAAACCGCATCTTCCTTTTTGAATCAATTCCCCATTCCTAATCGGCACGGAATGACGATTGGAGAACTCGCCTTACTCTTCGTACATAAATATGGACTAAAATGCGATACTGACGTGATCCCTATGGATGGGTGGAAGCGGCACATGTATTTTGACGATACCGGCCGCATTTGGGTTCCGCCCTCTCCAAATACAACAGGTTTGCATATGTGCCTATTATATCCAGGTACATGCCTGATCGAAGGATTGAACGTTTCAGAAGGAAGAGGAACCGCTTTTCCATTCGAGTATGTTGGCGCACCATTTTTAGATGGTTATCGGTTGGCCCAAGCCTTTAATTCGCGTAAATTACCTGGAGTGATCGCTCGTCCCGCCTCCTTCATACCTTCCCAGCAAAAACACGCAGGGAAATTATGTTCTGGAGTGCAATTGCATGTAATAGATCGGCACACATTTGAAGCCCTCCATGCTGGTCTCGTATTGATGGAAGCAATTATGGAGACAGCACTAGATGATGTACATTTTTTAAAAAACGGCGTCGGAACATATTCGATCGATCATTTAGCTAGAACAAATGAAGTACGCAACCATGTATTAACTGGTACAGTGGATACGTTTTGGCAAAAGTGTGTAGCAGAGGCAGAATCTTTCCAGAAAATAAGCTCTCGTTACTATTTATATTCCTAAACATTGCGATTCGCTGTTACCTCTTTAGACCTTCGACGCCATTTCAGGCACGGCCAAGCGATTCGCTGTTACCTCTTTAGACTTTTGGCGACATTCCGGGCACAGCCAACTGATTCGCTGTTACCTCTTTGGACCTTTGACGACATTCCGGGCACAGCCAACTGATTCGCTGTTACCTCTTTGGACTTTTGACGACATTTCGGGCACAACCAAGCGATTCGCTGTTACCTCTTTAGACTTTTAGCGACATTCCGGGCACGGCCAACCGTTCCGCTGTTACCTCTTTGGACTTTTGGCGACATTCCGGGCACAGCCAACTGATTCGCTGTTACCTCTTTGGACTTTTGGCGACATTCCGGGCACAGCCAACTGATGCGCTGTTACCTCTTTGGACTTTTGGCGACATTCCGGGCACGGCCAACCGATTCGTGTTACCTCTTTAGACTTTTAGCGACATTCCGGGCACGGCCAACCGATTCGCTGTTACCTCTTTGGACTTTTGACGACATTTCAGGCACGGCCAAGCGATTCGCTGTTACCTCTTTGGACTTTTGACGACATTTCGGGCACGGCCAACCGTCCGCTGTTACCTCTTTGGACTTTTGGCGACATTTCAGGCACGGCCAAGCGATTCGCTGTTACCTCTTTAGACCTTCGACGCCATTTCAGGCACGGCCAAGCGATTCGCTGTTACCTCTTTAGACTTTTGGCGACATTCCGGGCACAGCCAACTGATTCGCTGTTACCTCTTTGGACTTTTGACGACATTTCGGGCACAACCAAGCGATTCGCTGTTACCTCTTTAGACTTTTAGCGCCATTTCGGGCACGGCCAACCGATTCGCTATGACCGCACAGGAGTTTTTCCGCGTTTAAAATCATGATCAACGGCTCGTAGTGACGATTTCGGACTTTCCCCTCTATTCCCGGTACGATTAAAAGCGATTCTGTCCCCATGTAATCGATCCAAGAATGACCGGCTCCGAGGCACCGGTCGCTTTTGGAACATTGGCAGGCCGATGGTTTAATGTCTCATTCCCTAAAATGGCAAAGGACACTGCCTCCTTGGCTTCTGATGAAAAACCGAGATCCTCTTGAGTCTTAACAGCGATAGTCGGTAATAAGCTTTGAATATACTGAAGCAGAGTCTTATTCATACTTCCCCCGCCTGCGATGATCATTTCCTCAATGGCAAATCTTGGGAAAATAAAATGATGGTAAGCATCTGCAATGGAAGCCGCAGTAAAATAAGTCGCGGTGACAATCATATCCTCTGCCGGCAAATGATGTGCATCTTGCATAACTTTCATCGCAAATTGACGGCCAAATTGTTCCCGTCCCGTTGATTTAGGTGGTTCCTTGCGAAAATAATCCATTTTCATCCAAGACTCAATCAGGGAATAGTCTACTTGGCCGGATGCTGCCCATTTGCCCCCGTCATCGAATGGTTTTCCTTTTAACAAACGGCATAGTTCATCGATCACCATATTACCGGGACCCGTGTCAAAGGCGATGACATCATCCAAAGTCGCCTGTTTTGGAATCGCTGTTAGATTGCCAATTCCGCCAATATTTTGTAGGGCCACTCCCTTATGATCATTCCGATAAAGGACATAATCTGCATAGGGAACGAGCGGAGCTCCTTCTCCACCAGCAGCCATATCCATAGATCGGAAATTAGAAATAACTGTCGTACCTGTTTCATAAGCAATAATGGCAGGCTCTCCAATCTGCAATGTAGATCGCTCATAAGCCCCATCTTTGTGAGGAAGATGATAGACAGTCTGACCATGGGAAGCAACAAAGTCTATTTCTGTTAATGGAACATCCGCCTGTTTACATACTTCCTTTACCGCTTCAGCCATTACATAGCCTAGCTTAAAATTCAAATGACAAACGAGTGCCACATTAGAACGTTCAGGATCCAGGCATTGGAAAATTTCCTGCCTTACTTCCTCTGCAAAAGGCATGGTTAAAAATCCGAGCAATTCAACTTTTGAATCGATTCCACATCCCTTGATTTGGACAAGTGCTGCATCGATTCCATCAACCGAAGTGCCTGACATTAAACCTACGCCTAAACGAGTCATCCCCTCATCTCCTCTCAAATCCATACCTAGAAGCCACTGACAAAGCCCCCATAGCAGCGGGTTCCTCATTCCTTATCCACTCTATATCCCCTACCAATGATGAAAGTGCTGCCTTAAATTCGGTTTGTACATAGGGATTTTTTTCCAATAATGAACCTTTACAAGCTATTTTTAATGGGCGGCCTAACGCCAATCGTTGATGCAAATAGGCTGTTTGCTCTGCCAATTGCCGGCCGGCTTGATAAAAATATTGTTTAGCCTCCTTGTCTCCGTTCATCGCTTCATTAAAAATCGCCAAGGACAAAGCGGCGATTTCTCCTTTTGCAGCCTGATAAATAAACGCTTTCATTCCTTCTGCCTTTTGCACACCCAGCTTTTGCAATAACGCCTGTGATAATGGTGAATGCGATAATCCTTGATCTGCCTCTAGCGTTATCTTGCGTAAGGCCTGAATCACAACATCATAAGCGCTCCCAGCATCACCGAGAAGATGTCCCCAGCCACCGGAATACCCTTCCTTCTCTCCATTCCGCCCATAAGAGATCGATCCTGTACCTGCAATCGTTAAGATGCCATCCTCCTCCCCTAACATGGCATGATAGGCCAAAACAGCATCGTTGACGAGAATCACCGGTAATGAAGTTCTTTGTTTAAAAAATGTTTCAAGATTAGCTCGATGATGTTTCGCTTCAATTCCCGCAATACCTGCCACAATCTGCTTACATTTTGGCCCAAATTCACTTTGCAGACAGGACGACACTGCTTCCCATACATGATTGGAGGCTTGATCATAATCAACCTGTGGGTTACCAAAACCTGTTTCCACGGTAAAAATAATGTTTTTTTGCTTATCCAAAATCATCGCGCTTGTTTTCGTCCCACCCGCATCAATGCCAATGATATAAGCCATAAACATTCCCCTTCAAAAATCAAATTAGAATTTCACCAATTCATCAACCAAATTAAAACAATATTCCATTTCCATTTTAATATGATTATCTTTTTATATCAACCCTATTGATACGCAATTCAATAACCAATAGTATTTCTTCACAAGAAAAAAGGTATCTAAAAAAATGTCCAATAATATTCGTTTGCGCAAAAAAGGAGCCTCCTTTAGGTCGGCTCCTTATGATTCCTCTTCCACCTCATCCAATTTCTTATTCCATTCCCTTAATTCTTGTTCTATTCCAGCGAGTTGTTTCTCTAATGGATGCAAATTTCCTTTGACATATTCAAGTTTTTCCAAGTCATGCTGCAAACGAACATAATCTGCTTTTAAATCTTCAATTTTATATTGAATGTCTTTTTTATTCATGTTATCATCCTTCTTTATTTTTCACTTAAAATCTATCCAATTACGTATTAGTTTCGTACAGGAGAAGCTTCTCCCACATACACATCCCGCCCTGCTCCAAGTCCTGACAAAATGGTTCCAACGGCAACGATTAAAAGGAAGAATAATGGCAAGGTCCATGATTGGGTATAATCAAATAATACACCAATTAAAATAGGACTAATCGCAGCCAATAAATATCCGACCGATTGGGCCATCCCTGACAATTGAGCCGCCTGTGTAGAATCCGCAGAGCGCAGGCTAAATAAAGTGAGGGCTAGACTGATGCAAGCGCCTTGCGCCACCCCTAAGAGTAAGACACAAACGGAAAGAAAAAAAGTGTTTCCGCCAATTAATAGCCCGACTAAGCTGGCAATATAAAAAATTCCCACAACCATGACAATCGGTCGCTGATTTTTCATTTTTCCAGCTAATACGGGAGTGAGGAAATTGGCTGGTAAACTAGAAAACTGCATAAAGCTTAACATCCAACCGGAAGCCGCTATACTGAATCCCTTATCAATAACAATTTCCGGAAGCCAAGTAATTGGTCCATAAAAAAGAATGGATTGTAGGCCTAGAAAAAAGGTGACTTGCCAGGCCACTGGAGAGCGAAACATCCTAGTAATCGATAGACCTGCCGGTTGCAATTCAGGATTTTTGCTGCTTTTTAATACTTGTGGAAACCAAAGAATCGCTCCGACGAGGGCAATTGTCCCCCATACGAGTAGTGTCTTATGCCAACCAAGCCCAAGACCTTTAGCTAATGGGATACTTAGTCCAGATGCCGTGGCCGCACATAATCCCATCGAAGTGGAATAAATACTCGTCATAATTCCCACCTTAAAAGGATACCGTTGTTTAACAATCGCTGGCAGCAGGACATTACAAATGGCTATTCCGATTCCAATCAAGGCTGTTCCTATGAACAGAAGGCTTAAATGACCAGATGAGCGAATCAGGGTCCCCGCTAATAAAACAAGTAGACTAATAAAAATAGTGACTTCATTTCCCCATTTTTTGCCTATGATTGGAGCGATGATAGAAAAAAGAGCAAAAGCCAGCAATGGTAAAGTCGTAATCATCCCCGCTACACCATTGGAAATGCCAAAATCTGCGCGAATGGTGCCAATCAATGGGCCCACAGACGTAATGGCAGGGCGTAAATTAAAAGCAATAAAAATAATACCAAGAATCAGAAGTAAACTTTGAAAGGAGGATGCCCGGCTTAAGTGTTTATCATTCATATATAAAACCCTTTCCTTGTAAGAAAAAACCCATTCTTATACGATAACATAAAGCAGCTGGATTTTTAATAAAAATGTGAATGAGGTGGAAACATTTGAAAGCGATTCTTATCGACAAAGCTACCGAAACATTATCGATTGGCGAGGCTGAAAAACCAACAATTAAGACAAATGAGTTACTTGTGAAAGTGAAAGCGACCGCCTTGAACAGGGCGGACTTAATGCAAAAACGCGGACTGTATCCCCCGCCAGCAGGAGCTTCTCCTATTTTAGGTTTAGAAATGAGCGGGGTCATTGAGAAGGTTGGGGATGAAGTATCCGGCTGGAAAAAGGGTGACCGCGTTTGTGCCCTTCTTCCGGGGGGAGGGTATGCAGAATATGTTTCCATCCCCGCAAGTATGGGTATTCGTATTCCAGAATCGCTCTCTTTTGAACAAGCAGCCGCCATTCCTGAAGTGTTTTTGACTGCCTATTTAAATATGTTTTGGCTTGGAGGATTAAAAAAGGGACAAACCATTCTTATCCATGCAGGGGCAAGTGGTGTGGGAACAGCCGCAATCCAACTCGCCAGGGAAATAGGCGCCAAAATACTTGTAACCGCTGGAACACTTGAAAAGAGAGAGCTTTGCCTTTCCTTAGGCGCCGATCATGCGATTGATTACAAGCAAGGGCCGTTTTCTTCTGAGGTAAAAGCAGTCACCTCTAATCAAGGAGTCGATCTCATCCTCGATTTCATTGGTGCTAGCTATTGGGAAGAAAATATCCGTTCCTTAACGACAGATGGAAAATTAATCTTAATTGGAACAATGGGTGGTGCGAAAGTAAAAGAAGTAGATCTTAGTAAACTGCTCTTCAAAAGAATTCAAGTGATTGGTACAGCCCTACGTTCTCAGACATCAGAAAAGAAAAGCCAATTAACAAAAGACTTTTCCGATTTTGCACTAGAAAAATTTGCCTCTGGCCAATTAAAACCAATCCTTGATTCCATATGGGATTGGAAAGACGCCAATAAGGCGCATGAATATATGGAACAAAACCAAAATGCCGGAAAGATTGTCTTACGAGTTAATCCTTAATGAAGGGGCTGTCCGAAAAGGGGCATATTATTGAAATTTGGATTTCAAAAATGTGAATATATCCATATTCTTGAGCTTGAAAAGGGGCATCCAATAGCCAAAAAATGACTTATTGGACAGTCCCTTTTATCCAAGGGATTATTTTTCTATAAGAAATTGATCGACAATCCTACCATCCCGTGCTTTTGCCAGTATGTGAATACCTTCCTTATTTATCAATACTCTCGTGTAAACCTGTGTTTTTTCATCAAAGAATGCATCCATATAAGGCTGCAGGGTTGCCCCATAAAACTTTTGCCCTGTGGAACCAGCGATCATATAAGTTGTTCCTGTTTGATCGACTACCCCATTCTTCAACGGAAACGTTCGTACATAAGAATGATCATGACCGGAAATCGCTAAATCTATTCCTAAATCATCAAATACTGGTGTCCATACCTCTTTCACCCTTTCACTGCCAGAAGTGGGATTAGAATGATAGGGTGAGCGATGGTAAATGACAATCATCCATTTCTTTTTCACTTTCGCCACATCGGTTTTCAACCATTCTGCTTGTTCCATTAATCCAGCTTTGGTTGTTTCTGTATTTAATACGGCAAAATGGGCATCTCCATAATCAAAGGAGTAAACAGTTCCCTTAAAGTTTTCCGGCCCAAAGGTAAGAAAGCATAAAAATTGGCTAATGTTTGGATCTAGCTCCAGCGCCTAGCCCCGAGAGGCTCGCAGGATGCGAGTCCATCGGCGTTGCCACAGGACGTGGCGACCTTAGCCGATGTTCCACTAAATAACCTGAGACAATAAAAGTCAAAACCGGACTTTTCTTGTCTCAGAACATTTGCTTGTCGGGGCTGACCAAGGCGCTTGCGCTTTTCTTATTCTCAAACAAATCTTAATCCCATGTTTCAAATGACGTCCAACAGCTAAAGATAATAAGAGCTGTGAACTAGAGGATGATTTTGTGATGAATATAGTTTTGTCTTTACTAAAGCGTTTTTTTCTCGAGCGATTTCATGATCAATCTGCGTTAATGGCGTATTATTTTATGTTGGCTATTTTCCCATTCTTAGTTTTTTCCTTTGCGATTATCAGCTTTTTCCCCGTCCATTCGGAGGATGTGCTAACCGTGTTGGAGCCTTATATTCCGAAAGGAAGCTTCACCCTTATAAAGGATAATATTATGGGGATTATTGGGAGGAGGCAGACAAAACTTGCCTCATTTAGCCTGCTCGCAGCTTTTTGGATTGCCTCCATGGCTGTCCAGGCGCTTGTCAGATCCATGAATGATGCCTATCGTGTCGTTCGTCAAGAAACTTTTTTCCTTGCTTTAGGAAAAGATCTCATTTTAACAGCTGGTTTAATGATTACCTTAACTTTTTCGCTGTTGATCCCCATTGGGGAGGAAATTAGTCGAGTTTTCCTTATTGCACATGTTCATTTCCCTCCATCATTTTATCATTGGTGGGCTGTGATAAAATGGGGAACGGGTTCCATCTATTTATTTTTCTTTTTTCTCCTCTTATACAAGATCGTACCTAGCTCTAAAGTGACGTTTCGTCATGCCTTACCAGGAGCCGTATTTTCTACGATTGGCTGGCAAACTGTCACCATTGGTTTTTCGTCTTATGTCACTTATTTTGCTAGTTACACACGGCTTTATGGGTACATGGCCAATATCATTGTACTCATGATTTGGTTTTATTTTACCGCCGCTGTACTACTGATTGGAGGATTATTGAACGCTTCTTGGATTGATAAAAAGGAATGAAGAACTTTTAAAATATGCCTACTGCTGAAAAAAAATCCCGGATGTCTCGACTTTGAGATATCCGGGATTTTATTATATTTCTAAGCTTTGTTTCGGTTGATTATAGACATTCTCATCAAGTTCTCCCGTCACTTTACTGGTTAGCACCCCTGCTGTCATACTTCCACTAACGTTTAAGGCTGTTCTTCCCATATCAATTAATGGTTCAACAGAAATTAATAGACCGACGATTCCTATTGGTAAGTCTAGCGCAGATAGGACAAGTAAAGCCGCAAAAGTAGCCCCTCCTCCGACACCTGCCACCCCAAATGAACTAATCGCCACAATTAAAATTAAGGTACCAAGAAAGACAGGATCAAGCGGATTCACCCCTGCGGTTGGGGCAACCATGATCGCTAACATAGCTGGATAAATACCTGCACAGCCATTTTGCCCGATGGACAGTCCGAATGATCCAGCAAAATTGGCAATCCCTTCAGACACACCTAGCTCCTGATGCTGTGTTTTAATATTAAGCGGCAATGTGCCAGCACTGGAACGTGAAGTAAACGCAAATGTCAGGGCAGGCATTGTTTTTTTAATATAAGTTAGTGGATTTCTTCCGGCTAATAAGAGTAAAAGTAAATGTATGACAAACATAATAATCAGTGCTACATAAGAGGCAATCACAAACTTTCCTAGCTTGATAATCGCCGAATAATCACTTGTTGCGGTCACTTTTGCCATTAAAGCTAAAACACCATAGGGGGTTAAACGGAGGATTAAAGTAACAACCCTCATCACGATCGTATAAATGGTTTCAATAATCTTCGCGAAAAAATCAGCATGTTCTGGTTCTTTTCTTTTTACACCTAAATAAGCGATTCCAATGATAGCAGCAAAAATGACCACCGCGATCGTAGAGGTTGGTCGCGCTCCTGTTAGCTCCATAAAGGGATTTTGAGGGAATAAGCTAATAATTTGTTGGGGAATTGTCATGTTTTCCACATCCCCGACGGTTTGCTCTAACTCCGTATTTCTAGCTGACTCCGCTTCCCCAGCTTCAAGCTCGATTCCCTCCAAATCAAAACCTAATGCTGTTGCGATCCCAACCGCTGCCGCTATCGCAGTTGTCCCTATTAAGATTCCGATCACTAATGCACTAATTTTTCCCAGATTACTTGTTAATTTTAACTTCGTAAAGGCGGATACAATCGAAATAAACACAAGAGGCATGACAATCATTTTTAGAAAAGATATATAACCACTGCCCACAATATTAAACCACTCAATCGAATGCGTTGTCACGTTTGATTCTGTCCCATAAATAAGGTGTATATAAAGTCCAAGAACAATCCCTAAGCCGAGCGCAGCAAAGACACGCTTTGAAAAAGAGAGATGCTTTTTCTGCATATAAAATAAAAGACCTATGAACAAAAGGAACAGTATGATATTGACAATTATCCACAAGGTATCCATGAAAGCGACTCCTTCCTTAATCTATTATGAATCCTCCCTAGTATATTCCCACATTATTGGATTCATAACCGAGATTGTTGATTAAAATAAGTAAGATTTCCTTCAGATGCGTGCAATATGGCGGGTACTCCCATTGGTAAAGTTAGTGTCGGTTCACAATGACCTGCTTTCACATTAAAAATAGTCGGTTTTCCAAACGGTGCAATAATTCTATGAAATAGATCTTGTACTTGAAAACTATGAGGATTATGTTTAGATTGGCAATGTGTCCAGCTTCCCAACACAATCCCCTCTGCATCATGAAACTTTCCAGCTAGCGCCAGTTGAGTCAGCATGCGATCAATTCGATAAGGCTCTTCTCCAACCTCTTCCAGAAATAAGATCTTCCCTTTTGTGTCTATTTCAAAAGGTGTACCCAGTAAACTGGTGATCAGCGCCAAATTCCCTCCAGTTAAAATCCCCTCCGCCTTCCCAGGTACAAGACATTCTATCTTTTCTCCAGGCGGGTTTTCAATCTGCCCGATAGGATCCGAGTTCGTTAAAACTTTTAGTAAAGATTGAATTGTGAACTCAGACGCGGCAGGCAAATCCGATGCGGGCATAGGACCGTGAATCGTCGCTAAACGGCTTTTTTGCTGCAAGGCAATATGCAAGGCTGTGATATCACTATAGCCAATCAACATCTTCGGATTGTGTTTGATCAGATCGAAATCCAGAAAAGGAAGAATTTGCATGGACCCATAGCCGCCACGCAAGCAAAATATAGCCGCTATCGTCGGATCGGCAAACATCTGATTCAGTTCATTCGCACGCATTTCAGGCGGGCCTGCTAAATAGCCTCCTTCATTTTGATAACAAGTCCTGCCTACTTTCAATTGAAAACCGAGCTTTTTTATAGCGGAAGTCCCCTGATGCAGCTTTTCCTCGCTGGCTGGACCAGCCGGCGCTGTGATCCCAATCCTGTCTCCTTTTCTCAGTAAATTTCCTTGTCTTATGTTCATCGCCATCTCCCCCTGAAATTAGACTTCGCCAAACAGTCTCATAATCCTTCTACCACATTTTATTCTCATTTCAGTGATCTTGGGTTAATCCCTGATTATGCATCATGGTTGCTATTTGGGCGAAGTTCAGCACTAATTGGGCGAAACTCAGCACTAATTGGTTCAATGATGAGATTAATCGGGCGAAACTTGAGGTTAATTGGTCCGAACTCGTAGTGAATTGGTCAGAGTATTTAAAAATAACATTTCGGAGTTCCTAATTTGTTGCCTTTTTCGTTGCCTTTTTGCACTAATTTTCTCTAAAATTATAATTTGCTTTTTAGGGCTTTGATGGAAAGTTTGTGCGTGGTTGCTCTCCCTTTCCCGATGACTTCGAGATTCAGTGAGCAGAGCAACGCTTTAGTGACAGATTGAGACGGTATCCGCAAAAATTGACGGCACTTCGCATTCGTGATCTCTTCTCCTATCAAATAAAAATAATCAAGTAATGCACGAATCGGGGCGGTGTTATCAATTTTTTTGCACCTCTGGCATATCCATACTCTTTCCTTCACAACAGTAAAACTTTTGCAGGTCTCACAATAGATCCCCGTTAAAAGCTCATTTTGATCTACCTTATATTTTTTCAAGACGTCGGGATTTTCTGGTGTATGAAGCTTTACAAACAAACGTGATAATTGGAGCATTTCTTTCCTAGTGAAGATTTTTCTCGAATGCTGCCGATGAAAATTTCCGACTCTTTGCCTGATAGCATCCGGTCGGATAACTTGCTTTGCGACAGCGGGATAGGCAGAATTAGATAAAATAATCGATGATTGATGGGTAAATACTACAAACGCAGCGGTTGGTGGGATCGGAAACGAAGAGCGACGAAGTAATCCAATTAAATGAAAAAGCTGATTTTCGACCTGCTGAATTGGATTGGAAAACGATTCTATCTCGTCATTCAACTCTCTTGTCATCTGATTTTCTTCGATAAAAATACGACCTTTATGATTTTTAGAATCTAAAATAATGATGGTTTCAGGAGCTAAAAGCAGAAAGTCCATTTGAAAAAAGGAATCGTCTGGAAGGGGTAAACGTAGACTTTGAAAAATAAAAAGCTCTTCATGAGGAATATGTGAGATGTAATAATCAAGTGATTTCTCTCCATATAAACCAGAAATACATCGGGCCAATCGGGATTCCACTTTATACCAACTCGGATGACTTTTTGGTATTCGTCTCAACAAGGCCTCAAGTTTCTCCTGTTCAATTGAATTTTCTCTTCTCTTTTTGATTTTACTCAAATCATCACCTTCTTTATATAATAATCGAAAGCTAAAAGCGCCATGTCCTATGGCAACGCCTTCGTGACCTACATCCTGTAGGCCACATAATTAACTTCGTCAAAAAGTGAAGAAATCCTTTAAATTTTTAATGAATAGCTTCCAAAATTATGGAGAAGGAGCAGCAACCTCCCATTCTGTTGCGGTTGCTTTAAATACGGGTACAATCTGCCCGCAAATCGCTCCTAGAACCTATATCACATAAAAATTGCCCATTGAGATGTCAATAGGCGGACGATGAGACTTATTGGGCGTAACTCGGTGCTTATTGGTCGAATCTCGATGTTAATTGGGCGAAACTTGAGGTTAATTGGGCGGAGCCCGCTGTTAATCGGGCGAAACTTGGGGTTAATTGGGCGGAGCCTGCAGTTAATCGGGCGAAACCTCAGACTAATTGGTCGGAGCCTGCAGTTAATCGGGCGAAACCTCAGACTAATTGGGCGGAGCCTGCAGTTAATCGGGCGAAACCTCAAACTAATTGGTCCGATCCCGCAGTTAATTGATCGATGCTCTCCTTTCTATGAATCAAAAGTTGTTTTTCGATAATATCAGATAGGAATGATGACAATTCCCCTTCACTTTCGTTAAAATAGAGTAAGGATCAAAGGCTAAATTCGCGAGAACAATCGCCACGCCTTTGTGACCTGCATCCTGCAGGACTAAGGAAGGACTTTTTTAATCTGGGGGAGTGTAGGGATGCCATTAGATGAATCCACACAGTATATGAAAAGGATCAAAATTCTCAAAGAATATATTCCATCCCATTCTGAATATCCATTTTATTTGCCTGTTGTTCAAGCACTTGATGAGCTTTCTTTACATCCGCAAGTCACCTATTTGATCGGTGAAAATGGGATGGGTAAATCAACTTTATTGGAGGCCATCGCCATTGCGTACGGCTTTAATCCTGAAGGGGGGAGCTTCAACTTTAACTTTTCTACCTATGATTCACATTCCCCATTAGAACAGTATTTACGTTTAATCAAGGGGGTCCAGAAACCAAGGGATGGATTTTTCCTAAGGGCCGAAACCTATTATAATGTAGCCTCCAATATTGAAGAGTTGGATAGCGAACCACTTGGAGGGGGGGAAGATCATTGATCAATTTGGCGGAGTTTCCCTGCACGAACAATCACATGGCGAATCCTTTTTTGCTACATTCCTTAATCGCTTTAAAGGAATGGGACTATATCTATTAGATGAACCTGAGGCACCCCTGTCCCCTCTAAGGCAATTATCCATGTTATCCCGAATCCATGAGCTTGTGATGCAGGATTCCCAATTGATTATTGCTACCCATTCCCCCTTACTTATGGCTTATCCTCATTCCATCATCTATGAATTTTCTGAGGATGGTATAAAAGAAAAGGCCTTAGAAGAAACAAATCACTATCTGCTTTTCAAGCAATTTTTTGAGGATAAAGAGAGACTTTTACATCATTTGTTTAATAGTGAATAAAACGGTGCCTAGCACTACCCGAATTTTGTCGAAAGAAGGTTTCGAAACATGATCATTGGTTTAACGATTGTCTTATTACTCGTTTTGTTTTTACCGTTTACAATCAAAGCTGTTGAAGAGAATTTGGAGTCCTTTTTATTTTTAATGGGACTAGCTGCCGCTATAATCAGTAAAGTTTTAGACGGACCTCTATTTTTCAAAGCTCTTCAAGATCCGATCCATATTTCACTTGCTGTTTTAATTGCTGGTTTATTGTTCCGTTGGCTGCAAACGCCTATAGAAAAAGGGATTATGGGCTTAAATAATGCGATCCCAAGTCGACTATTTTTAGCATTAATTGTGATTATTCTGGGATTGGTATCAAGTATCATCACAGCCATTATTGCCGCAATTGTCCTTGTCGTGATTGTCAGTGTGCTTCAGCTTGACCGTCAATCGGAAATCCGTCTTGTTGTACTTGCCTGCTTTTCTATCGGACTGGGGGCCGCTTTAACGCCACTAGGAGAACCTTTATCCACCATCGCAACGAGTAAGCTTAATGAAGATTTCTTTTATTTGCTGCGTTTGATTGGAACAGAGGTGATCCCGGCAGTAATGATATTTGGTGTCCTTGCTGCTATTTTGGTTAAGCCGAAAAAGGACAAGTATGGGCTTATTTCTTCACTAAAGGCGGAAAGCTATGGGGAAATTATTATTCGTGCCGTTAAAATTTATCTTTTTGTCATGGGGCTTACTCTACTTGGCGCTGGCTTCGAACCTTTCATTGAGAAATATTTACTCGGTCTTAGTCCTTTACTTCTCTATTGGATTAATATGATCTCGGCTGTCTTAGATAATGCAACATTAGCTGCTGCAGAAATCAGCCCGCTTATGGATTCACCTACTATTAAAGCTATTTTGCTTGGCCTTCTGATCAGTGGCGGCATGCTGATTCCTGGAAATATACCAAACATCATTTCTGCCGGAAAGCTTAATATCACCAGTCGCGAATGGGCACGTTTTGGGGTTCCCGTCGGCCTTGCCTCCATGTGCGTCTATTTTATTGTCATTTTAATTTTTGGTTAAAGATGAAGAGGTGATTCCAAGTAGAGACCACCTCTTCCTATTTACCCTCTAAAAATATTCGCAATTGATTCAAAAAGGTTTTTAAAAAAGTTGCTTACACGATCCCAAAATCCTTCATCCCCAACCACATCTTCCAGCTTGTTCTTTATATCTTTAGAGATATCTTCCAATTGCTTTTTGACATTCCCAAAGTCAATATCCAATGAACGCATTTTTTCAAATAGATCAATCAGTAATTGCCGATCTTCAGGACTTAGCTGGATTTCCATTTTACTTAATTGTTCTTCTACAATTTGTTCGACTTCTTCTCTTGTGACTGGGTTTTGCTCAGCAATTTGTTTTTTAATTTCTGTTAAAAGCTCGCTAACCTTCTCATCATTAAGGCCTTCTTTGTCCGCAAGCTCTGTGGCGATGTCAAGCTCTTCATTAGCTACTTCCATTCTTCCCTTGTCCAATTTCTCTCCACGCGCTTCATAGGCCTTATAAATACCAACTAAAGCGGAGTGTCCCGTTACTTTCACTGGGGAAGCTACTTCGACAATCGCATTTTCAACCCCGGCAGTCAACATTGCATTGGCATACATTTCTTCCGTTACTTCTGTAATATTTTCAGGCGTGACTCTTTTAATGACAAGCCCTTTTCCTTTATCTTGCAAAGTAATTTTAGCAGAGGAAAACATTCTTGAATTAGGATTTCCATCAATTAAACGTGCCAGATCATCCGCTGTGACAATGATTTCCTCGACATTATCAGGATTTTTCACTTGTAAAAGCTTTCGAACTTCCTCTTTTTGTGCATCGGATAAGGTTTCCCCATAAACAACAATGGGAAGACCAAGCTTTTCATCCACTACGTCTTCTTCTTCGTTGGATGCCATCACCGGACCTGCTGCATGAATGATTAGCCCAAGCCCCAACAATAAAGTGAAAAGCCATTTACTTATTATTTTCATTGGATTCTCCTCGCCTTCCTTATTCCTTCGGTGGAAGTTTTTCCAAATAATTAATCGCTTCTTGCAAGGTTTTTACGGGAACAATTTTCACTTTATACCCCTCTGTTTTTACCTCATCCAAAACGTCTTTCTCATTTGAATCATACGGCCCGATATCCGCTGGACAAAAGAAAATGTCGATACCGGCTCTTTCAACTGCCGTGATTTTTTCTCGAATTCCACCAATTTGCCCGACATTTCCATCCATATCAATTTCACCAGTCCCAGCAATTTCATATCCCTTTGTAAGATTACCCGGTGTAATTTGATTGTAGATTTCTAAGGAAAACATTAAACCTGCAGATGGTCCGCCGATATCTCCCGCATCAATACGGATCTCTCTTGATGGTTCAATATTAAATTGGCTTTCTGTGACAATTCCGATCCCCGCCTTGTTGACGCTATTGGTCAATGGGACAAGTTCAATACTCTCTTTCTTAATCGTACCTTCTCGATCAAATTGTAATTCAACGATATCCCCTGACTTTTTATGGGACAAGTATTCAAGAAAGGCATTTGAATCAGAAACAGATTGATCATCAACTTGATGAATCACATCTCCCACTTCCAGTTTCCCTTTTGCATCTGTATCTTCCCTGACATCCCTGACAAACACGCCGGTTGGTTTTATATCGACCTTTTCCCCAGCCGCGCGAAGTCCTGCAGCAAAAGCGTGATTTTGGGAACTTTCCATCATATGTTTTAACAGCCGACTATACTCCTCATCACTCAAATCGCCTCTTACTTCTTTTACCTTCCGCATATCTGTATGGGGAGCCAACCATCCATAGGCTAAATAATAAATATTACTCGCTCTCATTGATAATACAGTTGTAAGATATAAATTTCCTGAAGGATCTTTTTCTCCACCTTCTACCGTTACTTTTGTTCCCAGCTCTTCTACTGATCCAGGTTGATAAAGATAATATGGCGTTGGGATAAAGAGGGAGATGATCACCAACACAATAACAGTCGCCAAAATTCTCTTTTTTCTTTGTTTTGAAAAAGCTGAGCTCATACGTTTCCCTTACTTTCTTTTTGTGGCTTCATGAATACACTTCAACTTTCAATCATTTGTTTTTCCAATTCCAAAGGTTCTATATAGCTTCCTTCTTTATAGGCACGCATATTTCCGCCTGAAATTTCATCAATTAACATTATTTCTCCCGATTGGGTTCTGCCAAATTCAAGTTTGATATCATATAAGACGATACCCTTTTTCTGAAGTTCTATTTTGACTACATCACTAATTTGCCGTGTTAATGCTTTTAATTCCTTGTATTCCTCCAATGAGAGAATTCCTAATAAATCAAGCGCATCGGCACTAATCGGTGGGTCTTGCCGTTCGTCATCTTTTAACGTAATCTCCACAAAACCATTTAGATCTTGCCCTTCTGTCGCATATTTTCCATATCTTCTTATAAAACTCCCCGTGGCTTTATACCGGCAAATGACTTCAAGTCCTTCCCCAAAAATGGTAGCAGACTTCACAATCATCTCTGCCTTATCCAAATCGGCCTCTACATAGTGGGTTGGGATGCCTTTTTCTCGCAGAATTTCAAAGAAGTGTTTTGTTAGTCTTAATCCGGCCTTTCCGGCCCCTTCTATTTGTAACCCAACCGTGTTTGCTCCTGGATCAAACACGCCGTTTTCTCCCGTTACATCATCTTTAAATTTCAATAGATAATTCCCATCTTCTAATTCATATACATCTTTTGTTTTACCACGATATTTTAATTTCATTCACTTTTTCCTTCCCTCATTTAAGTTTGACCTAAGTATAGCAAAAGCTGATCTTCTTTGTCTTTCTAAACAGAAAAAAATCCGTTCCTATGTTTGATCTATACTTTCAGAGGGTATAAATCCATTATTACATTTTTATTTAAAATTTCTAATTTGTAAACAGGCTGTTTCTCTCTTCACTGCTGATAACCACTTAGCCGATCAAAGAAGTTCCGAACAAATTCATAAAAAAGTAATTCAGTCGGCATGAGCACGCGGTCCTTGGGAATAATAATACCTACTGTCCGATTGACTCGTGGTTCATCCACTACGATTTTAACCGTTGAACGAGGCAAACTATCGATTAATGTAATTTCGGGTAATAAGGTCACACCAAGACCTGCCGAAACAAGTCCTTTAATGGCATCAATATCCATGCCTTCAAACCCGACTTGGGGCTCGAAACCATGTTGTTTACAGGCATTGACCACTAAATCACGTAAAATATAACCTTGTGGAGATAAGATAAAGGCATCATGACGTAGATCAGCTAAGGCAATCGATTGTTTTTTTGCTAAAGTATGATTAGCGGGCAGGAGTGCAACAAGATTTTCCAGAAAGAGGATTTCGCTTTTAACACGAGGCTCCTCTTTGGGAATAGGACCTAGTAGTGCCATATCAATATCCCCTCTGATTACACGATCGATCAAATAGTGATAAGAACCTTGATGAAGTTGAAAATTGACATCAGGATATTCTTTTCTGAAGGCGGAAACGACAGAGGGTAATAAATAGGCTGCAAGGCTACTTGGGAAGCCGATTCGAACCGTCCCTTTTCTAGGATCGAGATTCTCTTCAATTTCCCTTTTAGCTTGTTCAATAACATCGATAGCCTGTTCCATTTTTCCAAGAAACATTTGTCCAATATGTGTCAGGCGGATATTTCTACCTTCTCTAATAAAAAGGTTGACACCAAGCTCAGCCTCTAAATTTACAATTTGACGGCTAACCGCAGATTGCGCAACATGTAAGGCATCAGCCGCATCTGTCATATGCTCGCGTTTAGCAACTTCAATGAAATATTGAATCTGTCTTAATTCCAAAATCTCACTCCTCTCTGTCAATCATCTTAATTTGATATTAATCTTATCTAATATCTATATTGTTTAGATTAATTATAAAAGGTAAAATAGACCTTATCAACAATTCTAGACCGAATTGTTTTAATGGATCGAAACCCTTATAGAGAATGTAGTAAAGGAGTGGAAAAAATGGCGATGGTGATGAATATGACAAATGAAAATCTTCAAAAAGCAAAAAATTATATTGACGAAGTGTATGAAACAGTTGTAAAACGCGGTCCACATGAAGAGGAATTTCTCCAAGCCGTAAAGGAAATCTTCCAGTCAATTGCCCCCGTATTTGCAAAAAACCCTGAATACATCGAACATAATATTTTAGAAAGAGTGGTTGAACCCGAAAGATTAATCACATTTCGTGTCCCATGGGTAGATGACGAAGGAAAAGTCCAAGTAAACCGCGGATTTCGAGTTCAATTTAATAGTGCCATTGGCCCATATAAAGGAGGCCTACGTTTCCATCCATCCGTAAATGCAAGTATTATCAAATTTTTAGGTTTTGAACAAATTTTCAAAAACGCCTTAACAGGCCAAGCAATCGGTGGTGGAAAGGGCGGTTCTGACTTTGATCCGAAAGGGAAATCAGATATGGAAATCATGCGCTTTACCCAAAGCTTCATGACGGAACTTTCAAGATATATTGGTTCTGATATCGATGTTCCTGCTGGAGATATTGGTGTAGGTGCTCGTGAAATAGGCTACATGTTCGGCCAATACAAGCGATTACGTGGTCATTTTGATGCAGGTGTACTGACTGGAAAAAGTGTAAATTACGGTGGCAGCCTAGGTAGAACGGAAGCAACCGGCTATGGTACGGTTTATTTTGTGGAAGAGATGCTCCGTGATCAGGGTCTTAGCTTTTCTGGCAGCACAGTCGTTGTTTCTGGTTCTGGAAATGTTTCGATCTATGCGATTGAAAAGGCGCAAGAATACGGTGCAAAGGTCGTCGCATGCAGTGATTCCAATGGATATATTTATGATGAAAAGGGCATTTGTTTGGATACCTTAAAAAGATTAAAAGAAGTAGAAAGATGCCGAATTTGCGAATATATCAAGGAACATCCTCATGCCGAATATCACGAAGGCAGCACAGGGATTTGGACCATTCCATGTGATATTGCCCTCCCATGTGCCACCCAAAATGAAATTGATAAACAAGCTGCGAACATTCTTGTCTCCAATGGTGTGAAAGCAGTTGGAGAAGGAGCGAATATGCCGTCAAATCTGGAGGCAATTGACGTATTCCTGGAAAACAAAATTTTATTTGCCCCAGGAAAAGCGGCTAACGCAGGGGGTGTCGCTGTATCTGCTTTAGAAATGGCGCAAAACAGCTCCCGGACCCCATGGTCATTTGAAAAAGTGGATGCAAAATTAAAACAAATTATGATTGATATATATCAAAACAGTATCCAAGCAGCAGAAGAATACGGACATCCTGGTAATCTGGTTGTTGGTTCGAATATTGCCGGCTTTGTAAAAGTGGCAGATGCAATGATTATGCAAGGGATAGTCTAATAAACAGTGTAAAAAACGATTCCATCGACATGATGTGAATCGTTTTTTTTATGCAGCTATACTATGATATTCCTCCTTGATTTCCTTCACGGCCTCAACCACAATATCTAATTCACGATTGGCTGGTCCCCTGCCACTTGCCACAATACAATACGTCCCCGCCTTTAATTCGGCTGCTTTCTTTGCACCCGAAACAATTTCTTCCTTCTTCATCATCGAATATTTTTCAACTGGTGCCTTCGAAATAATTGATTGAGCACAATACCCACAATTTTCTGGGCAAAGGCCGGATTTCGTATTGATAATCATATTTACCTTTACTTTATTACCAAAATAATGTTTGCGAACTTGATAGGCCGCATCCAATAGAGAAGCAATTCTTCATCAGGACACTGCAACACAGACATTGCCTCATGATCGGATAATTCTTTTAAGGCTAAAACATTTTTTGAGATTTGTTCAAATCGATTCATATTCTACCACCCTATCTTTTTCGTTTGACAATTTTCCTCATTCGATGAGCAAACATTCCGGCTAGAATAGCGAGTAAAATATCTTTTGGCAGCGGAAAAGCCATCCAAATCCAAACCAGTTTGTAAGAAAAAGCCTCTGGTGCTTGGGCCCATAATTTATAAGCTGCATACATCCAATTGGGACCAATGATATAGCTGATCAGTGTTCCCACCAAAGCTGCAGTGATATAAGCCGGAAGACCGTTCTTTTTTTCAATGATTTTTCCTGTTACATAAGCCATTAAAATAAAGGCAAGTATAAATCCAAAGGTGGGGCTCAAAATCTGGGCAAATCCTCCTTGGAATTTCGCAAATACCGGGGCACCAGCTAGACCGATACATGCATAGACAGCCATCGAAATGGCACCAAGGCGACTCCCTAAAAAAGCACCGGCTAATACAGCAAAAAAGGGTTGCAATGTAATCGGAACGCCTCCTATGACCATAAAAGGAATGAACGAGGTAATATTAGTGCCAATCATCATAAGAGCTGAAAACATAGCCGCATAAACGATATCTAGTGGGTTTAATTTACTGCTTGCCCTTGTGTTCACTGTCGTCATTTTTTCACCTCATTTTTTTCTTATAATAAGAGAATAAGTGAAGAGATGATTATATGTCAACCTATTTTATATTTTAGTTAACATATATTTTTGAAACGAATTTGCCCTTGATGTGCTAATCATTGAAGGTAGGGTCAAAACATTTCTCTTGAAGGATATAATCAATGAAGTTCAAAAGGAGTCACCTATAGACTAGATGACTCCTTTTTGATAAATTGAAACTTCATTCAGTGGGGATTGAATGACCAGTTAATTTTATAAAAACTTCACACAAACGCCTTCAGGTACTTTTACTTCAGAATCGAGTTGAGTTAATTTTCCAGTCTCTTGATTTCTGGAAAACAAAACGAGATTCCCTGTATGCTGGTTAGCCACTACCAGATAGTTGCCACTTGGGTCTAGACAAAAATCACGCGGCCATTCCCCGCCTGTTGAGGTGAACTCCACAAGTTCCACTATTCCATTTGTTTCATCCACTTGAAAAACAGCCAAACTATTATCGCCACGATTTCCCGTGTACAGAAAACGACCGTCTGGCGAAATATGAATGGCGCTCGCATCATTTTGACCGGCGAAATCCTCAGGTTTTGCCAAAATCGTTTGTTTTTCCGAGAAGCTTCCTGATGCTTGATCATAATCCAAGACCATGACTTCAGAGGAAAGCTCTGTCAACAGATAGGCCCACTTTCCATTCGGGTGGAAGGTTAAATGACGAGGGCCACTACCTGGTTTCACATGTAATGTATGTACTTTTACAAGCTCAAAATTCTCAATCTTATAGGTAACTAACTCATCTGTCCCAAGATCAACAACAACGACATAATCTTTGTTAGGAGTTAGCGCCGTGTAATGAACATGCGGTTTTTCCTGACGCTCATGTGGGCCTCCTCCTTGGTGCTCCACTACGTCAATAAACGGCTCAATCTTCCCTTTATGGTTAATATCGTATAGCACTACTTTCCCTTCGTGATAATTGCCCGTGACAAGATGATCAACATAAACATCTAAATGGCAAGGTGGGACTCCTTCCTCCACTTCCATGTTTAGTAGTTTTAATTCCCCTGCAGCATTCACTATTTGAAAGGCTGCTACTCCACCTAATTTTTCTTGTTGAGCAACTGAATAAAGAAACTTACGATCCTCGCTGATTGCCAAATATGTCGGACTCCCCACCTCAGCCGCCACCTCAGGCATAGTCAGCTTTCCGGTATCCGCATCAAGGATAAAGCGATAGATCCCTTTACTGCTTTGACGTGTATAAGTCCCAACATATCCTATATACTGTGTCCCCATCTTTTCCATCCCTCCAAATCATCATTGGTTAACTCCTATTATACCATTGGACGAAAAAAACAAAATAGAACACTGCCCTTAAAACGAGAAGAAGGACAACATGTAACGTCTATGCGGATCGGTCGAACTTCGGTCTGAGCTTGCTGAACTTCAATAGAGAATGGCTGAACTTTTATAAGTATTGCTGTGCTCCAGGTCTAGTATTGCTGAACTTTGAACCGGAATTGTGGAACTTTGGTCATTTCGCTCCATATCACGAGAACTTGACTTTGGAGGGTTGCCTAAATTCCGGACCGGGATTGCTGTACTTTCGGCTTTGGACCAATTTCACGGAACTTCGGACCGATTCCTCTGAAGTTTCGACCAATTTCGCGAGACTTTGGACCGATTTCACTACAGTTTGGACCGATTCAGCTGCACTTTCGACCGATTCCACTGCAGTTTGGACCGATTCAGCTGCACTTTCGACCGATTTCCGCTGAACTTCCGGCTTTGGCCTAGCATGACCGAACTTTAGGCTTCGAAATCAAATTGCGAAATTTTATGTTACTATTCCAAATAAAAAGGAACGTCCGTTAAGACGCTCCTCCTCTTAAGATCTTATTTAAAAACCTTCATTCGTTCTGCTACACTGTTGAATTGTTTTTCATTCGGTGCTGCTGTCGGCTTACCAAAGGGCATTTGGGAAACTAACTGCCAATCGCTTGGGATATCCCAAACTTTTTGAACAGCGTCATCAATGATCGGGTTGTAATGCTGTAAAGAAGCCCCTAAACCTTCTGCATGCAAAGTTGTCCAAACGATATATTGCAACATGCCGGATGATTGCAAAGAATAGTCAGGCATTTTCTCTTGGTAAAGCGGAAACCTTTCCTGGAGGTCTCTTACAACAGCTTGGTCTTCGAAAAATAACACTGTTCCATAGCCATTGCGGAAAGACGCCATTTTATCAGCCGTTGGTTGAAACTTTTCAGCAGGAACAATTTCTTTTAGGGCTGCTTCCGTTAAGTTCCACAATTTATCATGATTCTCACCTAGTAGCACTACCGCCCGCCCACTTTGGGAATTAAAGGCAGAAGGTGTGTGTTTTATAGCAAAGGCCACAATTTCTTCAATCCGCTCATCCGAAATGGTTGACTCTTTACTAATTCCATAGGTCGAGCGTCTTGCTTCAATTGCTTTCGAAAAATTTTGTTCCGTATGGATCATTCTTCTCTCTCCTCTTGTTGTGATGTATTTATAGAAATGTCTTATGGAGCTTTCATTATTATTTCCCCATTTATGCATGGAAGCATTCCTTGAGGCAATGGTGACATTCCATACTTATTTTATGTAAGTAACTATAAAATAAATATGTTATAATGTCAATAGAGGTGATTGAACATTTTTTGGTCAGGCTGCACGTTTTAGAAAAGCGTATCATATAAACATATGGTGTTATATAATAAGATTGGGGTGAGCTTGATGAATACACAATTATGTCCAAAATTCGAAAAAGCGATGGGACTATTGGGGCAACGCTGGACCGGACTGATTATTTTTCAGCTTTTAAATGGTCCACAACGATTTTGTACGATTGAGTCTTCTATGCCTATTAGTGCCCGGGTCTTATCGGAAAGATTAAAGGATTTAGAACAAGAAGGAATTGTTAGGAGAAAAGTGTATCCGGAAACACCGGTTAGAATTGAATATTCTTTAACAGAAAAAGGAAAGGCTCTCCAACCTTTAATGACGGAAATCCAGAGATGGGCAGAGGAATGGCTAGAAGTAAACACGGAAACATCCTTATAAAAGCCGACTGTTGACCAAGACAGGCGGTTTCTTTTATTTTTTTACTTGATTTGCGGTAAACTAGAGGTAATATTTAGCAAAAGGAGAGTGGGAACATAATGAAGGAAGAAATCATCAAGCGATTTACAACTTATGTGAAAGTGGATACACAATCAAATGAGGAAAACAGCCATTGTCCATCCACCCCTGGGCAATTAGAATTAGCTCACCTATTAGTAGAAGAACTCAAAAGTATTGGTATGGACGAAGTAACGATGGATGAGAATGGCTATGTGATGGCCACCCTCCCGGCTAACTCAGAAAAGTCAATTCCAGTTATTGGATTCTTAGCGCATATCGATACAGCTACGGATTTTACTGGAGCAGGGGTGAATCCACGAGTTATTATGAATTATGATGGGAAAGACATTTCGTTAAATGACAACATGATGCTATCTCCGAAAGACTTCCCATCCCTTAAAGACTACATAGGTCATACATTGGTTACAACAGATGGAACAACGTTGTTAGGGGCAGATAATAAAGCTGGGATTGCCGAAATTATGACCGCCATGGATTATTTACTCCGACATCCTGAGATCAAACACGGAAAAATTCGCGTTGCCTTCACACCAGATGAAGAAATTGGTCGTGGACCCCATAAATTTAATGTGAAGGCATTTGGTGCAGATTATGCCTATACGATGGATGGGGGTCCACTTGGAGAACTGCAATTTGAAAGTTTTAATGCAGCAGCCTTGAAAATCACTTTTAAAGGGACCAATATTCATCCTGGGACAGCAAAAGGGATAATGGTCAATGCAGCGAAGTTGGCTATGGAATTCCATCAAGCCTTGCCTGCTGGACAGGCACCTGAATTTACAGAGGGATATGAAGGATTTTATCACTTGCTTTCTTTCCATGGGGATGTGGAAGCAGCGAACTTGGATTATATTATTCGTGACTTTGATAAAAAACAGTTCGATGCAAAAAAAACAAGAGTAGAAAAGATTGTGAACATGCTGGCAGAAAAATATGGGAAAGAACGAATTCAATATGAGATAAAAGATCAATACTATAATATGAGAGACAAAATTGAACCAGTTAAAGAGATTGTCGAGATAGCCTCTGACGCTATGGAAAATTTAAATATCAAGCCGATTATTGAACCCATTCGCGGGGGGACAGACGGATCTCAATTATCCTATATGGGATTACCGACACCCAATATTTTCACCGGCGGCGAGAACTTCCATGGTCCGTATGAATTTATTTCTGTCGATAATATGGAAAAGGCTGTTCAGGTTATCATCGAAATGGCCAAGCTTTATGAGCAAAGAGCGAAATAAGTGGAATATCATTCAGTGAGGAAAAATGCTTGTTTCAAAAAAAGATTGACTTTTTGGAGACCTCCTGTAATAATACTTATGACAAATGAATCAGACTACGCCTTTAAAACAGTCCCGTGAGGCTGACAAGGAGAATGCACTTGCTATAAGTGTAGATTTTTGCATATCTGCATGGATGAACGATCCGACTATATGCACCTTGCCAGTCATTGGACAAGGTGCTTTTTGCTGTATGAATAAAATTTATATATTTCAGCAAACTCCTAACCCCCAATGATCTAGTCTGCGTTCAACAAAAGCGGAAGCGCCCGTTTTAAGTTTGCTAGTCGCTGGCGCTGAAGCTAGACGAACAAAAGGAGAGAATGTCGGATGAAACAAAGAGAAATACAAGTGGATGAACGGTTGCCGATTTTACAAAGCTTACCTTTAAGCTTCCAACACTTATTTGCCATGTTTGGCTCAACCGTCCTTGTTCCATTATTATTTGAAGTGAACCCTGCCATCATCTTACTAATGAACGGAATTGGAACACTACTCTATATTTTTATCACCAAAGGGAAAATTCCCGCTTATCTTGGCTCAAGCTTTGCCTTTATTTCACCAGTCACGTTTGTGCTTGGAAAATATAGTGGCCTTGATGGCTATGCCCATGCGCTTGGCGGCTTTCTCCTTGTCGGAATTGTGCTAGTACTTGTGGGTATCATTGTGAAATTCATTGGTACATCATGGATTGACGTGATCTTCCCACCCGCAGCGATGGGAGCGATCGTCGCTGTTATCGGATTAGAACTTGTGCCCACAGCCGCGGATATGGCGGGGCTCTTGAAGCCGGCAGGTGCTGGAGATGCTTGGGCTCCGGATCCAAAGATTATTACTGTTTCATTATTAACACTCGGATTAACCATCATCTATTGGGTGACGTTAAGAGGATTTTTGAAAATTATTCCGATCCTGTTGGGGATTGTATCAGGATACATCATTGCAGCCTTCTCAGGAATTGTTGATTTCTCCCTTGTTAAGGAAGCCAAGTGGTTTGCGTTACCGACTGTCTATTCAATGAAAATCAATTGGGCCGATATGCTGATTATTCTCCCTGCTGCCTTGGTATTACTGCCGGAACATATTGGCCATTTACTAGTAACGGGAAATATTGTCAAAAAAGATTTAATCAAGGATCCAGGGCTTGACCGCTCTTTTCTCGGAAATGGAATTTCCACGATCATCTCTAGCTTTTTTGGTGCCACACCGAATACAACCTATGGGGAAAATATTGGTGTCTTAGCGATCACGAAGGTCTATTCAACCTGGATTATCGGCGGGGCTGCGGTATTGGCCGTCATCCTTTCCTTTTGTGGAAAATTAGCCGCCCTGATTATGTCCATCCCGACCCCAGTTATGGGTGGAATTTCTTTATTACTTTTCGGAATCATTGCGGTTAGCGGATTAAGAATGCTGGTTGAATCAAAAGTCGATTATAATATTTCACAAAACCTCATCTTAACATGTGTTGTGCTAGCGATTGGCATTAGCGGGGCGGCCATTAAAATCGGCACCGTTCAGTTAGCGGGAATGGGCCTCGCCACGATCGTTGCCGTCATCCTTAGCCTCTTCTTTAAAATATTGGAGATACTAAAGCTCTCGAATGATTAATACCGAGTAAAGCGCCCAACTGTACTCAGACAGGTGGGCGTTTTACATTTATCAATAGCGAAAATTCTACTTAAAGTCCAAATGCTAAAACGCCGTGCCAAGCGGAAGTATTTTTTTAATCCGAGAGTATTTCAGCGCTATCCGAGAGTATTTTCTCCTAGACGAGAGTATTTCAACGTTATCCGAGAGATTTCACTGTTATCCGCGTAACAAATTTCGGGGCTTGACAGGCACCCTAAACGCCGCGTTTGTTTCCCCATAAATATGTGTGTAGTTGGGGTAGAACGTGGACATCTTTTAATTCTTCGCTTTTCATTACTTTTCCGATTAGCCATTCATATCGTTCTAGTAAATGGGAAAGCAAGTGTCTGTCATCAAGATTGGCAAGATCGTCATTCCCGACCTGCAGAAACAAGTTTACATCTGAATAACGCTGATGTAAATCGATGGCATAATGAAGATCTTGTTCATCGAAGATAACAATCTTTAAACTAAAGTCACCCTTTTGCTCATTCTGAAGGGATTCGATGATTTGATCAAGGACTGTAAAATTGGTTTGCATCCCTGAACTTGGAGGTTTTGGCGACAGGGTTAACTCATCTATTTTTGTAAACCATGACTGCCATCTACTCCCTTGTGTTTCAAGCGCAATCTTGATTTGGTGCACATGTAGTAAGTCGACAAGTTCATCTATTTGCCGAAGCAATGCAGGATTCCCACCTGAAATGGTGACATGGCTAAATGTATTGCCCCCCTGCTCCTTTAAAGCATGCCAAATCTCTTCTGGTTCCATCATCTGAATGTTCCCTTTTTCAGAACCGTCCCATGTGAATGCAGAATCACACCAAGAACAGGCATAATCGCATCCTGCCGTACGCACAAACATCGTTTTTTGTCCAATCACCATCCCTTCCCCTTGAATGGTGGGCCCAAAGATTTCCAAAACAGGAATCTTCATGACCTTTCGCCCCTTTTCGGACGATAAATACAGTAGCTGGTAGGAGTCTCACGCAAAAATACCTGCAAACAGGAAGGGCGATTAGGAAGTGAATCTAAATACTGTTGCACAATTTCATAGATCGTGCGAGCCACTACTTCTGTTGTTGGGAAATGAAGAGCATCCTTATCAGAAAAGGCACGATCATTATTCAAGGTTTCATGATCAAAACGTTTATGGATAAGATCCTTGATCCTTTTAAAATTCACTAAAAATCCTGTATGATCCAATTCATCCCCTGCAATGGTAATATTGGCAAAATACGTATGTCCATGTACTTGTTGGCATTTGCCCGCATCTTGATGGGGAATATAGTGAGCTGCCGCGAAATGGAAATCTTTATTTAATTCATAGGCATAAGAATGGGGAACAACCGGATAAATTTGCTGCATCATTTGGTCACTCCCCCTTCCCGCCGTTTTTCATATTGCTCCAGCCCTCGATTACGCAGCTTACATGCTGGGCATTCCCCACACCCACTTGCCTTTATACCATTGTAACAAGTGAGCGTATGCTCTTTTACAAAATCAAAGGCTCCTAATTGATCACTTAGCTCCCATACTTCTGATTTGTCTCGCCACATGAGTGGTGTATGAATGACAAACTGATCATCCATCGACAAATTCAGTGTGACGTTTAATGATTTTATAAATCCATCGCGACAATCTGGGTACCCGCTGAAGTCGGTCTCACTTACTCCTGTAATAATATGCTTTGCACCAATTTGTTTTCCCAAAACCGCTGCAAACGAAAGAAAAAGCAAATTTCTGCCTGGCACGAAGGTTGAAGGAAGGCCTTCCTCTTCCTCCTCAATTTCTATATCATCTCTTGTCAAGGCGTTTGGGGCCAATTGGTTTAATAAAGACATATCCAGTTCATGTTGGCGCACATCAAGTTTCTCACAAATGGTCCTTGCGCAGTCCAATTCAGCAATATGCCGCTGTCCATATTGAAAGGTAACAGCCTCGACATGTTCAAAATTTTTTAACGCCCAAAATAAACAGGTGGTACTATCCTGACCACCACTGAATACAACAACCGCTTTACGATCATCCATTTTCATTCTCCTTCCTTTTTTAGCGAAAGAGATTCGGGATATTGCCATCAAAAAAACAACACTAAGAAACGTGTTGTCTCGTCTCCTTAGTTTTTTATAGAGGGATGGAATTGCGAACCTCTTTTGCAAAAACACTTATTCGACTGTCTGTATAGTACTCGACAAAACCAACAATTATGAAAACGAGAGCCTAGCCAAATAGGTAGGCTCTTGTTTCATTTATTCGTCTTCTATTCCTTTTCACTCATCCATTCTGTATGGAAAATTCCTTCTTTATCGACACGTTGGTACGTATGGGCACCGAAATAGTCACGCTGGGCTTGTAGTAGATTGGCTGGTAGTGACTCTGTGCGATAGCTATCATAGTAAGCAATCGCACTTGAGAATGTCGGTACGGCAATGCCTCGTTCAACCGCAACGGCAATTACTTTTCTTAATGCGCCTTGATAGTTCTCCACGATCTCTTTAAAATATGGATCCAACATAAGGTTCGCAAGCTCTGGGTCACGATCATAGGCATCTTTGATTTTTTGCAAGAATTGGGCCCGGATAATGCAGCCGCCTCTAAAGATCATTGCGATATCTCCATATTTCAAATCCCAGCCATATTCTTCCGCTGCTGCTCTCATTTGCGCAAATCCTTGAGCATAGGAGCAAATTTTACTCATATAAAGAGCTTTACGAATCGCTTCAATCAGTTCACCTTTATCGCCATCATAGCGAGCAGCCTCAGGCCCGGATAATACCTTACTTGCTGCCACACGCTCTTCTTTCATCGCAGAAATACAACGAGCAAAGACAGATTCAGTAATTAATGGGAGCGGAACTCCTAAATCAAGCGCATCTTGGCTTGTCCATTTCCCTGTTCCTTTTTGTCCTGCTGTATCCAAGATCACATCCACAAGTGGTTTTCCTGTTTCTTCATCTTTCTTCGTGAAAATATCGGCTGTGATCTCAATTAGATAACTATCAAGTTCACCTTTATTCCATTCAGAGAAGACTTCATGAAGCTCTTCCGCTGTTAAACCAAGGACATGTTTCATCATAAAATAAGCTTCACAAATTAATTGCATATCGCCATATTCAATCCCATTATGAACCATTTTCACATAATGGCCGGCTCCGTCAGCACCAATATACGTTGTACAAGGGTCTCCATCGACTTTAGCGGCAATTGCTTTTAGGATCGGTGCAACAAGCTCATAGGCTTCTTTTTGTCCGCCAGGCATAATCGAAGGTCCCGTCAATGCCCCTTCTTCTCCTCCTGAAACACCCGTGCCAATGAAATGAAGTCCCGCTTCGCTCAGTTCTTTATTACGGCGAATCGTATCTTTGAAATACGTATTCCCGCCATCAATTAAAATATCGCCCTTTTCCAAATGAGGCTTTAGGGATTCAATTGTTGCATCTGTAGCAGGTCCTGCTTTGACCATTAATAAAATTTTTCGCGGCTTTTCTAAAGAGTTTACAAACTCCTCGATTGAAAAAGCTCCAACGACATTTTTTCCTTCGGCTTCTTTCTTCAGAAAGTCTTCTGTTTTTTCAGGGCTACGGTTAAAAACGGCCACAGAATAACCGCGGCTTTCAATATTGAGAGCTAAATTTTTGCCCATAACGGCCAAACCAATGACGCCAATTTGCTGTTTTGACAATGTTCTTCCTCCTAAGTCCTATGTAGTGTGCATGTCTTTAAAATGATTTTATCATATATTCCGGTAAAACCCGAAATAATTCGGCTATCCTAATTAAAGTAAGCATGTTAAAATCAGATCCAATAGGGCAATTACATTTTAAAGAGGAATTTTCTTTTAAGAAAATTCCTCTGTTTTTAATGTTTTAAGAACGTGTCTCTTCTTTCGGTACCTCTAATCCGAGTCCTGCTGCAACGCGTGTGCCGTATTCAGGGTCAGCTTTATAAAAATGACCGATCTGGCGGAGCTTGATGTCTTCTCTTTCGACTGGTTTCATTGCATTTACAATATTTTCCACTAATCTAGTACGCTCTTCCTCGCTTAGTAAACGGTATAAATCCCCAGCTTGGGTATAATGGTCATGATGATCATAGGAAACGCTCTCCGCTACACCTGAAACCGCAAATCCGGATTGTTTATTTTCTGCTGTTTCCGCAGGACCTGAAAGACTATTAGGCTCATAATAGACGGAATTTCCACCATTGTCATCGAACCTCATCGCACCATCACGTTGATAATGATTCACTTCATTCTTGGCTCTATTAATGGGTAACATTTGGTGGTTTGTACCAACACGATAACGATGCGCATCATGATAAGCAAATAGGCGTCCTTGCAACATTTTATCTGGTGATGGTTCAATCCCTGGGACAAGCGTTCCTGGAGAGAAGGTTGCTTGCTCCACTTCCGCAAAATAATTATCTGGATTGCGATTTAATACCATTTCGCCCACTTCCATAAGAGGATAATCCTTTTGCGACCAAACCTTTGTCACATCAAATGGATCAAAGCGATACGTATCAGCATCCTCTAATGGCATAATTTGTACGTAAAGCTTCCATTTTGGAAAATCCCCTTTTTCAATGGCATTGAATAAATCTTCAGTATGATAATCTGGATTTTCCCCCGCTAGTTTTTCAGCTAATTTCACATCTAGGTTTTGAATCCCTTGCTCTGTCTTAAAGTGATATTTCACCCAAACCGCTTCTCCTTCTGCATTCACCCATTTAAAGGTATGGCTGCCATATCCGTTCATATGACGGAATGTTGCAGGGATCCCACGGTCAGACATGAGAATCGTCACTTGATGCAAGGATTCCGGAGATAATGACCAGAAATCCCAAACCGCCGTTGGATTTTTCAAGTGTGTTTGTGGATCTCTTTTTTGTGTATGAATAAAGTCAGGGAATTTAATCGCATCCCTTATGAAAAAGACAGGGGTATTATTCCCAACTAGATCATAATTGCCTTCTTCCGTATAAAATTTAACCGCGAAACCACGGGGGTCACGAACGGTATCAGCAGATCCTAATTCACCAGCAACCGTTGAGAATCTGATAAACATGGGTGTCCGTTTTCCCACCTCAGAAAGAAAATCAGCCTTTGTGTATTGAGAAACATCATGGGTTACTTGAAAATAACCATGTGCTCCTGCTCCTTTTGCATGAACGACCCGTTCCGGAATTCTTTCCCGATTAAAATGAGCTAGTTTCTCAAGCAAATGAACATCCTGAATTAATACAGGACCACGAGCTCCGGCAGTTACTGAGTTTTGATTATCTCCAACTGGGGTACCCCAACTAGTTGTTAGCTTTTTACGTTCGTTACTCACTTTTATCCCGCCTTTTTTATTATTGTTTATACTCTATAAAATAGAGTAACAGATTTTAATTAAAAATCAATATTTCATTATAATTATTTTAAATTACTTTATTTTATTCTTCAACATGAGTATATGCCTAGCTTGTTGCAGAAATGAATGTGATTCAAAAAGAAGAATGCATCCCTTATTTGAGATGCATTAGCAAAATATTATCCAAGTGGTTTTGCAGAAATTAGAAAGAAGCTATGATCGCACAACTTCTATTTCCTACCCATATGATCATTTTCCACAATCCATTTTGTATAATCGGTTATAACGCCATCCACTCCTAGGTTAAGGGCCTTCCTCATTTTTCTCGGCTCACGAATCGTCCAAGTCATTACCTTCTTATCCCTTTTATGGATTTCCTCTACATCCCTCGGGCGCAAATAGCGGATATTATAATTTACATAAGTCGCATAGGTAGCAATTTCATTTAATTGGTGACTAGATAGGGGATGCTCTGCTCTTGAAACCAGCACTGCCACTGGAATTTTCGGAAGCAGTTCATGCATTTTTTTCATGGACTCAAAATTTACAGATTGAATGATTACATTATTCGTATTATTGTATTGTTTAATGAGGTCGGCAAGAATCTCTTCTATCCCTGTATTGGCCTCGGGCTCCTTAATTTCAATAATAATGCCAATTTGGTGCAACATGGTGTCTAATAATTCTTCTAAAGTAATGATTTGCTCCCCTTTAAATGAAGGGTTAAATTTACTTCCTGCGTCCAATTTCTTTAATTCCTCTAAGGTAAGGTCACGAACATACCCTGAACCATTTGTTGTCCGATTTACTTTATCATCATGAATAATGACAAGTTGATTATCTTTTGATAAATGTATATCTAATTCGATATAGTCCATACCATGGTCAACAGCCTTTTGAAAAGCAGCCATCGTATTTTCAGGAGCATATCCTGAAGCACCACGATGGGCAACACTAATCGTTCCTTGCAATTCAAAACTGGGAGTGGGTTTCTCCTTAAAACCGATTAGGAGGGTGAGGCTTGCAATTCCTATTATCGCAAGCAAATATGCCTTTAAAGCTCTAGATGTCATCCTCAACGATTTTCCTCCTATCTCCTTTTTTGTAAGCGCTTCCTATTTTTATTATAACATATTTTTTGTAAAAATTTCCTATTGTTTTTAAAATTTTTCTACAAAAAATAAGCCTAATTTTCCTAAAAATCATATAGAGACGAAAACTACTTTGAATCTCTTGGCACGGCCCTTTTTTTCACGAAAAAAAGGCCAAAGGAGTAAACCCCTAAAGCCTTTATTCCAAAGCACCTGACACAGAATATGGTTCTAATGGAATATCTGTTTTTTTATGTTGAGCTAGTTTCGCTAATTCAGCCCCAAGATAGGGACCAACTGTCAAGCCGCTTGAGCCAAGCCCGTTGGCCAGATAAATTCCTTTATAATCGGGTAACGGTCCAATAATCGGTAAAAAGCCCGGGGTAAAGGGACGAAATCCGACCTTTACCTCAAGAAAATAACTTTCTGAAAGACCTGGAGCAATGTCTAAAGCCTTTTGGAAAATTTCCTGCATCCCCCATACAGTGGGAGTTACATCAAATCCTGTGTCATTTTCATGCGTTACACCCACAGCTACTCTTCCATCGGCAAATGGAACAATATAGTGGACTCCGGGCGGCATGATCACAGGCCAATCATTCGTATTGTGATTTTTCAATTGCATATGGATAATTTGACCCTTTTGAAAATCCACGTTCAGATCGATGCCAAGTGGCTTAAATAAACCTTTTGCCCAAGCTCCATTTGTTATAAGAACGACATCAGCAGAATATTCATTTTCATCTGTCCTGACCCCTATTACTTGTGAACCGTTCATTTGTAGCCGGGCATTCCCATGTACGATCACAGCCCCATTTCGCACGGCTGCTCGTAATAAAGCATCCCGAATGGCTTCCCCGTCCACTCGTGCCGCACCGCTTACATACACAGCACCATATCCATCAGCCAGTGGGGGAAAAGCGTTTTTCGCCTCTTCTGGTGTTAATCGCTCAATATCACCAATTTCTGGCGCATCTACTCGCCGCTCGATCGCTCTTTTTTCCATCGCGTGTAACTTCTTTTGATCTGTATGTACACTGATGGCTCCAACACGAGCGTAACCAGTATTGGTTTCACCTTCTTTTTCAAGTTCTGCAATTAATGGAGGATAGTAAGCTGCACCTGCTTTTGCCAGTTTATACCAGGCTTGATTACGACGCTGGGATAGCCATGGACAAACGATCCCTGCCGCTGCCTGTGTCGCCTGTCCTTGATCTCTTCGGTCAATCACTGTCACGTCGGCACCTGACTTCGCTAAGTGATAAGCTGTGGAGGCCCCAAGAATCCCGGCACCAATGATGATATATTTTGTCATGAAAAAACACTCCTTATAGACTACAAAAAAGAAAGGGCATCTGAAAGCCCGTTTTTCGCTTTGTAGGATGCCCTTTGTTCATGAGGGATGTCTGCCAAAAGGCATACCCCTCTCAGATCTATTCTATTACACCCACCACATCTCAGCAGGTTGTTCTTTGATCAAGACAGATTGCAAATTGCTTACTGCGCGCTGGAAGCCTTCTTCTACAGACATGATTGGGTCTTCATGTTCAATGCTGACAACATAATCATAGCCATAAATACGAAGGGCACTCATCATATCGGACCATTCTTTCACATCATGACCACAGCCGACAGAACGGAACATCCAAGCTCTCGTTTTCAATTCTCCATATGGTTGCATATCTGTTAATCCATACATATTCACATTGTCGGGATCAATGTATGTATCCTTTGCATGGAAATGATGGATGGCATTTTCTTTGCCAAGATTTTTAATGGCTGCCACAGGATCAATCCCTTGCCACCACATATGACTTGGATCAAGGTTTGCACCAATGGCATCACAGGTTAGTTCTCTTAATTTTAGAATCGTATGAGGGGTATGAACTAAAAAGCCACCGTGTAGCTCCAGACCGATTTTTACATTATGATCTTGGGCTAGTTTCCCCACTTCTTTCCAATAAGGAACAAGTTTTTCTTCCCACTGCCATTTAAGAACATCCCCATATTCATTTGGCCAAGGTGTCACAGGCCAGTTTGGATATTTGGCTCCTTCTTGATCACCTGGTGTTCCAGAGAATGTGTTCACAACAGGAACATTCAAAAGAGAGGCAAGCTTAATCGTTTTCACCAATGTTTCGTGACATTCCTTGGCAAAATCTTGATCAGGTGAAATTGGATTTCCATGGCAACTAAATGCACTAATGGTCAGTCCGCGTGATTCCACTTGATGTAAGTAATCTTTTCTTTTTTCCTCACTTTCAAGCAAGGCATCTAAATCACAATGGGCATTACCAGGATATCCACCTGTTCCAATTTCCACCGCGTCTAGACCGGATGCTTTCACATGATCTAGCATTTCCTCAAAAGATTTTTCCGCAAATAGTACTGTAAACACTCCAAGTTTCATACCTGCTTCACCTATCCCTTCTTATATTTAAATACTGCATACACAGCTCTATTTTAACCTTTATTGTGTAATTTTTACAATTTTCTTATGAATACTGGATTCCAATGCTGCAATCACTACTTTTAAAGACCTCATCCCTTCCACACCAGTAACCGGCGGTTCTGTATCCTGGACAATACTGTCGACAAAATGGTCAATGACCTTTGTACTTGTTTGTCCACCATCTTCATTTGATTGAATTTTTCCAAGGTCAAAGTTTTCCGTTTTCCCATCACGATGATGAACAATAAGGGAATGATCGGGATCATCCTCTAATCGTAATACCGCTTTTTCTCCATAAATAATCGTAGCATTATCTTCTTTACCATAAGCCCAGCTTGCAGCAAGTGTCCCGATAATCCCGCTTTCTGATTTTAAAATACAGACGGCATTATCATCGACTGTGCTATTTTCTTTTGCACCCGATTCCACAAAGGAGCCTACTTCTACAAACTCTTCACCTAGTAAAAAGCGCATAAGATCTGTCTTGTGAACACCGAGATCTCCCATTGCACCAATAAAGGCCTCTTCTTTTCTAAAAAACCAGCTATCTTTCCCGTCAATGCTCCAACCTTCTGGTCCGGGATGTCCAAAAGCTGTACGGAAGCTATGGATTCTTCCCACTTCTCCATTCGCAATGAGTTCTCTTGCTTTTTCATGAGAAGCGACGAATCGCTGATTATGAGCAATCATCAATTTTTTACCGCCTGCTTCGGCAGCTTGAATCATCGCCAATGCTTCTTTCTCAGATGTTGCCATCGGCTTTTCACATAAAACATGGTTCCCTGCTTTTAATGCAGCAATACTAATGGGCGCATGTAGATAATTAGGCGTGCAAACAGACACAATATCTAACTCAGCTTCACGAAGCATCTCTTCATAACTTGTGAAAGCTTGACCACCAAATTTATCCGCCATCTCATTAGCTCTTTCTTTCACAATGTCGCAAACTGCCACAATCTCTACATGCTCATTCATCGCATATTCAGGTAGATGCCTAAATCTCGCAATACTTCCACAACCAACGACCCCAACCTTTAATTTGGTCATAGCTACTCCCCTTTTCTATGTATGTATTTGATGTAACTCATCATTTATGCTGTTTTAACAGCCAAGAATATAAATGTGGATGATTATATGTCTCTGTCCAAGAATCATGTGTCGCATCCGGATAAACAGTTAGTTTTGCATTTCCCCCAACATCCTGAAGAGCATGGACCATCTTTTCACTTTCTTCTAATGGGACTACGTCATCTTTTGCACCATGAAAAGCCCAAACGGGGACATCCTTCAAACGTTCAATCCCTTCTACAGAACCGCCTCCGCATATCGGCACGGCGGCAGCAAAACGATCAGGATATTTTTTGGCTAATTCCCATGTTCCATATCCTCCCATACTCAAACCAGTGACATAGATTCTTTGTGCATCTACCCGGTAAACAGTAGAAATATGATCGATTAAGGCGATCAAATCATCCAAATACAATTCCCATGTCGAATACCTTAGTTCTAATGGACATTGTGGGGCAAGAAGAATAAATGGGAATGATTGCTTTTCAGTCGACTTAAGTGGGCCATGTCGTTTGACCAACTCTAAATCATTTCCTCTTTCACCCATCCCATGTAAAAATAAAACAAGTGGAAATTCCTTTTGATCCTCTTCGTTATAACTCGCTGGGAGGGAGAGGATATACGCCAAGTTTACCTCTTTTGTAACCGTAATCTTCTTTTGGAATAAATGCTCACTTAACACTCTGTCTCTTCACCTCCAATTCGCGAAAACCCTATCATTTACAGAGTGAGTCTTTTCAATTCATGCCATTCTCTTTCATGTTCATTTTACCACACATATTTCCATTTCGGAATAGAAACGTTTCGAAAATTCACCTTGTAAAATGTTTCAACAAATTATACAGTATGATTAAGGAATTGATCTGACTTGGAGGGATCTGGCATGGTAAGCATCAAAGATATTGCCAAAAAAGCAGGCGTATCCATTTCAACTGTCTCCTATGCCCTAAATGGCAGTCCAAAGGTGACAGAAAAAACGAGTAAAAAAATACTTGAGATTGCCAAAGACTTAAATTATGTTCCCAATGCTGCCGCCCGTACTTTAAAAAAGCGAGCCTCAAAAATCATTGGCGCATTTATGCCTGATTATGGCGGTCCTTTTTTTGGCGACCTATTACGTGGTATGAGAAAAACATTTAATCAAAAAGGCTATGACCTGATTGCTTGTACGGGAAAGGAATCCCACCGTTTTCTGCCAGAAGGGATCATTGATGGAGCGATTATCTTAGACTGGAATTTTCCGGATAAGGAAATTCTTCGGTATGCAGATCTTGGCAGTAAAATCGTTGTACTTGATCGAAAGCTTTATCATCCCAATATCGAACATGTCCTACTTGATAATCGAACAGGCACACAGTTAGCCCTGAACTATTTAATTGAAAAAAAACATCAAGACATCGTCTTTTTAACAGGTCCTGAAAATAATTTTGACTCAAAGCAAAGATTACAAACAGCTTTAGAAATATTAAAAGAACATCCTCATATCGACTATACCATATACTCAGGAAACTTCGGGCAATCATTCGGTGAAGAGGTTGCAAAGGAATTCAAGCAAAAATCTACACCAATAGCGATATTCTCTTTTAATGATGATATGGCAGTAGGCCTATACCAAGGATTCAAAAAAACTCCTTATAAAATAGGGAAAGACATTCACATCATTGGTTTTGATAATATTGAGGTTTCTAAATACCTTCAACCCCCTTTAACAACGATTAACTATTCTAAACAAGAGTGGGGTTCTGTTGCGGCAAAGCAATTACTCCAATTATTGGACGGAAATAAGACGCAACCCCAGCTTATTTCGGTTCGTTTATTGGAGCGGCAATCCGTGAATGAGAATCAGGGCGCAGTAGAGAAATAGGGATCGCAGGCAAAAGAGTGTGGTCAATTCATTTTTCCGCCTCATTTTTTCATTATTTGATTCCTTTCATCAACTATTTCTCTATCGTATATATTAAATCGCTTACGGTAAAAGATCCCAAGACAGCCATTTGTCTAGGGATCCATATAATAATTATAGCTTCTTTTTCAACTCTTCTATTTCCTCTCGCTACTTTTGCAGTACAACCACACAACTCAATTCCCGGAGTCCTTGATAACATTAATGATTCCGGGAATTTTTAAAATATTTTATTGTCATATATTGGTAGATTTATGTAGCTTTATATGGTAAAATAAAGATGTATATATAATTTTGATCATGTGAGGGATGCTTCATGTATCTCAGAAAAGTTAAAAACAAGAAGACAGGCCGGATCTATTTGTCCATCGTACAAAGCTATCGGGATAAAAACAGCAAATATCCCAAATCACGGACCATCGAATCCCTTGGCTACCTAGATGAACTAGAAAAACAATATGACGATCCCATTGCCTTTTTTACAGAAAAGATCCAAAGAATGAACGAACAACAGGAGACCGACCAAACTCCGATGACTTTCAGCATTCCCAAAGGAGAACGCATTCTGACAGATTCGATCAACCGTAAAAATTTGGGTTATGCAGCACTGAGCAAGATCTATCACGAACTTGGCATACATACCTTCCTGATAAACAGGCAGCGCCATTCAAAAAATGAATACGATGCCAACAGCATCATGAAACTGCTTGTGTTTGCACGTTTGCTTTATCCGTCATCTAAAAAGAAAGCCTATGATAACAAGGAGATATTTTTTGAGAAAACAGATTTCTCATTAGACGATATCTATCGCTGTCTTCCGTTCCTTAATAAGCATAAGGACGCCCTTCAACTATGGATTCATGAGCGGATAAAGGAACAGAATGGCCGGAATACAAGTCTAGTCTACTATGATGTGACGAATTATTATTTTGAAATTGATAAACAGGATGAATTAAGAAGAAAAGGGGTCTCCAAAGAACACAGACCCGATCCAATCGTACAGATGGGACTATTTATGGATACGGATGGCATTCCAATTACTTACGGACTTTATCCAGGAAATATGCCCGATAAGCAAACCCTCATCCCAATGCTCAGTAAGGTGCAACGAAAATTTTCACTTGGTAAAGTTATAATCGTTGCGGATAAAGGAATGACCACAGGTGACAACATCTGGTATACCCTTTCCGCCAAAAACGGATATGTCCTTAGTTATTCAATTCGTGGGGCTACTGATAAATTCAAAAAATATGTACTTGACCAGGATGATTACATTTCCATAAACAAGGATTTCAAGATTAAGTCGAGGCTTTATCCGAGAGAAATTACCGTTACCGCTAAAAATGGCAAAAAGATTAAAAAAAGAGTGGATGAAAAGCAAGTCGTCTTTTATAGTGAGAAGTACGCTGCAAAAGCAAGAGCAGACCGCGCACCTGCACTGGAAAAGGCGAAAGATCTCATTAAAGAACCTACGAAATATAATAGGGCAACATCGGTCGGTGCTGCCAAATATGTAAAAAATTTAACTTTTGATTCCAAGACAGGTGA